>JBEKNY010000001.1:0-652664 GCA_049522315.1 Occallatibacter sp.
TCCGCGAAATAGACCTTGCCAGCCACGGTTCGACGGCCGTCGAACCGTGGCTGGCAAACCCCGAACTGTAAAGAATGTCCAGAGACAAAACGTAAAGCATGTCCTGGAACTTGACACCTGAAGGCCCCTGCTCCCTCCGGCTGGCTATTGAATCCTGCATAAGTAATATCCTTGCGCCGTCCCTACGGGACTCCGGAGCGCATTTGTGGATACCGCTTCCCCCACGCTAAAGCGCGGGGCTAACAAACACTGCGCCTACGGCGCGGCTGCCAGGACATTCCTTATGCAGTTCTCAATAGCGGAATTGGCGGGGCTATTGAATCCTGCATAAGTAATATCCTTGCGCCGTCCCTACGGGACTCCGGAGTGCATCTGTGGATACCGCTTTCCCCACGCTAAAGCGCGGGGCTAACAAACACTGCGCCTACGGCGCGGCTGCCAGGACATTCCTTATGCAGTTCTCAATAAAGCCCCGATTAGCTTCCGAGCGCGAGGCGGAGCATGACGTAGGTCACCACGCCGGTGACGGAGACGTAGAGCCAGAGGGGGAAGGTGAAGCGGGCAACGCGGCGGTGCTGGGGGATTCGGCCTGAGAGCGAGAAGAAGAACGTGACCAGGACCAGGGGCAGGGCGACGACGGCGAGGACGATGTGGCTGGCGAGCAGGGACAGATAGAAGGTGCGAAACGCGGCGTGGAGGGGATAGCGCACGTCGCCGTGCAGCGCGTGGTGCACGATGTAGCCGAGGAGAAAGAGCGTGGAGAAGACGAAGGCGGTGATCATGGAGGCGCGGTGCTGGTGGATGCGGCGCGCGCGGATGAAGGTGTAGCCGATGAGGAGGGCGATGGCGGCGAGTCCGTTGAAGACGGCGTTGAGCGCGGGGAGGAAGGCATATTGGGCGCTCGTGGCCGAGGCGGGATGAATATAGATGAGCCAGAAGAGGAAGAGCGAGGCGGCGGCGCTGATGAAGAGGATGGCGGCGATGGCCGGGGCGGAGCGGGGAGTTGAGGACGTGGATGCCATGGTCATGCTTCCTTAGACTTTCGTGGTTCCCAGGTCCCAGAATCGGGACCTGGGGCACCCATTCTTTGTACAAATGCAAGCGGCCCGAGCGCTACCCCTTTGCGCGGGCGCAGAGCATGAGGGTGGTGAAGAGGAGCGGCAGGTAGAGAACGCTCACCTTGAGCAGGTCGCGGGCCAACATGCGGCTCTCGTCTTCGGTTTGCGCACGCAGGATGCGGGCGAAGCGGATGGTGTAGGCGAGGTAACCCAAGCCCAGCGCGATGGCCGGGACGGCGTAGACCACGCCGGTGAGGCCGAGACGCCACGGAGCGAGGCTGACGGGAATCATGAGCACGGCGTAGAAGAGGGCTTCGACTACGGTGGACCATCCGTCGGGCTGGACGACGGGCAACATGCGAATGCCGGCGCGGGCGTAGTCGTCGCGGTAGAGCCAGGCAATGGACATGAAGTGAGGGAACTGCCAGACGAAGAGGATGGCGAACAGGGCGACGGCCGGCCACTCGATGCGGCCGCGGGCGGCGGTCCAGCCGAGCATGGGACCCATGGCGCCGGGGAACGCGCCGATGAAGGTGGCCATGGTGGTGACGCGCTTGAGCGGGGTGTAGACGGCTACGTAAACGAAGGCGGTGAGCAGAGCGAGCGAGACGGTGAGCAGGTTGGTGTGAAGGGCAAGCCAGACGGCGCCGAGGGCGATGGCGCAGAGGCCGGCGAGGATTCCGGCGGCGAGCGGCCAGCGGCCGGAGGCGAGAGGGCGATCGGCGGTGCGCTTCATGCGCGCATCGGTCGAGCGCTCGATGGCCTGGTTCAGCGCGCCCGCCCCGGCCGAGACGAGGCCGATGCCGAGCAGGGTGTCGATGAGGCCGCGCTGGAAGGTGGAGATGCCGGACTGCATCGATCCCAGGTAGAAACCGCCCCAACCGGTAACGAGCACGAGGCCGACGACCTTGACCTTGAAGAGTTCGCGGAGGTCGTGGATGAGCGTGGCCGTTGCGCCGGGAGACGGGGCGTGCAGAGCGTGCGGATGAGGCGAGGATTCGGCGAGGGGCGCGGCGAGGTCCGCTGTTAATGCGGCGGTTTGGGAGACGGGAGTCATGGGGACAAAGAATGATTGCGTGGGCGCCAGCCAGGATGCGGCGGCCATTGATTCGATGATAGCAAGGGGAGTGGTTTCCTAATTGAGGAACACATTCGGTGGTTCTTTCGCCCGCTGAAGCGGGCTGGCGACGCGAGATTCGGCCTTCATCCCCAGGCTTGCGCCTGGGGCTACCATCTTTTGCCCGCGACGCGGGCTGCGCTGGCGAACCTCTGCTGGCTATGTTCCGAAAATTGTTTTGACACTTGCTGCGAGGGTCATTTAGCGTCCGGGAATTGGCGCCCGCCTGCCCCCAAGGCAATTCCCCGGCGCCCGGAGGTAGAAAGATGCGGATGATGATGCAGGTTGAATTGCCGCTTGAACCATTCAACACCGCAGTTCGCAATGGGACGGCGGGCCAAATCATGAAGAAGATTCTCGACGACGCGAAGCCAGAGGCTGCGTACTTTGGCGAGCGCGAAGGCAAACGCGGTGGGATTCTGATCGTCGACGTGGCGAAGCCGTCCGACGTTCCACGGCTGGCCGAGCCGTGGTTTCTGAATTTCAACGCCGAGGTGAAGTTCAGGGTCGTTATGACGCCCCAAGATCTCGCCGAGTCCAATCTCGAAGCGCTGGGCAAGAAGTGGGGCTGAGCCGCGCGTAGAGGCGGTTCGAGGAGAGTGAAGCTCAAAGAGACGGGGACCGGAACGATCGGCTCCCGCTTCGTGCGTTTGGCGAGTCTCTGTGCGTGCGGGCGAGGACGCCCGCACGACAGCCGGTCTCCCACCCCAACGACGAAGACCTGTCGTTGGGGACCCCGGCCATGAGACCGGCGCTACACCCTAGAGCCCAGCGTGCGGGCGGAACGGAGGCGAGCGGAGCCGGTGGTAACTGTCCGACGCGGCATCCTTAGTGCCCCGTCCGGGAGATTGCGCGGAGACGGCCCGCTGCCATGTAAAATGGGCAGTAACCGGATGATGCAAACCCCTCCAGCGGCTGCTCGCCAGGCATCCCGCGCAACACGGGAGATGAGGTCGCGGGCGCCCGGTTCCCATGCAGACCGGTCTCCGGTAGCCGATTCTCCAGTGATTCGGGTTCAGGGCCTTCGCAAGACGTACCAGACGGCGCGTGGCGCGCTCGATCTGTTTGAGGACCTCAACCTCGAAGTTGAGGCCGGCGAAATGGTGGCGATTGTCGGCCAGTCGGGCGCGGGAAAGAGCACGCTTTTGCACATTCTGGGCGCGCTGGATACGCCTTCCGCGGGAACGGTAACCTGCGCGTCAACCAACGTGGCCGCGCTCAGCGCGCGTGAGGCGGCAGCGTTCCGGAATCGCGAAATCGGTTACGTCTGGCAGTTCCATTATTTGCTGCCTGAGTTCACGGCGCTGGAGAATGTGGCCATGCCGCTTTTGGCGCGAGGGATGGGGAAGAGCGAGGCCATGCCGGCGGCGGCAAAGTGGCTGAACGAGGTGGGATTGGAGGATCGCAGCGACCATCGGCCCGGCGAGCTTTCCGGCGGCGAGCAGCAGCGCGTGGCGCTGGCCAGGGCGCTGGTTTGCCAGCCGCGTATGCTGCTGGCCGACGAACCGACCGGCGACCTGGACAGCATAACGGCCGGACGGGTCTTTGACCTGATTAAACGCTTGCACGAAGGTCATGGGCTGACTTCGATTTTGGTTACACATAACATGGATTTGGCCCTACGATGTACGCGTACGCTGCGGCTTGAAAACGGAAGGCTAACGCAGATCACTGAAGTTCGAGGGGGTTCAGGGCAAGCTGGAAGCCTGGGCTAGAAAAAGCACCACTTTTGCAGGTTTCTGTGTCTTATTCAGTAGGGGGCTGTCAAGGAGTTCTTCCTGAAGCAGACCTGAGAGGTCGGGGTGGGAGTCGGCCGGCTAAGTTCGAGCCGGTTGACGGCGGGTGCAAGCGCGAGGTTCCCAGCGGCAAGTGTTCGCCGCAGGGGTGCAAACGGACCCAAGACCATCCAAAAGAGCTGTTCGGAGCGAGCGTTATCACTTATCGGCGCTCCGGCGGCGAAGGAACAGAAGGGCGAACGCGGGTTGGGCCGAAGCCGGGAAAACTACCGGACGGCTACTCCAAGCGGATCACCCGGATCAAGGGAGACACCATGTTCGAACGGTATACGGAGAAAGCGCGACGGGTGATCTTCTTCGCGCGGTACGAGGCCAGCCAGTTCGGCTCGCCTTATATCGAGACCGAGCATTTACTGTTGGGGCTGCTTCGCGAAGACAAGGCGTTAACCAACCGCTTCCTGCGTTCGCACGCATCGGTGGAGTCGATCCGGAAACAAATTGAGGCGCACACCACCATCCGCGAGAAGGTGTCGACCAGCGTGGATCTGCCGCTTTCGAACGAGTGCAAGCGGGTGCTGGCCTATGCCGCGGAAGAAGCGGAACGGCTGGGACACAAGCACATTGGCACGGAGCATCTGCTGCTGGGACTGCTGAGGGAAGAGAAGTGCTTTGCATCGGAGATCCTGCAGGAGCGCGGGCTGAAGCTGGCGCAGATTCGCGAGGAGCTGGCGCGCGTGACGCAGGAGAAGGCGCCGCCGCAGCAGCGGCAGCGCGAGTCGAGCCTGCTGGCGGAGTTCAGCCGCGATCTGACGCAATCGGCGATGGACGGGCAGCTCGATCCGCTGGTAGGACGGGAAAGCGAGCTGGAGCGCGCGGTGCAGATTCTGTGCCGGAGGACGAAGAACAATCCGGTGCTGATCGGCGAGCCGGGCGTGGGCAAGACGGCGATCGTGGAAGGGTTGGCGCAGCGCATCGCCGACGGCGAGGTGCCGAGCTTCCTGGCCGACAAGCGGGTGCTGGCGCTGGACCTGTCACTGATCGTGGCCGGAACCAAATACCGCGGGCAGTTCGAGGAGCGGCTGAAGACCATCATGAAAGAGCTGATGGAGAGCCAGAACGCGATTGTGTTCATCGACGAGCTGCACACGCTGGTGGGCGCGGGATCGGCGGAAGGATCGCTGGATGCGGCGAACATCCTGAAGCCGGCGCTGTCGCGCGGCGAAATTCAGTGCATTGGCGCCACCACGCCGGCGGAGTACCGCAAATCGATCGAGAAGGACCGCTCTCTGGAGCGGCGCTTCCAGGCGGTGAAGGTGCCGCCGCCGAACGAGGCAGAGGCGATCAAGATCATCATGGGCATCAAGGACCGCTACGAGAAGTTCCACGCGGTCAGCTACACCGATGCCGCGGTGGAGTTCGCGGTGGCGCACTCGAATCGCTACATTCCGGACCGGTTTCTGCCGGACAAGGCGATCGATCTGATCGACGAGGCGGGCGCGCGCGTCAAGCTGCGCCAAACCTCGCTGCCGGAAGAGATCACCGAGGTGCAGAAGCGTATCAAGTTCATCGTGCACCGCATGGACTCGGCGATCGCCAATCACGAGTTCGAGAAGGCGCGGTTCTACAGCGACGAGGAGCGCAAGGAACGCGAGAACCTGCGCGCGTTGCGCGACAAGTACCACCTCGACGACTCCGCCGCGGGCATCGTGGGCCGCGAGGACATCGAGGACGTGGTGAGCCGCTGGACGGGCGTGCCCGTGAACAGCATCAAGGAAGAGGAGACGCAGAAGCTGCTGCGCGTGGAAGAAGAGCTGCACAAGCGGGTGATCTCGCAGGACAAGGCGATCTCGGCGCTGGCTCGGGCCATTCGCCGGTCGCGCGCGGGGTTGAAGTCGCCGCACCGTCCTATCGGCAGCTTCCTGTTCCTTGGCCCTACGGGCGTGGGCAAGACCGAGATGGCGAGGACGCTGGCGAACTTCCTCTTCGGGTCAGATAAGGCTTTGATCCGCTTCGATATGTCGGAGTTCATGGAGAAGCACTCGGTGTCGAAATTGATTGGCTCGCCTCCGGGCTACGTGGGCTACGAGGAGGGCGGCCAGTTGACCGAACGCGTCAAGCGCTCGCCGTACTCGGTGGTTCTGCTCGACGAGATTGAGAAGGCGCACCCCGATGTGTTCAACATTCTGTTGCAGGTGTTTGAGGATGGGCAATTGACCGACGGCCTGGGCAACACCGTCGACTTCAAGAACACCATCGTCATCATGACCTCGAACATCGGCGCACGCCACCTGATGAAGAAGCAGGGACTCGGCTTCCAGAGCGAGCGCGAGGACGCCGTCAGCGAGAAGGTTGAGGAGCTGGTGAAGAACGAGGTGAAGAAGACCTTCAACCCCGAATTTCTCAACCGTCTCGACGAAGTGATCCTCTTCCAATCGCTCAACGATGCCGACCTGCTGCAGATTGTCGAGCTGATGGTGCAGCAGTTGAACGTGAATCTGGCGCAGAAATCGATCACGATCTCAGTGACCGACGAAGCCAAGAAGTGGATTCTCGACAAGACGCTGGTCGATCGCAGCTACGGCGCGCGCCCACTGCGCCGCGCATTGCAGCGGTACGTCGAGGACCCGCTCTCAGAGGCGCTGATCGCCGGGCAAATTCCAGAGCGGCCGGCGTTCCTCGAGGTGTATCTCGACGCGAACCAGCTTTTCTACCGGCCGGTCAGCGCGGACGAAAGTGCGAGCGAGGAAAAGGCGGCGGGCGTGCTGCTGTTCAGCAATTGAGCGGCAATTCGATCGAAACCAGAAGCCCCCGGGTAAATTCCTGGGGCTTATTGTGAGCGCCTTCCGCAGAAAACCCCAGCGGTTCGGTATGTGGTTGATGGTTCTCGCTGCGAGGCTCTTGGGCCGACTGCTGACTTCCAAGCAGTCGCCAATTCAGAATTCCGCAGAAAACCCAAGCGCTTCGGTATCCGCCGAGCTGAAGCTCCGCCGCCGACACAGTGTCATCCTTGGAGCGGACGGGAATCGGCATGGATCGGCTGCTGACTTCCAAACAGCGCCAATGAAGAATTCCGCAGAAAACCCAAGCGCTTCGGTATCCGCCGAGCTGAAGCTCCACCGACGACACAGTGTCATCCTTGGAGCGGACGGGAATCGGCATGGACCGACTGCTGACTTCCAAGCAGTCGCCAATTCAGAATTCCGCAGAAAACCAAAGCGCTTCGGTATGTGGTTGATGGTTCTCGCTGCAGGCTCTTGGATCGACTGCTGACTTCCAAGCAGCGCCAATTAAGAATTCCGCAGAAAACCCAAGCGCTTCGGTATGTGGTTGATGGTTCTCGCTGCGAGGCTCTTGGATCGACTGCCGACTTCCAAGCAACGCCAATTAAGTGTCCCGCGCAAAACCTAAGCGCTTCGGTATCCGCTGAGCTGAAGCTCCGCCGCCGACGCAGTGTCATCCTTGGAGCGGACGGGAATCGGCATGGATCGACTGCCGACTTCCTAACAGCGCCAATTAAGAATTCCGCGCAAAACCCAAGCGTTTCGGTATCCGCTGAGCTGAAGCTCCGCCGACGACACAGTGTCATCCTTGGAGCGGACGGGAATCGGCATGGATCGACTGCTGACTTCCAAGCAGCGCCAATTCAGAATTCCGCAGAAAACCCAAGCGCTTCGGTATGTGGGCTATACTTCTCTTTACCGATCACTTCATTGGCGGGAACTGAAGAGCGCATGTCAACAGCGGCCAAACTCGACGTCTTCCGCCTCGCGCCGCCCCGAGCCGTCCGCGCGCGATACGATCGGCGGCGAAGACGCGTCATTGTTCGCTTTTCAACGGGACTCGATGTTTCCTTTTCGCCACGCGATGCGCATGGGCTCGAAAAGGCTACCGCTGCGCAATTAGAGCGAATCGAGATTTCACCGTCGGGCTATGGCATTCGCTTCCCGAAGATCGGCGCAGATATTTATATGCCGGCGCTGCTTTTGGGATTCCTCGGATCGCGCAACTGGATAGCGGGCCGCCTCGGCGCGCTTGGCGGCAAATCGAGGAGCGCGGCAAAGATTGCGGCCGCAAAAAGAAATGGGCGCAGGGGCGGGCGGCCCAGAAAACATGCTGTAGCCGCTTGGTCATCGAAGCGACAACGTAGCGGGTCAGCTTCAGAGAAACGACCCCACAGGAGATGAAGCCCCTCACTCGGTGATGCGTTTGAATGGTCTTTCAGCTCATCGCAGAGAGTGCTTTTGAGGACGCGCCCTGACTGAAGGTTCGTTTTTGAGACACAGTCCGACATGGATCATCAAACAGTCTGAGAATAACCCAAGCGCTTCGGTTTAGTGTAAAACTGCGCATGGTAGCTAGACGAAGGGTTGGAGCGATTGACACGCGCCACTGCGCGGTGCATGTGCCTTGCTGCTTAGGGGGCAATTACCCAAGCGCTTCGGTTTAGTGTGGGAACTGCGCATGGTAGCTTGACGAAGGGTTGGAGCGATTAACACGCCGCCACTGCGCGGTGCATGTGCCTTGCTGCTTAGGGGGCAATTACCCAAGCGCTTCGGTTTAGTGTGGAAACTGCGCATGGTAGCTTGACGAAGGGTTGGAGCGATTGACACGCGCCACTGCGCGGTGCATGTGCCTTGCTGCTTGGGGGGGCAATTACCCAAGCGCTTCGGTTTAGTGTGGGAACTGCGCATGGTAGCTAGACGAAGGGTTGAAGCGATTGGCACTTCGCCACCGCGCGGTGCATGTGCCTTGCTGCTTAGGGGCAATTACCCAAGCGCTTCGGTTTATGCCGTATTCTTTGTTAATTCCGATGGTCTGTATCATGGCCTGTATTCTTGATAACGATTCGCTGTATTTTACGGCGGTTCTCCTGCAACTATGAGCCATTTCGGACAGAATTCAAGGTGGCTTTTTCTTGATGAAAAAGCCACTTAGCGATTGTGCCTTGGTCTACACCTACAGGAGACCCGCTATAGATGTCGATTGCCTGTGTTTGCCTGTAAGCCTGACCATTTGGCGCACTGGGCGGCAAATCGAGGAGCGTGGCAAAGATTGCGGTCGCAAAAAGAAATGGGCGCAGGGGAGGCCGGCCCAGAAGAGCACTGTCGCGGCGGTAGCTTAATCCTCTCCTGTGTTGCTTCGACACTCAGAGCTCGTATACCCCGCGTTTCGCGCTGCAGAGGCCAGTAAGAGGGTTTGGGTGTGGATTCTTGGGATAGCCGCATTCGTCTATAATTTGTTATCCCACTGCGCCTTGGCTCAGAAATATGGTGTGTGGTGCTCACGATCATCATCATCACATTTGTTGCGACTTGCTGGACATCACGGAGGACATAAACATGGGGTTTTTGTCGCGGTTTCTCCTCAAACGAGCAGAGCGGTCACGCCTTAACCGTCTGGATCTCGACGATCTGGATGAGGTCTTCGTAACGTGTTTGCGCCTAATGCAGGTTGATCTGTGCGAAGAACTTCATAACATTTACTCTTCGCAAATGGACGGTAAGGTGGCCAGAACTCTCGCCGCGCAAGTTGTAAATTTCCTTAAGGGCGAGGACATCGACGAAGTTGCCCGCGTATCTGACGAGCCGTTGCGCTCTCGGATTATGGCCATATTTCCCCAGGTTAGGCAAAGGGCAGCGGAATGCATGCAAGCTGACCGGCAGACGCGCGAGATCATCGTTGCAACTCTTCGCATGACATCTGTCCTGAATTTCTGGAAGTACGGAGTAGCGTGGCACGAAAGCCCCGCGAAAATGCGAATCGAGCGGCTGTTGGTTGAGTACGGTCCTGAGTTCCCGGAAGAGATTACTCCGGCGGCATACGTACAGTTGTTCGACACGTATCATGCGGTCAAGCGCGCGGCGTGGGCATCGAAGTAAAGCAGAAGACATATGATGAACGGGCTACAAGGATCTTTGGAGCATAAGCCTCCAAATGGCTATTAAAGCAAAGCACTTAGGGAGTAGTTGATCGATGAAAAGATTGATAGTTGCAGCGATACTTACGTCCTGCCTCATCGCATTGACCCCGATCCCAGGGCAAACAACCAGCACACAGAGCGGCAATGCCAATAGCGAAAATGCCGACGCCAAGAAGAAGATAGCCAAACCTCCGGCCCTCGTACCAGAGAAAACAAGTTCCTTGCACGCAGCAGAGGCGGGCCACAATGGTAGTCAGGCCGGTGAACAGAGCAATATACCTGCTGTAAAGATCAAAGACCCCGTAACTGTTAAGAGTGACAAAAGCGGCTGGGATATAGCTGCGATACTCGGCACTTACCTGTTGGTAATTGTAGCTATTATAAGCTGGTGGGCCATGAAAAAAGCAGCTACGGAAACCGCTAATGCCGCTAAAGCTGCCAGAGATAATATTGAACATACCGTCAAAAAGGAACGGGCAATAATCCAAGTAGAAGCAATGAATATTCAAGCGCCTCCCGCTTGCAATCTCCCACCTCCGCCCTATGACGTTGTGGCTTACAAAGTCTTTAATCGTGGGCTTACGGCCGCTAAAATCAAGTATGCGTATGCCATTGTTGATATATCCGAAACAGACCAGAGTTGCAGTGGGGAATATAGCACCTTTAGCAACGGGAATTTTGGCTTGAATCTTGGCTCTTTCTTTTCTCCAACCTCCGATGGTGTTACCAGATATGCCGTTTCTGAAGTCCGCTTCGATTGGGACGTTATCAATGACCGCAGGAAATTTGTGCATTTTTGGGGCAAGGTCAATTATAGGGATTTGTTTTCTGAGGAAGATCGGGAAACCGGCTTTCATTACGTATGGTGGATTGATAGCCAACGCTTGGCTGACGGTAGCACTTTTGGCCGATGGGTTGAACGGGGTGGAGTAAAGGAAAACTACCAAACATAGGACTATGCCACCATCGCCAGCAGCCCTACCAACTGAGCCAAGTCTGGCCATTAATCGCCGCGTCTGCCAAGTGCATTAACCCAAGCGCTTCGATTCTGCCGTCCTTGCTGTTGGGCTTTCTCGGCTCGCGGAACTGGGTGGCCAGCCGGCTCGCCGCGCTCGGTGGCAAATCAAGAAGCACCGCCAAGGTCGCAGCCGCAAAGCGGAATGACCGTCGTGGCGGCAGGCCGCGCAAGATCACTTCCGCTGTTGCCGCTTAAGAGACGCTTCGTTTCTGCTTTTTTGTCCACTGAGTCAATCCCCAGTCGAGATCCCGCCTTCACCCTCTCCATTTACACTGGTAAGCGGAGAAGCCTGTGTTTTTCGATAAGATTCTGACCAAAATTTTCGGCACGGCGAATGAGCGGTTCATCAAGCGGCTCATGCCTATCATGATTCAAATCAGCGCGATGGAGCCGGAGACGAAGAAGCTCTCGGATGAGGAGTTGAAGGCGAAGACGGGCGAGTTTAGGGCGCGCATTGCGGCCCGGCTGGAAGGGATTACGGACCCGGAAGAAATAAAGTCGGCCGAGCGGGAGGCTCTGGACGAGATTCTGCCCGAGGCATTCGCGGTGGTGCGCGAGGCGGGCTGGCGCGCGGTGCAGATGCGCCACTTCGACGTGCAGTTGATCGGCGGCATGGTGCTGCACCAGGGCAAGATTGCCGAAATGAAGACCGGCGAAGGCAAAACGCTGGTGGCTACTCTGAGCTGCTACCTGAATGCGCTGCTGGGTCATGGCGTGCACGTAGTGACGGTGAACGACTACCTGGCCAAGCGCGACGCCGAGTGGATGGGAAAGATCTACGAGTTTCTGGGGCTGACGGTGGGCGTGATCGTTCACGATCTGGACGACAACGAGCGCCGCGCGGCCTATGGCGCCGACATCACTTACGGCACCAACAACGAGTTTGGGTTCGACTACCTGCGCGACAACATGAAATTCGAGATCAAGGATTGCGTGCAGCGCGGGCACTACTACGCGATCGTCGACGAAGTGGACTCGATCCTGATCGACGAGGCGCGGACGCCGCTGATCATCTCGGGCCCGACGGACCAGACGACAGACAAGTACGCGCGGGTGCGGAGGATCATTCCGCAACTGGAGATGGGCGAAGAGGTGGAGTGGAGCGACACGCGGCGCCAGGAACAGTTGGGCATACGGCTCGGCGAGGGCGAGAAGTACCTGAGCGGCGACTATATCGTGGACGAGAAGCAGCGCACGATCGGCGTCACGGACTCCGGATGGGAGACGATCGAGAAGGTGCTGGGCATCGGCAACATCGCCGACGCGGAGAACTGGGAACTGAAGCACTACGTGGAGACGGCCATCAAGGCGCACGCACTCTACAAGCGCGACGTGGACTACGTGGTGAAGGACGGCGAAGTGATCATCGTGGACACGTTCACCGGCCGCCTGATGCCCGGACGCCGCTGGAGCGACGGCCTGCACCAGTCGATCGAGGCCAAGGAAGGCGTGAGCATCCGCAAGGAAGACCAGACGCTGGCCACCATTACTTTCCAGAATTACTTCCGCCTGTATCAGAAGCTGAGCGGAATGACGGGCACGGCGGAGACCGAGGCGGCGGAGTTCGAGAAGATTTATAAACTCGAAATCGTGGTGATTCCGACGAACAAGCCGCTGCTGCGGCTGGAAAACCCCGACGTAGTGTTTCGCACGGAGAAGGAAAAATATAACGCGGCGGCCGACAACATCGCAGAGCTGCACGAGCAGGGGCAGCCGGTGCTGGTGGGCACCGTGTCGATTGAAAAATCGGAGCGGCTTTCGGCGATCCTGCAGCGCAAAGGCGTGCGCCACGTGGTGCTGAACGCCAAGCAGCACGAGAAGGAAGCCGAATATGTGGCGCAGGCCGGCCGCCGAGGCATGGTGACCATCGCCACCAACATGGCCGGCCGCGGCACCGATATTTTGCTCGGCGGCAACGCCGAGTTCATGGCGCGACAGGAGCTGGTGAAGACCAAGGATGCGAACGGGAGCAGCAAGGCGCGCGCGATCAGCGTGGCCGAGGGCGCCATCAATCCCATGGCGCCCAAAGGCTTCCTGCGCTTTTACTATTCCGGCCAGGAATTCGAAGTTTCCGAGGGGGATTGGGCCGAAACCTATAAAGGCCACGCCGAAGGCGCACAACGCGAGCACGAAGAGGTGATTGCGGCAGGAGGTCTTTTCATTCTCGGCACCGAGCGGCACGAGTCGCGGCGCATCGACAACCAGTTGCGCGGGCGCGCCGGCCGCCAAGGCGATCCGGGGGAGAGCCGTTTTTATCTGTCTCTGGAAGACGACCTGATGCGCATTTTCGCCAAGCAGTGGGTGAGCACACTGCTGGAGCGGCTGGGCATGGAGGAAGGCGTGCCCATCGAGTCGAGGATGATCTCCAAGCGCATCGAGGGCGCGCAGAAAGCGGTGGAGGCGCAGAACTTCGAGTCGCGCAAACATCTGCTCGAGTACGACGACGTGATGAACAAGCAGCGCGAGGCGGTCTATGGCCTGCGCCGGCAACTGCTGGAGGGCGTCGAGCAGCGGGAGCTGATCCTGGAGGATTACGTCGGCGGAATCTTGAGCGGCCTGCTCGACGAGCACGTGCCGGAGCGCGCGCGGCAGCATGAGTGGGATTTCAAAGGGCTGGGAGAGAAACTCGTCGACCACTTCGGATTCGATCTCACTGCGCCGGGCATCAAGCCGGAAGAGCTTACCCGGCATGAGCTGGGCGAGGAGATCTTCGGCAAGCTGACCGAGGCTTACGAGGCGAAGGAGAAAATCCTGGGCGCGGCGACCATGCGCTACCACGAGCGGATGGTGATGCTGAGCGTGATCGACGGGCTCTGGAAAGATCATCTGCTCTCGATGGACCACCTGAAAGAGGGAATCGGCCTGCGCGGCTATGCGCAACGGGATCCGCTGGTGGAATACAAGCGGGAATCCTTCGAAATGTTCGAGGCGATGATGCTGAAGTTCCAGGAAGACACGGTGCGGTTCCTGTTCCGGATGCAGATTATCGGTCCGGACGGGCAGCCAGTGGATGCGGCGCCGCGCCCGCAGCGTACCGTACCCAAAGCGCCGCCGGTGGCCAGTGCCGCTCAGCCGCTTGCGGGCGACGGAGCGCCGCGGGAGATCGCGATTGCCGTGCGCCAGCCTACAACGACCATTGACGAGCTGGAGAAGGATTTCCACCGCAAGAAGGAGCGGGAACTTGCCGCGGCCAGCCGGCAAGGCGGCGGAGAACCCAGCCAGCCCACGCAGCGACGGACAGGGGAAAAAGTCGGGCGCAACGATCCGTGCCCCTGCGGCAGCGGCAAGAAGTACAAGAAATGCCACGGAGCGTAAAAACAGTGATCAGTGGTCAGTGGTCAGTGGTCCGGGATCAGGGAACAGGGATCAGGGATCAGGGAACAGGCAACCGGACCGTACGCAGCGCGGAATACTGTACAATCCCGATTCCGTATCAGCTTGATTTGACCTGGGCTCGGCTGCGAAGCAAGAGCGCGGCCCGGTGGCGTAAATCTCTGTCTTGCTCGTTCCCTCGATCGCCTGGTCCCTGCTTTTCTCAGCGCAGGAAGCTAAAGAAGCCTTTCTTTCCGTTTTTCTCAGGGAGCAGCCCGGCGGCATCCTTGGCCATCCAGCGAATGCTCTCCGCAATTGCGGAGTCGACCATGATCATGGGAGCCGCAGTCTCGCGCTTCCTGCGCGCAGAGGCGTAATCGTCGGGAATCTTCCACTGCGCAGGCCTGGTGAGGGCCTTAGTGATCTGCGCTTCATCAAAAAGCAAATCGCTGGATTTGAAGCGGTTGAGCACAATCTGCAAATTTTCGTCCCGTGCGGCAAAAAACCTCGAAATCATGCGGTTGGCATTGCGCAATTCCGAGACGCCGACCTGTGTGATCAGGAAAATGACGGCGGATGGTTCAAACAAAGTCGAGCCCATCAGGTCCACTCTCGATCCCGCATCGACGACGACAAAATCGTAGGTCTCGCGGGTAAGCGCCAGGAGCTTGTCGACGGCGTCCCTGGATGTGGATGGCGGATTTTCGGTGAAGTCTGCCGGGGCAGCAAGCACGGACAATCCCGAACTATGCCTGACCACAATTGTGGAGAGCAAATTTGCATCCAGCCGATGGGGATTCTGCAGGGCGGTGGCAACGGAGTAGTCAGTAACAATGCCCAGATTGATGGCAACATCGCCGATGGGAAGGCCGAGATCGATGAGCAGCGTGTTTTTGTCGGACTCCTGAGCCAGCGCCAGGGCGAAGTTGGAGGCCAGGGTGGTGACGCCGCAGCCGCCTTTTGCGCCCAAAAAGACAAAGAGCTTGGCGGCGGTCCTTCCTTCCAGCGACGGCGCCGCACGGCGGGTGGATGCGCGCACGAAAGCGGCGGAGACCTCGGCGGGATCGAGGGGCAGAGTGAAAAACTCCCGTACACCGACGCGCATAAAGCGGACGGCCAATTTCATATCCGCCTTCGCGGAGTAGGCCATCACATAGGTGCGGCCGTTGACGCAAAGGCTTTCAGCGAGCGCGAAGGCGTAGTCCGGTTCGCTGTCCGCATCGATGATGACGGCTTCGTAGGCTTGCGCCAGCATCTGGGGTAGATCTTCGAGCTTGGGGGGAAAAGAGGAAAACTCGTGGCAGCGCACGCCGGGGTGCCGGGCCAAGGCGGCGGCAACTGCCTTGCGGCGTTGTTCGTCGGGTCCGAGAAGCGCGACGTTTAACGTAATCTCATCCGGGACGGCAGAGTCCCTCGGAACGTGCGGCATAAGGCAATAACTTCTCCCCAATGCCTATGATATTCCACCTTGTTGCAGAGACGGGACTTGGTACAACTTTCGCGGGATCGTGCAGGGAAAAACCGGAGGACGCCGGGCACAAGGCATTTGAAACGACCCAAGTAATCGGCCACTCCAAACGATCGGTGAACAAAAAAGCGCGACGCCGACCCACCTTGAAGGCGCAGGACGATCGCGTTGCGGCTGCCATGCAATGAGCGCCGAGGAGAAACCACACAGCGCGGCCCCCGGAGGCGATCCAGTTAGAGAATAGAAGAGGTGAAGATGCGGCTGGTGCGAGGCTTTATTGCACACGGCCTGCGACGGCGGCAAAGGTCAGGTCCTGTGCGGCGCTATGGCGCCGCTCGCGCCACAGGTCGAAGAGGCGGCCGTAACTGAGAGTGATGTACTCAATGGGATCGACGCCGAGGCGGATGGCGGTGCGGTCGATCCACTCGGGTGTGCCTTCGAGCTCGGCATAGTTGCCGATGGGGGTTTCGTCGATGACGCAGTGGCCTTCACGGTCGGCCCACTCGGTGCGCCACTTTTCGTAACGGAAGGCGGCAACCAGACCGAGCGAAAGAAAGAGCTCCTCGAGTGCGTTGCCGTCGGCGATGCCGGTTTCGGTTTCGATGCGATGCTTGTGGCGGTCCTGGGCGGAGACGCCGGAGGCGGGGAGCCGCTTATACGTGAGGGTCCAGCGGCCCGCGTAGTTGCGGATGCGGAGGATTTCGGTACGCGCGCGCAGTTGGCGATCGGGCGTGTCGTAGAGTACGTTGCTTTCGAAGCTGCGCGGAGTTTGCAGGCGAAAGCCGGTGGCCTGGAGCCGTTGCGCAAGTACGGCCGGATCGGCGAGGCGGAATTTGATCTCGGTTTCGATGGGCATCGGTACATGCGAGTATAAAGGCCGGTGGCGGGGTGGGCTCGGCGGGGCGACAATGAAAGCAGTGAAGACACTACGATTGGTCGTGGATCCGGCGCATTTGGATACCGGCGGCGCTCAGGAAACGCTGGAGCGCGCCGCGGGAATTTTGCGCGCCGGAGGGCTGGTGGCGATGCCCACGGAGACTGTGTACGGGCTGGGAGCGAATGCGCTGGACCGTGCCGCAGTCGAGAGCATCTTTGCGGCCAAAAGCCGGCCGAAATGGGATCCGGTGATTGTGCACGTGGCGTCGCTGGAGATGCTGGAGGGGTTGGTAGACCGGGTTCCGGAGACGGCGCAGCGGCTGATGGAGGCGTTCTGGCCGGGTCCGCTCACGTTGCTGCTCGATCGGACGCGCGCGGTTCCGGACGCAGTGACGGCTGGACGGCCGCTGGTGGGAGTGCGTATGCCGTCGCACCTAGTGGCGCTGGAGCTGATCCGGCGCGCCGGGGTTCCCGTGGCCGCGCCCAGCGCCAACCGCTTTGGCCATGTGAGCCCAACCACGGCGGCGCACGTGCTCCACGATCTGGACGGGCGTATCGACGCGGTGATCGATGCGGGCCCGACGCCTCGCGGCGTCGAATCCACGGTGCTCGATCCCTCGACAAGCCCGATGACGATTTACCGGCCGGGCGCGGTGACGATGGAGCAGATTTGGGAGACGGCTGGGCCGGTGGAATTCTACCGGGGCGGCGGGGCGCTGAAGGAGATTCTTGAGGAGGCGCTGCCGTCGCCGGGCGTGGGTCTGCGGCACTATGCGCCACGAGCGCGGCTGGTGCCGATCGAGGCGCCAGAGGGCAAGTTGGGTGAGTGTTTGGCCGAAGCTGCGAGCGCCGAGCGGGGCGAGCGGCTGGGCGTGATGCTGCCTGCGGGTGTCGCCGCGCCACCCGAGACTGCGGCGGAGCGAGTTTTCGCGTGGGGCAGGTGGGATAAGCCGGAGGAGCTTGCGCAGAGGCTTTATGCCGGACTTCGCGCGCTCGATGCCGCTGGATGTACGGCGATTCTCTGTCCGCTGCCGTCCGCGGAAGGGCTTGGCGCGGCCATTCGGGACCGGGTGAAGAAAGCAGGGACTAGGGACTAGGGAACAGGGAACAGGGAGCAGGGAACACGGAGCAGGGAACAGGGAACAGAAAAGGCCCGTTCACTGCAGTCGTCGATCGTGGCTGGCTGCTGATAACTCAGATACCGACAAATCAGATGCCACAACCGAGGACTGACGGCTGAGAACTGACAACTGACAACCGCCTGCCGGCTACCCGTTGTCGCCGAGCTTGTACATGTACTTGATGGCGGATTTGTAGATCAGCGTCTTCGAGCGCCCGCGGACCTTGAGCGAGTTGCGATCGTACCACTCGATGCAGCCGTCTATGCGCTCGCCATCTTCGAGCACAATCACCATCGGGGTCTGCGACTGAATCTGCTTCTGCACGTAGAAGAGCTCGGCGTGGCGATTCGGAGCGTCCCTGTCGACGGCCTGCGCCGGAAAGCGAAAGGAGAGCGGCGAGGCAAGGTTTTTCCCCGGATGAGCGGAGAAACGGCCGGGTTCAAACACTCGCGATCCAGGCGGAATCAGTGGAAGGCTCATGGGGGACGATCCTCCGCAAACGATAAAGTCGAAGTTCAAAAAGCAAACAAAAACCCATTCATTTCACCCAGACAGGGCCGGAACGGCGATCAGCCAGTATTCCCACAGCCTCGGCTCGTACTCATGGGGAGACACCCTGCAGTCCCGCATTGGCGGGAGATGCTTGTCCCCGCGTCCCTGGGCTTGATGGGAGTACTCGTATCCGGGAAGATGCCTGGGTACGTTTGGGGGTTGCTCTTTCTATTCTGCGGCCACCCCGGCGCAGCGTCAAGAGCGGGAGCAGGGAGCGAGTGACCAATGGACCAAGGGAATGAGGCCTTTGGCCCAATTCCCAAGATTCGGCTCTACTGCCGCATTGCAGCCAGGTCAACGGCCATGGCGTCCAGCGAGAGCGAGCGCAGCAGGTTGCGGCGCATGCCCTGCTCGACCTGAACCAGAGCGCGGGCGGCTCCGTCGATCCAGTCGACGGTCAATCCATCGGACAGGCGGGCGAGTTCGGCGGCGAGATCGAGGTTGCGGATGAGCGAGGGTGTGCCGGCGACGATCAGCAGCATATCTTCGACGAGGCTGCCGAGAGCGCGGAGGAGGTTGACGGTCTTCTCCTGACCGTCGGCGCCGCCGCGGTAGCCCTCGGTGGCGTGGAAGAGCGCGGAGTAGTCAGGCTCAAGCAGGGCAGTGCGCAGGATGACGAGGGCGTCGCCGCGGCTGGCGAGCCAGGCGCCGAGATCGAGGGAGAGCGCGCGGCCTACGGCGCCTTCGGCCAGACGTGCGGCGAGGGCTCGGTCCCCGGGCTTGAGCTCGGGGCGGCGCTGCGCGAGCAGCGTTTCGAGTTCGGAAGCGGGAAGCGCGCCGAGGCGGTGCACGACGGCGCGGGAGCGGATGGTGGGCAGCAGTTCCTGGGGGTTCTCGGCGAGCAGGATGAGGGTGGTGTGCTCGGGCGGCTCTTCGAGAAGCTTGAGCAGGCTGTTGGCCGCCTCTTTCATGAAGGCGGACGAAGTGAAGATGGTGAAGGCGCGGCGGGCTTCGACAGGCGGCCGGTAGTATGCCACGTGAATCGCCTGACGGACCTGGCCGAGCTTGATCATAAGCTGCGGCGGGTCGGGCGGGACGATGAGCACGTCAGGGTGCGTCTGGATGAGGATGCGCGTCTCGCGCTTGTCGGTCTCGCGCAGATCTTCGCGCGCGGCCACGGATTCGGCTACGAGATCGTCGAGGTTGGCGGCCACAGCGATGCGGGTGCAGTTGGAGCAGACACCGCAGAAGTCGGGCAGGCCGCCGGACTCAGTGGGCTTGAGGCAGTTCACCGCCTGAGCCAGCATGAGCGCGAGCGTGTATTTTCCGGCTCCGCGGGGCCCGGCCAGGATGAGAGAGTGGGGAAAACGGCCCGTGCGCACGCTCTCGCGCAGGTGCGTAACCGTGGCCGTGTTGCCCAAAAATTGCTGGAAGCCCATGGATTGAGAGTAGCAGCGGACGGTGGGCCGTGGGCCGTGAGCGTGAATAGCCCATCTGTTGCCGAATCTTGACCTACCGGGCGGCGGCGGCTGTTTACCCTTTAGTATCTATCCCCCCCTCCCCCGGGGATGTCATACCTCCATATTTCATAACAAAGGACTTACGGGACGGGGTATGGCAGCCCATATTTGATTCCAAAGGACTTACCCGTAAACATACCGATTCACAAGAGTTAGGGCGTTTTTTAGGCCTCGCGGCGCGGATTGCGCCGGTTTTCCGATCGCAAAGACGCGAATGCGGCGGAGATTGTCCGCCGCAAAGAAGGCCTGGTTGAACGCTAATGGAACCAGTATGGAGGAATTCGCGAATTAATCTGCAAACTTGACGAAGATCAGAGATCAGGGGTCAGGGATCAGAAAAGGAACGAGTTAAGGCGTAGTGGGCTGGGTGATTTTGAGGGCGGGGGACTTGACAAGAAACAGGGAACAGGGAACAGGGATCAGGGGTCAGAAAGTGGGAGGCGGATCAAGGGGTTGGCGGTTTGAGGGGCTGGTGGGGCTCAGTTTTCGTCCTGGCCGGGGAGCAGGGGGAGGGTGAGGTTTTTGGCGGGGGCGGGACGGCTGCGCGGAGCTTTCTTGAAAGTTGCGTCGCGGCGGTGGGCGGGGTAATCGGGCTGCTTACCGTCGAGAATCTGCTGGATGGTGAGGATTTGAAGTCGCGGGTACGTGCTGCCATCGGAGGATTTGTAGAGTCCGGCCTCGGCGGCTTCGCGGAGCATGGGCCTGGTGGGTTCGTCAAAAGTCAAAAAAATGCCGATCTCGGCCTTCTCGCGCTCGATGACGCCGCGCAGATCGCGGACCTGAGAGACGGTGACGCCGCCGGCCTTGACGGAAAAGACGATCTGCTTCGATTTACCGGAGTCGTCGTCGTGGAAGTAGAGTCGGCCATCGATGCCGCGGTCGGCTCCCTTCTTCTGGTCCGTGGGCCGCGCGCCAACCTGGCCGAGCGCCCACCATTGAAATTGATATTTGTCTTCCGCGGCTAGCTCCTCGGCTCCGGCGTAGTCGGTTGGCTCACCGATCACTTCGTAGGTGTCCTTAATCTCTGGGCCAAAGGCGTCGGCGAGGCGCTTCTTGATTAGGCCGATGGCAAGGTGGGTAATGTCGATGCCGATCCAGCGGCGATTGAGTCGCTGAGCAACCTGAACAGTGGTGCCGCAGCCACAGAAAGGATCGAGAACCAGATCGCCTTCGTTGGAGCTGGCTTTGATGATGCGTTCGAGGAGGGCTTCGGGTTTTTGGGTCCCGTAATGCATCGTTTCGTTTGATCGGTTGTTAAGAGGAGGCAGGTCATCCCAAAGATTCTGGACTGGAACTCCGGGCATCTCGTCTAGGTAACGCTTGTATTGCGGGACTGCGCCTGGGCGGGTCTGGATTATCCTCCCCTCGGCAATCAGCTTTTCCATCTTTTCCTTGGAATAGCGCCAATAACGCGTCACTCCCATTACTTCATAGCTTGGATTTCCTTTGGCAGCGCCGCCCGGTCCTTGAAGATTGTCAATTCGATACCTTCGCCCATCTGGGTCCGCTCGCCGGTAGTCGCGCTCGATGTACTTCGCCTCGTACGGTTTGTACAGGGAGTTCCAGAGTGTCTTTGTTGCCTTGGAATAAAACAGAAGTGTGTCAGTAATCCTGCCGAAGTGCTGAGCGCCCTGTCTGGCGTCACTGTGCGCATGTGATCTCTTCCAGATGATCTCGTTCTTGAAGAACTGCGGCCCGAAGACGGCGTCCATCAGAATCTTCAGGTAATGACTGGCGGTGGGGTCGCAGTGGAGGTAGATGGAGCCGGTTTCTTTGAGGACGCGGCGGAGCTCGACGAGGCGCGGAGCCATCATGGCGAGATAGGCCATCATGTCGGAGTTGAAGAGGAAGGTTTTGAAGGCGCGAAGGGCGTCGGCTACGCGTCCGCCTTGCTCGACGATCTGCTCGTAGGAGCGCATGGCGTCGGTGTTCCACTCCCATGTGTCCTCGAAGGCGCGAATCTGCGAGCTGGACTGGGAGCCGTCTTTCTCGGCGAAGAGGACGTTGTAGTCCTGGCGGGAGTTGAAGGGCGGATCGAGGTATACGAGATCGACGGACTCGTCCTTGACGTACCTGCGGAGGACTTCGAGGTTGTCGCCGTAGTAGAGCTTGTTTTTTTCTGTGCTCACGGTTTGGGATGAGGGTAGCACAGCGGGTCGGTTTGATCCCAGGTCTCAGAAGCGAGACCTGATGCACTCGACGGGAGTTCGATAAAGCTGGATATAATTTCTTGTCCTTGAAATTGGAGCTAAGACAAATCGGATCTTTAGTGAAGAACATAGGGGAAACCTCGCTCGAGTTGGCGGCGAAGCAGCACTGTTCGCATTGAAGTGCGAGGCAATGGTAGAAAGACTCAGCCGCAGCTGACAGGGGCCAATATCATGCTCTTTTCTCGCAGATCGATTCAGAGGATGTTAGATGAAAATTCCGAATGGATGCCGGCTGCAGCCCTTCGATCCCAAGTCAATAGACTCAACAGCCGTGACGACCCCTCGCCGCTGTCCATTGAATGGGAAGTCGCGGTCCTCAATGCACTAAGCAAGTATGTTCGAATCACACACGAGCCGGACTTGTGTTCTCGGCCAGATATCTTGTATGAAGTCGGCGGCGAAACTGTCATAGCGGACGTAACCGCTGTCTCGGACAGGAGCACCCTACGTGCCAACCCCGCTGACGAATTGACGGATGAATTTTTCCGGCGCTTGGCACCCTTGCTCCAATCGGGACTGCGAGGAAGCTTCGGGCTGAATATCAACGAAGCGAGCCCAAGGGCGCGCGGGAAGGATAAGGCCGCCCCATCGTTGCGAATTCCTGCCCGGCACAAGTTTAAAAGGATCATATTTAACGAGAACTTTAATGCGTTTCTACGAAAGTTGAGGCACTCGCCAAACGAATCTCACACTTTCCGAGTAAACCATCCAGAATGCGGTCTGAGCTTGTCGTTCCATCCCGGTGGTTCCGGTTGGACAGTGATGAAAGTCAGATGTGACCAAACAACCCTTCTGCGGAAGAATCCGCTTTGGAACGCATTGGATGAAAAGCGCCGCAAGCTTACGAACGCGAAAATAGCTGCGCGTAGGGGAATTATCGTGTGCGATGCAGACTGCGCGGCGCTCAAGGGTAAGGGGGATTGGGACCAATATGGCGCAGACGAGATCATAAGAGAGTTCTTGCGTGCTCATAGATCAATCAGCTTCGTGGTCACTTTGATTCCACGTCATAAGGGCGGGAGGCTTGATTTGAATGCCCGAAATCATGAATTGACGTGGCAGCTTTTCTCTAAGAAGTCCGATGCGGCGGCCCTGTGGCTCTCTCCCATCATGAGCTTTGCCGCGAATATGCCCCAGATTCAGAACACCGCTGCAAACGCCCGGTATCGAGCAGAGTGGAAGAAGCAACATAAAGAGTGGCATCAAGAACCAGGTTTCAGAGGAGCGATGAGGATGTCTCGTGGAGCTATACGATTTTCAGCACGTGACTTGCTTGAGCTGATGGCGGGAACTCTCAAACAAGAGCAGTTTCAAGCCACTTATGCGAGGGGGGTGAATGTGAACCCATTTCTGCAAAAACTTGCAAATGGACAACTCATGACGAGCGCCCGAATCGAAAAACACGACATCGATGCGGACGACGATTGGATTGTCTTCGAATTCGGGAATCCCGATCCGGCTGTCAGTGCGTTTCGTGAACGAACATCGGATGTGAGTTCGAACAAGGCTGAACAGATCAATTCGGCCCAACGCGGTTCAGGACTGTGAGGCCTTAGCGCTTTTGGGAAGCTGTTCTTGCGCGATGTTGCCAAGGATTTGCGGAATGGCCGGCCAGGTTTTGAGACAGGGTTTGAGCGCGACTTCGCCGCGTGCTTTGTTTCTCGGAAAAGTGGGTCGGCGTTTCGGCATGACTGAAAGTCAAGCCCTGATACGAGGCGAGAAGCAACCGCAGATTCTTCGACTCGTCGCCACGGCGAATCGCTCGGAATGACACCCCGTTGGTGGGGCGCCGGGTTGAACGCGGCTTCGCCGCGCCGGTTATTTTTCAGAGAACGGGTGGATGGCGATTCGTGGGGCTGAACAGGCTGCGGAAAAAGGCCGGATTTCCGGACAAATCGTTGCAAAGCATCCCTCAGAGCCTAAAGGCCCCGCTGATTTGATTTCATTTACGGCACGACTGAAGTCGTGCCCTTTCAAGACATCGAGTTTTTCCGCAGCCTCTGAAGCCCCACGCTCCCTCCATCATTACTCCACCCAACGGAGCCAGGATGGGGCTTGCATTTTTCGTGGCGGGGTAGGGTCACGAAAAACAACCGCAGATCCCCATTCGACTTCGCTCAGGGCAGGCTTTCGACTCATTTTGGCGCAAAACGCGCCAAAATTCGCTCAGGATGACAGCTTATTTGTGATGCGAACTTCAGAATCACCACACTAGTGTGGTGCCCCCGAATTTCGCGACAAAATGAGCGAAGAACAACCGCAGATCCTTCGACTCCGTTTGGCCGAAAAACGGCCAAACTCCGCTCAGGATGACATCTGGATTTATGATGCGAACTTTGGAGACAGGACACTAGTTTTCCGCCGCCAGGATGCGGGCGACGAGGTCGTAATCGTGGGCCTCGGTGATGAGGGCGCGGTAGAAGCGGCCGGGCTCGAGGGAGTCGAGCGGGCCGAAGTCGTTGATGAAGACTTTGCCGTCGATTTCGGGGGCGTGGAACTCGGTGCGGCCTTCCCAGAGAAGCGGGGTTTCGGCGCTGGGGCCCTCGGCAAGGAGGGTGACGTCGCGGCCGATCCAATTGCGCTTGGATTTGCGGGAGATGGACTGCTGAAGAAGCATGAGGCGGCGGTGGCGGGACTCGATGGTGCGGGGTGGGACTTTGCCGCCGAGCGAGTGGGCGCCGGAGCCTTCTTCGTCGGAGTAGCTGAAGACGCCGAGCCAGTCGAAGCGGGCTTCTTTGATGAAGTCTTCGAGCAGGGCGAAGTCTTCAGCGGTTTCTCCCGGAAAGCCGACGATGAAGCTGGTGCGGAGAGCGATGCCGGGGATGGTGGCGCGGACCTTGGCGAGAGTTTTGAGAAAGATCTCGGCGGAGGCGCCGCGCTTCATGCGCTTGAGGACAGCGGGCGAGGCGTGCTGGAGAGGCAGGTCGAGATATTTGCAGATGATGGGGTGCGCGGCGATGGTTTCGAGCAGACGGCCGGTGATGCGGTTGGGATAGGCGTAGAGGAAGCGGAGCCAGCGGAGGCCTTCGATGCGGGCGAGGGCGTCGAGGAGCGTGGCGAGGCCGTCGCGGAGGCCGAGGTCTTCGCCGTAGCAAGTTGTGTCCTGGCCGATGAGGGTGATTTCGCGGACGCCGCGAGCGACGAGCTGCTCGGCTTCGGCGACCACGGACTCGAAGCGGCGGGAGCGGAAGCGGCCGCGGAGGTTGGGGATGACGCAGAAGGTGCAGGGGTGGTCGCAGCCCTCGGCGATTTTGATGTAGGCGGAGGCGCGAGGCGTGGAGAGCAGGCGCGGGGTGGTGTCGTCGTAGAGGTAGGTGGGCAGATTGGACGAAGCGCCCGCCCAGGAGTCGCGCGTGAAGCGGCCATGGAGGGCGCGGGCTTCGCCTTCGGGGCGGGACTTGTGCGTTCCGGCCAGGGATTCGCGGCCGGCGCGGGCTTTGGCGTGGACGGTGGTGAGGATGGTGAAGGGCGAGTGCGGCGCGAGTGCGTTCCCCGGTCCCCGAGGGCGAGGGACCGGGGGCACCCCTTCTGTTGGGGTTGAGAGGCCGTTGGTATCAAGTCCGGCGGCTTGGAGGATGGATTCGAGCTCGCCGGTGCCGAGGACGGCGTCTACTTCAGGGATGTTTTTGCGGATCTCGTCGCGGTAGCGCTCGACGAGGCAGCCGGTGACGATGAGCTTGCGGGCGCGGCCAGTGGTTTTGTGGCGGGCCATTTCGAGGATGGTATCGACCGACTCCTGTTTGGCGGTATCGATGAAGGAACAGGTGTTGACGACGAGGATTTCGGCGTCTTCGGGGCGGGCGGTTAGGCGCGCGCCGGCGCGGTCGAGGAGGCCCATCATGACCTCGGAGTCGACGAGGTTTTTGGGGCAGCCGAGAGATACGAATCCCACGGAAGGGGCCGCGGGTGGGGATGAGCGATTCACTTGTTTATTGTAGCGGGGAAGAAGGCAGGGACCGAGGGACCAAGGGAACAAGGGACGTAGGGACGTAGGGACGTAGGGAACAGGGAGAGGAGATCAGGTGTCGTTGCGGTAGAGGAGGTCGCGGATGGCGCGGCGGCGCGCGATGTTGACTTCATGCTGAGCGCGGCGCCCGGCGTAGCCGGTGGAGCGGAGCGGCGCGGGCTCCGCTTCAGATTCCGGCTCGCTGCACGAGGGACAGCGATTGGCGAAGCCGGGCTTATCGGGGCGGAGCTCGAATTCTTCGTGGCAAATGACACAGGTTTTGATCGGGAGACTCATACGCGACTTTCTATGTTAGCGAAAATGGGCTGTGGAAATCGAGATGGCCGGGCGATCTGGCATTTGCGCCCGGATCGGTCCACATATATCATGAGTGAATGGACATGAAGGCCTGTTGTCGCCGCTCCCCGAAAACGCGCTAGGCGCGGGCGACCTGGGTCTGTCCTCCTGCAATATTCTGATGGCTTCCCGTTGCCCGCGCAGCTGCCAGGCTGTCGCGGGCATTCAAGTCTCATCGGTGTTCTCCGCGACTCCACATCATCGTCAACTCAACGGCACTGAAATTTCCTTTCGGCCGAGCCGGACAGGAAACGCTTCAGATGCGGAGAACATCTATGCGAACGCTCTTTATCTTCCTAGCGATCCTTCCTTCGATCGCGACGATTCATGCGCAGGCTCAGGCGCAAGACGGCGATGTTGGGACCTCGGCCGGGCAAGCAGGTTCGGCCGGCTCCCGGGGCGCGCACCGTATAACGGCTGGATCGGACGGTCTGCATTTTTCGACCGCCGATGGCGCCGATACCCTCCACGTTCACGGATATCTTCAGGCCGATGACCGGATGTTTTCGAGCAACCTTAGAGGCGAGGGATTGGATGTGTTTCTCTTCCGGCGCATCCGGCCGTTGTTTGAGGGGACGGTCTTTCGCACTGTCGATTTTCGCTTCATGCCGGACTTCGGCCAGAACAATCCTCAAATTCAGGAGGCTTTCCTGGAATGGAGGAGATTTCCCGCGGCGAAGCTGCGAGTGGGAAAATTCAAGGAGCCGATCGGGCTGGAAATCCTGCAACAGGACCGCCAGTTGGTGTTTGCGGAACGCTCGATGGCGTCGGACCTGCTTCCGCTGCGCTACATGGGCGCGCAGGTTGGGGGATCGGTGTTCTCCAACCACATCGAATACGCGGCCGGGTATTTCAACGGGTCGAACGACGGGTCGAACGGCAACTTCGAATGGCTCCAAGCCAACGAGGCTGCCGCTCGATTGTTTCTGCATCCCTTTGCCGCCAGCCGGAGGGAAGCGATTCGCGGTTTTGGCATTGGAATGGCGGGCTCCGATGGCCATCAACATGGCCCCATAGCGGGGCTGAAAACCGTGGGCCAGAATACGTTCTTCAAATATGCTTCCACGGCAACCGCAAATGGCCAACACTACCGAATTGCGCCGCAAGCCGACTACTATGCCGGCCCGTTGGGATTGACGAGCGAATATGTGATCTCTTTACAGGATGTGCGGGATCAGACAACGAGCACGACCGTGACGAACGCGGCCTGGCAGATTTCGGGATCGATTCTGTTGACCGGCGAGAAGAACAGCTACGACGGCGCGATCCCGCGCAACACATTCGAACCTGCCAGGGGGCTTCGCCACATGGGCGCCGTAGAACTGGCGTTGCGCCGCAGCCAGGCGCGGATCGATCGTGATGCCTTTCCGTTGCTCGCGAACCCGGCCAACTCTGCTCAGCAGGCCGCGGAGCTTGGAATCGGGATGAATTGGATTCTCAATCGCTTTGTGAAGCTTACCGCCGATTACGAGCGCACCGGCTTCAGAATGGCGCAGAGCAATCTCGCAGCACTGCCCTCGGAGAAGGTGCTGATGAGCCGCGTTCAGCTAACCTTCTGAGCGGAAGGGCAGGCGCCTATTCTCAGTTCGCCAGCACAGCGCGGTAGCGGACTTTGCCTTTTTTGACTTTTTCGATGGCTTCGTTGGCCTTTTCCATGGGGAAGCGCTCGGTGATGGCTTTGACGCCGTGGCGGGCGGCGACATCGAGCATCTCGCGGAGGCGGAAGGGGCTGCCGACGGGGCTGCCGCCGATGGCGCGCTGGCCGGAGATGAGCGGAAAGGCATGCACCGAAACCGGAGACGGTGGAACGCCGACGAACCATAGGGTTCCGTTGGGGCGGAGGGCCTGGAGGAGGATTCCCCAGTCCTGATCGGCGTTGACGGTGGTGAGGATGAAGTCGAGGGAGCCGGCCACTTCTTTCAGGGCTTTGGTTTCGCGGCTGTAGACGAAGTGGTGGGCGCCGTGCGCGCGGGCTTCCGCTTCCTTGGCGACGGAGGTGGAAAAGGCGGTGACCTGAGCGCCGAAGACGCGGGCGAACTGAATGGCGAGGTGGCCGAGGCCGCCAATGCCCACAATGCCGACGCGAGAGGAGGGGTTTACCCCCTGAGTGCGCAGCGGGCCGTAGACGGTGACGCCGGCGCAGAGCAGCGGGGCGGTCTGCTCGCTGGGCAGGGCGTCAGGGATGGGAACCACGAAGCGGGCATTGGCGCGGACGCGATCGGCGTAGCCGCCGTGGCGGTGGACGCAGGTGCCTTCGGAATTGAGGCAGAGGTTTTCCTGGCCGCTTATACACCACTCGCACTGGCCGCAGGAGTTGGATTGCCAGCCGAGGCCTACGCGTTGGCCGACTTCGAGGGAACGGACTTCGCCGCCGAGAGCCGCGACCGTGCCGACGATCTCGTGGCCGGGAATGAAGGGATATTGGCTGATGCCCCAATCGTTGGCGATGAGATGAAGATCGCTATGACAGATGCCGCAGTGGGTGATGGCGATCTCGACTTCATGCGCCGCGAGCTTGCCTGGGTCGTAGTGAAAGGGTAGAAGTTCTGAGCCTGCCGCATGAGCCGCAAGTCCTTGAATTTGAGCCATGATTGCCCCGGAAGTCTCCGTGAATTTTGTTTTTTGCCCGGCGCGTTGACCCCAAATCCGCGGCGCCGCTGAAAAGCGAATCGATGCTGCAACGATTCTATTTTAACCCGCCGCCGGGCTCGATGTGGAGGTTGAGAACCTGGAAGCCGGTGAGGACGCCGCCGGCGGGTGCTTCGCCAGCGAGCTCGGCGGATTCGCCGTTGAGCCCGGCATACTGTTCGCCGCGGAGCGGCTCAAGGGCGTTGGC
This sequence comes from Occallatibacter sp., assembly GCA_049522315.1. Lineage (GTDB taxonomy): Bacteria > Acidobacteriota > Terriglobia > Terriglobales > Acidobacteriaceae > Telmatobacter. The sequence goes on from JBEKNY010000001.1 coordinate 28,988, forward strand.
GACCGAAAGCGGGAGGCCGGTGAGCGTGACGCCGTGGATTTCACCCTGCGTTTCGGGAGCGAGGAGGCTGACATAGATGCAGTCGGCCGGGTGCCGATTGCGGGCCTCGGCGAGGACGGTGGCGAGATCGTCGGGCGGAGCGGGAAAACGTGGCTGGAGGAGGGTGCGGTCGAGGGTTGCGGCGTCGGAAACCAGGAGGCGCAGGTTGCCCGCAGCCAGCCGAGGCGGAAGTTTGACGGCGATGCGGACGTTCCGCTCAGGCTGCTGCCAGGGGCGGAGGGTCACCTCGACTTCAATGGTGCCGCCGGCGTGGACGATATCCGCGGAGACCAGGCGCGCCTGTTCGAGCGTGACCTGAACATGGCGAGGAATCGCCTGAACGCGCAGCTCGATTTCGCGGACTACGCCCTGGCGCGCGCCGTTCGAGTAGAGGCGGTTGAACTGATCGCCGGTGAGAAGGGCGGCCTGCATGGGCGCGGGCGGCGAATCACCGGCGGGCGCCCAAAGATCCAGCGGAACAGGCGGGAAACCGGTCAACTGGATGTTGCCGGTGACATGGTAACTGAGGGACGCGCTGCTGTCGTTGCTCTCGAGGAGCGATTGATAGAGGACCAACTGCGCAGCGAGGGGCGTGAGAGAAGGAACGTCGAGGATTTCGACGTTGACCTTGCGCGACCCTTCCGGCGCATCGACGGCGATGTGTACGGGAATCATATGGGCCTGCGCGCCGAACACGCCGCGAATGGCCGACTCGCGATCCTGAGTGAAGGCGCCGACGGTGACGCCCGTGTTGACGATCTTGAAGGAATTCAGCGGCGAGGCGAGAGTGGTGACGACCTCCGCCGTGGTCATGGGCAGCGAAACCGGGCCCGCGCCCAGAACGGAATGACCACAGGCGAGCAACTGCCTGGGATCGACCCAGGTGACGGTACAGGTGGCGGAGACCTCGAGGTCGCCGCGAATAAGCTGCATGCTCACCGCAGAGCCGGGTTCGAGCGTGGGGTAGACGGCAGTGGCTGTGGGCGAACCGGCTGCGGAGGAAGCGCCGTGCCCAGAGGACGCTCCAGAAAGCGCACCGCCGGCGGCCACCGGGCCGAAAGCGGTTCCCGCGGTTTGCAGTTGCCAGAAACGGATCGCCTCGGGGTGGAATCCGCTCATGACCAGCGGCGTGTCCATCGGCTGAAAGGTCATAGCGCCGGCGGAAAGGGGATTCTCGAGGCTTGCGGAACCGGCCGCCGCAGGCGCTGCGATCCAGCCGGGCAGTGCGGATTGCATGCCGTCCTCAGAGGGGTCACGCGACGGCAAGTTGCGGACTTCGAGCATTTGTTCGATGGGCGTGATGCCCGCGATGGGGTCCTTGGTGAACTGGCCGATGCGGTAGGAGATGGAGCCTGCCAGCTTGCCGCCGATGTAGACGGGACTGCCGCTCATGCCCTCGACGACGCCGGTGTATTCGGGCCTGGCGCCGCGAAGCTGGGCCAGAATCATATCCTGGCCGGGACCGCGCGCGTTGCGCAGCACGCCCAGGATCTCGACCCGCATGGGTTCGGGAGCGGTTCCTTGAAAGACGGTCCAGGCGGCGCCGGTCATGCCGGGGCGCACCTGGCTGAGGGGGAAGATGGCGGGGTTTTGCGGAGGGACGGCGATGGCGGCGGCCGCGTCCGGCGGCGTTGCCGGGGGGTGGACGGGAGAGGAGGCAGATTGCGCCAGAAGCGCCGGCAAGGGAAGCGCCACCCACGCCAGGCGGGAGAAAATGGCGAGGGCGGACCGGGTCAGTGTGAATCCCCTGGGACGAGTTTCCACGTCTATTACTGTACAGCGTGCCGCGCGGCTGGTAGAGGAGCAAGCGCAGCCGGGTTTGCCGGTGAGGCGATATGCCGGCCGCGGCCGGGGGCTGGCGATGTAAATCGCGTATGCTTGTGAGCATAAGAGGGTGTGACGATGTCAAAGCCGCGTATGAACGCAAGAGTTGCCCGGCGTCTATCGCTTGAGCTGCTGTTCCTGGTTCTTCTGGCCCTGGCTGCCGCGCCGCTGAACAGGACACGAGCACAGAGTCAGCAGACTGGGACGCAACAGCAGCCGGCCGATCAGGCTGCGCCGGAGACCGGAGGTCCCAGCGGCGATAACGGCGTGATCGCCCTGCCCAAGAAGACGGAGAATCCCGACAACACGCCGCCTCCGGCTCCTACGGCGCCAAAGTTCAAGAACCCCGAGGGAATGCCCCCCATGAGCCTGCGCGTGGAGGTCCCCGAGGTGACGATCGACGTGGGGGTGCTGCTGGAGAAGACGCACCAGTTTGTGCCCGGACTGAAGCCGGCGAACTTTCGGGTTTATGAGGATGGGGTGGGGCAGAAGATCGAAGGGTTCAGGCGCACGGAGGCGCCGATTACGGTGCTGTTGCTTTGCGAGTACGCGGCGCGCGGATGGTTCTTCAGGGTGGACATGCTGAATGCGGCGTGGGCGTTTACGCAGCAACTGCGGCCGCAGGACTACGTGGCCATGATGACCTTCGATCTGAATACGCACATTGTGAGCGATTTTACGCAGGACAAGCGGCAGATTCTGGAAGGCATCAACGAGTTGGGCAACGAAGCGTGGTCGCCGGTCGCATTCCAGGAGACGGCGATCTTCGATGCGCTGAACGAGTCGCTGGACCGGCTTTCACGAATCGAGGGCCAGAAGTACATTGTTCTGGTTGCTACCGGCATCGATACGATGTCGAAACTGGACCTGGATCAGATTCTGAAGAGGGTGAAGACATCGCGCGACATCGGCATCTTCACCATCTCGACCGACGGTTTTTTTGAAGCGATGACCCAGGGCAGGGGAGGGATGACGGGCGGCATGCGCGACATGACGTACCTGCAGGCCGACAACCAGATGAAGACCTTCGCCGACCTGACCGGCGGCATGCACTTTGCGCCGCGGTTTGCGGGCGAGCTGCCCGACGATGTGAAAGAGATCAACCAGAATATCCGCGCCAAATACGAACTGGTCTATCACCCGACGAACGCGAAGCAGGACGGGACGTGGAGAAAGATCCGCGTGGAACTGGTGGACGACGAGGGCCAGCCGCTGCGTATACAGGATGAGAAGCACAAGCCGCTGAAGTACCAGGTTATTGCCCGAGATGGCTACCGCGCGAAGCAGGAAGTGGAGTAGAGGAACCGATCCCGTTTCAGAATGTGGTCCAAAACCGGGGTGTGGTGAAGCAGTTGTGACCCCAGTCACCCTGGGGCGATCCTGGCGGCTCCTATGATGGCAGCATAAGGCTCAAATTTGCGTGTGAGCGCGATGCATCGGCAAGCGCGCGGAATCAGAGCCATGCAAATCTATCAACAGGAGAGTGGAATGGGATTCGTTCCGGTCATGTGGGCTTCTTGGGGTGCGTCATTTGTCTTTATGGTTGGCGTAAGTATTCTTGCAGCGAGGCTGGCGAGGTATGAGGGAGTGCAGATCATCCTGGCCGATTCGTCAAGCCATGTGAAGTCAGAACAGGACGCGATAGCGGCGCGGGTGAGCAAGATCCGGCCGTTGCGGTTGACGTCACTAGGTCTGGCGGGCGTCATGACGGCGTTCGTGATCGGGTACTATCTGCTCGACCTAGCGCACCGCTTCGGCCTCTAGCCAACAAGGAGATCAGGGATTACCCATGCCGCCGGCACGGACGGCAGAAACGGTCCGCGCCAGCGCAAGGAACGCCTCAGGAGAAGGCTGAACTCTCCCCTCCCTGGAGCCAACGCCCCGGAATCAGGCAGTGTGCACGGACTCCGGCGCCATCAAAAAATGTGGAGTTCGAAGTGCAATATGCTCCACGCGTAATACACGATAACGACGCCCGTCGCGACGATGACGATCCACCGGGCGATGCGTACGACAGGCTCGATCTTCGCCACTTTCGCAGCGATGACCGCCTGCTCGGCCTTCTCGTGCTCGAAGGAGTCGTCGAGGAAGATCTGGTCCTCTTCGTTCTTGGTCAGGTTTGAGCGATAGATGTAGAGCGCGGCCAGGATCAGGACCAAGAGAGACCAAATCACCCACATCACCGGGACAAATGACATACTCCACCTCCGAACAAATTCCGGTCCCAATACCAGCGGGGTCGTGGGGAACTGCGGTCTCGCGGCCGAAGGGGCCTTACGGTTGACCATCATAGCCCCGAAACGGTGACATTGTGAACCACCTCGAACGATTTTCGGCCCTGCGGGAGGCAGACGAATTACGGAGTACAAAGCGTCTGCGACCCTTCGGGGTGGGGCGCATCAAACAAAATGCAAGGCAACCGGGGGCTTGTGTCCCGGTTCGCCGGACGGTAGAGTACAGGAAGGGCACGAAGTTCAGGACACCGAGGAGACGACATGGCTACAACGACCGTTGCACCGACCGAGGAAACCGTAAAGAAACCGCCGCTGGCGCTGACTCCGCAGGCGATTGCCAAGGTACGCGAGATTATGGCCACCCAGGATCCGCTGCCGGCTGGTCTGCGCATCGGCGTAGTTGGGGGAGGCTGCTCCGGGTTCCAATACTCCATGGCCTTCGAGAACCAGGCCGGGATGATGGATAAGGTGTTCAATTTTGACGACTTAAAGGTCTTTGTGGACGCGACGTCTCTGATGTACCTGAACGGCTGCACGGTGGATTACGTGGAGACGCTGGAGGCAGCAGGCTTTAAGTTCGATAATCCCCAGGTGAAGTCGACCTGCGGGTGTGGGTCGTCGTTCCAGGTGTGAAAAGCAGGGATCAGGGGTCAGGAAGAGCAAAAGCAAAGGCAAATACAAGTTCTACTGCAAGGGCTCGCCCGTGAGGGCGAGCCTTTTGTGCTTGTGGGGCTGAAAGGGGAGAGGCTATTGGGGTGCGGAGGTTTCAGGCGGCGTGGGCGCGGGTGTGGGATTGGAACTGCCGAAGGAGGAGCTGCCGGAGGAGGAGGTTCCCTCAGGCGTCGAGGTGCTGCCGGTGGGCTGGCCGGTGATTCCCGTGTGGCTGCCGCTCCTGCCTTTCATTTCGGAGATCGGGTCGTAAGTGAATTCCCATTCGATGTAATGGTTCTTCTTTTTGTAGACGAGGATGGATTGCTTTGGGCTGGCGGGGGAGAAGCCGATGATGCCCGCGCCGCCGAAGGTACGGCTGGCGAGGTTGGCGCTGGTGGCGTCGCCTGAGATCCCCGTGGAGGCCGTCCCTGAAGAAGAGCTTCCGGCGGCTCCCGTAGCGCCCGAGTTGCCGGTTCCGCTCGTTGTTCCGGATGAGCCGCCGGAGTTATCGGGCGAGCCGGATGCGCCCGCCGCAGGAGTTTGATCGTTGCTGGAGCCGGACAAGCCGGAGCCGAAGCCGCCGTTGGAATTCGGGGCGCCGGGCTGGCCTGAGCCGCCGGATGGCCCGGTGCCGGCGAGGGTGGCGGCGGGGCCGGCCAGGAGCTGGCCGAAGAAGCCCATGGCAGCGGGAGTTTTGTTCTGGCCGAACAGGATGGGTTTCCAGTCGTCCTGGCCGGTGATGGGATCCTTGTAGCGCTTGCGCAGGTAACGGATGTCGTTGGTGTCGATGAGCGCGTCGATATTGGGCGGATAAGCGTTGAACTTGCGGTAGTAGAGCCGGATGGCGTGGCGGTATTGCATGCCGCGCTGCCAGGTTTCGAGGTCGCGGTCGCGCTGGATGGATTTGGCAATCTTTGGCGCGGCGACGGCTAGCGAGAGGACCAGGAGCGCCATAAAAAAGATGGCGATGAGCATGACGTAGCCCTGCTCGGAGGCGGGGATGGCTTTGCGCGCGCGCAGAGGGGCATTCGTTGGCGGCTGCTCTGAGAGCGCCTCTTTTGCAGCAAGCTGAGGGGAGGATGGTTCAGCGAACTCAGGGGGAAGGCTGCGGCGAACTGGAGAGGGAGAAGTCATAGGGCGATTCAGAACTGCGCAACCTGTAGTGTTTGCGTGTTGTTATAGGCCAGGTCAGTGACTTCGACGCTGAGAGGGTGGATGGCGCCCACCTTGTAGCGATGGTCCACGATGTCGCCGGTTTTGGCCATGAAGATGTCGTCGCCACGGTGGAAGAAGGCTTTGAGGACCTTGCGATCGTCCTGGGAGTAGCCGAAGTATTTGAGGTCGATGTCCGGGGGCTTGGGCGCGGCGGGCGCGGCCGCGGCGGTGTTAGCGGCCGCGGGGGTGTTGCGCGCGCTTTTGAGCGGAGTTGGGATGGGCGCCGGCGCCGACTCGGCGGAAAAGATGTTCCTGCCCGTGCCCACGTACTGCACATCTTCGCTCTGGGCAAGCTTGTCAAAGTGCAGGGCGGGATCGATGTCCGCGTTGGAAAGCTTTTCCGCCTCGTGGCCGGCTTCTGGTTTCGAGTTGGCCGCGACGGGAGGGTTGCGAAGCAGAGCAGGCGCGGGAGCGGGACGCCCGGGCGAGGGAGGGCCGGCAAAGTTGCGATAGAGTTCCCAACCGCCGACGCCGAGAACGACAGCGAAGAGCACGATGACCAGAACAACCTGGCGCTTGTTTTCGGCGCCGAGAGCGAGAGCCATGGTTATTCGCCCTCCTTGCCGGTGGTAGAAGGTTGGGGAGTTTCGTCTTCCGGGGCCGGCGTGGACGGCAGACCGCTGGCGGCCGCGTCAGCGGGGCGCAGCCAGGTGGAGACGCGCAGGCGCAGGTTGACCAGCCCGCCCTGCTGGCTGGTGAAGGACATGGCGCGGATGATAAAGAAGACCGGATCGCGCTCGATGCGGTTGATGAAGCGCATGATGGCGGGATAGTCGCCGCTGATGGCGGCATCCATGGAGATCTCAGTGAGGTCGGAGCCGGGCTCGCCCTGGGTGTATTGCACGCGCGTGAGGCGCACTCCCGAGGCGACCGCGAGATCGCCGATGCGGCTGGAGATCAGGGAATAGTCGGGCGGGATGCGCTTCTTATAGAACGCCTGAATTTGCTCGCGGGTTTTTTCCACGCGGCCGTCGAGACCGCGCAGTGGAGCGGTCTGGATTTCGAGGGCCTTCAACTGAATCTGCTTGTTGGCGAGGACGTCGGTAGAGCGGCTGTTCATGACGGCCCAGTCCATGCCCAGGCGGACTGCAAGGCCCGCGGCGAGCAGAAGCAAGACGACAAAACCGGCGAAGCGCCAGGTGAGCGGAGAAACCAGGCGCTCGCGCCAAGGCGAGGAGGATCCGTTTGCGCTCATTGCGGACCTCCCTGCGTGCGAGGCGCCGGGTGGAAGCCGGGCGGATGGTTTGAGGAGGGGGCAGGGCCGGTATAGGGTCCACGGCCGGACTCTGGCGGAGCGTTGGGAGCCGGGCGCGGGCGTTTGGGATTCGCTTTGCCCATGGGCGCGGGCGAGGCGGCTTTTGCCGCGGGTCTGGCGAGCGTACGCTCTTCCGGCGTCGGCGGATTGTAATCGGCCAACAGATCGAAGTCGAAGCGGTTAGAGGCGCTGATGGGCTCAAGGTTCCGCGTGGGTCCGTTGGTGGACTCGGCGTTTTCGCCGAGGATGCTGGGATCAAGGAATCGCCGGGAACGCTCGAGGTTGCTCACGAGGTCAACGACGTGGTCACGAGGTCCGACGACACGGAGGTGAACTGCGATGTGGCCATCCTTGGCGCGGATGGGCTCGATGGAGGTAACCTGCACGCCGCCTGGCAGGACGGTTTCCATGGCTTCCATGGCGAGGGTCCAGGAAAAGGCCTTCTCATCGAAGAGCTGGTTGAGGAATTCGGCCTGTTTGAGGACTTGCGCATTGCCGGGCTGGCTCATGAGGGTTTCGGCCGCATCGCGCTCGGCTTGAACCTGGGCGATCCGCCCGTCGAGGGAGTGCTCGCGGGCGCGCGCAGCCGCGGCCTGGCGGTCGAAGAGATGCAGGCCCAGGAGAAAGAGGAGACAGAGCGCGGCGAGCACGGCCATGCCGACGCGCAGGCGCTTGAGGGCCGGTCCAAGATCGGCAAAGGGGCGAGTGGCGAGATTGAGGGTGATTCTCATCTAGCTTGCTCCCGCCAGCGCGCCTGCGACGCCGGCAAAACTCATTTGGGGAAGGGCAGTCATGGCGCCTTCCTCGGGACGCGACACCCATTCGACGACGGAGAGCTCGGGATCGGCGATGGAATTTGCGAATTCGCCGGGAGGCTGGGCACCGGCGTAGTAGAGGCGGCGGGGCCGGGCGCCGAGCTTGTCCTCAAAGTAGGCGGCGGCGACGGCAATGCTGCGCTGGATTTCGGCGATGCGCTGGCCGGGATCTTGGGGAAGGTCGAGGGGGCGATAGAGGAGCAGCTTCTGCCCGGTGGCGATGGTGGTGGTGATGGCGTAGGCGCTCAGGTTTGCCGCCAGGATAGCCTCCATGGAATCGAGGGCTTCCAGCGCGGCGAGCGAGGAGGGCAGTACAGCGCCGGGCTCGTAGCCGGCAGCGCGGACGGCGGATTCATACTCGTCGAGGATAGGACCGGGCATGACCGCGGCCAGCACGCTGCACTCAGTTTCGGATTGGGCGAGCACCTGGTAGCTGACGCCCGCGCGCTCGACGTCGAAGGGAACCATCTTGCGCAGGCGGAAGCGGACGACGGAAACGGCTTCGGCGGGTTTGGCGGGGAGGGAATCAAAGTCGAGGACGAAGACACGGATCAGCGTGTCGGGCAGGACGACGGTGACGGCGCTGGATCGCGGCGAAAGCTCGTCGAGCGCGGAGCGGATGGCCGCGGCTACGGCTTCAGGCTCGCGCAGGTTGGGCTCTTCGATGCCGGGGACGAGCGCGCCGGGCGGCAGAGGAACAAAGGCGTGAAGGCTGCCGTGGGCCGATTCGGTCCCACGCTTGCGCGAAGCGGGGCGCGCGGCGGCGAGCACGCCTTCGGGCGAGATCTCGATGGCGGCCGGCGGGCGGCCGGCGGGCTTGGTGCTTGGCATCGATTTGTTCAAGAACGATTTCAAAATGTCTCTTCGTCGTATTGCTTGATCAAGTCTTGAATTTCTTCAGTATGTTTTCGCGTCAGCGTCGCGATGAGCAGGTCAACCTCCATCGGATACACGGTACCGTAGGCGGCTTGTTTGTCTTCCTCCGGATACATCGCCTCGATGTAGGCGTCCCGATACTTAATCCATGCTTTCTCGAAGTCTTTGATCTTTTCAGATGCTCCCGGTACACGCTCCGCTTTCGATAATAAGCGCTGGTACACACTATTTAGCTCGCTGTCGGCCCTCGCGGCCTCATCGCTTGCACAGTGATCCATACCGGTCTGAGACATTTCTTTTTGAAAGCAATCGTGAAGTTGCTTCGATTCCTGCGAAGGACAGACGATTGAGCTGAGAATTACAAACGCTGCAGAGACAAAAAGTCTCACGACACCCTCCTCATCGTGACGCCTCAATAAATGTAACCTTGTTGATCTCTTTGAGTGTAGTGATGCCGCGGCGAACGCGATCGAGCGCCGACTCGCGGAGGAAACTCATGCCTTCCTTTTGCGCTTCCTTGCGGATCTCCGAGGTGGGTTTTTTGGCGAGGATGATTTCGCGGATGTTGTCGGTGAGGTCGAGCAGCTCGTGGATGGCGGTGCGGCCACGGTATCCGGTGCCGCCGCACTCCATACAACCCGGACCCTCGCGGAAGGAGAAGCCGCGCCACTCGGCGGGATCGAGGCCGCTGGCCAGCAGGGCCTCGTCGTCGTAATGGACGGTGCGGGCGCAATACTCGCAGATGGTACGCACGAGGCGCTGCGCCAGGATGCAGTTGAGCGCGGAGACGAAGTTGTAAGCCTCGACGCCCATGTTGAGGAAGCGGCCCAGCACATCGACCACGTTGTTGGCGTGGACAGTGGTGAACACAAGGTGCCCGGTGAGCGCGGAGTTGATGGCGATTTGCGCGGTCTCCTGGTCACGAATTTCGCCGACGAGGATTTTGTCGGGATCGTGGCGGAGGATGGAGCGCAGGCCGCGGGCGAAGGTGAGGCCTTTTTTCTCGTTGACGGGAATCTGCGTGATGCCGCGAATCTGGTACTCGACCGGGTCCTCGATGGTGATGATCTTGTCTTCGTCGCTCTTGATCTCGTTGAGCGCGGCGTAGAGGGTGGTGGTTTTACCGGAACCGGTGGGTCCGGTGACGAGCACCATGCCGTAAGGCTCGCGGATGTAGCGGCGGAAGCGGCGGAGATCTTCTTCGGCAAAACCTACCACGTCGAGTGTCAAGTTCTTGAACTTCTCGCTCATCGACTCCTTGTCGAGGACACGAAGCACGGCGTTTTCGCCGTAAATGGTGGGCATGATGGAGACGCGGAAGTCGATGAGGCGGCTCTTGTAGCGCACGCGAAAGCGGCCGTCCTGAGGGACGCGCTTTTCGGCGATGTCGAGCTCGCTCATGATCTTGATGCGGCCGAGGATGGTGCCGTGGTGCTCGCGGGCGATGGGGGCCATGGCTTCCTGGAGGACACCGTCGATGCGGTACTTGACGTGGACGGAGTCATCGTAGCTCTCGATGTGGATGTCGGAGGCGCGGCGCTCGAGGGCGGTGAAGATGGTGGTGTCGACGAGGCGGATGATGGGGCTGATGTCTTCGGCTTCGCTGGTGAGCTTCTCGATGGAGATGTTCTCGTCGGCGTTTTCGTCGCCGGTGAGCACGTCGAAGGTGAGGCCTTCGCTGGCTTCGTCGAGCACGCGCTGCGACTGCTCGGTTTTCTTGAGCAGGTCGGTGATCTGGGAGAGCGTGGCCACGCGGGCCGTGATGCGGTGGCCGAGGAGGCCGGAAATTTCGTCGAGGACCATGAGGCGCGAGGGGTCGCTGACGGCGATGACCAGCGTTTCGGGGGTTTGCTCGATGGGCACGAAATTGTAGCGGAACATGAGCTCGACGGGGACGGTGCGCAGGAGCTCGTGCTGAATGCGGAAGTTTTTGAGATCGACGAATTCGGCGTGATAGCGACGGGCGAGGGCTTCGGCGTGGGCGCGGTCGTCGACCCGCTGATCGGGCCGCTGATCCGGGCCGCCGGGGGCGGGGGGCGTGACGACGTTGGATTCGGCCATGGAGACAACCCTCCTGAAGCTACATCCCGGTGGCCTGCCCGAGCGAAAAGATGGGCAGGTAGAGCGAGATGAGAATGAAGACGACGACAACACCCATGACGATGAGGATGGCCGGCTCAATGAGGGCGAGGGCCGCGGTAAGGGCGGTGGCCACGTCCTCCTCAAAGAATTCGGCGACGGAGTTGAGCATTTGCGGCAGAGCGCCGGTCTGCTCGCCGACGGTGATCATCTCGGTGGCGAGGCCGGGGAAGACGCCGGTTTTGGTGAGCGAATCGGCGAGGCTTTTGCCCTCGCGCACGGTGACGATGGAGGATTCGACGGCTTTGGAGACGCGGCGCGAGGAGATGGAGCGCGCGGCGGTTTCCAGCGAGGGCACGAGGGGCAGGCCGCCGGTGAGCAGCGTGGAGAGGGTGCGCGCGAAGAGGGCCACCTGGTACTTGAGCCAGATTTTGCCGAAGACCGGGAGCCTGACGCGGACGCCATCGACAAAATCGCGGCCGCGCTCGGTGATGGAGAAGCGATACACGGCGGCGGCGGCGACGAGCAGGCCCAGAGCCAGCCAAAGGATGTTGTGCTGCATCCAGCGGCCAAAAGTCATGAGAGCGATGGTGAGCGCCGGCAGTTTGCTGCCGAGCTGGTCGTAGAGCTTGGCGAATTGCGGAACCACGACCGTGAACATGAAGGTCAGCAGACAACTGACCAGAGTGAGCAGGACGCCGGGGTAGATGAGCGAGCCGACGAGTTTTTTGCGCAGGGCGAGGGAGACCTTCTGGAAGTTGACGTAACGCTCGAGGATCTCGGTGAGGTTGCCGGAACGCTCGCCAGCCAGGAGGGTGGTGGTGTACATGACAGGAAATCCGCTTTGGGCCTCGAAGGCCGCAGAAAGCGCTTCGCCGCGCTTTACGCGGGTGGTCACGTCGTCCAACTGGCTGGCAAACAGAGCGTTTTTCTGGATTTTGCCGAGCATCTGGATGGAGCCGAGGATGGGCAGGCCGGCGCGGATGAGGGTGAGGAATTGCTGGTTGAAGATGAGAAAGGGCTCGAGCTTGACCTTGCGGCGGGTGAAGGTAATGCCGCTGCGCGCACGCACACTGAAGACGTGATAACCGGCGTGGGTGAAGCGGGCACGCAGCTCCTCGGCCGTGGCCGCGGTCAGGACCTGTTCCTGCACGTGGCCACGCTCATCGGCCAGCTTGATGACGAACTCTGCCATGATTGCATCTGCCGGTTGCCCGGTTCAGGCGCAGCCGACCATCCCCGTCGTGTTGACAAACCCTGGGAACTGCTTCTGCTCAAGGGTAACAGTCTTAACTCCAAGATAGACGAGCGGGAGGCGCCGGACGTTCGCGGGGCATAGGCAACGCGGATACGGGGGGCGGCGGGTTAAAGGCCGGGATAATGCCAATGCTTGTATGCTGAGTGCATTCCAAGTCCCGGCTGCTGAAACGGCGTGGAGCCGGGAGATCAAGGCCAGTCCGATTCGAACTGGAGGGGACGAGGAGCAGGGGCGCGTCATGGATTTGGTGTGGGGCAGGCGGCAACTCAGAGAAGACGCCGGATCGGAGGCCGGGCGGCGCGGCGGATCGTGCGGATGGGCGGGGCTTGCAGGGCGGGTGACGGATACGGTCCGGGCTGGTGCACGCAGACATTGGCGTTGGGCGGTTGCAGCGGCTGGCGTGGCGGCGGTGGGTGCGGCGCTGGTGACGGCGTTTCACGGGCGGCAGCACGCGGCGGTGGTGGCGCCCTATCCGCACGACCTCGCCCAGGTGAGCTTTGCCGTGGCGGGAGATGTGATTCCGCATGAGGCGGTGAAGGAGGCGGCGGCCGCCGCGGGCGAAGGCGAGCAGGGGTGGGCCGCGCTGTTCAGCGATGTGGCCGACGTGTTCCAGGGGGCGGATTTCGGGTTTGTGAACCTGGAGACGCCGGTGGCGCCGAAGCACTCGCACGGGACCAAGGCGTTCCTTTTCGGTGCGCCGGTGGAGCTGCCCGAAGCGCTGAAGGCGAGCGGGATCAAGATCGTCTCGTTCGCGAACAATCACGTGATGGACCAGGGGTGGGCGGGGTTTGCCGAGAGCCGCGAGCGCTTGAAGGAGGCAGGGCTGCTGTTTGTGGGGACGAGCGACAATGCGGCGACGGCGTGGCAGCCGGCGATTACGGAGGCAAACGGGATCAAGGTGGGCTGGCTGGGAATGACGCGCTGGCTGAACGGGAACCGGAATCCGGAAAAGGACGATCAGCCGCACGTGAATTTCTATCCGTATCCGGGCGAGGCGAACGGCGCGCCGGGAGCGGGTGAGGCGACGGTTCTGGCGGCGGTGAAGGCGGCGCGGGCGCAGTGCGACCTGCTGGTGGTGAGCGTGCATTGGGGAATCGAGTATGCAGCGGCGCCGCGGCCTGAAGACGTGGACATTGCGCACAAGATGCTGGAGGCCGGAGCGAGTGTGATTGTGGGCGCGCATCCGCACGTGCTGCAGCCGATTGAGACGTACCGGACGCAGGATGGGCGCGACACGGTGATCTTTTATTCGATGGGGAATTTTTTGTCGAATCAGTCGCGGACGTATGTGGATGGGTTGAATCCGGACTCGAATGGCGAGCCGAGAGACGAAATGATCGGGCTGTTCTCGGCGGTAAAGAGGGACTACGGGCCGGCGGGCGTGCGCGTGGAGCTGGGGCACGTGGGCATGCTTCCGGTTTGGGAAGAAAACAACCGTAACGAGCTGGCGGCGGGGCGCGAGAAGAAGCCGGCGATCAAGCCGGCGCTGATCGACCGCGAGATTCCGGTTGTCGAGGCACGGCTTGACGAACTGGACAAACAGGCCGGGCTCAATGCGCCGGCAGAGGCCGTTCCGTCAGGCGCTCCGAGCGCCGAGTCCGTTCCCGGCACGAAGACCGCCCCGGCGCAACCGGCGACTGCGGGCCTCACAGCCGACCAGAAAAAGGAGTTCATCGAGCTGACAAAGCGCCTCAAGCTCCTCACCGATCGCCGCGCGCAGATCCTTTCGCGCACCGGCGACGAATACGTGACGGCCCCGCCGAAAGTGGCATCGAAACCATAACCGGGCAGGCAACAAGCCATCATGCAGACGCCGCAAACGCAGAACAGGCCTGAAAAGAAGCGGTTGAAAGTGCGTCTCAAAGCGATCCCCGAGCTTGTGTGGATTTGGATCCTTTTTGCCGGCGCCATCCTCGCGATGCCGTTCGGCTTCGTCGCGCGCTGGCTTGGGCTTCGCCGCGAATACAAGCTCCGCCTGCTCATGAAATCGCGTGGAAGGCTCATGAGCTGGCGGCAGTTTCTCGACGCGATGCACGAGCGCGGAGGAACCTGCATCGAAGAGAGATTTTCGCCCAAAGGGCCGGTCCGCTTCTGGTGGACGCCGGAGAATGTCTACCGCGAATCGCCCTACGAGATCATTGACTGGTTTACGATGCGCAAGGGCCGGAGGGCGGAGCCGTTCATTCACTGGTGCCGCGAGCGCTACACGAGCGCGGATGGGGGCAGCGCGGCGCTTGTGGAGACGTGGGGCGTGACGAAAAAAGAGATTTACGCGTTGTGGTCGAAGTGCAGGTCTGAGGCAAGCACGGCACGATGGGTGGAAGTGGCTCCGCCGGAGATTGTGCCGCGCAGGCCCGGGCTGTAGCAGGAAGACCGATAGCGCACCCGGAGAACGAAGCAACATCTCATCAAATTACCGGGTGGGATGCGCATCGATTGACGCTATTGCAGGAGAGCGATGCCTGCGGTGACGGCCGCAACCTCCAGGTTCTTGTCCAGCGTCGCCAGCGGCAAATGTTCGCGCAGCGCCAGCGCGAGATAGGCCGCGTCGTATATCGATCGGCCCAGTCGCCGAGACAACTCCAGTACTGCCGAGCTATCGGGATCGTTGTCAATTGCAATGTCAAGCGCCTGAAGTTCGACGAGGAAGCGATTGGAATCCGCAGGCGCGATGCGCTGACGCCGTTCGTTCACGACAAGGATGTTTCGAACCTCGTACCACCAGATCGCCGGAGCGACGGCCGTGCCCGATCGAAGCGCCGAAAAAGCCAGGTCCGCTACGTGATTCGATTCGTCCCGCATCGCCCAGTTGATGGTTACAGAGGCATCGAGAACGAAGCGCATCGCTAGCGGCGTCCTTCGTCGCGTGCAGCCAGGATTTCTTGAATAGAAACCGATTTTGTGCGCTTGCGGATTTCGAGAATACTCGCCATGGCCCGCCCGATTCGTTCGCGGCGCTCCTCATCGCCGGCAGAGACTGGAACAATTCGGGCAACCGTTTTGCCGCGCCGGGTCACAGTCACAGTGTTTCCGCGTTCCACATCGTCCAGGATGCGCAGGAAGTGGGTCTTGGCTTCGGAGGCCTGAATCGTCTGCATAAAATTGACCAGTCAATTCGACTAGTCGATATCATAGCATCAATCGATTGCGGATTTCTACTTGCCCCGTCGGACATGGCCGATGAGGCGCTGCCAGAGCGAAGTGCGCGGATTCGGGTTGGGCGACATTCCCAGGTCCCCAAAAGCGAGGGACCTGGGGCACCCGGCCGGTTGCTGTGATTCGGGCTGCGCGGCCGTTGCGTTTGCTGCCGCGCGCGCGGCGGCTTCGGCTTCGTCCTGTTCGCGGGCGTCGTGGAGGACCTGCCAGAGAGCGACGCCGCCGTCTTCCCAATCGGTGTGGCCGCATTTTGGGCACAAGTACTCGCGGATGACACGACCGGAGAACGAATTCTTGTCGGTCTGATCCATCAGGGAACCGCATTGGGTGCAGATCATGGGGCGCCTCCGAGGGGCCGCAGTTCTCAGTTCCTCGTTCACGGTTGTCAGTTCGCCGGCGCGAAGCCGGAACTGCGAGCTATTGTTAGAACCCGTTGGCGACGAGCCAGGCGGCGGTCAGGTCGAATTCGGGTTTTTTCGCGGCCTGCATCTGCATGGCAGCGAGCTTGACCAACACATCGGCCTCGATGTTCATGGGCGCGCCAACGGCGAGCGTATGCAGATTGGTGCGCCAGTAGGTGAGGGGCAGGATGGCGATGGTGATCTCTTCGCCATTGAAGGCGGCGATGGTGAGGCTGATGCCTTCGACGGCGACGGAGCCCTTGTGGACCATCCACTGGCGGAGGTTTTCGGGGACGCGGACCTTGAGGGTCCAATCGGTGGTCTGGCGGTCGAATTGCGGGCTCGACGCGGGGATGACGGGATCGAGAGCGGTCATGATGCCGGCGCCGTCGACGTGGCCCTGGACAATGTGGCCGCCGAGGGGGCTGCCGGCGGCGGTGGGCAGCTCGAGATTGACCTTGGCGCCGGGGGCCAGCGAACCGAGGGAGGTACGATCGAGGGTTTCCTGGGCGAGGTCGGCGTGGAAGTAAGTGGGGTCGGGGTCGAGCGCCGTGAGGCAGACGCCGGAGACGCTGAGGGAGTCGCCCTCGCGGAGGCGGGAGGCAATGCCGGGAGCTTCGACGGTGATGCGGCGCACGCCGCCGCGGTCGGTGAGGCTGACGAGGGTCCCGGTCTGTTCGATGATGCCGGTGAACATGGATTTAGTTTAAGTGAAGCCCCGGCCTGCCGTGGTGGTACACTTTGTGCCCAAATGACAAACACAAGTTCTGTATGGCGCCAGATTGCCGGTTGGGCGGCGGTTGCTGCCTCAACAGGATTCGCGTGCATGTGGGCGTGGTGGGGCAGCATTGAGAACTTTCACGAAGGCTGGTATCACCAGACCATCTGGCGGAATATCGGCCTGATGTTGGTGCAGTATCTAAGCCCAATGCTGATTGTGATCGTGGTCAGCGCGGTAGCTTTTTGTTGGCCGCGGCTGGCGCTGCCTTTGATGGGGGCCTCAGCAATTGCTGCGGCATGGTATTTCGGAAGATTCCGTATTTCCTCCGCCGCTGTCTTGCTCATTGCAATTCCGCTGGTGCTCCTTGGCGTGCTCTACCACTTCGGCCGTCCCCAGCCGCGCAAATGGGCGTGGCGATGCCTGATCGGGCTGCCGCTCGTTACCGCAGTCGCGTCCGGGGCGTATCCCGGCTGGATGGCTGTGCATCGCTTCGACGATGGCAACTATGGAATGCGGCTGGTCGAAGGCAACGGCGTCATTCTGGTTTGGGCGCCGGAAGGACCGGGATGGCCGGACAGTGGCGTCACATGGCAGTCGGCGATGCAAAACTGCGCTGACCTTACTTTGGATGGCCATTCGCTTGCCGGCTCGCCACAGAACGTTTGGCGGCTGCCGACTGTCGATGAAGCTGTGCGCTCGCTGGTCTTTCGCGGAGCCAACGCCGGAGGCATGTGGGAGCCGAATTTTCATCGTGCGCAGTACCGGATCACGCCGGACAAAGACTCTCCACTTTGGAAGGTTCACTCGCAAGTGATTTATTGGTGGACGAGCACGGAAGCCGGCCGCGACAGGGCGTACTATATCACCAACAATGGGTATGTTCAGGTGGTTCCTAAGCGAATTCGGCCTGATTATCTTGCATTCCGCTGCGTGACTGAGCCCGCCAAGGTAAGTCTGCTTCAGGTTGACCACCGATGAGTCTGGATGCTGGGAGGCCGGATGCGGCTTCGCGTGCTTTCTACTCGCTGGAGGTTGCTTCTTCTGGGACTGGGGTGGCGCCGAGGGCCTGTCTGCCCGTGAGGGTGCGCCAGGCGAAGAAGAGCTTCAAGCGCCAGCGCAGGATCATGCCGAAGGCGAGCAGATAGAAGATGGCGCCGGTCTGCTCGAGCGAGAGGAAGCGGTCGAAATAGCCGCGGGCGAGGTAGCGGACCAGAGCAAGCACGACAATGACCGCGAAGAATGCGCTGGAGCGCTTCATCATGATCACGCCGTTCTGCAAGTGCAGATCGGAGGTGAGCAGGAGCGGATAGGCGAAGACGACGGCGCCAATGAGGAAGGCGGCGATGCCCCACAAAAAGGAAACGCGGAACTGTGGGACAAGAAACATACAGAATCCGGTGGCCATGCCGAGGGGCGGCATCACGATCTTCTTCAGGGTCACGGTGGTGCGGCCCTCGCGCACGCGCCAGGCGAGCACGCCAGCGAGGCCGAATACGGATACGACAGCCGTGATGAGGGGCGTAGAGAGCGTCAAGTTTTGCCTTTCCGTTCTTGATGCTGGCGAGGCGGCCCAAGGGGCTGGGCCGTATGAATACACTCGCTATTCTATAGGACGCCGGGAAGGAACGAAGCGTTTCAAAGATTCTGCGCGGGCGGCCAGGGGTCGCGGAGCAGCGAACTACGGCAAAACCAGAGTTACAGTGTCCTGTTTCGCTGTCTTCAGGGTCGCCGCTCCCTGTTGGGCGCGTCGACTTGAGTGTTGTGGCTCCGGGATACACCTACTCTGGTTTTGCGATAGGCCGAGGTCGTTGCCGTAGCGCTCGACTTCGACATCGGCCATGTGGACGAAGCTGGACATACCGAGTGCGTAGGGCGCCTTGCTTAGAACACTGCCTCCAGCAGCAATTCCCGCGCATTCACAATCTTCGTTCCCTTCCACTGTTTCGGGAAATGGCGTTTGTTGCCTGTGACGAGAAAGTCTGCCTGTGCTGCCTCCGCGCATTCCAGGAAGCGGTTGTCGGCGTCGTGGGGAGAGATCCTCAATTCAGATTCCGGAATGACCAGCAAGCCCTCCGTCCGGAGATAGAGCAACAGTTGGCCGACGCTCGATTGCGGTAGACGGAATGCGGGCCTGCGCAATACGAGTTCATATTCATCAAGGATAGTGGCGGAGACGCAAGCCAGGAAGCTCCCAGAACGCGCCATGCGGAGAACGAGCGCCTCGTTGCCGTGGCGTGAAAGCATGGCCGAGACCAAGACATTCGTGTCTAGCACGACGCGGATCACTTAACGGCCCGCAAGTCCCATTCGTGCGTCAGCCCGCCGCGCAGAGCGCACCCGCGCGATCTCAGCATCGATCTGCCGCATCGACAGCGAAGCGGTTCCGTTCCGCTCCGCGGCCCTCCAAGACTTTTCCAGCCAATCCGGCGCCGGGGCGAAGGTCTGCATGAAATCGTCGATTCCCAGGATGACAGCCTGCGGCTGCCCACGCCTGCCGATGAGAAACCGTTCCCGGCGCCCTTTAACGCGCTTTAGAATCTGGCCAAGCTGCGTCCTTGCCGTGAGAGCTGAGACAATAATCGTTTCCTTATCACTCTTTTCATTCAGCATATTATGCTCGCTTTATACAGCGAACTGATTAATCAGTTCAATGAAAAATTATTGACCAGTCAAGACCTATTGTCAAGGGCTCTGAGAAATGCAGTCCGGCCGTTTCTGCCGCCGGCTACTGACCAGTGTTTTCTGGCCAGGGGTCGCGGAGCAGCGAGCTGAGGCCGAGGTCGTCGCCGTAGCGCTCGACTTCGACATCGGTCATGTGGACAAAGCTGGAGAGGCCGCGGAAGGCGGGTACCGCGTCGGAGCCCATGATCTGCGGCGAGATGAAGAGATGGAGGCGGTCGACGAGGCCCGCGGCGAGAAAGGCGGTGTTGAGGCGCGTGCCGGTTTCCGTGAGGAGGGTGAGGACGCCTCCTTCGCCGAGTTTCAAGAGAACTTTGTCTAGCGGAACGCGCCCGGCCTCGGCGGGGAGGACTTCGACGCGGACGCCGCGGCTCTCAAGTTCGTGAATGCGCGATTCGTCGTGGGATACGGTGAAGATGACGACGTCGTTTTGCGCCGTTGAGACGAGCTTGCTGTCGAGGGGCATGCGGAGGGCGGAGTCGAGGACGATGCGCAGGAGCGGTCGGCGGCGGCGCAGGCCGCTGCGGTCGGTCATCCAGGGATCGTCGGCAACGACGGTGTCGACGCCGACCATGGCGGCGTCGGCCTGCCAGCGGAGAGGCTGCACGGCGGCGCGGGCGACTTCGCTGGTAATCCAGTAGGGCGCGTGGGGCGTTTGATGCGCTGGCGGCGGCGCGATACGCGCGTCGAGGGTCATGGCGACCTTCATGAGCACGAAGGGGCGGCGGTGCTGGATCCAGCGGGCAAAACCTTCGTTGAGGCGGCGGGCTTCGTTTTCGCAGATCCCGACACTCGTCCGAAGGCCTGCCGCACGCAGTGCTTCAAGGCCGCGGCCGGCGACGGCGGGGTTGGGATCGATGGTGGCGGCGACGACGCGGGCGAGGCCGGCCTGGATGAGGGCATCGGTACACGGCGGCGTGCGGCCGGCGATGTTGCAAGGCTCGAGGGTGACGTAGGCCGTACCGCCATGGACGGGGTTCGTGGATTGGTCTCCTACCCTTCCCGCAGAGGACGCGGGACCCGGCCCGGTAGGCGGCCCGGGTACCCCGATGGGGCACCCAGCGGCTTTGAGGGCGACGATTTCGGCGTGGTCGAGGAGGTCGTACTCGTGCCAGCCCTCGCCGACAACTTGACCGGCGCGGTCGAGGATGACGCAGCCGACGGCGGGGTTGGGCGAGGTGACACCGATGCCGCGGCGCGCGAGCTCGAGGGCGCGGCGCATCCAGTGGAGGTCGAGGTCGGAAATGGGATCGGAGGTGTTCATGGCGTTCTCTTCGCCCGTCGGAAGCGGACGAAGAAGATTACATTGACCACCAACAACAGGAGAACTCCGGCGATCAGGATAGCGAGGAATGTGGCTCCGCGGAAGTATTCGAACGCGAGTCCGGCAAAGATGCATACATTCACGAGCATTGCCTGATTTTCGAGCTTCATTTTCCCGGTGGCCATGCCTTCCGCCTCCTAGTCAAGCAACGAATCCACAAACTCTGCCGGCGAAAACTCTAGCAGATCGGTCATCTTTTCGCCTACGCCGACGTAGCGCACGGGAAGGTTGAGTTCGCGGGCGATGGCGACGGCGATGCCACCCTTGGCGGTGCCGTCGAGCTTGGTGAGGAGAATGCCGGTGGCTCCGGCGAACTGGGTGAATTGACGGGCCTGCTGGAGGCCGTTCTGGCCGGTGGTGGCGTCCATAACGAGGAGAACTTCGTGGGGCGCGCCGGGGACGAGGCGGGCGGCAGTGCGGCGCATCTTGTCGAGTTCGTCCATCAGTCCGGTTTTGGTGTGGAGGCGGCCGGCGGTGTCGACGTAGAGCTCGTCGATCTGGCGTGCCTTAGCGGCGGAGATGGCGTCGTAGAGGACGGCGGCGGGGTCGCCTCCCTGGCGGGTCTTGATCATCTCGACGCCGGAGCGGGAGGCCCAGATTTCGAGCTGTTCGATCGCAGCGGCGCGAAAGGTGTCGGCGGCGCAGAGGAGAACGGAGCGGTTTTGCGCGCGGGACCATGCGGCGAGCTTGCCGCTCGAGGTGGTTTTGCCGGTGCCGTTGACGCCTACGAGGAAGGTGACTTTGGGAGGGGACGAGGGTGAGGGGATGGCGCGCTGCGGAGCTTCGAGGATGGCGCGGAGTTGCTCCTTGAGCAGATCGCGCAGCTCGGCGCCGCCCTCGATGGCTTGGTGGCGGGCGCGATCGCGGAGGGCGTCGAGGATGGCGGTGGTGGTTTGCACGCCAAGGTCGCTCGTGAGCAGCGCGGCTTCGAGTTCGTCAAGGGCGCTCTCGTCAACGACGCGCGTCATCGCGGCGATGTCGGCGATTTTGGCGGAGAAGGACTCGCGGGTGCGCGAGACAGCCTGCTTCATGCGGTCGAAGAAGCCGGGTTGTTGAGGTTCTTCGCTGCCAAAGAGAGTGGTGATCATCGTCTTCAGTTTAATTGGGAGGGTGGGAGAGAGACAGCGGGGTTAGCGGAGCTAGCGGAGTTGCGGGGTTAGCCGTTCAGGCGGGGGTTGTGGCAGCCCAGTGCCTGCCAAGGCGCATTCGGCGCGGATTGGTTCGGGCGGGGCACAGACCAAGATATGCTGGATGAAAGGGCCGTAAATCCCGGAGAAGAAATGACTAAGGTTCCCCAACATCCGCTTCAGCGACTGATCGAGAGCCGGATCGCCATTATCGATGGAGCGACGGGCACGACGATCCGCAACTATGGGATGAAGGAAGCGGACATTCGCGGAGAGCGGTTCAAGAACGCGAAGAAGGACCTGCTGAACAACGGCGATCTGTTCACGCTGACGCGGCCGGATCTGGTGGGCGACATTCATCGGCGGTTCCTGGAGGCGGGAGCAGACATTCTGGAGACGAATACGTTTGGCGCGACGACGATCGCGCAGAGCGAGTTTTTCGTGGACGATCCGCGGGAGCGCGGAGGGCGGAAGGATCCGGAGTTTTATCAGCGAGTGATTGACGACAAGTTTCTCGGCGATCTGGCGTGGGAGATCAACGAGAAGTCGGCGCAGCAGGGGCGGGAGTGGGCGGATCGCGTGGGCAATGAGACGGGACGCCAGCGGTTTGTGGCGGGAGCGATGGGGCCGCTGACGGTATCGCTTTCGAATTCGCCGGACGCGGACGATCCGGGCTTTCGCGTGGTGACGTTCGACCAGGTGAAGGCGGCGTACAAGCAGCAGGCGCGGGCGCTGATTGCGGGCGGCGCGGATTTGCTGCTGGTGGAGACGATCTTCGACACGCTGAATGCGAAGGCGGCGCTGGCGGCGATCCGCGAAGTGTTCGACGAGGATGGGCTGGCGGCAAGCGGCAGGGAACTGCCGGTGATGATTTCGGCGGCAGTGGGACGCGGCGGGGAGACGATGATCTCGGCGCAGACGATTGAGGCGTTCTGGACCGCGGTGCGGCACGCGAAGCCGTTCAGCGTGGGGTTGAACTGCTCGCTGGGGCCGGATCTGATGGCGCCGTTTTTGCGCGAGCTTGCGGAAAAGGTGGACGTAGCGGTGTCGTGCTACCCGAATGCGGGGTTGCCGAATCCGCTGTCGCCGACGGGGTTCGATCTGGCGCCAGAGGACATGGCGCGGTATTTGAGCGAGTTTGCGCGCGAAGGGCTGATCAATATCGCAGGCGGATGCTGCGGCAACACGCCGGAGCACATTGCGGCGATCGCGAAGGCACTGGAAGGCGTGACGCCGCGCAAGGCGCCGGCAGCAGAGGTCAGCGGAGTGGAGGACGCGGCATGAGTTTGAAAAAAACTTCCCTCAGGGGCTAAAGCCCTCAACTGTTTTGCTGATTCATGGCACGACTAAAGTCGTGCCCTTTCAAAAAGGGATTATGCAACCTGTCATGGAAAAACCCGTGCACACCAGGCCGTTGCGGCTGTCAGGATCGCAGCCATTTACACAACAGCCCGGCGTCTTCATTCTGATCGGCGAGCGGACCAACGTGGCCGGGTCGCCGAAATTCGCCAAGCTGATCAAAGAAGGCAAATACGAAGAGGCCGTGGGGGTGGCGCGGCAACAGGTGGAGAACGGCGCAAATGTCATCGATATATGCATGGACGAGGGGATGATCGACGGCGTGGCGGCGATGACGCGCTATCTGCAATTGCTGGCCAGCGAGCCCGAGGTGGCGAAGGTTCCGTTCATGATCGACTCCTCGAAGTGGGAGGTGATCGAGGCGGGGCTGAAGTGCATGCAGGGCAAGGGCATCGTGAACTCGATCTCGCTGAAGGAGGGCGAGCGGAAGTTTCGCGAGCACGCGGCGGCGGTGCTGAAGTACGGCGCGGCGGCGGTGGTGATGGCCTTCGACGAGCAGGGGCAGGCAGCGGGGTTCGAGGACAAGGCGAGGATCTGCGAGCGCGCCTACCGGATTCTGGTGGATGAGGCCGGATTTCCAGCCGAAGACATCATCTTCGATCCCAACATCCTGACCGTGGCCACAGGGATGGAGGAGCACAACAACTACGCGGTGGATTTCATCCGGGCGACGCGCTGGATCAAGGAGAATCTGCCGCACGCGAAGGTGAGCGGCGGCGTGTCGAATGTCTCGTTCAGCTTCCGCGGCAACAATAAAGTTCGCGAGGCCATGCACGGGGCGTTTCTGTACCATGCGATCGCCGCGGGGCTGGATATGGGCATCGTGAATGCGGGCATGCTGGAGGTGTACGAGGAGATCGAGCCGCGGCTGAAGGAACTGGTGGAGGATGTGCTGCTGAACCGGCGGCCGGACGCTACGGAACGGCTGGTGGAGTTCGGCGAGAAGTTGAAAGCGGCGGGAGCCTCGGGCGCGGGCGAGGAGGGCGATGAGAAGAAAGTCGAGGAATGGCGCAACGGCACGGTGGAGGAGCGGCTTTCGCACGCGCTGGTGAAGGGAATTGATGAGTACATCGAGGCGGATACCGAGGAGGCGCGCGTGAAGCTGGGACGGCCTCTGGCGGTGATTGAAGGCCCGCTGATGGATGGCATGGGCGTGGTGGGCGACCTGTTCGGCGCGGGAAAGATGTTTCTGCCGCAGGTGGTGAAGTCGGCGCGCGTGATGAAGAAGGCGGTTGCTTACCTGACGCCGTTCATGGAGGCTGAGAAGGCGCAGATGGCCGCGGCGGGCCAGGCGGTGAGGGTGCAGGGAAAGATCGTGCTGGCGACGGTGAAGGGAGACGTGCACGACATTGGAAAGAACATTGTGGGGGTGGTGCTGGCCTGCAATAACTACGAAGTGATCGACATGGGCGTGATGGTTCCGGCGGAGAAGATTCTGGAGCGCGCGAGAGAGGTGAGGGCGGACATTGTCGGGCTGAGCGGGCTGATTACGCCGTCGCTCGACGAGATGGTACACGTGGCGCGGGAGATGGAGCGGCAGGGACTGAAGCTGCCGCTGCTGATCGGCGGAGCGACGACCAGCCGCGCGCACACGGCGGTGAAGATCGCGCCCCACTACAGCGAGCCGGTGGTACACGTGCTGGATGCCAGCCGAGCCGTGCCGGTGACGACGAGCCTGCTGAGCGAAGAGGGCAAAGCGGAGTTTGTGGCGCGGCATCGCGCCGAATATGACGCGCTGCGCAAGGCGTATGCCGCGCCGCGGCGGGCAGTTGTGCCGCTGGAGACGGCGCGAGCCAGGCGGACACCGATCGAGTGGCGGGCTGAGGACCTGGCGAAGCCATTGTTTTTGGGTGTACGCGTGCTGGATGATTTTCCGCTGGCCACGCTGCGGGAGTTTATCGATTGGAGCCCGTTTTTTCACGCCTGGGAGTTGAAGGGCGTGTATCCGAGGATCCTCGAAGACGAGAAGCAGGGCGAACAGGCGCGCCAGATCTTCGCGGAGGCGAATGCGCTGCTGGATCGGATTATTGCGGAGAAGCTGTTGACGGCGCGCGGCGTGTACGGATTTTTTGCGGCGAACGCGGCGGGCGACGATGTGGAGTTGTATGCGGACTGCGGGCACAGTACGGCGCTGGCGCGACTCCACTTCCTGCGGCAGCAATCGGACCGGGAGGGGAACGAAGCGTGCCGGTGCCTGGCAGACTTTATTGCGCCGAAGGAGACAGGGCTGGCAGATTCGATCGGCGCGTTCGCGGTGACGAGCGGGGTGGGGTTGAAGGAGTTGTGCGGCCAGTTCAGAGCGGCGCACGACGACTACAACGCGATTATGGCGGAGGCGCTTGCCGACCGGCTGGCCGAGGCATTCGCGGAGTGCCTGCACAAGCGCGCGCGCGAGGAGTGGGGTTACGGGCGCGGCGAGGATTTGAGCAGCGAAGAGCTGATCCACGAAAAGTATCGTGGAATTCGGCCGGCGCCGGGGTATCCGGCCTGTCCCGATCACACGGAGAAGGGAACGCTGTGGCGGCTGCTCGATGTGGAGAAGAACGCAGGCATCCAGCTTACGGAGTCATTTGCCATGTGGCCGGGATCGAGCGTGAGCGGATTTTATTTTGCGCACCCGGAGAGCCGCTACTTCAGCCTGGGAAAGATCGGTCGCGGCCAGGTGGAAGACTATGCGCGGCGCAAGGGAATGAGCGTGGCGGAGGTCGAGCGCTGGCTGGGGCCGAACCTGAACTACGAGCCGGGAGGATAGGCGGGCGAAACGAGAGGCCCTTGTGACAGCGGTGTAAACATCCGAACAAGATTTTTGCGCGGTTTTCGCGGCGGTTTGACAGTATGTTTACAGTCCCGGCGCGATACTGGCCGCATGATTCCACATACTGGGCCAAGGGTTCCTTTGAAGCTGGCGTTTGACGCCAGTTCGGTGGTGGAGATTGCTCTTCAGGCGGGCGCTGCTCCGGCTCCCACGCTGACGGCGCGAGCTTCCCGCATTCATGCCGATGTGGGGCGTTACCGGTTGCGGCTCGCAAAGACGACGGAGGATCGCGAGGCCGCGTGCAGGCTGCGTTTCAAGGTGTTCAATATCGAACTGGGCGAGGGGCTGGAGAGTTCTTACGAGACGGGGCTCGACATAGACCGCTTCGATGCGATCTGCGAACACTTGCTGGTAGAGGACAAGGCGAGCCGGCGCGTCGTGGGAACGTACCGCATGCAGTCGGGTGAGATGGCGGCGCGGAACATGGGCTACTACTCGGAACAGGAGTTTAACCTCAAGTCGTATGAACCGCTGCGGCCAGGGATTCTGGAGCTGGGACGCGCCTCGATCGACCGCGAACACCGCACCCCCGAGGTGCTGATGTTGTTGTGGCGGGGGATCGCGCAGTATGCTACCGGCATGGGGCTTCGTACCTTGCTCGGTTGCTCTTCTTTGAACTCCAATGACCCGGCGGAGGGTTGGCGGATGTATCGCCAGCTTGAGAATTTCAGGGTTCCCGCGGAGTTTGAGACGACGCCAACGGCAGCGTATGCGTGCCCCCCAGGAAGCTACGATCCGGATCAGCAGAGCATGTGCGCACAGCCGCCGGCCTGCCAGACCGATCGATCGCAGCCGGAGGGTTCTCGCCCAGCGCCAGATTCTGCTCCGGTGAAGGTTCCCAAGTTGCTGAAGACGTATCTCGCCATCGGGGCGCGCATTGCGGCGCCGCCGGCGTGGGATCGCGATTTCCGCACCATCGATTTTCTGACGCTCCTGGATTTGAATCTGCTTTCGGCCGCGGCGCGCCACCGCTTTCTGGCCCCGCTCACGCCTTGACGCTGCGGCGCATCCGGCGCGCTGTGGCGCTGGCATTCGTTCTTACATCTTGTATTCTTCACTATTGGCTGATGCGCCTGCGTGGGCCGATGACGCTGGAGTGGCGCGCATTATGGCTGCAAGCGTCGGCACGCTCGATCCTGATTTCGCTGGGCATTGAGTCGCAGGTGGAGGGCCAGCCGCCGGCTTGCGGTCTGGTGGTGGCGAACCACCTGAGCTATCTCGACATCCTTATCATCAGCGCGGTGATGCCGTGCTTTTTTGTGGCCAAGATGGAGATCGATCGCTGGCCGTATTTCGGCAAGGCGGCGCGGACGGGGGGAACGATCTTCCTCGACCGGTCGAGCCAGGCTAGCGCCATGTCAGTGGCAGAGCAGATCGGCGAGCGGTTGCAAATGCCGGTTCCGGTGCTGCTGTTTCCCGAGGGCACGAGCACGGACGGGGCACAGGTGCTGCGGTTCCACTCGCGGCTGATCGATCCCGCTACGACAGCAGGCGCGCCGATTACGGCTGCGGCGGTTCGGTACGTGGTCGAGGACGGCGATGTGGAGGAGCGGGAACTGTGCTGGTACGGCGATGAATCGTTTACCACGCATTTGTGGAAAGTGCTGGGCGTGAAAGGCTTCTCAGCGCGGCTATGGTTCGGCGAGCCGCGGATTTATTCGGACCGGCGCGTAGCGGCGGACCGCACGCACGCGGAGATCACGGCTTGGCGCGAGGCGGGCGCGTTGGAGACCGTGAGCACATAGGCGGCGCAGTAGAAGGGGTTTCGTCGCGTTAAACGGCAGGATGGGCGGCGGGCCTACGGCGGTTCTCCTGCAGCTATGAGCCATTTCGGACAGTATTCAAGGTGGCTTTTTCTTGATGAAAAAGCCACTTAGCGATTGTGCCTTGGTCTACACCTGCAGGAGACCCGCTATAGCTGCGTTGAGCGCACATTCACCAAGAACAAGCGACGATTGCGGGATTCGCGTGGAGGCGGCGACCCACCGCATGATGCCGGGCGCAAGCGACAAAGCGGCGAGGGCGGCGGCGCGGCCGGCGCCGGTGACCGCCGCGCGCGAGAGACCTGTGGCGATGGTCATGGAGCGCGTAAGTTGCGCGCGAAGGGTGGTGCTGTAATCCACGACGCTGCGGCGAGCGAGAAACATTTGCGCGGCGAGAGCGGCCGAGTGCAAGGCGATGGAGATGCCGTCGCCGGTGAACGAAGGAATGACGGCGGCCTGATCGCCGACACACCAGAGTCCGCGAGTTTCCCGGGCTAAATAGCCGTACGGAATGGGCGAGATGGCCAGCGGACGCGGCCAGACTGCCGCTGCTCCGTCGAGAAGCCTGCGCAGGTGGCGATTGCCGTGGAGGATGGAGGCGAGGAGGTGCGGCCAGCTGCCAGCCTCGCGTAGCGTGGAACTGCGCACAACGAGGCAGAGATTGGCGACATCGTTCTCGATGAGCGACAGGCCGCCATAGCCGCCGGGGAAGAGATAGAGGTCCATGCAATCGCGTAGAGCGGTCGTTTGAGCGGGAGTCAGCCGCCAATACATCTTGAAGCCGACGAGGTTGGATTGTTTGGCGGGAGTGCGAGGGAAGCCGCGAAGGCTGTGCTTGCCGGCGGCGAGGAAAACCGTGGGTGCGCGAACGGCAGCGCCGTTGCTGAGCGAGACGATCCAGCCATCTGCTTCCGGAGTGAGCGATTCGACGGCGAGGCCGCGAAGAATCCGGCAGCCAGCTTGTTCAGCACGGGCCAGGAGGGCCTCATCGAGGACGCGGCGCGAGAGCGAGAGCGCCTGAAAAGGAAGAGATGCGGCGATGACCTTGTTGCCGGCGGAAAGGCGGAGGCTGCCGATTGTAGCAGCGCCAAGGTCCAGGGCCACGATTCCGGCTTGATGGAGATAGGCGACAGCTTCGCGACTGAGGAATTCGCCGCAGACCTTATGATGCGGACGCGATTCCTTTTCAAGCAGAACGACGGAGCGGCCAGCAGCGGTTAGGCGCAGAGCGGCCATGGAGCCGGCCGGTCCGCCGCCGACGATCAGATTATCAACGCTGCGAAGCACCGCGGAGCTCATGGCGCTTTTCTCCGGCTGACGCAAAGGCGCGCTGGTTTGGACGGCTGGATGGAGAATGCGTCACGGTCGATGCCTGCGGCGGCGCACATTCGCCGCCAATCCTGGGGAACAAAGGAGCGAGCGATCGAAACGGGGCCATCGTGCTGAACGAAGCGGTGAAGACAGGCAAGTTTGGAGAATATGCGAAGCAGGTGATAAGGAACCGCCGCGCGCGAGAGATCGTTGACGAACCAGCCGATCTCAGTGTGGAGTTCCATCCATTCCAGAAAGCGAATCACGCCGGGCTCGGCGAGGTGGTGGGTGAAGAGGGAACTGACGACGATGTGAATCGGCTTGTCAGGCTGCCAGGAAAAGATGTCGGCAGCGACCCAGCGGATCGCGCTCCGCGGTAGAGTTGCTTCGGCGGCGATGATGACGGCGTGGGGATTGAGGTCGACGCCTGTGAGTTCGACTGCAACGCCGCGCGCACCAGCCCAGCGCTCGATACGGCGGAGGGCATCTCCGTAGCCGCAGCCGACGTCGACGATGTGGAGCGGCGGGGCGGGGCATAACGGGGCGACGGTGTTGAGCCAATTGAGGAGCGGGCGGTAGGCGAGGAACCAGCGATTGAGGCGCGCAAGGTCGCGAAGGCAGGCGCGGAGCTCTTCGAGGGAGCAGGGCGCATCTATTTTCTCGGTGAGTTCGGCGCGATGGCGGAAATCGATCACGTCAGACGGCATGAAACATCATGGTTTCGGCGGTGACACCGGGGCCGAAGGATATGGCGCAGCCGAGCTGGCCAGGGCGGGCGCGCTGCATCAACCGCTGCAAGACGAACATGACGGATGCCGAAGACATATTGCCGTAGTTGAGCAGAATATTTCGCGAGTCGGCGAGCGCTTCGGCGGGAAGAGCAAGGCCTTGTTCGGCGGCGTCGAGGATGGTGCGACCGCCGGGATGAACGGCCCAGAGATCGATTGAAGAGAAATCATGGCCCTGGGTGATTCGGTTGCCCGCATCGGCAAGTCCGCAGCGCAACTTGCCCGGAACCTGACCGGAGAGATGCATGTCGAATCCCTGCGCACCGATGCGCCAGGTAATCAGGTCACCGGTGCCGGAGAGATTGACGGCGAGAAAACTGTCTATGGCGAAACCGGAGGGCTGCGCGGCGACCAGATAGGCGGCGCAGCCATCGGCAAAGACTGTGAAAGCGAGTAGCTGCTCGAGATCCCCGGTCTCCTGCATGTGCAGGGAGCAGAGTTCGAGGCTGAGGAGCAGGACTCTGGCATCGGGTTCGGAGCGAACAATATGACGGGCGGCCTTGAGCGCGTTGATGGCGGCATAGCAGCCCATGAAGCCGATGAAGGTGCGCTCGACGGAAGGGTTGAGCTGGAGAATCTCGATGGTTTCGTAATCGAGCCCGGGCGCGTAGAGGCCTGTGCAGCAGGTGACGATGACGTGGGTGATGCTCTGGCGTTCCGCATCGCCGAGGGCGAGTTTCCCGAGGGCACAGCGCGCGAGCTGCGGCGCAAATTGCTGAAAGGCCTGCATGCGGCGGGCCGTGGAGGGGAAGTGGCCACGCACGAAGAGCGCGTCTTCATCCTGCAGCACGCCGGCCTCAGTAACGACCGGCTTGAGGAAGGAGTAACGGTGGTCAATGGCGGCCAGGCGAACCATGCGGCGATAGAGATTGCGGGGAGTGCCTTCGGGCAGGAGGCTCTCAGCGAAGGGAATGAAGGCGCTGTGCATGTCGTACGGCGGGATCGCCGTGGCGATGCGGTTGATGTAGGCAGTCGTCAAGGTGTCGCCTCCAGCCCGTTGCGGCTCTTCACCCTCATTGGACCGCCTATCTCGCCGAATGGCACAGGGTTTCATCGCCGCGTCATTGCATTGCAATCATTAGACGTTGAGGACGAAGATTCGGATTTACGCCGTCGTAACGGGGGGCGCGGCCGTGGAGCCGCGCACGACGAGGCTGGTCGACACCAGGAACTCGCGCTGCAACTTCGGATTGCCGGCGTCCTCGATCTGCGCGCGGAGGGCGTTAAACGCGGCGCGGGCCAGCTCCACGCGCGACAGGCGGATGGTAGTGAGCGGCGGCAGCGTGAATTCGGCAAAATCGATGTCGTCAAGGCCAATCAACGAGAGATCCTGGGGCACGCGCAGTCCTTCCATGTAGGCGGCGCGCAGAACTCCGATGGCGGTCATGTCGTTGGAGCAGACGATGGCGGTGGGGCGCGTGGCAAGCTTGCGTAATTGTCCGAAGCCCGCGACACCGCCCTTGAGCATATGGTCGCACTCAATAATCCATTTCTTCTGGATGGGCAGGCCGGCTGCCTGCATGGCCGTGCGGAAGTCATTCTCTCGCGTGATGGCCGAGTGGAGGCTGTGCGGCCCGGCGAGGAAGCCAATGGCGCGATGGCCGAGATTGGCAAGGTGACGAACGGCCTGGTGAATGCCGGTGGAGTAGTCGAGGAGAATGGTGCTGGCCTTGGGGTCGTCGAGCTTGAACTCGGCCAGCACGATGGGCACCCCTCGGTGCATAAGCTGATCGAGGACTGGCTCTTCTTCGCCGAAGGTCATCACGGCTACGCCATCGACCTTGCGCTCCAACATGCGGCGCGCACAGGCGGCCAGCACCGCGGGATCGCTGTTGGTGGAACTAACCAGGATCTCGTAGCCGCGGGCCACGGCGATCTCTTCGAAGCTTCGGATCAGCTCAGGGAAGAAGGGATTGGTGATGTTCTCGACGATGATTCCCAGGATGCGGCTACGGCCGGAGACGAGGGTGCGCGCGTGGGTGTTGGGAAGGTAGTTGAGCTGCTTGATCGCCTGCCAGACACGTTTGCTCAGGCGTTCGCTCACCAGTGGAGAGCCGTTCACGGTTCTGGAGACCGTGGCGATGGAGACTTTGGCCACGGCGGCAACAGTGCGAATGTCGGGGAGTTTGCCCGCGGTTTTGCGTTTTGGTTTTCGAGCCACGAACCAATCCTAATGCAGAGACGCGGGATGCGAAACAAAAAGTCCGATCGATTTTCCACGCAACGATTCACCGCAGAAGACGGAAGCAGCGTCAGGTGCTCTCGGCAATGAGCAGGCGCAGGTCGCGCAGGTTGAGACCGGTGGGGCCGGTGACCACGGAGTCACCGATGGCAGTAAAGAGAGGACAGGCATTGAATGCCGACAGCGACTGCGCAGGGTCGAAGCCAAAGGCGCGGGCGCGGGCGAACGTGGTGGGATCAGCGATGGCTCCGGCCGTTTGCGTATTGCCGTCGATGCCATCGGAGCCGGCGCTGAATACGGTGAGGCGCGCGCCGGGATAGTTGGCGAGCTCGAGGGCGCAAGCCAGGGCAAACTGCTGGTTGCGGCCGCCGGCGCCGGGTGTGCGGTCCAGCGTGACGGTAACCTCGCCCACGGAGATAAGGCAGAATCGATCATGCTTGGCGCGAAAGGTGTGGAACCGGTCCAATAGATAGCGGGCCGCATCGGCATAATCCCAGTCGTCGCAACTGTTGTCGACGATCACATGGTAGCCGGCATCTCGCGCCAAAGTCCGCGCGTTCTCCACCAGATCGTGGCTGGAGAGGAGGACTTCAAAGACGGAATCGCGGAAGGCCTCATCCTCGCCGCTCATGCTGGCCGCGGAGGTCAGCCGGCGCACGTCGGACCAGGGTAGCCTGGGCAGGAACGCCGGGCGCCAGCTCTTGTTGCCGGGCGACTCGGGCAGGTCCTCGCGTTCAAAGAAGGCGCGGATGGAGGCGGGGAGTTTCGGCGCAAGGCCGTATTTGGCGAGAAGCTGGCGGACGTCGGATACGGTGGAGTGATCGGGCGAAGTGGGCCCGGAAGAGAGCGCGTCGAGCGTCCGCAGCGGGACATCGGGAAGCAGCAAGCTGACTTTGAGCGCGTCCGGCGCGGCCATAGCGAGGCGGCCGCCCTTGACGGCGGAAAAATGCTTGCGGAGGGTATTGATCTCGTTGATGGGCGCGCCCGAGGCGAGCAACAACTGGTGGAAAACGATGGTTTCTTCGAGGGTGATGTGCGGGTCGAGGGGAAGATCGAACATGGCCGAGCCGCCGCCGGAGATGAGGAAGAAGACGAGGGTGTCTTTGCGGGCCTTGTGCAGAAGGGCAAGGGCGGCGCGGGCGGCGGCGAAGGAATCTTCGTTGGGCAAGGGATGCCCGCTTTCGAAGTAGCGGAAACGCCAGTTGCGCGCTGTGGGTAGCTGATTGGCGCCGCAGATGCCGCGCAGGCCCTTGCGGCGCTTCATGCGCGCCAGCAGGGTCTGGAGCATGGGCCCGGCGGCCTTGCCCAGGGCAATGACAAAGATGCGCTTGTAGGCAGAGAGATCGATGCTTGCAGGGCCGCTGCCGTCGGGCATGAGGCGGTGGAGCGTATTGTCCTCGAAACGCAGGCGGCGGTCGAAAGCAGTGGCAATGTTGCAAGCCTCGAGCGCGCCGGTAAAGATCCCGGTAGCCGATGTGTGCAAAGCTTCAAGAGCTGTTTCGTCGACCTGGTTCATGGCAGGAGCTCCTTCAGCCAGAGGATCTGGCCGGATGGATGCGTCTCTGCTTGGGCAAGTACGATGGCGGGGACCATTTCATCATTGATTTTACGCTCTGGCGGGCGGCGCTCCGCGGCAGGGACGCAGGGCTGAAGGCTGGCGGCCCAAGGAAGGGAGCTGGCTGCTACGGTATTCTGGCTGCATCATGAACGATCCTGCGAAAATTGCCGCTCTTGACCCGATGGGGCTGACGCGCCGGTTATGCGAGATCGAATCGACCACCTACCATGAGGGCGCGGTGGGCGATTTTCTTGCGGAGTTTCTTGCCGGGCGCGGCTGGGAGGTGGAGAAGACTCCTGTGGCGCAGCCGGCGGAGAGCGCGAACGCGGGGCCGCGCTGGAACGTGTATGGCGGAGCGGCGGGGCAAACGCCGGATCTGGTTTTTTCCACGCACATGGACACCGTGCCGCCGTACATCCCGTTCAGCGAGGACGCGGAATGGATGTACGGGCGGGGGGTGTCGGACGCAAAGGGAATACTTGCGGCGCAGATTGCGGCGGCGGAAGCGTTGCGGACGGCGGGCTTTCGGATTGGATTGTTGTTTGTAAGCGGCGAGGAGCGGGATTCGGCGGGAGCGAAAGCGGCCAACCTGAGGCCGAAGGGAAGCCGGTATCTGATCGACGGCGAGCCAACGGAGAATCGCGTGGCGCTGGCGTCGAAGGGGGCTCTGCGCGTGGTGTTTCGCGCCACGGGCAAGATGGCGCACTCAGCTTATCCCGAGCTGGGCGAGAGCGCGGTGCACAAGCTGGTCGAGGTGATGGCGAAGCTGCTCAAGCTGGACCTGCCGGTGACGGAGGACGTGGGCCAGAGCACGCTGAATATCGGAGAGATTCACGGCGGACACGCGCCGAATGTGATCGCGGACAAGGCCGAGGCGCAGGTGCTGGTGCGGCTGGTGGGCGATCCGGCGCCGGTGAAGGCCGCGCTGCTGGAGGCGGCCAAGGGGCTAGCGGACGTTGACTTCACGCTGGAGATTCCTTTTGTGCGATTGCGCGCGCCGGAGGGTTTGCCGACGATGGTGGCGAAGTTTACGACGGACATTCCGCAACTGAGCAACTGGGGCGAGCCGCTGCTGCTGGGGCCGGGAAACATTCACGTGGCGCACACGCCGCTGGAGAAACTGGCGAAGAAGGAATTGCTGGAGGCGGTGGAGATGTACGTCAAGGTGGCGAAGCGGCTGCTGGGGTAGAGCTGGGCCGGAGCCTGCGCGCACCTATTGATAATTGCCGATGAGGACAAAAGGCGCCCAGTAGTACGGATGCGCGTAGCCGAGGCTGCTTTGAACAACCGGACCCTGCCCGACGGTCTCGAAGCCGCGGCCGGCGGCGCCGCCGGGCACGGTCCCGCCGCCATGAAGAAAGGCGAGCTGTGCCTGGCGAAGCGCCTCGGCTTTGCCGCCGGCGGGGTTTTTGACCCAGCGCGAGTAGAAGTCGCTCATGATGTGGCTGGTGCTGAGGTCATTCACGTCCCAGAGCGTGGCCAGAACGGCTTCGGCATCCTTCTGTTGAGCGACCATGCCCAGCGAGTCCATCTCAAGACCATTGCGCGATTTGTAGTCCTTGGCGGTGCTGCAGGCCGAGAGGGTGAGCAGACGCGTGCCGTGAAAGGCGACCGGGGAGTTCTCCATGGCGGAGAGATTCCACTCGAATCCGTTGGGATCGCCGGTGTTGTCGCCGCCCATCATGAGGAAGGGCTCGTCGCCGCTGCCGGCGATGAGGACAAAGTGGCTGGCAATGTGGACGACGGAGAAGCTGTTGCCGGAGCCCAGATCGGACTTGAGCGCGGCGAGGGTGAACTGCTCGTCGGGCAGCAGCTTGCCCTGCATGGGCCCGTGCGAAGCGGGATCGGAGGGATCGTGAACGATGGAGTCCAGTTCCGGAATGACGCCGGGGAGGGCGGGAAGGCCGCCATAGCTTTTGGAGAGGCCCATGGCGAGCGCGCTGGGCGGGGCTCCGGCTTCGAGCACGGAATCGGTCATGTGGCCGTAGCTTTCGGGAGTGAAGAGCACGTTGTGGAAGCGCTCGACCATGTAATGGCTGCCATCGTAAAGCGCGCCCATGGGGACGTAGCGCAGGGCATCGTCGAGCGACCAGAGGAGCGTGGGGATGGCGCCGCTCGCGGCCGAATCGGATTCGAGCTTCTTGAGCTCGGGTTCGAGAGGCGCGACGACCATCGCATAAAGTTCGTTCAACTGCGGACGGGGATCGGTTGCGGGCGAAGCGACGGCTTTGAGCGCTTCAAAGGCCTTGGCGCGAATTTCGTCGCTTGTGGCGCCGAGCACAAAGCTGGTGCGCGACGAGGCAGTGATCACGATGGCGTAGGCATGATCCTGGCCGAGAAGCAGGCGGATGCCGATGACGCCCGGACCGAGTTTGGCGAGCGAGTCCTTAAGGAGGCTTTTTGTTGAGTCGATGGCGGCCTGGCCGGGCGCGGATTGCGCATCGAGCTCAGGGAATACTTTGTTGAAGAGAATGGCGTGCATTTCATCGCTGGTTTGCCGCATCGTCGCCTGGAGCGATTTGAGCTGAGCTTCGTCGTCCGCGGTGCGCGACGCCTTGGCTTCGAGTTGCGCGTACGCGAGGTTTGACTCTTCGATGACGCGCGCTTTCTTTTCGAGATCGGGCAACGCGCTCTCCGCATCCAGTTGCGCGGGCGAAAGCTTGAGAGGTTCGATGTTGGCTGAGGCGCCGGGAGCTGCGCCAGCCACGAGGTCCTTGAATTCCTGCTCCTTGAGGAGATCGAGAATCTGCTCTGCCTGGCCGAGGCGGCCGGCCTCGACCAGCAATTCTGCCAGCATACGATAAGCTCCCGACCGCGATTGCGCGAATCCGGCCTGGACTTCTTTTTGCATACCGGAGATGTTCTTGCGGATTTGCTCGTAGGAGTTGACCGCGAGGAGACCGAAGAAGATCGCTTCCTCGGGGTGATGCTGCTTGCGGAAGCCGACCATCATCGAATTCTCAATGGCGCCCTCGATCTCGGGATCGCCCACGGCTTTTGCCAGGCCAAGGGCGGCGAGCGCGCTGGCCAAGGACTGATCGGGCTGCTTCATCTCCGAGTAGGCCCAGGCGAGGGTCATCAGGTCCTGCGCTTCGTTGCGCTGATCTTTTACCTCGCGCCAGATGGCGAGCGCCTGGAGGTCGAGCTCGTACGCCTGCTGAGCTTCGCCCAAGTCGGAGTGATCCCGGCCCATGTTATTGAGGGCCATGGCTTCGCCGCGGCGGCTGCCGGTCTCGTGAAAGATGGGCAGAGCCTGGCCGGCAAAGTCGAGCGCCTTGGCGGGCTGGCCGAGATCGGCGTAGGCGCGGCCGATGTCGCTGAGCGCGAGCGCCTCTCCGTTGCGGTTGCCCACCTCGCGCCAGATGGGCAGAGCCTGGTTGTAGTAATCAAGCGCTGTCTGGTGCTGGCCGAGGTCGCGGTAGAGGCGGCCGACGTTGTTAACGGTGAGCGCTTCGCCCTGGCGGCTGCCGAGCTCGCGCCAGATGGCGAGCGCCTGATTATAAGTTTCGAGCGCTTTCTGCTTCTGGCCGATGCCCGCGTAGGCAGGGCCCATATCGTTGAGCGTGAGCGCCTCGCCGGCTTGATCGCCGTCCACTCTCCAAAGCGGCAGCGCACGATTGAAGTCGTCGAGCGCCTGATTGGCGTCGCCCATGTCGGAGTAAGCGCGGCCGATGCTGTCGAGCGTGCTCGCCTGGCCGGCGCTGTTGCCGGATTCCTGCCAAAGAGGCAGAGCCTGGTTCAGATAATCGAGGGCCTTTTGCCTGTCGCCAAGGTTGTTATAGACCCTGCCCATGTTGCTGAGGGTGCTGGCCTCGCCCATGGTGAACATCTGCTCCTTATGCACAAAAGCGGCGCGCCGGCGATTCTGACCCGATTGGAAGTAGGGCAGGAGCTCGTTAAAGAGATCGAGGGCTTTTTGCTCCTGGCCAAGATCGGTATAGATTCGTCCCATCGCGTTCTTGGTCATCATCTCGCCGGGACGGAAGCCAGTGCTTTGTTCCAGCGTCAACGCCTGGTTGCAGTAGTCCAGCGCTTTCTGGAGGTTTCCGGCATCGCGGTAGAGGTTGGCGAGGGAGTTCAGCTCCATGGCCTCGGCGCGCTTGTCGTTGGAGGCGCGCGCATCGGCCAGCTTCTGTTCCTGAAGGGTGATTTGCGGAGCGATGGCGCCGGTTTGCGCGCGGGCTAGGCCGCTGAGGAGCGCGATCCCGAGGATTCCCGAAGCAGTGACTGTAAGAGTGCGACTCATGTCGAGCCCATCGATTGCCCGCCCGGCATTTCTGTCAGGGTTGGGAGCTTGCAGTCGCGGCGCCGGGCGAGCGGAGTGCAAAATCCGCCTCCGCGGAGCTGCGGTTCATGACGGGATGCTGGTGCATTCCCTGCGCCGAGACGCTCTGCGATACATCCTGCGCGACCGTGGCGTAGACCTGGCTCAAGGGCGTTCCTCCTTTGCCGTTCTTCAGCGCCTGGAGGAGATAATACGTGAAGTAGCCGTGATGCAACTGGCTGCTTTCAAGGGACTCCTCGTTGACCTGGCTGGCCGCCATGACGATGCGGCCGGTTCCCTGGGTCATATGCGAGAGCATGGCGCCGGAGGGGGCGGTATTGGCGAGCGCCGCGCCTGGTTGAGATCCGTTGGCGCCGGCCGCGCCGCCGCTGTAGCAAGTGTCGAGAAAGACGGCGGTACGGAGGGCCTTCATACGCGTGGAGACGGCATTGGCCAGCTCAACCATGGGATAAGCCGTGGCGAAGAGCGCGTCCTGGTCGAGGCTGCCGCCGGAGTACACCTCGGTGTCGTAGGTGATGAGGTAGTTTGCTCCGCCGGCGGCGTCAACGGTGCGCGGCGTGCCGTGCGTAGCGACGTAAATCACGACCAAATCGTTGGGCTGCGCGTGGCGCGCGATCCAGTTGAGCTCTTCCTTGATGTTCTTTGTGGTGGCCTGGCCGTCGGTGAGGACGTGGACGTTGTCGGCGGGAAAACCGCCGATGTTGGGGTCTTTGAGCGCGCCGGCAAAGGAGTTGGCGTCGGAAGTGGTGTAGTTGAGGTGCGGAATCTGGGGGTCGGTAAACTGCCCGATGCCGACAATAAGCGCCCACTTCTGCTGCACGGGACCAGGCTTCACGGGAGGGGCGGCCGGCGCGGGCGTAGCGCCCTGGCCGGTTTCGAAGCCGCGCGAG
This sequence comes from Occallatibacter sp., assembly GCA_049522315.1. Taxonomy (GTDB): domain Bacteria; phylum Acidobacteriota; class Terriglobia; order Terriglobales; family Acidobacteriaceae; genus Telmatobacter. The sequence goes on from JBEKNY010000001.1 coordinate 67,593, forward strand.
GCGGGCGTCGAGAGAACAAGCGGGTTCAGACCCTGATCGAGCGCTTCGGAGCCGTTAAAGCGCGCCTTGTCGAGTGAGTAATTGGCAAGGGCATCGTGGCCGAGGCGCTTTTCGACGAGGCTGCGGTAGTACCACGCGTCGCCAAGCTCAGGGCATTCCGCAACCGCAGCCTTCAGAAGCTGCAGTGCGTCTTCAAAGGCGTCGTCACCGCTCTGCGGAGCGATCCGCTCGAGGGCCTGAACGACGAGGTCCTGACCGGCGCCGCAACGGATTCCCTGGGCGGAGGCGCGTGGATACGCGAAGAGCGCCGCCGTGAACAGCGCCAGAATCGCGAGGCTGGATGGGCTGCGGGAACTCATTTTTCGGCTACATGCCTCGTGGTTGTCGCCGATCTTCTCATGGATCGAGCTTTCATTGCGGCCAGGACGCGGGCGCTGACGCCGCTGCTGGTTAGAGTGTGCTGGCCAGCGGGGCTGAGGTCGAAGTCTGTGGCGCCAGCACCACCGATGGCTTGGACGATGGTTCCGTCGTCCATACCGGATTTCACCATGGCGATGACTTGCGTGTTCGTCAGGCCCTTGCGCACGGGCGCCGGCGGCTTTTTTGCGGCCTGCGCCTTCATCTCGGCGAGAAGGCGCTGGCTGACCCCGTTGCTGGTGAGATTTTTCTGGCCTGCAGCGGTGAGGTCGAAATTAACGGCATCGGCCCCGCGGACGGCGTGAATGACAGTGGCTTCGTCAACGCCGGCCTTCACCATGGCGATGACCTGAGCGTTGGTGAGGCCCTTCCCCGATTGAGCCGGATTGTTGGCGACGGTCTGCGCCGCAGCCTTGGCGCGGGCTGCCTCCTCCTGTTCCTTTTCCAGCTCCTTATAGTGCGCGATGGCGGTTTCGATACGCTTCTGCGGCTCGAGGAAATACTTTTCGTCGGGCCTGGCATCGATGGCTTTGCCATAGTTGATGGCGGCCTGGTCGAGGTACTTCATGGCGGCCTTCTGATTATCGGCCTGATAAGCGAGCGCCTCATAGGCAACGCCAATGTCGTAGAGCCTGTAGGCGTCCTCGTCCGGTTTGGGGAATGGCGGCGCCGTCTCGTAGGTCTCCAGGGCGCGTTCCCAGAGTCCGGTCTCGGCAGCCTTGTCGCCTTCGTCGAGCGGGCCATCCTTGCGCGCCAATAAGACATCAACGGATTCATCCGAGTCGACGAGATGCTCGGCAATCTGCTGTACCGCGTCGATAATCAGGCGCGAGCGCAGCTCGGCGGGGGTGGGAGGATTGAGGTCTTGGCTATTGTGTCCGCCCTTCATGCGGGAGAAGGTGCCGGTAAACTGGCTCATCATGCCATGGGCAGTTGAATTCCCCTCGCTGTCGTATTCGCGGTCAAAGGTCGAATCGATGTTGTCGGAGATGAGCATGCGGCCATTCGCATCCTTGGCCTGGAAAGAGACATTGAGCTTGCCTGTGATGCGCTCAAACTGGGCCGTTTTTGTAGCGCTTTTGGCGAGGGAGATGCCATTCGCGCCCAGAGCGATTCCCGGAGCTGCCCTGGTCGTGTAGGTGGGATCAGGGTGGGAGTACTCGGTGATCTGGCAGAAGACCTGCGCGGCAGGATTTTCGTCCTCGCGGAGGTTGGGATCGTCCTTGAGCAGCTCGGTTTCGAGGAGCGCCTGGAAATCGTAGGGCAGGGCACCGTCCTCGCCGGCCGAGGTTACAGTGACCTTGATGGTCTCACCCGGCAGATGGATCAGCGCGGGAAGCTTGCGCTGCAGAGTGACTTTTTCCTTGGATGCGCCGAATTTCTGGGCGTGCATCGTGGCTGCAGCCAGCGCGCCGGCGCCCAGACACAGGATTGCCACTTTCCTTGCCGCACGGTTCATCTTGACCTCCGTCGATTTACCGTTTGCCGGCGCCGCAGAATTCATCCGACGACACCGTGCAACCAGCATACCCGCATACGCGGGCTGCCGTTAGCCCACTTTTTGAAGCCGTCAACTCCCGGCATTGGACGTGCTCCTTAACCCTATCCATGAAATCGGCACACGATGCATAAAGCTTACAGCGTGTTTCAAAAATGGTTGCGTAGGTTTCCGTTGTCATCTTTCAGGGGCTAAAGCGACTGCGTGAGAACTAGCGATTTACGCAAGCTGCTGTGTTTATCAACTCGGTTCCGCACTAACGGTTGCATAAAATCCGAGTTCTCACGCAGTCGCTTTAGCCCCTGTATTTTCCTGCATGTTTCGGCCCGGCTAAAGTCACCCCAGCGACGAAGACCTGTCGCTGGGGACTCCGGTAAGCCGTGCCCTTGTTACAAATCGTATTTTTGAAACACGTTCTAATTCTGCGCAGTATTGGGAGCACTGCGAACGGTTATGAGCCCGATGCCCCAATTGGTGGGGACCTCGCCTGAGAATCCGCGGGTTCCTCCACTGGTTTGATTCAAGAGCCGCTCCAGAGGCGAGGCCACTCCGCGGGTGCCGCGCGAAGCAACTCCCTCAAAATTCAGCACGTAGGGGTCGGCGAGCGGCTGCGCGGTGCTGAGCAAGATCAATGTGTCGACGCCGTAGGGCGGGCCGATGCGGAGGACGGGTGCGCCGGGCAAGAAAAACTGGAGGCCATGATCGGCATCGTTGGGAAACTGGTTTTCAGAGTAGTCGCGCGGATAAAGAACGGTTCCCTGGCCGTGACAGTCGATGTCGAGGACGTAGACCCAGCGCCGATCGATCACGCGGTCGGTGGAGGCGAGAGCCATCTTGAGCAGATCGCCCTGATGGGTTGTCTGGTTCGAAGGCAGCGGAGTCGTGGCCGAGGAAGGGATGAGGGCCAAGGAATAGAACTCATCGATGGAGGCGTCGGCGGGGCTATTGGCCAGTTGGAGCCAGCCGTGCACCTTGGCGAGCAGCGAGGCATAGTTGTTGAGCTTGGCGCCGGCGGCGTCGATGGCGCCAGAGTTCGTGACCGGAACCCAATCGGTGCGCACGGGATACTGTGAGGTGGCCGAGCAGCCGGGACTGTGAGGCGGCGCGTTGGGAGACGGCGGACCCGCGGCGAGCTCGCTTTTGTGATACCAGGCGTAGGCGGGGCCATCGGCAGTGAGGACGCCAGTGAGCGCGTAATGCGCCACCGAGAGATTGTCCGCGGCCTGAACGGCGCTATCGCTGCCGGAGGGCTTGAGTTTTGCGGCCAACTCCTGCGAGGGCGGAAGGTTGACCCAGAGTTTGGCGCCGGGGGGAAGGTTTTGCCTGATGGCATCGGCGGTGAGCGGAGCGCCCAGGCTGACCGGAGCGGCGGCGCCAGCCTTTTGCAGCGTCCAATTCGTTCCGTCCCAACTGAGGACATGGGTCCACTGCTGTTCGGCGGGATCGGCGACCAAAGCGGCTCCGGAGGCTTGCACCTGCGCCGCCGCGGCGAGGACCTGGTCCTGGGAGAGATTGGAGGGCCAGAGCCAGACGAGCAACGGCGGGCTATCGGCAGGAATCCATTTGGTGAGTTCGAAAAGGTCGCCGGGAGCAACCTTAGCGCCCGCAGGGCTGACCACCTGAGCCGAAGAGCGGGCGAGGCCATCGAGGCTGGCGATGCGAAGCTGAACTTTCTGGCCTGCGCTGTTGGGCGTGGTGGCAGTGAATTCGGTGCCCACGCCGAGGCCGGAGGCGCGGCCGATATCGAGCGAGACGGAGCCGTCATCGTTGGCGCCGAGAGCGGCGGCGCGAATCTTGCCGGACTTTGCCGCGGCGCCACCGAAGAGCGGCTGCTGGCGACGCGCGGCAGTGGCATCGAGGTCGGGTTCCTGATCGGGGACGTTGCTGCCCTCGAGGACAGCTTTCACGCGCTCGTAAACAATGGAGGCGGGCGTGTCGGCGGGCAGGGCCTGGAGAGCCTGAAGCAGTGCGGCCGTGAAGGCGCCGTGCGGCTCGGAGCCGGCTGTGCTGGAAGGCGGCATCTCCTTGGCAGTTTGATCCTGTTGCGCGGCGGAAAAGACCAGGGCGGGGTTGCCGGCGCGCTCGGTCGGCGGAGGAACCGGCTGGCCGTTGGGCAGCGTGTCAGGAGCTAGATCGATGTCGCGTGGATCAAAGGCCAGGGCACGCTCGCGGTACACCGGACCGATGCCGCGGCTGACGCCGCCGGAATGGCAGCTATCGAAGATGACAGTGAGATGGACGCCCTTGTCGAGAGCGGCGTTGAAGATGTGCGTCATCTCGCGGTCGCGGACGTCGAAGCCGCCTTTGTAGGCGTCGGAGGGAACGAGCGTAGTGTCGGCGTGAACATACTGGCCATTGACGAACACAGTGAGCTTGTTGCCCTTGCTGTTGACGCGCAAGGAGCCGTGGCTGGCATCGTAAAAAACTACCGTGTCGCCCTTCTGCGGCACGTCGACGAGGTATTTCTGCATGGCGGCGAGGATGCCGCTGCGCGTGGTCTGATCGGCAGGAAGGATGACAACACCGGGACTGGGATGAGGCGGAGCGGGATCGGTGAGCAGGACAGCGTTGGTGGCCGGGAAGCCGAATTTGGGGCTGGTAAGCAGGTCGGCCATGGCCTCGGCGTCGTTGACGGAGCCGTCGAGATTCTCGAAGGCGCCCAGCCCGCAGCGGCCGTAGATGCAACCTGCGGGATGATCCGCCGTGGTACCGGCAGGTTGATACGTGTTGATGCCGATGAGCAGCGCCCGCTGAGTTTGCGCAACGGCCAGCGGCGCAGCGAGGACGCAAACCAAGGCACACAGGACTGCACGGTACGCTTTCATAAACGCTCCAAATGCGTTCAGAGGCTCTTCTCTTGCTCCGGTTGGGAGCGCGGATTCACAGCCGCGTTGGGTCTACCCCCAAAGAAGGACCAAGATCACCTGCTTATCCAAGCGCGCGGTCTGGAGAATTGCTCCACTTCATCCCGGACGAAATACACTCGTCGCGGGAAGCAGAGCAACCGGTGTTGCAAGAAACGGTATGCGTCGAGGCCATTCCATGCGTTTCTTCGACGTAGGCCGAGGCCGCAGAGTTTCAAAAAAAGAGAAGTCTTACCGTGACGAGGGGAAGCGGAAAATTGCATCGAACCCGCCCCCAAAATCCCCACAGGGAACGCCAAGAGTATAGCCTCCCGTGAGGCAGTGGAAGCAAGAAAAAGCAGGTTTACAGGGAGCGCAGGCTTTTGGGGGCGGCGCAATGCCGGCAACATGGCGAAAGGAACCGGCGGCGTATGGGAAGCAGGCCTGATTTACGACCGCCAGCCTCGATTTGGCCAAACGCGAGGCAGTTTTTGTTGCCATTCGTAATGTGACGGCGCCAGTGTCCGCGACGGCTACGACGCTGGCTTCGATCACAGGGCCGTGGACGATTCCGTTTCCGCCGAACCGGCGGTCCGCCCAAAAAGCAACGTAAGCATGCAGTCGCTGTAATCCACCACTCAGGTGGTGGACCGCTGGAAGCGTACGTTATAGTGAAAGAGCCGGATTGCCTTGAGTAAGAGCGCAATACGCCGTTATAACAATGTGAAAGCACTCCCTTTCATGCGCTGACGAGCGGTTCGATCCAGGCAGTTGGAATTGCTGGCTGTTTCATGCCCACGGCTTTCGTATCGATGGTTGTTAGGACGGGGACAGAGGGGTGTGGAAAACGCCTCACCCAAGTGAGGAGGGCGAAGCTATGCCAGAAAGCAGACAGGGAAGGGCGAGAACTGCACGCCACCCCATCCCGCATTCGTTGTCTGCTGCGCCGCAATCGTCGAAGTGGTTCGCGTTATATACAACGGCGCGGCATGAGAAACGGGTCGCCCAGCATTTGAGCCAGAGGCAGATTGAGTGTTACCTTCCCCTCTACCGCTCGGAGCGCAAATGGGCCGATGGGTCGAGAGTGAGTCTGGATCTTCCGCTGTTTCCCGGTTACGTGTTTATCCGCATTCCACGCCACGAGCGAGGACGTGTGTTGGCGGTGCCGGGCGCGGTTGCCGTGGTGGGCGGAACGGGCGGCGAACCGGCTCCTGTGCCGGATGCCACGATCGATGCGCTGCGGGCCGGGCTGAGACTGCGGCTTGCGCAACCGCACCCCTTGATGACGGCGGGTCAGCGGGCGCGCATCCGGTCGGGCGCTTTGGCGGGCTTTGAGGGGATTGTGGTGAGAAGCAAGAATGGCTTCCGCGTGGTGCTGACCCTGGAACACATCATGCAGAGTTATGCCGTGGAAGTGGACTTGAACGATTTGGAGCCCTTGACGCCCGGAACTCTCACAACCGCCGGGTATTCGCCGTGGAACTGAGCCGCAGCCGCTTTCAGGCGCTGTGTGAGTGAGCGTGTTTCAAGGCCGAAGCAGCAGGGCGCGGCGGGAATCCAGCAGGGGCTAACGTCCCGATTCTTGGGGCCGCTAGACGTACGAACTGAAGCTCGAACCTTTTCAGGCAAAACCTAATTGGGCCATCGCGATCCGCCCTGCTGCGGCGGGCAATCCGGGCCGACGCCTCAGGAAAAAGCCGCTAAGCAAAGGAATTTCGCGAGGTTTCTATCCTTCGATCCATGACCCAAGCATTGAGTGACAAGGCCGCCAGGCGCACATGACGAAATCTTCACATTCCGGGAAGGGAGACGCCGAAGCGCGCATTCTGGCCAGCGCTGCGGGGATGTTCGCGAACTATGGCTACAACGGCGTGAGCACGCGCGATATCGCCTCCCGGGCGGGAGTGAACGAGGTCACGATCTACCGGCATTACCCGCGCAAGCGCGACCTGTATGTCGCGGTGCTGGATGCGGAGTTGCAACAGGTGAAGCTGCGCGGCGATTTGCTGGCGCGAATTGCGGAAGCGGGCGATGGAAGAACGGCGGTTGCGCGCACCTTTGAGCTGATTGCGGCCACCGTGACACAACGCCCGGAGCTGCTTCGCCTGGTGCAGTACAGCGCTCTTGAATTGGGCGAAGATATCGATCCGCTGCTGCGCAGGCACCTGGGCCAATTGGTCGAGGTGGTTGCCCGGTATCTGGAGCCTTGGGTGGAACGGGGCGAGTTGCGCTGCACGAGCGCGAAGGCCCTGGTGCTTTCCCTGATCGCGATCCTTCTGAGCCATGGTTCGCTGCACCGCCTCTTCGCGGGCGATGGCCCGGCTCCCGAGGCCATGTTCAGGGCTTACGCGCAATTCGCAATATCCGAATAGGCCGGTTTCCGCGGTTCCGGCCGGCTCGCAGTGCTCTCCCCGCAGAGGGTTGGACAAGGGGTGAAAAAGAATGGCCGAGGCACAGCTCGCAAGGCATTTTGAGCGAAGACCGCCGGCGGCAGCACACTCGTCCATGCGCCTATTGCATATGATCGACAGCTTTTCTCCGGCTGCCGGAGGGCCGCCGGAGGCAGTGCGGCAACTGATTCAAGCCACACGCGCCGCCGGCACCGACGTTGAGGCGGTTTGCCTCGATCCTCCGGGCGCGGAGTTTTTGAGCGGCATTGCCTGTCCCGTGCATGCGCTCGGCGAATCCTTTCTGGGAAGGTTTGCGTTTTCGCCGCGGTTGTGGCGATGGCTGCGCGAGAATGCCGGCCGCTACGATGCCATCGTGATGAATGGGATATGGTCTTTTCCGGGCCTTGCGCTGTATATTGCGGCGCGCCGGATGGGGAAGCCCTACGGAATCTTTCCGCACGGGGCGCTCGATCCCTGGTTCAACCGGAGGTATCCGCTCAAGTACATCAAGAAATTGCTTTACTGGCCGGTGCAGTATGCGGTCCTGCGCCATGCAGATTGTGTTTTCTTCACCACGAAGACGGAGCGGGATCTAGCGAAGACCAGCTTCAGGCCCAGCGGCTGGAACAGCGTGGTGGTTCCGTTTGGAATCACGGAACCGGAGAAACCAAAGGGAGGTCCGGGGGAACAGATCGAAGCGTTCTACGGCAAATTTCCGGAGCTTCGCGGCCGCGGCTATTTGCTGTTCCTGGGGCGCATCCACGACAAGAAAGGCTGCGATCTGCTGGTTGAAGCGTTTGCGAAGGTTGCCGGCTCCGCCCCGGATGTGGATCTCGTCATCGCCGGTCCGGACCAGGCGGGACTGCAAGCGAAGCTGATGACCATGGCGGAGCGGCTGGGCGTTGCCAACAGGGTGCGCTGGCCGGGCTGGATCGGGGGCGACGTAAAATGGGGCGCGCTGCGAGCCTGCGATGCCTTCATTCTGCCATCGCACCAGGAAAACCTCGGAGTGTCGGTGGTGGAAGCGCTGGCGGCAGAGCGTCCGGTTCTGATCAGCAATCAGGTAAACATTTGGCCGGAGATCAAGGAAGACGGGGCGGGCCTGGTGGAAGCCGACACGCTGGAAGGCACGGTGCGGCTGCTGCTGCGGTGGTTCGATCTGCCGCCTGCGGAGCGCGCGGCGATGGCTGCCCGCGCCCGAAGCTGTTTTGCCGGCCGATTTTCGATGCAGCAAGCGGCGGCAGCGATCAACGGCGCGTTCTGTTCGGTAAAGGGAGGGCCGCGAAGGCTTGAACCGGCTTGAGCATAGAGGGGGAGGATTGCTTCCGGCCCGGTCATGCAGCGCCTTCCGGCGATGATTCTTTGCGGTAAATCTGGAGTCACAATGCCCTTTTTGAGCCATATCTGCGGCAGCGGATCGCCATTGGTTCCACGCCGAGGACAAGGGTTTGTTCGCGTGGGCCGCGGGGTGGAATGCAGCAGCTGCGGCAAACAGTTACTCTGGAAGTGCAATAGGAGTTGCAATGTCTCTTGAACATCAGGCGGAGCCGCAGGCAGGCCCTGCGGTAGAAAGCCGCGGAGTTGCTCCGCCGGCCGGCGAGCGGCGCTCACTCATAGATGTGTGGCGCGTGCTGACAAAGCAGCGTTTCACCATTCTGACGATCACGATTCTCTCCGTTGCAGGCGCCGCGTGGTACGCGTTCCGGGCCACGCCGGTCTATGAAAGCGTCTCGCACGTCGAAATCTCGCCGCAGCAGTCACCGGCGAACGATCTAGCGAGCTTTTTCAATGAAGAGTCGGGGAGCGAGGACCAATTGCAGACGCAGATTCAGGTTCTCAAAAGCGACTCGGTGCTGTTTGAAACCGCGCAGAATCTGAATCTCATCAGCAGGATTCGCGCGGGCAACAAGAAAGGACAAAACGGCGCATCGACGCCGCCCGGCGAGATTACACCGGGGGAGCGCCGCACGATGATTTCGCTCCTCCGGAGAGGATTGTCGGTTTCACTCATTCCGAGTACGCAGATCGTCGAGATTCGCTATCGCGGCAGCGATCCCAAGCTGGCGACCGACATCGTGAATCAACTGGCGGAGACCTATGCGGATGAAGATCTGCGGACAAAATACGAGCGCACGATGCATGTCTCGGCGTGGCTGCAAAAGCAACTGGAGGATTTGAAGCAGCAGGCATCGGATACGCAGCGGGAACTGGCGGATTATCAAAGGTCGCACAACATCGTGGGCACGGACGAAAACACGAACCTGACCATCCAGACGCTGGAGCATCTGAGCAGCAACCTGGACGACGCCGAAGCGGACCGGATCATGAAAGAAGCGCGGATGCGCGAGTTCAATTCGCTGAGTCCGGACATGGTGGCCCTGCTGGGCGACAACCAGGCGCTGAGCACGCTGCGCGCGGAACTAACCGATCTGCAGGCGCAGCGCGCGCAATTGGCCGTGAAGTATGGCGAGAAGCATCCCCAGATGCAGCAGCTCGAGCAGCAGATCAATAAGGTTCAAGCGCAGATCGACAGCGAAGTCGGGATCGCGCGGCGCGAAGTGGGCGATGAATACCAGAGCGCGCTGGCCCTGGAACAGGCCATGCGCAAACGCCTGGGGGCGCAGGAAGACGCAGCCTATCGCCTGAATGAAGATGCGGCGCAATACACAATTCTGGCCCACCAGGCGGAACTGACGCGCAGTCTCTACGACACTTTGGAATTAAGGCTCAAAGAGGCGAGCGTTACGGCGGGCCTCTCGGCGGCGAACATCACGGTTCTGGATCGCGCCGAGGTGCCTTTCATTCCCGTGGCCCCGCGGAAACGCGCCAGCCTGACGTTCGGGTTTCTTGGGGGCCTCCTGTTTGGATGTGTTCTGGCCTTTTTGATCGAATCGATCGACGACCGGCTGCGGACTTCGGAAGAAGTGGAGAGCGCGTCGATGCTGCCTTCGCTGGCGGCCATACCGCACATGTCATACGGCCAAACAAAGCGCAGAGGCGATGAAATTGAAGAGCCGGCAGCGGGAGCTTCGCGCGCTCCGCAGCAACTGGTCACGCTGTGGGATCCCAAGTCGAGCGTCGCCGAGGCCTATCGAAGCATGAGGAGTTCGCTGCTGCTTTCGTCGATCGACAATCCGCCGCGAGTGATTGTTCTAACTAGTTCGTTCCCATCGGAAGGGAAGACAACCACTGCGCTGAACCTTGCGATCGTGCTGGCGCAGCGTGGAGAGCGGGTACTTCTGGTGGACGCCGACCTTCGGCGGGGAAGCCTGCACCGGGTGTTCGGCATTGCGGAGCAGGGCTTCGGCCTCTCCACGGTGCTATCGCAGCCGGGATCACACAGGGAGCTGCCTACCCCGCTTCCGGAGTTGCCCACCCTGTATGTGCTGCCAACCGGGCCACGGCCTCCGAATCCGGCGGAAATGCTTTCCTCGAAACGCATGGAAGAGCAAATGCGCCAGTGGACAAAGGAGTTTGACCGTATTGTGCTCGATACTGCGCCGTTGCTTGCCGTCTCGGACACATATGCTATGGCCGTCCGTTCGGACGCGGTGGTGCTGATTGCCCGCGCAGGCGTAACGCGCAAGCGCGCACTTATCCGGGCGCGCGATCTTCTCTGGCGCATCAACGCGCCCGTGGCCGGTGTGGTGGTGAACGATGTCGACATGCGTCTGGAAAACTTCTACACTTATCGCTACGGCATGACCAACAAGAACTATTGGTATGGTTACCGGCAACGTCCTTCCGCTTCGGACCGAGCCTATGGATATGAAGAAGAGGATGAGGAAAAGGGAGAATAAGATGGCGAAGTTTGTTGCGTGCGCGGCGGCGCTATGCATCCTTTTCTTCACGCAAGCGGCGGCCGGGAGAGGCCAGCAATCGGCCGGTCCCATGCCGGCGGCCGCACCGCCCCTGAAGATCAGCTCCGGAGATCTGATTGAAGTCACCATGTTCGAGAATCCAGACCTTTCCGGCCGCTTTCGGGTGGACGAGAAGGGCGAGGTTACCGTTCCTTTGATCGGCCGCGTACACGTGGAAGGCGCCACTGCCGAGGAGGTGGCCACGACGATCGAGAAACGCTTTGTCGAGGCGCAAATCCTGCAGCCCGCCGAATCGCACGCCACCGTATTTATCGCCGAGTACGCAACGCAGGGGATTACGGTGAATGGGGAGGTGAAGACCCCCGGGGTGTACCCTGCTTTGGGCGTGCGCATGCTCAACGACGTGATTGCCTCCGCCGGCGGCGTGACGCAGTTGGCTGCCTCGAAGGTGGTGATTACCCACCGCAGCGATCCTGGGAATCAGGTCACGGTGGAGTACAATCCGGAGGCCCTCAAGCCAGTGATTCCGGACGCGCAGATTTTCCCCGGCGACTCCATCCTGATTCCCAGGGCCGGCATTGTCTACGTACTGGGCGATGTGAATCACGCCGGCGGCTATGTGCTGGATGGGCGCAACTCTCTGACCGTGGAGGAGGCAATGGCGCTTGCCGGGGGTAGCGCGCACGCCGCCGCGTTGAAACGCGTGCAACTGGTGAGGACGCTGGAAGGCGGCAGGAGAGAAGCCATTACGGTTCCCGTGAACTTGATTTACAAGGGCAAGGCGCCGGACGTAGCCCTGAAAGACGGGGATATTCTCTATGTGCCGACGAGCAATAGCCGGCTGGTGGCCGAACAGGCCATCAATTCCGCCCTTGGTATCGGCACCTCGGTCGCGATCTACAAGACTTCCTACGGACAATAAGCGCGCGAACCGGGCGCCCGGGCACAATCGCTCGAGCCGTTCCATCCAGATGCGATCAGGCCGCCCACCCTGCCTCAGGGTGGCGAACCACGCCAGCGCCCAGGGGATCTACAGGGGTCTTTACGGCGGTTCTCCTGCAACTATGAGCCATTTCGGACAGAATTCAAGGTGGCTTTTTCTTGATGAAAAAGCCACTTAGCGATTGTGCCTTGGTCTACACATGCAGGAGACCCGCTATAGGGGAGGCGCCTCTCAAGACTCTTCGCGGTGAGGCGCCAATTCCGCGTCCCGTGCGGCCCTTGTCCTGGGCCCTCCATCCCGTACCGGGCGCCCATTCTGGTTGTGCAAGGAACTGCCGAAGGTGACGCTGACTGTTGCCATTCCGACGTACCGCCGCCCGGCAGAGTTGCGCAGGGCTCTGGAAGCGCTGGTCAACCAGGATCGCAAAGCGGATGAAGTGATCGTGGTTGCGCGCAAAGGCGATGATGCGACACTGCGAGCGGCACAGGAATTCTCATCCACATTGCCGCTCAAATTGGAACTGGTGGAGCGGCCGGGGATGGTGGAAGCCGTGAACCGGGCACTGGACCGGGCGGCAAGCGACGTGATCGCCCTTACCGACGATGACGCCGTGCCGCACGCGGACTGGACACGGAGGATCGTGCAGGTTTACGAGGATGAGCCGGACCTTGCCGGGTTGGGCGGAAGAGACCGAATTCTGCAAAAAGACGGCGCATGGGACGAAGGCTATGCGCCGGTCGTAGGCAAGGTCCGCTGGTACGGCCGCACGTTCGGATACCACCATCACGGAGCGGGCCCGAGGCGCGAGGTGGATTGCCTGAAAGGCGTGAACATGTCGTTCCGCCGGACGGCGTTGGGCGAGCTACGCATGGACCCGCGGCTGCGCGGAGCCGGCGCACAATGTCATTGCGATTTCAAGTTATGCCTCGAGTTGCGCGCGCAAGGAAAGCGGCTGGCTTACGATCCGTCAATCCTCGTCGATCACTTTCCAGCCCCGCGCCATGACGAGGACCAGCGCGCCGGCTTCAACGCATTGGCGTACGAGAATGAAATCCACAATATGACTCTGGCGCTGCTGGAGTATTTGCGGCTGGCGGGACGGGCGGTGCTGCTGCCGTATGCGTTGCTGATTGGGGTTTGGAACGGTTATTGCGGATTACTGAAAGGACTTCTTTCCAGCCCGCGGATCGGAATTCGCCGCGCCTGGCAAAAGACCGCGGCTTCAGCTCGCGGCGTGATTGCGGGATGGAAGACGTGCAGGTCAGGCAAAGGCCGTTCAACCAAGAAGACAGCCGGCGATCGTCGTGTGGAGATAGCTTGAGAATCGATTTTCGGATTGCCGGCCTCGGCGACGCGTGGATGAGGCTCATGGCGCTGGCGACGCTGTCGAGGATCCGGCCCGGAGAGCGCCATGTTGTTTATCCTCCCAAGATTCTCGTCCCCCTGGCGCAGCGTCTGTTCGGCGACTCTTTCGATGTAGAGGCCGGCGGTCCGGCCGACATCGAAATGAGCCACCTTGGCCTGCGTCACCTGCTGCCCGGCATGCTTGCGGGAAAGCGATATTACTCGCCGTTTTATTGGATCCTGCGGGAGACGCGAAGCAAGCCATCCATCAAGGACAAAATAAATGACCTGGGATTTCTGGCCGCTATCGCTACGACCCGCCTTTCGCGCCCGCGCCGGGAATATGTTTACGAGTACCAGGGCTTTATGGAGATGCAGGGGCTGCGGCCGTTTCGGAACGTGACGCCGGAAGAGTACCGGAAAGAAGCGCAGAATGACTTTGACGCCATTCACTTGCGCGTGCTGGAAATGTTTGGAGAGAAGGCGGCGGGAAACCGGAACGTGGTATTTCCTTCGGGATCGGCGCACCAGATCATGCCGCCCGAGGTTGCGGCAAGGGTTCTGCACGATGCGGAGTTTGCGTTTCACGAGAAGGACGATTTCGCAAAAGACTACGAGCGGGAGGGGCTGAAGGTCATCCGGTTTGGGAATCCTCCGGAAGAGGTCTGCGAGCTGATTGCATCGGCGGCGGCGGTTTTCTGCGTCGATAGCTTTCCTTCCCATTTGGCGCAGATGTGGAAAGACCGGGCCGTCGTGATGTTGACGGAGATGAAGGCGGGAATGACCGTGCACCCCGGTTTTCCCTCGCAGCGGGTGGTTGCGTCACGCGCGGAATGCCATCCCTGCCGGCACCTGGCCCGCATTGACGCGGATCACCGCTGCGCGGCGGGCAGAGTCTTCTGCGCGACGTGGGAATCTGCCGCATACATGGAGGAACTCGCAAGGGCGGCATGGGGATTGACCTCGAAATAATCTGAAATGGCCCTGGGTTTTTCAACCGCAAGAGGGAAATTCCGGGTAAGCACTCCTACGGAGAATCGATGACTGAGCTTCGACACATGATTCGTCCAATTCGTTCAGCGAAGAGCGTGGCTAAGAAAATCGCGGGTAAGGTGTGGAAACGGTACGACACGATTGGCGCGTACCGGATCCGCCTGCCCGTAAATAGCCGCCTCCCGATGTACAAGCGCGCATTCAAGCTTCAAGACACTCCCCTTGGCGACGTCGCACGGGTAGTAAGAGCGAAGTACCCAGACCTTCACGCAATTGACATTGGCGCGAACGTCGGGGACACGGCCGCTCTTATCCGCAAGGCCGGTGAAATTCCAGTACTTTGCATCGAGGGGGATTCGGAACTGCTTTCAATTCTCGCGGAAAATGCAGCAGTCATGGGAGCAGGGATTGCGATAGAAAAGAGCTTCGTGGGCGCCGAAGGGCAAGCGGTAGATCCGGCTTTGATCGTCGATCGCGGGCGCAATGCATCCTTGAAGGCGGCAATCAAGGATGAGGGCTCAATCAAGCTTCGCAGTTTACGCAGCATCCTTGAGGATCATCCGGAGTTTTCTCAAGCGAAGCTTTTGAAGACGGACACGGAAGGCTTCGATTTCGACATCCTCCGGCAATCCCTTGATTTCATCCGTGGCTCAAAGCCAGTGATTTTCTTTGAGTACGATCCGGGTCTCAGGCCCGCCGAGTCCAAGGCTGGGCTGGATATAATCGGCGCGCTCATTGACGCCGGGTATTCCGATTTCATTTACTACGACAATTACGGAAATTTTCTGATTCACGCGAAGGCTTCGCAATTGAACATCCTTACCGATCTTCACAATTACCTGGCCTCGAATCGAGCTTTCGGCGCTGCGGTTTACTACTTTGACGTTTGCGCGTTTCACGAGCAGGATGCGGGCCTTGCGCTTGAGTTGAGGCGGTCTTCACCCGCTTACGCCCATTAGAAGTTGACGGGTAAAGTCGATGAGTGAGGCCATGTTGCAGGGCTGCGGTTTTCAAGCCGATGCAGACTCCAAGCTATTGCATTTCGTTTGCGCTCTCAACAGGTGCATCTTCAAACGAGGAGGTTCCGGTGCGGATGATCGATGATCGAAAGTGTCATCGATACTGAGTTATGAAGGAAGAACGCCCGGCGATATTCATGTGCGAAGAGACATTCACTGCAAGCCTCCCACGCTCAGCAACGGACGACGCGCCCTCGGTTTCTGTGTGCATCGGAACGTACAACCAGGCACAGTATCTTGTCGAATGCGTCGAATCGGTTCTCGCGCAAACCTGCCCGGTGGAGGAGATCTGGGTTTCGGACGATGCCAGCACGGACAACACGCAAACGGTCATGGAGGAGCTCTGCAGGCGTCATTCCACAGTCCGCTATTACCGGCATCGGACCAACCAGGGAATTGCGAAGAACCTGAGCTGGGCGCTGGCGCAGCCCGCCACGGAGTTGATCGCGCGGATCGATTCAGACGACAAGATGGAACCGCGGTTCATCGAGACGCTTGCCGGTCTGATGAAGAAGTATCCTCAGGCGGGCTATGGGCACGGCGAAGTCTATGAAATGGACAGCCGGGGCGTACGGACCAGAGTAAGGAGACTGCAGCGGTCTTCGGTTTACGAAGACGCGGAAGAATCCCTGAGGAAGAATGCCCAGGGGTACCGGGTGGCCGCGGATTGCATTCTCTTTCGCGCCGCGGCCCTGAAGCAGGCCAATTACTACCATGCGAATGCTTCCTGGAAATCCGCGGAGGATTGGGACCTGTCGGTGAGGATGGCGATTCTGGGGTGGGGCAACGTGTATGCCGCGGAGCCGCTGGCGAGTTACCGTGTGTGGGACGATAGCGGGCAGGCGCGATTCAAACGAAAAGTTGCGGAGATCGAGTGCGTCACGAAAGTGTATATGGGAACGCTGGAGCCGGAGTACATCCGGCGGGGATGGAGCACCGGCATCCTGAGAAAGAACATGCGCAGGCGGGCCGCCGGATTCGCGGATGCGCTGGATTCGCCGCTGTTCAGCGAGACGGAGCGCGGCATTTATAAAGCGCGCTTGCGCGAGCTGGGGGATTCCGTTTCGTTGTCGGCGGCGATTTTTCTTGCCGAGGCAGGATTCAATCCGATCGTACGGCGAATGCGAAGGGTAAAGATCCGGTTGAAGGACCAGGTAAAGAGCTGGCTTCGCGGGATGAAAAAGCCGGAGCGCAGTGCGGGGGAGGCGGCGAGCGGGAAGGGCACTGCCGTGGAACGGCAGTGAACGCGCCGGCGACCCATTCCGTGAACAGCGAGAAGCGGACGGAGAAAAGCCTGCGGGTACTTTTGTCGCACCCTACCGGGAACCAGAATGTCCGCAATGCGCTCGAAGGCTTGGTTGAGCAAGGCATGTTGGCGGAGTTCTGGACGACGCTGGCCTGGAATCCGGAATCGAAGTGGAACCGGATGCTGCCTTCGGGGCTGCGAGCGCAGTTGGCCAAGCGCGCGTTTCCCGAAGCGCCGAGAGAGCGCGTAAAGTGCGTTCCCTCAAGAGAGATCGTGCGGCTGAGCGCCAGGAATTCTTTTCTGAACGGTCTGTTCTGTTCCGGGGAGCGGCCGTTCTCGATTATCGGCATGTACCGGCATTTCGACGGGAAAGTGGCGCAGCGGGTGAAGACGATGCCGCTCGATGCCGTGTATGCCTATGAAGGAGGCGCGCTCGAAACGTTCCGCGAGGCCAGGCGGCGAGGCGTTGCCGCGCTCTACGAGTTGCCGAGCAGCCATTGGCACTGGGAGCACAGGCTTCTCTCCGAGGAAGCCGAGCGGAATCCAGAGTTCGCCGGACTTTTGCCCAAGCTAAAGGATTCGCCAAGGCACATGGCGTGGAAGGACGAGGAGCTTCGCCTGGCGGATACTGTTTTTGTGCCCAGCCAGCACGTTCGCGGCACGCTCGAGGGGGTGGTTCCGGAGGCGCGGATTCGCGTGGTCAGCTACGGAGCGCCGCCGGTGCGGCCACGCAAGCCGGTGGGGAGCGACGCGAGCCGGCCGCTGAAGGTTCTCTTTGTGGGCGCATTGTCGCAGCGCAAGGGCATCGGCTATCTGCTGGATGCGATTGAGATGCTGGAATCGCAAGTGGAACTGACGCTGGTTGGAGGGCGCATCGCGGCGAATCGGCGCGTGGATGCGGCGTGCAAACGCTGGCGGTGGTTCGAAGCCCTGACGCATTCCGGGGTGCTGGAACTGATGCAGGAAGCGGATGTTCTGGTGCTGCCCTCGCTTGCGGAAGGGTGCGCCCTGGTGGTGCCGGAGGCTCTGGCGTGCGGTCTGCCGGTGATTGTCACTCCCAACACGGGAACGCTGGAATTTGTGCGCGACGGAGTGGAAGGGTTCGTGACGCCGATCTGCAACCCGGAAGCGATCGCCGAGCGATTGCATATGCTTGACCGCGACCGGGAATTGCTGGCCTCGATGTCGCGTAACGCGCAAGCGACCGCGGCGAAGATGTCGTGGGAGAGTTATCGCGCCCGCATAGCGGAGACGGTGACGGCCGCAGTCAGGAGCTAGGATCCTCGATTCCGCGTCGAACGATTACCAAGTCGGCACGTATTGCCGGACAGGCCGAAATACGCAGGTTCCATCGTTTCCAAGGCCAGTAGCGAGCCGAAACCCGATCAGCGATTCGCAACTTAGGACAAGAAATGCTGAAAAAGATTACCGGTCCCGGGCTCTTCCGACTTTTCCTGGCGCTGGTCGTGTTCGTGCACCACACGTCGCGCCTGGCCCTGGGCGGAGCCGCTGTGTATGTCTTCTTTTGCCTGAGCGGTTTCTGGATATACAGGATGTATGCCGGCAGGTATTCCGCGACGCGCCAGCCGTATTTCACCTATATAGTGTCCAGGGCATGGCGGCTGCTGCCCACATTCTGGCTGGTTACGGCGCTTACGCTGGCGTTCTATTGGTTCAATGGCACCTTTGGGAGCTACTTCCCTTCAAGCGGCCGGATTCACGCCATTTTCTCGAATCTTTTCCTCGTGGGTTACGATTCGCTGTTGATGCGCCCGGTTGGGCCGGGTTGGTCGCTGGATTTCGAAGTTCAGTTTTATATCCTGGCGCCGTTCATCGTTTGGTTTCTTGCGCGGCGCAAAGTTCCCGCGGCGCTGACGGTCGTGGCGGCCGCCACGATCTCAGTGGTTTCGTTGCTCGCGGGTCTCCAGTATCTTGTTACGAGCCAATTGATCTTTTTTATGCTTGGCATGACCGCGGCTTCTGTCGATTGGCGGCCGGCGGGTAAGTTGTCGTTCGCATCTCTGGCAATTACTTCGGCCGTCATCATCGGCTGCCTTGTCTCGCCCTGGCGAGGAATTCTCCTGGTAGGCGCGCACCCTGGACCGCTTTGGAAGTATACGGATCCCACAAATGCGGCGCTCGCCGTTTTGATGACGCCCTTTGCTCTCTATACGACAAGGCAGCCCGGATTCCCAAGCGACGGAATGTTCGGCGATCTGTCCTATATCATTTATTTGCTCCACTGGCTTGGCGAAATGTCGTTGGGATCGCGCCCCGGCACAATGATGGTCCGGTTCATCAACGTTGGCGCCGCCTGGGTCCTGGTATTGGGATCGTCGCTGCTGATTTGGAAGTTTTATGACCATCCCATTAACCGTTTGCGCGCAAAATGGGTAGCCGGAAGGAAAGTGCCTTCGGCTTCGGCAGGGTTACGCCAACATCCCATTGAGTCCAGTCTGGCAGGATCGTAGGAGCGCGAAGGCCTGCGCGGCCCCGCGGAAACAGAAATACGGCGAGAAGGCACGGACACTTCGAGGATTGCCTCATGTTAGTAGGACATTGGCAGGATCCAAATAGCTATTACAGGCGGATGCCCACGCTGAAGAAACTTTTCTGGGCGTACTTCCTGCTGCTGATCTTCGAGGGGGCGCTACGCAAATGGATCGTTCCGCAGCTTTCCGCACCGCTGCTCCTGGTGCGCGATCCGGTGGCGATGCTGATCATCCTGGAGGCGTATCGCACCAACAAATGGCCGGAAAAATGGTCCGTAGTTACAAGCATTCTTTCGGCCGGCCTGGTCGGCCTGTGCTTCCTCCAGGCCGTGGTGGGCAACAATCCCTGGGTTGCGGCGGTTTACGGATTGCGTTCCTACCTGCTGCCTTTTCCCGTGGCCTTCATTATGGGAGAGAACCTGGACGCGGAGGATCTGCGCAAATTCGGGGTGTGCGCGCTGTGGCTCATGCTGCCAGAGACGTTGCTGGAGATCGCCCAATATATTGCGCCCGCCCACTCATTCTTAAACGCAGGCGCCTATGCAGGCGCCGAACAAATTGGCTACGCGGGCGCGCACGTGCGAGCGTCAGGCACCTTTAGCTTTGTGTCCGGACCAGCCATTTACGGCCCTCTGGTTGCGGTATTCCTTCTCTATGGCTTGGTGGATGAAAAGTTCGCCAAGAAATGGCTTTTGTGGGCGGTAACGGCGGCGCTGATTCTTTCGGTCCCGATGGTGGGGTCGCGCAGTTACGTTGTTCAATTGGCGACGGTCGTGGTTGCCGCCGGAGTTGCGGGAATGTTCGGTGTGTCCCAGTTCCTGAAGCTGATCAAGATTGCCGTTCCGCTCATGGCGATGTTCTTTGTGGTTTCGCTCCTGCCGGTTTTTTCCCGGGCCACGAGCACGATGACTGAGCGCTTTCAGGGAGCAAACGAGGTGGAAGGGGGGGGCAGCATAAAGGCAGTGCTTGCTCACCGTGTCGCAACCCCGCTGCTGACGAGAATTGAAGAGACCGATTACTCAAGCAACCCGATCGGAATCGGCATGGGCCGCGGCGCCCCCGCGATTACGACGCTATTGGAAGGCACCGCATCGTTCGCGGCGGGCGAAGGCGAGCTGGATCACCTGATCATCGAGTTCGGGCCCTACCCAGGAATGGCCTTCGTGTTGTTTTGTCTCTTTCTGGGATTGACCATCTTAGGCGGCGCGATTGCGCGAGCACGTAAAGGCGAGCCCCTCGCCCTATTGCTTTCCCCTTTGATGATCGTCGCGGTCGTTTTGAGCGTTTTGGAACAGCCAACCGGGCAGGGATTCATGGTGATCCTAACGGCTTTTTCTCTGGCCGCGGTAAAGCCAAGCGGCGTTGTTGTTCGACCAGCTTCGACTTTAAGCAATTTGCCTCGCCCGCTGCGCTACAGCAGCCTGGGCCGCTGACCTCACCGTCGGCCTGAGTGATAGGCGGAAAGCAAATCCGAAACATGTTACATCTCAAGTCCGCGATTTTACCGGTCTGCTCCGCATCAAGCATCAAGGAGCAATGCGGTGATTCCGCGGCTGCCCGGACGCACAAAAACGTAGAGGCACGCCGTTTTTATCCGCAACTGGATGGGCTGCGGGCGCTGGCCATCCTTCTGGTTCTGATGAACCACATGATGGATTTGAAGCTGCCGGGCGCGGTGGCGTATGTTTGTTCGCTGGGATGGATCGGGGTTGATGCCTTCTTTGTTCTCTCCGGCTTCCTGATTACAAAGATCCTGCTGAGCACCAAGCCGGGGCCTCGCGGTCTCGGACTGTTTGTGCTCCGCCGCACCCTGCGCACCTGGCCGCTTTATTTCACGGTTCTGCTCATTGCCTTTGTGATCCTTCGCCACGATCTGTCGGGAAGGGAGACGAACTGGCTGCAGCACGTCTTCTTCCTGCAAAACTATACCCCCTGGTTTACCGCACGCAGCCTGGGGCCAACATGGTCGTTGTGCATCGAAGAGCACTTCTATTTTGTCTGGCCATTTCTGGTGTTTTTGCTCCCGCGGCGCTCCCTGGTTTGGGTGCTGCCGGCGGTTTTCCTGGCCGAGCCGGCGATTCGGTTCTGGGGATTGCACCAGGCGTTTACCTATAAGCAGCTTTACACCGAAACGCAATTTCATTTAGACGGGCTGGTTGCAGGGAGCTTTGCCGCCCTGCTGGTTTCCCGGTACGCCGTTCGCACCCGGACGATGACGTGGATCGGATCGGCCGCCTTCGCGGTGGGAATTGGAACGGCGTTTCTCGGCTTCCGGCATAGCTGGGATGTGATCTTCGGCAGCAACGTGGTGTTTGGATTCACCTCGCTCGCCATCGGTTTTGCAGGCCTGCTGCTGCTTCTTCTGCGCGATGAGTCCTCGATTCTGGCGAAGGCCTTCAGCATCAGGCCGCTGCGCTACATTGGCCGGATCAGCTATGGGATCTACCTTCTTCAGGATGGCATGATCTCGTTTCTCAACCGTCTTCCATGGCACCGCCTCCTGGGTGAAGCGGCTGCGTCCTGGATCCTGGTCATTCCGCTGCGCATCGGCGTGTCGATCGGCATTGCAGCGCTTTCTTATCGATTTTTCGAGTCCCCGATCCTGCGCGTGAAGGATCGCCTGAGGTGACGATGGCGAAAACCTCGTGGCGCGGCTTCGCCCCCAAGATCACCGGGGCCGGCGCATGAAGATTCTCATTCTGAGCATCAATTATTGGCCGGAAGTCACCGGCATCGGCGCTTTCACGACCTATCGCGCGGAGTATCTGGCCCGCGCCGGGCACGATGTGGAGGTATGCACGTCGTTTCCGTACTATCCGGAATGGAGAGTTCCCAGGGAATACGCCGGCAGGCTGGCGATGACCGAAGAACGCAACGGCGTCAAGATCGTCCGCAGCTATCTTTACGTCCCCAACCCCGTGACCTCATTCAAGCGCATTCTGCATGAGGGAAGTTTTATTCTCTCCTCGGCGATGCGCGCAGGGATGCGGAGGCGGCCCGATGTATTGCAGGCGGTTTCTCCGCCGCTGGGACTGGCGGCGACGGCCATTCTGCTGAGCCGGTTGTGGCGCATTCCGTTTGTCTTCGACGTAGAGGATCTGCAGCCCGACTCGGCATCGGATCTGGGCATGCTTCCTGCCTGGGCGGTAAGGTTGCTTTACGGGCTGGAGAAGACGGCCTATCGCCATGCGCGGCTGGTGACCACCTTGACTCCCAGCATGAGGAAGAAGATTGTTGACAAGGGGATCGCGGAAGAAAAGGTCGAACTGTTCGAGCCGCGCATGGACGATTCGCTGATGGATCTCTCGCCCGAAGACGGGAAGGCATTCCGGCGGAAGTTCGATCTGGGAGAGAAATTCCTGGTGACGCATAGCGGCAACATGGGAGTGAAGCAGGGACTGGACGTGGTGCTGGATGCGGCGGCGCTGAACCGCGAGGACGATTCGCTGCTGTTTCTGTTTGTGGGCAACGGGGCCGATTGCGGGAGGATCGAGCGGCGAGCGGCGGATTTGGGCTTGCGCAACGCGCGGTTTCTGCCGCTTCTCGGCGATGCCGACTTTCGTGGATTGCTGGCGGCAAGCGGTGTGTGCCTGGTGACGCAGCAGAAATCGGTGTCGGAGATTGCCTTTCCGTCGAAGGTGGTAACGTATATGGCGGCAGGGCGTCCAATGGTTGCCTCGGTGAATTCCGGCAGCGAAGTGGCGCGCACCATTCGCGAGTCGCAAGCCGGTAAGGTTGCGGAGCCGGAAAATCCGCGGGCGCTGCTCGAAGCTATTCGGGAGCTGAGGGCCGAGGATCTGCGCAAGATGGGCGAAAATGCGCGTGCGTATGCGCGGCGGCGGTGGTCAGCGGAGCGCGTGTTGGGACACATGGAACAAACCCTGATGGCGATTGCCGGAGCAGGGAAGAGCACATTGGCGAAGGAGGGGGCGTGCGAATGACCGGCGCGAAGTGGCGGGGCACCTTACTCTTCGCAGCGATGGCAGCCGCCGGCCTCCTCAGCCGGCAGGCCGCGCAGGCGCAGGAAACGCGGGGAATGTCGCGTGGCGGCACAAGCAGCTGGGGGGCGGGGACCGCAGCGGCCGGGGCGTCTGCGCCCAAGGCTGGCTCATCCACCGGGAGCGCGAGTTGGACTGCGGGAAAGGCAAGCTTCGGATCGAACCGCCAGGCGGATGGGGTGTGGAGAGACGGTTCCACGACATCAATTACTACGGAGAAAAGCCTCGCGAAGAGCATCGCAAGTGGAATGCCTGCGACGGGCGAGGCCTTAAAGACGCCTGGCGTTTTCACGAGAGCGGAGGGTTCCGCGGCGGCGCCCTCTGGCCATAGCCGCGCCACACAAGGCAAGGCTTTGGCATCGCGTTCTTCAACCGGTCTCCACGCTTCCGGCCATGCACAATTTGGGATGGCGAGAGGCGGCCGCGGCGGAGCTCCCAAATTCACCATGACGAGATCGACTGCGTCCAGTTCGGGTGGCCATGCCACACCGGCCAAAAAAACGGGAACGAAGTCCGGTCTGGGATCGGCGGCGAAGAGCGCGCCGGGATTGAATCCGCTAGCCGGCCATTCAGCAAGCGGCATGCCGGGCCTGGGAGCGCCAACGGGACTGGGCGAACCGATTCGGCTAGGCGAACCGCTTCATTGACCGGAGAAATCGCCGCGTGCATTGCATGGCGATCCACTGCAACGCTTCTTTCGATTACGGAAGACTGATTTGCCGCGCGAAGCGGCAGTGCATTCTACGGCGGTTCTCCTGCAACGATGTGCCATTCCGGACAGAATTCAAGGTGGCTTTTTCTTGATGAAAAAGCCACTTAGCGATTGTGCCTTGGTCTACGCCTGCAGGAGACCCGCTCTAGAGGTTTGGACTAACCTCGGACTTTTCTTCCAGATTCGCGGCGCGGCGCTTCTCCCATATTTTGGCGTCCACCAGGAAGCGGAACCAGAAACTCTGCAGCACCCAGAAGATAAGCCCCTCAGTTCCGTCGAGCAGACCCAGGCGGAAGAAATAGCGATAGAGAAACAATGCGAAGGAGCGGGCGAAGAGCGGCATGCGGTAGTACTTTTCGCGCAGGAAACGCTTGCGTTGGGCGGGGTTGCCGTGGGCGTCGGCCTGGAGCCGTCCAGAGGCTTCTGCGTTCTCCAACTCGGCTACCTCGCTGTCGGCCCAGCGGTTGTGCCGCGCCGTCCACTCGGTGAGCGGCATGCGGATGTCGTCGACCATGGCGCCGGATAACTTGCCGCTGGTTCCGCTCATGAGCAGGAAGTGCTGGTCGTACTGGCGATCTTCGCAACGGCCCACGCCGCTGCGGAACAGGCGCAGGTGCCAGGTGGGGCTCATGCCTCCGTGGCGCAACACACGGCCCAGGAAGCACAGATAGCGGGGAACAAAATAGCCGCTGTGTTCCGGCTCATCGGGCAGGGCCTGAATCGCCGCGACCAGTCGATCGTTCATCCACTCGTCTGCATCCAGATGCAACTGCCATGGGCGGGAGATGGGCAGGTTGTCCATCGCCCAATTGCGCTGCGCCCCGTAATGTTCAAACGGGTGCTGGACAACCGTGGCGCCGAGAGAGCGCGCCAGACCCACGGTTCCGTCCTTGCTGTACGAGTCCACCACGAAAATCTCATCGGATACCCGGCTGGCGCTTGCCAGCGTAGCGCCGAGCGTATCCTCGGAGTTGAAGGATAATAGGATCACGGTGGGCCGCATACCAACGATGGTAGCGCATGAGGACCGGTCTAAAGGATCATCCGCGGCGCCGCTGCGCGCCCAGGAGATGCGTGGCCACAGCAGCCTGACAGGCATCACTGCAAACGAAGCGTGCGCGGGAGCTTGGACGAGGCGCCGGGAACGCGCCGCAAGCAGCACTGAATTGCATCCAGGCACGAATCTTCCAGAAAGGAAAATGTGCACGTTGGGAGATCTATGAAGGTTCTGCTTGTGGGGAACTACGAGTTCGACGGATCGACCAGCATGAAGGTATGGGCAGACGCCCTGCTTCGCGAGCTTCTTTCACGCGGAATTGAGGTTCAATTGATCTCTCCGAAGCCGGTGCTGGGGCGGATGAAGCAATCGGCCGACGGGTTAGGGAAGTGGCTGGGTTATCTTGACCGGTTCGCGATCTTTCCGCGAGAACTGCGGGCCGCGGCAGCGCATGCGGATGTAGTGCATGTGTGCGATCACGGCTCTGCCATGTACGCACTTATGGTGAAGGACAAGCGCACCATCATCACGTGCCATGACTTGCTGGCGGTCCGCGGCGCACTGGGCGAGGTCCCCGACTGCCCGGCATCCTTTTTCGGGAAATTGCTGCAGCTCTGGATACGGCGCGGGTTGGAGCGCGCTACGCGGGTCGCGTGCGTATCGCAATACACGTTGAACGACGCGCGGCGAATCTTAACGGGGACCGGCAATCTGCGCATGGTTCTGAACGGTTTGAACTATCCGTTCCAGCCGCTCGATGCAGGCGAGATGGACCGGCGGCTTGCCGCTTTGCCGGGAATGAAAGGGCCGTATGTTCTCCATGTCGGATCGAATCTCGCGCGCAAGAACCGGGAGGGTGTGCTGAGGATATTCGCACAGGCGGCCGCAGGAACCGATTTGCGCATGGTTTTTGCCGGGGCCGCATTGAGCAAAGAACTAGCCGCGTTAGCCCGGGAGTTGCAGGTTCGCGACCGGGTCATCGAGGCGCCAACGCCCGGAGTGGAAGTTCTCGAGGCGCTGTACAACCGCGCTCTCGTACTGTTGTTTCCGTCGCGCTATGAGGGGTTTGGCTGGCCGACGATTGAGGCGCAGGCGTGCGGATGCCCGGTGGTGGCAAGCGATATTGCACCGCTGGCTGAAGTGCTGGGCCAATCGGCAGCGCTCCGGCCGCTGGAAGATGAGGCGGGGATGGCGGACGAGATTCGAAGGCTGGCCGCCGACCGGCAATACCGGGAACGGATGCGGCAGAGCGGATTGGAGAATGTGCGCTCGCGGTTCCAGACCTCGCGCATGATGGATAATTACGTCGCGCTCTACCGGGAGCTGGCATGCGCAAGCTAGCGATCCCGGCGCTTGTATGCGCAGCGCCGCTGCCCTGGCGTCTGAGGCGGCTGGTCCTGCAGGCACTGTGCGGGTTCGCAATCGATAAACGCGCTTTCATTTCCCGGTTCGCGCTGGTGCTGGCGTCACGGCTGGAAATGGGGCCGGGGTCTTCGATCGGCCCTTTCACGGTGTGCAAGGGGCTGGAGCTTCTGCGGCTCGAAGAGCACGCGCTGATCGGGCCGTTCAACTGGATTACCGCGTTTCCTCTTGGAACCAGGAGCCGGCATTTCGAACTGGACCCTGAGCGCAAGCCACAATTGATCGTGGAGCGTCACGCGGCGATCACCAATCGCCATATCGTGGATTGCACCGACGAGGTCACGATTGGGGCCTTCAGCACCTTTGCAGGATTCCGGTCGCAAATACTCACTCACAGCATCGATCTGAAGGAGTCGCGCCAGCGCTGCAAACCCGTGCGCATTGGCCATCATTGTTTTGTGGGCACAGGCTGCGTGCTGCTGGGCGGCAGCGCCCTTCCCGACTGCTCGGTGCTCGGCGCACACTCCCTGCTCGCCGCGCGCCTTGGGACACCGGGTTATGTTTACGGGGGCATTCCGGCAAAGCCCATCAAGCCGATCGACCCTGAAGACAAGTATTTTTCCCGCGAAACGGGATATGTGCTGTAAGGCGATGTCAGAAGCAAGAGGGCAAGATTGAATGCGTCTGCTGCTGGTTTCCCACAGTGCGAACGATGCCAATGGAGGGGCTTCCCGCGTCTATCACTTTTTAACCGATGGGCTTAGAAAGCGCGGGCATGAGGTTCAGTGTCTGCATCTGGACGACGTCGAGATTCCGCGGGGGATGGAGAAACTTGCTACCCGATGCCTGCTGCCCAGCTTTGTGAGCCGCACTGCAGCCCGCGTGATAAGGCAAAGCAGTATTCCGTTCGATGTGTTATTCAGCTCAAACGGAATGCTTGCACCGCTCTATAAACGGCTGAAAACGGAGCCGAAGAGGCCCTTGCTCGTAAATCATATCCATGGCCTGAACTACTTTGATCATCAGGCAACGATGTCGGAAGTTGAGCGTGGACACGGGAGGGTGTCGGCAATTTACCGCTACTGCACTGGGCCGTTGCCCGTACGCTGGGACGTCGAGGGCGCACGGCACTCCGATCTCTCGATCGTTCAAAACAAGCGCGACGAGGACTTCCTGCTTGAAAAAGGGTTTCGTTGCGTGGAGAGAATTCCGCTGGCAGTACACCCTGCGATTCTGGAAGCCGGAGCGAGTGCGCCGAAGCAATCGGACCGGAATCCGGCGAGCCTGCTTTGGTTTGGATCCTGGACAGCGCGCAAAGGGATGCATTATCTGCCGCAGGCATTCGAGAGGGTGAGCGAGCGGTTTCCGGAGACCTGGCTGACGATAGGCGGAACGGCGATGACGCAGCAGGAGATTGCCGCTCACTTCAAAGAGTCACTGAGAGCAAGGATTCGAGTTCTGCCGCGGATATCGGTTGAGCAGCAGATTGCCGAGATGGGAGGGAATGCGATCTTTCTGTTTCCCTCGCTTTCGGAGGGATTCGGTTTTGCGGCATTGGAAGCGCTGGCGATGGGAATGGCGCTGGTAACAACACCGACTGGATTCGGAGGCGACCTTCTGGTGGACCGGCAGCATGCCCGCATCGTTCCGGCAGCATCAGCTTCGCATTTGGCAGATGCGGCGATCGAATTGATGGAACGCACCGAATTGCGCGAGCACCTGGCGGAGCAAGGACGGAGACTGGCCGAGACGTTGACCTTGGAGCGGATGGTGGACACGTACGAGCGAGCTTTAGAAGAGGGGCTGCATCAGCGAACACGAGCTGGCGCCTGCTGAAGTGGCTCAAAACCAGGCTTAAGGATAGGCGATAACAGCAGAGCATAAGTAACGAACCGGGATTCACTCGAAGAAAGGTATGAATGATCGCGTTTATACAGGCTTGTGGCCTATATTCTTACGATCATGGCGGTTCAGCGAAGATACTCCGGTCTCTTCACGCTGCGGACCACCCGCCGGTGTTGAGCATCAATACCTATTTCTCCACTACGCCCGGCTCTCTTATAGGAAATGAGTTACAATTTCCACTGCGGCCTGGATTTGCGCACCTCGAATTCACGCGCATGCATCGCGCTCTCACTCTGCTGGACGGGCTCTATCGCAGGCAATTTGAAAAGAAGCTCCGCCGCGCGCTGACTGAACATCGGGTTAAGCTGATTCACCTGCTCGCGAACACGTATTCCGTGGTGCCGGTGCACAACGTCGTATCCCAACTGGGCATACCATACGTACTCAGTATCCATGACGATCTGGAATATGTAACGGGCGGTCACTTACTCATAAAGCAAATGACGGCGCACATGGGCAGTGCATGGCGCGAGGCAAGAGCAGCCTTTGTCATTTCTGAAGAGCTTGGGCGCGAATACTCCCGGCGCTATGGAGCCAGGGAATACCGGATTGTGACGGACGGCCTGAAGTGCGTGGCCGACGCTCCGCGACGGAGGCCGGAGAAGAGTTTGCGCCTCTACTTCATGGGGCTTTTCCATAATACCTACGCGCCGAACCTAAGAGCGGTGCTGAATGCGCTGAAGATGGTGCGATCGCGGCATCCGGATTGGGAGATTACGTTAACGTGCCGTTGCAGCGCGATCTCCGCGCCGGTGCACGCTGACGATGTGCCTGTCCGGGTTCTTTCCTTTGCGCCGGAAGCGGAGGTGGAAAGAGATCTGCTTTCGGCCGACCTGCTTTACCAGCCGATGCCGTTTCAGGAATCCGCGCGCGCGTTCGGCAGGTTCAGCATGTCGACAAAGATGATTACGTATCTGGGCAGCGGCTTGCCGATCTTCTATCACGGCCCTGACGATGCGGCTGCTTGCAAGCTGCTCGCGCGTCACGAGGCCGCGGCCATCTGCACTACGCTCGATCCGGAAGAGATCGCGAAGTGTTTACTCGACGCCGCCGCACAGCGCGAGATCATTGTTCACCGCGCGCTCGCACTCGCCCGTTCTCAGTTTCTGCTGTCCCATCAGCAACGGCGGTTCTGGGAGCCGATTCTTCAGGCTCTATAGATTATCGACGGCTGGCATACTTCAGGAACCGCGCCGGCCGCAGTGGTTATTGAGTAACTTCCACGCGCCCGGCCCAAGAAGCGTAGATCTCCCGGAAGATATCATCGAGCGACTTGCGAATATCCCACCCGGGATAGTGGGATTTCATCTTCCTCAGATCGCTGATATAACAGATGTGGTCTCCCGCGCGGTTCTGCTCGACGTACTCATATATCATCGGCTTGCCGGAGATGGACTCTATCTTCGCGAAAGCTTCAAGGATCGAGCAGCTATTCGTGCGTCCTCCTCCAATGTTATAGACTTCACCGGCTCTCGGATTGGCGATAAATGCGGCGATAAAGCGGGCGACATCGAGGGAATGGATGTTATCCCGGACCTGCTTTCCCTTATAGCCATAGACATTGTATTTCGTGCCGGTTACGTTGCACTTAATCAGATAACTTAAAAATCCGTGAAGCTCGACGCCGGAGTGGCTTGGTCCGGTGAGGCAGCCGCCGCGCAGCGCGCAGGTGGGCATGTTGAAATAGCGCCCGTATTCCTGGACCATGACATCGCAGGCTACTTTGGAAGCACCGAAGAGGGAGTGCTTCGATTGGTCGATGCGGAAGGTCTCAGGGATGCCGTTCCAATAGGCTTCGTCGGCATACTCCCAGCGGGTCTCCAGCTCTTTGAGGGGCAATTCGTTCGGAGCATCCCCATAGACTTTGTTGGTTGACATGGATGCGAAGGGGGCCTCTGGGGCAAACTGGCGCGCCGCTTCAAGCAGGTTCAGCGTGCCCACGGCGTTGGTGTCGAAATCAGCAAAGGGGATTGAGGCGGCGAGGTCGTGGCTCGGCTGCGCCGCGGTATGCACAATCGCGTCGGGCTTGAGCTGCTTCAATAAACCGAGCACTCCCTGCCGGTCGCGGATATCGAGCTCGTGATGAACGAAGCCCTTGATGGCGAGCTCCAGCCGGTGTTGATTCCAGCGCGTGTCGCCCTTGGGGCCAAAGAAAACGGCGCGCTGGTTATTATCGATTCCGTGAATCTCCCAGCCTTCCGCCGCGAAATAAAGGCATACTTCCGACCCAATAAGGCCGGAAGAACCAGTTACAAGGACTTTCTTCATCGAACGCTCCCTGATCAGATGATAGTACATCGAACGTGAAGCGCCGAGCCGGGTGTGCGATGAGAAGATCGCCACTGTGCCAATAGGATATCGAGCTTTTCCAGGCGGCTCCCGTTCTCGTAGAAAAGCGCGAACAGGGACCGGCAGGGAGGGTTATTTTTTGCGGCACGACGCCGATAGAAACTGCCATCAATCCAGTATTTGCTCCATACTAGCGACCTGCTCCACGGCCTGCTGCACTGTCGGTGACTCTTGTATTTTGATTTTCGGTCCGCGGATGAAGCCGTATACGGCATTGAAGAGCATAGCGGCGAGATAAGCGGAGGTGGTGGTAAGACCAAAGAGGATGGCGTTCATGGTGCTGTCTATCCTGAACCGCAAGAGGAAGAGAATCTGCGCGGCAAGAATGAGAGCGATGGTTGCCCAGGTTGTGGTCCAGTAAATCCAGCGCCGCGCGGCGGTCATCGTCCAAAGAACGCCGACAAGGTAGCCAAGGCAACTGTTCAGAACGAGCCAGCCTGTTTCACGAGTGAGAGATGCATACTTGGGACCCAGCAGGAGGAGAAGTAATCGGGGATCAAGGAAACCAACGCAGCAGATAGGAACACAAATCGCGGCGGCGGTAATGGCAACGAGCAAATAACTGCGGAGGACGCGGTTATCCGGAAGCTTGGCCATGAAAGGTTCTATGACGGCGGCGTTGAAACCGGCAAGGAGCAGGAAAAGCTGCCCCAGCCGGCCAAGAGCTCCGACTTCAGCAATGCTGCGCGTGCGCCCGAAAAACGAAATGAGGAAGAGCGCGATTTGTCCCTGAACAGCGAAGAAGATGTAGCTGGGAAGGTTGGGAAGAACGTACTGCGCCATTTGACGCGTTGCCGTCCGGTCAGGATGCGCGGGAAGAGTGGCAAAAGGCCGCGATTCCCGGGCATAGAGCCACCCAATGACCAGGAAGCCGAGAGCATTGACCCAGCTTGTGGTCCAGGCGGACAGGAGTCCGGCAAGGTACAGGGCGCCGCAAGTAAGAATGCGAAAGAGCGCGCCGGCCAACTGATGGCGGTAGTAGTGTGAGAGCCGGCCGCGTATCAACAGAGGCGCGCCGTAATAGGAAACCATGCCGGAGAAGTAGATGGAGGCTACGATGGAGGCGAAAAGGAGGGAGCTGGTTAGCGCTGCCCAGTGGTGTTGCCTGGCGATATGAATGTAGATAACCGCCGCGACAGGCGTGAGGCAGGCGAGCATGACGTTGCGCAGATGCCGCCCCGAACGAACATAGGAACCAACGACCGACGGGTCGTCGCCGCGCGGACCAACGAGCGCGACGATGGTTCCCGAGAATCCAAGGTCGGTGAGAAAGCCGAGCGTTAATTGAAAGGTGAAAGCCACGATGAATTGCGCGTAGTTATCTACCGTGAGCCAGCGCAGCAATAAGAAGCCGGTGAGAAGATTCGTGAACTGAACGAGGCCCTGGCCGGTTAAATACACCAGAAGCACGCGGAACCTGCGCCGGGAGTTCTCGGAACGCAGCCAAGCCGAACTCGATTTCACAAGACCTAACATTGCGGAATCCCCGGTTGCCGCAGCGCCGCATTGGCGCACAACGAAAAACGCTGGGGAGAAGCCGGAAGGGTCACAGCCTCAGACTTTCGCGGTGTTGCCATGTGCGACCCTCCCCTGGTGCTGCGATGCAATGGACGGCAAGCCTCGGCGCCCAACGTGAGATCAGGCAACTGCATGCCGCACCCCACAGAGCAATCGCTCTGGCCGCAGCGAAGCAACGGCGCCGCAAACGGGCGGCAACACGGCCCTATCCAGGCGCGAGCGAAGAAAACCGGCTCGCAAGCGCATGAAGAACTCAGGTCAATTTTAACCGAGCGCGCGCGGTCCCTTCGGCGGGGAAACGATCCTGACGCACTCATTATCCTATGCGGCAACCAGGGCCTGCTCGATACAAGCGAGGAGCAGGAGCTAGAATCTCACTAGCTCAACGATAAAGCCCGGAAAGACGCCCGGCTGGTATGGCAAATCACGCGTTACACGCAGGTAATGAGGCATCCTCGATGCAAAAAGTCGCTTTAATCACTGGCGTTACAGGGCAAGACGGCGCATATCTGGCCGAACTCCTGCTGGGTAAGGGTTATATCGTGCACGGCGTGAAGCGGCGCTCGTCGTCGTTCAATACGGCGCGGATCGATCATATTTACCAGGATCCACACATACCGGATGCGCATTTCCAGATACATTACGGCGACATGACCGATGCGACCAACCTGATCCGGATTATTCAGGACGTGCAGCCGGACGAGATTTACAACCTGGCGGCCCAGAGTCATGTGCAGGTGAGCTTTGAAACGCCGGAGTATACGGCAAACGCCGACGCGACCGGCGCGTTACGAATCCTGGAAGCGATCCGGATTCTCGGTCTGGCCAAGAAGACGCGATTCTACCAGGCTTCGACGTCGGAGCTGTACGGAAAGGCGCAGGAGACACCGCAGAAAGAGACCACGCCGTTTTATCCGCGGAGCCCATACGGCGTGGCCAAGCTGTATGCCTACTGGATCACGGTAAACTATCGCGAAGCCTACGGAATGCATGCCTCGAACGGAATCCTGTTCAACCACGAGAGTCCGATACGCGGCGAAACGTTTGTGACGCGCAAGATCACGCGCGCCGTGGCTGGCATTCACCTTGGCGCACAGAAGACGCTGTATATCGGGAATCTCGACGCCAAGCGCGACTGGGGTCATGCCCGGGATTATGTGGACGGGATGTGGAGGATGGTGCAGCAGCCGGAGCCGGGCGATTATGTTCTGGCGACTGGAGAAGCACACAGCGTGCGCGAGTTTGTGGAATTGGCCTTTTCCAGAGTGGGCCGTACGATCCGGTGGGAGGGTAAAGGCGTCGACGAGGTTGGCATCGACACGGGGACTGGCGACATTGCGGTCAGAATCGATAGCCGGTACTTTCGTCCGGCGGAAGTGGATTCGCTTTTGGGAGATCCTTCTAAAGCGCGCCGAGTACTGGGATGGAAACATACAGTGACTTTTTCGGAACTGGTCGCCGAAATGGTGAATTCAGACTTGCAAGCGGTTGCCCGCGAACATCATTCAGGGGAACGCCGCCATGAGTAGTTTCGAACTGGCTGGCAGGCGCGTATGGGTGGCCGGGCATCGCGGCATGGCCGGTTCGGCAATCGCGCGGCGGCTCCAGCGCGAGAGCTGCGAAATCGTGACGGCGACGCGCGGCGAGCTCGATCTGTTGCGCCAGGCGGATGTGCATGCATGGCTGGCCGGCAGAAAGATCGATGCGGTTTTTCTGGCGGCTGCGACCGTGGGCGGCATTCTGGCGAATTCAACGCGGCCGGCGGAGTTTCTCTACGACAACCTGGTAATTGAAAGCAACGTGATCCACGCGGCGAAAGAGGCCGGAGTAAAAAAGCTGCTGTTTTTAGCGTCGTCGTGTATTTACCCGCGCATGGCGGAGCAGCCGATGCGGGAAGAGGCGCTGTTGACAGGCCCTCTGGAGCCTACCAACGAATGGTATGCCATCGCCAAGATTGCAGGAATCAAGCTGTGCCAGGCGTACCGCCGGCAATATGGCTGCGACTTTGTTTCCGTGATGCCAACCAACCTTTACGGGCCGCAAGACCGCTACGACGCGGAAGGCGGTCATGTGGTGGCTGCGCTGATCCTAAAGATTCATGCCGCCAAAATGGCGAATCGCGCGACAGTGGAACTGTGGGGGAGCGGGACTCCAAGACGCGAGTTCCTGTTCTCGGAGGATCTGGCCGACGCGTGCGTTTTTGTGATGAAGAATTACTCGGGAGAGATGTTTTTGAATGTCGGCACCGGGCGGGACATGACGATCCTGGAGTTGGCCGAGAGCATTGCCCGGATCATCGGCTGGAGGGGGACGTTCACGTTCGACCGGTCGAAGCCCGACGGCATGCCGCGCAAGGTGATGGACGTGAGCCGCCTGCGCGCTTTGGGCTGGAGTGCTCGCACCGATTTTGAGACGGGTATGAAAGAAGCGTATCGGTGGTACGTGGCCAACGCGGCGGAGGGCAGGAGTTGACGGCGCCGGGAGGCAGCGGTCCGCCGCGCCGGGAAAGACGAACGCACTTGCGCGGGCAGGCGCAAGGGCATTTGTCTGGAACGCGACTTTACGAAGATAATCCCGAGTAAGTATGAGCCTACTAGTTCGTCGACGCGAACGCGCCGTACACAACATCGCCGCCAATGCGGAAGAGAATCCCTATCTTCGCGCCTCATTCCCTCTGAAATACCGGCTGGTGCGTTTGCTTTGGCAGGCCGTGTATGTCCTGCTCTATCGCACATCGCCGCGGCCGATGCACGCGTGGCGCGCGACGCTATTGCGGCTCTTCGGCGCGAAGATGGGGCACGGGTGTCACTTTTATTCGAGCAGCAAGGTGTGGGCGCCGTGGAATCTCACTTGCGAGGACTGCTGCACGCTGGGCGATCACGCTGAGATTTACAATCCTTCGCCGATCTATCTTGGGTCGCACTGCATTGTCTCGCAGGAGGCGTATCTTTGCGGGGCGACGCACGATTACAACGATCCCGAATTCCCCATGATCTCTTACAGCATGCGTCTGGGCGCGTATTCGTGGATCTGTGCGCGCGCTTCCGTCTCGCCGGGAGTGCATGTGGGGGAGGGAGCCGTTCTAGGCCTGGGTTCCGTGGCCTACAGCGATCTGGAGCCGTGGACGGTGTATAGCGGAGCGCCTGCCATGAAGGTGAAGCTTCGCGAACGGGCCGTTTCCTGCGATCCAGGGAACGCCTAAGCCGCGTGCCGGTCAAAACGCCCCGGGGTTGCACCCATGCAGGCCGCACGCTGCTTTTGCGCCCGGGGGCAACGATCGGAACGTGAATTACCGCAGGGCTGAGGAATTGTGAGCCCCAGCGGCGACGAGGCGCCGCGAAGGCCAACTTTTGTGCGATCGGCCCTGCGATGAAACACCACGAGCAAAGGGCGTGGAAATTGACGCGGCAGCCGCTGCTGCGCGGCAAAATAGCGCATCTTGAGCGCCGAGGCCGAGTGATAAAGTGAGGAATGATGAAGGCGATTAAGCGGACGTCTGTGGCTGCTCCAATGCGGTGCACATGGGTGGTGGCGGGGTTGGCGATCGTATGTATCCCGTCGATGACGGCGGAGCAGCCTGCAGCGACGGCGGGAAGCGGCGCCAAGACTACGGCAAGTGCTTGCGAGCCCGCGAAACTGGGTTCCCCTTATATTCCGGTGGACAGTTGGGTGTACCCGGCCATGCTGCGGCTTTACTCGCTGGGTTACGTAAATACTGTCTACCTTGGCTTGCGGCCGTGGACGCGCGCCAGCGTGATGCGCATGCTGGAAGAAGCCGGCAACCTGATCGAGGACAGCGAAGCGGAGAGCGATCCAGGCGCGGACGAGGCGCGGGAGATCTACGATGCGCTGAACCGCGAGCTGCACTACGACATGGAAGGTCCATGCGGACCGCACCAGGGCGGCGCGCGGATCGAGTCGGTTTACACTTTGGCGCGCGCCATCAGCGGCACGCCGCTCCATGACAGCTTTCATCTCGGATCGACGATCGTGAACGATTATGGCCGGCCCTTCGAGAACGGATTCAACAACTACTCCGGCATGAGCGCCTACGCGACCGCTGGGCGGTTTACGCTCTACGCGCGCGGCGAATTCCAGGGCGCGCCGTCGGCCACGGGGTACTCAGCGGCGCTGGCCCAGGCACTCTCCAATGTCGACCTGACCTTGTACTACGTGCCGTCAAGCACGCCGCCCTACGGCAACACTACCGCCGTGTACAGCCAAGCCACCATTCCTCTGGGACCGGTTGCCACGGCGACCCAAGGGCGCTTCCTGGAAGCCTATCTTTCGTACCAATACCTGAACCATATTTTTTCGTTCGGCAAGCAGGACCAGTGGCTGGGGCCGGCGCAAGGGGCAAGCATGGCCTTCTCCAATAATGCGCAGAATTTCTACAGCTTCGAAATCAACCGGATTGAGCCGCTTAACATTCCTTTGCTCTCACGTCTTACCGGCCCTTTCCGCTATGAGTTCATTGTCGGTGCGCTGCGTGGCCACACTTTTATGCCCGACCCCGCGTACGAGGCGAACCCTTCTTCGAGCTTGCCCAACGTCACCACTCCCGGCGATCCCTGGGTGCATGTAGAAAAGATCAGCTTCCGGCCAACAAAGGATCTCGAATTCGGCTTTGAGCGAACCGTGCTGTGGGGCGGGGAGGGTCATTCGCCGGTGAACATACACAATTTCCTGCGCAGTTTCTTCAGCACCTACTCTCCGGCTGCTACGGTGAAGAATGGCCCCGCCGACCCCGGCGCGCGCTTTGGCGCCTTCGACTTTACCTGGCGGTTGCCCTACCTGAGCCATTGGCTCACGCTCTACACCGACTCGGAGGTGCATGACGATGTTTCACCGATTGATGCGCCGCGCCGGGCCGCCGAGCGGCCGGGCCTCTATCTTTCGCATGTGCCCGGCGTTCCCAGGCTCGACGTGCGCGTGGAAGGCGTGACGACTGACCCACCCACGTCACGGAGCCAGGGCGGCGTGTTCATGTACTGGGAGGGGATTGAAAAGCAGGGCTACACCAACCAGGGGCAATTGTTTGGGGATTGGATCGGGCGCGAGGACAAGGGCGGACAAGGCTGGATCACCTATCATCTGAGCGGCAACGAGTGGGTGCAGGTGGGTGCGCGCCACCAGAAGGCGGACAAGGACTTCATTTCCGGAGGCACCACACTGAACGATGTCAGCGTTCAGGTGGTCAAGCGTCTGGGCAGGGACCTCGAGGTGAACGGCAACTTTACTCTGGAGCACTGGAAGGCGCCGATCTACCTGCCGGGAGAACAGACCGTGACCTCCACGAATATCCAGCTCACGTGGTTCCCGGGGCGCAAGGTCAGCTTTTAAGGCATTTCTCCCAATCCTCAAGAGTGCCAACTGTCGAGAAGGTTGCCGCTCACTGGTGTTCGCGTCAACTTGGCTGTTTGGAATGCTATATACCATTGGGAGAAATGCGATAGCGCGGCAGCGAGAGTGGGCGCGAAGCCAGCGCATACGCGCGTCGCGCTCTTATCGAGGGCCCTGGGCGGACGATTGCTGTGGGACCGCGGAGGGAACGAGCTTGACCGCATAGACGGACGTGGCAAAGTTGCTTACCTTCAGCAACTGTCCCCCGGAGTTGAAGGTCAACGCCCATTCCATGGGCTGGGGCGCTGCTGCGACATCCACAAAGCGGACAGTCGACTCGCCGTCTGCGCCAACCTCCAACGTGGGAGGAAACGACAAGGAGCGGCTCGGGTCCGCGGATTCCTGTGACGGCGGAAAAATCTCAGGACGAGCGCCTGTGAGCGCGGCGTAGCACAGGGAGGTTGCGAGCCAATCGGGGGTTTGGTGCGCAGGTTCTTCGGCGCGAATGCGGTTGAATTGCGCCATAGCGAGCGCATTGACGGGGGCAGGCGAAAACAGCGAAAAGCCGCGGCGCCGAATGGGAATGGTGCGAACGCGGCCTTTGCCTGCGAGGGGAATTGCGGCTGAGAAGAGGCTCACATCGCCGGCGCCGCGATTGCTTTGGAAAAGCAGAAACATGTGGCCGGGGAAAGCCTGGCACACAAGCTGCTGGTAGCTCCAAGTGCCGTTGGCGAACTCTATCCCCGCCAGCGCAGCGCCGTCACGGATGGCGGGCTCTGCGCTTGCGGCCAGATCGCGGGCGGTCTGGGTCATCTGCGCTTCAGGAAGGTAGTCAACCAGCTTGGCGGTTGCCGGCGGCGAGGTTGCGAAGGGAAAGGGCGTGAGGACCTCTATGGAGGGTACAGGCCTGGTTTTGTAAGAAGCGCCGGATGTATCCGCCGGCAACGGCGTCGCTTTGTAGGATGCTCCCGATGAACCTGAGGCCGTTTGCGCTGCAACGGGGGCACGTGCCAAGGCAACGACCGCCAACGTGACGGCGGTGGTCAAAATCCCGAAGCGTTTCATACCGTCGTCAGACTATCACCTCCGATGGCGCAATTCGCGGGATATGGCCACCAAAGGCACTCGGATCGGCTGCCACCCTTTCACCTTCCGACATAGGCCAACGACTGTCTGCGGACGAGCATTACAAGATCGTCAGCGGCCTTGAGGATGCGAGAGGTCGTAGGCAATACCGATTGTGAAGCCCTGAGGGTTGAGCGTATTTCCCAAAAGTTTGCCGAGCCAGATTTGATACTCGTAGTCGGCGCGAACCGCGAGCGGGCCAAAGAAGCGGTATTCTACGCCGCCGCCGGGAGCAATCAGCAGGCGCGTATCATGCGAGTACCCCGGCAGAGGGTAGAAATCCACGCTGCCGTCCTCAATGAGGCCTTTGAAGTAGGGATGAAATCTGGGGGTGACGTGCCAGTTGAAGATTGGGCCGCCCCCCACCGTATCCTGGCGCATATTCTTTTGCGCGGGAAGATTCCGATTCAGGCTGATATCGCGGGCCTCCATTTCCACGCCAAGACCGCGAACGTGAACGAGGGAACGAATCTGTCTGGGGTACCAGTCAGCCCAGATCGTTCCTCCTAACATTCGGCCATGTCCCCAGTCGACATCGTAGCTGGAGGGGCCGATGCCAACGCTCAAGGGCACGCCTGGGGCGTTGTAGGCCGGAGCGACTTGGGAAAACACGGGAAGTGCCGCGGCCAAGAGGCATACCGCGAGAATAGGGGAAACAAACAAGTTGAAACGCATGTTGCATCTCCTCACAGCTGCATGCTATTGCTCCTCGGTGAATCGCCAAGCAAGCATATAGCTGCAATTCGGTGTAACAAGGCAAGAGCAGGGAAGCAGGTAGGGTGTCGATTCGGCTGTCATTCAAAAGAACCTCTGTACGAGCGCGCATTTTCCCAAACAGAACAACCCGCTTCGTGAGCTTTCGATGCAGCTCATAAAGTCTTCGACACAAAGTGCGATCAAAAAGTTGTGTGCATTCAAAATGCCGGTTCTTCGGCTTGGGGATAGTTTACATGACAAAAACCAGACATTTGTCCGAGGTACCCAGATTGTTAGGTTACGGAAGTGGTACGATGCGCGGGCTGTGTCAACCGGGTAGAACGCGCCGGCAATACATTGCGGGGCAGCGCCCGAAGCTTGCACCAAGCGAGTTTTGCCAACGAACGGCAATTCGGAGTCAGGGTTGCGATTGCCTGCGAAACTTCTCGTGGATGCACAACGCGCCAGGGCCGTTTTCGAAGCGCGTCCTTCTTCGGCGGCTAGCGGTGAGGTGCAAGCGCAGCAGTACGCGCAGATTCATGGCGACTCATTGCAGGCTGCGGTGCGAATTGAGTTGTAGAGAATTCATCAGGCCGGGGCGGAGACACAACGAGACCGGCATGCAGTGTATGACTCTGCTTCGCAGATGGCCAGGGTCAGTGGTTTCCCTGCGCAGTCCGGCATCGCCGGAGTAACTGTGCCGTACGATTCCGTGTTGAATGGAAGAAAAACGCAAAGCGCGATGCAGCACAGAATTCCAAGTAGGAAGTGCGAGGAAATGTGCATTTTGAGGCGCCGTTACGAAAGTAATTAACGATAGTAATCTTCGCAACTTGACCATAATTAAAAGGGAGCAACTTATTGAAAAAATGTGCTCTCGCCTCTAGTCCTGTGGTACGTTTAATGGTGCTGTAGGGATGTCACGGCGGTCCGCGGCATGTGGGGAAGCGGCGGATTATGAGCCAAGGATTGCGCTCAGATGTTGTGTTCACTGACAGCTTCACATCCATCTTGGTTGCATTAGCCGAATTGCGGAGGAAAAACGCATGCAAACTCGGGTTTTGAAATTTGTCGTCCGGATTCTTGCCTTGGTTTCTGTAGGATTGTTGCCCGCAATTTTGTCAGCGCAGGCGGCGCCGTCTGCGAAGAGAGCGAGCAATGACTCACCGTCGAAGTGGGATATTTTTGCCGGTTATAGCTACCTGGCGCCCAAAGGGACGGTGACGACGACGGATCCCAACGGGACAAGCGTGACGGCGTCGTACGACGCAGTCAACGTAGGCGGGCTGTTCAGCGGCGCCTACTTCTTCAATCGGAATATAGGCATACAGGCGGAATTTGCCGAGCACGAGTGGGGCGATCAGAATTCCAACACGAACAGCGTGGGCAGCGAGGGAAACGACGATGGATTCATGACGATAGCCGGCGGCATCATGATTCGCTTTCCTTACGAGAACATTACTCCGTTCGTGCACGGGCTGGCGGGTGGGGCGCTGGTGGGCGGGCCGTATTTTGAGCCCAACAAGTGGGGTCCTGACCTGACGGTGGGTGGCGGCATGGACTATGAGACGCCGTGGCTGAACCATCATCTGGCTATCCGGCTCTTTCAGGCAGACTACGAGTACATGCACGCGAACTGGGGCACGGTTCCGTATGGTGGCAGCGCGAGTATCAACGCGGCGCGTTTGAGCGCGGGCATAGTGATCCATGGGGGATCGATCGCGCCGCCGCCGCCGGTGACGCTGGCCTGCTCGGCGAATCCGGAGACGATTTATCCTGGCGACCCAGTGATGGTAACGGCGACAGCGGGCGGCCTGAACCCGAAGGACCATGTGATCTACAGCTGGTCGGGAGCAGGTGTGACGGGCAGCGACACGACTGCCAAGGTAGACACGGCATCGCTGGCGCCGGGCGAGTACACGGTGGCGGGGACGGTGAAGGAAGGCAAGCCCGGCAAGGAAGGTTTGAAGCCGTGGGAGACGGCCACGTGCACGGCGGGGATCACAGTGAAGGCGTTCGAGCCGCCGACCATCAGTTGCTCGGTCAGCCCCGACACCATCAAGCCGGGCGACACGGCGACCGTCACTTCAGTGGGCGTGAGCCCGCAAAATCGTCCGCTGACCTACAGCTACACGGCCACGGCGGGCACGGTGACAGGCACCGGGACCACGGCGGAGTACTCCTCGGCGGGTGCGCCGACAGGAGCTGTGGGGATCACCTGCAACGTGTCGGACGACAAGGGCCACACGGTGTCCGCCAACACCACGCTGACCATTCTGGCTCCGCCTCCGCCACCGCCTCCGGCGCCGAAGACGCAGGCACTGTGCTCGATCAGCTTTGCCAATGACCCGAAGCGGCCCCTGCGCGTGGACAACGAGGCCAAGGCGTGCCTGGACCAGGTGGCTCTGGACCTGAAGCAGCAGGCTGACGCCAAGGCGGTGGTGGTGGGCGAGTCGGATGCCAAGGAGAAGGCGCTGACGGCCAAGCAGGAGAAGTACGCGGCCAAGCACAAGCACGCCAAGGTGGAGAACTCCGCGGCGCAGCGGGCGGTGAACGCCAAGGACTACCTGGTGACGGAGCAGGGCATCGATGCTTCGCGGATCAGCGTGGCCGAGGGCATGACCGACGGGCAGACGGTGGAGGACTACCTGGTGCCGGCGGGGGCGACGTTCAGCTCCGACGTGACGGGAACGATGCCGGTGGACGAGACGGCGGTGAAGCCGCAAATGCGCAAGCCGCTGGCGGAGCGCCACCCGAAGAAGAAAGCTGCGATGTAAGCTGCGGGGCGCGGCTGTTCACGAAGCAATCGGCGGGCCTTGCCGCAAAGAGGTGAGGCTTGCACAAGCTAGACTCTATCCGTCCCTTCTTGAGTGCGGAGAGGCTGCCCGGTGAGCCAACCGGCCAGCCTCTTCGCTTTTTGGGCGCGGCTCCTTCCACCATCGAGCCGCAATCCTGGGGTGACCGGATGTCGCGCATCCTTATGACAATCTCGCAACGATTCTGCTATCATGACCTTGCCGTTCACGCGGAATTGCGCGCCACTTCGCCTCCGTTGGCTGCAGCCCGTGTCTTGCAGAGAATCCCGATGAACGTAGGGCGGATTGAATCCTGAGGTCTTGTCGTTGAACTCTCCGGCGAGTGGTGCTGTGCAGGTGCCCGTGTCACCTCTTGAAGAGAAAATGGATCTGACGGTGACAGTGGTCATCTGCACCCGGAATCGGCCTGCGTTCCTGGAGAAATGCCTGGAGGCTATCGCAGCACTGAAGCCGCCTCCCAATGAAGTTCTCGTAGTCGACAATTCAGCGGGCAACGAGGAGACGGAGTCGATCGCGCGGAAATTCTCAGTGCGCTATACCGTGGAATCGATTCCTGGGCTGAGCCGCGCGCGCAATCGGGGCATGGCGGAGAGCAACACGGAAGTCGTAGCCTACCTGGACGATGATGCCACGCCGGATGAGCATTGGCTGCAATTCATCCTGGCGCCGTTTGCTGACCCGCTGGTTGCGTCAGTAACGGGCAGGACGGACCTTCCCGAATCGGCCCGCTGCGGCCCTGGCCATCAACCACCCCGCACGTTCAGTAGCCAGGATCCGCAGTGGTTTGAAATGGCGGCATTCGGCGGCACAGGCAGTGGCAACAACATGGCGCTGCGAAGGTCAGCCTGCGCGGGAGGAGCAATCTTCGATGTTCGTCTGGGGAGGGGCGCCCCGCTGAGAATTGCCGAGGAGAGCCATGCCTTTGCGACTCTCTTATCGCGGGGTTACCGGGCGGTCCATGTTCCCGACGCGATTGTGGTCCACGCTGACAACAATGGAGATATCGAAGAACGGGCCGCGAGTTCGGTTGCCTATTGGTTGTTGCTCTTCTCTGAATTTCACGGCCATCGCCTGGATCTTTTGCGCTTCCTGTTCAAGAGACTGCGCAGAAAACCGCTCACCTGGCCGCGAAACCCTCAAGCGCCTGGCGACATCATCACCAGCGGATGGCGAGTCTATTGGCGAGCGGGGATTCGCGGAGCGTTGACTTTCTTCCACTCCAGAAAACTCAAGTAGGAAGAGGACCTTACTGCCAACGGTGGCCAGACTCAATCCCCGTCCCCAGTTTTGACTTCGGACGGCCGCCAGCCGAGTTCCAATGCCTTGTGATGCCAGTGGATTCTGCGCCGCATCTGAAGCGCGCGAACGCCCAGATTGCGAAGAGCCTTAGTCTGGATGCAAGCTGCGCCACAGGCGCACAAGGGAGCAAGGAGGAAATCAGCTACCCCAGGAGCGGCAGCGGCCATCCGGCGCAAGAGCTGCTTCCACGTCGGTTCCTGCGCCAGCCAATTCAACTGCCCCTTGATGAAGGCCTGGGGATGCTTGCGCGCAAGCCTCACATCCGCCGCCGCAAAGGCCTCCGCGTCGCGGATCAAGTCGACCGAGGATTTCTCGAGGTACTGATAGGCGATGGCATTGCCGATGTACAACGGCTGCACTCCCGCGCGGAAGAGGCGAATGCCCAATTCCAGATCCTCGCGCATGCGGAACGTCTCATCGAAACCGTCCAACTCGGTCAGCAGCGCGCACGACAGCGAAGCATTGCTGAAGACGCAGTTGGCGATCTGCCATTCCAGCCCCGGGTTCCTTTTCCGCTCCAGGTAAAATGCGCCGATTTCGCGTTGAAAGCACTCTGCCGCAAGGCTTGGTGGGCTGTCTGCGCTGAGAAAGAGCGCTCCGAACGCGACGCGCCGGCCGAGCGCCCGATGCGCGGCGATGTGCGCGGCGACGAGGCCGCGGTCGCAGAACATGTCGTCATCGAGAAACAGCA
Organism: Occallatibacter sp.; assembly: GCA_049522315.1. Lineage (GTDB taxonomy): Bacteria > Acidobacteriota > Terriglobia > Terriglobales > Acidobacteriaceae > Telmatobacter. Next base: position 111,410 of record JBEKNY010000001.1, read on the forward strand.
CCAGGCCGGTTTCCGCAGCGCGATAACCGGTATTACGAGCCGCAGACGGTCCCCGATTCTCTTGCTCGATGATGCGAAAACGGCAAGCTGGCCGCAACTGGCGCAACACATCGGCTGTGCCGTCGGTTGAACCGTCAACGACAACAATGACTTCATAAGCCGCGGCAGGAGCACTTTGGGCAAAAAGCGTTTCCAGGGTACGCGTCACGATCTTCCGCCGGTTAAACGTGGGAACGACAACCGAAATGTCCATGCGCTTCCTCTTGCCCGTTGGGTTTCCTTCCCAGCACCCGCATTTCTAAGCCTAGCAAAGCGATATTGCGGTGTGGAGCGGCGATTGTAGAATCGACCTATTGCCATCCGCGAGATGCAGGAAGCCGGCAAGCCTTGAACTGTTTCCGCAAGGGCCGCGCCGCCACGAGAGGCTGGTTTGAAGAAGCTCAAGTACCTTGTCCCAAAGCCGGTGCGCAGGTGGCTGAATTTCCGGCGTCAGGAAGCAGCGCGAAGCCTGCTCGTCTTCGGTCGCGTAACGGATTGGTCCGTGTTGCGGAGGGTGCGTCCTTACCGGCCGGACTTCGGCGCTGCGCGCGGCGAACCGATTGACAGGTTCTACATCGAGAAGTTTCTTGCCACTTATCAGGAGTCGATCCGTGGCCGGGTAGCGGAGATAGAGAACGACCAATACACCAAACACTTTGGCGGCGGCCGTGTCGAGCACTCCGATATTCTCGACCTGAACGAGCAGAACGAGCAGCGCACCATGACCATCGACCTGACTCAAACTGCCACTGCGCCTGAAAGCGCTTTCGACTGCATCATCTGCACGCAGACCCTGCTGTTGATTGAGGACTATGCCGCTGCCGTGCGCTCGCTCTACAAGATGCTGCGAATGGGCGGTGCTGCGCTGGTCACAGTACCGGGAATCTGCCAGACTGTGCGCGGAAGAATGATCGGCGGTGTGGGTGACGACTGGTGGCGCTTCACTGGGCGATCTGCCCGCCGCATCTTCAGTGAGGTCTTTTCCCCCGGGAACGTAGTGGTTCATACCTACGGAAATGTGCTGACCGCGACCGCATTTTTGCATGGACTCGTTCAGGAGGAGTTAACTCAGGAGGAGCTGGAATACAACGACCCCGATTACGAGGTAACAATCGGGGTCAAAGCCACCAAGCAGGCCGCCGGGTAAGCCACGATGGAAGAGATCAAAGGATTGGTTTCCGTAACCATTCCTTTTTACAATGCCGAGCGTTTTCTTCAGGAGACCATCGAGAGCGTTCTCGCGCAGAGCTACGCAACGTGGGAGCTGCTGCTTGTCGACGATGGTTCGAGCGATGGAAGCTCAGCAATCGCGCAAGCGTATGCCGCGCGTTCTCCTGACAAGATTTTCTATTTGGAGCACCCGGGTCACCGCAATCTAGGCGTCAATGCGGCCCGCAATCTGGGCGCGCGTCATAGCCGAGGCGAGTTCATGGCGTTTCTGGATTCCGACGACATCTGGCTGCCGGCCAAGCTTGAAGTCAACGTGGCATCCATGGTCGATCATCCCGAGGCGGGATTTCTCTTTGGCCCGACTGAGTATTGGTACGAGTGGGACCCGGAGGGAAACAGTCACCGTAAGAACGAGGTGCCGACGGTCGCGCCGGGGGAAATACTGTACACTCCTCCGGTACTATTGGCGCGCAACATGCCACTAGGGAAATATGGCGTGCCTTGCCCGTGCAGTTTTCTTGTGCGCCGCTGGGCGTTCGAGCGCGTTGGCGGGTTCAATGAAGACTTTAATCCCACCACTTACCAGTACTACGAAGATGTCGCCTTTCTGTCCAAGATCTATCTCCATGTTCCAGTCTATGTAAGTGAGGCCTGCCTGGATAGGAACCGCTGCAGCCGGTTCTCCATGACGCGCCAGGCCAGCACGGTTCGGAATTTTGATGCGTCAAGACGGTTTTTCTTACGCTGGCTGACGGATTATTTGCGGCAACATGCGGTTACAGATCGGGAGATCTGGCGCGCCGTACACCGGGAGTCGTGGTTCTATTGCCTGCCGATATCCGTGGCAAGCCTTCTGCGCCGCGCACAATGGCGGATCGCGCGGAGCTTCTCCAAACGGGAGGCTTAATTCATGGCGCCAGGAGCAAGTAAGGTGCATCGAGATGAGTAATCCTGTGAGAGCGAAGCCGGACGGTCGTTATACGGTCGAAGCGATCGTGACCGAAGAGGCCCTTGACCTCCTTGAGGGTGATTGGAACCGGCTGAGCGCAGAATCGGAAGCTCCAAATGTCTTCATGACCTACGGCTGGTTCCGAGCGTGGCTGCGGAGGCTCATGGCCGACGAAGGCCGCGAGCGGCTGCAACCCTATGTGCTGGCGATCAGGCGGGATGAAGCTATCGCCGGCATCGCGCCGTTGGTGCGGAGGGTTGTGTCGCGCTTCGGGTTGCGCGTACGCAAGCTTGAGTTCCTGACATTTCATGCGGACTACAATGATCTGGTGTTGGGCGAAGATCGGGCGGGCCAAACCGCAGCCGTAGTGGAGTTTCTTGCGCGAACGACCGAACAATGGGAGCTTGTTGATCTCAAGGACCTGCGAGGGCCCGGAGATGTAATTGCGGGTGCCGAGAAAGCAGCGGCTCATGCACGCATGCGGAGTTTGTTTTTGCCCGAAGAGGTACGGTGCCCCTATATGCCGATTGATGGCCCTTGGTCGGAAATGATGAGCAGGCGCTCCCGCTCCACAAGACGCGTTTTTCGCAACTTTACTGTGAAGGCCCGCGAGGGGTTGCAAGTACGCGTTGTTGAAAATCCGCAGAACGAGCCCGGCTTGCTGCAGCAATTAGTGACCTTAGAAGCGCTCAAGCATGTTAGAGGCCAGCAGTCGGGACCTTTTCTCGCAGCCTATCCGGATGTGTTTCAATCGTTGTTCAATATCCTTGGCCCGCAGGGCCTGCTGCTGATTGCGCTTCTGGAGTGGAACGGCCAATTAGTGGCTTGTCATCTGCTTTACCGTTGCGCTAAGAAGATATGGGGTTATTTCACCGCCTATGATCCCGAGTTCTCAGACCTTTCACCCGGCGCCATTCTCAATCAGGCCGTCGTCGATTACGCTTTCACAAATGGGTTCGACGAGTTCGATTTCCTGAGCGGCGAAGATCCCTACAAGATGCGCTGGACCTCCGGATTTCACGAAAGGTACCGGCTGCAGATCTGGAATCGGCGTTGGATGTCGCGTGCTCATGCATTCGCTTATTTCAGCCTGCGAGTCCGCAGACGCTTGGGGAGATTGAATGCCCGCGAAAATCATACCGGCGCAAACAATGCAAAGTAGTTGTTTTACTGGGCGAAACCGTGAGCCCTTGAGCCCGAGCAGAGGAGAGACACAATGTCTGAAGTCATTCCGGTGGAGCTAGCGGAAAACCTGGCGGCTTTTCGTACTCCCCAAGCCGTTGACGACCTTTCCTTCTATCGGCTGTTCCCGCAGGAGCAAAGTTTGTTCTCCAAGTATTACAAGGCCGGGGAGAGCGTCCTTGATCTTGCTTGTGGCGCGGGAAGGACGACGTTGCTCTTGCACGAGATGGGGATGGTTGTGCGCGGGGTTGATCGCTCAGAGGTTCTGATCGAAGTGGCGAAGCGGCGCTTGCCGTACCTGGATTTACAGATCGGGAGCTACGACCATATTGACGAGGGAGATGGCTCTTTCTCGCACGTGTTGGTCGCTTTCAACGGAATTGACTACGCTTTTCCGCTCGCGCAAAGGGTTAAAGCACTCCGGGAGTGCGCACGCGTTCTCAAGCCTGGAGGCACATTCATCTATTCCTCGCATAATCTGAAATCCCTGCACTGGTTTTCGCCGGCTTACAGGGGAAGGTTGCTGTGGAAGCTGCGAAGTAGCGCCAAAGCGTTCAGAGATTGGGCATATGTCCTGGAGTATGACGTGCACACGTTTTTTGCATCATCCCAGTACGCAGTGCGGCAAACGGAGGACGTGGGTCTGAAGCTCTTGGAGGTTCGAGGATTCAATCGGTTCGGATCGAGTAGTATTGATCTCTATTTTTCTCCGTATATCCACTATGTGTTCGAGAAACCTCTCTAGTAACCCGAACCGCGCGTGAACTGCACCGCCACACAAACCGATTGCCAGAGCGCTAAATGCAACGAATACTTAGAACAATTCTTGGCGGAAGAGCAACACGCGGAAGCGCGGCGCGGAGTATTGCATGGAATTATGCAGGATATATCTTTCAGATTGGAGTGAATCTGGGGACGACCGCATATATTGTCAGGCGCGTGCCGGTTCCGGAATACGGCTTGTTTCTCTTTGTCCTATCGCTCTCCGCAGCGCTCTATCTGCTGGATATGGGCATTTCCGGCGTACTGGTTCAGTCGTATGTGTCCATTCTCGCCGGGCAGGACAGGGACCGGCTCAACGAGTTGATGAGTACGGCATTTTGGGCCCTGACGATGCTCGGATTCGCCGGCGTGCTGATCTTCACGGCCATCGCGGCCATTCTTCCTGGTCCGTTCAACATTCCCAGTCAGAATATTCATGAGGCGGCGATCATCTTTGTTATCGCAGCATTGGTGATTCAGGTTAGCCTCCCGCTCATCGCGCTCGAACAGGCCTATCAGGCATCCAATCGCTACGATCGCATCAATCAGGTTCAACTGCTGGCCACCGCCGCGCAGTTTGTACTCACCGTTGTGGTTCTGGCATCGGGTTATCGCATTGTTGCGCTGGCCGTCGTGCAGCTTGCTGTCTCAGTGTTGTATTTGTTTCTTCTTGTTCTCGCTTTGCCGGCAAGCGTGCCACAGGCGTCTCTCAGTCTTACCCGGTTTAAGTGGGCGCTGCTCAAACCCGTGATGAACCTGAGTAAGTGGGCCTTCCTGGATAACCTGGGTTATTGTCTGTTTAACGTTTTCGCCTGGTCGATTCTCGGATCGCTCAGTTCGATGAGAGAAGTCGCGATGTTTGGGCTGGCCGCGAGGCTGCCCACGCAGCTAAGGAACGCCGTGGAGAAAGGCGCGCACGTTACGCTACCGTTGATGTCAGAACACGCGGCGAAGAGCGATCTCGATGGCCTTCGAGAAACATTCTTCAGGACGCAGAGAATCGTTTTCGGAGCAATACTTCCCTTTATTGTCCTGGGATGCGTTTTTGCGCGTCCACTCATTCAAGTGTGGGCTGGCGGTGAATACGTTCAGGCGGCGGTGGTCATGAGGTTGCTTCTGCTCGCGACTTTGGGAGACGCGGTTTTGTATTCTTCGGGCACACTTTTGTATGCCGTGGGCCGAGTGAAGAGGGCGGCGTGGATGTCGTTGCTGGGCAACGCCATCGGTGTCTGCGCGATGTTTTTGACTGTTTCGCGTTATGGGGCAGCGGGCGTGGCCTCCGCAATCGCCATCGCGCAAGTGTTCCCGGGCGGCGCCTGGTTTACCATCGAGGCGTGCAAAGTGTGCCGCGCGTCGCCCATGGCTCTGGCGCGCGGGATGCTCCAGGGGGTTGCCAAGCCAACGGTTCTGATGATGGCTGCGGTCACGGTCATTCTGTGCTTCTGGAAGTTGCTCTCGCCATTTTGGCTGGTGCTAGCCGCTGCGGCCTGCGGCTGTATTTATCTGGGCCATTGGGGTGCACGTACAGCGCCGGGTCTTTTCCGCGGCCGAACGGAGACAGCCCTTTGACGACGGGAGACTGGAGCAGTGCGAGGGCCGCCGGTGGCACACCGGCGCAACGGAAGAGCGTGGCGGGGTCATCAAAGTGCGCTTTGATGCTGCACAGCATCAGCGAACCCACGACAAAGGAAGAGGCCGCTTATTACATTGCGCCGCGGCGCTTTCATCGCCTGATGCGCTGGTTCCGCGCTACGGGCTATCGGACCTTAACGACGGCGGAGTGGCTGCAGGACTTGATTCCCGCCAAACGTGTCCTGCTGTCCTTTGACGACGCGTACGACGATCTCTACACCGAACTTTTCCCGTTGGTGATCCAACATCATTACACGCCCGTCATTTATCTTGTGGCGGATCGCATCGGCGCATCGAACGTATGGGATCAAAAGCCGGGATTACGCACGCGGAATCTGCTCACGCTCGAACAGATTCGTGAGATGCAGAAATACGGAGTCGAATTTGGGTCGCACAGCCTGACACATCCCTTGCTTCCTGGCCTGTTGGATGCTCAACTGCGCCGCGAAGTGAGCGACTCGAAGCGCCGCCTGGAAGATTTGCTGGGAGCTGAGGTGAAGTCTTTCGCTTATCCCTATGGCGGCGTCGATGGCCGTGTGCGTGCCGCCGTGGCCGAGGCCGGATATCAATTGGCGTTCACCGCCATTCCTGGAACGAACTGGTGGAACGACCCGCTTTGTCAACGCCGGGCGGAGGTGAACGAGTTTACCGGCCTTGCCGATTTTCTTTTTGAGTTGCGGTCGGGACGCACCATCAGGCAGGCTCTGGGGGCCTATCGCAGAGGTTTTGGCAAGCGGACCTGACGACAGGAACCACGCCACGCGCGTGTCATCCACACGAACGAGATCCGGCATCCCGGATGCTTTAGCAAAATTCAGAAGGAGTTTTATACGGCTCTGGACAAACTGGTTCCGACCTTAGGTCCGATGATGACCGGACCTATGATCGGCTTCTGAGCACCCCGGGGATGCAAGTGCCGTGCTCTCGAAGCCGGACCAGCAGATCGAGCAGCGCGTCAATCTCCGCTTGCGTGCGCAGATAGTAGTGCGCGCTGGATTTCTGCTTGCGGCCGATACGCACTGAGACGATGTTGCCGCCCACGGCGAAGGCGGCTTCGTCATTCTCGTCGTCACCGGCATAAAGGACCCAATTGCAGTGCATGCGATCCCGCTCGGCAGCCAGGGCATCGCCTTTGTTGGGCGATCCGGCAACTACGACATTGATGACCTGCTTGCCGCCAAAGGAGTCGCTCTGCTGCAGCGTCCCGGTCGTTGCAAGGATGCGTTGCCTTACCTGGGCTTTCTGCGCGCACTGGCGATAATGCAGGGCTAGAGATAAGCCTTTGTCTTCGATCCACAACCCTGGAATACAACCTAACCTGGCTTCCAGGACTGCCTTCCATCGCTCAATCAAGCTGCGGGCATTTTGTGTCACTTCAGTATCCGCGCCATGGTTGCCGATCACCTGCGCGACCGGCACGCCGCGCAACTTCCCCATAACATCTTGCCGGGCCCGGCCGGAGACGACAATGCAAGGGTATAGTTTGGCGAGGCGATACAGGAGGTCGCGCGTTCTGGCCCGCATGGCAGCCTGATCGGGCCTTCTGACAATGCGCGCTAGCGTGCCGTCAAAGTCGAAAGCGCACAAAGTTTGCTCTCGAGCCAGACGGGCCGCCACTGGCAGCGACTCCTTTGAGAGAAGGTACTTCATGGTCAGACGGCCGCCCCTATACTACCGCGCCCGGCCCACGATCAGAGCGAGTATGAGTCGCGCTACTCGTGTCATACTTCTATTGAAGCACGGCGACCCCGTGCATGGGCATCCCTTGTATGCGGCTTGAAGATCTCGGGTTGATCGGAAACTGTCAATATTCCGCGCTGGTGCATAAGAGCGGAGAGATTGTCTGGTGCTGCCTCCCGCGTTTCGACTCCGAACCTGTTTTCTCAACGCTCTTAGATAGCCGCGAGGGAGGAAGTTTTCGCATCGGTCCCGCCGGCGGCGAGGCCGGCCTTCAATGCTACCGGCCGAACACAAACATTCTCGAGACGACGTTTGAGACTGCGACCGGCTCCTTTCGGGTGATTGATTTTGCTCCCCGCTTCCTGCACTACGATCGCGCATTCCGTCCCACTCAGTTGATGCGCATCGTGGAACCCATCGCGGGCTCACCCCGCATCTCTGTCGTCTGCGAACCGCGGTTGGGCTGGTCAAAGGAAAGACCACAGCAGGTACACGGTTCGCATCATGTCCGCTTCGAGGGCTTCGCGAGCCAGTTGCGCCTCACCACGGACATCCCTCTCTCTTACCTCGGCGGCCTGCCTTTCACGCTCACTGGGCGCCAGCACGTTGTACTTACTTGGGGCGCGCCGGTCGAAGAGCCGATTGCCCCTCTTTGCGAGCGTTTTTTCAATGAGACGTCCCGCTACTGGGAGCGATGGGTCAAACAATGCGATATTCCGCCCCTTTTCCAGCAGGATGTGATCCGCTCGGCACTGGCCCTGAAGTTACACTGCTTTGAAGACACCGGCGCCATCATCGCCGCCATGACCACCTCCATCCCCGAGTCGCCCGGCAGCGGGCGCAACTGGGACTATCGCTACTGTTGGTTGCGCGATTCGTACTACGTGCTGAACGCCTTCGGCCTGTTGGGCCAGTTTGAAGAGCGGGAGCAATTTGTGCAGTACCTTTTGAACCTGGCCGGGGGAGCCGAGGGTCTCAATCTGGCGCCGCTCTACCGCGTCGACGGCTCGCAGAATCTTGAAGAATCCATTCTGCATAACTGGTCGGGTTACAACGGCGAAAAGCCGGTACGCATCGGCAATGACGCCGCTCCGCAATCACAGAACGACATTTACGGAGAGATGGTTCTGGCGCTGACACCGATCTTCCTCGATGAGCGTATGAGTGAAGAGCGTTCTCCCGCGGCACTGCAATTGATGGAGGAGTTGGCGCGAAAGGCAATCTCGGTGACAGGCGTTCCCGACGCGGGTATCTGGGAATACCGGACAGAATGGAAGCCGCAAACGTTTTCGAGCCTTATGTGCTGGGCCGCAGCCGACCGCATGGCGCAGATCGCCGACCAACACGCACAACAACATGCGGCGGAGTTCCGCTCTGCCGCTGCCTGCATTCATGCAGAAGTCCTCGATAAATCCTGGAGCGCGAACAGGAAGAGTTTTGTGGGCCACTACGGCGGCGAGGATCTCGACGCTTCCCTGCTGCAGATGGTGCGCCTGCGCTTTCTTCCCCCCGGCGATCCCCGCCTGATCAGCACCGTCGATGCCATTCATAAAGACCTGTCCATGGCAGGCTGGTTGCAGCGCTATAGCCTCAATGACGGTTTCGGCAAACCCTCGGTAGCCTTCGTGATATGCACCTTCTGGCTCATCGAGGCTCTGGCTGCAACCGGACGCAGAACGGAGGCGATGGCTGTGTTTGACCGGATCCATCGAGCGCGGTCGAACCTGGGGTTGCTGTCGGAGGACTATGACCCGGCTGAGCCGCGGATGTGGGGCAATTTTCCGCAGACTTATTCGCACGTCGGGATGATCCATGCCGCATTCGCGGCCTCGCCGCAATGGACGGACGTTTTATGAAGTCGTTGAAACACAACTTGCCGCCGGCGCTTCAACAATAATCTCGATGTAGTTCGCGAAGCAGGGTTGCGGTTTTCACAATTCAGACGTTGCCGCCCAGCGATTCTCAGGCCGCTGCTCGCGCGCATGGCTATGCACGCTCCGCCGCGTGGTACTCCCGGCGGATGTGCTCTATATCGACTGTCGGCTTGGGGTATTTCATGTTCAGCGATTCCATGTGCTCGACAACAATGCGCGCGATGGCAAGGTCGCGGAACCACTTGTGGTTGGCGGGAATGACGAACCACGGAGCGTGCTCGGTGCTGCAGCGCGAAAGCGCTTCTTCGTAAGCTTTGACATATTCGTCCCAGAAGCCGCGCTCCTTGTAGTCTGCTTCGCTGATCTTCCATTGTTTGGCGGGGTCGTCGAGCCGCGCCTTGAAGCGTTGCAACTGCTCTTCTTGGGAGATGTGCAGGTAGAACTTCAGGATCTGCGTGTTGTGCTCGACGAGGCCCTTCTCGAAGGCGTTGATGCGGTCGTAACGGCAGGACCAGATCTGCTTCGGCACAAGGTTGTGCACGCGGACGACGAGCACATCCTCGTAATGCGATCGATTGAAGATCACAACTTCGCCGCTGGCGGGAGCGGCCTTGTGTGCCCGCCATAGAAAGTCGTGCGCCAGCTCTTCGGCGGATGGTTGCTTGAACGCCGCCATGCGGCAGCCCTGCGGATTCATGGCGCTCAGGACGTGGTTGATTGCGCCGTCTTTGCCTCCTGTGTCGAGCGCCTGAAGGCAGACCAGCAGCGAATGCCTGCGCTCGGAGTAAAGCAGGTCCTGCAGCTCGCACAGTTTCTTCTGGTAGTGCGCGATCTCCTCGGCGGCGGCTTTGTGGCTCTTGTGACCGTCCTTGAACGAGGGGTCGATCTTCTCGAGCTTGACCTTGGTTCCCGGCGCAACCTTGAACCGCTGTGAGTAATTCATCCTGACCCTTCCTTTTTGAGAACCAACCGCAAAGCGCACCGCCATGGTGCGACCGTCGCGCGACGCGAAGGATAGCTTGACCTTCCCGTTAGACACGACAAAAAATGCCTGCGCGCCATGCTCAAAGACCTCCTGGCAGCCGCAATTCGGCGAGGGTTCAGGCAGCTACAAGCAATGACGCGGGACGCTCCGTGGCCAGCCCAGGAGACGAGAGAGCCGGGATTCGTTTCTCCAATCGTGTCACATGTATTTCATGGTTCCCGCTGTGCTGGTTCGAACGCCAGTCGGCAAACGACGTTCCATCCTCATACGTTGAATTCAGCGAACGCGTTTGACTCGCAACGCGATGTCCAAAGTATACGCGGGAACGTCAAGGTTCATTTCCCCTCCCTGGTGCATGAAAACTGCGCTGCCGATTGTCGAACCCGCGGCAGGGTCAACCCACTCTGCTTTGTAAGTGCCTCCAGGTATATCCAATACGAAGGCCTCGCCCATGTAATGCCCAGGCGTTGCGATGTAGTAGGTCATATCGGGCGCCGGGACAAGCCGGCTATGGTGAAGATAGAGCGCATACTGCTCTCCCGGCTCACTGATGCCACGGCAGTAAACTCCCTCCGGGACGCCGCTGACCACGAAGCTCTTGTCCGCACTCATCTTGACGAAGTCGAAGCTGTAAATGAAGTCCTTCAGGTTGCGCAGGGCGCTTAGGACTTGCGCATTATCGGGCGTGTTGCCGGCCGGATCCTCAACCGTGTATAGCGAGTTCAACTGGTTAAAACTTGCTCCCCCTCCCACGATGAACTCCCAGGCTTCCACGCGCGAGTCCAAAATGGGGTCCCCTTCCTGGTACCAAAATGGGTAAAAGGAGGTTTCATTCATCTCAATCGGCTTGTTGTGGCCGTATTCATAGTCCAGGCCCTTCATCCCTCCCATCTGCTCTCTGTCCTGTTCCCCACCCCACACGTACTGTCCGGTAATAATCGAGAGAAGTGGACTTGCAGAGAAATCGATAGGACCTCCTATCGGTCCTTCCACCATCTGCGCCACCAGGTGCTTCTTGGGCAGCCTGACTTCCGTATCGTGCACCACCTGTAACAAGTGGCCAACCCAAGGACCGGCCTCGGCGTGGGGCGTGAAATTGGATGGCTCGTCGCAAATCTCCAGAATGACGTTGTCGTACGCATTGACTTCCTCGGTAATCTTGCTCACGTATTCACTCTGGCGCCGGACCAAGTCCGGGTATTTCAGCGTCTGGACGTCTTTGTAATCGCACTTGCCCACCCCCTGGATATTGTTTTCGTAATACAAGGGATGGAGAGGCCAACGATGCGAATACTGCGAGTTGAAGAAATTTACCTCCACCACAATGCCGCGCTCGCCGGCCTTGACAATGTAATCTTTCAGACGCGCGAAAAACTCCGGATTCCATTTGTCCAGGTCATATTTGTTTCCGCCATATACACAACTTGGGACGCTACTCCGCGCCCAGGGCACGATGGTTCTTGACGGCCTCGGACCCACAGGGTTGCCCGGGTAATACTCGCCCACCATCTCGAGACACCCGCCCGGCCAGACGCGCGTATAGTTCAGCCCATAAGCCGCCAGCGCATCCAGATAGCGGACATAATCGAAGTCCATGTTGACCACCGCCCCGTAGTGTTCCGCGGAGGTGATCAGAATCGTCGGCCGGCCACGGAACAGATAATAGTGGGGATTGGCGGGATGGACCTTGATAACGGAGCTACTTCCCGCCGCAGTGCCGGCGCTCTCTGCTTCGGTGTCCGCACTGCCCGATAGAGCAAATGCTTGCATTCCGCTCAGCATTAGGGACAGTCCAATGCCTGTATCCTGTAAGAATTCGCGACGCGACAGACCATCTCTGGGCGTAGTCTTCATATCAATCAACATGCTTTTTCTCCTTTGTGCGGCAAATTTCCGTGTGGCACGGCCGCTATCCCCTGGGAGCGAGGAAGAACCGCCGCTCCTGGTACAGGCAGTTTTCGAGACGCATCATCAATTACCAGGACCCAATCACCTTCCTCCGGTGGAGTGAAATCCCGCGAGCCGCGCGTAGGAAATTCGCCCGAGGCCGTAGCGTTCCCCGTGTGCGGATTGAACCACCACACCTTGGCCTGTCTGCCGGATATCTTTGACATATCAACAGTGATGCGGCGGCTGCTGGGCAGGTAGGCCATCACCGTTGCGCCATCCGAAGTTCGCGCTGCGGTAACGTAATCCATCCCGTTAAGTTCGCCTAAGCCCGCCGTAACCACTTCGCGGTGCATGGGAGCAGTGGGTGAGCCGCCGACGTTGGGGCCTTTTTGATCCGGCACGAGGTCGTACCAAGCCCGCGACTTGAATAGCTTTAGCAAGATCTCCATGTCCGTGGATGCAGTCGCATCCATGGCGGCCTGCCAACCGGGATCGAACTTCCAGAGCGGATAGTTTCCTACAAACTGGCCCGTCGCTCCGCACAGCATGGCCCAGTAGGCTTGCCGGCGGATCTGAACCGGGGTGGAATTATACTCGCCTTCGTAAGTCGCTTCGACCAGAACGAAGGGCATCACGGGCTTGTAATTGTAATCTGACAACAGCTTGTGGTGGACTATCTCGTAGATATACGTGGTGTTGAAATCCAGCCAGCCGGTGTCGCCATAGTCGTCGACGGCTGAATCGTCGGGCGGCCCCTGTGCGGTGATAAGATGCCGAAGGTCATACTCCTTAAGGCCAGCCACGATAGCGCTTACGTCCTTCAGGGCGTCGCCCGGTTTGCGATCTGACCCCATCATCCAAACGATATTGTCGTAGTCCTTGTAGCGTTTGCCGATAAAGCGTCCCCAAACGCGGCATTTCTCGGGACCATTGGCCAAGGCTTCCTCTATCCAACCCTCGTCAGTCCCTTTGTATCCGAGAAAAATGGGGAGGAGCAGAACCAGTATTCCTTTTTCCCCCGCTTTGCGAATCACCCAATCCGCGTGCTCAAAATATTTCTCATTAGGAGTGCTGAAGTCGCCTTTCACCAGGAAAGGCCCTTCGCCATAGCGATTCGTGCGCCCCGGAAACTTATGCTCGATCAGGTTCACTATGATGGTGTTGAACCCCTTGCGGCGCCGGTTTTCAAGATACTGTTCAGCTTCCTCCTTGGTTGCAGCTACGAGGAGCGACCAGGCGGAATCTCCCTGCATCAGAAACGGACGATTGTTTTGATCGACAAAGTACCGGTGGGTCGGCCCGATCTTGATCGGATAGGTCGAATCAGGTGCAAACAACGCGGCGGTGTTACAAGCAAATACCCGCATCCCGCCCAGCATCAGCGGCAATCCGACGCCGGTATCCCGCAAAAATCTGCGCCGCGAATATCCATCGCTCGGCGCAGCCTTCCTATCAATGAGCTCTTCCATGGCTTCCCTCCCCAGAAAGCCCCGGCTGATCGAGAATCTCAGCGGGCGAGACACAGCGCCCCTCCGCTGCGCTTCGGTACGCAGCCTGAACAGCGGCAAACGTACGCAGGTACAAACGGCCGGAGGATTCAAACGGAGAGCCATCTTTCAAACAAGAAATAAAGTGGACCTGCGTTGCGTGTACGCTGTCTCCCAGGCGGCCGGCCGTAACATTGTTCTTCCACGCCAGGACATTGTCTCGATAGACATCGCCAGTAGCGAGAATCGAGATAACGCCGTCTTCTCCTTCGAAAGATGCATCCCCCATAGCCGGGCCATTCGGATTGGGATTCAGGAACCGATGGCCGTCGATCCAGCCATGAGTCCCACCTTCATGGGTTAATACCATAATGGCTTGGTCTTCGGCGGCAATGCGCGGATTCCTGCGGCTTGTTTCCGCATATACCGAATCAATCTCGCCAAACAGGAACCGGGCGGTATCCATATGATGGACGAGAGTCACTTGTATGATCAACCGGGGTTCTTGTCTGAAATAGGCCTGCTCCGTGTAGGGTTCGTCCCCCAGCCCGTCCCGCGTGCGGAACCGAAACCCGTAACCGATGGGAGCGCCGATGTCTCCCCGTGCAATCATTTCATGCGCCACGCGGTACCAGGGCTGCCAGCGCCAGTTCTCATGAATCATCAGCCGCACGCCTGCCGCTTCGGCGGCATTGACGATCTTTATTGCCCCTGCCCAATCCGGCGCAATCGGCTTTTGGCAGATGATCGGGATTTTTCTCTGGCAAGCAAGCGACACCATATGAAAATGGGATGCCGCATGTGTGGCGATATCCACGAAATCCAGTTGTTCACTGTCGAGCAATTGTTCGGCAGAATCATAGGCCCTGGCCGCGAACCTCTGCGCCCGGTCCAGGCGCTGATCTGCCGCGGCAACGATTTCCACCTCCGGTATGCGTAGCCAGGCTTGCCTATGATTCTCCGCAAACCAGCCACACCCGATCATGGCCCCTTTCAGGGTGCGTGACATATCCACCTCCAACGAACGGTGAGAACTCCGCGATTTCCTCTCGGCAGACAGTCTTGCGGGCTGACTACCGCTTCATTCCATCTTCTCGATAAGACTCAGGCGCGAGACCAGGCCTCCTGCCATACGCGCTTAGCGTTGGCAATCACCAGCGATGAGTGCTCCTCGGCGGATTGGGGCTTGACTTCAAATCCAATCCACGGCCTGATGGGGCTGTCCTCCTTCAGATAACCGGCCCGAAATAACGCCCGGATGAATTCTGTCACCTGGGGAGTATCGTTTGTACCTCCCGGCCAGCCGAACCTGGGGTGCGAGTCTCCATAACCGGGAATCGAAGGTTCCAGCACCGAGTTACCCAAGTGAATGTGCACCAGGTAGTCCTTCAGCACGCCCAAAGCGGCATCCGGCGTCTCGTAAAGCAGCGGCATGTGGCCCTGGTCGTAGAGTAAACCGAAGTCGGAGTATTCCTCCCGGATCATCTTGCAGAAATCCGCTGCCAGGGGGCTGGGGCCAATCAGGCATTTCCGGTCGATCGCCCGGTCGAAGACCTCCAACGTCAGGGCGATCCCTTTGTTCCGGGCGTAGGCCGCCGCCTGCCTGACGGATTTCGCCAGCGCTTCCAGCGCGCGGGGGCGTTCGGCATCGCCGGGATCGACCCCGGAGACGAACCCCACCCGCTTGGCGCCCACCTCGGCGGCCTCATCGACGTTACGGGAAAGCTGCTGCACAGCTTTCATGCGCTCTGCCTCCTCCAGGCTGTTGAGGTTGAGCTTCTGCAGCAATAAGGCTGACCCGGCCACATGACACACCTGGATGTGAGCGGTTTCAATCACCCGCTTCACCTGAGATCGGACGCCAGGATCTTTGATCCACCCGATCTCGATTGCGCCGAAGAATGGATCTTCCGCAAGTTTTGTCACCGTCTCCACCACGGGGCCATCCCCCCAGATGGTCTCCGGGAAGGCCATAAAATGGACGATGCTCATCGTGCAGTAGTTACTCCAGTGCGTATTCATGAATGATGCCTCCTTACTAATATCGTGACCGTGTGGATATACAATCTCCCAGGTCAGAAAATCCGGACCTGGGGCACCCAGATCATCGTTACCAAGATTACCGAATCAAGTGGTCACGGTACTAGTCCACACAGTGAAATGCGGTCGCAGGATTCCGCTCGTCTCCAATCCAGGTTACTTGCCAAGCAGCTTATGCTCCCAGTCAACGGGCTCCATGGCCCAAGACTCCATCCCGTACGGCTCAAGGTGGACTTCGGCCAGTGCTGATCCTGGTAGAAGCTTCACGTCGGGCAGTGGACGGAGCCGCGCATTTTCGTCTTCAGAGGGGGATTGTGCATCCAGCAACCTACGATGGACAATCAAGGTTTCTGTCAAGCCCTGCGCATCAATCTTGACAGTGACAGGCGTACCTGAGAAGTTCCAAAACAGAAGGTTGTAGGTTTCGTACGCCTTATCGTAAGCCAGGAACGCATGTACAGAATCATCGGTCGAGCTTGCCTGAAGGCGTTCACCCGTCACCCTTGCCAGCAGCTCGAAGGTGAAATACGCGGGCCGCATGACGTTCTGATAGTCGAATAGCCCATCATACTGGGGCATCCGGTTCCACCAGCTCGCCATAAACGAGGCTCCCCCAGGCGAGAAGAACGGCGCAAAACGATTACGGTCAACGTGGTAATCGCGAATATGGTAATAGCAGGAATATGTCAGGCCCGACGCTTTCATGCGCCACGCTGTTTCTGCGATAAACGCTGGTTGAATGCGCGCATCTTTGGGTGGTACGGTCAATGCCATGTTCCACTCATCGAGTATCGTTTCAGGCTGCAGTGATGGGTGTTGCGCAAGCAGGGCTTTCACTCCCTCGATAGTGTCCTGGATCGCCTTTGGGTCACTATTGTAGATATGCCATGAAACGAAATTGAGCGGTACTTTTTCTTTTTCGCAGAACGCGATCAGGGCCGGAAGAAGAGGCGATCTCCAGTCAGACACGGCGGGACCGCCAACCCGTGCGGTCGGATCGGCCCCGAGGACCGCAGCAACTGTATGCCGATAATAGCGCACATAGTTTTCCGAAGTAAATCGATAAGGAGAGCCTCCTAATTCTCCAATATCTCCCTCGTTGCCGACCTCCCAATAGAAGCCGGCGAGACCTTTGTCCCGATAATGACTTACCATTTGAGAGATCAACGTCTCCCACTTATCGTAGTCATTTGGATCCACCGCGTCCTGGTCAGTCTTCGGAAACAACACTTTTGGCTTAATGGTGATGCACATCAGCGGCACAGCGCCGGCCCGGACGATTTCGTCGACCGATCGATCGAGTGTCTCGAAATGATAACGTCCATCTTCCGGAAGCAGATCGAAGTACTCCTGGACAAACAACCGGATCAAACGCGGATGGAGAGCACGAACCTCGGCAACTCGGTTATCCCAAATCGGATCCGGTGAAAGACCACCTTGTCCGAGGGAAATGTGATCCATTTCCATGGGACCAATATTCTTGGCAAAGTTGAGCGTCAATGTCGCGTTACGGGTTTGTGCGACTGCTGCGGAAATCATTCCGGCCGCGAGAACGAATTTCAGGAACCGTGTAATTTTCATCCGCCTTCACCTTCGAAGCTAGTACTGTGACCGTGTGGATGTGTAATCTCCCAGGTCTGAAAATCCGGACCTCGGGCACCCGGCCGACGTAAAGCCGTATCGAAAATCCACGGCGCCCTTCGAACTCAGTCGTAAAACAACCCCGGCCGGAGGCAGACCGCACATCGTCATCGAAGACCTCAACGGCATAAGTGGAAGACCTCCTCAACCTGACCGTTGCGGACCCCGTACATGTGTTCGTGGAGGTTGATGGTGGCATCGGAGTAGCGGACCCAGAGCTCGATCTTGTCTCCAATCTGCACGGGAGATAAAGGCTCTTGCAGGTCGAGGATGCCGTGTTCGGCGTTGAATCTGTTGACCGTCAGTCCGTCCCCATCCTTAAGGAGGGGGAGACCACGCTCACAACTCAGGGCCTTTAACCCGGCATCGACGACGACGCGCTGCCCGTCGGTTTTGCTGATCACGGTGGCCAACATCGTGAGCGCGAGATCGAAATCGGTGCAGGTTTGCCGGTAGTTGGTGTCCATGAGCAGGTACGAACCTGCCTGCACCTCGGTCACGCCGGGCCAGCAGCCGGAGGAAGAATAGGTGCCCGTGGCGCCGGCGCTCACAATCTCGACGGGAACACCCTCGCGTTCCAGACAGACTTTCGTCTCCATCAGAGCACGCAGAGTAGCGGCGACAGCCTCTTCTTTCGTCGGGCCAGGCGGTTGGTGCGAGACGTGGCCGGCATATCCCATCAATCCACGGAACCGCAGGCCCTTTTCCGCCGCGCTGTGGGCCAGGCGCACCGCGGGTTCTCCCGGCTGCACCCCGCAGCGGTGCTGGCCGACGTCGACATCGACCAGCACGCTGAGTTGCGTTTGACGGTCTCGTCCCGCGCGGGCCAAGTCCGCCGCGGCCTTGTCGTTATCGACGCAGACGATGACCTCTGCATGGCGCGCCAGTTCGGCCAAGCGACGGATCTTGGCCGGGTCGGCGATCTCGTTCGCCAGCAAGATACTGCGGACGCCGTGTTGCACCAGGCACTCGGCTTCGTGAAGCGTAGAGCAGGTGATGCCGATGGCGCCCGCATCCAGTTGCCGTGCAGCCAACTCCGGGCTCCTATGGTTCTTGAAATGAGGCCGGAGCTTCGCCGGCACGGTTCGGAAAAAAGCAGCCATGCGCTCCAGGTTGGCCTCCATCCGGTCAAGGTCCACCAAGAGAGCCGGGGTCTCGATTTCCTGTTTGATCACTGCTCACTACCTCTTCGGTTAGATGTGGAGAGCCGCTGCTTCGTAAATGGGGGTACCCTGGCGGCTAGCAATACAAAAGCAGGCCGTCTACGCCGGCGTTGAAGACCTCCACCTTGCCGTCCATCTTCATCCGCAGCAGAGCGCACTGCATGGATTCAGCGACCCAAATGAACCCGCTCTTGTCTAAAGCCAAGCCATTCGGCCTTCCCGTCTTGGCGATCGCCCGCTTGCTGTCGCCCTCCGGGCTGATGTGCGTTACGCAGCCCGTTTCCGCTCCCATTTCTACTACCAGCCAGCTCCCATCCTGAAGCACGACTGGGCCTTCCGGGAAACTCGGGTCCGAGCAAAAGATCATCGGATAAATCCTCCTAGTGTCCTGTCTCCAAAGTCCGCATCATAAATCCAGTTGTCATCCTGAGCGACGTTTGGCCGGCTTTTGGGCCAAACGGAGTCGAAGGATCTGCGGTTGTTCTTCGCTCATTTTGTCACCACACTAGCTTCATAAGCACTCTCTCCGATTGTTTCGAGTTGGCTTCCGGCGGGCTCGCTTTTCGAAAGCCAAACCATGATTTGCCGTGAGGCCAGGTTGCTTTCCTCCGAGCAACTCCTGTCCAAGACCGTCTCCGCAAGCCCGCCGGCCGCAAGAATTCAGCCCGCACTTCCTTTTTGAATTATAGTTCCGCATCTTTGGGCCGTTACAATCGTCAGTGTTTACGAGGGTACAAGCGCTGCGAAGACGTTCTGGAGGTAATGAACCCAGGGTGTGAGAAACAGAACCGGCCTTTCCTTTTCTCTTTACAACTCCTCGCTCAAGGCTGGTTTCCAGGGACCACGAATCCCCTCCGGCGCCGGCTCCTTCGAGATCGACGTTCTTTTGGCCTTGCAAATGCCTCGTGGGCGATATGACTTTAGGGAACCGGCGGCGAAAAGGAGATTCTGGTTGTGGCGTCTAATCCAGCCGTGATACATTTTTCGAGCGAACCGCAAGCGACGTGTTCATGCCGCCTAAATTCAGAGATTCGCGCGCCAGGGAGGCGGCAATTTTCAAAGGCGGGGGGACGAAATGCAGAGACGCACATTCTTAAAGAACTCGGCGATTGGGATCGGAACTCTAGCTGGGATGCATAGCGGAATTTTGAAAGCAGGCGGAGAGAGTCCGTCGCATTCCCGCGATGGTGCTGTGGTGACGGAAGGAAAGGGGCCGCTCGTTTGGGGAACCAACGCAGTGGTTCTCAAGTCGCCCTGGGACAGGGTTCCTTCCGCCGATGACCTGCTTACGGGCAGCGAGCATACTCTTGTCTTAGACCGGTTCTATCGCGTTGGCGGTTTTGATCGCCCGGCGACGCCGACCGAATGTCGCGTTGCTTACAATAGCGACGCGCTCTATGTCGTTTTCCGTTGCGGGGAGAGCGACATGTCTTTCCCTTACGCCAATTTGGATAAGAGTTTGTGGCCGCCGGCGGATTGGCATTCGCTGCATGGTTTGCCATCGGAAGCAAATAACTGGCCTCCCAATCCCGATGAAGCGGACTTTTTGATTCAACCCGATACGAGTGTTCCCTCCTATTACCAGTTTGCGGCGACGCCGCAGGGATTGAAATTTGGCTGCAACCGATTGTTGAGTTCCAGTACGGACGTGGCTGCCGATGTCGCTGCGGCCGCTCGCGATTCTTCCGTAGTCGTCAGCAACGTCGAAGGGTTTGAAGCGATTGTCACCAGGAGAACCGACGAATGGCTGGTTTTCTTTGAGATCCCGTGGCAGGTACTGGGGGGAAAGCCGAAGTCCTATTTTGGTTTTCTTCCCATGCGTACTCGCTGGCGCGATGGCGAGTTCAGCAGCCCGGTGGCGTTTGATATCAATGAAGCGATGCCGGTTGATCTGTTAATCGAAACTCACTTTTCGGGCGCTGCCCAAGTCCGGGATTCTCAAAGCAGTTTGTGCCAGTTACCTTCCGGCATACTCCGTTGGCAAAGGCCGGCAGTGATGACCTATCCCGGCATCGACACATGCCAACAAATCTGGCAGATGGAATCATCGTTAACCACGCCGACGGACAAGGGTAACCTGGCGCAGCGGCTCTATCTCACCGAGCGCTGGATGGGCTTGATGATGCTGGAAGGCTTCACTCCTCTCCCTGGCGCCTGGGAGAGTCTGCTGGAGAACAACCTGACGCTGGCGCTCCTCCGGCAAAAAGTGAACGCCGCTTTGCAGAAGAATAATCCGGAGCAGGCATATCGGCTCCTGGACACTTATCTGAGCCAGCTGGATACGATGTCGCGCTGGTGGTATGCCGATGGTTCTCCGGGGGACATTCTGAAGGATGCATGGACACCGGTCACAAGCGCGGAGAGCCTGGAAGTGCAAGGCAATGCGTTGCTGATGCGGTGCATGGCGGGCGGCCATAAAGCTGACTTGCGTCTTGTCCTGCCGGCAACGGGCGGCATACGAATCTACGGCAGCGAAGAAGGGTACTGGAGACCGGCCGATCTGTTGCCGCTAAAGGCCACCCAAACCCCAGGCTCATGTTCCATCGAAACCGCCGGCGGCAGGGTTGTGATCAGCCCAAAACCATTTTCGGTTTCATTCTATGACGCCGCGGGAAATCAAGTGACGCAGATGGGCGCCGGCAGTCTGGCTTTCCGGTTTGGCGCGGATGGCGGGATATTGGCGGTAGATTTCAAGAATCGTCTTGCTCCAGACGAGGTGATTTATGGTTTCGGAGAGAAGTACGATCACTTTAATCAAAATGGCAATGTGCTGACGCTTTGGGGATCGGATGACTGGCTTGGGAATGGAGAGGGTCTGGCGAATACGACGTACAAGGCTCTGCCCATCTTTCACAGTTCCAGGGGTTACATGGTTTTTGACAATTCGTCCTATCGTTTACGGGCGGACATCGGGAAGGCGGATCCAAACCAATATCGAATTACACAACAGGGTTCGATATTCGACTTTTACTTCTGGACTGGTGCGCCCGAGAAGATATTGCAGTCCTATACGGCTCTGACGGGCAGGGTTCCGCTGCCGCCCAAGTGGGTTTTCGAGCCGTGGATGGGCGGACGCGAGGGTGCATTTGAAACCGACCAGGAGCATCGGGCGATGGCGCTGGAAGAAAGCGTCACCCGTTTCGCGGAACTGGACATTCCTCATTCCACTGCCCCGGCGCGAACCGGTTCGCCGGGTTTGAATCAATTCCTGGCGGCGCGCGGGATCAGGATGTTGGGCTATTTTTATCCCGTGATTCCACTCGTTGAGCAGCAACGGCTCATGCCGGAGCTGAAGCAGTCTGAACTCCCTATTTTACGCAACGCAAGCGGGACAATCGTCCCAGACCCCGATGACAATTACATCGATTTCACCAATCCCAACGCGCTGGAACTCTGCCGGCGGGCGTTGCGGGAGGCCCTGGACCTTGGCCAGGCCGGAGGCATGGTGGATTTTGGCGATATAACTCCGGACGACGCGGTCTTTTACGACGGCCGGCGCGGAGCCGAGATGCATAACTTTTACTACTACCAATATCAACGGACAATCAGTGAAGTCTACCAGGAGAAGCGCGGGAACGACTTCATTTTGTATGCCAGAGGAGCCGCGCCCGGTACGCAAAGATGGGAAGGCCAATTTGCCGGCGATCACCCGGCTAACTTTGATGGGCTTCAGCACGTTTTGACCGGAGCGCTGAACTTGTGCGCCTGCGGTTATTCCCTCTGGGGCAGCGACATCGGCGGCTATTTCGGTTATCCGCAGCCGGCGGTGTATATGCGCTGGTTCCAATTCGGTCTTTTCAGCCCTTTGATGCGCCCTCATGGCACCGCGCCGCGCGAGCCGTGGTATTTCAACGAAGCAGCCGTGACGAACTATAAATTCCTTGCCTGGACGCGGGAAAACATACTGAATTACACCTACAATGCCGCTGTCATTGCGCATGAAACGGGTATTTCCATGATGCGTTCCATGCCGGTGGCCTTTCCCGAGGAAGAGCAGATGGCCGCCGTGGGGGATCAATACATGTTCGGGCCGGATTTGCTCGTTGCGCCGGTGGTCAACGAAGACACGTTCAGGACGATTTCGTTTCCATCCGGCGTGTGGACGAGCTTGTGGGATGGCAAAACGGTCTCCGGGCCGGTGAAGCTCAAGGTCAGCGCGCCTCTGGATACGATTCCCGTCTATCTGAAGCCAGGGGCCGTCGTGCCGGTGCAACTCAATGAGGAACTGCAATTCGGTCAAAGCATGACCAACGGCCGTGTCAGTGCGTTGGTTGTAACTCCCCCCAATGGGGATAAGACCGTGACATTGGTCATTACACCGGGAGAGACTGCAAAAGTAACTGTGCAATCCAAGCCCGGTGGTTTTGGTTGGACGCTCGAGAACCTTCCTGATACTGGCTATTTGCTGGTCTACGGCGTAACTGATGCCTCCACGGTACGAGTGAATGGCGAGGACTTGCCGAAGGTGACGGCGGCCGACTTTGGCTCGATGCCGGTTGGCTGGGAGGCCGACCTTGCCGGCAACCGGCTGGTGATTCGCCTGCAGACACGCCAGGTCGAGCAAAGCGCGCCAACAACAAGAATTGAAGTGGACATCAACCCAGGCGAGAAATAGTGCGGCCTGGGCGAAGAACAAAACTAAGTTGCGGTAGTCTTGTGGAGTTGTTTCCTGACGGCATCGTATTTCTTCGAACATTCCAGCTAAGCATCTCGGGAGATGTAGGCGAGAATGAGTGGAGGACGGCGAGAGAAAATCAAGTTGATAAACTGACCTGACTACGAGATGACCTGCCCCCGTTTTCTCAACCATTGATAACTGGAGTTTCCCGGTTTTGGTTTGGCTTCGAGACTGACCCGTAGCCGTCGTGGCTGTGTAAATGTGGGAAGCGTTCTGTGCTTTCCACATTTGCATAGCCTGCTTGCCGGAACTCCTCCGGCGCCCTATAGTCGAGTGAGTTGTGCGGGCGCTCGCAGTTATACTCCTGCCTCCAGCTTGCCAGAGTACTCCTTACATCGTTGAGGGTGCGGAACCAGCTTGCGTTGAGGCACTCGTCGCGCAGGCGCACGAGGAAGGTTTTGGCGTGGATTTTCGCACTCCTCGGCCAGCGGCGCCACCGACTCCCAGCCGTTGAAAGCAAAAATCGAAAAGATTACCGCAGGTACGGCGAGATTGCTTTGGCATGGTCCTCCGAAGTAGTTGATCTCCGGCCCGAAGACTCGCCCGGGCTCGTACAGGATCGCACCCGGCAATCGCCTGACGGGTTGCAAACAGGTACCACGTTGCCGTTCAGTAATACGCACAGTCTAAAATGATTAATGGGTTCACCTGTCCTTGTTGAGCGCTGCGGTGGTGTGTCTTGCACGGCGTCGCATCCTATGCGTACAAAGCGCGCAGGCAGAGAGAATGGGCGCCCCGCAAAGGAGCAAGAGGAGTGATCTCCCGAAAAGCCGAAAGTAGTGTACTGCGGTTCTCGCAGATTTTGATGGCTGCTTGCAAGCGGCCTTGTTTGAAAGCCGTGCTGAGTGCCTCAGTTTTGATGCTCGCGTTGGCGGCGAGCCCGGGCGTGTGCGCGCAGGATGCAGCAAGCGCGGGAAATGCCATGCCTGGCGCCGGCGCCGGACCCCAGCCGGCGGCGATGGCGCAATCCCAGGGAGGAATGGCCAATGCCGGCCCTCAAACGGCCGTTTTCGACAGTCTGCACCGTCCCATCACTGCCGGAGGGTTCGTCAAGAGCGGCCCGATCGTCTTCCAGAATGTGGCTGCAGCAGCCGGACTGACGCAATGGCATCACCAGGCAGGCACCCCGGAAAAGCGCCTGATCCTTGAGGTCAAGGGGCCCGGAGTGTGTCTGCTCGACTACGACAACGATGGCTGGCTCGATATCTATCTGGTCAACGGCTCGACCTACGATGCTCTTGCGGGCAAAGCCGCTCCACCGCATGCGGCTCTCTTTCACAACAATCATGACGGGACCTTTACCGACGTGACAGAAAAGGCGGGCGTGGCCAACGACCGGTGGGGATACGGGTGTGCGGTTGGAGATTACGACAATGACGGCTGGCCCGATCTATATGTCACCAACTTTGGGAAAAACCGCCTGTACCGCAACAACCACGACGGAACCTTCACCGACGTGGCTGAGCAGGCGGGAGTGACGATCGGGACCTGGTCTACCGGCGCAACCTTCGGCGATTACGACGGTGACGGGCGGCTGGACCTGTTCGTGGCGGGCTACGCGCAGATCGATCTGAACAATCCCCCGATCTCGGGCACCAAGGCGGTCAACTTCACCCTTTGCCAATTTCGCGCCGTGCAGGTGCTGTGCGGCCCGCGTGGGTTGAAGGGCGAGCACGACCATCTGTTTCACAACAACGGCGATGGCGCCTTTACCGACGTCAGCAAGAAGCTGGGCGTCGACGATCCCAATGGCTATTACGGCCTGGGCGCTTTGTTTGCCGACGTGAATAATGACGGCAAGCCGGACCTTCTGGTGGCCAACGACTCCACGCCGAACTATCTGTATATCAACAAGGGAGACGGCACGTTCGAGGACCGGAGTTACGAAAGCGGGTACGCACTGAACAATGACGGCCGCGAGATTTCCAATATGGGCATCGCCGCCGGCGACTACGAAAACAACGGACATCTCTCGATCGTCAACACGGACTTTGCCGACGACTACAATGTCCTCTTCCAGAATGACGGGACAGGGCTTTTCACGGACGTCAGTTACCAGGCTGGAATCGCCGAATCTTCCATTCCGTTTGTGAGCTTCGCGGACGGATTTCTGGATTACGACAACGATGGTTGGAAGGACCTGTTCATCGTGAACGGCCACGTGTATCCCCAGGTGGACAAGCACCCGGAATGGGGCAGCAGCTATGCCGAGCGGCCGCTGCTCTATCACAACCTGGGGAACGGCAAATTCGAGCTGGTACCCGCAGTCGAGGGAACCGGGCTGGCCGTGGTCACCGTAGGCCGCGGCGCGGCGTTCGGCGACATCTTCAACGACGGCAAGATCGACGTGGTGATCAACAGCATGGATGGTGTCCCCATTTTGTTGCGCAACGTGAATCTGGACCATCATCACTGGGTCGAGTTGAAACTCGTTGGCGGTGCAGGGAGCCCGCGCGATGCCGTCGGGGCCACTGTTTATCTCACCGCGGATGGGATGCGTCAGCGGGGAGATGTTTTAAGCGGTGGCAGCTATCTCTCCTCGAACGATTTCCGCGTCCACTTCGGCCTGGGTGACGCCACCGTTGCCGGAACCGCCGAGATTCACTGGCCGTCGGGCAAGAAAGAAACTCTAAAGCTTCCGGCGGTGGATCGCATCTACACCATCGCTGAAGGCCAGGGCATCACCGGCGCGCTGTGCGCCGGCAAGCCTTGCGTGGATGCAACCGCGCCGTGAGCGTGCGGGCGAATTCGAGTGGAATTCACGAAGGCGTCAGCGGTCGGTACAGGAGTAGCAGGGATCGATCGAGGCCTGGATGAGCGGCGTATCCGCAAGCCGCGCGCCGCGCACCATCCAGCGTACCGCCGGCATGTTGGCATAGGTGGGCGTGCGCGCGTGCACGCGTGCCGGATTCCGCGAGCCTTCCTTCCACGTGACGCTGTACATGACCTCGCCGCGCGGGGCTTCAACGCGGCTGGTGGCCGTTCCGGTGGCGAAGTTGAATTTGTCGCCTCCGGTCGAGATCTCGCCGGGGGGCATTTTGCTGAGCGCCTGGCGGAGAATGCCGCAGCTCTCGATAATTTCGAGCGCGCGGACGAAGAGGCGGGCGCGCACGTCGCCAGCCTGCTCGACGGGCACCTCGAACTTCATCTCCGCGTAGGCCGCGTAGGGCGCGTCGCGGCGCAGGTCCTGGGGCACGCCCGAGGCGCGAGCCGTGGGACCGACCACGGCGCAGGAGACGGCCTTCTCGTGCGTGAGCACGCCGATGCCGGCGCAGCGCGAGCGCGCCGTCGAGCTGGTGGTGAAGATGGGAATGACGGTGCGCATCATTTCGCGCTCCAGCTCGTCGATCATGGGCGCCAGCGCCGCGGGGTCCTCGATGTCGCGATTGACGCCGCCCACGCAGTTCATCGAATAATTCACGCGGTTGCCCGAGATGGCCTGCAGCACGTCCATCACCTTCTCGCGCAGCGCAAAGCAGGTCATGAACATGGTTTTGAATCCCATGAGCTTGGCGGCGATGCCGGCCCAGAGCACATGCGAGTGCAGGCGTTCCAGCTCTGCCATGACGACGCGAATGTATTGCGCGCGTGGCGGCGCCTCGAGGCCGGCCAGCTTCTCCATGGATTGGCACAGAGTGAGGGTATGGATGAACGAGCAAATACCGCACACGCGCTCCATGAGCGCGATCACCTGGAAATAGTTGCGCGTCTCGGCCAGGTGCTCGATGCCGCGGAAGTTGAAGCCGATGTGCAGCTCGGCGTCCTTGACCGTCTCACCTTCGCAAATCATGTCGAGCTTATAGGGCTCTTCCAGGCCGGGATGGTACGGTCCCATGGGGATCTTGTAGCTCATTTTGCGACCTCCTCACGCAGATTCACGCCCGGCTTGTCGCCCTGGCGCAGCAGCAACGGCTCATACGCGCGGCCGGCGAAATCGATGGAATACTCTTCGTGAATCTCGCGCTCGATCCAGTCCGCCGCCTCGCAGAGGTCGAATATGCTCTCAATGGAATTGCCGGCAATCTGAAAGGGAAAACCGAGCAGACGCCCTGTGAGATCCCAGTGGTATTCGAGGCGGAATCCTGCATCGCCGGGCAACTGGTAGGCGGTGATGGTGACGAAGCGTGCGCCGATGGCGTTCATCGCCTGAGCAAGCTCACGGACGCTTACCGCGCCGGGATTCAGCCACCACGTGCCGCGGCTCTCCACCCATGGCTCAGCGGTTCCCAGCTTTTCGCGAATGGTATCGAGGGCGGTCATTGGGAATCTCCTCCTGGCGGCGTAGACGCCGCCAGTACAGCCGGTCTGGAGACCGGCGCTACGGGCGAAGCGGACGGCGCCGGTTTCGGCGCGGGCGGACGGCGCGCCACGGTGTACGACTTCTTGAGCTCGCCCTGTACCAGGTAAATGGGTGGCGTGTCCTGCTGTTGCGTCAGCGCGTGCTCGGCGCGGCCTTCCTTCAGCGCGTGCTCCGTGCAGCCTTCCACGCAGCGCCCGCAGAACGTGCACTGGCCGGGGTTGTAGCTCCAGGTGAACTCGCCTTTGCCGGCTTTGAACTCTATGGCGCGCGAGGTGCAGCGGAGGCGGCAGATGGCGCAGCCGGTGCAGAGCGAGGGATCGAATAGCACCAGCCCGCGGAAACGCGGAGTGACCTTAGGTCGCGCGGGAAAGAGCAGGGTCTGGTAGCCGCGCCGCAGATTCTTCCACATCATGGTGAGAATATTCATGACCGGAACCTCATGAAGAGCGCGGACGAAATGGCGAGAACCGCGAAGATGAGCGTGCACTGCCAGTAGAAGCGCACGCTGGAATCGATGGCGAGGCGCGCCGTTGCCGCGGCCAGCACCGAGAGCAGCAGAACCACGGCGACCGAGAGCACAACGAAGATGCAGCCGGCAAGCAGGGAAGTCCCCCAGGCGAGCGCGATGTGTGGCGCAATCAGCGTGGCCACGAGACCGGTGCAGGCAACCCACTCGAGGCCATGCGAAAGCTCCCACATGGCCAGCTCCGGACCGGCGTACTCGGTCAGTGGTCCGGAGTAGATTTCCTGCTCCGCGTTGGGCAGCGAGAAGGGGTTGATGTGCAGTTTGGCGGGCAGGCAGACGAGAATCGCCAGCACGCCCAGCCAGAGCAACGGAGAACTGGGCAGCGCCGCCAGCGCTTCCAGCCGGAAGGTGTGCTGCGAAGCGGCGATGGAAACAATGGCCAGCAGAAAGACGATGTTGTAGGAGACGCTCAGTGCGGCCTCGCGCGCCGAGCCGATTTCTCCGAAGATCGACCGCGAAGAGAAGCCGGCGGCGATGATGCATACGGAAGGCAGCTCCAGCAGTGCCAGCAGCAGGATCAGGTCGCCCTCGAATCCGCCGGATGACGGCAGCACGGGCAGCAGCCCCACGGCTCCGGCCGCGGCCGACACCGCAATCAGCGGCCACGCGCGCATCAGCAGGCCGCCCACGCCGCTGCGCGGAGGCGTGCTCTTGCCGAGCAGCTTGACGAAATCGTAAAACGGCTGCATGAACGGCGGGCCTACGCGCTCCTGCATCAGAGCGACCGATTTGCGCTCCAGCCACAGGAAGAACCACGCGGCGGGCACAGCGAAGAGCAGGCCCGGAAAGATGAGCAATCGCGCAAGTGCTGTGAGGAGAGTCATGGCTGTACCCCCGCGGACGCTTCATTCGCCGCATCCCTGTCATCCTGAGCGAGCCCGCTTCGCAGGCGAGTCGAAGGATCTGCGGCTCTCTCCAGTCCGCGTTCGGCCAAAATCTCCGCCGCCTTGGCTACGCCTTGAATGATGGCGTCCGGCCGCGGCGGGCATCCGGGAACGAAGACGTCGACCGGCAAATGCCTGTCCAGCGGCCCATCGAGCGTGCGGCTGTCGATAAACACATTCGTTGTGGCCGGGCACGAGCCGATGGCGACGACTGCCTTGGGCCCGAGCACCTGGTCGTAGACGGTCTTGACAGCGCGGACGGCCTTTTGGGTGACCGGCCCGGTCACGCAGAGAATGTCGGCGTGGCGCGGGCTGCCTTCCAGGCGAACGCCCAACTGCTCGGCGTCGTAACGCGGCGAAAGCGCGGCCACAATTTCAATGTCGCAGCCGTTGCAACTGCCCGAGTTCATGTGGAAGAGCCAGGGGCTTCGGCGGCGAGCGGTGCATAGGAGTCGTCTCCAGAGATTCATAGCCGCACCCCCATCAACATTTGCCACGCGTTGGGCCAGATTCCGGCGGCAAGGAGGACCGCCACCAGCACGACAATGACGGCTTTGATCAGGAACGGCTCGCGGGCCGGGGATTGCGGCGGCGATTCTGGGGGAGGGCCCCACCAGTTGCGGGCCAGCGCCAGCGCATAGGCGATGAGCGCGAAGATCGACGACAGAATCAGGACGACCAGCGGCCAAATGCCGATCTGCAAAGCGGTGGAGTAAAGCCGCCAGCGGCCAATGAATCCCAGCGTTGGCGGAACTCCGATCATGGCCAGCATGCCGAAGAGAAAACCGAATGCGCTCACCGGGTAACGCACGGCAAGCGCGACCGGCTCAGACTCAAGCGCGCCGGCGGATTCAGGAGCGGCAAGCGAGATGAAAAGCAGCGCCTTGGCCAGAGCGTGCGTGCTGGCTGCAATCAGCGCGCCCTGCGCTCCGATGACGCTCATTGAAGCGGCGCCGAGAAGCAGGAAGCCCACGTCCTCGGCTGTCGAAAGCACAAGCAACCGCTTAAGGTTGCGTTGAGTCAACATCAGCAGAGCGGCGACGAGCGACGTTCCCGCGGCAACGGTTATCCACAGCCCCTGCGGGGTGAGCGCCATCTGAAAAGACTGCGTCGCGATAAAGAATTCGCCGAAGGCAGCCATATCGACGACCGCGATGATGACGCCGAGCACCAATGCGGGAAGTTCGTCGGCCAGCTTTAACAGCCAGAAGAAGAGCGGCACCGCGGCCAGTTTGACGCAGACGCTGGTGAAGAGCAGCGCGCGCGCCCATTCGGGATTGCCGCGATCGGCCAGAACGTCGGCGGCGACCATCGATCCCGCAGAGATCAGCACGACCGCCAAATAGGTCAGCTTCGCGGCCTGCGAACGCGCCGTTTGCCAAACCAGCACTACCGTCAGCAAGGCTACGACTTCAAGCAGACTCAGGCGCACCCACGAATTCACCGCGAAAAGCCCGTCGACCACTAGCGCGGCAACGAACAGCATCGGCAAAGCCAGCTTGCGGCCGTAGGGACTTGAGAGCGATGCAAGCAACAGCGCACATGCCGCGATGGCGACGGCGAGGATCAACAGCGGAGGGATCTGTGCGAAAGACGCTAGGGCCCCGAATTCTGCCTGAGCAGTTCCGGGCACGGCCCAGCGCGCTAACGCGAGGGCTGCCGCGGCAAAGGCCACGACCAACCACGCCGCACGCCGTTCCATCCACGCGAAGGCGGCGCCGAGAACGCGCGAAATCGCCTGCAGTCCGGCCCACACGTTCAAATACACACGATCGACGTTGGACCAGCGGAAGAACGAGTGCCAGTGTGCCTCGAAAATCTCAGAGAAATCGCCCGCCGTCAGCCGGCCCTGCTCGGAGAGCGGCTCTCCGCCTGTAAAGACGCCCCCGCCCGCACCCGCACCCGCCAGCACAGCGCCGGACGCAACCGGCCGCGCGGCGTAGGCGACAAGATAAATCGCTCCGCCCAGCACGATCGATACGACGGCCAGCACCAAGCCGCCTACGCTGGAGAAGCTGCCCGCATCGGCCGACAATCCAAGCCATGTCACATGCACACCTGCGCCCAGTCCGAGCGCAGCCAGGATCGGATTCAGGAAGTAGTTGACCGCCAACTGCGGCGCTACGCCAAGAACCACGCTGCCCGCGGCCAGCAGTCCCATGCCCCACACCATCGAGGGCGGCGCTTCGTGCGCGTCGTTGGTTTGCTCCGTCACCGGCCCCAGGAACACGGCGCTGGTGGCCTTGGCTCCCATGAAAACCGTGCCCAGGCTCGCGGCCCACGCCACCATGGCTGGTACGGCCCATCCGGCCTGCAGCGCCGCGGCATAGAGCATCCACTTGCTGGCGAAGCCGCTCATCAGCGGAATGCCCATCATGCTGCCCACGCCAATGAGCCAGGACAACGTGGTGTGCGGCATCTTCGCAGCCAGGCCGCCCAGCTGGTTCATGTCGCGCGTGCCCGCGGCGTGCTGCACCGAGCCGGCCGTCAGGAACAATCCGCCCTTGAAGAAGGCGTGATTGAGGCAGTGCAGCAGCGCGGCGGTGATCGCCAGCGGCGTGCCGATGCCGAGGCCCATCATCATGTAGCCGATCTGGCTTACGGTGGAGAAGGCCAGCATGCGCTTCAAATCGGTCTGCACCATGGCGTACATCACGCCCACGGCCATAGTGACTGTGCCCACCCACATCAGGCTCTCGCCCCACGCGGCGGGCCACGCGCCAAAGCTGTGCATGCGCGCGGCCAGATAGACGCCGGAAGTCACATAGCACGCCGCGTGCAGCAGCGCGCTTACGGGGGTGGGCGCGGCCATGGCCTCGGGAATCCACGTGTGCAGCGGGACCTGCACGCTCTTGGCCACCAGCGCGACCAGCATCAGCGCGAAGATGCCGCCGGTAAAGCTGCGCGCCACGGCGGGATCGGTCCACAATGCGCTGCCGGCGCGGTGATAGAGGACGAGAATCGCGGCCAGCAAACCGTAGCCCGCGATGTGCGTCATCAGCAGCACCTTGCGCGCGCCGTTTACCGCTTCGCGGTTGGTGTACCAGAAGCCCACCAGGCTGAACGAGCACAGGCCCACCAGCTCCCAGCAGAAATAAAAGATGAACAGGTTGGCGCTGTACACCAGAGCGATGAATCCGCCGATGAAGACGAGCATCGTGGCGTAGAAGCGCGTCGCCGACTTGTCCTGCGCCATGTAGCCGATCGAATAGAGCAGCACGAGTCCGCCGATGCACGCTCCCATGAAGGCGAACAGCACGCTGAGCGCGTCGACGTGAAGAACCAGCGCGAGCGGCCCATCCCACGGCAGCGGATGCAGGTCGATGCCCTGTCCGCCGCGGACCCATGGCGCGATGCCGGCGACGGCGAAGAGGGCGGGTAAGCAGGTGAGAAAGGCGAGGATTCCCTTTGCCCGGGCTGAGAAGAGTGGCGCTACCAAAATTTGCAGCGCGGCGCCCAGCAAAAGCGAGCATGGAGCAATCAGAATCAGGGTCACTGCATCCATGCCTTGATGTTGATCGTGTCGCCCTTAGGCGTGATGTGACCGCGCACACAGGGAGAAGAAGTTGGCTTCTAATTATGGCCCTACGTTCCGTATCATGGTACGCAATCGTCCCTCACGATATTTCCCGGCCAAATGTGAAACGCATCGCCGCGACGATCGAGTTCTGACGTTATCGATCCCCGCCAATGCATAACTCATAAAGCCGGCGGCCACAATGCGCGTGCGCCAAGGGCTTTTCTTTGTCCGCGCAGGGCCTGTACGGGAAGTGTCCTACAATGCAGCAGAGGGTTGATGGCCATGAATTCCTCTTGGAAAGCGCACAACTACGCGCTGTTGGTTCTGCTGTTTTTGGGCAAACTATTTTTCGTTGCGGCGCCAGCGACGGCGCAAGACAGCAGCGAGATGGAACGGGCCGCCGCGCTGCTGCCGGCTCAGTCCCGTGCGGTGGTGGAGAGGCTGACCAACCTGGCGCAACTACCCCCTGGCACGTGGAAGATGCACGTGGGCGACGTGACGCACGGCGAGGCTGTAAACCTGGACGAGAGCGGATGGCAGGTCATGGCGCCGGGAACCGATGCGCCGACCAGCGCCGTCTGGTTTCGCCAAACGATTCAAGTTCCGGAGACGCTCTTGGGCTACGACCTGACCGGCGCGCGCATCTGGTTCCAGTTCCACGCCGACGCCAACGGCCCCATGGCGGAGTTTCTCTACTTCAATGGCCGCCGCGTGGATATGGGCGAGTCCGACCTGGAGCCGATCGTGCTGTTCGACAACGCACGGCCCGGCGACAAGGCTGTGGTCGCGACCCAGTTTTTCGAGACCGTGAACGCCAAGCATTTCCGCGGCGCGACCCTGCGCGTCGACTTTCCTGAGAACCGCCCCAATCCCGAGGACCTGGCGCAAGAGTTTCTTTCGGCGGCGCTCTTGCTGCCCTCGCTCGCCCCCGGCGACAGCGGCAAGCCTGGCGGTGCGGAACTTGCCACCTTGAACAGCGCCATCGGCGCTGTGGATGTGGCTGCTCTGGATGCGGCGGAAACATCCAGCGGGGAGGCGCGTGCCCAGGCGCAGGCCAGGTTCGATGCCAGTCTTAAGGCGGCGCAGAGCCGGCTTGAAACGCTCCGCCCGCTGCTCCAGTCGGCGACCTTTCACCTCACCGGCAATTCGCACATCGACGCGGCGTGGCTGTGGCCGTGGACCGAGGCCGTCGACGTCGTCCGGCGCACCTTCGGCACGTCGCTGCAACTGATGAACGAGTACCCCACCTACACCTACACCCAGTCCGCGGCCGCTTACAACGAGTGGATGGCCGACAAATACCCTGACCTGAACGCCCAAATCAAAAAGCGCATTCAGGAGGGCCGGTGGGAGATCGTGGGCGGCATGTGGGTCGAGCCCGACCTGAACATGCCCGACGGCGAGTCGCTGGTCCGCCAGTTGCTGGTAGGCAAGCGCTGGTACAAGCAGGCCTACGGCGTGGACGTGCGCATTGGCTGGAACCCCGATTCCTTTGGTTACACGTGGCAACTACCGCAGATCTACAAGAAGAGCGGTATCGACTACTTTGTGACGCAGAAGATGACGTGGAGCGACACCAATCAGCTTCCCTTCAAGTTGTTCTGGTGGCAGTCGCCCGATGGATCGAAAGTTTTAACGTATTTCCCGCACGATTATGCCAACGACACTCTGGGACCGGTTCGACTGTCAGGGGATCTTGCCGTCGCGCGGGAGCGTGCTCCCGGCATGACGGCGATGATGGATCTCTACGGCGTGGGCGACCATGGCGGCGGGCCTACGCGGGTCA
The DNA here is from genome assembly GCA_049522315.1 of Occallatibacter sp. GTDB lineage: Bacteria > Acidobacteriota > Terriglobia > Terriglobales > Acidobacteriaceae > Telmatobacter. The sequence continues at coordinate 145,598 of JBEKNY010000001.1, forward strand.
TGCTGGACCAGGGCTTCCACTGGGCGCGCGGCAGCCAGCCGCCGTGTCTTGTAACAAAGCATGAATCGCCGAGTGCAGAAGCGAATCCGGGTCTTGCAACGAGGCAGGAGTCCTCAGATGCCGAAGCGAAGGAGGGTCTTGTAAAAGGGCACGACTTCAGTCGGGCCGAAAGCGCGCCCTCATCGAGTGGGGCTTTAGCCCCTGCCGCTTCTTGCTTCGTTACTCCTCGCTACCAATTCGGCACCGCGCAGAGCTTCTTCTCCTCGATTGAAAAGCAGATTGCGCCGGAGAGTCCCGTGTGGAACTACCAGTCGATCGCCAAGGGTTACGAGCCTCCATCGGCAGTACCGGGGAAGGTCGCGATTCCCACGTGGGATACCGAGATGTATCTCGAATATCATCGCGGCGTCTACACCACGCAGGCCAACCACAAAAAGAACATGCGCGACAGCGAAGAGGAGGTTCTCAACGCGGAGAAGTGGGCGTCGCTGGCCTGGCTGGACGGCCAGAGCTATCCCGGCGCGGAACTCACTGAGGATTGGAAGAAGGTGCTCTTCAACCAGTTCCACGACCTGTCCGCGGGCTCCGGCATCGCCGACATCTACAAGGACGCGCAGCAGGACTACGACTGGGTGCGCATGTCGACCGATGAGATTTCGGCGAGTGCGCTGGAGACCGTGGCCGAGCGCATTGGAACCCTGCCGGATCCAAAGAACTGGCACGGAATACCGATCGCTGTCTTCAATTCTCTGGGCTGGGAGCGTTCGGGCGATGTTACTTTCAAGATTCAATGGCCGGATTCCGGTCCCGGCGCCTTTGACGTAATGGAGGAACACAATTCAGTGATTGCCCCGATTCCTATACTGGCGATCAGGCAGGACAGTGAGCCCGGGGTCGTGGAACTCACGGTTTCTGTCCCGCAGGTTCCGGCATTCGGATATGAAGTTCTTCAAGTTATGGGAATACCCGCTGGCGTCAGTGAGACGATGCGACCCACTACCAGTGTCCATGAGACTGTCAATTCCTTCGCGCTCGCAAACGCTGCGCTGAGGGTCGCGGTCGACAAGCAGAGCGGATGCATCACGAGCCTGTCGATCGCGCGGACGAACTTCGAGACTCTTCAAGCGGGCGCATGTGGGAATCAATTGCAGTTCTTCAAGGACACGCCGAAGCAGTACGACGCGTGGAACATTGATCCCGGGACACTGGACGTTCAACCGATGACGATTGACAGGGCGGACTCGGTTGAGCTTGTCGGCGAGAAGTCGAATGACGCCGCAATTCGCATTACGCGCCACTGGCAAAACTCGAAGTTCATTCAGATCATCAGCATTCCAGTCGGCGCAGATTACGTTGACATCGACAACGACATCGACTGGCACGAAAAGCACATTCTGCTCAAGGCCGCCTTCCCACTCGCCGTCACCAGCAACTTCGCCACCTACGAGATTCCTTACGGGACCATCGAGCGGTCGACGACGCGCAACAACAGTTGGGAAAAAGCCCAGTTTGAGGTTCCGGCGATGCGCTGGGCCGATCTCTCGGGCCAGGGACCGGACGGCAAGGTGCACGGCCTGAGCCTGCTCAACCAGGACAAGTACGGATACGACGCCGTGGGCAACGTGCTACGGCTGACGCTGCTGCGCTCGCCCACCTGGCCCGATCCCGATGCCGACCAGGGCCATCATCACTTCCACTACGCGATCTATCCGCACGCGGGCACGTGGAAGGACGCGCTTACCATGCGCCACGGATGGGAATACGACTATCCGCTCCAGGCGGTGGTGACAACGGCCCACCCCGGATCGCTGCCGGCGGAGCACTCGTTTGCCTCTGTTGGACCAGAGAACGTGGTTCTGACCGCTGTCAAAAAGGCAGAAGACGCGAACGCGCTCATCTTCCGCGTGTATGAGTGGGCAGGCAAGGAGACGACGGCCGAGTTTCACGTGCCGCCGGGCGCAACCTCAGCCACAGTGACCAATCTGATGGAGCAGCCCGAAGGCAGTCCGCTCGCGGTCACATCGGAAAACGGGGGCGATTTGGTCAAGGTCCCGATCCATCCTTACGAGATACTGACCATTCGCGTGGACTATCCAACAGCAGGGTATAGGGAGTAGCCAGTAGGGAGTAGCTCTCAGCTATCAGCTCTCAGCCAGGTTGTCGAAGTCATGAGCGATGAGCGCAGGACCGGAAGGTTGATCATAAAGAGGCTCGGGGGGGAAGCGTTGGAGGCTGAAGGCTGAGATCTGAAAGCTGACGGCTGGTATTCTGGATACCGCAAGGAGCTTCCCAACCATGCACATCTCTTCCCCGTTTTTTGTTGTCTCCGTCATCATCGCCGTTTTTGTGGTGTCGATCTTCTTCGCCACCGGCAGCAAGGAAGACAAGCCCTCATCGCACTGAGTTCAGGCCCCGCCGTTTGCCTGCCATCAATCTGGGCTCGTAGGCCCTCCCTTTAATTTCTGGAACCTTTCCGCCTTTGCCAGCGTATAAGGGGACCAGAGGGCGAGAGCCATGATACGGAACACGATGAGCAGCGCGGCCGGCCTGTTCGCCTGCCTGGCCTTGGCGGCCGGAGTGGCCGGATGCAGGGTCCACGTGGAAAAGGGCGCCAACGGCGAGGACAAGAACGTCCAGGTGGATACTCCGTTCGGCGGCATTCATGTGAATACCGACGAGACGACCGCCGCGGACCTGGGCCTGCCGGTCTATCCCGGCGCGCAGATCGCGCAGGACAAGGAGAACGACAAGTCCGCGGATGTGCACATGGGCTTCGGCGAGTGGGAACTGCGCGTGAAGGTGGTCAACTATGCCACGCCGGACAGCGAGGACAAAGTCGCCGCGTTTTATAAGAAAGCGCTCACCCGCTACGGCGATGTGATCGCGTGCCTGGACCATGCTCCTGTGGGCACGTCGGCCGCGACCGCGGAGGGCCTCACCTGCACGGACTCGAGCAGCGCCCATGTGAAGGTCGACACCAACAACCAAGGCCACGGGTATTCCACGGGCCAGGGCGGCTTCGAATTGAAGGCCGGGTCAAAACGCCACCAGCACATCGTGGCATTCGAAAGCTCCGCGCCGGGCCAAACCCGCTTTTCGCTAGTCGCGCTCGATCTGCCGGCGGGGGTCGAGGGCAGCTCGGGCAAGAGCGACTAGGGCGGTGAGCTGGCGAGCCGGCCAGACCGCGAGTCGTGGACGGTGAGCCGCAGGTCATGGACAGTGAACAGTGAACGAGTGAAGAAGTGAATCAGTGAACAGGGATTGAGCATGGGTGCGGAAGGCCGCTGCCGTGCGGCGAAAGATTCCTAGATAATTCACGGCATTTTCGGCCATTTTGACCGTGTTTTTGAGGGCCGCCTCTCAATTCCAAAAGAGTTACTGCCAAAACTATACCCCCCCTGGGTATCAAAAGAAATCATTCATTATTTTCCTCCGTTGCGATGGTTTTACGCGGACGGCCCTGACCTCTCGGTGCAGGACCGTCCGGTTTTGGCTCGAAGCGAAACGCGCTCATGGCGATTTTGGCGGCGGCCAGAAGAGGCTCGGCCCCCTCTGAGGCGGCATTCGCCTCGGGTCCTTCTGCCGTGGAGAGGGCGGCTTCTTCTGTTTCGGCCATACAAAGCTCCTATGCTTTCAGCCTAACGATTTCGCGGAATTACTCTGCAAACTTCGCAAAAGAGTTATCCTTGCAATTTCAACGAGTTCAGCGCGAATTGCGCGAAGCAGGCCTTGACAGCGCGGTGGGGTGCGCGGAACGGAGGAAGCGTGCTTTTCACCACACTTTCTGTGCGCCGGAGCTGTTGAAAACAGGCATGTAGAGCGTGATGTGTGCAATTTATCGTCAAGCGAGAAGTATTTCGCCGAAATCCTTATCTATTGCGCAAGAAATGATGAATTCTAAGAGGGATTTCGCCCTGATTGTGCAGGGGATGGGGTGACTCCCATCACAGCGGGCGGTGTGAGCTAACGCGCAGAATAACCCCGGTTTGTGGGGATTTTGCTCTACCCGGAGCCACCGGCCATGGCTGGGACGATGAACGCCGAAGCAAGCGTGCAAAGCGGCGTGCAGAGGCGGCAGCAGACAACCTGGAGCGAGGAGTACCAGCGCAAATGCATGAGCGCGGCGCTGGTTTGAATTTCGCTGCGTAGAGGGAGTGAAGCGGATGACCGACACCAAAAATCCGGATCGGAAGCGGGATCGGGGCCTGCTGCGCGTCGATGACGAGGAGTGCAAGGGCTGTGGGCTGTGCATTGAGGCCTGTCCGCCCAAGGTCATCTCGATGAGCGAACGGTTGAATCGCTATGGCTACCACACGGCAGTGTATGCGGGCGCCGGCTGTACGGGTTGCGGCATCTGCTTCATGGTATGCCCGGAGCCGGGAGCGATCACGGTGTATCGCCTGGTCAGCTCGCGCGAGGTGGAGGTGCGCGAGCCAAAGGCCGCAGTGGAGGGAGCGATCGAATGCGCAAGCAACTGATGAAGGGCAACGAAGCCATCGTAAAGAGCGCCATTCTCGCCGGATGCCGCGCCTTCTATGGCTACCCCATTACGCCCGCCAGCGAGATTGCCGATGCCGCGGCGGAGTGTATGCCCAAAACAGGCGGCGTGTTTGTACAGGCGGAGAGCGAGGTGGCGGCCATCAATATGCTGTATGGCGCGGCGTCGGCCGGCGTGCGCGCCATGACCGCGTCGAGCGGTCCCGGCATCAGCCTGATGCAGGAGGGCATCAGCTACATGGCCGGCGCCGAACTGCCTTGCGTGATCGCCGACATTACGCGCGGCGGCCCGGGACTGGGCAACATTTCCGCCGAGCAGAGCGATTATCACCAGGTGGTGAAGGGCGGCGGCCACGGCAGCTACCGTACCATCGTGCTGGCGCCCTACTCCGTGCAGGAAATGGCGGATTTCACTGCGCTGGCATTCGACCTGGCCGACCGTTATCGCAACCCGGTGGTCCTGCTCGCCGACGGCTTCATCGGGCAGATGATGGAGCCGGTCGAATTTCCGCAAACCGCAACGGCTACGCACCTGCCGGAATGGGCCGTCGTAGGCACCGCCGCATCGCGCCCGAATCTCATCACGTCGCTGCATCTGGACAGCGACGAGCTGGAGAAGCACGTTCGCGGGCTCGAAGCCAAGTACAAGACCGCCGAGTTGCGCGAGGCGCGCGCCGAGGAGTGGTCAACTGCCGACGCGGAGATCGTGCTGGTCGGTTACGGCATCGTGGGGCGCATCCTGAAGGCCGTAACCGCCGAGGCCCGCGCCGCCAGCCTCAAGGTGGGTTTGCTGCGGCCCATCACGCTCTATCCATTCCCGGTGGTGCAATTCCAGCGCCTGGCCTTCAGCGCCCGCGTCTTTGTCGTGGTGGAGATGAGCCTGGGGCAGCTGATCGAGGACGTAAAGCTGGCGCTCAATGGCTCGCGGCCGGTGGAGTTTCTGGGCCGTGCCGGCGGCAATGTGCCGTCGCATGAGGAGGTGCTGGCGTTTGTCCATGAGTTGGTCCGCCGTTACGGGCTGGCGCGGGCAACTCAAGAAGAGGAGCGGATGGCCAATGTCTATTGAGCAGGTGGCAGATTACTCCGTCGCGCACGGCAGGGCCAAAGCCTTCTACGAGCGCTTCGACCGCAAGGACGACCTGCAGCACCAGACGCACTTCTGCCCCGGCTGCGGTCACGGCACCATCCATAAGATGTTGGCCAAAGCGATCGACGATCTGGGCGTGCAGGACCGCACCATCATGATCGGCCCGGTCGGCTGCGGAGCCTTCACCTATTACTACTTCGACGTGGGTAACGTGCAATCCGCCCACGGGCGCGCGCCGGCCGTGGCTACGGCGATGAAGCGAAGCCGTCCCGCGAGCATTGTGATCGGTTACCAGGGGGATGGCGATCTTTCCGCCATTGGATCGGCGGAAATTCTGCACGCCGCCAATCGCGGCGAAAACATCACCGTGATCTTCGTCAACAACGCCGTCTACAGCATGACCGGCGGCCAATACGCTCCCACCACGCTGCTGGGCCAGAAGACCACGACCACTCCGCAAGGGCGCAATGCGGCCACCGAGGGCTACCCGCTGCATGTGAGCGAGCTGCTGAGCACGCTTCAGGCGCCTGCCTACATTGAACGCGTAGGCCTGGGAGACAACAAGCAGATCGCGCAGGCGGCGCGGGCCATCAAGCGTGGTTTGGAAAACCAGGTGCGCGGGCTTGGCTTTTCGCTGATCGAGGTGCTCTCGCCCTGCCCGACCATTTGGAAGATGACCCCTGTGGAAGCGCAGCACTGGGTGCGCGATGTGATGGAGAAGACCTTTCCCCTGGGCGTGTTCTGCGACCGGACGAAGGAGCGGACGGAGACGGTGGACCTACGGCCAGTGGCGCCACCGCCGGCGCTCGAAGAGCTGCCTCACATTCTCGGCGTGGCCGAGGAGGATCTGCCTGAAGGCAACGCGGCGGCGCTCGCGCGGGACAAGGAGATCGATCTTCAGGTGCGCATCGCGGGCTTTGGCGGGCAGGGCGTCCTGCTGCTGGGCGAAGTGCTGGCCGAGGCCGGTCTCGATGCGGGACTCGAAGTCTCCTGGCTGCCTTCGTACGGGCCTGAGATGCGCTCCGGAACGTCCAATTGCCACGTGCGGTTGTCACGCGAGATCATCGACTCGCCGCTGGTGACGGCGCCCAACGTGCTGGTGGCGATGAATGAGCCTTCGCTGCGCAAATTCTACAAAACCGTGCGCGCCGGCGGATGGGTGATCTACGACGGCGGCGAGTTTCCGGCCGACTGCGTACGCGATGGCGTGCAGGTGTTCGCTGCTCCGTTCACGCGCCTGGCCGACGAGATGGGCAATAAACGCGCGGCGAACATGGTGATGCTGGGCGCGCTCGTGGAGATTGCGGAAGTGTTGCCGCGGGCCAGCATCGGCGACGCGCTGCGCCGCCTGGTCAAAAATCCGCGCTGGGTGGAAGTGGACGAGCGCGCCTTGGAGCGGGGAAGGGAACTGTACTCAAAGTCGCTCGGCTAGTCCGGCCATCGCGTGTCCCGGCTCGCGGACTTTTGCCGGTTGCCTTCACGCACAACCCTGTTGCCGCTGCTTCGCCGCCCGGCGCCTTTTCGGTTTACATTAGGTTCATCGAAGGCTCGTTAGATAACTTTAGATAGTTAAGGTGCCTCTCCTAATGGATTTCAGAATTCATGGAGCAATTGCCGTCGTCGCCGTTTGCATCGGCTCGATCTACCTTCCCGCCCAAACCGTCGATCTGCCGTCGAGCAAGCAACTCGCCGGAGAGATTCAAGGCCATCCGCAACGGATCAACAGCTTGCCCATCTCGATGGCCGTCTCGCCGGATGGCCGCTACGTGGTCACGGTGAATGCCGGCTATGGAACGTACGAGTCGCAATATGAGCAATCGTTCGCGGTGCTGGATACGCAGACCGGCGCGCTGGCCGATTTCCCCGATGCGCGCACCGCGCTGCGCGCGCACCAGACGCTCTTCTCCGGCTTGGCGTTCAGCCGCGATGGCAGCCGTCTCTACGCGAGCATGGCCTCGCTAACCGGCGCAAAAGGGGACGGCGGAGCCGACGTGGGCAGCGGCATCGCGGTCTACAGCTTTGCTGACGGAAAGGTCGCGCCCGAGCGCCTGATTCCTCTGCCGGAGAACCAGCTCCCCACCGGACGAAAGACTCACTTGCCGGAAGGTACGGATAGCGATGAGGGCATCCCGTACCCGGCCGCGATCACGGTCCTCGGCGAGACCGGCCGCGAGAAATTACTGGTCGCCGAAAATCTTTCCGACGATGTTGTCCTGCTCGATCCGGCGGCCGGCACGATCGAAAAGCGCTTCGATCTTTCTGAGAGCCAAACCGTCCCGTCGACATACCCGATTGCTCTCGCCGTCACCGGGGACGGCAAGCGCGCGTTTGTTGCGCTGTGGAACGCGTCGGAGGTCGCGGAACTCGATCTCAATCGCGGCACGGTGACGCGCAAGCTGGCGCTGCTCAAGCCGCCCAGCCCCATTGCTCCTGGCACGCATCCCTGCGCGTTGGCTTTTTCGCCGGATGAAAAGACGCTCTATGTCGCGCTGGCCAACCGCGATGCCGTTGCGGCAGTGAACGTCGCCGCAGGACAGTTCGCCGTGAAGGGATACTTTGACACGCGCCTGCCGGGGCAGAGCTATTTCGGCGCCGAGCCCGACGCGCTTGCCGTCAACGCTGACGGCAGCCGTCTCTATGTGGCCAACATGGCCACCGATGCGGTCGCGGTGATCGACACGCGCAAATTGACGCCGAGGGCCGCGAAAACCGGAATGGTCGAGCCGGACGGCTTCATTCCCACGGAGTGGATGCCGATCTCGATGGCCTTCGAGACGTCGTCTGCCGGGGGCAGGCTCTATCTCGCGACGGCGAAAGGGAAGGGAACCGGGCCGAACAACTTTCCTCAGCGGGTAATTGAATCGCACACGAATGGCGGGCATGGCAGAAGCACGTACATCGCAACGCTGCTCTACGGCTCGCTTGCGGTGCTGGACGAGCGGGAGATTGCGAGTAACCTGCCGGAATGGACCTCGAATGTGCTGGCCTCGAATCGCATGAAGGCCGCGCAGGAGCAGATCGCCTTTGCCGGCGGAGTGAAGAACCGCATTCGCCACGTCATCTACATCATCAAGGAAAACCGCACCTACGATCAGATCCTCGGTGATTTGAAGCAGGATGGAATGCCGGTTGGCAATGGCGACCCCAGGTTGGCAATGTACGGCGAAGCGATCACGCCGAACGAGCACAAATTAGCGTTGCAATTTGGCGTGCTCGACAACTTCTTTGACTCCGGCGAGGTCTCCGGCGACGGCCACGTCTGGTCCACAGCGGCTATCGGCACCGATTATCTGGAGAAAACCTGGCAGCAGAACTACCGCGGGGAACAGCGGTCTTACGACTACGAAGGTGTGGTAGCCGACGGCTATCCGCTGCTGCAGAAGATTCCCGATGTGAACGAGCCGGCCAGCGGTTATCTCTGGGGTAATCTCGCCCGCCACGGCAAGACCTACTACCATTTTGGCGAGTACATTTCGTCAACGTTTTGCAGTCAGGCTGCGGTTGCCGATCCCACCCTTGGCCCGGTGCTCGCCGGACCAAAGTGCTCTCGCAAGGCGATTGCGCCCGGCGCAACGCTGCCCGCGGAGTGGGGTGGCGGCGTGAACCAATGGCCCTGGCCCATTCCGCTCCTCGCCACGAACATTGCCACCAAGCCTGAGCTGCAGGGCCACTTCGCTCCCGAGGCGCCGGACTTCAATCTGATGATTCCCGATCAGATCAGGGTAGAGATATTCCTGCGCCACTTGCGGGAGTGGGTTGCGGACCGCGAGCAAGGCCACGACACCATGCCCGGCTTCGTGCTTCTGCGCCTGCCCAACGATCACACCGCGGGAACGCGCCCCGGCGGGCCCACGCCCAGGTCCTCGGTCGCCGATAACGATCTTGCCGTGGGCCGCGCCGTGGAGGCGGTCTCGCACTCGCCGTACTGGGACGACACGGCCTTCTTCATCCTCGAAGACGATGCGCAGAACGGAGCCGACCACGTGGATGCGCACCGCAGCATCGCGCTGGTCGTCAGCAAGTACTCGCCGCACGGCCCCAACGGCGTGCCGTTTGTCGACGATCGCTTCTACTCGACGGTCTCCGTCGTCCGCACCATGGAAGCGCTGCTAGGCCTGCCGCCGATGAACAACAACGACGCCTTCTGTTCCATGATCGCTTCTCTGTTCACGGGGCCGGGCGATCAGCCGGCGTATACAGCCGACGACTCGAATCGCGACAACGGCCTCATCTATCAGGCCAATCCCAAGAATGCGGCCGGAGCGCGGGCCAGCATGAAGATGGACTTCAGCCATGCCGACCGGGCGCCCACGGAGAAGCTCAACGTCATTCTGTGGAAAGACGCGATGGGCAACGCGCCGGTGCCGGCCATGCTGAAGACGCGGGAGAAGAAGACGGCGGGCGATGAGGATGGCGACTAGCCGAAAGTGCGGGCGTGGACGCCCGCACGACAGCCGGTCAGCCACCCCACGGACGAAGACCTGTCCGCGGGGACCTCGGTCAGCAGGCCGGCGCTACATAGGCGCTGCGGGGCTGAGCCGGCGCCGGGTCGGCGAACGGTTCACAGGATGGGATAAATGGGGGTTAAAGCTGCCTGAACTGCAGAAAGCGGCGCCAACCCCTTCGCCAAAACCCGCCCCAAACTGTTAGCTTGAATGAGTAGGAAACTCTTTCCCGCGATGGCTTCCAGTCCCTACTTTTCATTGGCCGTTCTGTTCGTGGCGGCGCTCGCCTTTGGCCTTGCCCCGTTGGGGTTGGCCTGGCTTTGGGCCAGGGTGTTTTCGCCGCCCAAGCCCAACCCGGTCAAGAATGCCATTTATGAGTGCGGGCTGGTGTCGAAGGGCGACGCGTGGATGCAGTTCCGCTCCGCCTACTACCTTTACGGCATTATTTTTCTCATCTTCGACGTGGAGGCTGTATTTCTGCTTCCGTTTGCGGTCGCATTTACAGGTTTGGGCGCGGCGGCGTGCATCGCCATGCTGGTTTTCGTACTCCTATTAATTGAGGGGCTGGCCTGGGCCTGGGCTAAAGGTGTGTTGACGTGGTCGTAAATGCAGAGATCAGAGAACAGAGATCAGAGATCAGTTTCCCGAGAGGCAACCGAAGCTGAAAAGAATCGGAGCGAAGGTTTGGTAGACCGGTAGGCCAGAGAGGGTTTCTGAGAGAAGCGCGGCGGGAATCAGATGGATCTCTGATCTCTGTTCTCTGATCTCTCGAAAATGGAGCAACTCATGGCAGTTGATCGAAACCTGAAGATCGAACTGGGCAAGCAGGGCGTCTTCGTCACGACCGTCGAGGAGCTCTACAACTGGGGCCGGCGCAGCTCGGTGTGGCCCATGCAATTCGGCCTTGCCTGTTGCGCCATCGAGATGATCGCCACCACTATGGCGCGCTACGATATGGCTCGCTTCGGCGCCGAGGTCTTCCGGCCTTCGCCGCGGCAGGCCGACCTGATGATCGTCTCCGGCACCGTGACCAAGAAGATGGCGCCCCAGGTGGTGCGCCTCTACAACCAGATGGCCGAGCCGCGCTACGTCATTGCCATGGGCGCCTGCGCCATCTCCGGTGGACCGTTCAAGCAGGGCTACAACGTGCTCAAGGGCATCGACCGCTACATTCCGGTGGACGTGCACATTCCCGGCTGCCCGCCGCGGCCCGAGGCGCTGCTTCAGGCCTTCATTACGCTGCAAAAGAAGATCGATGTCCAGCACCTGACCGGCGAGGACCGGCCACGCTTCCTCGACCCCAACGCGCAGGGCGAGTTTCCCGTGCCCGAACAGGGCGAGCACGATCTGGAGCCAGCGTCGAATCATGGCGTGTGGCCCGTACCCATCACGATTCGCTAAATACAGGGACCGAGGGATTAGGGAACAGGGAACAGAAAACAGTCCATAGCGGTGACGAAGAGGCTAGAGGCTAGAAGCTAGAAGCTAGAAGCTAGGAGCTGGATTGAAGTCAGTCGAAGAGATCAAGGCGGCGATCGAAGCGGCGGTTCCGGGCGGGGGCGTTGAGATTGTGCCCAACGCGAGCCCCTCCGCGCAGCACTCGCTGAGGCTCGCGCCCGCAAGCGCCGTCGCCGTGGCGACATTTCTTCGCGACGATCCCGATCTCGCCTTTGATTTCCTCTCCAACGTCACCGGCGTTGATTGGCCCGACAAAGAGATCGCAGAAAAAGTGAAAGTAACACGTGAAGTCACGAAGATCGTCGATGGCGTCGAGAAAACAGTCGAGGAAACTCTCGAGGAGACGCAAAAGCGCGTCGAACCCGGTTGTCTTGAAGCGGTCTACCACCTCTATTCGGTAGCCAAAAAGCACGGGCCGCTGGTTCTCAGGATGCGCACGGCCGATCGGACAGATCGCGTGGAGCTGCCATCGCTCACCTCCGTCTGGCGCTCGGCGGAGTTCCAGGAGCGCGAGATATTCGATCTCTTCGGCATCGTTTTCGCTGGCCACCCCGATCTGCGCCGCCTGCTGATGTGGGACGGGTTCAAGGACCATCCCATGCGCAAGGATTATGTGGAGCCCGACGACTTCGAATATGAGCCCACGCCGCACGATGAGGTGCTCAGGCGCGCGCAGGTGCATAGGGGCAGTGAACAGCAAACCGTGAGTAGCGGACCAGGCGCCCAATGACCGTAGCGGACACAAAAATCGAGAGAGCCGAGGGCTGGAACCGGCCTCCGGTAATTGAACCGGACGGCGAGGGCGAGCTGCTCGAAGTGGCCATGGGGCCGCATCATCCCTCCACCCACGGCGTCTTCCGCATGGACCTGGCGCTCGACGGTGAGCGCGTCGTCCGCCTCAAGCCGGTTTTCGGCTACCTGCACCGCAACCACGAAAAACTTGGCGAAGGACAATCCTACCTGGCGTCGATGCCCTACACCGATCGCCTCGATTACATCTGCTCGCTCACCAACAACTGGGCCTACGCCCTGGCCGTGGAGAAGCTCGCCGGCCAGCAGGTCCCCGAACGCGCCGAGTACATACGCGTGATTCTGGCCGAGCTCACGCGCGTGCAGAACCACGCTTCGTCGATCGGCTTTCTCATCCAGGAAATGGGCGCCAGCGGCACTCCGCTGATGTATGCGTTCAAAGAGCGCGAGAAGATCCTCGACCTCTTCGAATCGCTCACCGGCTCGCGCATGATGTGCAACTACATGCGCTTCGGCGGCTGCCGCGTGGACGTTTCCGTGGCCTGGCTCGACGCCGCGCGCAAAGTTGTCGCCGGCCTGCCTGCGTTTGTCGACGAATTTGAAGCTCTGCTCTCCGCCAACGAAATTCTGATGGCGCGTTGCCAGGGGGTCGGCATCCTCCGGCCGGAGCTGGCCGTCAACTCCGGAGTGACGGGGCCCATGCTGCGAGCCTCCGGTGTCAACTACGACATCCGCAAGGTCGATCGCTACGGCGTCTACGATCGCTTCCTATTCCGCATCCCGCTCGGCGATCATGGCGACATCTACGACCGCTACATGGTGCGCATTTTGGAGATTCGCGAGTCGATCAAAATTCTGGAGCAGGCGCTCAAAGATCTTCCCGCGGGCCCGATCATGGACCCGAAAGCGAAGATTCGCGGCTTTCGCCCCAAGCCCGGCGAGGCGTATGGCCGCATCGAAGCGCCCAAGGGCGAGCTCGGCTTCTATCTCATCAGCGACGGCGGGCCGAATCCCTATCGCTATCGCGTGCGCCCGCCCAGCCTCATCAATCTGACCATTCTGGAAGATATGTGCCTGGGGCACAACGTCGCCGATGTCGTGCTGATCTTTGGCAGCGTGGATATTGTCTTGGGAGAAGTGGACCGGTAGAGACGTTTGCGCTGAGGCCGGTTCAGGTTGAAACGCAGCAGGAACGGCAAGGAGGTCGAGATGAAGATCATGAACGTTGTGAGGGCCCTGCCCGTGATTGGCTTGGCGCTGGGCGCGGCGATGAGCGCGCGCGCAGCCGGACCGTATACGTTGACGTGCGACGCCGCGAGGAGCGGAACGGTGACCATTTCGTTGACCGGCTACACCGTGTCTGTGACCGGGACTGGCGAGATTGGAGCGGCCTCGGGTAAGGCAGGCGGTAGGCGGGAAACCAAGTTCGCGCTCACCGTGCAAACGGGTTCGGGCAAGGATTACGAGACGCTGCTTTCGATGTTGCAGGACAACGAGATGCTGCGAAGCTGCAAGCTGATCGACGGCCAGGGCGGCACGGGGATCGCGGCGAACGACAATTGGACGCAAGAGAACGTGAAGGGAAAGAACAAGGGCAAGAACAATCAGCAGCCATCGAACAGTGGAGGCGCGCTCGAGTGGATTTTGACCAATGCCAGCGTAACGAGCGTGACGGCGTCGGGAGGCCCGAACTCGACGGGAGTGCCGGCGACCTCGATGCAGACGACGATCGAGGCGGAAAACTTCACATTCACGATGTAGACGCGGGATGGCCGGGCAGGGGATGGATACATGCCCTGCCCGGTTTGAAAAAGTCTGGGGGATGCATTGCTGGGTGATGGAATCCTGAAAGGGATGGCGGAGACGGCGAAGAATTTCTTCTTGAGCTACGTCTCCAAAGACCGGCTCACGACGGTGGAGTACCCGGACGAGCGGATTCCCACCGCCGAAAACGCGCGCGTCTTTCCCTTTCTGGTCTACGACGGCGCAGACTGGGAGGCTGGAATGCGCTGCGTGGCCTGCCAGATTTGCGAGAAAGAGTGCCCGCCCAAGTGCATCTACATTGAAAAGAGCACGGACAAAAAGCCGGATTACGTGGGCAAGCAGCAGTTTTACCCCGCACGGTTCGACATCGATGTCTCCGTTTGCATGAGCTGCCAGATCTGCGTGGAAGTTTGCCCGTTCGAGGCCATCAAGATGGACACCGAGTTTGAACTGGCCACCGACGATCGCTTCGCCGGATTGCTGCACGACCGCCATCAACTGGCCCGGTCGAACGAGTACTACCACTCGATCCACCCCAGCGAAGCCGACGAGGTGGACGCGCGCTTGGCCGAGGAGAAGGCTAAGGTGGAGGCGAAAGCGAGAGCCGCCGCGGAAGCCGTCGCCAAAGCTACGGCCGAAGCATCCGTAGCAAAAGCCGCCGACGCGCACGATCCTGCCCAGCCAACCCAAAAGCCGGCCGCCGAAGGAGGAAGCTAGCCCGTGGCCGCCAATCTCGACCAGATCTTCATCCTCCTGCGCAATTGGCTCGTCAGCTTCCTGCCCGCTGCGTTGCGGCCCGCGGCAGGCGTGCTGCTCGGCGTGATCGCGATCGTGTGCGTTTTTCCCGGCTTCTTCGCGCTCACCACGGTCTTCGAGCGCAAAGGGCTGGGCCGCATCCAGAACCGGCTCGGCCCCAACCGCGTCGGGCCCTTCGGTTTGTTTCAGCCGATCGCAGACGGTATCAAGGCGCTCACCAAGGAAGATGTTGTTCCGTTGAGCGCCAACGCCGTCGTTCACTTCCTCGCGCCGCTCGTGATGGTGGTCGCGGTCTTCATGGAATTCGCGGTTTTGCCCATGGGCCGCAACATGGTGCTGGTCGATATGGACGCAGGCCTGCTGTTCTTCTTCGCCATGGGCGCTGCCACGGAGCTTTCCGTTTTCATGGCCGGCTGGTCGAGCCGCAACAAATATTCGCTGCTCGGCGCTATGCGCGCCGTGGCGCAGATGATCAGCTACGAAGTCGTGCTGTTGCTCTCAAGCGTCGCCGTCGTCATGATCGCCGGCTCGCTTTCGCTGCCCAAGATTGTCGCGGCGCAGGACCAGTTCACCAACGGCTTTCCTCACTGGTACATCTTTACGCCGTGGGGTCTCGCGGGCTTCCTCATGTACGCCATCGCCGCCACGGCTGAGACCAATCGCTCACCCTTCGATCTGCCCGAGGGCGAATCGGAACTGGTCGCCGGCTACCACACCGAATACTCCGGCTTCAAATTTGCGCTGTTCTTCCTCGGCGAATATCTTGCCATGTTTTCCATCTCCGGCCTCGGAACGACGCTGTTTCTCGGCGGATGGTCGGCGCCGCTTTCGGTCCTCAACTTCATCCCTTCGTGGATCTGGTTTTTCGGTAAGGTGATGATGTCCATCTTCGTCTTCATCTGGCTTCGCGGCACGCTGCCCCGCCTGCGCCAGGACCAGTTGATGAACTTCGCCTGGAAATTCGTTCTACCCTTCACGCTGCTCAACCTGATGGTCACGGCGCTGTGGCGCTTCATGGGCGAGGGCTGGCAGCGCTGGGTGGTCTGCACAGTCATTCTCGTGGCGGCTTACGTGGTCATGGGCCGGCTGGAGATGCGCAGGGAGCACTTCGGCCCCAGGAGTTACCGCTATGCTGAGTAGGGAGTGCAAACGGTGAGCCCGATCTTCTATCTGCTCGCGGCCCTCACGCTGGCCGGCGGCCTGGCCACGGTGCTGCTCAAGCATCTTGTTCACGCCGCGCTCGCCGTCACCGTCGCCTTCGCCGGGCTGGCCTTGCTGTTCCTTCAGCTTGACGCGCAGTTCGCCGGCTTTGCGCAGATTCTTGTTTACATCGGCGCCGTTGCGATCCTCATTGTCTTCGCCATTCTGCTCACGCATGGCGCCGACCTGCCTAAGGAAGGCGTCTTCAGCAAGACTTGGGCTTTGGGCCTGGTCATCGCCGCCGGCGTCTTCGCTGTGCTGGCATGGGCGGTGCTGCGAAGCGTGAGCGCGATTCCGCAGCAGAACACCATGCCCGCCGTAACCGTGCACGACATCGGCAACGCGTTCGTCGGCCGCTACGTGCTGCCACTCGAGATCGTCGGCCTGCTGCTCACTGCCGCCACCATCGGTGCGGTCATTGTGGCCATGCACGAGAAAGAGAGGCCCAGATGACAGCCGCTACACCTCTTGCCGGATATCTTCTCGTTGCGGCTTTGCTGTTTGCTATAGGTCTCACCGGCGCGCTCGTTCGCCGCAACGCCATCATGGTCCTTATCGGCATCGAGCTCATGCTCAACGCGGCCAACCTGAATCTGATCGCCTTCTGGCGCTTCGGACCGCACCCCGAAGCGCTCACCGGCATGATGTTCGCCATCTTCTCCATTGCCGTGGCCGCGGCCGAGGCTGCCGTGGGTCTGGGCCTTGTCATCTCCATCTATCGCCACACCAACACCGCCGAACTCGACAAAATCGACAGGATGAAGGGATGAGCGCTTGATCCAGGAATCCGCAGCATTCACTCCTCAATTCGCCGCTGCCTCCATCACGGGGATTTTGTGGCTCATTCCGGCCGTGCCGATCCTCGCTTCCGGCATCATTGCGCTGCTCAAGCAGCCGCGTCGCAAACTCGCGTCCACTTTGGCCACCGGCTCACTCGGCTTCTCGCTCTTTCTTTCACTCTTTGCTTTCGCGCACGTCCTCCGCGGATGGACGCATGGCGCAGTGGTTCGCGAGACCGTCAACTTCACCTGGATTCACTTTGGCGCGGCGCGCGTCGATCTCGGCTGGGTGCTCGATCCCCTCGCCGCGATCATGCTCGTGATGGTCAGCTTCGTCGGCCTGCTCATCTTCATCTACTCCGTCGGCTACATGGCCCACGACGAAAATTTCACGCGCTTCTTCTGCTTCATGTCGCTCTTTGCCGGGGCTATGCTCGGCGTCGTGATCTCGAATAGCCTGCTTCTGCTCTTCATGTGCTGGGAGATCGTCGGCCTCACATCCTATCTGCTCATCGGCTTCTGGTATCAAAAGCCGTCGGCCGCAGCGGCCGCGAAAAAAGCCTTCGTCACCACACGCGTCGGCGACATTTTCTTTTTTCTCGGCATGGTTTGGCTGTTTTCCTCGACCGGAACGCTGCTTTTGTATAACCATGGCGTGGGCTCGCTCGATCCGCTTTCGCTGGCCGTCCTTGTGACGCAGCACGCGGGCCTGGGCCTGAGCGCGGCGGGCGCCATCGGCCTGCTCATCTTCGCCGGCGCTGTGGGCAAGAGCGGCCAGCTTCCATTGCACGTCTGGCTGCCCGATGCAATGGAAGGCCCCACGCCCGTTTCAGCGCTCATTCATGCGGCTACCATGGTCGCTGCGGGCGTCTTTCTCGTGGCGCGTGTCTATCCCCTCATGCAAATCGGCGCGCAACCCGGCGGCACGACCGCCGCTCTCACCGTCGTCACCTGGGTGGGCGCGGTCACCGCGGTCTTCGCCGCGCTCATCGCCATCGCGCAAAACGACATCAAGCGCATCCTCGCCTACTCCACCGTCTCGCAACTCGGCTACATGATGGCCGGCCTCGGCCTGGGCGGCGTCGCCGTCGGCCTATTCCATCTCATCACGCACGCGTTTTTCAAGGCGCTCTTGTTCCTCGGCGCGGGTTCGGTCATTCACGGCTGCCACGAGGAGCAGGACATCCGCCGCATGGGCGGCCTGCGCGCCGACATGCCGCTCACCTTCGCCACCTACGCCATCGCCATGCTGGCGCTGTGCGGGTTCCCGATCTTCTTCTCGGGCTTCTGGTCGAAGGACGGCATTCTCGAAGCCGCGCAGCATTGGAGCGTGGCGAAGGGTCCGTTCTACCTGCTCGTCTTCGGCGCGGTGCTCACCGCGTTTTATATGATGCGGCAGGTATCGTACGTTTTCCTTGGATATTGGCGCGGCCGCAAAGTGGCCCATGAGAGCCCCGCCGTGATGACGCTGCCCATGACCGTGCTCGCCTTTTTTGCTATGGCGCTGGGCTTGATCGGAACTCCAGCCTGGCCGTGGTTCCACGCGTTTCTTGAAGGCCGTGCCGCCACGTTCGACCTCCGCAGCTTTGCACAGCCCGCCTGGCTCATGCTGCTGGCCACGTCGTCGCTGGTTGTGTTTCTCGGCCTCGGTCTTGGTTGGTGGTTCTACGGCAACAAATCGCCCCAGCCCGAAGAACCCGACGCGCTGGAAATATCCGCGCCCTGGCTGTGGGCTCCGCTCCACGACCGCCTCTACGTCGACGAGTTCTACGGTGTCACGGTGATCGCCTTCTTTGCGTGGTGGGCGCGCGTGGCCGATTGGCTCGATCGCCGAGTGTGGGGCGGCATCGTGGTTGCCGTTGCGTGGCTCTTCGGCCTCTGGGCGCAGTTCAATCGCTTCCTCGACGTCAACTGGGTCGACGGCGGCTTCGACAAAACCTGCGAGGAACTCTCCTCCGGCGGCGGCCTGCTGGCAAGCGTGCAGACCGGCCGCGTACAGAACTACCTGCGCATTCTCGCCGTGGCCGTGGTTGCCCTGGCCATCATTCTCTTCTGGAGCAGCCGGCCATGAACGGATTGACGACCGGATTCCCGATTTTGACGCTGCTCACTGTGTTGCCGCTCGTTGGCGCGGCCATCGCGCTCTTTTCCGGCAAACACGCGCGCGGCGTCGCGCTGCTCACCTCATTGGCTTGCCTCGTCGTCGCGCTCATGGTGTGGACCCGCCTGCCCGCCGACGGAAGCATCGGCTTGGTTGAGCTGCACCCATGGGCTCCTTCCATTGGCATCGACTATCACCTCGGCGTCGATGGCCTCGGCGCGCTCATGCTCGTGCTCTCCGCCATCGTCACGCTCATGTCGGTCGACGCCGCGCATCGCGTGCACCACATGCCCGGCCTCTTCTACGGCCTGGTGCTCATCCTCGAAGCGGGCCTGTTCGGCTCCTTCACCGCGCTCAATTTCTTTCATTGGTTCTTGTTCTGGGAGCTGAGCCTCATCCCCGCATTCTTCCTCATCAAACTGTGGGGCGGCCCGCGCCGAGGCTCCGCGGCCACGCAATTCTTCATCTACACCATGGCGGGCTCGGTGGCGCTGCTGCTCTCGTTCCTCGCCATCTTTCTTGCCACCGGCTCCATGGACTTCGTTCAACTCGCCGCGATGGCCGCATCGGGCGCGCTGTCTCAGATGGTCACGGCGCATCTGGGCGCGGTCATGCCGTGGCTCGCCATCGGTGTGCTCGCCGGCTTCGCAGTCAAAGTTCCGCTCGTGCCCTTCCACACCTGGCTGCCTGCGGCGTATGCAGAGGCGCCCTCGCCCGTCACCATGCTGCTCACCGGCGGCATGTCGAAGATGGGCGTCTATGGCCTCCTGCGTATTGCGCTGCCGATCTTCGGCGTGCAGATCGCCGCCATGCGCACGCCGCTGCTCGTTCTCGCCGTCCTCACCGTCGTCATGGGCGCGTGGGCCGCCGCCGCGCAAAAAGATTTGAAGCGCGTCTTCGCCTACTCCTCAGTCAATCACCTCGGCTACTGCCTGCTCGGCATCTTCGCGCTCGCTGTTCCCGTCTACGGTGCTGCTGCTCAGGCCAGCCAGGCCGCCGCGCTCAACGGCGTCATCCTGCAGATGTTCAATCACGGCATCACTGCCGCGGCCATCTTCTGGTTCATCGCCATGATTCAGTTCCGCACCGGCGGCTTGCGCGGCATCGACGATTTCGGCGGCTTGCGCAATCCCGCGCCGGTCCTCACCGGACTCATGGGTATCGTGCTTTTTTCGTCGCTCGGCCTGCCCGGCCTGAACAGCTTCGTCAGCGAGTTCCTCATCTTCCGCGGCGTTTTTCCGCTTGCATGGGTCGCAGCCACGATTTCCGTCCTTGGTTTGCTCGTCACGGCCATCGTGATCCTCACCGTCATTCAAAAGGTCTTCAGCGGCCCCGTACCGGAACACTGGGCCAACTTTCCTGACCTTCATCACAGTGAAAAGGTGGCACTGGCTCCCGTGATCGCTCTCATGTTCATCATCGGGCTCGCGCCCCGCCTGATTCTGGACACGATCAATCCCACGGTCGTGAACCTGCTTGCGCACTGGAGATTTTAGATGTTGTCCTGGTCCATCTACATCTCGTTTGCCGGCGCGCTGATTGCGGCGCTCGTGCCCAAGGGCAAGCCCGCCGCCGCGCGCTGGTGGGCGCTCGCCGTGTCCGTGGCCGGCCTTGTCCTCGCCGTCGCGGGCTACGCCGCAGGCTTCGGCGCCGGCCGCGAGGTTATCGTAGACGTGCTCTGGGTGCCCTCCATGGGCGTTCACTTCCTGCTCGCCGCCGACGGCATCAGCCGCGTGCTCGTTTTGCTCACAGGAATCGCCGCCGTCGCGGGCGTTCTATTCAGTTGGAACGTCGAGCTCCGCACCAACCAGTTCTTCGCGTTTTATCTCGCGCTCATCGGCGGCGTCTACGGCGTCTTTTTGAGCGGCGATCTCTTCCTGCTCTTCGTTTTCTACGAAGTCGCCATCGTCCCCAAGTACTTTCTCATCTCCATCTGGGGCTCCACGCGGCGCGAGTATGGCGCCATGAAGCTCGCGCTCTACTCCTTTGTCGGCTCGGCCATGGTGCTCATCGGCCTGCTTGCGGCCTACACCACTGCAGGCAGCCACTCCACTGCGCTCGCTGATCTCGCGCACGCAGGCCTGCCCGTAAGCTTCCAGATGTGGTGCTTCCCGCTGGTCTTCGTCGGCTTCGCCATTCTCGCCGGCATGTGGCCGTTCCACACCTGGGCGCCCACCGGCCATGTCGCCGCGCCCACCGCTGCCTCCATGCTGCTCGCCGGCGTGGTCATGAAGCTCGGCGCGTACGGCTGCCTGCGCGTGGGCATCGGACTCTTTCCCCACGGCCTCGATCCCTGGGGATTCTCGTTCCTTGGGCTCGGCTCGTGGCGCGATGTTTTTGCGTGGCTTGCCGTCATCGGCATCGTCTACGGCGCGCTCGTCGCACTGGCGCAAACCGACTTCAAATTCGTCATCGGCTACTCCAGCGTCAGCCACATGGGCTTTGTGCTGCTCGGCCTCATGACGCTGAACCAGATTGGCCTCGACGGCGCGGTGCTGCAGATGTTCTCCCACGGCGTCATCGCCGGCCTGCTGTTCGCCATCGTCGGCCGCGTCGTGTACGACCGCACGCACACGCGCCAGTTCGCCGAACTCGAGCCCATGCACCTTTCGCGAAGGCTGCCATTCGCTGCGTGGGCCTTCGTCGTGGCCGGCGTTGCGTCCATGGGCCTGCCCGGCTTCTCCGGTTTCGTGGCCGAGCTGCAGGTTCTGGTCGGCGCGTGGAAGGCCAATCCCTGGTGGACCATCGTTTCCGGCATCGGCATCATCGTCGGCGTGGCCTACATCTGGCGCGCCATGCAAAAGGCCTTCTTCACCGACGCGCTGCCCACCCCGCATGAACTCGAATCCGAGCAAACGCACAAATTTCCGCCCATCACATGGCCTGAGATCGCCGGCGTTGCGCTGCTCGGCATCTCCACGCTCGTCGTGGGCCTCTACCCGCGCATTCTTCTCGATTCCATCGAGCCGGCCGTGAAAGCCCTGCTCGCGGGAGGCGCGCAATGAACTACGCCGCGCTCTTCCGCGCCACGCTGCCTGAAACGGCTCTCGAAATCGCCGCGCTGCTCGTGCTTGTCGCCGATCTAGGCTTTCTGCGTAAAGCGGCTCTCGAAATTCGCGCCGCCGTCGCCGCCCTCATCGGCATCGCGGGCTGCGCCGCGGCCGTCTGGGGCGTGTATGCGGCGGGATGGGCAGGGTTCAGCGCGGGCAGCGATCAACTTCTTGCAGCGGGCGGCTCGGCAGGCGTCGCGCAGATTGCCATTCTTGTGCTCACGGCACTCACGCTCCTGCTGCTCATCGACACTGACTTCACGCGCAACGCCGGCGAATACGTAGCCGTTGTCCTGATGGCGGCGGCAGGCGGGCTGATCATCTCCGCTGCGCAGGATCTGCTTGTCATCTTCACCGGCCTCGAGCTGCTCTCGCTCGGCCTCTACATCCTCACCGCCTTCGCCAAACAATCCGAAAAAAGCGCCGAGGCCGCCCTCAAATATTACCTCTTCGGCGCCATGTCGGCGGCGTTTCTGCTCTTCGGTTTCAGCTATCTTTACGGGCTTTCCGGATCCACGAGCCTGCCTCGCGTTATACTCGGCGCCTACATGGCATCGGCCAATGGCGCATCGCCGCTGCTCTTCATCGCGCTGGTTATGATTGCCGCGGGCCTCGGTTTCAAGGTCGCCGCCGTCCCGTTCCATCTCTGGGCTCCCGACACGTATGAGGGCGCGCCTGCGCCGGCTGCGGCGTTCATTGCTTCGGTTTCCAAGGTCGCTAGCTTCGCGCTGCTGATCTCCATCAGCGCCACAGCCCTGCACTTCATGGAGAGCTTTCACGTTATCGGCTATGTAACCGGGACAGTCATCCCGGCCGGCGCTCCGCTTCCGCATATCACTCCCGGCTTTGTTGCCGCGTGGCCGCTGATCCTCATCGTTCTCTCCGCCGCATCGATGGTGTTTGGCAACCTCGCCGCGCTGGCGCAATCCAGCGTCCGCCGCCTGCTTGCCTACTCCGCCATCGCTCATGCCGGCTACATCCTGCTCGGCCTCGCGTTCTTCTCCTGGACCAACGCTAGCGCGCAGGCCATTCTCTACTACATCCTCACCTACGGCCTCACCACCATTGGCGCATTCGGTGTGGTAGGCGTCGTGGAGCGCGCCACCGGCAGCGACAAGATGGATGCCTTCCTCGGCCTGCACAAGCGCAACCCGATCCTCGCTGCCGTTCTGCTCGTGCTCTTTCTCTCGCTCGCCGGAATTCCGCCGCTGGTCGGCTTTTGGGCCAAGTTCAATCTCTTCGCCGCCGTGCTCGGCGTTTCAGCCGGCCCGATTCCGTTCGCCCTTGTCGCACTCGCGATCGTCTTCAGTGCCGTCTCGCTCTACTATTATCTGCAGGTCCTCAAGCGCGCTTACGTCATGCCGGCTGCGGACGAGTCGCCTATCCAGGCGCATCCGGTCACGCTTGCCGTCCTGATCGCCATCGCGGCTGCCGTCCTCGTTCTCGGCTGCTTCCCGGCGCTGCTCCAATCCTGGATCGTGAGCTTCTACGCGTAGCGCGTAGCTTTCCGCAGCCTACCGCGCACCGAGTGCTGGCGCGCACGCAGCAAATCCGAAGTCTTCTTTGAATTGCTGGGCAGTTACACTACGCGCCGTACGCCGGGTATTCGAACCAGCGGATCGGCCAGCAGCCAGCAGGCTGCGCAGGCCAGTGCGCCTGTCACGCCGAACTTCACAAGTGCCGGCGCGGCCCACCCGCGCAGGAGCAGGCTCACGCCCACCAACACCGGCGGGTGAATGATATAGACGGAATATGCGCGGCGTCTGAGCCAATCCCAAAAGCCGGACGGCTGGTTCACCCGCGCGCGAAAGACCAGTAGCCACGCGGCGACAAGGCCCCAGGCCACGAACGGCTCCCAAAGAGCATAGAAAATTGCCATCCAAGAAAATCCGCCGGAGAAGTTGGATCTTGCTGCGCCGGCCAAAGCACGGACAACGGCAATCGCTGCCGGCATGGCAGGCCATGCGATCAGCAGAGCAATGATCCCCGCGCGCGCGTTCCCCCAACTGAGTTGCCGCAGCCAGTCATAGCGCCATCCGGCAATGCCCACCGCATAAAGAGCGATATAGCTGGCGAAGTACCCAAGCTGCAAGCCGAAGACGCTCTCATCTGTGGGAACGAACTGGCGAATTGCAAGTGCGGCTGCGCCGGTTACCAGGGCGCTCAGCAGCCACCAGTGTCCGCCAGGAACCGATGCGGCTGCGCGCTGCGACTCTGCCAGCGGCGTGCCGAAGATCGCTCGCCAGCCGCAATAGGCGAGGCTGAAGATCAGCAGCGCCTGCGCAAACCAGAGCGGCCCGTTGATGATCCGGCCATTGCGCCACAGGTAAGCGATTGTCGGCCAGAAACCCTTGCCCTCATAGGCCGTGACCATAGCGGCGGTGAGCGGTCCTAGGATCAGAATGAACGCCAGCAACGGCAGCCCGAGGCGAACAAAGCGGTCGCCGATAAAGCGCGCATACCCCTTGCGTTCCAGCGAAGCCGGCGTAAAGTAACCGGCAAGCAGAAAGAAGAAGCCCATGAAATAGGCCTGGTTTGTAGTGCAGAAGAGGATTAGCGCGAGGCTGGAAAGAGAACTGCTCGGCTGTCTTTCGTGCCAAAACCAGCCGCCGATGGCGCCGTATGTAATGGCAGTGTGGTGCAGAATGACAAACGCTGTCATTACCGTGCGCAGGCGGTCAACGTAAAGCTCCCGCTGGGGCATAAGTAAACGTACGTAGGCCCAGAACGATAGGTTCCAGTCATCCAAGTGTTGGAATTTAATACTTCACGATTGCGGTGAACGAATCCGGCTTCAGGCTCGCGCCGCCCACCAGCGCGCCGTCAATCTCTTCCTGGCCGATGAGCGCGGTTGCGTTGTCGGGCTTCACGCTGCCGCCGTAGAGAATGCGCATGGCCGCGGCCACTTCAGCCCCGAGCAGCTTCGCCACTTCCGCGCGAATAATGCGGTGCGCGTCGGCGGCAATCTCCGGCGTTGCCGTACGGCCGGTGCCGATCGCCCATACCGGCTCGTACGCGATCACGATCGAGGAGATGACCTCCGCCGCCAGTCCGGCGATGCCCGCAAACGCGCCCGTCACCTGCGTCTGCAGCACGCTCGCCGTTTTGCCGGCCTCGCGCTCTTCCAGTACCTCGCCGATGCACACCACCGGCACGATGCCGTGTTGCAGCGCCGTGTGCAGTTTCTTGTTCACGATCTCGTCGGTCTCGGCAAAGTACTGCCGCCGCTCGGAGTGGCCGATGAGCGTGTGCGTTCCGCCCACCGCCAATAGCTGCCCGACCGAGGTCTCGCCCGTGTAGGCGCCCTCCTCGGCAAAGTGAATGTTCTGCGCGCCCACGGCCACATTCGATCCCTTGCAAGCCGGGACGACCGTGGGCAAAAGTACCGGAGAAGGGAACAGCGCAATCTCGTCGCGCGTGTGCCCGGCAACAAGCGGCAAAAAAGCATCGACAAACGCCTTGGCTTCCGCCGGCGTCTTGTACATCTTCCAATTGGCTGCAATCAGTGCTTTACGAGACATTTTTCTGATTTCCTCGGATGGTTAGGTTTCGCAATTCAATTTTAGTAGATCGATCTACGCGCCTCGGGTGACAGCGGGCACAGGACGCCCTTTGCAGTGCCGTTCCGGGATGCGTTTACAGATGCAGTACCTTTGCACAGAAAACATTCGCCCTCAGGATTCTGGTGCGGCCCAACTTTCCAACTTGCAAGAGCCCCGATCGCTTATCGCCAGTGACTGCATAATCGGGTTGCGCCGCCTCAATCAGATCGAGCAGATAGTTATCTGCCGGATCGATGGCCTCATGTTTGCGCGGCAGAGGACCGAGCCAAACCTCTGCGCGGTGGAGGTTGTTGACCAGGATGCCAACATCGTAAGGATGGAGAATCCTCCGGAACTTCAAATTGCGCGAAGCGGCGCGTATTTCCTCGATCTGCTCGCCGCAGGTGAGAAGACGAAAGCCGCCTTCCAGCCAAAGATCAACGATCCGGGCGGGCAGACTATCCGCTTTGAGCAGGGCGCTGAAGAGAATATTGCTGTCGAGAAGAACCAGCATCAGCGTCGCCGCGCGCGAGCCCAGGCGAGCGACTCTTCGACCGCCGCATCGATCTCTTCCTGGCTCACCTTCGCATTTTTCTCGCGAACGGCTCTGAGCGTCGTCTCGAAGATGTGCTTACTTACCGCCTCGCTGACAAATTGGGAGAGGTTGCCCTTTTTGCCGCGGCCCTCGGCAGCCAGAAACTGGCGCAGCGAGCGGTCAAGGTCGGAAGAAACAACCAGATTCCAGCGGGTTGAAGAAGCGGCCATAGTCAACCTTTCGTCGTTCAGTGTACACCTAAACAGATAAACATACAAACATTCATCTGTTTGTGCGCATAAGCACCATAGTCTCCTGCCCATGAGCTTCCCGGCGCGCCGGGTGACGGTGGGCACTATGCGGCAGGGTCTAACGAGATTACGAGGGATGACGATAAACTCTGAGGATCGGCACAGACTATGGCGAAAACAATCACGGCTAGCGAGTTCAGGGCGAAATGTTTGGGTTTTTTGACAGGGTAGCGGAGACGGGCGAGACAATCATCGTCACAAAGAGAGGTAAGCCGTTGGTCCACGTCTTGCCCATGTCGTCGCAGAATGGGCTGGATAAGTCGGCTGAGAGAGACACTAAGGTTCTTAGAGCCAGAAATCGCCGTGGCCAGCGCACACCTGCCCGTTGAGATGCACTCGGGCTCGGCCGGCCGGACAATGGTGGCAAGGGCATAGCAGGTCGGCGACAATAAGTAATATAAGCGACTTATCAGGACCTAGTTTGTATGCAATCGCACACCGTTCCGCGGAAATTACTAGAGCAGTTTGCGTACGATGATCCGCTTACAAACGCCAAGCGGCTCTGGCGGTACGAGAAGGGACGAGACCCCTACTGGAAGGCATCGCCTCGGACCGCTACGCGCATTGATCGACATTTCCATGACCCCGAGGACGCGTCGAAAGAAGCCGGGGTAGAAGAGCGCCTGAACCGAGAATTTGAAGAGCCCGTCAACAGGTTCCTATTCGAGATCGGGAGCCCAGATTTCGTTTCAACAGATGAACGGCGCCGCCAGCTCACCTTCTATGTAACGCTTTTGTTCAACCGCTCTGAGGCCCGGCGAAAAGCCTCCGCACATCTACAAAAGATTGTCGACAGCGCTGTCAAGTGCTTTTTAGAAAACGAGATCCAGGTCGAAACTGTGGCTGCAAAGTGGAGCATAGATTTACTCCTCAGTGGTCAGCTTACGGGCGGGCTCATTACAAAGGAACATGTGATCGCAAGAACGCTGGCCTATGCCCGAGAGGTCTCTCCGGCGATCAGGGCACAACAGAGCTACGTCAGGACAGTTGAGGGGGCGATGTCCACCATTGACGACAAGCTCCTGGCGGGGGAATGGAATTACATCAGAACCGTTGCGACAGACCCGTTCGTAATCTCGGATGCGCCCGTCGTGACTTGGGAGAGACTGCCTGACGGGCGGTTTTCACACGGCATGGGTTTTCACCGAGCCAATGTCGAGGTGCTCTTGCCGATCTCGCCGTTGGTCTGTTTGCATATTCAACCTCAAGTTGAGCGGGCGAGACCCTGCAAAAGACCGTCAGTGCGCGAAGTTAATACAGCGCAGGCCGCCTTCGCCGCACGCTATTGTTTCTCGAATGTCAAGAGTGGCGAGATCAACCACATAGTGCAGGAGAACCTCGGCAAGGCAGAGCTTGGCGTTAAGGGCTTCACCGTTTGGCACAGAAACTACAAAAACACAATTTATGACATTCTGATGAGCGGTGGGCAGTGGGTTGAGCCGCCACGAAGATGATCTCAGGGAGTTAGGGCAACTCGTACGTTTGAGCCAGCAAAAATTCTCACGCCTCAAGTCTGTCTGTTGAAACCTGAAGCGTTGGTATGCACTTCGAGTTCAGTTTCGTGAATCTACCTGAGCGCCCAAGGCGGCTGCCCCACCGCAGGTGCTACTTATCCGTCAGCGCTTCCACTCCCGGCAGCTTCTTCCCCTCAAGGAATTCCAGCGAAGCTCCGCCGCCCGTCGAGATGTGCGTGATCTGGTCGGCCACTCCGGCCTGGTTGATCGCGCTCACCGAATCGCCGCCGCCGATGATCGACGTCGCCGTCCGATTGGCCGCAACGGCCCTCGCAATGGCGTTCGTACCCACAGCGAATCGCGGAAATTCGAAAACTCCCGCCGGGCCGTTCCACACGATCGTCTTCGCCGTCGAAACCACTTCTTCGATCGCCTTGATCGACTTCGGCCCGATATCCAGCCCCTGCCAGTCGTCGGGAAAATCCTTCGAGCTGTCCCAGACCTGCGTCTGGGCATCGTTC
Organism: Occallatibacter sp.; assembly: GCA_049522315.1. Taxonomy (GTDB): domain Bacteria; phylum Acidobacteriota; class Terriglobia; order Terriglobales; family Acidobacteriaceae; genus Telmatobacter. The sequence goes on from JBEKNY010000001.1 coordinate 173,848, forward strand.
GCAAAGTTGTCGGCGATGATATTGTCGATCGGCAGCAGCAGCTTGACGCCCTTGGCCTTCGCTTTGGCGAGCGCTTCTTTCGCCATTTCGATCTTGTCTTCTTCCACCAGTGATTTTCCGGTCGTGGGCCCCAGCGCGCGCAGGAAAGTGTACGCCATGCCGCCCACGATCACCAGCGTGTCCACTTTGTCGAGCAGGTTCTGGATCACGTCGATCTTGCCGGAGATCTTCGACCCGCCGATAATCGCCACAAACGGCTTCTCGGGATTTTCCAGCGCCTTGCCGAGATAGGTGATCTCCTTCTCCATCAGCAGGCCGGCCACGGCGGGCTTCAGGTAGTGCGTAATGCCCTCGGTGGACGCGTGCGCGCGGTGCGCCGAGCCGAAGGCGTCGTTCACATACACCTCGGCCAGCGAGGCCAGCGCCTTTGAGAAGACCGGATCGTTGGCTTCTTCTTCCGCGTGGAAGCGCAGGTTCTCAAGCAGCAGCACCTGGCCCGATTCGAGCTGGCGCGCCATCTCTTCGGCTACCTCGCCCACGCAGTCCGGCGCGAAGGCCACGTTCACATGGTCGCCCAGCTTCTTGTCGAGCAGTTCGCGCAGCCGCTTCACCACGGGCCGGAGCGAATACTTCAGATTCGGTTTTCCCTTGGGACGGCCAAGGTGCGAAGCCAGAATCACCTTGCCTTTGTGCCGTAGCGCGTATTCGATAGTGGGCAGCGTGGCCACAATGCGCGTATCGTCGGTGATGGTCGAGCCGTCTTCGCTCAGCGGGACGTTGAAGTCCACGCGGATAAACAGCCGTTTGTCGGTCAGGTCGATGTCTTTTATCGAGAGCTTGGCCATGAGAGTTTGCCTTTCTTGAATAACAGGGATCGGGTTTCAGGTGTCAGGGGTCGAAGGCCAGGGATCGGATGCCTTTCACTGAACCCTGAAACCTGACCCCTGAACGCTGTTTTTACAGCCCCTTCTTGGCCAGGAAGCCGATCAGGTCGACCACGCGGTTCGAGTAGCCCCACTCGTTGTCGTACCAGCTGATGACCTTGGCGGAGTTGCCCACAACCTTGGTCAGCAGCGAGTCGAAGATCGAGCTGCGCTTGTCGCCCTTGAAGTCGCTCGACACCAGCTCGTTGGTCTCGTAGCCGAGGATGCCCTTCAGCTCGCCCTCTGACGCAGCCTTCATAGCGGCGTTGATGGACTCGGCCGTGACGGGCTTCTCGGGCACGAAGGTGAGATCGACGACGGACACGTTCGGGGTAGGGACGCGGATGGCAAAGCCGTCGAGCTTGCCGGCGGTCTCGGGAATGACGAGCTTAAGCGCCTTGGCGGCGCCGGTCGAGGTCGGAATCATCGAGAGCGCGGCAGCGCGGGCGCGGCGCAGGTCTTTGTGCGGAAAGTCCAGAATCACCTGGTCGTTGGTGTAGCTATGAATCGTGGTCATTACGCCGGAAACGATGCCGAAGTTCTCCATCAGGACCTTGACCACCGGGGCAAGACAGTTCGTGGTGCAGCTCGCGTTCGAGAGAATGTTGTGCTTGGCCGGATCGTACTTGCCATCGTTCACGCCCAGCACAATGGTCATGTCCTCGTTCTTCGCCGGGGCGGAGATGATGACCTTCTTCACGGTCGTTCCCAGGTGCGCCTTGGCTTGGGTAGCGTCGGTAAACCGGCCGGTGGACTCGACCACGATCTGGGCTCCGTTGTCGGCCCAGGGCAGCTTGGCGGGGTCCTTCTCCGCGTAAACCTTGATCTTCTTGCCGTCGACCGAGATGAAATCCTCGCCTGCCTTGATATCGTTGGGCAGGTTGCCCAGGATCGAGTCGTACTTGAGCAGGTGGGCCAGCGTCGCCGGGCTGGTCAAGTCGTTGACGGCAACAAAATCGATCTCCGTGTTGCCAAGCGCGGCGCGCAAAACGTTGCGTCCGATGCGGCCGAAGCCATTGATTCCAACCTTTACTGCCATGTGTGATTTCTCCTTCGTTATGGATGAGGCTGATGAATTCAAAAAGCCGGGTTGTGCGGCGTCTGAAGTGGGCGTGAAATGCATTTCCACCAAACCCTTGATCGTATCATTGCGGCCTACGATGGAAAACTCATTGCGCGGCCGCGCCGCACACGATTCCCTACCGTAAGGATGAAGTTCCCACGATGGAATTGTATGTGACGGAGTGCACACGATTTGCAGCGCCCTCGCCCGGTATGGTATTCGGGAGAATGAAAAGGCTTATAGCAAGGATTGAAGCAGCATGACAAGACGCTCCAGACGCGGTCCCAATACCTCGGAATCCACAGGCAAGATCGGCCAGGAACTCCCATCGAATCAGCCGGCTCCATTGGTGCCGCTCTATCCCGACGACATCCCCGCGCGCCAGCCCGGTCTGCATCGCCCCCAGGAACCGCGCCAGGGACAACCGGCGCGACCGCAATGGCCCGCCAAGCCGGATCGGTCCGCTCGTCCGCAGCCGCCCGCAAAGCAGGAATGGCCGGCGAAGCAAGAGTGGAATGTTCCGCCCGGCTCCTCCGGCCGCCTCGAAGTCGAAACCCAGCCGGAGATGCCGGCCATGCCCACGCGCGCTCCGGGCCCCGGCGAACGCTCGCCCCTGGCGCCTAAGGGCTTTGTGGTGCTGGCCATCGGCCTGCCCGGCTCCGGAAAAACCACATGGTTTGGCCGCCGCGGCATCACACCGCTGTCCAGCGATCTGCTGCGCAACATCCTCTTCGACGATGTTGAGGAGCAGCGCTATCAGGGCCTGGTTTTTTCCACTCTCCGCTCGCTGCTGCGCGCGCGGCTCATCGCGCGCATGCCCGCGAACTATGTCGACGCCACCAACCTCTCCATTCACGAGCGCAGCCAGTGGATCAAGATGGCCAAGAGCTTCGGCTACGAGGTACAGGCCGTCTTCTTCGATGTGCCGCTCGAGGTCTGCCTCGACCGCAACCGCCAGCGCGACCGCTCCGTAAGCGAAGACGTGATGCGCAAGATGGCCGAAAAGCTCAAGCCGCCGGTCTTCGAAGAGGGCTTCGAGAAGATCACCGTGGTGCGGGTGAAGAGCGCGGGGTAGCGACCACAGTTGAAGGAGGGGTATGGGCCTCCAAGATTGTCAGCGCGAATGCATCGAATTGTTTTTCAAGATGCGCAAAAACGGAGCCTGCGAGCAATTAGCGGCCCCTTTCCTGTCTACTGCGGAGTCTCCTGCCACTTTCGGTGGGCGGGGAGCAATACTCCTCGTGGGTAAGGCAACTAAGGGAAAATGGAAGATCGAAGATTTCAAACCTGACGCAGATTGCCCTTGTTTAGAACGTGTACAAGAACGCATTCTCACCGCGCGCACCTTCGTTGGGGAGATGTGCAGCAGACCAAAATCCGCTTTCTGGCGTTTCTGGAGAGATTTAGGTTCTATTGGGTCGCCAGTCATTTGGACAAATCTAGCCAAGATCGGCGTAGATTCGGGAAATCCTCAGGGTTCCTTTCTGGAGGAGCAGTCAGGATTGGCGGTAAGGACTCTTAGGGCCGAAATTGCCGAGTACAATCCGTCCCTCGTCGTTCTTGTCACGTCGGACTACGCCAAGGATGAAATCGTCTACCGCATCTGGCCGCAGCATGATTGGACTATTTCAAAGCTCGACGGAAGCACCTGTTGGATCGCGGGTAAGGATGGTGAACCTCCGGTCCTTTGGACAAATCATCCGCAGGGGAAGAAGCGCGATCAACTCAATTACTGGCTAACAATGGCCAATTCGCTCTTCGCAGGTCAAGATTGGCCCGCTCCTGCCGATCTAAACTAACTAGCCAGCGCTTCTCCGCAGGGAGATAGGGATGATCGCCAAAACGTCGACTGAGGCCCGGTATCAGCTGATTAAGCTGCTTGATGTCGTCCAGCGCGAGCCCGTCGTGATCACGCGCCGAGGCCGGCTTGCTGCGTTCATGATTTCCGCGAGCGATATGGAGCTTCTCAGGAATCCCAGTGGGGAAAGTTCTAGGACGATTAAGGAACTTGAGGCTTGGCGGAAGAAGGCGAAAGAGCGCACGCGTCCGGAAGGTCAAGCGTTGAGCAAGGAAGAAGTGGATCGAATCGCAAAGGAAATCCGCCGCGCCCGCGTTTAGAGTTCGAAGTTGCGAAGGACATGCCCATGATCACTTCCCCTGCCTCCGTCCCCTACACCGAGCCCTGGCTCCGCGGCGCCCACACCGACGTTCCCGCCGCCGGCCGCGCCGTCCTGCATGCGCTTGAGCTTTCGCTTGACGACCTGACCAAATGGACCGCCGGCCTCACCGGCGCCGAAGTTCACGCGCAGCCGCTCGGCCTCCCGTCCATCGCCTTCCTTTTGCGCCACATCGCCGGTTCCACTGACCGCATCCTGACCTACGCCGAGGGCGAGCAACTCTCGGCGGAACAGCTTGCGTCGCTCAAAGTCGAGCAGGGCGGGGAAGGGAAACTGGAATCGTTAGCCGAACTGCTCGCGGAGGTCGAAGCATCCTTCAGCAACGCTGCGGGCCGCATTCGCATTCTCGCCACGGCCAACCTCAACACGCCGCGTATCGTTGGCCGCAAGCAGTTGCCCACGTCCGTTGGCGGCGCGCTCATTCATGTGGCCGAACACACGCAGCGCCATGTGGGGCAGGTTGTAACGACGGCCAAGGTGCTCAAAGCGCTCAGAGCTTAGGCCGCACGCCCAGCACGGCCGCTGGACATCTCGGGCGCCCAAAATGCAGCACGCTTCGCAATCCGTCACTGCTGGTTGACAATCGCTCCGGCCGCAAGCTCATTGCCGGCGTTCACCTGGGTCAGCGGCAGCAGGCGATATCCTTCGCGCGTCCGGATGTGGTACTTCTCCAGACCCGGACCGGCCAGCTTCACGCTGATCGAGCGCCAACCCCGGTTAGGATTGGGCTGCGGATAGTAGCTGACCGAATAAAGATGACTCAAATCCTCGCGGATTGAAGCGAATGCCTGCTTCTCCTTGCGCCAATCTCCCGCAAAGTAAGCCTCGCCGCCGGTTGCTTTGCTCATGCGCTCAAACGCAGCCGTAGAGATCGGATCGTCGTGCGCCAGGCGGGTGCTCACGACGTAGATGATCGTGCCGGTGTCCTGCGCCAGCTCCGCCACGTCCTCGGGAGGCACCGAGCTCGCGTTGTCGGGGCCGTTTGAAAAGACCACGATCGCCTTGCGTCCGGTCAGCGGGGCCGCGTCTTTCACCGTCAGCAGCAGGCTGTTATAGAGCGCGGCGTCGTCTCCGTCCACCGTGCTGCGCACGCCGTTCACCACGCGGAAGCGGTCCGCCGTCAGCGCCGTGGCCCGCGAAAGATTGCGGCTATAGGAGTAGAACGCGATCCGGCTCGCGCTGTCCATGGAGCGCACAAAATCGGAGATGGCGTCCTGCGCGTAAACAAATCCGCGAAACATATAGTTGCTGGTGTCGAAGAGAATGAAGATATTCGCTCCAACCGCCGATGAAGCCACAGCGGCAGCAGAGATGCGGGCGGGAGCGGTCTCCGCGGCCCCGCCGGCAGCCGCCGGCTCGGCCTCGGCAGCTTCGCTCGAACTCTGCGCCTCGCGGCTCTGGCCGGGCTGGATCGCGGGCCCGTTTCCTTCCTCGTATGTGGCGATCCGCTGCGGAATCTTGTCCTCGGTGATCTCGAAATTCTCCGGACGCAGGCCGCGGATGTAGTTTCCCTTGTTGTCGGTCACGGCTACGTTCAGTTGCACAAGATTCACGGTGACCTGCAGATGAGTTGCTTCATCCTGAGCTGCAAACCGCGGTTCACCGGCGAGCAGAAGCAGCGCGCTTAAACCCGCGCCGATGCCTGCGATGGTCTTGTTTCTTTTCTTCATCGCTCTATGTACCCCCGTTTGCTTTCTCGTTGCTGTGGCCTGCCAGCCCAGCCGTGCTGATGGCAAACTTGCCCTGCAGGAACTCTTCCCCGGTTTGATCCATGGCGCGCAGCAAGGCCGGCCAATCATCGATGCTGGCTGCGGAGATGTTAGCTACCATCTGCCGGGTCAGCGCGGGGATGAGGACATTGAGCGCGGCCGGAGTGTAGCCCTTTTCGTCGGCCAAACGCGCCCAATACAAGTTGCCGGACTCCCACGATTCGCCGAAGAGCCGGCTTGCCGCGCCCCCGGAGAGGGGAAACGGCTCCGCCGACAGCAGAGAGCAGGCGTTCGTTGCCGCCAACGTCGGATGCGGGACGCCGAAGTCTCTCGCCAGCCTTTGCGGAGAAGTATCCGAGGGATTTCTGCGCGCAAGTTCGTCGAGCCCGCTGTTGGCCGGGCCCCACTGCGCAGCCTGCTCCGGGTACCTTCTGCGGAATTCGGCTGACAGATAGAAGGTGTCGGTGGGAAGCATCTGCGTCACCAGAGCCGACGCAGTTTCCTCGTTCTCGAGCGCATGCGTCATCTCCTCCACCTGCCCCCAGCCCAGGCGGTCACTGAAGATGGCGATCACTTTCTCGCGCAAGTCCGCATGGTCCACTGAAGCCCTTAGCAGCTCTTCCCCGGCGCGCTGATAAAGATCCGCGGCATGTAATTCGTCGCTGCTCACGCCCCACCATCTTGGCAGCGTCGCATTCACCAGCAGTTCCGGCACCATCTCCCGCCAGATCAGCGCCTGGAGCTTCGTGGGCGAGATGAAATCCTCCTCCGTCTGTGCCAGCACGTAAGGCAGATCGGCCAGCGAGCCGGTCAGGTAGGCCCCTCCTCCGGCCGTTGCACCGACGCCAATCAGCGACGGCGCGTCCCAGATCTCATCGATACCCTGGATCGAGGACGCAGAGAAATCGTGCGAGCGCACGAAAAGCGGATTGTTGTGCAGAACCTGGGCCCCCGGCGGCTCGTAGTACGCGTAATTCAGCCCCACCAGCGTGTCTCTCAGGAACGGCGCCAGCCGCGCGCGCGCGGCTTCCAATTGCGCCGGCGTTCCCGGCCCTTTGATCACCTTGGTCAGATCGGTGCGCACCTGCAGTTCTGCGTGGCGACTCACATAGATCGTCGGCGACCAGCTCACCCGCTCGCCCTCGGTGAAGACGGGCTGCGGCAGCTCGAACTCGCGCAACGCGCCCGCAAGCGGCAGCAGGCTGTCGCCGATCTTCGCTCCCTTGGCCAGTTCGCCCAGGCCGTCGTACAGTCCGAAGAGCGTATCCAGAGAGACCAGCCGCTGGTCGTCGAGCACGGCGCGTATTCGCCGCGCCAGCTCATCGTGAACCCGCGCAGCTTCTTGGCTTCGTTGCGGCGGGCCCGCCAGCAGGTCGACCACCTCATCCTCTGTCAGGTCTGGTGTGCCTCCCGCGGCCGCCACGATGGAGCTGAGGGATTTGCGCGCCGCATCGAATAGCTCGGCCGACGAGGTGATTCCCCCATAAGGCTGGATCGTCGCCTGCCACGAGGAATTCAGATCGTCCCTCGCGATCTGTATTTGCCGCGCCAGGATCTGCCAGATCCCCAACTCCGCCTGAATGGCTCCCAGCGCATTCGATCGCAGCGCCTGGTTCGAAATGCCGTCGATGCGATCGGCTGTATCGATGAATTGGCCGATCGATGCATCGTCCAGCGCCGGGAATTCGACGAAAATCGGATACCAGTCGCTCAGCTCGAGGTAATTGGCGGTAAGCATTCGCGCGGTATCGATTGACAGGCGCCGCTCTGGCGGCCGTGCGCTGTCAATCGCGCTCAGAGTCATATAAATCTGCGCCGGCCCATCGGGAGTCTCGATGCTGGAATAGGCCGCTAGGGCTTCGAGCAAGCCTTCGGGGCCCTGCGCGGCGTGGAAGTGACGCCTCCCACCGTGCGGGTGGGGCAGCTTGTTCCCTCGCGCGAAGACCTCCTGCCAAACTCCCAGGTTGCCCGGAACCAGCGGCTCGCCCGCCGCGTCCCACTGCAAGCGCGTAAAGAGCAGCAGAAGCGTGGAGTTCTTTGCAAAAACGCTGCGCGCCGCGTCCGCGGTGAGGACCCCTGACCGGTAGGCCTCGTACAGGCTCTTCAGCCGCCCTCCCTGCGTAAGGCGAGCCTGCTGCTCGGGGCTCACTCTCGCCAGCGCGTCGAAAAATGCCGCCAGCCAGCCCTGGTCCTTGGCCAGCAGCCGGATGACGAAGTCGCCTGGGGAATGGGAGCTGGCTCCCACCAGCGCCTCCCAGGCGTGCTCCGCGGCCTCTCCTCCGGGCAATTCAACGGCTCCGGACTGAATGCACAACCGGCTCCCATAAAAGTCAAGAATGGGCCCGTAAAAGAGCAGCCGCTCCAGTCCGGGCGACTGATAGAGAGCACGCCTGGTTTCGGGATCGAGCCGTGCAAGACCCGAATAGAGCCGATCCGCATTCTCGTTGTTCATCAGAAGGTCGAGCAGCGTCGCGCCGGCGCGCTGTGCCGACGGCATCAGCGCCAGCCAGTCGTCTTCGCGAAACAGGATCGGAACGTGCGTCTCCGGATAGGCATAGGTGAATGGCGCGCCTGTCTGCAGAGACTGTTCCAGCCCGGTGAGAGGGAATCCCGAGTCGAGGGTGAGAAATGCGCGCTCCGCATTGGCCGTAGTCAAAGTCGCGCTATCGTGGCCGCAGCCATTCTCAAACTGGTAGCCCAGGATCTGAATCAGCGGGGCCACATCGCTGCAGCCGGCCACATGAATGGCGCCATCCTTGGCGGCCATAGGCTGAAGTTGCCGTGCCTGCTGCACATACCGGTCTGCCAGCACCAGGTATTCCGTCTTCTGCCCAAGGCGATGGCCGTAGAGGAACGCATTACGAGCCAGCAGCGGCAGCACCTCGTTGGGTTTGCTCTCCTGGCTGATTCCCGCCATGCGCAGGAACGACCGCAGCGGGCCCGGAATGACGACGGTCTGGGCCGACTGGCCTGCCGCCTCGCCGTCCGCCGCTGCACCTGGCGGGGAGGTTTCGGGCGATGCCGGCTCGGCCGCGCGCGCCACGCAACAAGCCCCGAGAACAAGCAGGACCACGGCGAAAACTGGGACGAAACGATGCGGGAAATTCATCGTGACTACCCCTCTAGATTTGAGGCCATCCGGCCCGGATGTCGGGTATCTTCTGCGTGCGGAGCCGGAAAAGGGGCGGGCGGCCTGCAAACACCGCGATCCGTGAATGGCTCGCGCTCTACCGCTATCTCACATTCCCGCTTCTTCGCAAAAGATCAATGCGTATGATGGGTCGTACCTGCAATTCGATGTTTCATCGCCAGGAAAAAGGATGGCTTTTTCATCGAACAGGGCATGGAATCGCCAAGAGCCAGAGCAGGAAGAGCAGGGAAGACGATCACCTCTTTCGGTGATCTGCTCACGCATAGACCGAGAGTAGCAGGCATTCACTGCCTTGAAAAGTCTTTTCTTTGTAATTTCACGCCGCCTGCGAAGGCAAGGAAACTGGGGCATCTGGGGACCATAGAACGGTCGCATCAATTTCGCTCGTCCAGCCCGCTTCGCGCCAGAGCTACCCTCCGCTGAGCCGCTCCGCCCGATGCACCAAAACCTGTGCATCGCTGATGCCGACACGCACCGCTTCCTGCACCACTAGGCTCAACGCCGAGCCCTCTACGTCCTGCTGGTCAAACAGCGTCTGCATGGGAAGGTTGCGCTGGTTCTTACCCGCCGCGGCAATTACGGCCTTTCTGATTTGCATGTCGATCATTCTAGCGCGGCAAGCGACTCTGCAGCGGAGCGAGTTCCGCGCCAAGTCCGTCCCTGCAAACGCAAAACATAGTCAAACCCGCGCGCTGCGCCCGGCTCTGAAACTCCGAGCGGGCCGTGACCAAGGTGCCGATGCCGCATAAAGTCCCTGATCAACAAGGCCCCAAAATTAATTTAGGGCGCTATGAGCCAGAAGCGACTCTTCCAGATTTCTTAGGCAATGCGCTCTCCTGATCAGATTTAGGAGGTTTTGCCTTTATTTCTTCGATGTCTAGATGCGCCGGATCCAAGCAGCCGAGAAATCTGGACACCTTTTTCCCGACTGTGTTTATCAAATATAATCTCTTCTTCGCCCTCGTCACGGCGACTAACATTTGAAATGTCTCATTGTCGGTCGGCTCGTCCTCTTTGGGAAACTTTCCTTGGTCGAATCCGATGAAAAAGACAATGTCGGCGCCAAGCCCTTTTGCGTTCAATATATTGCACACCGTTATGTCGAGATTGCACAGAGGACGAGGTAAGTAGAGATTGGCGCGCTTGAGTTCCCTGGCAAGCACACCTCTCCTAATTTCGAGATCCTGCTCACGACGCCTAAGCAATTTGGCATCGCCCGCATCTGCGTCGACTCGACAACGCTCGTTAGTTGGAATCTCCCAAGCTTCGATTTCATCCTCCACCTGTAAAATGTCGGCGTCGGTAAGTTTACCGACCTCTGACGGGGTCCCGTCGATAATTGCACGCAACGTCCTGGCGTTCCTTATGTGCTTTTTTCGCGCCTCTGCTTCGGTCGGATTTCCTAAGATTCTCCATCCGAGCAGAGACGACTCATCCCTCGCCAGGAATCTATACGCGTCAACAATGCTCTCTCGAATGGGAATAATCCCACCTTCGTCTTTGTAATCGACATTCTTGAAGCCGTAGTTCTTCAGGTGTTGTGCGGTCGCTTTGAGCAGGGCCTTGCAGCTACGCGCCTCGCCAATAATGAGTGCGTCCTTTATCTTCTGACTCCCAGCGAGTTTTTCGAGTTCGTCGCGTACCTTATAGGCAATCATCCCCACGGGACAGTTCTTGATCACACGGATTTTAGGATTTGCCTTCGAATCATGAAGTTTTGAATCCACTTCCCCGTCAGGGGCATAGCAAATGTACTCTTTTTCGATTCTCCTCTTCGTGGGGTCCTTTCCCCCTGGTTGCCAGATGCGAATCGTGCAACAAGGCTATGAAAGCATTTAATCATGACTTCCGTACACCTAGAACAGAAGCGAAGCGTAAAGCTCTGCCATTCAGCATCGCGAGAATCATGCTTCGCTCGAATAAAGGAGGGAGAGGAGCCCTTAAACCCATAGAGCGCTTGGTCGTCGTCGCCGACAATGATAATCTCGCTCTTAAGTGCCAACAAATCGACTAACTCGGCCTCAGCCGCATTGAAGTCCTGATACTCATCGACCAATATCAGATCGAAGACGGGGATTTTCCTTTCGTCTTTTTTGCAGATTCGAACGGCATAGTGCACAACGTCGGCGTCGCCCACCGCTTTGTAATGCTTCGACCTACGTAGATAATTTTGATCCCCAATCTCGAAGGTTCCAATCCCCTCATTCCTTAGGTCTTCGGCTATCAAATCATAAATTTGCGGGTAATATTCCCAGCCCTTAGCGTTTTCAAGCACGAAGCTCCTAGCAAAACTGTGCATAGTAGTCGTACTTGCCAAGCCGCACAAATCATCAGCGAGCAGGTCGCAGAGCTTACCGACAAATGTAATGGCCAAAACCCGTGCTTTCCCAGCTGCGCGTTTCTTCTTGATTACCTCGCTGAACAAGTAACTCTTGCCAGTGCCGGGGCCCCCAACAACGACCTTTCTCGGGTGCACCGAGTCCCTAATGCGCTTTATGTCGTTATCTCTTTCTGCCTTGTGGTTAATTGCGGGCATACTCAAAGCTCCTCAAGGAGGTGTCTGCATCAGGTTTAGGCTGCCGATCGCAGGCTGGCCTGACCTCAGCGCTGGGTTCGTCGCAACCTCTGCAAGCGCACCCTATCCCACCGCCTGCACCGAACCCTTGCCTGCAAGCTCCTCCACGCGTTCCACCCAACCGCGATCCGCAGCTACGCTCATGCCTTCCGGTTCTAGGATCACCGCGTACTCGCCCTTCTTTTCCATCTGCAACATCACCTTTCCGGGGCCAGGCGCGGCATCCGCGGCGCTTTTCAGTCCGGCAAGCATCTCTTCGCTGGCGCGGTCGAGATTGATGCGGATGCGCACGCCCGCCGGCAGTTTCACCTGTACGTCTTCGAGCGCCTGCACCTGGCTCACGGCAATCTTGGGCGCCGCATCCTCGTCTCCCATCAGCGTCCCGCGCACCAGCACCGGCGCTTCAATCTTCAACTGCTGCGCCAGGCGCTCATAATCCCGCGCGAAGCAGATCAGCTCGATCTTGCCCGTCGCGTCTTCGAGCGATGCCTGCGCGTAAAGCCGCTGGTCGCGGCGGCTCTTCTGCACGCGCACTCCGTGCAGAATTCCCGCCGCCTGAATCTCATCCGCCAAATCCTGTTGTCCGCCCCAGCGCCGCTCTGCCGGCTTGCGCTCCAGCGCCTCGGCAACCGTGATCGCGCCCGTCAGGTTGCGCAGCTTCTCGGCATATTTATCCAGCGGATGACCCGACACAAAAAATCCCAGCACCTCCTTTTCGTTCGCCAGCCGCTCGCTTTCTTCCCAATCGGCGGCCGCCGGCAGGGCATCGGCCGCGCGCCCGCGCGCCGGCGTCTCGTCGAAGAGCCCGAACAATCCGCTCTGCCCCTGCTCGGCGTCGCGCTGCGTCTTCTGTGCCCGCTCCATCGCCTTATCCAGCGCCGCCATCAGTTGCCCGCGCGTGCCCAGCGAGTCCAGCGCCCCCGCCTTGATCAGCGACTCGATCACGCGCTTGTTCATCAGCCGCAGGTCCACCTTCTCGCAGAACTCCCACAAGCTCCTGAAGCGCCCGCCCGCCTCTTCGCGCGCCTTCAGAATCGACTCGATGGCGTTGCCGCCCACGTTCTTCACCGCGGTCAGCCCGAAGCGGATGGCCTCGCCGTGCGGCGTAAATTGCGCGCCGCTCACCTGCACATCCGGCGGCTCCACGCGAATCCCCATCTCGCGGCACTCGCCGATGTACTTCACCACGCTGTCGGGTTTTGAAGTTTCCGACGTCAGCAGCGCCGCCATGAACTCCACGGGATAGTGCGTCTTCAGGTACGCCGTCTGGTAAGCCAGCAGCGCGTACGCCGCCGCGTGCGACTTGTTAAATCCGTAGCCGGCGAACTTGTCCATCTGGTCGAAGATGTCGCCTGCCGTGTCCTTCGCCACTCCATGCGCCACCGCGCCGCTCACAAACCGGTCGCGCTGCTTGGCCATCTCCTCGGCGTTCTTTTTGCCCATCGCGCGCCGCAGCAGGTCGGCCTCGCCCAGCGAATAGTTCGCCAGCACGTTGGCGATCTGCATCACCTGTTCCTGGTAGAGGATGACGCCCAGCGTCTCTTTCAGAATCTGCTCCAGCTCCGGCGTTGCGTACTCCACCTTGCGCCGCCCCCACTTGCGCTCGATAAAATCGTCGATCATCCCGCCCTGGATCGGCCCCGGCCGGTAGAGCGCATTCAGCGCCGTCAAATCCTCCACCGTATCCGGCTTGTAGCGCCGCAGCACGTCGCGCATCCCGCCCGACTCGAACTGGAACACCCCCGAAGTCAGCGCCGCGTGAAACACCTTCTTGAACGTTTCCTCGTCGCTCGGTGGAATTGCCTCCATGTCCAGCTTTTCGCCGCGGTGCTGCTCGATCAGCTTCACGCAGTCGTCGATGATGGTCAGCGTGGTCAAGCCCAGGAAGTCCATCTTCAGCAGGCCCATCTTCTCCACGGACTTCATGTCGTACGCCGTCACGATTTCGTCGTTCTTCGTCTTCGCAATCGGCACCAGCTCAATCAACTTCCGCGGCGCAATCACCACTCCCGCCGCGTGCACCCCCGAGCCGCGCACCAGTCCCTCCAGTTTTTTCGCCGTGTCGATCAGCTCGCGCACCTGTTTGTCGTTGTCGTATGCCTTGCGCAGGTCCGGCGCTTCTTCCAGCGCCTTGTCCAGCGTCATGCCCAGCGTGGCCGGCACCAGTTTCGCAATCCGGTCCACGTCGCCGTACGGCATATCAAGCGCGCGCCCGCAATCCTTGATCGCCGCCTTCGCCGCCATGGTGTTGAAGGTAATGATCTGCGCCACCTGCTCGCGCCCGTACTTGCGCGTCACATAGTCGATCACCTCACCGCGCCGGTTCATGCAGAAGTCCACGTCGATATCGGGCAGCGACACGCGCTCCGGATTCAGGAACCGCTCGAAGATCAGCCCGCCTTGCAGCGGATCGATGTTCGTGATCTCCATGGCGTACGCCACCAGCGATCCGGCCGCCGATCCGCGCCCCGGCCCCACCGGAATTCCGTGATCGCGCGCGTACTTGATGAAATCCCACACGATCAGGAAGTATCCCGAGTAGTTCATCTGCTGGATGATCGCGATCTCCCGCTCCAGCCGCGCATCGTATTCATGGATCGGCGTGCGCAATTCTCCGCGCGTCTCCAGCCGCCGGACCGAGGTTTCGAGGCGCTTCTTGTAGCCCGCGCGGCACACCTCCTCGAAGTAGCTCTCCGCCGTGTGTCCCTGCGGCACCGCGAAATCCGGAAACGGATTCTCCACCTTGTGCAGCGTCAGGTTGCAGCGCTCGGCGATCTCCATCGTCCGGCTGATTGCCGCCGGCGAATCCTTGAACAGCCGCGCCATCTCGTCCGCGCTCTTCACAAAGAACTGGTCCGAGTCGAACTTGAAGCGGTTGGCCTCGTGAATCTTTGCGCCGGTCTGTACGCACAGCATCACGTCGTGCGCGTGGCTGTCCTCGCCGCACAAATAATGCGAGTCGTTGGTCGCCACCAGCGGAATTTCCAGCTCCCGCTCCAGCCGCAGCAGCTCGGCGCGAATCTTCTTCTCCGCTTCCAGCCCCTGATCCTGAATCTCCAGAAAGAAATTTCCCTTGCCGAAGATGTCACGGTACTGCTGCGCCACCGCTTTGGCCTTCAGGTACCGGTCCGCGGCGCCGATCTTCTCGTCGCCCAGCGCCTCGCACAACTCACCGCTCAGGCAGCCCGAAAGGCAAATCAACCCCTTGGAGTTTTCCGCCAGATACTTTTTGCTCACCCTCGGCTTCCGGTAGAACCCGTTCAGGCTCGCCTCCGACGTCAGCCGGATCAGGTTCTGGTACCCCTCCTCGTTCTCGGCCAGCACCAGCAGGTGGTTGTACTCGCTGTCCCGCGAGTTGCCCTTCGACGGCAGGGTCACACTGCCGGGGTCGCTTCCATTCCTCGCCGCCTCCACGCGATGGTCCTCCGCCTTGCACACGTAGAGCTCGCACCCCAGGATCGGCTTCACGCCCTTTTCCTTGGCCGCGTCAAAAAAGTGCACCGCGCCGTAGATGTTTCCGTGGTCCGTCATGGCCACGGACTTCTGCCCCAGCGCCGCTACGCGATCCGCCAGCTTATATACGTCGCAAGCCCCGTCCAGCAGCGAGTACTCGGTATGCAGATGCAGATGGGTGAATTC
The DNA here is from genome assembly GCA_049522315.1 of Occallatibacter sp. Taxonomy (GTDB): domain Bacteria; phylum Acidobacteriota; class Terriglobia; order Terriglobales; family Acidobacteriaceae; genus Telmatobacter. Next base: position 189,085 of record JBEKNY010000001.1, read on the forward strand.
GGCCATGGCTAGTGATGATTCTAGCCTTAACACACTGCCCGAAACCCGCCCGGAAAGCAGTTGAAGTCCCGGCAGGATGAGGAAAAGCGGGACAAATTATGAAGGCAGCGTCACAGTCGGGTGGAAATGCGCCGTCCACGACCCGACAGGACAGGAAGATGGACTGATAGAATGTGCGCGAATTAGAGGAGGAGGGCTTTATGGACACAAGCGGGGTGGAAAAGTCGAGTCGCGCCGTAGATATTGTGTTAGGCAAAATCAAAGAGCAGCCAGAGTTTCTGCAATGGGATCGTGAAATCAACGGCAGGCTCTACTATGCTCTCTGGATACTGTTTATGGGTGGTTTTGCGATCTCTATCGGCCAGATAATGCTGCCAAATCTATCCTCCGCCTGCATGGTGAGGCAGGCACTTAATCTATTTCGAGCCCTGGCCGTCGTTGGCTCCGCCATGAACTTCTTTTACCAAGACTTAGCTATTGACTCAGTTCGCCACTCGCGAGAGCTTTCGATCGATATGGAGCTCCACAGCGCTTTTGCAGAAGACAAGCAGGATCGGGAAGCGGGGGTAGCACTTAAACGCGCAGAGGATCTGAGGAGGAAACTGGTCGTGATGGACGCGGTAATCTCTTGGACGGGCCGAGCACTGATCACTTGCGCTACCGCCTTTCTGACACTAAGCCTTTACATCACATGGAACATCGTACCCACAGCGGCCGCAAGGTGAGTACTCTCGCTTGGCTCGGGCCGACCGGGGTTCTCCTGCCGGATTAAGGCATGGGACTATTCGCTCATAGCTTTCTGTGCAGAGCTCACCCAATCGTCAAATTGCGAAAAAATGGATCGAGTCCATCCGTCCACGCCGTCTATTCCGACAACGCCGACGCCAGGCAAAACGAAGAATCGTGCCCCGTCGGGAAGAACCGCATCAAAAACATAAGAAATGGCAGAGGCGCTCGATTCGTGGCCTGGTATCGCTGCGCAGGTCAAGACAATCTCAAATCCGGATTTCCCCTTCGAAGACCCAGATTCCAACGAGTAGCCATTCGAGCCCCTGATTCTTTCTCGGAGGGCAGACGCGGCGATCGATCCAACACTGTCCGTGCAGTCCGAGGTCAAAAAGACGGTGGTCGTCTTTTTCTCCTGGCCTTGCACCGACGGCGCTGAGAAGACCACGAGCACCAACAGGAGAACTGCCTCCATTACCTCGCCCCTTGCCATAATTTCACCTCGACCTGATCCCCGTACTTGGATCGAAAGCGCCTTTGCAATTCAAGCAGGTGATTAACCCCGCAGATTACCATAATGCTCTTCAATCTGGCGGCTTCGCGAACGGCCCGATCGAACATATACTCCTCGCGCACGATGTCTGATGGGAGGCGCGGCTCAAGAACAACCCATCCGCCCCCTTGGACAATTTGGTATCCCGCTTCGGTCAGCTCATTCCTTGCACCCGGACCGATATACGTAGGTATCCTAGGCCGCGTTGACTGCTCATTCGCAATTCCTTTAGCCCCTCGAATAGCCTGGGGCATGTCGATGTTGGCCCAAGGGATTCCCAAGTGTTTGGCGATTGTTTCAGAGCCTTCTAAGGCTTCCTCACCGATGAATTCGACTCTGAATCGCAGGATCTCACTTCTCAATAGGTTCTCAAAATGCTTCTTTTCCGAGGCCAATGGGTCATCTTCGATTTGCGCCTCTTGCACTCGATGGCCGACGCAATTCCCAATAATCAGAACGTTCACATCGCACCTCTTTCCATGCGCTGGGTGCGGGCCGTCGGTCTCGAGCCCTGGACTTCCGTGCGCCCTCAGTACGTATCCTCGCGCCGCAGCCTGCAATAGTGGAGCACATCCTCAGTCCCCGCCACATCGTAGCAAAAGCGGAATCGTCCCGAGCGCAGCGATGTGCTGGCCTTAACCGGCCGCAACCCCCTTGACAAAAACTACGGCTTAGCCGTACCATCTTGCTATGCGCTATGTCTGGGACCCGGCGAAAGATGCCCTGAACCAGCGTAAGCACGGTTTGTCCCTCGCAGACGGCATCCCCGCTCTCGAAGACCCGGAGCACCTGAGTTGGATTGATGACCGCTTCGACTACGGTGAGGACAGAATTGCGACTCTTGGTATGGGCCGAACGAACGTGCTGTACGTAGCGACAACTGAGCCGGATGAAGAGACAACGCGAATTATCTCGGTCAGGCGAGCGGAGCTTTATGAAATTAAAAAATATGGTCTCGGTCGTTCATAGCCCCGGCGATCCGCCCATCAAGACAAATACGGATTGGGCCGCCGTAGCTGCGCTCACCGACGAACAGATTCACGCTGCGGCTCTCTCCGATCCCGATGCCCCGCCGCTTCCTCTCGGCAGCGATGAGGAAATGGAGAAACTTGGCTTCATCCGCATCCCCAACGTTAAGAAGCTCCGCGAGCGCCTTGGTCTTACCCAGGAAGACTTTGCCGCCACGTATCGGATCCCAGTAGGAACCTTGCGCGACTGGGAGCAGGCGCGTAAATTTCCCGACGCAACTGCCCGCGCCTATCTCACCGTCATCGCGCGCAACCCCGAGGCTGTAGCGAATCTACTGGGAGAAGCAGCATAGAGATGCGACAGACTCCTGCAGTGGTTCACGGCAGCGGCAATGTCTTTCGCGATTTTGGATATGCAAACGCTGACGTTGAGCAGTTGAAGGCTATCCTCGCCACCGAAATCACCAAGATGCTGGATCGGAAGAAACTGACCGTCCGTGCAGCCCATGCGCTGACCGGGATCGCCGCAGCCGATTTCTCCCTCATCCGCAACGCAGACCTGGGCCGCTTCACCCTCGACCGGCTGGTTTCCATCATCAACCGGTTAGGCTCGCGAGTCGAAATCAAGGTGAACGTGCGCGCCCTCGATCGGCGGGGCAAAGCCGCAGCCTGATAATGTGCTCCGCAGCATTTTTGACGGTTCCCCACCATCAGAGGTACGCTGTTTGCGTTCCGAAAAAGGCAGCGAAAACAGGCGGCTGTTCGTGATTAGCTCTGCTGTCCGTCTTGGTGCGTTTCACCATTCGTCGCCGAGTGTTCGCCGCAGCAAATGCCGTTTTCGGGATCACGTTCAAGCTCGAGGCAAGTTATGCGAAGAACAGTTCTGGTTTCCGGATTCCTCTTGACAATTTTGACCACCGTTCACGCGCAGAATCAGCCCGCGCCGGCCGATGTTGCGGACCCGAATCAATCGGCTCCTGTCGATGTCGTGAAGGACAATCAGCCCGTGGCGGGCAGTAACTCAGAGCTCTCTGTGGATTACCCCATAGATCAGGCGGGAGTCCTCATCCAGAGCGGCCAGTGGACTGTGGTGGCAAATCAGTACCCGACCAAAACAAAACTCGACCGCGGATGGGCAGCGTCTCTTTCGTATGGCGTTGTGCCCGCCAAAATCGTGGCGGAGTATGACGGCGAACATGCTTCCACGCAGGTTGCAATCACGCAGCCGGTTCTTTGTCTCTGTCACTTCATGTCGCTGCCCGGCGCCCCTGTGCTCGTGAGGCTGCACGCAAAGAAGGGGACGCGAGAACTCGATGGCGGCAGGATGGTCGTTTATCCAATCGTCGGAGGCTCCAGGATGGCCGATGCCAAGAGCAGCGACCTAGTTCCCGCCGACGTGTCCCATCCCGATCCACAGGTTTGGCTGATTCGCCCGCAATTTGCGCTCGACCCCGGCGAATACGCGCTGATGCTGGGAACGCAGAACATGAGCATCTTTCCGTTTACCGTTCTGCCGCCTCCCGCCCGGCCGAGTGCAACGAACTGAAGACTCCGACATTCGGCCCGCCGCCTACCCGTTCGTCACATCCCCAGCACACTCGCGATGCCCGCAGCGGCAAACCACCTCCGTTCCCCTTCCGATGCCTTCGCAATGGGCGCTGCAGTATTTGGCGCCGTCGGCCGGAACGCAGCTACAAGCGGGATTCGCGCATTTCCTGGTTTTCGCCATAAGCATCCCTCCTTGGTCCGTATGGCTCCCAAGCTTACACCGGTTTTGTTCGCCCGGCGGAAGTTTCGCGCCTTAGGACCCGAACCGCCCCGAATCTTCACAAATTATTGTTGCCCAAAATCCACCCGCGTTTGGTACTGTGACTGCCGGAGGTTTTCCCTATGACAAGAAGCAAATTCGTTTTGGGCTCCGTACTCTGTTTGGCAAGCTTTGCGGGCGGCGCGCTCGTCGCGCAGGGGCCCCGGCATCCCAATCTCAGGGCGGCGCAGGACCTTATCAACCAGGCCTTTGACCGGATTACCGCCGCGCAGCAGGCCAATGAGTGGGACATGGGCGGCCATGCCGCTCGCGCGAAAGATCTGCTCGAGCAGGCAAAGCGGGAAATCAGGCTCGCTACCGAAGCGGCCAACCGCCGCTAAGGTACGTTAGCGCCCGCTTCGACGCAGGGCGTCGGCGAATCACCCCGGTATCCAAGCATCACTTGTCCCGCCCTCCTCTACATGGCGGAAGGGCGGGATAGTCTTCATCTCTAACCCCTTGCAGCGGGAGCACCTGTTCGCTCTGATCCGGATTTCTTCCCTGTCGTTTCATTCCGCCCGTTGGTATAATGAGGGCGTGACTATAGCTGTTTTCGAATCCCTTCCCCATCGCGGCTCCGCCGATACTTCCCCCAGCAAAAAGAGGGTGTTGTTGCTCAAACCACGCGGTTTTTGCGCCGGTGTGGTGCGCGCCATCGACATTGTGAAGATCGCTCTCGAGACCTTCGGCGCGCCCATCTACGTCCGCCGCGAGATCGTGCATAACCGCTACGTCGTGAACGAGTTGGCCGAGAAGGGCGCCATCTTCGTCCACGAAATCGACGACGTGCCGGAAGGCCAGCGCGTCATCTACTCGGCGCACGGCGTGTCTCCCGCCGTCCGCGAGCGCAGCAAAGCGCGCAATCTCAAAGTGATTGACGCCACCTGCCCGCTGGTAACCAAGGTGCACTTCGAGGCCGTCAAATTTGCCAGGCAGGGGTATTCCCTGGTGCTCATCGGCCACCGCGACCACGACGAGATCGAGGGCACTCTGGGCGAGGCTCCCAACGTAACTCATGTGGTTTCAAATGTTGCCGAAGTCAAGGCGCTTGAGCTACCCAACCCCGACCGCGTAGCCTACCTCACCCAGACCACCCTCTCGCTCGACGAGGCGCGTGACATCATCCACGCCCTCAAGCTGAAGTTTCCACACATCGTCGGACCCCACTCGCAGGATATCTGCTACGCCACGGAAAACCGGCAGGTAGCCGTGCGCAACGTGGCACACAAAGCCGGCCTGGTACTCGTGGTCGGTTCCACCAACAGCTCCAACTCCAACCGCCTCGTCGAGGTTTCGCACAACCTCGGCACCATTGGGTATCTCATCGATAACTCCCAGGCCATCGACCCCGCATGGCTTGAAGGGGTTGAAACCGTCGCCGTCACCGCCGGTGCGTCGGCCCCTGAGATCCTGGTCGAAGACGTGGTCAGTTATCTGCGTCAGAACGGCTTCGAAAACGTCGAAGAAGTGGAGGTCATGCCGGAAAACGTGCGTTTCGGCCTGCCTCCTGAGATTGTGCAAGCCATTGGCAGTTCCAGTGGAGCCGAACCTGTCCCGGTACGGTGACGCCGCCGATGGATCGGCAACGACGCACTCGGCCATCCGATGCGCCATCGCAAAACCGGGGGCAGCGCATCCCCGGGCATCGGCGCCAGGTCGACGCGGCCAAACGGGAGCGGCGACCCTTCACGGAGAGGAAAAAGGGCACAGCAACTCCGGTTTTGCCGGATCACGCCGGAACCTGGGAGAGAGTTCAGTGTTCCCGGAAAGAGTTGAGAGATTTCACTCCGAATGAATTCTGAGCAGCAGAAAACGCAAACTGCGGTAGCCCATTTCGGGCGGCCGAAGTTTGGCCGCATTGACGCGGACATGGCCGATGTCGAGTCGGCCATCGTGCGTGGGCGCGAATACCTGCTCTCTCTGCAGCATCCCGACGGCTACTGGTGCGCCGAGCTCGAGGCCGACTCCATGCTCGAGGCCGACTATATTTTTCTCCACACGCTGCTGGAAAGCGGCGGCCAGGGCCGGCTCCAGCGCGCGCTCGCTGAAATGATGCGCTATCAGAACCAGGATGGGAGCTGGAGCATCTATCCCGGCGGGCCGGGCAACATTTCGCTCTCCGTCAAGTGCTATTCCTCGGCCAAGCTCATGGGGGTTCCCGCTGGTGACCCGCGCCTGGCCAAGTGCCGCGAGTGGGTTCTGGCCCATGGCGGCGTCACGGCGTGCAATACCTTCACCAAAATGTATCTTTGCGCGCTGGGCGAGTACGATTACGACGCGGTTCCGGCCATCCCGCCGGAGATTGTTCTCTTCCCCAGGTGGTTCTACTTCAATATCTACGAAATCTCGGCATGGTCCCGCTCCATTCTTGTGCCGCTGGCCATCATGTACGCCAAGAAGCCGTTCAAGAAGATTCCCGCGGAGCAGGGAATCGACGAGCTGTTCGTTGGCGGCAGGGCCAACTCCATCCTGCGCCTGCGCTGGGACCGCAAGCGGCTCTTCTCCTGGCGCAATTTCTTCATCGTTCTCGACCGCTTGATGCATACCGCCGAAGCCGTGCATCTGCGCCCCGTGCGTAAGCTGGCGATGAGGCGCGCGGAAAAGTGGCTGCTCGAGCGGCTGGAGATGACCGACGGCCTGGGCGCCATTTATCCGGCCATGCTCAATGCCATCATTGCGCTGCGCTGCCTCGGCTACAGCGAGGACGATCCCCAGGTGATCCGCGCGCGAGACGAGTTCGAGAAGCTGGGAATCGAGCAAGAGCCAACGCCGGAGATGCCCGAGCCCACCTTCCGCATGACACCCTGCGTCTCCCCGGTGTGGGATACGGCGCAGGCCGTGGCGGCGCTGGGCGATGCCGGCGTCGCGCGCAACGATCCGCGCATGTTGAAGGCGGCGGACTGGCTGCTCTCCAAGGAGGTTCGCCACAAGGGCGATTGGGCCGTGAAGGTGCGCAACACCGACCCCGGCGGCTGGTACTTCGAGTTCAACAACGAGTTCTATCCCGACACCGACGATACCGCCCAGGTTCTGCTCGCCCTCGGCAAAGTGGACCATCCCCGCGAGCGCTACCAGCTTCAGGTGGCCGAGCGCGCCATCCAATGGGAGTTCGCCATGCAGTGCCGCAACGGCGGCTGGGGCAGCTTCGACAAAGACAACACCAAAATGATCTTCCAGTACATCCCCTTCGCCGACCACAATGCCATGCTCGATCCGCCCAGCGTGGACATTACGGGGCGCATGCTGGAGATGCTGGCCGTCTACGGCTACACGCGCGACGACAAGCGCGTGCAGCGGGCGATCAAATTTATCTTCAACGAGCAGCAGCCTGACGGAAGCTGGTTCGGCCGCTGGGGCGTGAACTACATCTACGGAACCTTCCTGGTGCTGCGCGGGCTCGACGCCATCGGCGTGGACCACCACGAGCCGCAGATTCAGCAGGCGGCGGAGTGGATCCGCATGGTGCAGAATCCCGACGGCGGCTGGGGCGAGACCTGCGGCAGCTACGACGATCCGGATACGCGCGGTGTGGGACCGAGCACCCCATCCCAGACCGCATGGGCGCTGCTCGGTTTGCTGGCCGCGGGCGACGACCGCTCCGATTCGATCGCCAAGGGCGTGCGCTGGCTGCTCGAGCGCCAGTTGCCCGAGGGGGGCTGGGACGAATCCATGGGCGAGGGAGCCGCGCGCCAGAGCATCATTACCGGAACCGGATTCCCCAAGGTTTTCTATCTGGCTTACACCATGTACCGCCATTACTTCCCGCTGATGGCGCTTACCGCTTACAAGCGGGCCATGGAACGCGCCTCAATTGGCGCATAAGTACGGAGGGAGCAGGGGCCTTCAGGCCCCTGAACTCGCGCATCAAATAAAGGGGGCTTTAGCCCCTGCGGGAACGAAAAAAAGGAGTGGGGCGTCTGCCCCTGAGGGAAAAACGCTGATGGCAGTTCCAATCTCCCAGATGGCTACGGTCGCCGCCTATGTACTCAAGAACCGGCTCAAGGGCAACCGGCGCTATCCGCTCGTGCTCATGCTTGAGCCGCTCTTCCGCTGCAACCTGGCCTGCGCCGGCTGCGGCAAAGTGCAGTATCCGCCTCACATCCTCAAGAAGCAGCTCACGCCCGAGGAGTGTTTCGCAGCCGTCGAGGAATGTGGCGCGCCCATGGTCTCCATCCCCGGCGGCGAGCCGCTGCTGCATCCGCAGATCGTCGATATCGTCAACGGCCTCGTCGCGCGTAAAAAGTACGTCTACCTCTGCACCAACGCGCTCGAGCTCAAGCGCCGCCTGCCCGAGTTCACGCCCTCCAAGTACCTCACCTTTTCCGTCCATCTCGACGGCCGGCGCGACGAGCACGATTTCTCCGTCTGCCGCGAGGGCGGCTGGGATCTCGCTGTCGAAGGCATCAAGGAGGCCGTCCGCCGCGGCTTTCGCGTCACCCCCAACGCCACCTTCTTTGACGGCACCGATCCCAATCACGTCCGCGCGCACTTCGATGAAATGATGGCCATCGGCGTCGAAGGCATCGTCCTCTCGCCAGGCTACAGTTACGACAAGGCGCCCGATCAGAAGCACTTCATGGGCCGCGCCCGCGTGCGCCGTCTCTTCCGCGCCATCCTGTCCAACCGCAAAAAGACGTGGAAGTTCAACATGTCGCCCCTGTTCCTCGAATTCCTGATGGGCGATCGCAATTACGATTGCACGCCCTGGGGCTCGCCTGCCTTCAACATCTTTGGCTGGCAGCGCCCCTGCTACCTGCTGCAGGATGGCTACGCGGACACCTTCAAGGAGTTGATGGAGACGACCAAGTGGGAAGAATACGGCGTCGGCAGCGGCAATCCCAAGTGCGCCAACTGCATGGTCAGTTGCGGCTATGAGCCTTCCGCGGTCCTCGACGGCTTCGGCTCGCTCAAGGGCTTCTTCGCCATGGTCAAGGGCAGCTTCTCGCTCTACCCCGATCGGCACGCGCTCGACCTGCTCAACGAGCCCATGCCCACCGGCCCCTCGTCGCTGGTGCAGATCCGGGAACCGGAGCGCGAACTGGCCAAGCTGTGATTTGTTCCACTGGAATCGGGTGCCCCAGGTCCTTTGCTTTTGGGGACCTGGGATACCGCGACGCAGACCCGTTTACTTCGCTAGCACCGCTAACCCCGATGAGAGAATCGCATGACCGCCGAAGTCCAGAAATACACCCGCGAGCAAATTGAAGCCTTGGAGCTGGCCCCCGGCTTCCAGCACGAAGAGCTCGAAGGCTCCGTCCCCTCGCTCGCCACCGACGAGGATCTGAAGATCGCTCTCGAGAAGGCCTTCGACTATCGCGGCGACGTCACCATTACGCTCAAGTCCGGCGAAAAGATCGAAGCCTACATCTTCAACCGCTCGACCGGCCCCACCCTCGCCGAATCGTGGGTGCAATACTTCGCGCCCAACGCTCCCGACAAGCGCAAGCTCGCCTACGACCAAATCGCGCGGCTCGAGTTCGGCAAGGACCGCGCCGCGGGCAAGCACTGGGAAGATTGGGTCAAGGCCTGGAACGAAAAGAAGGCCGCCGGCGAAAAGAACATCGGCCTGCACCCCGACGCGCTGGAATAGGTCTTGCCGGGAGCCTCAGCCGCCGGCACTCAGCGCAGAAGCCTGGCCTTCTGCCCCTGTCTGGCGATCGCGGTCACGGCTTTCTTATCGAAAGAGACAAATGTCTCCCCACCCAGCCATGCGCCCTCATACGCGATCGCGCCATCGGCAAAATCGCCCCCGGCTTTGAGCATTGCCAAACCTGCCGCTACTGCAGGGCCGTCCATCGCCACATTGGGCGCGCTGCAGAGCGTTTCCACCACGCGGACGATATCATCGCGTTTGAAGCGATAGGAACGGCCGAGAACCCAAACGAGCTCGCAGAGACACGGCAAAGGGAATGCCACGACGCTGGCGCTTCTCAAGACCCCTTCGGCGGCGCGCGCCTGCGAGGTGTCGTCGTGGAGAACGGCACGTAGCAAGACGTTCGTGTCAACTGTGACTTTCAACGCTCACCAGCCCATGCGCGTTCGGTCGCCTCCTTGATCTGTTCGATGGTCAGCTTCCTCTTCGTCTTGCCCGCAAGCATTCCGAACAAATCCTCGATCCTGCCGGTTTTCCTGGCCGCTGCGACGACTCCTTTGCCGCCCGGCATCAACTCCAGCTCAATCTTCTCGCCCGGCTTCACGCCCAGATGCCGCAGCACGTCTTTGCGAAAAGTGACCTGCCCCCGCGCCGTAACCGTTAATGTTGCCATAGCAATGCCCTCCGAACCCGTGCAACATGGCCATTATAATGCAATTCTGCATGAAAAGGAAATGAGATTTCGCAAGAAGAGAATAATGCAACATTGCATGAATGAGTAATGTAAATATGCATGTAGTAGATAATGCTAATATGCATGATATAGTAATGCATTAATGCATGAAGTACGCATAAATGCGTAATGCAAAACGAGCATAAGCGTGTAATGGCATTCTGCGTGAAACGTGAATGCATTCCTGCATCGCAACCCGTGCCGGCGTGCGCCGAGAGATTCCCCCAATTCTCCCGCAAAGCCGGCGTCGGCCCGCTCAGGCGCATGTCCGCCCCGCAGCTTAAAATAGATCAGGCTCCCGCGCGAACACAGCGAACACCGCTAACTCCGCTAGCTCCGCTAACGCCGCTAACTCGCAATGAAGATCTTCCTCACCGGCGCAACAGGTTTTGTCGGCCATCACGTAGCCAAAGCCTTGGCCGCCGAAGGCGCTAGCCTACGCCTGCTCACGCGCAAAACCAGCAATCTTGCCAATCTCGAAGGCATCCCCGGCGACGCTTTCGTAGGCGACCTCACTGATCCAGAACCAATAAAAAACGCGCTCTCCGGCATCGACGCCGTCGTCCATGTCGCGGCTGACTACCGTCTCTGGATTCCCGATCCCGCGGCCATGTATCGCGCCAACGTCGACGGCACGCGCGAGCTGCTGCGTATGGCCCGCAAGGCAGGCGTCAAGCGCTTCGTCTACACCTCCAGCGTCGCCACCATGCACTTCCGCACCGACGGCATCGTCATCAACGAAGACACACCTGTCTCGATCTCCGACATGGTGGGCCACTACAAGCGCTCCAAGTTTCTCGCCGAGCAGGAGGCCATCGCCGCCGCACAAAACGGCCAGCAAGTCATCGTCCTCAACCCGACTACGCCCATCGGCCCTAACGACCGCAAACCCACGCCCACCGGCCGCATCATTGTCGACTTTCTCAACGCCAAATTCCCCGCCTATGTGGACACCGGCATGAACCTCGTCGATGTCTCCGAAGTCGCCCACGCCCACGTTCTCGCTCTCACCAAAGGCACGCCCGGCCGCCGCTACATTCTCGGCGGCGAAAATCTGACGCTCAAGCAGATCCTCGACAAGATGTCCGCCATCACCGGCATCCCCTCGCCCACCGTCAAAATCCCCTTCGCGGTTGCCGCAACGTACGCATTCTTCGAGGAGTGGATCACGGGCCGTATTCGCGGCCGCGAGCCGCGCGCCACTCTCGAAGAAGTCCGCATGGGCCGCAAGAAGATGTACGCCTCCAGCGCGCGCGCTCAAGTTGAACTCGGCTTCCGCATCGCGCCCGTCTACCCCGCCATGCGCGCCGCCATCGACTGGTTCCGCTCCAACGGCTACGCGCCCGCAACGATCCCGCAGGCCCACGCATGACCCGCGTCGCCATCGTTGCCGCCCTACCGGGCGAATTGAAGCCGCTCGTCCGCGGCTGGAAGCACAGCACCCGCAACGGCATTCGTTTCTGGGCCCAGCGCAGCGAAGAAGAAGAGTGGATCGCCGCCTGCGCCGGAGCCGGCCAATCCGCCGCCACGCGCGCCTTCGACGCCATCGAAGACGGAGGTCCCATCGATCTCGTCTTCTCCATCGGCTGGGCCGGAGCGCTTCGCGCCGAAATCTCCGCCGGCACGGCCCACAACGTCGCTGGAGTCATCGACGTGCGCACTGGCGAGCGCTTCCACTGCGATGCCGGCGCGGGCGAACTCTGGCTTGCCACCAGCCCAAAAGTGGCCCCATACACCGAAAAGCACCGCCTCACGTCCGCGTACCAGGCCGCCCTCGTCGACATGGAAGCCGCCGCCATCGCCCGCCTCGCCGCCATGCGCAACATCCCGTTCTATTGCATCAAGGGCGTCAGCGACGGCCTCACCGATCGCCTTCCTGACTTCAATCGCTTCCTCTCGCCCGGTGGTCAGTTTCGTTTGGCTCGGTTTGCTCTTTTTGCCTTGCTCCGTCCGTGGTACTGGCCCGCACTCCTCCGGATGGGCGAAAATAGTAGGCAGGCTTCTCAAAACATCGCGGAGTCGCTGCTCGATCTTCTCGATGAGCGAGGTCACATCAGAAAACGGAATGGCTACCCAAATCTCCTACCTTAAATTGCGCGTCGAAGCCACGATCCCTTCGACCATGCGGGCCGTGGTCTATCGCGGCATCAACGACATGCGCTTGGAAATCGTCCCCGTTCCGCGCATCGGCCCAGGCGAGTTGCTGATCAAGATCGCCACCTGCGGCATTTGCGGGACGGATCTCAAGAAAATTCACATGGGCTCGCACTCCGCGCCTCGCATCTTCGGCCATGAGATGGCAGGGGTTGTCGCCGAGGTGGGCGCGGGCGTGACCCAATTCGCCGTCGGCGACCGCGTGATGAGCTTCCATCACGTTCCCTGCGGCGAGTGCTACTACTGCCGCAAGCAGACGCCGGCGCAATGCCCGCTCTACAAGAAAACCGGCGCCACCGCGGGCTTTGAGCCTTCCGGGGGCGGGTTTGCCGAGTACGTCCGCGTCATGGACTTTTTAGTCGCTAAGGGCGGCGTGGTCCACATTCCTGACGGCGTGCCATTCGAGCAGGCGGCCTTCGTGGAGCCCCTCATGACGGTACTCAAAGGCGTCAAGCTGCTCAACCTGGCGTCCGACGACACCGTGCTGGTCATCGGCCAGGGATCCATCGGCCTCATGCACGCCGCGCTCGCCAAGCGCGCCGGCGCCCGCGTGCTCACCTCCGACCTCTTCCCGGAGCGCCACGCCATCGCCGCTCGCTTCGGACTTGCCAATCCCATCCACGCGGGCCAAGAAAACGTCGTCGAGCGCGTCTTTGCCGAGACCGAAGGCCGCGGCGCTGACGCGGTGATCGTGGCCGTCGGAGGCAATGCTCTCATCCGCACGGCGATGGACGCTGTGCGCCCTGGCGGCAAGGTGATGCTCTTTGCCCAGACGCAGCACGGCGAGGCAACGTTCGACCCCGCCGCGGTCTGTGTGGACGAAAAGACCCTTCTCGGCTCATACTCTTCATCGTTCCCGATTCTGAACGAAGTGACGGACATCGTGTTCGGCGGTTACCGCAACGGCTTCGACCTTACGCAGTTGATTTCGCACCGTTTCCCGCTTGAAGAGGCAGTCGCAGCCATCGAAATCGCATCCCATCCCCAGCCCGGCTCGATGAAAATCATGTTGGAGCCTGTGCCCGGGGCCGGCGCAGAGTAGGAGCAGCACTGTGGCGAGTACGGTGAAAGACGCGATCCTCCGCGGCCGCAAAACGGTCGAAACCGTCGTCGAAGAGGGCCGCAAGACGGTTGAGAACGTCGTCGAGGGAGGCCTGAATACAGTCGAGACGGTCGTCGAGGTAGGCCTGAACACCGTCGAAACGGTGGTCGTCAAAGGCCGCCGCAAGGTCGAATCCGCCGTCAGCCTGGGCCGCAGGACCGTCGAGCACGCGCTTCTCCACGGGCGCAGCACCATGCAGGCCGCCGTTCTCCACGGCCGCGAAGATATCCGCATCGAGCAGGTTCCCATTCCCAAGGCAGCGGTGGGCGAACTGATCGTCCAGGTCGGCGCGGCGCTTACCTGTGGAACGGACCTCAAGGTCTTCCGCCGCGGTTATCACGCGCGCATGATCGTGCCCCCCGCGCTCTTCGGGCACGAAATGGCGGGAATTGTTGTCGAAGCGGGCGGTGGCGTCACGGATTTCGCGCCCGGCGACCATGTGGTGGCGCTCAACTCCGCGCCCTGCGGCAAATGTTATTTCTGTTCCCGCGACCAGGAGAATCTTTGCGACGACCTCCTCTTCAACAATGGCGCGTATGCCGAGTTCATTCGCATTCCCCAGCGCATCGTGGCCAAGAACACGTTCCTTGTTCCAGCCAACGTCCCGCAGGAGCACGCGGCGCTGACCGAGCCGCTGGCTTGCGCCGTGCATGGATTCGAAGATTCGCGTCCCCGCAAGGGCGACATCGTCGCCGTGATTGGCGGCGGGCCGCTGGGCCTGATGATTCTGCATGTCGCCGCGCTGGCCGGATACGAAACCATCGCCATCGTGAAGCACGACGGCCAGATGGAAGCCGCAAAACAGCTCGGTGCGGCCCACGTGGTGCAGAGCTCGTCGTTTCGCAAAGCCATCCGCGAGACCCGCGCCTTCACGCCCAATGATCGCGGCGTGGATATCGCCATTGAGGCCGTGGGCTTGCCCGAGACCTGGCAGGAAGCCGTCGAACTCGTGCGCAAAGGCGGCACGGTGAACTTCTTCGGCGGTTGCGCCGTCAACACCCACGTCAACCTCGACACCAATCGCATCCACTATAGCGACATCACGCTCAAGGCCACGTTTCATCACACTCCGGCCATGTGCCGCAAGGCGCTCGATCTGATTGCCGGCGGTCAGTTCCAGGCCGGCGCCTTCATTACCGGCCGCGCTCACCTCTACGAACTCAACCGCGTCTTTGAGAAGCTGATGAACCGCTCCACCGAGATCAAGACGGCCATTGTGCCCTGAGGGTAGGCGATGAATGCGGCAAGCGTGCATCCGGACAACCAGGCGCTGGAGAACAAAGTGCTCCTCGCCCGCGGCTGGGCCGCGCTTCCGTCGGCCTATCGCATTCCTGACGTTGCGCCCACGCTCGATCAAGCCCGCAACTATTGCCGCCATCTCGCCGAAACGCATTACGAGAACTTTCACGTGGCCACATGGCTGCTGCCCAGGGCGCTGCGCCCGCACTTCCATTCCATCTACGCCTACTGCCGCATCTCCGACGATCTGGGCGACGAAGTCCCCGACAAGTCCGCGGCCTTGGCACTGCTCGATTTATGGGGTAAGGAATTGGACGCCTGCTACGAAGGCCGCGCGCGCCACCCGGTCTTTGTCGCGCTCGCTGAAACCATCCGCGCCTGTGCGATTCCGAAAGAGCCCTTCGCCGATCTGCTCGTCGCGTTTCGCCGGGACCAGACCGTCGCCCGTTACGCCACGATGGACGAGGTTCTCGGCTACTGCCGCTACTCGGCCAATCCCGTGGGCCGTTTGGTGCTCTACGCCTGCGGCGAAGTGAGCCCCGAATCGAGAGACGAAAACTTCCGCCTCTCCGATTCGACCTGCACCGCTCTCCAACTCGCCAACTTCTGGCAGGATGTGCGCGTGGACTATGCCAAGGGCCGCGTCTATATTCCGCAGGACGACATGCGCCGCTTCGGCGTTTCCGACGAGACCATCGCCGGCGGAGTCGCAACGCCGGAGTTTCGCATGCTCATGCGCTACGAAGTCGATTACGCGCGCTCTCTCTTCGACCAGGGGCTTCCCCTGATTGGCAGGGTGAACCGCGGCCTTGCCCTCGACCTCGATCTCTTCAGCCGTGGCGGCATGGAGATTCTGCGTGCCATCGAACGCCGTGGCTACGACGTGCTGAGCGCGCGCCCGTACATTTCGAAGCGCACCAAGCTGGCACTGTTGTTGCGCGCACTGGGCGGCAAGGCGCTGCCGTTCTTACGGCTCCGCCCCCGATCGACAGGAAAGACCGCTTGACGCAAATGGCTCCATCGCACGACCTCGTCTTGAACGGCGCTTATGCGGCCTGCCGGGCAATCGCGAAACGCGAAGCGAAAAACTTTTACTATGCTTTCGTCGCTCTTCCGCTCCAGCGCCGCAACGCCATCTGCGCCATCTACTCATTCATGCGGCAGGCCGACGATCTGGCCGACGACGAGAGCCTGCCTCGCCAGGAGCGCCGGCGCCGGCTGGATGCCTGGCTGACCGCATGGCGCGCGGCCGCAAAAGGCGCGCCCACGGGCGATCCGGTCTTTCTCGCCGTGCGCGACGCAACCACGCGCTTCGAAATTCCGCTTGCCCTGCTCGACGAGCTCGTGGCCGGCGTCACTTTGGATTTGGACAACGCCTCCACCGGCGCGCCGGAAACTTACGCTACCTTCGCCGATCTCTACCGCTACTGCTACCTCGTCGCGTCGGTCGTCGGCCTCGTTTGCATTCGCATCTTCGGCTACAGCGACCTGCGCGCGGAAAAGCTGGCTGAGGAGACGGGCATCGCCTTTCAGCTCACCAACATTCTGCGCGACGTGGCCGAGGACGCCGCGCGCAACAGGGTCTATCTTCCGCTCAAGGATCTCGCCCGCCACGGAGTCACCCTCGATTCTCTGCTTCACCGCGCTCCGGATGCGCCGCTCACGGCAGGCGAGCGCGATCTCTTTACCGCCATCGCCCGGCTCGCGGAGCACTACTACAGCGTGTCGCGCTTTTTGCTGCCCCTGGTCGATCCCGTAAGCCGTCCTGCGCTCTGGGTGCTTGTCACCATCTACCACGCGCTGCTCAAGCGCATGGAACGCGCCAACTACGATGTCTTCACCCGGCGCGCCAGCGTACCGTTGTTGCAAAAGCTCGCCATCCTCGCCGTGGGTCTCGTGTGGACGGCCTGGGCGCGCGTGTTCGGCTGACGAATTCCATCCCGCCTCTCTTTCTCCTCATGCGATAAGCTGGTGCGGGGGTGTTTTCGATGCAAGTTCGCGCCCTGGGTCGTGCCGTTTCTGCGCTGTTTTTGCTCGTCCTGGGGCTGGCTGCGGCTCCTCAAGCCCTCCAGGGTCAAGGATCGGGCTTCAACCCGGCGCTGCCTCTCACCCACGTTGACAACGGCCCCAACACGGCCTGGGCGCAAAGACAGCATTATCTCGTGCTCGTCTCGCTTGACGGCTTTCGCTGGGACTACGCAAAGCGCGACAACGCCGCCAATCTGCTCGCGCTCGGTAAACAGGGTGTTTGGGCTCCAGACGGTATGTTGCCCAGCTATCCCTCGCTCACCTTTCCCAACCATTTCACCATCGTCACTGGCCTTTATCCCGAACACCACGGCCTGGTGGCCAACAGCTTCCTCGATCCCGCGCGTGGCGCGCGCTACTCCATGGCCGATTCGCAAACCGTCACCGACGGCTCCTGGTATAGCGGCGTGCCGCTGTGGAGCCTGGCCGAAAGCCAGGGAATGCGCACGGCTTGCCTCCTCTGGGTCGGCTCTGAGGCCAAGATCGCCGGTTTCCGGCCGTCCTACTATGCCGCCTTCGATGGCAAAACTCAGGCCACGCCCCAGGCCGAGCAAGCGCGCATCGACGATACGCTCGCGCTCTTGCATCTGCCCGCCGCCGGCCGCCCGCACTTCATCGCCATTTATTTCTCCGAGCCCGATCATGAGGGCCACGAGTTCGGTCCCGATGCTCCGCAAACGCGAGCCGCGGTCCTCAGGATGGACGCGATCGTAGGCAAGCTGGAGGCGGCGCTAAAATCCACCCGCCTGCCCATCGATCTGGTGGTCGTCAGCGATCACGGCATGGTCAAGTCACAGGGTGATTGGGTCGACCTCGACCAATTCGCCGATCTGGCGGGCTTTGAAACCGTTGGCTCGCTCCTCTACGGCAAGACCGAAGACGATCGCGCTCGTGTGTACAACCAGCTCAAGCACGCTTCTTCGCAGTTCGTCGTCTATCGCCTCAAGGATGTTTCGGCCGGGCTCAATTTCAACCGGAATCCGCGCGCGGGCGACCCGGTGGTTGTGGCCACTGGGCCTTACGCGATCCGCGCCCACGCTCCGCGGGCAGGGCAACCCGATCGCCCGCCCGCAGTCGGCATGCACGGCTTCGATGTGCGCGGGGTACCCGAAATGAAAGCCATTTTCTTTGCCGCCGGACCGGATCTTATTGTGGGAAAGACCGTGGCTCCGTTTGAAAACATCAATTTGTATCCATGGCTTGCCCATATGCTCGGTCTCCAGGCGCCGAAGTCTGACGGAAGCCTGAACATCCTGTCGGGAACGCTGCGCGATAACGGCGCCGCGCCGGAACACTAGAGCGTGTTTCAAAATTAAGTTTTGTAACAAGGGCACGGCTTTAGCCGGGCCGAAAAATGCAGGAAAATACGGGGGGCTTTAGCCACTGAGGGACGACAACTGAAATCTATGCAACCATTTTTTAGACACACTGTAGAAAGGGAACGAAAGAAATGAGCGTGGTCCTGGGAATTGATGGTGGCGGAACACGCACGCGCGCCTCAATCGTCGACGGCGAGCGTGTGCTGGCCTTTGCCGAGAGCGGCTCCATCAAGCGGTTGCGGGTGGGTGCTGAGGCTGCCGAAGAGAATCTGCGCGCTTTGCTTCAGGATGTTTTTGCGCAGGCTGGCGTGAAGAGCGTGTGCGCGGCCTCGTGTGGCGTGGCCAGCGCCAGCATGCCCGGCATTCCGCAGTGGATCGCGGCGGTTCTGGATGATTTTGCAGTCGAGCGCTCCGAGGTCGTCGGCGATCACGTCATCGCCCTCGATGCTGCCTTTCGGGGAGGGCCGGGTATCCTGCAGATCGCCGGCACCGGCACCAACACCATCGGCCGCGCGCCCAACGGCGCCACCGAGTCCGCCGGCGGGTGGAGCTCGCGCCTGGGCGACGAGGGGTCGGGCTACTGGATCGGCCTGCACGCCATCCGCCAGGCGCTCCATGCCTACGACCGCGAGGAGCCGGCAGAGGTTCTGAAAAAGGTGGGCGAAATCTGGGGCACACCCGCCATCGCAGACCTGATCAACCTGGGCGACAGCACGCCGGGACCCGATTTTGCCGCGCTCGCCCCTGCCATCAACGAACTGGCCGAGGCGGGCGACCCCGTCGCCGTGAGAGTTTTGCGCCAGGCAGCGGCTGACCTGGTAGAGAATGTGCTGCTGGTGCGCTCCAAGCTGCGCCGCAAGCACGCCATCGCCGGCGAGGTTCCCGTCGCATGGACCGGCAGCGTGATCGCGAAGATGACCCTTGTGCGAGAGGCGTTCTTCGCAGGCCTGCATGCCGCCGCGCCGCAGATGCCGGTGAAAAACGAAGCTGTTGTCCCTCTCGACGGCGCAATCTGGCGCGCGAACCGGATGGAGGATTCGGCACATCTTTCAATGAAGCTGAAATAGAGTCCAATGTCATCCTGAGCGGAGGTCGCAGTAGCGACCACAGCGAAAGCCTGCCCTGAGCGAGTCCGCCTAGCGGACGAGTCGAACGGGGATCCGCGGTTGCTTTTCTCGAAGGAATAGAGTATCCCTTCTTAAATCAGCAACCGTTTCTCACGCGGCGGAGAAACTCGGTAACGGCCGTCCGCTCATCATCGACGCAATCATTTTCCCGTTCGCATCCACGGCCACCAGGTTCGCCGGCCCGCCCACGGCCACTTTGCCAACCTCTCCGCCCATCCCCGTCATCGCCGCGGGATTCACGGTCACGAGGCGCAGCGCCTCTTCTAACGGCGCGCCTGTGAACGCGACAAAATTGGCCAAAGCCCGGTCCAGCGTCAGTACGCTTCCCGCCAGAACGCCGCGAGCCATCGCCCTCCCGTTGGCCACCTGCACCGCCAACTCGCCCAGCTGGTACTCGCCATCAGGCATGCCCGCCGCGCTCATCGCGTCCGTCACCAGAATCCCCCGCTCGGGCCCTTTGGCGCGCCACCACAGCTTCGCCATCTCCGGCTTCGAGTGAACCCCGTCGCAGATCAGCTCGGCATAAAGAGAGTCGTCGGTCAGCGCCACGCCCAGGATTCCCGGTTCCCGATGGTTCAGCGCGCGCATCGCGTTGAAGGTGTGCGTCGCGCTAACGGCTCCGGCGGCAATCGCGGCGCGGGTCTCGGCTGCCGTTGCGTCAGAATGTCCAACCGACACGCGCACGCCGCGCGCGGTCGCGTGCCGCGCCAACTCCGCCGCGCCCGGCAATTCAGGGGCCAGCGTCATCAGCCGCACATGTCCTCCGGCCGCGTCCAGGAACCGGTCGAAGAGGGCGATGTCGGGCGCGAGCAGGTGTTCCGCCGGCTGCGCTCCGCGCTTGGCGTGCGACAGGAACGGTCCTTCCAGGTGAATGCCGATCGGGCGCGCGGCAGGCTGGTGACTTCCATGCGCTCCCTCGATCCGTTGAGGATCGTCGATGAGCCTGGCCAGACCCTCCAGCGCGCGAAGCGTCGCATCCACTGAAGCCGTCACTGTCGTCGCGAGATAATGCGCCGTCCCGCGCGAAGCCAGAAACCGCCCTATCGCGCCAAGCGCCTCAGGCGCCGCCTCCATCACGTCGTGTCCGGCCGCGCCGTGAATATGCACGTCAAAGAATGCGGGCGCCAGCGTCGCGCCGGGATAAGGGAATGTCTTTCCGTCCCCTTCGATCGCGACGGCCAGGGCGCCATGTTGCGAAAGGATGGAAGCCGGGGATTGGAAGCCTCTGCCCGCAAGGGGGTCTGGTGGTTCTGCGGAAGTGCGCCTCGCGATCGCGGCAACCCGTCCGTCTTCGATTGCAATGGAGGGCTCGTCAACGGCCTCGTGTCCGTCCCACAGCCTCGCCGCCGTCACCACCGTGCGCATAACTCATTATGGCAGTGGCTGCGCGGGAGCAGAAACCTGACGTATTCCTTCCGTTCGCAATCGGCTGCATTTTCCCGTTGCGGTGTGCGCCCCACAGCCCCGTCGCCACCGGAAGGAACGAAAACAGGGGAAGGAACGAAAACAGGGAAGGAACGAGAAACCGGAAAAGAAAACTCGCCTCAAGTTGCAGATTCGCGCGCTCCCGTAGGGAGAGAAAGAGAGTAAGTTTCCTTCGGTAGAGCCGGAGGCTTTACTGTTGGTGGCCCCTCAAAGGGGACGGAACTCCGCCGCAGTCGGCTGCCGCGTAGCTGCCTGCTGTGCCTGTTTTGTAACAGGGCACGAGTTCACTCGTGCCGAAGATTGCGACAAAGAACCTCGGGGCTTCAGCCCCTGCGGGATTTGCGTCATGGAACCACCTTCCGCAAAAACCACTGGAACATCGGGCCTGTGCTTTCGTGTTAGGGCGTGCAGTGGACAACGGCCGTACTGCATTTTGGCGAGCATGAGCCGGCATTTTGCGTGATCTGATCTCGGCGTCACCCCCCTTTAGTCGCTGTACAGAGAACCCTTGGTACGATTTCGGCCTCTCTGCTACAATACGGAGGCCCGGTCGTGGCCTTCGGCTCAACTCAAGACAGTCTCGGTTCCGTTGCGCCTCAACTCCCTGTTGACCGATGCGTTATCGCGTCCACCCGGTCGGATTCAAATCGCAGGAAAAGCCGCTCAACCACTAGGAAAATCATACCAAGTGCCGGATTATTGTCCACAAGCGCAAAGTACGTCGGAACGGAATCCACAGCAATCGTCTCGACTGGAGAACTTCATTGTGCCCAAGAGTTTCTCCAGAACAAGGTAGCGGGCTAACTGTTCTCATTATTCTGATTGCAGCAGGAGTTGTACATGAAGATTAACCGCCGCGAAGCGATTTTATTTGGCGCATCTACACTGATAGAGAGTCAAGTTCTGAGCGAACGCAAGCTGTTCGGCTCTCCGGTTCCCGCCGTGTCCAGCCGGAATGAGCCGCTCGCAAACGAAGTGACGATCTACCGTGATAGATACGGTGTTCCACATATTGTGGGCGAGACAGAGGAAGCCGCATTTTTCGGGTACGGCTATGCCCAGGCGGAAGATCATCTTGAGCGGATGATGCTGCAATACCGGGATGCGCAGGGTCGCCGCGCGGAGGTTCTCGGATTCGAGGCCCTGGGCGACGGCTATCTGCACTTCATCCCGTACGAATATCGCTGGGACGGCGATTACCTGCAGCGGCTTCTCCGTACAAAGCAAGGCGTTCTGGATAACAAATCCAAGATCGATCCCGCTGTTTACAAGATTCTCGATGCCTTTGCGCGCGGCGTGAACTATTACATCGCCAGGCATCGGGAGGACATTCCGGCCTGGATCGACGGTATTACGGCAGAAGATGTCGAAGCATTCGAACGTAGCAATTATTTTCGCTTCTATAGTATCCACGAGGCGCTCATGAAGCTTTCGGACGAAACCTGGAATTTCCCGAACTTTGGTTCCAACCAGTGGGCAATCTCTCCGGCTAAGTCGGCAAATGGGCGCATCATTCACGTTGAACATACGCATATGCCATGGGCAAATCACTTTCAGAATTACGAAGCGCATCTGATTGTTCCGGGCAAAATGAACGCCGGCGGAATGAGTTGGTTCGGAAGCCCATTCTTTCTGATGGGGTTCAACGACAAGACTACCTGGTCGGCGACCTGGAACCAGCCGAATATGTCCGATGTGTATGAAGAAAAGACCAACCCGGAAAACGATCTCGAATACCTGTACGAGGGCGCGTGGCGCGATATTCGCTCTGAGATAGCTACGTTTCGCGTGAAGGGGCCCAAGGGGATGGAATCGGTGTCGCTTCCTCTCTACTACACACACCATGGACCGGTGGTGAAGTTCGATAAGGAGCAGCACCGCGCCTGGGCGGTTAAACTTCCCAACTTCGATGGCGTCAATTACGCGCTGGGGTTATACAGCTTGATGAAAGCGCGCAATCTCGAGGAGTTCAAAGCGGCGCTGGCGCTCCAGCTCATGCCGAGATGGAACTTTCTGTATTCCGATTCTAAAACCATTTATTGGGTGCATAACGGCACTGTTCCGGAGAGAAACGAGAAATACGATTGGCTGAAGCCGGTGCCTGGGTGGACGAAGGAGACCGAATGGGGACCATTCATTCCCTTCGCCAAATACCCGCAACTCACGAATCCTCCCTCGGGGTTCCTACAGAATTGCAATAACCCGTTCTGGGCTTCTACTCCTAACTCCGGCCTGAATCCTCTCATGCTTGGGCCATCCTATTTATCGTATCGGGTCGAGAAGGGGGCCGGCATAGAGGCTTTAAACACGCGCGGCGAGCGGTTGTTCCGGGTCCTGGGTCAGGACCGGAGGTTCACGTTGGACGAGATGATCGACCTTGGTTACGACACCTACATCCTGCCTGCCGATGTAATCGTTCCGCTGCTGGTAGAGGCCGCTAAAACCAGGCTACCTGACGCCCGTTTGCGGTCGCCGCTGGAGAAGCTGAAGGCCTGGGACCGCCGCTCGGCAATCGACTCGCTTGCTACGACCTATCTCTTCTATTGGGCCAAAACCTACCAGGAGATGTTCACGGAAGCGAAGTATGCGCGTCTTATCTCCTATGATCGCGGCACCATCGATACCCACTCCGCGGAGGAGCAGGACATGGCGTGGCGCGCGTTCGTAGGGGCAATTGAGCGTCTCAGCAAAAAGTTTGGCAAGGTGGAAATCCCTTGGGGACAGATTAACGTCCTGGTGCGCGGCGGCGTATTTCCGATGGATGGAGTCAGCGTTGAACTATTCGGAGTGCTCCATCCTGACGAAGGGCCCGAACAGGATGACGGACGGATCTTCTGCAATGACGGCTGGGGACACTTCATGGTTGTTATGGAGGAGGATCCGGCAAGCGGTAAGCCCAAGCAGGTCTGGAGCCTGTTGCCCTACGGAGAGTCGGAGCATCTGTCGTCGCCGCACTACAACGACTTGGCAAAGCTGCATAGCGAACACCGCATCAAACCCTTCTGGCTCACGCCGGGGGAAATATTGCAAAACAGCGAATCGGTATGGGGGGATAAGAACCGCATCCGCCGCATGGACCCTGCAAAACAGATCTGAGTACGGGCGAGTAAGTATCCTCCGGCAGAGCCGGAGGCTTTACTGTTGGTGGCCCCTCAAAGGGGACGGAACTCCGTCGCAGCCTGCTGCCGCGTAGCTGCCTGCTATGCCTGTTTTGTAACAGGGCACGAGTTCACTCGTGCCGAAGATTGCGACAAAGAACCTCGGGGCTTCAGCCCCTGCGGGATTTGCGTCATGGAACCACCTTCCGCAAAAACCACTGGAACTGGGAAAGCATGCAAAAGTCCGGGCCAGCCCCGTAGGGGCGGCACAATCCTTTCCCGCGCCATTCACCGGCTCATGGAATCTGCCGCTCCCGGAATGACCCTGACCCCTGATTCCTGACCCCTGATCCCTGACCCCTGTTCCCTAGTCCCTAGTCCCTCGTCCCTGCTTCACCTGTACTTCCGCAGCACGCCCAGCACGCGCCCCTGAATGGCCACCTGCCCCGCCGGAACGTAAATCGGCTCCATCTCCAGATTGGCCGGCTGCAAGCGCACCACATTCCCCTCCGGGTAGAACCGCTTCAGCGTCGTCTCCGAGCCGTGCACCAGGGCCACCACGATCTCGCCCTGCCGCGCCGTCTTCGTCCTCTCCACCAGCACGTAATCGCCGTTGATAATGTGTTCGTCGCGCATGGAGTCGCCGCGCACCTCCAGAGCAAAAACATCGCGATTGCCCACCACGTCGGCCAGCGAAATGGTCTCCGGCGTCTCCATCGCCTCCACCGGCGTCCCCGCGGCAATCCGCCCCGCCAGCGGCAGCTTCAGGCTCGACCGCGTCCGCGTCCCCGGCGGCAGCAAGTCGATCGACCGGCTGCGATTGTGCACGCGGTCCAGCATGCCTTTCTTTTCCAGGTTGGTGATGTGTTTGTGCACGGTGGCCAGGCTCTTCAGGCTCATGCCCCGTGCAATCTCTTCAAAGGAAGGCGAATAGCCGTTGCGGGTCACAAACGCTTCCAGAAAATCCAAAACCTCTTTTTGCCTGCGTGTAACAGCCATGGGCGCATTATAGCGAATAAAAAGCGAATTGCAACCACTGTTTTCGCTTTTTCGTTACTTTCTCGGCACATTCAGGACCAGCGCCCCGCGCAGCAACCCACCGGATGAAACGGTAGAACCCACCGGCTGAAAGCTGATAGCTGACGGCTGAGAGCTGAATTGGTGCACACCCGCCCCACGCGTCCCACGCCAGGACCCGGCATGAGCCGCCACCTCGTAGCTGGAAGCTGGAAGCTGCTTTTCAACTCCCCTTGCCTCCGGCCGATCCTTCGGTGCTATGATGAATCCCGCTCAGTTCCCCGGCTTCAAGTCCTCCCCGGAGAGACAACTCCCCGGACCCCTCCCCACTCCAACGAATCAAGGAGAGATCATGTTCAAACTCAAATCCCTCGCTCTCGCAGCCCTCGTCATTGCGCTGTTTTGCTCTGCGCGCGTAGCGCCAGCCCAAATCTCCATCACCTTCGGTGCGGAGCCTGTCTGCCCCTATGGCTACTTCGACTACGCTCCCTACAACTGCGCACCTTACGGCTACTACGGGCCCGATTGGTTTATGAACGGAATTTTTATCGGCGCCGGCCATTGGTACCACGGCCCCGGCCACTTCTACGGCCATGTCGATAACCGCTATGACCCCCGTCACGGCTACCATGGACCGATGCCTGGGCGCGGCGAAGAGCCCTTCAACCACTTCCACGGCAACGAGGCGCGCGATGGGCGAGGCCATGCAGGCCACGGCGATCATGATGCGCACAATGAGCACGCCCTCCCCGGATATCGCGGCGGCGGCGACCACGGCCACGATCACGGCGGCGGCCACCACTAGAGCGGATCTCCTGCAGGTGGTGACCGGGGCACAATCGCCAGGTGGCTTTTTCATCGGGAAAAAGCCGCCGTGAATTCTGTCCGAAATGGCTCATCGTTGCAGCAGAACCGCCGTAAACCTCCATCCGATCCCGGCAAGAGGCGAGGGAAGTCGCGCTCAAACCCTCGCCTCCAGCCATCCTCGGCGAATCTCTGCGTTCGCCGCGTCGAAGTCGCGCGCCGCAAACCGGGGGCCTGGGCCGCCCAAAACCTCACACTGCCGCCGCTCCCTGGCGAGGGCTAAGTTCTAATCGTCCCCGCACCACCCGCTACCGCCCCGCAAGCAAGCAGCTAGAAGCTAGGAGCTAGAGGCTGGAAGCTGCCTTTCTTCCCCCCACCCATTTTTCGAGAAATAAACTACGCGGCGAAGTCGCGCCGAAACATCGCCCCGCTTGCACGCTCTCATCCTAAGCAATCAAAATCGGGTGTCATCCCGAGCGAAGCGCTTTTCAGCGGAGCCGAGGGACCTGCTTCTGCGGGTGCCGAAACCGCCCCCATTTTTCGAGAAATCAAGTGCGCGGCGAAGCCGCGCCGGGGCCCCCGTCTAGACGAAGCGGCAGAAGAAGGCGCAAAATCAGTTAGATTCGGGGGGGCGGCTTGACGATCGAACGAGTGGTCGTAAAGAACTATCGGAGGCTTCGCTCCACAAAAATTCGGTTGCGGCCCGACTTCAACATAATTGTGGGCGACAACGAATCTGGAAAATCGACCCTCTTAGAAGCAATCAACCTAGCCCTCAAGGGCCAAATCAACCGCAGGCCTGCGCAGTATGAACTTCACCCCTTCCTATTCAACAAAGAATGCGTCGACGAGTTCATAACGGACCTCAAAGGCGGCAAGAAAACCCAACCGCCCGAAATTCTGATTGAACTTTACCTGGAGGACCAGCCGAGCCTCGCAAGCCTCAAGGGAACCAACAACTCACTCGCGGAGAATTGCCCGGGGATCAACCTGAAGATCCACCTCGACGAAGAGCAATTCAAGGAGGAATACAGTAACTATATTCGACGGCCAGACGAGTTGCGCAGCATACCGATCGAATATTACATGGTGAGCTGGCTAACGTTTGCCAACGCCAACCTCGATACTCGAAAACCACCAATCCGCTCCGCGCTAATCGACCCGGCCTCAATCTCCAACGCGTACGGCGCAAACAGATACGTCGCTGAGGTGATACAAGACTACCTCTCCAAGAAAGAGAAGGTCGACCTGGCGCTTTCCTACCGCAAAATGCGCGACCACTTCCTCAGAGATGAGAAAGTTGCCGCGATTAATAGGGAGCTCGAAAAACGGAAGGGGGCGATATCCGACAAAAACCTATCCTTCGATATGGACATGACGACGCGAGCAAGCTGGGAGACTGGAGTCACTCCCCACCTCGACGAGATTCCCCTGCCGCTCGTCGGCAGAGGAGAGCAAAACGCCGTCAAGATCAAGCTCGCTATGGAGTCTGCCGAGTCCGCGGAAGCCTGCAAGGTGTTCCTTATCGAAGAGCCCGAGAATCACCTCTCCCACACCAACCTGAACCGCCTGCTCGAACATCTTTCACTAAGAGCGAAAGGAAGGCAGCTGATCGTGACAACGCACAGCAGCTTCGTGCTCAACAAATTAGGCGTCGAGAGCGTTCAGATGTTCAATGGTGAGACGGGGGTCTCATTGAGTGACCTTTCACCTTCCACAATGGCCTATTTCCGGAAACTGCCAGGGCACGACACACTCCGCATGATCCTCGCCAAGAAGACAATCTTGGTTGAGGGGCCATCGGACGAACTGATCGTTACAAAAGCCTTTCTTCAGGAACGGCACACAACCCCGCTTCAAGCAGGCGTCGAAATAATCTCAGTTAATGCGCTCGCCTCCAAGCGATTCCTAGAAATCGCGAGGGCCCTCAAACGAGACACGAGCGTCGTAACGGACAACGACCGGAACGCCAAAGCTGTCGAAGAGAAATACGCAGATTACTCCACCGAAGCGTACATCCACGTCTGCTATAGCACTGACAATTCCCTATACACCCTTGAGGTCCACCTGCAGCACCTCAACCCGAGGGAAAAGCTCAACAGAATACTCAATCGTCAGTTTGAGGACGAAGCAACGTTGCTGGACTATATGCTCAAGAACAAGACAGAGTGTGCGCTGAAGATACTCGATAGCAACGAAACAATCGTGATGCCGGAATATATCCGAAATGCCGTTAGATAACCGCATCATCGTAGCCGCCGCCGGATCAGGTAAGACAACTTCCATCGTCGAAGACGCGTGCGGTGCCCCTGACTGCCATTCGGCCCTAATAACCTACACAAGGAACAACACATCGGAAATCCGAGACAAGACATACACCCGGATGGGATTCATCCCAGAGAACATCACGATCAGCACATGGTACGCATTTCTCCTTTGTCACTTCTTACGTCCATATCAAAACTGCCTTTACCAGCGACGCATTTCGCAGCTATGTTTCATTGAGGGCCGGTCGCCGGTCGGACCAAAAGCGTCGGACACCAACAGATACTACTTTTGGAAGCCAGGCCATATCTACTCAGATAAGGCATCAAACTTCGCCTGCCGCATTATCGAGGAGACCAAAGGCCTGCCACTGCGCCGCTTCGAGCAAATATTCGAGCACCTTTACATCGACGAAAGTCAGGATCTCGGGGCATACGACCTCGAACTACTAGAACTAGTGATGAAGTCGAACGTGCGAGTGACCCTCGTAGGGGATCACAGGCAGGCTACGTACTCGACCAACAACGCGTTGAAGAACAAGAGATACGCCCGCGCGAAAATCATCGACAAGTTTATTGAATGGGAAAAAGCCGGGCTCGCCAAAGTCGAGTTTCAAAGCCACAGTCGCCGCTGCACTCAGGCAATATGCGACTTTGCGGACCAGTTCTATCCAGGCCTGCCGAGAACAATCTCGAAGAACCTGAGAACTACGGGCCACGACGGCGTGTTTGCAGTGCCGAATAGCCGAACGGATGCCTATATCCGCACCTATCAGCCGCAAGCACTCCGCTACAACCGAGCGACACAGGGCGCTCCCGGCGAAGCCGTGAATTTCGGCACAGCCAAGGGCATGGAGTTCGAGCGCGTCCTCATTTACCCTCACAAGAATCTGGAAAAGTTTCTCGCTACCGGGAGAATCAAGGACGCAGGGGCCGACATCGGCAAAATCTACGTCGCTATCACACGCGCAAGACAGAGCGCAGCATTCGTCGTTCCAGACGTTAAGAACCCCTCCTTATTTCCTCTCATTGAGACCTGGCGCGCCGAATGAACCCCGCAACCCCCTCCAGCCCCATTTCCCCCGCAACCCACTGAAAACACTCCGCAAAAACCCCGCGCAATTTTGCAGATCATTTCCCCCGCTTGGCGCACAATGGTCCCATGATCGACGAGCAGGCCAGTACCGCTCTCACACCGGCCATTGGCTACTGGCTATTGGCTACTGGCTATTGGCTACGCCCCTAATTCCTTTGAATCACTACGTTTGCTGGTAAGTCCTTTGGAATCAAATATGGGGTCCATACATCCTCCCGTAAACCCTTTGTTATCAAATATGGAGGTATGGCATACCGGGGGAGGGGGGATAGGTACTAAAAGGTAAACAGCCCGGCTCACCGGCCTGCAACCTGAAAGCTGAGAGCATAGATCAGGACTTAGCTTTGCTCCCTTGCTACCTTGGTCCCTGTTTTTCTGACCCCTGATCCCTGTTCCCTGATCCCTGTCTTTTTCAGCTTTTCAGCCAGTCCTTCACCTTCTGCACCATCACGTCGCGGCTGATGTCGCTGATGGCGTTGGTGAGAGGAATCTGCTTGGGGCAGGCCTTCACGCAGTTCTGCGCGTAGCCGCACTCCTGCACGCCGCCGTCGCCGGCCAGCGCCCGCAGTCGGTCCTCCTTGAAGACTTTTCCCGTGGGATGGTTGTTGAACAACTTGACCTGGGCGATGGTGGCCGCGCCCACAAAGCCGGTGGTCTCGTTGAACTGCGGACAAACCTCCATGCAGCAGGTGCAGCTGATGCAGTTCGACAGAGGATAGTTCGCCTCCTGCTGCTGCGGATAGACGCGCGGCCCGGAGCCGAGATCGTAGGTGCCGTCCACGGGAACCCAGGCTTTCACGCGCATCAGGTTTTCAAACAGCACCGAGCGGTCGACCTGGAGATCGCGGACCAGCGGGAACTTGGTGAGCGGCTCGACGCGAATCGGCTGCTCCAGATTGTCAACCAGCGCCGAGCAGGCCATGCGCGCGCGCCCGTTGATGCGCATGGCGCACGACCCGCAGATCTCCTCAAGGCAATTCGATTCGTAGGTGATGGGCGTGGTCGGCTTGCCGCCGGCGGTGACGGGGTTGGCGGCGATCTCCATCATCGCCGAAACGACGTTCATCCCCGGCCGCCACTCCAGCTCAAACCTCTCCCATACGGCCGGCGCCTCGGGGCTGGCCTGGCGCTTGATTTCAAAAGTAACGGTCCTCTTTGCCATGATCCCTTTCGTTGTCGCGCCTCTCTTTGTAGCGCCGGTCTCCAGACCGGGGTCCCCAACGACCGATTTCTGGTCGTTGGGGTGGAGACCGGCTGTACTGGCGGCGTCCTCGCCGCTAGCCCGTGTGCGCTGGTCTGGAGATCAGCGCGACAGCCGGACTGGAGTCCGGCGTTACGTCACTTCGCCGCGTCGTAGCGCCGCGGCCGCGGCTTGATGTACTGCGTATCGACCTCCTCGAACTCGAAGCGCGGGCCTTCCACGCTGCCCGTGAAGCTGGCCTTGGTGGTCTTCAGGAACCGCTCGTCGTTGCGCTCGGGAAACTCGGGCTTATAGTGCGCGCCGCGCGACTCGTCGCGGAGAATCGCTCCTCCAACGATCGTGCGCGAAAGCTCCAGCATGTTCTTGAGCTGGCGCGTGAAGGCGAAGCTGGTGTTGGCCCACTGGCTCTTGTCGCTCAGGTTGATGCGCTGGTAGCGCTCGAGCAGCTCCACGATCTTCCCGTCGGTCTGCTTCAGGCTGTTGTTGTGGCGGATCACCGTCGCGTGCTCGGTCATGGCCTCGCCCAGCTCGCGCCACAGCTTGAACGGGTTTTCGCCGCCCTCGTTCTTCAGCAGCTTGCCGTTGATCTCCGCCTGGCGCGCCACTTCCGTCGCCGCGCCGCCGTCGCCTTCCACCGCCGCCACGCTCTTCGCGTACTGCATCGCATTCGGTCCCGCGTGGAATCCGCCAAAGATGCAGCTCACCAGCGAGTTCGCACCCAGCCGGTTGGCGCCGTGATACTGATACTCGCACTCGCCGGCGGCGAAGATGCCGGGAATATTGGTCATCTGGTTGAAGTCCACCCAAAGACCGCCCATGGTGTAGTGCATGCCGGGAAAGATCTTCATCGGCTCTACGCACGGATCGACGCCGACGAACTTCTCGTAGATTTCGAGAATGCCGCCGAGCTTGTGGTGCAGTGTCTCGCGGTCGATGTGCGTCAGGTCGAGATAGACCATGGGCTGGCCGTCAAGGCCGAGGCCAAGTTCGTAGACGACTTTGTGAATGGCGCGCGTGGCCACGTCGCGCGGCACCAGGTTGCCGTACTTCGGATACCACTCCTCGAGGAAGTAGAACCGCTCCGGCTCGGGGATGGCCTTGACGGCGCGCTTGTCGCCGGGCGCGCGCGGCACCCAGACGCGGCCGCCCTCGCCGCGCGCCGACTCCGACATCAGACGCAGCTTGTCCTCGCCGGGAATGCATGTTGGATGCACCTGGATGAACTCGCCATTGGCGTAGTACACGCCCTGCTGGAAGACGGCCGACTGCGCGGAACCAGTGCAGACCACGGAGTTAGTGCTCTTGCCGAAGATAGCGCCGATGCCGCCGGTGGCGAGGATGATGGCGTCGGCCGCGAAGGACCGCAACTGCATGGAGCGAAGATCGAGGGCGACGATGCCGCGAGCGATGCGCTTGGAGTCGATGACGGCGGAGAGGAACTCCCAACCCTCGAACTTGTGGACTCTGCCCTCGGCCTCGTAGCGGCGGACTTGCTCGTCGAGCGCGTAGAGGAGCTGCTGGCCTGTGGTGGCGCCGGCGAACGCGGTGCGATGGTAGAGCGTGCCCCCGAAGCGGCGGAAGTCGAGCAGGCCTTCCGGCGTACGGTTGAAGGGGACGCCCATGCGGTCGAGAAGATCGACAATCCCCGGCGCCGCTTCGCACATGCCCTTCACCGGCGTCTGGTTGGCCAGGAAGTCGCCGCCGTAAATGGTATCGTCAAAGTGCTGTGCGGTGGTGTCGCCCTCGCCCTTCAGGTTCTTGGCGGCGTTGATGCCACCCTGGGCGCAAACCGAGTGCGACCGCTTGACCGGCACGATGGAGAAAAGGTCCACCGTGCCGCCGGCCTCGGCGATCTTGATGACCGCCGCAAGCCCCGCCAGCCCTCCGCCAACCACGATGATTCTGGGTGCTGCCATTGTCGATCGAATCCTTTCGCGCCTGCTAAACAGAAAAATCGAGCACTGCGCCGTGCGGCTGCGCGGGCGCAACGTGCAGTTGAATGCAGGCGAGCGGCACGTTCTCCGGAGCCTTCTGATATTTCGGCCCGACAAACGCCCAGATGCTGGCAAGTCCCATCGCCGCGAGCAGCACGCCTCCCGCGGCGCACACGTAGCCGAAGCGGCGGCGGGCCGTTTCGCCCGGCGTGATGCCCCACTTGGCGGCAAAGAGCCACACGCCATAGGCGAAGTGCCAGCAGACGGCGATCATGGCGACGATGTAGACGGCGAGGATCCAGGGATTGGCGAGCTCGTGCTGCACTTTGGCGAATGCCATGCCGGGATGTTCCGGAAGGTTGGCGCCCATGAAGCGCTGCGTGGCTACGTGGTAGCCGATGTAGACGAATGCGATGAGTCCCGTGTAGCGCTGGACGAGGTACATCCAGTTGCCTGCCCACGGGTAGTAGACGATGTTCGACTTGCCGCGCAGCCAGATGTAGACGCCGTAGATGCCGTGGTAAAGGATGGGCAGGAAGATGAATGTCCACTCCAGCACGCGGACCAGCGGCAAACTGTTGAGGAACTTCACCTGCTCACCGTAAGCGATGGGGCCTTTCAGCGCCTCGAAGTTCGAGAGCATATGCTCCAGCAGAAAAGCGCCGATGGGAACGACGCCGAGCAGTGAGTGCAGCTTATGCCAGAGGAAGCTGGTCCCCTGCCCTGCGCGCAAAGGCTCCACACCGCGGCGAACAAAAGGCACAGCGGACGGTTGAACGGTTGCCATAGAGAACTTGGCTCCTAAAGGGTGCAGGCCGAAGCGGTCTTAGATTGAGAAACCCACTGGCGGTGTTCTGTATCACATGCATTATTCGAGGCGGATGCTGTGCCCGTCAAGGCGGGCACTCCGTGCTCTTAGGTTTTTGATGGGAGAGGTGGAAGATCAGCGCGCCAGCTTCGGTAGCAGCGCAGTGATCGCCCGCCCGCGATGGCTGAGCCCGAGCTTCGTCTCAAGATCGATCTCCGCCATCGTCTTGCCCAGTTGCGGCAGATAGAATAGCGGATCGTAGCCGAATCCGCCGCTGCCGCGCGGCGCCTCCAGAATCATCCCCTCGACCGTTCCTTCGGCCACGTGACAGGCTGCTCCGTCGCGCGCGGCCGCCAGAACGCAGCGGTAGCGCGCGGTGCGCCTGATCACTGGAACCCCCTCCATCCGCTGCAGGAGCAGCACATTGTTCCACACGTCGGTGTTGTCGTTCGCGTCGGGAGAATCTACCAGGCCCGAGTCGGCGGCGAAGCGTGCCGAGCGCACGCCCGGAGCGCCTGAAAGCGCGTCGACTTCGAGGCCGGAGTCGTCGGCCAGCACCAGCTCGCCCGGAGCGAAGCGCGAGTAGTAGACGGCCTTCAACGTGGCGTTGGCCGCAAAAGTGTCGCCGTCTTCCGCGGGCGCGGGGATCTCGTCAAGGCCGGGTAGAGGGTCGATACGGACTGCGTAGGCCATAGCGGCTGTGCGGAAGTCTCTTAGTTTGCCGGCGCTTGTTGAAGCAACAAGGAGGCGGAGAATCATGGAGCCAGTGTAACGGTTGAAGGGCGCATCCTCGGAGAGCAAACACCTCAATGGATCGCAGTTCGAATGCGCAGCTGGCGAGTGTGCCTTGTGAAGCTCTTCTTCAGAGATCGTCGCAGCGAATCTGTCCACCGGCGCCCGTGTATCGTTGGAAGGGGCGCTACTCTCATTCATTGTGCACGATGAGCCGTTGCAGCCCGGTGGAGCGACCGCGATTGGCCACGCGGATGAAAATGATGCGCTTTTCGCAAAGGACGAATTGGAACACGGAAGAGAGCGAGCTGGCGCACGCGCACCGGCAGCGCGCGCAGGCGGGCCTGCCGATTGCCGATCTCACGGCCTCGAATCCCACGCGCTGCGGCTTTGCTTACCCGGCTTCTCTGCCTGATGCGCTGACCGATCCGCGCGCTCTGGACTACGATCCCCAGCCCAAGGGCCTTCTTTCCGCGCGCCAGGCTGTTTGCGCATATTACCGCACTCACGGCGTAGCTCTCGGCCCGGAACAGATCGTCCTGACCACCAGCACCAGCGAAGCCTACAGCTTTCTTTTCCGGCTGCTTTGCGACGCGGGGGACGAGATACTCGTCCCGCAGCCGAGTTATCCGCTCTTCGATTTCCTCGCAGTTCTCGACGATGTGCGCCTGAAGGCCGCGCCGTTGATCTACGAGAACGGCTGGCAGATCGATGCGGAGGGGATCCGGCGCGCGATTACGGCACGCACGCGGGCGATCGCCGTCGTCCACCCCAACAATCCGACGGGCCACTTTACCAAGCCGTGGGAGGCTGCGGAGCTGGCCCGCCTCTGCCGCGAGTCCGGCCTTTCACTGATCGTTGACGAAGTTTTTCTCGATTACGGCATCGCCGCCGAGGGCGCCAGTTTTGCCTCGGGTCTGGAAGGCGTTCCGGTTTACGTGGTGAGCGGGCTCAGCAAGATTGCCGGCCTGCCGCAGATGAAGGCGGCCTGGATCGTTGTTACTGGCCCGCAGCGGGAGCAGGCGCTTGAGCGTCTGGAAGTCATTGCCGATACGTTCCTCTCGATGAATGCGCCCGTGCAGTGGGCGTTGCCCGCCTGGCTCACGGGCCGGAATACGATCCAGAAGCAAATTCGAAATCGGGTGAGCGCGAACCTGGCCGAGCTTGACCGTAAGCTTGCCGCCCTCCCCGCTGTACAGCGGCTTGTTTGCGAAGGCGGGTGGTACGCAGTTCTGCGCGTTCCCGCGCTCGAGCCGGACGAGCAGACCGTTCTGGCTCTTCTGGAGCGCGGCGCGTGGGTGCATCCCGGCTACTTTTTCGGGATGCCGGAGTCGGGTTGGCTGGTCGTGAGTCTGCTTGCTCCGGAGCAGGGATTCAGTAACGGAGTAGGCATCCTGATTGACTACTTTCATACGAATCACAGAGGTAACATTACAGGGGAGCATATTTAAGATTATATTGAACTAATTGTTGTATTTCTATGAAAATATAACCAGTTACTAATTTCAACAACATCCCTATCGAGATTGCAAAAACGGATTGCCGCGGCGCTCCCCGCCGATGGTGGTCGCGGGGCCGTGGCCGGGCAAGACCGCCGTTTCATCGGGAAGCGTGAGCAACCGCGAATGCAGGGAATCGATGATTTGATCGAAGCTGCCGCCGGGAAGGTCGGTGCGGCCAATGCTGCCGGCAAAGAGCGTGTCGCCGGCAACGAGAAGCTTCAATGGAGCGAAATGCAGGCAGATCGAGCCCTGGGTGTGACCGGGGGTGTGCAGCACCTGCGCGGGATAGGCCTCCAGCCCCACAACCTGTCCGTCGCTGAGGCTTTCGTCGGGCAGGGCAATTTCCGGCGCGCGGACGCCGAGCCAGGCGGCCTGCGCTTCCATCATTTCGAGCAGCGGCAGATCGGACTCGTTCAGATAGATGGGCGCGCCGGTGAGCTGCTTCAACTTGAGCGCCCCGCCTACGTGATCGATATGGGCGTGCGTCACGAGAATCTGCTTGAGCTTGAGGCCGAGTTCGGTGAGGCGCTTGGCTATGCGGCCCACCTCGTCGCCAGGATCGATCACGATGGCCTCGCGGGCCTCTTCATCGCCCAGGATAGTGCAGTTACAGGCCAGCGGACCGACGGGAAAGGACTCGAGGATCATGGTTGTATTTTAGGCGGAGTTGGCTGAGTTAAAAATACAGCTCTCAGCTTTCAGCTCTCAGCTTTCAACTTGCTGGCCGGTGAGCTGCGGTGTTTACTTTCTCGGTAATATCCCCCTCCCCCGGTATGCCATACCTCCATATTTGATTGCGAAGGACTTAGCGGCGAGCCCATACCTGTCGCATACCCTTGCCCGTACCTTGCATACCAATTTCCGCGCCCCCAACTAAATAACTTATTTGCAGATGTGTCTCCGCAAAGGGGTTAACGACAGGGATCAGAGAACAGAGAACAGAGAACAGAGAACAGCCAGTAGCCAATAGCCGGTGCGGAGCGGTTGCTGGTCTGAACGCCGATCATGGGACCATTGTGCGTCAAGGGAGCTTAATTATCTGCAAAGTTGCGCGAAGAATTTTGGTCGTGTTTTCAGCGGGTTGCGGGGGAAATGGGGCGGGAGGGGGTTGCGGGGCGGCGGCAGTTACGCCCCACGCGCCCCCAATGTCGCCTCGCCCAGCCGGGATTCCAGTTGGCTCTTGAGTGTGCGGAGCCCATCGGCGTTGTTCGCGTATTTGATGTATCTAAGGTGTCTAAGGTCGAACGGAACGTCTGTGTCCGATTGGGTGATCAGTATGACGTCGCGTCCGAGGGTGTGGGCTATTCCGATCTCGTAAAAGACGTTTGGATTTCGGCCCGTGCAATCACATATAACGACCTTCGATTTGTCAATAAGGGAGACTACGTCCTGAATTATTGCGGGGTTTTCCCAGATTTCATCCGCTCGGCGGCAGCGCAGGCCGGCAGCGTCAACAGATTCGCGCAGCACGCCGTAAACGCTATCGATTTTTGCATCGAAGGGCATCATCACGGATACCAGATTGTTCTCGATGCTCTCGAACTCGGGCAGTTGAAACACCTTCGGGCGCTGGCGCCGAGGGTTCCTGCTTTTTAGGAGTGATCGAAAGAGGTCCGCGTGCTTGACGGCCCAGTGGGTTCTAGAGAATTCGAAGTCACCGATCTCCAGTTCTCCCGCAAGATCTCGCAGGAGTCCCTGAGGAATTGGCGCGACACCCGGGTCGAGCCCGTATTCGATGTTGACTTGTCGTCCAACTAATTCGCATCGGAAAATCGTCCCCACACGGGCGACTTGGCTTTCTGCTCCGGTGCTTTCCTCGGCGAAAAGACATGGTAGCTTCGATAGGGCATCGAAGTTGATTGTGCCATTCGTCTTGAACTCGAGTTGGACGGTGTCGCTGGTGTATTCCAGAATTCGCCCGAGGGGCACTGAGTCGCGCACACCGCCCCACGGGTTGTATTTAACGAGAAGATTGAACACGGCTTTCTCCTATCAGGACAGTGCGGGATCATTCCTCCCACTTGCAATCGCAGAGCTCGCGAATTTCGGGCGGATTAGAGCGAAGATTAACAATCAGGTTGTCGTGACGCACGAGCTCGAAGCTGAAGGTTTCCAGCTTCGGGTGAGCGAGTTTTATCTTTCCTTCTTTCAGGCGCGAGAGAACGTCGATCTGGTTTAGTTCGCCGTCTGGAAGCAACAGCAGGCCCCAGCAGCAATCGTTGTGGCTTCTTTGATAATTCTTGATGTGTTTGAGGAAGCCGGCGTCCGCTGTGACCAAGATGGCGTTCTTGCGCTGGCAGAGGTCGATCACATTCGGATTGTCAGGAGCATGTGGGCGCAGTCCACATTCGGCCGTGGTTCTCGCGTTGCGCGGAAGGTATTGCCTGAGGCGTGGGCTGAGGTCGTTGTCGATGATGAACGGTTGCTTCTTATTGCTCATGGCATCTGTGCTATTCTACTCCAAAATAGTGAACGAAAAGCGAAGATCACATCCGTTTTCCGGGCTTTGATCGCGGCTGCGCCGCGTACTTTATTTCTCGGAAAATGGGTGGGCGGTTGCGGCATGGCTGAAGCCAAGCCCTGATACAGGACGAAAAGCAACCGCAGATCCCTCGACTCGCTATGCTCGCTCGGGATGACAGGTGGGTGGAAGGGTTCGTGCTACCCCACCCTAGCAGAGCTAGGATGGGGCACCCCGCGCGGCTGCGCCGCGTACTTTGTTTCTCGAAAAATGGGTGTGCGGTTTCGGCACCCTTCGGCTGCGCTCAGGGCAAGTTTTGAAGCCAAGCCCTGATACGAGACCTGTTGGTTTGGATTCGTGCTATCCCATGTCTCAAAGTCGAGACCTGGGGCACCCTTTCCTTTTGGCGGGGAAGGACGCGAAAGGCAGAAGCAGGTCCCTCGGCTCCGCTGAAAAGCGCTTCGCTCGGGATGACACCCGATTTTGATTGCTTAGGATGAGAGCGTGCAAGCGGGGCGATGTTTCGGCGCGACTTCGCCGACTTTATTTCTCGAAAAATGGGTGGGCAGTTGCGGCACCCTTCGGCTACGCTCAGGGCAAGCTTTGAAGCCATGCCCTGATACAAGACTTAAGACAGAAGCAGGTCCTTCGGCTCCGCTGAAAAACGCTTCGCTCAGGATGACACCCAGTTTTTGATTACGCAGGATGACGATTGGCGCGTCAGTCGCCGAACTCC
Organism: Occallatibacter sp.; assembly: GCA_049522315.1. GTDB lineage: Bacteria > Acidobacteriota > Terriglobia > Terriglobales > Acidobacteriaceae > Telmatobacter. The sequence continues at coordinate 227,512 of JBEKNY010000001.1, forward strand.
ATCTCGTCGAAGCGGCGCCATTTGTAGATGGCGATGGAGACGATCCAACTGAGGGCGAAGAGGCCGATGATGGCGTAGCCGAGCGTGCCGAAGCTCGAGTTGAGGCGGAGCACGGAGGTCCAGAAGGCTCCGCTGAGATGGAGCTGGCCGGCGAGGAGTCCCAGGGCCTCGATGCCGCCGACGACGAGGGCCACCACGACCGACACGAAGGTGATGGTGAGGTTGTAGTAGAGCTTGCGGACGGGCTTGATGAAGGCCCAGCCGTAGGCGCCGAGCATGAGGACGTTGTCGGTGGTGTCGATGAGGGACATGCCGGCGGCGAAGAGGACGGGGAAGACGAGGATGGAGCCGAGAGGAAGCCCGCGGGAGGCTTCGGCGGCGGAGATGCCGAGGAGGGCGATCTCGGTGGCGGTGTCGAAGCCGAGGCCGAAGAGCACGCCGAGCGGGTACATGTGCCAACTGCGGCGGACGATGGCGAACATGGGACGGAAGATGCGGGCGAGGAAGCCGCGATTGGCGAGAAGAAGATCGAAGTCCTCATCGACGTAGGGCGCGCCGGCGCGGACGCGAACGAAGGCGCGATAGATGGAGGCGAGGACGACGATGTTGACGATGGCGATGGCGAAGAGGAAGAGCGAGGAGACGAGAGTGCCGACGAAGCCGCCGATGGAGCGGGCCGCGTCGATGTGGTGCTGGAGGGCGAGGGCGGTGGCGGCGATGGCGGCGGAGCCGAGGACCACGATGGTGGAGTGGCCGAGCGAAAACATAAAGCCGACGGCGACGGGGCGCTTGCCCTCCTGCATGAGCTTGCGGGTTACGTTGTCGATGGCGGCGATGTGGTCGGCGTCGACGGCGTGGCGCAGGCCAAAGCTGTAGGCAAGCAGAGCGGTTCCGAGCAGGAGGGGGAAGTGGCGGAAGGCGAGGGCGGCCCAGAGCCATGCGCCGGCATTGAATAGGATCAGGATGGAGTAGATGCCGACGATTTTGCCGCGAAGATTGCCGGCAGCATCGTCGAAGAGAGCGTGCAGGCGGGAAGGGGACGCGGGCGCACGGAGTGTGCGGCAAGAAGACGACGCGGGTGGCCCGGCAAGTTTCGGCATTCGAGTATCTATGATATTACCATTTTTAAAATCGTGCTACAGTGTGTTTCAAAAATGGCGACGTAGATTTCCGTTGTCATCCCTCAGGGGCTAAAGCCCCCGTATTTTTCTGCATTTTTCGGCCCGGCTCAAGTCACCCCAGCGACGAAGACCTGTCGCTGGGGTTATTACGGCGGGGGTTGCAAGGAGAAAGGCCGGCGCGGAAGCAGGCCTTCCGCAGGGCGCGGAATGACTTGCCGGCGAGGAGGGCGGCCACGGAAACACTCATGCCGTCGTCAGGTGGCGGCGGGGACCGGGGCCTGGCGGCGGATGGTGAGGACGGTGATGTCGTCCTGCTGGCCGAAGGCTTTGGCGGCTTCAGCGAGGAAAGCGGCCGGCTGCTGGCTGAAGCGGTGGACGCGGTCGAAGCCGAAGAGCTCGCCGTTGGGGCGGCGGGCCTCGACAACTCCGTCGGAGAGCAGGAGGATGCGGTCGCCGGGGTGGAGGTAGAAACGGGCCTCTTCGCAGGTAACCTCGGCCAGCACGCCGAGAGGAAGGCTGCCGGGCAAGGTGATTTCCTGGCTGTTGAGATAAGGCGGAAGATGGCCGGCGTTGGCAATGGTCATCTCGCCATTGGCGCCGAACCAGATCGCCTGGCAGGTGGTGAGGCTAGCGGTCCCGGCCAGCACGCGGTTCAGCGCCTCAAGAAGCCTGGCCGGGTGGCGTTCCTGGGAGCGGCGCAAGGCGCCCATGAGGAGGGAGACGTTCATGGCGGCTCTGAGGCCTTTTCCGGCCACGTCGCCGATGACGACGAGGATGCCGTCCCGGTTTATGGGTTGCACATGGAAGAAATCGCCGCCGACTTCGCTGGCCGGGCTGTAGATCGAGTCCACCTCGAAGCCGGGCGTGGCCGGTTTTTCCTGGGGGATGAGCAACTCCTGCACACCGCGCGCGGCCGCCAGCTCGCTGGTGGCGTGCTCCTTATCGCGCTGCACGCGCCGGTAGCGGAAGAAGATGATGAGCACGATGACGAGAATGCCCGCGTAACCGCCGGCGGTGGAGACGTGAATGGGAATGGGCCCGGCCTGGAGGGTGAGTGGAGAAGTATAGGGAGAGCCGGACCCTCCGTTCATGGCGTTGCCCACGATGGCATCGACGATGGCCACCACGCTGAATCCGAGCGGAACGAGGAAGAGGCCCGCTTCGAAGTTGCGGCGCACGGCGGCGGAGATGAGGGTGCCGAAGACGAAGATGCACCATCCGGCCATCCAGAGGCCGGTGGAAATGAAGATGGCTGCGAGATAGGGGATGGCTCCGCGATGAAAGAGAAAGAGCAGGGCCGGGCCGACGCCTGCCAGAACCGGCGCAGTGTAGCGCAAACCGCGGATGTACCAACGCCGCTTGAGGGAGAGAAAGGCGACGAGAAACTCAAAGAAGAGATAGGCGGAGATGACCAGCAGCTGGAGCACGATTGTGGCGCACAAAAAGGCGCTGAGCCGCGCGGAGCTGCCCGCCAACTCGATAAAGCCGATAGGCGCCGCTGCGAGCTCGTGCAAGGCCAGCCAGAGGTATTCAGGGTGGCCCTTCTCAGAGAAGTAGAGCGCAAAGAGGAAGAGGGCCAGCACGGCCAGAAGGACGGAGTAGATGAGGTTGAGCAGGCGCTCGAAGAGGCTGCGATCGGACAAGAGATTGAGCGAGAGCTCGAGATCGCCGGGGTTGCCCAGGGAGAGAGTGTGGTTGGCAAAGAAGCCGGTGTAGGCTTCGGCGCCGAAGGCGGTGTAGATGACGCGGACGACGAGAGTGAGCGAAGTTTCGGAGGGATCGAGATCCAGGTTATAGAGGCGGGAGATGGGTTGATATTCGTCGGGCGCATCTCCATGCGGCCCCTCGGGATGAACTTGCTTGCCATTGGCGAAGACTGCAGGGCTGAGTCCGGGCGAGCCGAGCTCTAGCGGGGCGCCACGCGACACGGGAAGCTCGATGAGGAGAGCAAGCGGGCCGTGATGGGGGGCGAGCTCGATGTGCAGGCGGAACCAGGCGTAGCGGCGCGAGGGAGTAGCCGGCGCGGGGACGGTAGGGGAGCCGGCGGCCGGCATTTTGGCGGGTGTAATTGCATCTTCGTCGGGGACCTCGCCGATGGAGGCCTGGGCGTCGCGAATGGCCCATTTGGAATCGTTGAAGCTGGGCACCGCGGCGGCGGGATCGGAGGTGATGCCGACGCGCCAGTCCTTATCGAGGCGGACTGGGGAGCCGAGGCTGGTGGCGTCGAAGATGATTTGCGGGCCGGAGGGCGCGGCGGGCCGGACGGCCCTGGCATGGGAGCGCGGAATGGGCGCCTGGGCAACTGGGACGGCGGCTGAATGCGAGGGCGGCGGCGTGGCCTGGGCCGCCAGCGCTGTTGCCCCGCAGAGGGCGAAACAAACTGTCGCCAGATTCTTGAGCCGCAAAGTCCCCCCTACGTTTTCTCCACTGTACTCGCAGGACGTTGGAAGCTCAATGAGTTTGGCAGACGCCGGGATGGATGCCGGCAAGGGCAGGAGGGCGGGATTTGTGTGGGAGGAAGGCGGGCGATGGAGAGCCGGCGTAGAGAAAAGCCGCTTTCTTTTGTTGCCCAAGTGGCCGATACTGGCGTCTAAGAGATAGAGCGAAGCGGGTCAGTGTGGCAGGGCGCCGGCTGCGGCGGAGGTGAGGTCATGAAGGCGATGGATCGCAAGGGGTTTCGAGCGGCGGTTCTGGCAGGATTGGCGCTGACGCTGGGGGTTGGAATTTGGGCGCAATCCAGCGGGTCAGCCACAGACAAGAGCGCATCCGGCACGCCGGCGCCGCAGGCCTCGCAAGGCGCGCCTGCTAGCGGCAGCGGCGCGCAGACAGCTCCGGCGGCAGGCCAGACGACAACGGGGACAGCGACATCGGGAACGAGCGGCCAATCGGCTCCCGCAGCAGAGCCGGCTCCCGGCACGACGCCGGTGGGTGGAGATGCGCCGGCGCCCGCGAAGCAGCCGGATACCGCTACAACGTCCAGTACGAACGCAACGGCTTCCAGTGCGAACAGCGGGCAACTGGCTCCCTGCGAAGTGACAAAGGAAGGTAAGAAAGACAAGCAGAAGGATAAGGATAAAGACAAGAGCAAAGAAGAGGACAAGATCGGCGACGTGGAGCCGGGAACCACGCCAGCGGGCGGCGATTGCGCTGGACCTGCTTCTGCCGAAAGGGTCGATCCCAACAAAGTAGTCGATCCCGGCAGCGAGATGATCAAGGTAAAACCGGGCAGCATCGAGGATGTGAACGCGGTGGGGAACCGCAATATCGGCGGACGCGGCGTGGGCAACTGGTACTCGACCGACGGCGAAATCAAGATGGGCAAGCAGTACGCCGACGAGATCGAGAAGAGCACCAAGTTCATTACGGACCCGGCGGTGGACGAATATGTGAACCGCATCGGACAGAACATCGTGAAGAACTCCGACTGCAAGGTGCCGTTCACGATCAAGGTGATCGATTCCGACGAGATCAACGCCATGGCGCTGCCGGGCGGATTCTTCTACGTCAACTCCGGCTTGATTCTGGCGGCGGACGAGGAGGCGGAGCTGGCCGGCGTGATGTCGCACGAAATTGCCCACGTGTGCGCGCACCATGCGGCGCGCGAGATGACACGATTGAACTACGCGCAGATCGGCATGGTGCCGCTAATGATCATGCTTCCCTATGACTGGACGGGATACGGCATCTACGAAGCGGCGCAACTGGCGATTCCGATCACGTTCCTGCAGTTCTCGCGCGACTTTGAGGCGCAGGCCGACTACCTCGGCGTGCAATACATGTACCGCGCCGGCTACGATCCACAGGCGTTCATCACCTTCTTTGAGAAGATTCAGGCGCTGGAGAAGCGCAAGCCTGGGCTGGTGGCCAAGGCGTTCAGCGACCATCCGCAGACGCCGGACCGCATTCTGCATTCGCAGGAAGAGATTGCGCGCATCCTTCCCGCCCGCGACGATTATCTTGTCACGACGTCGGAGTTCAACGACGTGAAGGCGCGGCTGGCGCGCATTGAGAATAAGCGGCGCCTGACCGACACCAAAGGGATCACGAGGCCGTCGTTGCGCAGAGCGAGCACGGGAGGGGACGACGCCGGCGACTCGACCGCCCAGGACGGCAGCAGCTCAGGAGACTCGAGCGACGGACCGCCGACGCTGCACCGCCGCGACGACCAGAACTAAGAAACAGGGATCAGGGAACAGGGGTCAGGGGTCAAAAAAGCGGAACGGCTTCCCAACAAGGGAGGCCGTTCTGCTTTTGTGGGCCGATGCGTGAGATGCGCGCTGCCAGCGAGGTTCCGCTTGGCTATACTTGACCTCACGGATGCGCGGAAGGATGCGCAATGCGCGATCCCGGCGCTCCGCTTCGAGGTGATCCGAGCCCGTGTCCGACGGAAAGAAAAAGCGCACGCTGGACGTAAAGAAGATTGCGATTGTGGCGGCAGTTTTTGTCTTCATCCTGCTGCTGACCAAGATCGCCAACCAGGCGCCCCCGGAACCACCTCCCGGATATACCTTCTGGATCTATGCCCAGCAAGTGGTGGAGTGCACCCCGGCGGAGATCACTCTGGTGGATAACCATCAGACCGAAACCCACCTCGAGAAAGACTCGAGTTGGCCGGACTGCTCCGCCTTTCATAAAGGGGAGGTGCTGGACTTCCAGTTATCTCGCGGGGAGAAGACGAGGTTTCTGGGCGAGGAGAAGACGGCATGGTGGAGGAAGGAAATGTGAGAGAGGCAGGGACCAAGGGACCAAGGGAACGAGGGACCGAAAAAACAGGGAACAGGGATCGGGGAACAGGGATCAGGGAACACGGAACAGGAAGCAGGGAGTAGAGAGTAGAGAGTAGAGAGTAGAGATAGGGCGGACCATCTGCTTCAAGGGCGCAATGGATTGCGTAGTAGGCGGGTGCGAGATACAAGGGGATGGGGTTTTCCACAGGCGCGATTCATGAGTAAAGACCGGCGAAACTCCCTTAAATTCCTTTAACTTCCGAAAATTCCTTGAATAAACTGATCAACTTAGGTTAAATACAGGAATACCGGCAGGTTTGCCGGAATTCGACCAGTTTTCATCCCGTTTTTCTGGGAGGGAATTATGCGTAACGCTGCAGCTCGTTCGAACCTTCTGGTTTCTGAAGTACGCGAGGTCATGGATATTCGCCAGGCCTCGGACTACCTTGGCATCTCGCCCGACACGCTTTACAAGTATGCCTCGGAGGGCTTCGTGCCGGCGTTCAAGCTGGGCAATCGCTGGCGGTTCAAGCGGTCGCGGCTGGATGAGTGGATGGACAGGCAAAGCGAGATGACTGCCGGCGAGGTGAACGCGGGCAAGAAGAAGCCGGTGCAGTCGGCACTATAGGCCGCCGACAAAATGGCGAAGCCGAGAGTTTTCATCAGTTCGACCTTCTATGACCTCAAGTACATCCGCAATGAGATCGAGGCATTTGTGCGCCGGATTGGCTATGACCCGATTCTGAACGAACGGAGAAGAATTCCCTATACCGGCGACAGAAAGCTCGACGAATCCTGTTATCAGGAGGTTGAGAACTGCGACATGGTCAAGCCTGTAATGAGGGGGCTTGCCAACATTAAGGTTCCAGGATGTTGAATGGGGAAAGTTCTACCTGCACTCCGGGTTTACGGGAAAGGGTTCTGCTAAAACTCCTCCACGCTTTGCCTAGCCGGTCTGAAGCCATGAAAATGCGCCCGGCAGTAAGCGGCCCAAGTACACGAAAGTGGCCAACCGCGGCCAATCCCATTGACGCGATGCAGCCGCACCGCTCGCAATCCGGGTCTCCCCCGAACTGGCAAGGCGTGACCCGTCTCTTGAGATCGGCGGAAATGGTTTCAGTAGTTCTCGCAAAGATGCATTCCTTCGGACTCTTCGGAGGAAACTCCATCTCCCGAATGAGTGCTTCCGGCATGTCGAGGGTGCAATACTTGAGCCGCAATTGCCGTAGACCAGCGATCGTGGAAGCCCTTTGCGCAGGCGTCAATATTTCCGGATCGGTGGCGCCGCGCTGAGGAGTAAAAATACTGAACCACACCTTTACAACCTCTGGTTGGCTGGTCCAGAACTGGAGGAATTCATCGAGGTAGCCGGTGCGCTCTGCAATTTGCGACGTGATTGTGCAGTGAATGGTTACCCTGGTCCCTTTGATGTTCTCGAGGATGCGGTCATAGGTAGATGGTTTACGCCGCGCATCGTGTTCCGGTTGCAGGCCATCGACCGATATCACAACATTCAGCTTCTTAAAGTTCATCCACGCAGCAGGGATCACCCTGAACGCGCTGGTGACGACCTGCGTATGCACGCCGCGGTTCTCGATCTGCGGCAACAGCAATTCGAGTTCACGGTACCGAACCAGCGGATCACCGCCTACCAGAGAGACGTGGAGCGGCTTGTGCTCATCGATCAGCGTAAGCACCCTCGCAACCAACTCATCGCCCTGGAAATCGGAGAGTTGCCGCAGTTGCCGTGTGCCTCCGAGATGTGCCGGATCGAAGGCATAGCATCCAGGGCACCGCAAGGGGCATTCCTTGGTGATTTCGATTGAAAGCGAAGGCGCGCGACCGGCCAGAATCCTGGCCCATGCGTGAAAAACTTCGGATATCTTCATTACCTCTCCACATCAGACGCGGTGGGGATGAGTGGAAATCAACGGCCCGTGAACGGCTCTGCAAGAGCCATCCATTATGGGCGCCCGGAGAGGTAATAGATCAAATCTGGAGGGGGAGTGAGTACATGCCTAGAACTGGACTGGACACTCGCTCGTTACGGAAAGTTGAGATGGTATCACTTCGCGTAGTTCTAGCCAATACACAATCGTGGCAGATGAGCGAGAACAGATGCCGAGCAGCGAGTAACAGGTCGACACGCTGCTTGCAATGCTGAGCAAGCACGAGCACAAGGCATAGAGTTGTCAGTATCGCGAGTGCGGTAAACTCAAAGTCCTGACCGCCGTGCAGAAAATGATCCCAGGTCCAAATTCGTTCCGTCAGGGGCATGGTAATCAACGAAACAGAAATCACTATCAGCAGAAGGCGACCAATCCGCGCATATACTCGCGCCTCACATACGCATGCAGTAAGGTCTAGTCTGCTCGTGTTGGGAGTGTGATTCAAGAATCCTGTCGCCCTGTTTTGAGCATACGCTTTTCCGGGATTTGGGGTGCAAAGGCGCTGAATGTCAGCTGCATGGTTCCGCACCCACATCGCCCATTACGAATTACAGTTTTGCCGCAGGTCAAAATCCAGAGTCCGTACAACATATGACGAATTCAGCACGGAATAGTTACCTGCTCAATGTACAACCGGGCGCTCCGCAGTCTTAGATTGACGAAAAGTCTCTAGTGCCGTATAGACATTGCTCCGCAGGCAGAGATTCAGCGGTCGGCGACAAACCGAAAGTTAATCGAGGTAGACCCGGGTGGCAGCATTGATCCCTTACCAGCTATCAGATTGAAAAGAGAAGAACTGTGATTCGGGTTCAGAGGAGAATCTCTGATAAAACGCCGCTGGTCAGAAGGCTTGAGCCGGCAGTTGAAGGATAAAACCTACGAGCTACTGGCTACAGGCTCCGCCACGCCCCAGCCGTGATAAAACTGAGCGGGTGGACCACTTCCGCCGCATGGGCGTGCTGCGCCGCAAGCTGACTCGCGCCGGGCTCCCCGGACTCCTCGTCACACACTCCCCCGACATTCGCTATCTTTGCGGCTTTACGGGTTCGAGCGCCGCGCTGGCGGTGACGCGCAGGAAGGCGCGGCTGTTTACGGATGGGCGCTATACGGCGCAGGCGGCCGAAGAGGTGCAGGCGGCGCAGGTGCAGATTGTTTCAGGATTGCCCTCAGTGGCGGCGGCGCAGTGGCTGGCCGCGCAGCCGGGCGTGGCGATGGCGGGCTTCGACCCGGCAAGAACGACGGTGGCGGAGCTGGCGAAGTGGAAGACAGAGTTGCCCAGCCGATTGCGGCGCGGATTTTTCCAGGCGGTGCCGGCGCCGTTCGTGGAGCTGCTGCGCGCGGTGAAGGACGAGGACGAGCTGGAAATCATGGCCGAGGCGGCGCTGGTGGGTTGCCGTTTGTTTGAACGCCTCCTGAGCTTTCTGCGGCCGGGGATTCCCGAGTTGGAGGTGGCTGCGGAACTGGAGCACCAGGCGCGGCTGCTGGGCGCGGAGGGAATGTCGTTTGAGACGATTGTTGCGTCGGGTGTGCGCTCGGCCATGCCCCATGCGCGCGCTACGGCCACACCTCTGCCGGTGCGGGGAGTTGTGACACTGGACTTCGGTATAATCCTCAAAGGTTACTGTTCGGATATGACGCGCACCGTCTTCCTGGGAAAACCAAGGGCCGAGGAGAGGAATGCTTACCAGACAGTGCTGGAAGCGCAGGAGACGGCGGTGGAGGCCGTTGCCTCGGGGGTCAGTTGCGCAGAGGTGGACGAGGCGGCGCGCGGCGTTCTGCGCAGGGAGGGATTGGCCGAGGCATTTTCCCACTCCACCGGCCACGGCGTGGGGCTGGAGATTCACGAGCCGCCGCGGATTGGCGCCGGACAGTCGACACGGTTGTTGCCCGGCATGGTAGTCACGATCGAACCGGGCGTGTATTTGGCGGGCAAGTTCGGCATTCGCATTGAGGATATGGTGGCTGTGACCCGCAATGGCGGCCAGGTGCTGACCCCGGCGCCCAAGGCACTGATTGAGTTGTGAGGACCACCGACCGGGTACAGGCCCACGATAGTGGAGAGTTAAGGAACGAATGAAACAACAAGACATTAACGATCTGCGAGAATTGATTGAGTTCCTGAAGCAGCACGGGGTGGCCGAATTTGACGTGGACCGGGGCGACCTGAAGATCCGGCTCAAATTCAATCCGCCGGAGGGCGCGGCAGCGGGACTGAGCGATTTGGCGCGGATGCTGAAAGCGGCGCAGCAGGGCGTGGCGCAGGCTTCCACGGCCGCGCAGCCGGGATCGGCATCAGGATCGGCAGGGGCCGCGGCAGAGCCAGCCGCCGATCCGGAGGCAGGGCTGCACCTGGTGAAATCGCCGATTGTGGGCACGTTCTATGGATCACCGTCGCCGGGCGCGGCGCCGTTTGTTTCGCCTGGAGATCATGTCGAGCAGGGCCAGGTGATCGGCATTATCGAGGCGATGAAGCTGATGAACGAGATTGAGTCGGATGCGGCGGGCGAGGTGGTGAGGTGCCTGGTGTCGAACGGGCAGGCCATTGAGTATGGCCAACCGCTGTTTTCGATTCGACCGGTGTAGGCGGACTCGCCAGGTTCGCGGGCTTACATCGTTAACATTCCTCCCAAAGGCCGTTCATGTTTCGTAAAGTATTGGTTGCCAATCGAGGCGAAATCGCGCTGCGCGTGCTGAACGCGTGCCGGGAGCTGGGCGTTCGCACGGTGGCCGTGTACAGCGAAGTGGACCGCGACGCGCTGCATGTGCGCTTTGCCGACGAGGCGATCTGCATCGGGCCGCCGCGCGCGGCGGACAGCTATTTGAATGTGCCGGCAGTGATTTCAGCGGCCGAAATTGCCGATGTGGATGCGATTCATCCCGGATACGGACTGCTGAGCGAGAATGCGAACTTCGCCGAGGTGTGCCGCGCGTCGAATATCAAGTTCATTGGGCCGCCGCCGGAGGTGACGCGGCTGATGGGCGAGAAAGAAAAGGCGCGGCAGGCGATGAAGAAGGCGAAGGTTCCGATTCTGCCGGGATCGGAAGGAATCCTGATCACGGCCGAAGAGGCGGAGGCGTGCGCGAAAGGAGTGGGCTACCCGGTCATCCTGAAGGCTAAGGCCGGCGGAGGCGGGCGCGGCATGAGAATTGTCCGCGAGCCTGAGGAGTTGCCGAACCTGTTTCACGCAGCGTTTACCGAGGCGGCCAATGCCTTCGGGAACGGCGAGCTTTACATGGAAAAGTTCATCGAGAATCCGCGGCACATCGAGTTCCAGATGCTGGCCGACGAGCACGGCAGCGTGGTTTCGCTCTTCGAGCGCGAGTGCTCGATCCAGAGGCGGCATCAGAAGCTGATCGAAGAGGCGCCGAGCTTGCAGATAACGCCAAAACTGCGCGAGGAACTGGGCCGGACGCTGTGCCGGTGCCTGAGCGAGATCGGCTACCAGAATGCCGGGACGGTGGAGTTTCTGATGGACGCGAACCACCATCTCTACTTCATCGAGATGAATACGCGGATTCAGGTGGAGCATCCGGTGACGGAGGCGATTACCGGCGTGGACCTTGTGAAGGCGCAGATACGGATTGCGGCCGGCGAGCGGCTGGACGCGATTCTGCCGCCGAAGCTGGAGATGCGCGGGCACGCGATCGAGTGCCGGATCAACGCCGAGCATCCGCAGCGCTTTACCCCGTCGGCGGGAAAAATTACAGCGTTTCACTTGCCGGGCGGGAATGGAGTGCGCGTGGATACGGCGCAGTATGCCGAGGGCGTAATTCCGCCGTATTACGACTCGCTGATCGCCAAATTGATTACGCACGGCGTGGACCGTGCAGAAGCGATCGCGAAGATGGAGCGAGCGCTGAGCCAGTTCATCGTACAGGGAGTGGACACGTCGATTCCGCTGCACGAGGAGATTTTTCGGGATGCAGGGTTCCGGGCCGGCGAGTTCGATACCGGCTTTATGGAGCGGTTTTTGGCGGCGCGAGCCGAAGCGGAAAAGCAGCCGGTGTAGGCAGTGGCTGGCTGGGCACCCATTACCCAGTGTGAATCCGCTTCGGCGACCGTTGTGGATTTCTCGCAGAGAATTTTCTTTCTTAATGTTGTCATCTGCGCTATAAGGTGGGTTGCAACCTTTCCCCGGATTCTGTGAAGACGACCGAGCGACGCCGGCCGACAAAAGAGCCGTGTGACGGCCCGGTGTTCGAGTTTGCGCCGGCTCGGCAAGCGCAAAGGCGCAGAGGAGGGGAACAACCATGGGATTCGATCCTGCACATCTCACGCAGACAATTTCAGCCATTGGCGGGTTAGGTACCGCGGCCTTTGGCCTTCTCGAAGCCATCAAACCGGTGGTTCCGTGGATCAACTGGCTCGGGTTTCCCGGCATTCACAAGACCGTGAGTGCGCTCACGCCCGCCGGCGCTCCTTCACCTGCCGCGCCTGCCGCCTCGCACTCGGCAGCCGGGAAGGCTAACGGAGCGGACGCAGCGCAGGCGCTCAATGCACTCGACCAAAGCGGAATCGTGGAGACGCTGAAATCCAATTGGGTGAACGGCAACGATCTGGCCAGCCAGAAGGCCATTGCGAAGTCTCTCATCAAGCTGCACCTGAGCAAGCAAAACGCGGAAGACGTGGCCAAGGCTGCGAACGTCGATGGCGCCACTCTGAAAGCAGTTGCGGAGAAGACCCGAAACGGAAAGAAGCTAGATCAGACGGAAAGCGACGTGTTTTCGCGCTTCGACCTCATCGTTACGGCGAAGCTGGACAACTGCTACCAGCGAGCCGACCAGTTCTTCAGAAACTGGATGCGCGGGCTGGCTGCGTGCATCGCTGTCATCCTGGCGCTAGCCGGGGTGTGGGTGCTGGATGGAGGCGGATTCAAAAGCGGAAGGGATTTGGCGCTTGCGATCCTGGTCGGGTTGCTGGCCACGCCGCTGGCGCCCGTTGCCAAGGATCTTTCCACGGCGCTGGCAACGGCAGTGAACACCATGCAGTTGGTGAAAAAGGCAGGGTCAAAATGAATGTGCCGGTTCCGGCGACGCGCTTTCTTGACTTCAGAACTTCGTGGGGCGGAGGAGAGGTTTGCGATGCGCAGTTGAAGCTGTGGACCGGCGAAGACGATTTCTCTGATCCCGCGAAGAATTACGAGGATCTTTCTCTCCAAGATCTTCAGAGCTTCGTCCATGGCAAGGACGTGCTCCTGGCCACGCACGGATTCAACAACAATCGCGCGCAGGGAATCGAGGCGCTCTCGCGGTGGGGAGGTTTGCTCAGTCTCCCAGCTTCAGCCGTGTTCCTGGGAGTGCTGTGGCCGGGCGACTCTGAATCTCTGCATGCGCTTAGCTATCCTGCCGAGCCGGCTCAGGCCATGGACGCCGGTCAAAAGCTGGGAGCGTTCGTGGATAACAACCTGAAGAATGCGACCAGCATCTCTTTCGCCTCACACAGTCTGGGCGCGCGTGTGATCCTCGAGGCGATCGCCTCCATGTCCCGCCAGGTGCGGCGAGCTATTGTGATGGCGGGGGCGATCGATGACCACTGCCTCACGCAGGAGTTTGCGAGCGTGCAGCAGAAGGTGGGTGTGATCTCGGCACTCGCTTCGAAGGAGGACGAGGTTCTACGGTGGGCGTTTCCGATCGGCGATTTTGTGGCTGAGATTGTGGATCACGATCATCCGTGGTGGGAATCGGCGCTGGGACGATTTGGACCGGCGGAGACACCGCAGCACTACCAGGCACCGTGCCAGATCCCGCCGGAATGGAAGTATGGACACGGCGACTATCTGCGGACGAGTCCGTCAGCCCATGGGCCGTTTCCACCTGGCTGCGGAATTCCTGCGCCCGTTCCGCTCCCGCAAGGCGGTCCGGATGGCTGGCAGGGGGCATGGTCGGCGTCCTTTGTTTCGTGCCGTTTCCGGTGAAACTCGGGCTTCGCTCAACTGTCTGCGCGAGGCATCGCGGATTGGAGGGATGCGCAATTTTTATCGCTTTTTATTCGCCTTCCGAGCTCGAGTTCGGTATGCTGTGTGGACAACGTGGAGGTTGTCTGCATGGACTTTCAAAAGGACTTGATCGCCGAATTCGACCGCGAAATCGCTAAGACCCGGAAAATGCTGGATGCCATTCCGGCGGACGCCGATTTCAACTTCAAACCCCATCCCAAATCCATGAGCCTGGGCCGGCTAGCCGGACACCTGACGGACTTTGCCGGCGACTGGGCGCTCACCACACTGACCAAGGACAAGCTGGAGTTTGCGGCGGACCACAAGTGGGATCCCTTCGTGCCGGCGAACAAGGCGGAGGCGCTCAAAGAGTTTGACCGGGATCTGCCGGCGGTTCGCAAAGAGCTGGCTGCAATCTCGCCGGAGAAGTGGGACGAGCACTGGCAGTTTATCTTCGGTGGGCAGAAATTCATTGACGACCCACGCCACCAGGTCTTCCGCGAGATGGTTCTGAGCCATATGATTCACCACCGTGCGCAGATGGGCGTGTATCTGCGGCTGCTCGGCGCGAAGATACCGGGGGCGTATGGGCCGAGTGCGGATGAGATGTGAGAAAGGCAGGGAACAGGGAACAGGGAACAGAGAACAGAGAACAGGGAACAGGGAACAGAGAACAGGGAACAGAGAACAGAGAACAGAGAACAGAGAACAGAGAACAGAGAACAGAGAACAGAGAACAGGGAGCATTTTCTAGCCGCCAGCTCCTGGCTTTTAGCGCATTAAGGCGAGTTTGCGACCGTGGCCATAGGCTGAAACGTGTCCCTTGGTCTCTGTTCTACTCTGGAAGCATGTCTTTTTCTTTTCCGAAGATTTATCCGATTCTCGATAGCACAGTGATTCCGCAAATGGGCCGCGCAGAGTTTCTGCGCAGACTGGGCAATGAGCTGGCCGAGGCCGGCGTGACGCTGCTCGAGTACCGGAACAAGGCGGGAAGCGAGACGGAACTGCTGGCCGATGCGGCGATTCTGCGTGCGGCGCTGCCTGCGGGATCAGTCAAGCTGATCCTCGATGACCGCGCCGATCTGGTGGAAAGGGCGGGATTTGATGGCGCGCACGTGGATGCGGGCGACGTGACACCGGCGGAAGCCAGGCGGCTGGTAGGGCCGGGCAGGATTGTGGGCACATACGGCGGGACGGAAGCGCTGGTGACCGGGATTCTGAAGGAGCCGGCGGATTATCTGTCGATCGGTCCGGTGTTTCCCACGACTACAAAGCAGACGGTGAAGGCGGCGATCGGGGCGGGAGGTGTGCGCAGTCTGCGTGAAGAAGCCGGGCCTGACGCGGTGCTGGTTGCAGTGGGAGGCGTTACGCTCGAAACGGCGCCGGCGATTCTGGCGGCGGGAGCGAGCGTGGTGGGCGTTTCCGCGGCAATCTTCCGCGCCAAGGATCCGGCGGGCGAGTTCCGGCGGTGGAAGACGGCACTTGATTAGAAAAGAGCCGGACAGTGGCCGGAAACGAGGCAAAACCGTCCAAATTCAAGACAGCGCGCGCCGGAAAACAGGGCATTTCTGCCTGAAAACAAGACAGTCATTGTCTGAAAACGATACAGTGCTCAAGGAGCACGGAGGCAGGCCTCCATGGTATGAGGCGCAAGCCCTTCGGTTTCGTATCGTATGATTGCGTAACGAGTTCCGGCGGATTTTTGATTCGCCCTGCTCCACTCATTCGCCAGGGAGGAAGTCGCTCATTGATCTCCAAACTGCTGCGCATTAAGCCCATGTCGATGCTCTCCGAGGAAGCGAGTGAGCAGGGCGAGCACACACTGAAGCGCTCGCTTGGAGCCGTGAATCTGGTCACGCTCGGAATTGGCGCGGTGGTCGGCGCGGGCATCTTTGTGCTGACGGGACAGGCCGCGGCGCTTTACGCGGGTCCGGCCGTGGCGCTGAGCTTTGTGCTGGCGGGAATCACATGCGCCTTTGCCGGGCTTTGCTATTCCGAGTTTGCATCGATTATTCCGATTGCCGGGTCGGCATACACCTATGGATACGCTACGTTGGGCGAACTGGTGGCGTGGATCATCGGCTGGGACCTGGTTCTGGAGTATGCCTTCGGCGCATCCACGGTGGCCTCCGGCTGGTCGGACTATTTCAACAGTTTGCTGCAGCAGTTCGGGATCTACATTGCACCGCAACTGACGGCATCGACGGGGACGCATCTGGTCTTCTACCAGCATCAGTGGATGCGGGTGATGTCGCTGCCGCCAGGGGTGAGCGATGCCGGGCTGCCTCATGTGACCGCGGCCTTCAATTTGATTGCCATGGCGATCGTCATGGCGATCACGGTCATCCTGGTGATCGGGATCAAGGAGTCGGCGAACTTCAACTCGGCGATTGTGTTCATCAAGCTGACCGTGGTGGCGATCTTTCTGGTGGTTGGCGGGTACTTCCTCATTCGCCATCCCCAGGTGGCGAAGATGAACTGGCATCCGTTCATTCCGCCCAAGGACGCCAACGGCAACTTTGGCTGGGGCGGCATATCGAAGGGCGCGTCGCGAATTTTCTTCGCCTACATTGGATTCGACGCGGTATCGACGGCGGCGCAGGAGGCGAAAAAGCCGCAGCGGGACATGCCCATCGGCATTCTTGGGTCGCTGGCCATCTGCACGTTCCTGTACATCCTGGTATCCATGGTTCTCACCGGCCTGGTGAGCTACAAGACCCTGAACGTCGGCGCACCGGTGGCGGTGGGGATCGACGCTACGGGCGTGAGCTGGGGCGCGCTGCTGGTGAAGATTGGCGCCATCTTCGGACTGGCCACGGTGATGCTGGTAATGCTGTTGGGGCAGACGCGCGTGTTCTACTCGATGTCGAAGGACGGCCTCTTGTGGAAGTGGGCATCGGCGGTGCATCCAAAATTCCGCACGCCGTGGATTACCACGATCGTGTTCGGAATCTTTGCCGCGCTGTTTCCCGCGTTCCTGCCCATCGGCAGGCTTGCCGATCTGGTGAACATCGGCACCCTGCTGGCGTTCACGATCGTGTGCGCGGGAGTCTGGGTGCTGCGCGTGCGGCATCCCGAGCTGCATCGGCCGTTCAAGACCCCGCTGGTGCCGCTGGTGCCGGCGCTGGGCATCGTGTCGGCGCTCTTTCTTATGTCGCGATTGGCGGCAATCACATGGGAGGTGATGATCGGCTGGCTGATTTTCGGCCTGCTGATCTATTTCACGTATTCGATCAAGCACAGCAAGGTGCAAAAGCTCAAGAGGGCGCAGGCGGCGGACTGAGCGGAGATTCATTCGATGCGGAAACGACGGCCTCCCTGCGCGGGAGGCCGTTTTCATTGCCGGAAGGCGGGATTGACTCCCGAGCTGGAGTAAACTAAACTAAGTAGACTAAGTTTAAATGGAGGGGCTGTGCGGACGATCAACATTCACGCTGCCAAGACGCATCTTTCGCGGCTGATCGAAGAGGTTGCGGCGGGAGAGCCCTTTGTCATCGCCAAGGCGGGTAAGCCGATGGCGCAGGTGATACCGATCGGCGCGTCGAAAAGCAAGCCGAAGAAACGGATCGGCTTTATGAAGGGGATGTACACGCCTCCCGACGATATCAAGACACCATTTGCGGCTGAAATTGAAGAGATGTTTTACAACGGCAAATGAGATTCCTGCTCGACACCCAGCTCGTGGTCTGGATCCCGGTGTCCGGGCCTCGTCTTTCGCGATTGGCTCGAGCGGTGCTCAACGATCCGGCGAGCGAACTCATCTTCAGCACGGTGAGTCTCTGGGAAATCGCTATCAAGCGTAGTATCGGGAAGATCGATTCCAGAATCGATCCACGCATCATTCGCCGCGAACTTTTGGCGATGGGGTACGACGAGCTTCCTGTACTCGGCCGGCACGCGGCCGAGGTCGATGCTTTGCCATTCATTCACAAAGATCTCTTCGACCGGCTGTTGATTGCGCAAGCCATCGTCGAAGGGATCACGCTGCTTACCGTGGATGCGACGGTAGCCCGCTATCCAGGCCCGATTCGCAAGGTCTGACGCAGGGGGATCAGGCGGTCGTCTTCGCGCAGAATTCGTCGAAGGCGCGCATGAGTTCGGAGGCGATGTCCTGCGCGGTGGACTGCTCGATGACGGAGCGTTGCATGAGGTAGACGAGCTTGCCGTCGCGCAGGATGGCGACGGAAGGCGAGCTGGGCGGATGGCCGTCGAAGTAGCTGCGGGCGCGTTCGGTGGCCTCGCGGTCCTGGCCGGCGAATACCGTGATCTTGCGGTCGGGATGGTTGGCGGAATTGGCGAGCGCCAGACGGATGCCTGGGCGGGCCTTTCCGGCGGCACAGCCGCAGATGGAATTGACGACGACAAGGGTAGTTCCCGGCTGAGCGAGGGCTGCGTCGACTTCTTCAGCCGTGCGGGCTTCCTGGATTCCGGCGCGCACAAGCTCCTCGCGCATGGGAATCACCATCAGTTCTGGGTACATGTTTGCCTCCGGCAAGTAGCGGAACCGCGTGCTTGAGAATCTCGTAATTCGTCCAGCGCGCAGTCCGCATTGTTTTCGCCGTTTCCGCTTAACCAGCGCGCGGTTCCGGCGCAAGGGAAGTTGCCTGTCACCATTTTATCGTTCACGGCCCTCGCGGTGTAGCCTTGAACCGATGCAGGTCAAAGAAAGACAGCCCCTTGCCCCCTTCACCACGTTTGGCATTGGCGGGCCGGCGCGGTGGTTCGCAGAAGCTACGAGCGAAGAGGAGATCGCGGCGGCGTGTGCGTGGGCGCGCGGGCGGGGAGTTGCGCTTTTCGTGCTGGGCGGGGGCAGCAATGTACTGGTGGCGGATGAGGGATTTCCGGGGCTTGTTCTGCACGTTGGGTTGAAGGGGATTGAACGGGACGGAGAGGTGTTTCGCGTCGCAGCCGGAGAAAACTGGGACGAATTTGTCGAGCGGGCCGTTGAGGCTGGGTGTGCGGGGATCGAGTGTCTGGCCGGGATTCCGGGCACGGTGGGTGGAACGCCGGTGCAGAATGTGGGCGCGTACGGGCAGGAGGTTGCGTCGGTCATCGAACGCGTGCGGGCGTTTGACGTGGAGGCGCAAGAGTTTGTGGAATTCTCCAGGGCGGAGTGTGAATTTGCCTATCGGCGGAGCCGATTCAACACGACGGATCGCGGGCGATACATTGTGACGCGAGTCGATTACCGGCTGCGCGAGAATGGCTCGCCGCTGATCGCGTATCAGGATTTGAAGTCTCACTTTGCGGGCTGGGCGAAGACGCCGAGCGTGGCTGAAGTGGCCGCGGCGGTGCGTGAGATAAGGAAGAGCAAGGGGATGCTTCTGGTGGAGGGCGATCCGGATTGCCGCAGCGCGGGGAGTTTTTTCAAGAATCCCACGGTTACGCAAGCAGTGGCGGAGCGAGTGCGGCAGATTGCGGCGAGTACCGGTGTTTCCGCGCGAGTTTTTCCCGCGGGCGAAGGACGCGTAAAGATACCGGCGGCGTGGCTGATCGAGCAGGCGGGTTTTGCGAAAGGCTACACGATGGGTGCGGCGGGAATTTCGTCGCGGCACACACTGGCGCTCGTCAATAGAGGAAATGCGCGCGGAGGCGCGAAGGCCGGGGAGATTCTGGCGCTGGCGGAGAAGATCGCGGATGCGGTCGAGGCGCGGTTCGGGATCCGGCTGGAGAGGGAGCCGGAGATGGTAGGGTTCGAAAGATAGTGAATAGGAAATAGGAAATAGGGAATAGGGAACAGGAAACAGGAAACAGGAAACAGGGAACAGGGAACAGGGAACAGGGAACAGGGAACAGGAAGTAGGGCTCTTGCAAGGTGGAATGGGTCTGCGCGCATCCAGTGTGCGTTAGCTCATTCCCAGCCGTCCGAGGAGGCGCTGGCGCTCGGCGGCGAGGACCTGGGCGGCGGGGCCGAGGGCGGTGAGGCGGCCATCGCGCAAGAGCAAAACCTCGGCGCTGGTGGCAAGCGCGTCCGTAGCGTCGTGGGTGGCTATGACGGCCTGTACGCAGTTCTCGCGCAGCCAAAGTTGCAAGCGGCCGAGGAGCGCGTCGCTCGCCGGGCCGTCGATGGCTGAGAAGGGTTCGTCGAGGAGAAGCAAGCGGGGACCGGGTGCGAGCGCGCGCGCCAAGGCCACGCGCTGCGCCTGGCCGCCGGAGAGATCCTGCGGACGGCGTGACGCGAGATCGGTTGCGCCGACGAGCGAGAGCATTTCCTCGACGCGGCGACTGCGGTGGCCGCGGGGAAGGCTGCGCAGGCCATAGGCTACGTTGGCGGCGGCGTTGAGATGAGGGAAGAGCGCGGGCTGCTGGGAGACAAGCGAAGTTTGGCGATGGCCGGGCGGGAGATGGAGATGGATTGCGGTTTCCGTGAGCACACGGCCGTCTAGAGCTATGCGGCCGCGGATGGGCCGGTCGAGGCCGGCTAATAGGCGCAGCAGCGTGCTTTTGCCGGCTCCGGAAGGACCGAAGATGACGGTCCAATCGGAGGTGAAGCAGCACTCCACGTGGAGGCGAAAGCTGCCGCGGCGCGCTTCGAGCGAGAGGTCAAGCATCGCGGCCTCCGCGCCCGCTCACGCGGCTGTGCGCCTGGGAATAGATGACTGCGAGCGACAGGACGCTCAAGGCGAGGAGGATTGCGGCAGTACGATCCGCTGCGGCGTAGTCGAAGTTCTCGACCTGGTTGTAGAGGACGATGGAGAGAGTGCGCGTGGCGCCGGGAATGTCGCCGCCGAGCATGAGCACGACGCCGAACTCGCCGATGGTGTGAAGAAAGCTGAGCACGATGGCGGCGAGAAGCGAGCGGCGCGCGAGAGGTAAGAGGATGCTGGAGACCAAGCGCACGGGCCCGGCTCCGAGGAGGCGCGCGGCATCAACGAGTGCCGTGTCGACGGAAGCGAAGCCCGCGACAAGCGGCTGCACGGCAAAGGGCAGGCTGTAGATGACGGAGCCGACGACGAGGCCATCGAAGGAAAAGGCGAGGGGATGGCCGAGGAGGGCGGCAATGCCGCGGCCGAAGGCGGTGCGGGGGCCAAGGAGAACAAGAAGGAAGAAGCCGAGCACGGTGGGCGGCAAAACCATGGGCAGCGTGGCCAAAGCTTCAAGAGCGGCGAGCCAGCGTCCGCGGCCCAGCACGATAAGCGCGGCGAGAGGCACGGCGACTGCGAGAAGGATCGCGGTGGTGACCGTGGCGAGACGAAGGCTGAGAACGAAGGCTTGCCAGTCCATTGCTTCAAGGAAAGACTACAGGCTTCGCGAGGGGTCTCCCACCCTTTTTGCGGTTTTCAACGAAAACCGCAAAAAGGATGGGGCAACCAGCATTACCTCACCGGCGTGAGGCCGCTATTGGCAAGCTGATCCTGGATCGGCGGCGAGAGGAGAAAGTCGAGCAGCTTGTGCGCGGCGGCGCGCTGCCTGGTGTTGCTGACAATGACCGCACCCTGCTCGATAGGCGGATAAAGGCTGCGCGGGATGATGAAGTAGGAACCGTCCGCGACAAGGCGCGGGGTGAGGGCGGAAGTGAGGGAAATGAGGCCCGCGTCGGCGTTGGCGGAGTCGACGAATTGGGCAGCCTGGGAGATGTTTTCGGCAGTGACGAGGCGCGGCTTGAGGGCGTCATAGAGCTTGAGACTCTGGAGCGCGGCGACGGCGGCACGGCCATAGGGGGCGCGGTCGGGATTGGCGATGGCCAGCCGCTTCAAGCGCGGATCGCGCAGAAGGTCGAGCGAGGGAGGCGGCAGGCGGGAGTCTCTCCGCTCCCAGAGAACGAGGGTGCCCCTGGCGTAGAGGATGGGGGTGGTGGAGTCGGCCGATCCGGCGGCGTCGGCCAGACCGTCGCTGATAAGGCGCTTGGGAAAGCTCAGGTCCGCCGACAAAAACAGGTCGAAGGGAGCGCCGTTTTCGATCTGTGCGGTGAGCATGGCCGAGGCCTGGTAAGTGGCTTCGGCGTGAATTCCGCTGGCGCGCTGAAATTGCGCGAGGATCGGCGGAAGAACGGGCTCGAGATCGGCTGCGGCGGCCACGCGCAGAGGGGTTTGCGCGCAGAGAGGCGCGACGAGCAAGAAACCGAACAGGGTGGGGAAGAGTCTCTTCGGCGCTCGCATTCAACCCTCCCATCCACAGCGAAAATCGCCGCGCACCTGCTAGGCTAACATTAGCAACGAAACCGCGTGATTCGATCATCGAAGCGGACAGCCGTGCGGCGTAGCGCGCGATCATACGCACGTTTGTGATTTCAAGGCGCGCGGTTTCGGGGACAGGTATGAACGAAAATCTGCACCAGTTACGCTGTTTTGGATGCGGAAGCCGGATCGCGGGCGCAGAGGCGCAGCCGGACTTTCGTTGCGCCCAATGCGGAGATCTGTTTGAGGTGGAATATCCCGGCTGGAGCCTGCGCGGAGGCCCCGACCGGCCGAATCCGGGCGCGTTGAAATGGCTGTGGCGGGAGCGGCGCTGCTCGGGAGAGGCGCTGGATCAATCGGGGGTTTGGCGATTCCGCGAGCTGTTGCCGATTCTGGATAACTTTGGCAACGCGGTGTCGCTGCGCGAGGGGAACACGCCGTTCTATCATTTGCCGCGCGCGGCGAAGGCGCTGGGAATCGATCAGCTCTTTGCCAAGCACCAGGGGATGAACCCCACGGGATCGTTCAAGGACACGGGGATGACCGCGGCGCTGAGCATGGCGCGGGAGCGGGGATTCGCATGGGTGGCTTGCGCGTCGACGGGCAACACGTCGGCCTCGATGGCGGCCTACGCAGCGCGCGCCGGCCTGCGCAGCCTGGTGCTGATTCCCGAGGGGAAGATTGCGTGGGGCAAGCTGTCGCAGGCGATGGACTACGGAGCGCTGACGTGCCAGGTGAAGGCGGACTTCGACGGGTGCCTGCGCGTGCTCACCGAGATCGTGAAGCAGGCGCCGATTTACCTCTTGAACTCGGTGAACCCGTACCGTCTGGAAGGGCAAAAAACGCCGGCGTTCGAGATTGCGGAAGCTCTGGATTGGAATGTGCCCGACCACCTGATTGTTCCGGGCGGGAACCTGGGCAACAGTTCGGCGCTGGGTAAAGGATTCCGCGAGTTGCGTGAGTTGGGACTGGTGGCGCGGCTGCCGCGGATCAGCGTGATTCAGGCGGCGGGGGCAAACCCGCTGGTGCGAAGCCTGAGGGACAGCCATGGCGCGACGCTGGAGCCGGTGGAGGCGAATACGCGCGCGACAGCCATCCGGATCGGGAATCCGGCTTCGTGGCGGAAGGCGGCGCAGGTGATTGAGGAGAGCGGCGGATGGTGCCTGGATGTAACTGAGGCGGAGATCGCGATGGCCAAGGCGGAAATCGGCGCGGAGGGACTGGGCTGCGAGCCGGCTTCGGCCGTCACATTGGCGGGACTGAAGAAGCTGCGCGCGCAGGGCGTGGTCCGCTCCGGCGAGACGGTGGTTTTGGTGCTGACCGGGCATACGCTGAAGGACGCGGACTACACGATCGATTTCCATCGCGGCACGCTGCTGACCGACGAAGAGAAGAAGGGGTCGGAGGCGGCGATCGACGCATTGCGGAAGGATGCGATCGCCGTGGATGCAACGCCGACGGCGGTGCTGGCGGCGCTGAAGGGCGAACTGGGATGAGCGGCCAGATGAGCGATCAGGAAAGGCCCCGCGCGCTTCGGCTGCGCCTGCCTGCGACTTCGGCGAATCTTGGTCCAGGTTTTGACGCGGTTGCCGTGGCTTTGGATTTTTTTCTTGAAATTGAGGCGGAGGCGGTGCGGGAGTTTTCAGTGGTTGCGACCGGCCGCGACGCAGATCGCTGCGCGCGGCTCGACGACAACTTGGTTCTCGAAACCTACAAGCAAATCATGCGGAAGCACGAGCGGCCGCTTGTGCCGCTGGCGATCCGGATGGCGAATGCCATTCCGCTGGGCATGGGATGCGGCTCCTCGGCAGCCGCGCGCCTTGCCGCCATCGCGCTGGCGGTGCATTTCGGGCAGCTTGGATGGGACACGGAGCGGATTCTGGAAGAGGCCTACGCGCTGGAGGGGCATCCGGACAACGTGGCGGCGTGCTGGCTGGGCGGATTCGTGACTGCCGTGTGCGAGGGAACAAAGGTGCGCGTGGCGCGAATCGATCCCCCACAGGCATGGCGCGCGATTGTCGCGCTGCCCGCGGAGCCGCTCGCCACCAGCAAAGCGCGCGCGATGCTGCCGCCGTGTTATTCGCTTGAGGATGTAGTGGCGAACCTGCAATCGGTTGCGGTGCTCGGGCTTGCGTTTGCGCAGGCGAGGGGCGATCTGCTGCGCCTGGCGATGAGGGATCGCGTTCATCAACCCTATCGCGCGGCGGTCTGTTCTTTGCTGCCGCTGCTGCTGCCATTGGTGGGCGAGCACGGGATTCTGGGCGCGGCGCTGAGCGGGGCTGGGCCGGCCGTGCTGGTGGTTGTCGATGGGGAGGAGAGCCTGGAGCGCGTATCGGAGGTAATTCGAGCAGCCGCTGCAGGTCACGTAACGGCGGAGTTGGCGATTTGCCGGTTTTCGCGGGCCGGTGCAAGTCAAGTGATTGAAAATAAATGACGTGGATTGCAAGACAGGGCCGGGAGATGCAAGCCTATCCGTTATCAGTAAGTTACGAGCGTTGCTTAGGTGTGTAGTCACCAATTCGATGATTACTTCTGCAATTACCTAAGATTGCTTGCTATTTATCGATTGAACACCTTACATTCGCAGCGTGAGCAGTTCTGGGGGAGGGCTGCTCTAGCGCCCGAGATCCTGATCGGATCCGGGCGCTTCTCTTTGCGCGCAAAAGCGTTTGAGCTCTCTAAAAATTTGCCAAAGCAATGCAGGGCGGCGCGCGTTCCCCGATGCCACATGGTTGAGAAAGGCCGTGGTGCGTTGCGACCCTTGACCTGTGTGATGCATCGAATGAACATACGGTTTCCGGTACAATGATCGGGTGCGGGTCCGCAAGGAGGATCATGGCTGGTTTGGGTGTTTTGGAAGTGAACGATGCAAATTTCGATCAGGAAGTGCTGCGCAGCGAGCAGCCGGTCCTGGTGGATTTTTGGGCGGCCTGGTGCGGACCGTGCAAAGCGATTGGACCCCATGTTGAGGGCGTGGCCGCGGCCTATTCGGGCAAGCTGAAGGTGACCAAGGTGAACGTGGACCAGAATGGCGCAACGCCTTCCCGCTACGGCATTCGCGGCATTCCGGCTCTCTTGTTTTTCAAAGGCGGCAAGGTGGCGGATCAGATTGTGGGCTATGTGCCGCAGGAAGTGATTGAGGAGAAGGTCAAGCGGCTGATTGCGTAACCGGCGCCGCATCGAACAACGAAGGAATTGGATAAAAGGCCCGGACCTAACGCCGGGCCTTTTGATTTCTGCGAGAGGAATGCTACTTGCCACGGCGGAACTGAATGATGCGGCGGCGGTCGCGCTTGGAGGGTCTGCGCACAGGAAGCGGAGCGTACTGCTGCATGGCCTTACGTTCCTCGGCAAGGTGCAGGCGGGCCAAACGGCTTTCTTCGGTCTCGCGATAGAGGGTTTGCGCGACCGAAGCGGGGCCACGCATGGCGCTGACCTCAAGGACTTCGACGTCGAAAGCTCCGCGCTCGTTTTCGATGCGCAGCTTGTCTCCGGCGCGGACCACGCGAGCGGGTTTGGCGCGCACACCATTCCATTGAATGCGGCCCAGATCGCAGGCGCGCGAGGCCATGGCGCGCGTCTTAAAGAAGCGTGCCGTCCAGAGCCACTTGTCGATGCGCAGGGAGTTCATCGCCGGCCAATCGGAGAACCGAGAGGATGGTATCAGGAATTCGGGGAGGGCTTCCAGAGGTAGAGATTGGCCGCATCGCTTGACGTGACAATTGCCAGCCCTCGCTTGTGCGTGGCGCGGTTGAGCGCGGCGCGGATCTGCGCCTTGGTGCAGGGAAGCGCTGCGAGAGAAACCTTGAGAGCATTGCCCGGCTCGAGTTGATCGAGATGACGCAAAAGCAAGTCGATGATCGCCTTGTGTTTTCCTTCGCGGCCCCTGGGTACTTCGCTTTGCCGAATCGCCTGCAATCTGAGATGTTTGGAGTCCGAAATGAGATTGCTAGCCACAGCCTTTGCACCTCAATTCGATCAGATGCACGACGATGAAAGTGTGCCGTATGACGTGCGCGGGCGAGCAGCCGCTACCGGGTCGCGCGATACGCGACGACTTCGTAGCGAGATGAAATCGAAAACGTACGAAGCGAATTCGCCGCATAAAGAGCCGCTACCGGATCAGTAAAAAAGACCACATGCGTGTAAAAAATTCCCGGATGTTTCCACCAGGGTTCGAGCGGCGAACCAATCGCAGCGAATCGACGTAAAGTACTCAAGAGACTGCGCTCCCGTGTTTGTCCACCGTTTCGCGCCGAAAGGTATGGAACGCGGCATGCAAGGATGAGGACGAGGAGGAACCTATGGCTGTGAACGGAACACGAAACTCCCCTATCGTGACCGTTAAGGCGCCGCGGCCGCGCGAAGATGAAATAGACAATCGGCCGATGGTCCTGGTGGTCGACGATGAGTCGGCAATCGCCGACACAGTCGTCAAGATTCTCAATTTGAGCGGCTATGCCGCAGTGGCGGCATACGACGCGGACGAAGCGCTTGAAACGGCGCTGATCTCGCCGCCCAGCCTGCTGATCACGGACGTGATATTGCCGGGAAAGAACGGCATCGAGCTTGCGATCACAATCAAGCGCATCTACCCCGAGTGCAAGACCCTTCTCTTCTCAGGACAGGCGTCGACCGCGGATGTGATGGCATCGGCCAATCGCGCCGGCTACCGCTTCACGCTGCTGAACAAGCCTGTGCCGCCGCAGAAATTGTTGCAGATGGTGGAGGAGAATCTGGGAAACAGCGCGGTTCTCAGCGAAGCGAATTGAAGCGGTTTCAGAGTTGACGTGCTCCTTGAGAGGATGCCGGAACGGGGCATTCTCTCAAGGGAAATGCCGCTTTGCAGTTGTGCCTTCGGCGTACAGCAGCTCCGAAACCTTTGTAGCGCCTGTTCCGCGCGCAAAGCATCACCGCTCGACCGCTTTTCCGCCATGCATGAATTCTGCGTAGCGGCGGGCGTACGCGGCTTTGTAGCCGGCCACGGCTTGCTCGTAGCTGAGCGCCGGAGCGTTGGGTAGGACGCTCCAATGCAGGTGAACCTCGCGTGCAGTGGCCGGAATGGAAACGGAGCCTCCCGCGCATGGCTCCAGGCACGAAAACGCGATGGGTGCACCGTCTACAGTTGCGCTATTCAAGCGAATAAACCAAGGAAGATGAACCTCGATGCTTTTGGGAGGGCGATCGAAGTGCGCATCGAGCAAAAGGATCGCTTCTGATGCGGATGGCTGATCGAGCGTGAAGTCGAGGAGGCCGAAGTTGGTGGGCGCCTGGCGAACGGCGATGGTCTTGCCTTTGCCGATCCACGCCGGCGAGACAACGGAGAGCAGATGAAGCCGGTTGCCGTCTTCGCGCAGGAGCATGGTGCGCAGCAGAGTGCGGTAGTCCGCCGCGAACCAGCCATGCGGCGCAAGGTCGTCGCCGAAGTCGCGGTCGCCCCAGGGGCGAATCTTGAATTCGAACCCGGCGTTGGTTGAGCTGGTGTGGATGAGGATCGCGTAGAACTCTTTGATCGCCTGCTCCTGATCGCCGCGAATGGTCTCAGTGAGCGTGTTCTTGATGATGAGATAGTGGTGCAGGAACTTGCCGTCGGCGTAGGTCGTGATGCCCTCGGCGTATTTGGCTTGCGTGGCCTTGAGCGTCGCCGTGACGCGCGGGTCGTGCGGATCGAGCACGGGCTCGGGAACGACGGAGAGAAGATTGCCCCAATCGAAGCCGCCAGCTTGGCCGTCGAGCGCGGGAGGGATGTAGCCGTTGTGCGCGGCAGCCTGAGCATCGAGCACCTTGAAGAACGCCTGGTGAAAGCCGTCGTACTCGGCCTGCCATTTTTGCGCGAGATCGGCGTGGCCGGTTTCAGCGGCCATCGCGATCGCGAGCTTGAGGCCGTCGAGGGCGAGAAAGTTGTAGCCGGTGATGTGACCGGGGACGTACTCGTTGTCGCGCACATTGCTCGAGGGGACGATGTGGAGCGGATCGCCGGCGCGCGCCTGGTGCAGCCAATCGACAGCACGGTCGATCTGCGGAAGAGCCCATTCGGCAAAGTCCTTATCGTGCGTGATGCGGTAGTGCTGGCCGTAGGCCCACACCGCCTCGCCCCATCCGTCGTACTCCTGCGGCTGCGACAGGAAGTTGCCGTCGGGCTGCTGTCTCTTTGTAAAGAAGTCGAGGCATTCGCGCGCAATTTTCGGGTAGCCGGTGATGTCGTAACTATGAACGATGTCTGCGCCGTCACGTAAATAGAACTCATGGTAGTTGAGCTTGTTGACGGCCTGGATGGTGTCGGTGCCGATGCGGTCGATGGCGATGAGGTCGTTGATAAGGTTTGAATAAAAGGTATCGACGGGCTTCGATTCCGGCAGCGAGATCTGCATGCCCGATGCGAGCAGGCTGTTCCAGTACGCGATCACCTGTGCTTTTGCGGCGTCGAAGCCGGCGTCGCCGATGGCCGAGACGACGAAAGGATCGGCGGTGGGGATAAGCGGCATTTTGAAGTCGAGCGTCCACGTTTCGCCCGGCTTGAGCAGGCGCGAGTAGATGACGATGCCGACGGGGGTGGCCGGGGTTGCGTTCAAATTCGCCGGACGGAGGACATTGGCCGGCGTGATTTCGTTATCATGCGCGCGCGGGGTGAAGGTGCGGTCGGCGTAGCCCGCCGGAAACGTGTAGAGATCGCGGTTGTTGCGATAGAAATTCGCGTCGTCGAAGGAATTCGTCCAGTTGGGATCGAAGTCTTCGCCGATCTGGCGGTAGTTGCCGGGGAAGGCGCCCTTCGCGGGGCGCGTAAAGCGATTGTCGCCGTGCGGCTCGCCGGTGGTGTCAGGGCCATCGTAGCGGACGCCGGAGGCAAAGACGGCGCGATTCTGCGCCTGGGTCTGGTTCACTAGCTCGACGCGAATGAAGTTGACCAGCGGCTCTACGACGCCGGTCTCAGGCTTGATGCCAGGGGGAAACGGAACCTTGGCGTGCTGCCGGGCGCGGAGGATCGCGCTCTTGTCGATTTTGCCCTCGAACATCGTGAAGCGGTAGGTGATGCCGTCACGCGTGAATTCGTAGTGGACGATGGGCAGATGGCCCTGTTCGAGGGTGCGGATGCGTACGTTGGCAGGCTCGAAATCCGGGCCGGAGAAGAACATCAGTTCCCCGAAGCCGGTGCGCAGGTACCCTTCCGGCGTGATTTCCGTAGCGCCTTCCGCGCCCATGAGGCCGATCTCATCGGTGGGCTTGGAAAAATACGAAAATGGCTGGCCGGGCGTGTCGATGGAGGGAGAGACCATCTGCGCGCGCCAGCCGGGGGCAAACATGGCAACGAAAAAGAGGGTGGCTGGAGGCATCACTGATTTGAGCGGAATTCTCATGGCATCAACAAGGATAGAACATGAGGGGCCGGAGACGACGAGGAAGAACGATGCTGAAATGCGCACAAGAGAAAGGACTTGTGGACGCTTGAATTGTGCGGTTGGCGGCTTGAGCGGGCCTTGAGGACGGCTATAAAGTGACGTGAATCACCGGAATTGCTGTTTCAGCGAGCCTACACTGCATCATCGCAGACGGACCAGGGCACGGCAGTTGGATGGTTTGCGGCGACTGGGTGGTCTGCCGCGGCAAGAAGAGGGAGGCCGCGGCAAACGCCCTGGCGCAGAGCTATCTCAAGCAGGCTGAGTCCTGGGCCGAATGTCCTTGACTGTGAGGGAGCGGTCGCCTATGAGCGGAACCTGTTCGAAATGCGCAGCGCACATCGAGGCGGAATGGAAGTTTTGCCCGCAGTGCGGAGCCACGAGCGTGAAAGAGAGCCAGGAGCCCATGCACGAGCACCCGGATCACGAAAAGGCGCCGGTGAAGGGCGCGTTCAGCGGATTGTTGCTGGGATTGCTGGCGGCGCCGGTTCTGATCATTTATGGCGGGATGATCTGCCTCACCGGTCTGGGCGTGTTTCTCGGCGTGCCGATGATCGTGGCGGGGGTGTGCGCGCCGCTGCTGGGGTCGCTGCTGGGAATCAACGCGCTGAAAGGGAAGTGTCCGTGGTGCGGGGCGGCGGTGGGCAGCGTGGCGCTCTTCGACCGATTCTCCTGCCCCGCGTGCAATAAGCGGATTGTGGTGCGCAAGAGCGAGCTGATACGGGCGGAGTAAGCGGGGTGTCCGATCTGCTCGCTAACGTAGCAAGCGGCTGGGCTTGATCCTCGCTGTCCGGCGGCGGGATAAAATGTTCGAGTGAATCCTCTAGGTACCTTCGACGAGTCTGACGAATTCGAACTAGCCTATCCCACTCAGCTCGCCCCGGGAATTTTGGTGGGCGTTGCGAAGAAGAGTTCTCGCCAGGAAATCCTTCAAATCCAAGCGAGCGGTGCGAGCCGGGTGTGGACTGTTCGCGCAATTATTGGAACCGCTGTTCCATTGTCGGGCTCAGCAGCATGGGCAGCTCAACTCGAGGGGGATAGCAACTTCGTCCTCAACGAGGATCCGCTTTCGATCTACCTCCATTCCGGTGGGCACAACGCCGTTTACTATGACCTTCGGGGATCCGATTCGAAGATGCTCACGCATATCGACGTTCAGGTCGAATCGGAACTGCCGAGCAATGCGATGCTCCTGGCACGCCGGCCCGTAAACGCACTGCTCGATGTTCTGACGCGAAATTCCAAGCTCCCGTTGCTGATTCAGCGTCTTGAACTACTCTCCCCTTCAAATGGGAAAGTACTAATCTACGAGTTTCTTTTTCCTCAAGGCCATCAAATCGCGATGGGGCCGCTCGGGGGGATCCAACAGGCCGTTCCATTCGCCCCCTACGATGCGATCTATCGTGAGGCGCTCACGTCGTCGAGCCCTTTCTATCGCCTCCTTTGCGGTGCTCGGATCTTTGAGGGCGCTGGATCGGTAAGGAAATGGATCAAGGAGGAGTGTGATCGGCGGAATGTCAAAGCTAGGATGCCTAAAATACCCGACGTCGACACAGATTTCGTGCGAGGGCTCGGAGTCCCCGAAGTACTCCTCAAAAACGTTTCCAACGCCCAGCAACTGTACGAGAACTTCTCGGATATGCGAAACGCGATCGCTCATTTTCTCTTCAAGCAAGGTGACGCAACTGGACATGTCTATCTTGCTGACGGTGCGAATCTTCGTGCTTACTCTGCGGCCGCGGCTGCGTTGCTGCATTATGCGCATCAAATGCTTGAAGAACTTAGAGTGTTTTACGTCAAACATCTCCCGATGTTGGGATCGCACATACTGCCCATGCCGTCCTATCGTGAAAGGTTCATCGTGAAGGCGAGGGACTATGGCCTGAAGTGACGGGAACTCGCTGGTCCCGCTTGAACTCGTTTGTTCTAGCGCACGTGTTCGATACCTTCCGGGAACGTTTGGTGGAAATGCCGCCAGATGGTCTCGGCGGTCTTGCGGGAGACGACGGCGGCGGAGTGCTTAGCTTCACGCGGACTCTCACCGTTTATGGTTTCGTCTTGCCTGCTCGGGCGGGATCAACGAGAATTCCGAGGGCTTTGGCTACCTTTTGCAATGCGGAGTCCCGTGTCCATAGCTGTGTTCCAGGAGTGAGGAGACAGGATGCGATCAAGTGTGCGTCGATGAGGCCGATGCCCTTCGAGTAGAGAGCATTGGCCTCGATCATGTGCCGCACCTCGCTCATCTTGGCGACACGTGCTGCGGGAAGGAGGTCGAGGTCGAGGAGAGTTTTTGCCCGATCCCGCAAAGATCCAAGGGCGAGTTCTGCGATAACGAACGGATGCATGACAATCTGGTCGCGGGCGAGGAGATTGTGCAGCTGCGGATTCGCAGAGCGGAAATGGTCGATCCAAACGGAGGTGTCGGCGAGAATCACAGTTTACCGAAGCGACGCCGGGGAATGTCTTCGAGTTCGGGCATCGTGCCTCCCAACGCGGCAAGCCGACGCGCGGCTTCGCGTTCAATCAGCGCCTTGAGGGCCTCACGCAACAAGACTGTTCTTTCGGCAATGCCCGTAAATTCCTGGGCTCGCTCGACCAATTCATCGTCAAGCGCGATTGTGGTACGCATATCGGCCTCCAGGCATCAATTATAGCATCAAATGATGACGGAATCACGTGCCTCATTGGTTGACGGGGCGGGCTGCGTGAAAATGCCGCCAGATGGTCTCGGCCGTTTTGCGGGAGACGACGGCGGCGAGGGATTCCGCTGTGGCTTGCTCGACGTCGCGCTGGCTGCCGAAGTGAGTGAGGAGGCGCTGGCGGGTTTGCGGGCCGACGCCGGGGATTTCGAGCAGCGCGGAGTCGCGGTCGCGCATGGCGCGGCGCTGGCGGTGATAGCCGACGGCGAAGCGATGGCTTTCGTCGCGGATGAGCTGGACGAGATGAAGGACGGGCGAGCGGCGGTCGAGGACAATGGGCTCGTCTTCGTTGCCGTGGAGGTAAATGATCTCTTCTCGTTTTGCTATGGACGCGAGCGGCTGCGAGGTGAAGCCGAGGGATTCGAGCGCCTCGGCTGCGGCGTGGAGCTGGCCCAGGCCGCCGTCGATGAGGATCAACGACGGCATCGTGGTTGGTTCTTTGCTTCCTGAGGTTCGTCCCTCAGGGGCTAAAGCCTCATTCCGTTCCGTGGTCTCGGCGGCACCCTTCGGCAGGCTCAGGGCAGGCTTGAAGCCGCGCCCTTTCAAAGCGCGTATGTTTTCGTGGTCTCCCACCCTTTCGCCTGAAGAGCGGCGAAAGGATGGGGCAACTGGCTCCGGAAGAGCAACCGCAGATCCTTCGACTCGCCGCTGTGGCGGCTCGCTCAGGATGACAGGCTCACTGGATGCATCACGAATGCGGCGGTAGCGGCGCTCGACCACCTCGCGCATGGAGGCGAAATCGTCGACGCCCGAGACGGTCTTCAGCTTGAATTTGCGATAGAGCTGCTTATTCATCTTGCCGTCTTCCCAAACAACCAGCGAGGCTACCGTCTCCGCGCCCTGGATGTGCGAGATGTCGAAGCACTCGATGCGGCGGGGCAGCTCGGGGAGCATGAGCGCGTCGGCGAGCGCCTCCTGAATGGCTTTGCGCGAAGGCTCTAGAACGCGGAAGCGCTGTGTGTAGGATTGGCGGGCGTTCTGGCCGGCGAGATCGACGAGGGATTTTTTGTCGCCGCGCTGAGGAACGGCGATGTCGATCTTGTGGCCGGTGCGCTCGGTGAGAAGTGCGGCGAGGGCCTCGCGGTCATCAAAGTCAACGGGGACAAGGATCGAGCGCGGGACGTAGTGCTGGTCGATGTAGAGCTGCTTGAGCAGAGCCGAGAAGACATGACCGGCATTGAAGGTGGGTTCATTGGGCTCAGGAAAAGCAACCGCAGATCCTTCGACTCCCTTCCCCTTCGCTTTGCTCAGGGTCCGGTCGCTCAGGATGACAGGCTCACTACGAGAATCAGGTTCTTCGTCGATCATCTCCATCAGGCTGGGCAGGTCTTCCCAGAAGAACTCGCGGCGGTCGACGATTTTGCCGTTGCGCATGTGGAAGAGATTCACCGCCAGGCTGCCGTCTTCGAAGTGGTAGCCGAAGACATCGGCGTCGTCGTCGAGCTCGGCCGTGGCGATGCGTTGCTTTTCCTGGAGTTGGTGGACGGTGGAGAGCTGGTCGCGCAGGCGCGCGGCGGCCTCGAACTGCTCGGCTTCGGCCGCGGCCATCATGCGGGCGGTGAGGGTGCGCTCCAGTTCCGCGTGACGACCCTCGAGAAAAAGCTGCGCGTCGCGGACAGCGTCCTTATAGGCTTCCGGCGTCGTGAGGCCCTCGACGCAGGGGCCGAGGCAGCGATGAATGTAGTACTGCAGGCAGGCGCGGGGGTGGTAGCGTGAGAGATCGACCTTGCAACTGGGCAGCAGAAAGCTGCGATGGATGAGTTCGACCACGCGGTAGGCGAGGCTGCCGGGGAAGTAAGGGCCGTAGTAGGCCGAGCCGTCCTTGCGCAGACGGCGGGTGACGAAGATTTTGGGATAGCGATCGGCGAGGGTCAGCTTGACGTAGGGGTAGGTTTTGTCGTCGCGCAACAGAATGTTGAAGCGCGGCTTGCGCTGCTTGATGAGGTTGTTTTCGAGGGCAAGGGCCTCGTGCTCGTTGGCGACGAGGATGGTTTCAAGATCGACGGCCTCGCGCATGAGCGAGCCTGTTTTTGCATCGGCCTGCGAGGCCTCAAGCAGGTAGGAGCGCACGCGCGAGCGGAGGTTCTTGGCCTTGCCCACGTAAATGACCTCGCCCTCGGCGTTTTTGTAGAGATACACGCCGGGCTTTGTCGGAAGCTCGCGGATTTTCTGGTAGAGATCCATGAATGGCTGGCGCGAGTGGAGTCAGTTCCTAGCATAGCGGGAATCAATCGGAGGCTGCCTCCGGGGTGTATGTCCGGCGGCGTCGCGGGCGGTGCAGGGTGAAGATTGGGCAAACCTTACCGGGGAGGGTAAAAATTACACGGCTAGCGAGCGGTCCAGATCTGCACAGATGAAGTCTATATCGTTATTTTTCATCATGTTGCTGCGCAGCTCCGGAATGGACGGCGGCGTGCACAACTACTGTAGCAGGTATAAAGTCCTTCCCGGCCGGAGGTGCTGAAGAAACGGCCGCTAGGATCCCCTGAGGTGAGGACCATGACGATGCATCGAATTGGATTTGCGTTGACTGCAGCTGCGCTGGTGGCGTTTGGCGTGACGGGATGCGCCACGAAGAACTATGTACGCACGCAGACGGGGCCGTTGATCGATCACACCGATCAACTGGACCAGAAGACGGCGGAGAACAACCGGCAGATTCACGACGTGAACGATCGCGCGCAGGCGGGCATCAGCAAGGCGCAGGGCACGGCCGACACAGCCAACCAGAATGCGCAGAACGCCACTCAGGCGGCGAATGCGGCCGACACCGCCGCCAACGACGTTGCGCACCGCGCCGACACGCTGGACAGCGTGGTGAAGGGGCTGGACAGCTACAAGCAGGTGGCGAATGTTTCCGTTACCTTCGGATTTGACAAGGCATTGCTGACCAAGGATGACAAGTCGCAACTGGACGACTTTGCCGGCAAGCTGGGTTCAGCGAAGAGCTACATCTTGGAGGTGACGGGCGGGACCGATTCGACCGGGCCGGCACAGTACAACTACGACCTGAGCCAGCGCCGCGCCGACGCGGTGGTGCAATACCTGGCGGCGAAGTACGACATCGCGCCGCACCGCTTCTACTTGATCGGGATCGGCAAGGACCAGTATGTGGCTTCGAACGATACGCGGGAAGGGCGGATGGAAAACCGGCGCGTGCAGGTGCAGTTGCTCTCGAACATGAGCGGCGAACAGGAGTCGCAGGGCCAGCCCACGGCGACCGGACAGAGCAACCCTCCGGCTGGTCAGGCGGCAACGTCAGTGGTTCAGGAATAATGTAGGCGGATTCTTTCCGGCAATTGATTGCTTCGGAAGGACGAAGGGCAGATCCGATGGGGTCTGCCCTTTTCGTTTTCGCCAAGGCGGGTGTGCTCAGGCGCGTGCGGAGGGGAACTGCTTCATGTGTTCCGCGCGGACTTCGTTCGCAGTGAAAAGACGAAGAAAAGGGCTGCCGTGCGCAGCACCTTCGACGGCGGGGCGGCCGTTAGCCTCTTCGCGCTCGACGATGCAGACGACGGCGGCGACGATCATGCCGGCTTCCTGGGCGGCTTCGATGGCGGCGATGGTGGAGGCGCCCGTGGTGCAGACGTCGTCAACGATCACCACGCGGGCGCCTGCTCGGCAAAAACCCTCGATGCGGCGGCCTGTGCCGTGGGCTTTTTCAGCTTTGCGGACCAGAAATCCGTGGAGCAGCGGCGGGCGAGGATCCGAATGGGGATGCGACAGCGCGCGCCAGGCGCTGGCCGTGGCGACATTGGAGACGATGGGATCGGCGCCCAAGGTGAGGCCGCCCACGGCTTCAGCTTCGATCTTGTTGGCTTCAAGTAAATCGAGAATTGCGTGGCCCGTAAGGCGTCCGCCTTCGGCGTGGAGCGTGGTGGTGCGGCAGTCGATGTAATAGTCGCTTGTGCCGCCGGAGGAGAGCTTGAACTGGCCAAGCTTGAAGCTGGTGCGGGCTAGGAGCGAGAGAAGCTGCTGGGCGTAGGTGGGTGTGGGCATCAAGGTGATTCTAAGGGACCGAGGCACCAAGGTACCAAGGGAACAAGAAAGCACATTGAGGCCAGCGGCAACATCAACTGCTGGAACGAATAAACAATTCGATGGCCGCGGTTGAGACGCAAGCTCGTTCCCCGCGGTCTTGGGACTCGTTCCCTTGTTCCCTTAATCCCTGCCTTTCTCACATCTTGTCGAAGTGGCGGAAGCCGCCGGTTCCAATCATCGCCGCCGAAAAGATGAAGAAGTTGTAACAGGCGTGGACCAGTGTGCTGGAGGCCAGGGACCTGGTCTTGAGGCGCACCGTGCAGAGCACCAGGCTGACCACGATGAGAAGGATGAACGGTCCCAGCGAATGGCCTTGCTGTTCGACGTGAATGAGGGCGAAGGGGATGCTGGTGAGAACGGATGCGGCGACCATGGCGGAAAAGGACCACTGCGGGTGAGTGTTGGCGCCAAGCGGCGGCGCGGGTTTGTGTGCGATCCGCTCGGCCGCCCAGTCCCAGGCCGTGCACAGCGAGGGTAGAAGAAAGCCGCGAAAGAACATCTCCTCAAAAAAGGGCGCGATGGTGACGCCGAAGCCAAACATCAACCATGCGGCTTCTGAAGAGCGCATCATTTTTTCGATCGGGGCGTTGGAGGGGCCGGGCATCAGCACTTCGTCAAGCGCCGCCAGGGCGAAGCAGCCCAAGGCCGTTGCGGCCAGCGGCCAAAACCTTTTCAGTGCCGCCGCACCGCGCCATTGGATGCCAGTGAAGAAACTCTCATCCCAAAAAAGCGGAAACACAACGAGGCTGAAGGCAAAGGTGATGAGATAGAGAAGCGCTTCGCTGGCGAGGACGAGATGGATATCGGTGGCGGATTTTGTTGTGAGTTCCCAACCGAAGAGATGGAAGTGCATGGCAAAAAAGAGTACTGCCGCCGTGCAGGCGAATCCGATGCCTCCCAACATGAGCAGAAGACAGAGATGGCCAAAGTGCGGTATGCGAATGGGCGGGCGGACCGGGGGCTGAACGAAGGACTGGAAGAGGGTTGGCTCGGCGGACGGCGCAGGCGACTCCATGTAAGAGGCCGCGGGCGTAAGAGCGATCGGCTCTGGCTCGGCGTACGGCGCTTCGACGGCCGGGAAACCGCCAGCCAGCGGGTTTTTCTGGGCGGAGTTTTCCGGGGCCGGGGCGGCGCTTGAAGAGTTGTCTGCAGGCGAGATCGCGGACTCGTGCAGATGGTCTTCCGGGAAATCGGTCATGTGCGTTTCTTCCTGGGCTCAGAATGCAAAGTTGCCGCTCCTTCATGTTTCCTGCGCGCGCTCTTTCCATTAGAGCGCGTCGCGATCTGTGGATCGGCGCTGACCGATCCGTTTGGCGGCGTGATGCGGTCGGCGCCGTTTCCCGTCGAATCTGAAAGGGTCTCTTCGTCCGCGTCCATCGCAGCGAGACGGCCGTTCGTGGATTTGTAATAGCGCTTGAGGAACTGGCCTGTGTAGGAGCCGGGCGTGGCGGCGATCTTTGCGGGACGGCCTTCTCCAACGATGCGGCCGCCGTCTTCGCCGCCCTCGGGGCCGAGATCGATGACCCAGTCGGCGTTGCGAATGACGTCGAGGTTGTGCTCGATGATGATGACCGAGTTGCCGAGATCGACGAGGCGATGCAGGACTTCGAGGAGCTTGCGCACGTCGTCGAAGTGAAGGCCGGTGGTGGGCTCGTCGAGCAGGTAGAGGGTCTTGCCGGTTTGGCGCTTGGAGAGCTCGCGGGCCAGCTTCATGCGCTGCGCTTCGCCGCCGGAGAGCGTGGTGGCGCTTTGGCCGAGGTGCACGTAGCCGAGGCCGACGTCGACGAGAGTCTGCAGCTTCTGGCGCACTTGAGGCACATCGGCGAGCAAGGGCAGAGCGTCTTCAATGCTGAGGTCGAGAATGTCGGCGATGGAACGGCCGTGGAATTTCACGGCCAATGTCTCCTGGTTGTAGCGGCGGCCGTTGCACACCTCGCACTGCACGTAGACATCGGGCATGAAGTTCATCTCGATGCGCCGCTGCCCGTCGCCCTGGCAGGCTTCGCAGCGGCCTCCGGAGACGTTGAAGCTGAAGCGGCCGGGCCTGTAGCCGCGCTCGCGCGCCTCGGGCAGCATGGCAAAGAGATCGCGGACCGGTGAGAAGACCTGCGTGTAGGTGGCCGGGTTGGAGCGGGGTGTGCGGCCGATGGGCGATTGATCGATGCGGACCACTTTGTCGATTTGCTCGGTGCCGGTGAGGGCGTCGTGCGCGCCGGGTTCTTCGCGCGAGCCGTAAATGGTTTTGGCCAGCGAGCGGTAGAGGATGTCGTTGACCAGGGTGCTTTTACCGCTGCCGCTCACGCCGGTGACGACGGTCATGACGCCGAGAGGGATGCGAAGGTTCAGGTCCTGCAGGTTGTGCTCGCGCGCGCCGCTGACGGCGAGCCACTTGCCGGTGAGGGAACGCGGCCTGGCGCGTTGCAGCATGGTTTCGGCGCCGCTCAGATAGCGTCCGGTGAGCGAAGCGGGCACGGCCATGATCTCGGCCGGCGTGCCCTCGGCAACCACGCTGCCGCCAAGGCGGCCCGCGCCGGGACCGAGATCGAGAACATAGTCGGCGTGGCGGATGGTCTCTTCGTCGTGCTCGACGACGAGAACCGTGTTACCGAGATCGCGGAGCCGCTCGAGGGCCTGGATCAGGCGATTGTTGTCGCGTTGATGCAGGCCGATGGAGGGTTCGTCGAGGACGTAGAGAACGCCGCGCAGGCGAGAGCCGATCTGCGTGGCGAGCCGAATGCGCTGGCCCTCGCCGCCGGAGAGCGTGGCGGCGCTGCGATCGAGCGAGAGGTAGTTCAAGCCGACGGCGCACAGAAACTCCAGACGCTCGGCGATCTCGCGGCGGATGCGCTCGGCGATCAAGGCCTCACGTTCGGTGAATTGGAGGTTGATGGCCGCCGAAAGCGCGCGGTTGAGCGGCAGCGCGGTGAAGTCGGCGATGGAAAGGCCGCCGACTTTGACCGCGAGGGACTCGGGGCGCAGGCGCTTGCCGCGGCAAACCGGGCAAGGCGCGGCCGACATGAAGCTCATCATGTACTCTCGATAGCTGTCGCTGCGCGCGTCCTCCACATTGTCGCGCAGGTAGCTGAGGATGCCGTGAAAGCCGGTGCGGGGCGCTTCGCCTTTGGGCGGCCCGTAGACGAGAATATGCTGCTGGCGCGGGGGGAGATCTTCGAACGGAACCTTGAGGTCGATCTTGTAGCGGTCGGCGGCGAGTTGAATGAGCCTGACGAGGTACTGCGACGAGGAGCCGGGACCCAGGCCGCCATCGAGCAGCGGTTTGGACCAGTCGGTGATGACTTTGGCGGGGTCGAAGTCGTAGAGCGAACCAAGGCCGTGGCAATTAGGGCAGGCGCCAAAGGTGGAATTGAATGAGAAGCTGCGCGGCTCGAGCTTGGGCACGTCGAGGCCGCAGTCCGGGCAGGCCATGGAAGAGGAGAACAACTGCTCATTGCCGGCGTGGAAGGCGACGAGGACCAGGCCATTGGCGAGTTGGAGTGCTTTTGCGACGGCCTGCTCGAGGCGTTTTTCAACGGAGGGTTTGTTGAGTTTGGATCCGGCTTTACTTCCCTCCCAGGTCCCCAAATGCGAGGGATCTCCACCCCACGGACGAAGACCTGTCCGTGGCGACCCCGGACCTGGGACACCCGTACCCGCGCTCGTACCTTCGTGCCTGAGGAGGACACGGTCGACGATAGCTTCGACGGTGTGATTCTTTCGTTTGTCCAGAAGTATGGGCTCGGAAAGGTCGCGCACCTCGCCGTCTACCCGCGCGCGAAACCCTTGCCGGTCAATCTGATCCAACAAATCCTTAAACTCTCCCTTGCGGCCTCTGACGATGGGCGCCAAAACCGTGACGCGCTCACCCTGGCCGAGCTCGAGGATGCGTTGGACGATTTGTTCGACGGTCTGGCGGACGATGGACCGGCCGCAGTTGGGGCAATGGGGCGTGCCAACCGAGGCGTAAAGAAGGCGGAGATAGTCGTAGATTTCGGTGATGGTTCCGACGGTGGAGCGGGGGCTGCGGCTGGTGGTCTTTTGCTCGATGGAGATGGCCGGACTCAGCCCTTCGATCGAATCCACGTCGGGGCGCTCGATCTGGTCGAGAAACTGTCGCGCGTAGGCGGAAAGCGTCTCGACGTAGCGGCGCTGGCCCTCAGCATAGATGGTGTCGAAGGCAAGCGAGCTCTTGCCCGAGCCGGAAAGACCGGTGACCACACTGAGGGCGTTGCGGGGAATGCGCACGCTGATGTCGCGCAGATTGTGCTGGCGCGCCCCGCGCACCGTGATGTGCGTAATGGACATGGCTAGGTTTTACGAAGACAACCCGTACTCTCAAGCGCTGCCGATCGGGATTCACCGCAGAACAACCCTTTGGGGGTATTCTATTTGGCAACAGAAATCAGGGTCAACGCGGCGGCATCTTCTGAGAGAATCGCATAAGCGGCTGCTGTTGCGGCGAAGTCTTGTCCGGCGGCAGGGCGTGTACGTTGCGGAATGACGGCACATCCGTGCCCAGAGGCGGTTGGAATGACAGATTTGGTGATGCTGATTTGCGCTTC
Source organism: Occallatibacter sp. (assembly GCA_049522315.1). Lineage (GTDB taxonomy): Bacteria > Acidobacteriota > Terriglobia > Terriglobales > Acidobacteriaceae > Telmatobacter. The sequence continues at coordinate 268,055 of JBEKNY010000001.1, forward strand.
TTTGGGCGCGATGGCGTTCGGCATTCTGGCTGCTTATGCGATCCTGCGCCTGGGATTTGCATTCATGCGGCCGCGGCCACGGCCGACAGCGGTGAAGACGCAGGCGCAAGCCGCGCGGATCTCGTAAAAGCCCGCATTCAACTTTCAGCCATTCACTGGCAGACAAAAAGCGCACGCTGTTGTGGCCCCGATCAGTTCTGCGGGTTTTGCGTGCCGTTCTGCGTCTCATCCTGTTGCCGCTGGAGCTGGCGCGCCTGCATCTCCTGCATGATCTGCTCCTGCGGCTCCTGATCTCCCGCAGTATCCTCGCCGCTGGGCGGGGAAGGAGGGGTACTTGCGGCCTGCGGCGCCGTGGCGGCAACGGTAGAGCTGGGGCTGAGAACAATGCGGAGCGGTGCGCCCTGGCCCTGGTCGCCGATCATCAGGACGTTGTATGCGGAGCCATCCAGAAGCCGGGAGAGTACATCGCGCGCTGGGCCGGGACCGTATGTGCCGAAAACGCGTTCATCCGCGTCCATCCCCTCCACCTTGACGCCAGTTTCCGTCGAAACTTCCTTCAAAATCTGCGCCAGGCTGGAGTTGGAGGCGACGATGAGCAGACCATGTCTGTCCCAAACCACGGAAGCCCCGGCAGGCCGATCGTTTGCGGGCCAGTTCGGAGCTATGGGCGCGGTTGGCGCCGGCGTCGCTTGCGCCGCAGGATGGGCGGCGGACTCCTTGGGGGAATGGACCGGTTTATGCGCAGGGGCAGTAGCCGTTGACGAGGCGCTTGATGTTTGCGCGACGAGCAATATGCCTGCGAAAAGCAAATGCGCCGCCAGCAACGCGGCGCACAAGGCGAGAAACCGGGGCAGTCTGCGCGCAGCAAGACAAAATCGCCGGCGGAGGGTGACATGGCGCGAAGATTCCGTTTGCGGCAATTGGAGAGTACGCATCGGAATCGGCTCCTTAACGGCAGCAGAAGCGCGCGGCCAGCCGCCCGGGGGCAGGGCCGCGCTGCGCTGCTGCTTCACTGTACTAGACTAGCAGTGGTCGATACACGCTCGAAAGAGGACATTCAGGTGGAGGGGATGTTGCCGGGAATGCGCATGGGATGGAGAGGTTGGACAGTTACAGTGGCCTTGCTGCTGGCGCCATGGGCAAGCCGTGCAGCAACCTGCACTTCGCAGGCCGAAATGGGGACGCTGGACCGCGAAGCGCTGGCGATGACCGCGGGCCGCATGGCGAACGCAGTGTTGGGACAGAACTTTGCATCGCTCCAGGCCGATCTGTTGCCCCAGGAAGCGTCGGTGTGGGAGGGCATTCGCGCGGCGGTAGAACAGGCTGTACCGTTGGTCAAGGGCGGGCAGTTCCAGTTGCGAGACGTGTATCTGCTGGACGCGAGCAACCAGACCGCGCCGGCCGACACGCAGTTCTTCTGCTCGAACTCGTCGGGGTCGCTCACTGTGACCATCGTCATGAGCGCACTGCCCCCTGGGCGTTACGCCGTTGTGCTGGCGGATGCGGTGGGCGCGCCGCTGGCCGGGCAGATGGGGATCATTCTGGCCTGGGATAGCGCCGCAACCGCATGGAAGCTGGCGGGGTTGACGGTGCGGCCGGGAATCTTCGACGGGCACGACGGCGTCTGGTACTGGGTGCGCGGGCGGGAGCTGGCCAAGGTGGATCCGTGGAGCGCGTGGTTCAGCTACGACGCGGCGCGCTACCTGCTGTTGCCGGTGGACTTTCTCTCTTCGCCGAATCTGGAAAAGCTGCGCCAGGAACAGTCGCTGATCGCGCCGTCGCCGCAGAGCGCATTTCCGTTGTCGCTTCCCGATGGCGACCGCACGTGGAAGATCGAGGCGGTGATTCTCGATCCCTCGCTGCACCAACCCGACCTGGCCGTGGTGTATGAATCGACCGGCGTGACCGATCCGGCGGCGCTGCGAACGGAGGCGACCGCCGTGATGAGCGCGTTTCTCAAGACGCAGCCGGGGATCCGGGCAAACTTCCACGGGCTGTGGGCGTATGCGGAGAAGGGTGGCAAGCGCACGCCGGTGATGGAGCTGCCCATGAAGGAGATCCCGTAATGCGGAGGCAACGGGGGACAAGGGCGCTTCGCTGAGCGCGGAGAAGCAAGATGAGGCGGTAGCGGGCGCTTCATTACCAACGTTCGAGGGTGATTCAGTTCACATGAATGCAATCTTCAATGCAGTTAAGGTGGCCGTAGAGCGCGCTACTGGGTGCCGAATCTATCGATATAGCCTACCCCATGGAATGGATTGGTATTTCGATCTAGGGAGAAGGTTTGCGCACACCGACTTCAAAGTTGTTTTCGATGTCGGAGCGAACGTGGGCCAATCGGCAGTTTCGTTTTCAAAAAAATTTCCGCAAGCTGAGATTTATAGCTTTGAACCTGTGCGGGGAACCTATCGGGAACTGGTTGCAACGGCGCGTCAGCTGCCCCGCGTGCATACATACAACGTAGGCATGGGACGAGATCCCGGTCAATTGGCGATCCACGTTAACCCGAACAGCCAGCTCAGTTCCGTCATGGTCAGGCGGCCAGAGGACCGTCATGAGTCGATTGCGGTGGACACGGTTGCCGGCTTTGCAGAAACACATCAGGTTGGGAAAATCGATTTTCTCAAAATCGATACAGAGGGTTACGATCTGGAGGTGCTGTCGGGCGCCGCTCCGCTTCTGCGCGAACAGAGGATCCATTTCATCTTTACCGAATGCGAGCCGATGCCGCGCACGAAAGATCGCACGGATTTTCGTTATGCCGATTTCACCGCGATAACGGAATTCCTGGGCGGCTTTGGCTACCAGGTCTTCGGAGTATATGAGCAGCAACTCGAGTGGGATGGCAGGAATGCGCTGCTCTTTTGGAACGCGCTCTTCATTTGCGAGAAGTTGATTCCAGCAGGCGCAAAACTGTCAGGGCTTGCATGATGCGCGAGGAGGGTGAACAAAGATACCCGCAAGATTCGAGATGGGCCTCGGTCAGGAATGGATTTTCCCGGCTTGGATGTCTTCACTGAACGCCGGTGCAGACATTTTCGAGAGGAAGAGCGGAGCCATCGAGAAAGGATAAACAGTTTGGCGAAAATCGTTGATCTGCGTTCGGATACGGTGACCAAGCCGACGCTCGAAATGCGCGCGGCGATGGCGGCGGCCGAGGTGGGAGACGACGTCTATGGCGAAGATCCCACGGTGAACCTGCTGGAGCGGCGCGCGGCGGAGGTCTTCGGGCGCGAGGCGGCGCTGTTTGTGCCCACGGGCACCATGGGCAACCAGATCGCGATTCGGACGCTCACGCAGCCCGGCCAGGAGGTGATTGCCGAGTCGCGGGCGCACATTCTGGATTTCGAGATGGCGACGACGGCGGTCTTTTCCGGCTGCCTGATCCGCGCTGTACGCGCCGAGGGCGGCATCCTCACCTGGAAGCACATCGCGCAGGCCATCACTCCCTATGGCGCGTTCCGCGCGGCGACCGGTCTCATTGAGATTGAGAACACGGCCAACCTAGCGGGCGGACGGGTCTCCGACCTTCAAGTTTTGGAGGAGATTGTTGCAGGTGCGAGCTCGCACAAGCTGCCGCTGCACCTGGACGGGGCGCGCATCTTTAACGCCGCCGTGGCGCTGGGCGCGGGCGTGAAGGCGCTGACGCGAGGGTTCGACACGGTGATGTTTTGCCTGTCGAAGGGACTGGGTGCGCCGGTGGGTTCGATGCTTGTGGGATCGGCGGAACGGATGGCGAGGGCGCGGGTGTTTCGCAAGGCGTTGGGCGGGGGCATGAGGCAGGCGGGCGTGCTGGCCGCTGCTGGCCTGATCGCCCTCGAAGAGGGGCCGAAGCGGCTGCAGGACGATCACGCCAACGCGCGGCTGCTGGCCGAGGCGCTCGCGCACACCGAGGGCGTCACCATCGATCTCACGTCGGTGGAGACGAATATCGTGATCTTTCGGTTGACAGCGGGGAAGGGTGCCGCCGGCTTGGTGACGCGGCTGAAAGCGCGCGGCGTGCTGGCCGGGGCGTTCGGCCCGGACGCGATTCGGCTGGTGACGCACCGCGACGTCAGCCGGGGCGACTGCATCGACGCGGCCGAGGCACTGACCGAGGAGATTGAGGCGGGAGTGAAAGCGAACAGCTTGAGGTGAGCCAGCCGCGAGAAGTTCGCGCGCAGACCTCAAGGAGTATAATTAAGCCTCATTTCATGTTAATTGCGGTGATTCACGGCAAACGCTTCCGGGAAGCGGAAGGCCGAGAGGATTGGCTCACGTCCGCGGTGTTTGGTCACCTCCGCCACATTGCCCCTGGGCCTTTCTGGGCTGACCTTCTTGGTCGCGCTCATACCGTTGGAACAGGGGTTTCCCTCCATTCCCGAATTCACGCAGCCGGCATTCGCCTTGATCAGTATTCAAAATTGGATATTCACTTCTGGAGAAGTTGGGAGAATTACGGTGAGCCGGATCTTATTCTGTGTTTTTCGGGCGGTGGTCAATCGCCTTTGATAGTCGTCGTTGAAGTGAAGCTCGACTCTGGGAAGAGCGGCACTGGCGAAAACGACCAATTGAAGCGTTATCTTGAACTGCTTGATGACCGAGACGCTCTTCGCTTGTATTTTCCAGAAAGCAACCACCGTTACCTGATTTACCTGACGAAAACATTTTCCAAACTGGAGATCGAGGATAGTATTCGGGTTTCGGTGAGTACTGGAATTGGCGACGCCCGAGACAGGGTGTTCTGCCTTCAATGGCAGGATGTTCTGGAAAGCTCATCTGCCAACTCCGTTGGCGAGCCGTTGTTGCTCGAGGTAGCGCGGTTTCTGGAGATCAGAGAATTCGAAGCGTTCCGAGGGTTTCGATCCCCTCCGGCGACTTTGAGGCAGGTCTCGGGTGCTTTTTACGGGACTGCCTATTTCGTATCGGCGACGGCTGGGCTCGGTGTTGGAAAGTTGAGCGAGGGAAGGTTCTATGGGAACTGAAGCAGGCAAACAGGTGGGGCTAGCGATTCAGGCCGTGCTGCGCATGCAGGCAGACTGCGTTCGGCTCTTTCGGGATCTGGACAGGGCGTTGAACGAACTTCTGCCGATTTCAGGGGGCACCGTTACCGCTGGGGCTGGCTATACGATCAATGCGCCTCAGCTTTACCTCCCCAAACTCCTGTTTCGGCGCTATGCGCGGCCCGGTGCCGAGCACCTTGTTCTCGGCGTAAATGTCTGGTTGCACAATCATCCCGAGCGCTCATCCGACGAGCCGATTTTCATTGCGGGCAATGTGCAATATGCCCCGGAAGCGCCGGACAGCGGCGAGGAGTCTTTGCGTGCGTGGGATACGCTGGCGGCGTTTTGGGACTGGAACTCCGAGAGAGCCTTTGGGCGGGCTTTAACTGTTGCACCGAAGCGAGGCACGATCGTGAAGGTTGTTGTGGCTGCCGAGCCCCTGTATTCGATTAACTCCCTCGGAGCTGCGCTCAGAGTCATCGACATGGTTGGGCGTCCGTAGCAGAAAGACAACCGCAGGTCCTTCGACGCGCTCGCTTCGCGAGCTTGCTCAGGATGACAGAATGAGGGTGGAAGTAAAAACGGCCAGCACCAAATGATGCTGGCCGTTCGAAGCAACGCAGGGGTCTGAGTTCGACTCACAGATCGTAGTAGAGGAAGAACTCGTAAGGCACGGGGCGCAGATTGACCGGAGCCAGCTCCTTCTCGCGCTTGTAGCTGATCCAGGTTTCGATCAGATCGGGTGTGAAGACGTCTCCCTGCAGCAGGAAGTCGTGGTCCTTTTCGAGAGCGGTGAGAACCTCGCCCAGCGAGCCGGGCGTGCTCTTGATCTTCTTGGCTTCTGCCGGCTCGAGTTCGTAGAGGTCCTTCTCGAGCGGTTCGCCGGGATCGATCTTGTTCTTGATGCCGTCGAGTCCGGCCATGAGCAGCGCCGCGAAGCAAAGATAGGGGTTGGTGGAGGGATCGGGGCAGCGGAACTCGATGCGCTTGGCTTTCGGGCTCGTGGAGTAGACGGGAATACGCACGGCTGCCGAGCGATTGCGCTTGGAGTAGGCCAAATTCACCGGCGCCTCATAGCCAGGAACCAGGCGGCGGTAGGAGTTGGTGGTGGGAGCGGCGATGGCCAGCAGCGCCGGCGCATGCTTGAGCAGGCCGCCGATGTAGTACTTTGCGGTCTGGCTCAACAGCGCGTAGCCCTTGGCGTCGAAGAAGACGTTCTTCTCGCCCTTCCACAGGCTCTGGTGGACGTGCATGCCGGAGCCGTTGTCGCCAAAGAGCGGCTTGGGCATGAAGGTAGCCGTCATGCCGTGCTTCTTGGCGATCATGCGGATGATGTACTTGTAGTTGAGCAGATTGTCGGCCATCTTCACGAGCGGACCGAAGCGCATGTCGATCTCGCACTGGCCTGCCGTGCCTACTTCGTGGTGGTGTACCTCACACTTGACGCCCATATCCTTAAGGGCGATGATGATCTCCGAGCGGATGTCCTGCAATTGATCCGACGGCGGCACCGGGAAGTAGCCTTCCTTGTGGCGCAGCTTGTAGCCGAGATTGGGATTCTCCTCGCGCCCCGTGTTCCAGATGCCTTCATTGGAGTCCACATAGTAGTAGCCGCTGTGGGCGGTCTGGTCGTAGCGCACGCTATCGAAGATATAGAACTCCGCCTCCGGGCCCCAGTAGCTCATATCGGCGACGCCGGTCTTCTTCAGATACGCTTCAGCTTTCTGCGCCACGTACCGAGGATCGCGGCTGTAAGGCTTGCGCGTGATGGGGTCGAATACATTGCAAATGATGTTGAGGGTGGGAACGGAGAGAACCGGATCCATCACTGCCGTGTCGGCATCGGCGATGAGAATCATGTCGCTCTCGTGAATCTGCTGGAACCCGCGGATGCTCGATCCATCGAAGCCGATACCTTCGCTGAACAGATCGTCCTCGAGGTCTTCGACTGGAATGGAAAAATGCTGCCACATGCCCGGCATGTCGATAAATCGAAGATCGACAATTTTTGCACCGGCTTCCTTGGCAAGCTTCTTTACGTCAGTGGGGGTGCGCGGCATTCTTACTTCTCCTTTCGCTTCTCGCTGTGAAGTTTAAACACAGGTTTCGTTATGGAGGTAGACGGTATTTCCGGAAACGAAGTGTTCCTGCTGGATTTCACCTGGTGACCGCTTCCGAGTTGAGGGCGTTGAGTACAGGTTTGTCGTTCCCCGGACACAGGGTTCCCGAAAATGCTTGAGCCAAACTGCGGCAGTAACAGAAAAAGTGCGAATTGGATTCAAGCTTAGGGTTCAACCGCGCGAAAACACACGAAACGCGAGGTTTGAGCCGCCACCGGAGCACAAATTCAATTCAGGTTCGCTAGGCGCCCAGGATGTACAAGAATCCTATTTCCTTCAGCATAAGGAATCCGTGAAGATTTTGGGATTGAGGGTGTGGAAAACCCAAGTCAGTGAAAGCGGGCGATGAGAACCATGATGAGCAGAATGACGACCGGAATGAGGGCCAAGCCGCTGTAATAGAAAACCTTGCGGGAAAGCTGGGACTTGCGTTTCTGCCAGTTGAGGAGTTCGGGGCGGTCCTCGACACCGACCTGGCCGGGGTGCTCAAGGTCGTGGAGAAACTCCTGGGCGCTGGCGTACCGATTTCTGGGATCGCGCTCCAAGGCGCGGTACAGAATCTCCTGCAACTCGGGCGAGACGGAGGGGTCGGCCACGCGTGGCGGGACGGGATGGTTCAAGAGGCGGTCGTTCATGGCGGCCAAGGGTGACGGTCCGGAGAAGGGCAGCTTGCCCGTGAGCATCTCGTAAAGGATCACGCCCATGGAGTAGATGTCGGTACGCCCGTCGCCGCGCTTGCCCTTTACCTGCTCGGGAGCGATGTAGTCCGGAGTGCCAAGCGTGGTTGTGAAGTTGGCGTAGGTGAGACGCCGCGAGGCGGAATCGCCGGCGATGCCGAAATCGATGAGCTTGATGCGGTCGTTGCCGTCAATCAGGATGTTTTCCGGCTTGAGGTCGCGATGCACCACGCCGTTGGCGTGGATGTAATCGAGCGCTTGGAGAACTTCGATGGCGATGCGGATGGCTCGGTCCTGGGGAATGCGGCCTTCATTGAGGATGCGGCGCAGCAGACGGCCAGGGCACCACTCCATGACCATGTAGACGCGGGAGCGCTGCTCTCCGCAGTAGACCTGCATCACGTTGGGATGGCGGAGCCTTTCTCCGATGGCCGATTCGCGCTTAAAGCGGTCAAAGAGGATGGGATCGGCTTCCAAGTCGGGGTGGGGAATCTTGAGAGCAACGGTGCGTCCGTCGCGCGTGTCGGTGGCGCGAAAGATGGTGGCCATGCCGCTTTTCGCGACGGGCTCGTCGATGCGGTAGAAATCGAGTTGTGTTCCAGGTTCCAGAACGTCGAAGAAACTCATGGTGCGGTACGCTCCAGTATGGCCTTCTTTACTGTATCGGGTAAAGGGACAAGGAACTATAAGGATTCCGTTAAGCGGGGAGCAAGGGAGCAACGGGACCGTGGGAACAGATTACACGGGCAGGCGGTAGGGGCGGCCGCGGTACATGCCCACCTGTTCGACCGAGCGCACGCGGATCACCTGTGCGGTGGTATTGTCGCCCCCATCGATTTCGACGGCGTGAGCGACGAGTTCCTTGGCAAGCAGAGCCGCGTCTTTCTTCTGAGAAACGATGGAAGCGATCTCGGCGTCGCTGGTTTCGTCGTGCAGGCCGTCGGTGCAAAGGACAAGAACATCGCCCGGCTGAATAGTGAGGACTGTGGTGTCGGGAGAGACAAACATCTCCGGGCCCAGGGAGCGAATGAGCACGTGGCGGGAGTCGGATGAGGCGATTTCGCCGGCTGAGATCAGGCCCATCTTTCGCTGCTCATTGACCAGAGTGTGATCCTGGGTGATTTGCCGGGCCTGACCGTTGCGCACAAGGTAGCAGCGAGAGTCGCCGACGTGCGAGACCACGGCCTGGTCGTAGCGCAAGGCGCAGGCGACCAGCGTGGTGGCCATGCTCTTACCGTGGTATTCGGGCTCGAGCCCGCGGTCGTGCACCGCGGCGTTGGCTTGCTGAATGAGCCGCGGGACCAGGCTGATGAGCATGGCGCCGGATTGCGCCTTGGCGAACTCTTCGGTGAGCACCGATACGGCGGTTGACGATGCGATCTCGCCCAGATCCATCCCGCCCACTCCATCGGCAACCACGAAAAGAAAGCCGTGGGACCGGCCTTGCGAGCGCGTAGCGGGAATAAAGGAGCCCATGGCGTCTTCATTGTTGGTGCGGACTTTGCCGAAGTCGCTTGCCTGGCCGAACTGTACGTCCAACATATGCGCCGCCGCATGAGGTCATCTGGCGCGTCTGCGCGGCCGAGATGCCGTGGGTTTTGAAACGCTGAGGCGCCGCCTCGAAAAGGCTACTGGGTGGCCTCCTCTCCCCAGCCTCTCATAACGAGGCCGGAGAGAGAAGCCACCCAGAGGCTTTGCGTTGGTTGACCGTGGCTTACGAAATTTGATGTTTCGATTCCAGCAGCACCGTCTTGCCCTTGGCCTTGGAAGATCGCAGGAAGTAAATCGCTCCGTAGATGCCCCAGATGCCCGAGATGCCCAGCGCCGTAAGGGGTTCCATCTTTGTGCCCAGGTTGAAGAACGGACCGGCCAGGTAGAACGCCATGCAGGTCAGGTTGGCGAGCAAGCCGAATCCGGGAATGAGCGTGTGGCGAAGGAAACTGTGATCCGGCCGCCCCTGATACGCCACGATGCACAGGAAGCAACTGAGCGCATAGAGGATGAACGTGCCGAAGTTGGATGTGAGCGTGATGGCCAGCAGCGAGTTGGGCAGCGCGGCCAGCGTGTCGTGCGGCAGGTAGCCCCAACTGGAGAAGAGGCCGTGCGGCAGCGCCGCGATGGCGGCATCCGTTGGCGCGCCGGCATCGCCGAAGGCCAGCGAGACAGCCGCTACGCCGATGACAGCCGAGATAACGGCCAGCGTCCAGATGGCCTTGCGAGGCGACAGCGATTCGGCGTGCAGGATGCCGAAGTGCTCCGGAGCCTCGTCGTCTTTGCCCATGGCATAGGTGACTCTGGCGCCTGTGTTCATGCAGCTCAGCGTGGTGCCGATGAGCGCCAGGAACACGGTGAAGGCCTCGATCAACATGAAGTACCTTCCGTGGCTCTGGCCCAGCAGTTGATCGCCGACGATGATCATCATGTCGCCGATGGGCGCGGCTGAAGAGGCCGCGCTTTGCATGGTGTACCCCGAGTTGAGGAAGTAGTTGGCGCAGAAATACTCAAACAGGTAACAGAACAACCCCTGAATGAGCAGCGATGCGATGACGGCGATGGGAATATGCTTGGTCGGATTTTTTGCCTCGCCTCCCATCGAGGTGACCGATTCAAAGCCGACGAGAATGAGAATAGCGACCGTCGCCTGAATGAACATGTAGCTGAGTTTGTGAATGCCAATCACCGAGGCCGCGGTGGGATGGGCGAGGAAGTTGCCGCTGGAGTCCGTTTCCTGGTAGTTGATGGTGAAGGGAACCGGCTTGCCGGCCGAGTCGAGCAGCGGCAGAGGAGCGCCGCTGGAGTCGCGCAGGATGGAGCCGTCTTTGGGACTCGTCGCGAACTGGTAGGTGTATGTCGCCAGCGTTTGTCCGTCGTACTGGAAGCCGGGCGCTCCCGAGGGATGGTTGGCGCGATAGCCGAGAGCCAGAACGCTGAAGACCACCAGAGCGGATATCTGAATAATGTTGATGGCAATGTTGACGGCCGTCGATGCGCCGGCGCCCTTGGCGGCGATCCAGGCCACAAAGAAGGAGAAGACGACTGCCACAAGTCCCATGAAAACCGGGCCGGGGTTCGAGCCGCTCATGAAGTTGGGATACAGGAAGCCGACCACGTAGCCCACGAAGATGCCGGTGACGGCCACCATGACGCCGGGGTAGACCCAGTAGTAGAGGTGCGAGCCCCAGCCGACGATGAACTTGGCCAAGCGGGCGTATTTGAAGGCCTTGTCCTTGGAGAGCATGGCCTGCTCGGCGTAGTAGTAGCTGGAGCCGGTGCCGGGATAGAGCTTGGATATCTCGGCATAGGCTACCGCGGTTGCCAGGCACAGAAGCAACGCGGCAAAGATGCCAATCCACATCGCCGGAGAGGTAGATGGCTGACCGGCAACACCCGTAGTCGCCTGGATGTAGAAGGTGAGCCAGAGGAAGGCGCCGGGGGCGATGAGCGCCATTGCATTGCTGGTCAACCCGGTTAGGCCCAGCGTGGCCTGCATTTGCGGTGCTTTCTGATCTGCCATGAGCATTCTCCTGAAAGTTGAGATTGGTTTGGCGGCTCCCGGCGGCTGACCTCCGGGGAATTCTCAAACACTGTTGATAGCGGGCTCATCCTTGCCGGTCATCATTGTGCGCGCCGGCGTTGTTTGATTCCGAACCTGCCGTTCGCCTGGTTGTGCTTTGGCCGGTCCCGGTTTCGTTTGTGGTAGTGCGAGTCTATCGTTCGCACCATCAGGACCAAATAAAGTTCCATGAGGACAAAATGAGGAACCAAGGCAACGCCTTCAACGTTTCGGTCCGAAGAAAGCGATGAAGGCCACGGTCACCGTCTGTTGCTGGTCTGTCGATTGGCTGGCCAGCTTGTGGAAGTAATTGACGTTGGAGGCGTCGTAGCGGTATTCGACTCGCACCAGCGCACCCTCTACCCACTTGTACTCATAGGTGAAAGTACCTTCATAGAGGTGCTGCGGCGTGCCGGTTTGAAAGCCGTCCGGATCGTTAAAGTACTCACCGCGCATCGCGATTGCATTCTTGGCATTGGCCTGGATATGCACTGCGCCTGCCGCGCCCCACCAGTCATGTAACAAAGTGTCGTCTTGCGCCGCGATGGCATCCCGATTCGAGCCGTAGTCGAAGTTGATGTACGCATTGGTCTTTCCGGGCGGCGTGAGCAGCAGCGTTGAGTCGATCAAATTGCGCAGCCCGCTCGTCGTGTTGGCGTTTTCCGGACCGACCATATAGTTGAGATTCCAGGTGGCCTTGGGCTTGACATACGCGCTCGTGAACATGCCGCTGACGCCTCCGTTGCTCTTGGAGACGTTGTTCCAGCCATTGACCAAGTGGAATCCGATGGTCTCGGTCTTCGACACCGGCAGCGAAGTGCGCGCTCCGAAGTGCCAGTATGGAATGGCGTTCACGAAGAGCAGGGAACGCGAGTAGTTCCAGTTGTCCTTTGCCTCAATCACTTCAGCGCCGTTCGAGGTGACAAATTTGCCGAAGTCCAGTTCAAACCCCTTGGCCTTGGGTGGTTTCAGGCTGAGGTATGCCTGCTCGAGGTAGGGGAGCTGTGAAGCGACAAAGGTGGTCGTGGTCGCGTTTGTCGCAGCGTTGTTGATCAGGTCGTTGGTGCGGCCGTAAATGAAGTCGACGTGCGCGCCGATCGGGTCGGGATCGTGGTTCAGCGTGAGCTTGGCCGCGCTCAGCTCGAACTGATCCGTCTTATCGTTGAAGTTGTAAAGCTGGTTGACCTGGTCGTAGCCATCCGTGGTGTTGGGACGGTTGAAATTGAAACTGTAATAGCCGTCGATAAAGCCGCTCAGATCCATGGGGCCGACGCTCCATGTGGGCGCGGGCGCAGGAGCCGCGGGTGCTGCCGGAGCTTGCGCCGCGGGGGTCTGCGCAGGCGTCGCGGAAGAGGAAGACGAAGCCGCCGGTGTTTGCGCACCGGCCACGAGCGCGGTTGCCAACGCAGTTCCAGCTAGCGATCGAAGGATGACCTTTGCGTTAAAAAACATCAGTTACCTCCAAAGAGAATTTGTGAATGACACAAGGGTGGTTCATGCTGCCGGTAAACCATGGGGCATGCCCGTTGCAGGATCGGGGCCGGCATTGCATCGCTGCGGTGCGCACAGGTAGAGCCAAGACCGCCGGCGGTGAAACTGGCGATTGCGCGGTTGTGCCAGGCGCCGTGAATCGGGTCAATCGAACTATCACCAGTAATGCAAACAAAGCATAAAGAAGAAATGAGGAACACATGAGGAAAGCATGAGGATTGAAGAAAGAGCCCTCTTCGGTCGAGCGGGAGCAGGCAGGGCCGTCGCTTTTGCCGACTGTTTGGCGCACCTGGCGCAGCGGCGGCCCTGAGGCGCGCAGCGGGGAGAGAATGGTGAAGAACCTGATAAACTCTTCTTTTCCCGGCTCAGACCCTGCAGCTTGTGGGCAATTCCGCGCGGAAGCGGGATCGATCCCTCGAAAGCGAAAAGGTGCGGTACAAGCGGCTGTGCTTCCCAATTTCATTCCCTGCGCGCGGCAGGTTGCCGCGGCATTTCGAAAGCGGAAAGTGAGTGTCCGGTTGTCACAGAGCTATCCAGCCAGGTCGGTTTTCCTGTTGGGGCCTCCGCGCGGCTCCGGCCCGCGGGTGCTCCTGTTCACTCTGGAGTCCGCGCTGGGAGTGGTCGCGGTCATCATGGTGGCGGCGTTTACGCATTGGTCCAGCTGGCTGCTGCCCATCGCCGCGCTGCTCTATCTGCTCATTGTGGTTCCTACGGCGCTGTTCTACGGATTCTGGCAGGCGGTGATTGTTTCGTTTTCCGCGGTTGTGGCGCAAAGCTGGTTTTCCGCCCGGCAATCGGAACTCTCCATGGCGGCCAATCCGGCGAATTCCGTCACCCTTCTGGTCTTCGTGCTCGTGGCGCTCACGGTGAGCCGGCTGTCTGCTCGCATCACCGATCACGCCCGCGAAGCTGAATCGCGCGGGGGGCAGATGGAGGATCTGTACGAGTTCACGCGGCGGACCCTGCAAATGAATCTTCACGGGGAACCGGGGCCGCAACTGGCCGAGCTGGTGCACGAGATCTTCAACCTGGAGGCCGTCGCGGTCTTCGATGCCGATCTGCACGATGTGTACCAAGCGGGTTTCTGGAACGTTGACCCGCAGGAGATGGCGCAAAATGTCTACTACTTCGAGACATCGGACGACGATCCGGAGACTGGGATCGGGCGCCGTGTCGTGCGCTTGGGGACGGTGCCTGTCGGCAGCCTGGTGGTGCGCGGGGACACGAGCCCGCTGACCAACAACGCCATCGCGTCGCTGATCGCCATCACCTTCGACCGGTACCGCGCCTTCGCCAACGAGAGCCGAATCGAGACCGAGCGGCGCACGGAACAATTGCGCGCCACGGTTCTGGACAGCCTGGCGCATGCGTACAAGACGCCGCTGACGGCGATTCGCGCGGCCTCGACAGGATTGGCCGAGATGGGGAAACTTTCAGCGGGGCAGGCGGAGCTGGTGGGGTTGATCGATGAGCAGACGCGGTTGCTGGGGGAGTTGACCACGCGCCTGCTGACCACAGCGCGGCTGGATGCGGGCGAGGTGGCAATTCACGTGGAACGGGTCAACGTGGGAAGCCTGATCGAGGAGGTGTTGGCCGGCCTCAAGGACCGGCTGGCCAGCATGGAGGTGGCCGTGGAGATTGAAGACGAGAACCTGGTGTTGAGCTGCGATCGGCGGTTGATGGTGATGTTGCTGACCCAGTACATTGACAACGCGTGTAAGTACTCGAACTTCGGGACCACGATCACCATCCGCGTGCTGGTGGCGGGACCGGAGGCAATTTTTTCCGTGCACAGTTATGGGCCGGTGATTCCCATGGCGGACCGCGAACGGATCTTTGACCGGTACTATCGCTCCTCGACTTACTCGAATCGCGCCCCGGGCACAGGAATCGGCCTATCGGTGGCCAGGCGGGCGGCGCAGATCCACGGCGGGTATGTTTGGGTAACCAGCGGCGAAGAGGAAGGCACCACGTTCTATGCGGCCATTCCGCTTATAAGGGAGAAGGAGAGCAAGGGATGATGCAGCCAGCAATTCGGATTCTCGTGGTCGACGACGAGCCGGCCATTCGCCATGCGCTGCGGCCTCCGCTGATGGAACTGGGCTTTCACGTGGCCGAGGCCTCGCGTGGGGAGGAGGCATTGCAGGCTCTGCGCGCCGCGCCTTACGATGCGGTGCTTCTGGACATCAACATGCCGGGGATCGGCGGCATCGAGACGCTGAAGCGCATTCGCGCCTTCGCGCCGCGGCTGCCTGTGCTGATGCTTACGGTGCGCGACGAGGAGGAGGACAAGGTTGAGGCGCTGGATCAGGGCGCCGACGACTATGTGACCAAGCCGTTCAGCACGCGAGAGCTGATTGCGCGCATTCGATCGGCGGTGCGGAGGATGCGCGCGCCGGCGCGGCCGGAGGATGCGCCGATCGAGATCGGCGAGGTTCGCCTGGATCCGGTGAAGCGCCGGGTGACCAAGCGCGGTGCGCCGGTGAAGCTGACGCGCAAGGAGTTCGACATTTTGTATTGCCTGATGAGCCGAGCCGGCCGCGTGGTGACCTACGCGAAGCTGTTGACCGCGGTATGGGGCGTCGAATGTCGCGAGGAGGTAGAGTATCTGCGCACCTTCGTGCGCCAATTGCGCAAGAAAATTGAAGACGACCCCTCCAATCCCCTTTATCTGCTCACCGATGTCTATGTGGGGTATCGATTTGCCGACGCGCAGATGTTCCAGGAGGAGCCTGCCGGCGAAAGCCGGCCGGAAGAACCGGAACCGGCGCCGGAGGATGTGCACTGAGGCGGATTCCAGCGCCTGCGGCGATCCCGGAAACGCGCGCTATTCGTCGTAGTGCAGCAGGCTGAAGACGTCGTACTCCTTGAAGCGGTCGCGGCCTTTCAGAAAGTCGAGCTCGACGGCAAAGCCCAGGCCGGCAATGACGCCCCCCAGTTGCTTTACCAGCTTGACCGTGGCTTCCATGGTGCCGCCGGTGGCGAGCAGATCGTCGACCAGCACGACACTCTGTCCCGGCGCGATGGCATCCATGTGGATCTCAAGCGTATCTGTCCCGTATTCGAGGTCGTAGGTAACGCGGGCGACGGGAGCGGGCAGCTTGCGCGGTTTGCGCACGGGAACAAAGCCCGCGGTGAGCCGGTAGGCAAGTGCCGGCCCAAAGATAAACCCGCGCGCCTCGATGCCCAGCACCAGGTCGATGTTGCGCCCAATGTAATGTGCGGCCATCGCGTCGATGAGCTGCGCGAAGCCCGTCTTGTCTTTCAGCAGCGTGGTGATGTCGTAAAAGAGAATCCCCGGCTTGGGAAAATCCGGCACGGTGCGCACCAGTTTTTTGAGATCTTCCACGTTGACGGGCTTTGCTTGTTCCGGCATGGCAGCGCTCGGCTCCTCGTTCTCGAATTTCAGTTTTTCGTCGTCTGTTGTCAGCTATCAGTCTATAAGACAGGGAACAGGGAGTAGGGAACAGGGAAAGAGAATTCATCGAATTCAGATCTGCTGGCTACGCCGAAGTGGAGCGAAGGCTACAGGAGAAAATCGCCGTCGCCGGAATCACGGCGTTTTTCTGATCCCTGATCCCTGTTCCCTGTTCCCTGTCTTTTCACCACGCGCCATCGATCTGGAAGGAGCTGAGGTCCGCGACCTCGCGGTCGGCGAGATGATGCTCGACGAGGCGGTCGACGCGGGCGCCGCGCGGGCCGCGGCGGAGGCTGGCGCGGAGCTCGTCCAGATCGGCGGGATCGCCTGCCGCGACGACCTCCACATCGCCGTCTTCGGTGTTGCGCACCCAGCCGCGCAGATCGAGTTCGCTGGCCTCGCGCTGCACGAACCAGCGAAAGCCCACCCCCTGTACGCGGCCTTGAATGAGAAAATGGAGAACCATAGCGGCTGACCATGCCAGTTTTGCAGATGCGGCTGGCGGGCGCAAGCCACAAACTCAGGCGCGCCTCCAGCGCGCCCCGCCGTCCGCGCTACACTGGAATTCACGATGGTCTTCGTCCTCGACAACTACGACTCGTTCACCTACAACCTCGTCCAGTACCTGGGCGAGCTGGGCGCGGAGGTCGTGGTGCGGCGCAACGACGAATTGACGCCGGAAGAGGTGGAAGCCATGAAGCCGGAGCGGATCCTGCTTTCGCCGGGGCCATGCACGCCGCGCGAAGCGGGGATTCTGGTGCCGCTCATCCGGCACATGGCGGGGAAGGCGCCGATTCTGGGTGTTTGCCTGGGCCACCAGGCCATTGGCGAAGCGTTTGGCGGGAAAGTGGTGCGCGCGCGGACGCTGATGCACGGCAAGACCAGCGCGGTGGAACACGACGGCAAAGGCATTTTTGCCGGGCTGCCCACGCCGCTCACCTGCACGCGCTACCACTCGCTGATCGTGGAGCAGGATTCGCTGCCAGCCGAGCTTGTAGTGACGGCACATACCGCGGAATCGAACGGGTCCGGCACGATAATCATGGGCCTGCGGCATCGCAGCCTGCCCGTCGAGGGCGTACAGTTTCATCCCGAGAGCGTTCTGACCGAGGGCGGCCACCAGATGATCCGCAACTTTCTGGACATGTAAGTTATGCCAGCCGCAACGAATGCCGCTTCTCGCCGCGCAGCTTGCCGGCGCGGGTCCGCGTGGATTCGGATGGCGGCTAGCCTCGCGCTTTTTGCCCCTGCATGGGCGGTGCTGGCCCAGACGCCGGTAACAGCGGCGCAAGCGTCGCCGGTTCCCGATGCCACGCCCGCAGCCGAGGCTACGGATTCGATGCAGCCGGCGCTCGCCGGGCAGGCTCCGCCGCTGAGCTCGCCTCCGCTGGCCATCGTTCCGCTCGACAAATCCATTCCGGGCGCTGCGCTTTCGGTTGCGGGATCGCTGCAGGCGTTGAACGGCAGGGCGTTCATCACCGGGAGCGGGACCATCACGGCCGGCAACGGCACGGCGCAGGTCACGCTACCCTACCGGGGAACACTGCACGTTTGCGCCTCGAGCACCGTGAAACTCGCGGCGGATTCCAGCACGCCCGCGGGCGAAGTTCCTGGCCTGCTGATTGCGCTGGATCACGGCGCGGTGGAAATGAGCTTTGCGGCGAGCACCGCGCGCGGGCGCAATGCCGATGCGCTGCTGACCCCCTACTTTCGCATCCTGATTGGCGGGCCGAATGCGGCCGACGTGAAGGTGAGGCTGGGAGAGGACGGAGATACCTGTGTGGATAATGCGGGCGCAAACGCGCCCTACGTGGTGGTGACCAGCGTGTTTGAGGGCGGCCTCTACCGCGTGCAGCCGGGCCAGCGGGTGATGTTCGAGCACGGCAGCCTGCAGACGGTGGTGGACCAGGAAAAGGAGCCGTGCGGCTGCCCACCGCCGGCGAAGTCCGAGGCCAACGAGTTTCCGCTGGCCCAGAGCGAGGGGCTGGCGCCGTCGCCGCCTCCCGCAGCCAGCGTCAATCAAACCGCAGGAACCGGCCAGGCAGCCACAACCCTGGTGTACAAGAGCAGCGACCATGCGCCGCAACCGGTCGCAATCCCTCAACCCGCTGCTGCGCCGGCTGCCACTGCGCCTGCGACTCCGGCGGCGCAAGCGGCGGGCGCACAGAAGAAGCCCGGGTTCTTCCGCAAGATCGGGCGATTCTTCAAGCGAATCTTCGGCGCGGAGTGAGAAAAACAGGGAACAGGGAACAGGGAACAGGAGAAGGAGAGGGTGAAAAGAAAAGGGCTGCAGGACTGGGAGACCGAGGGATTGACGAGTAGCGAACTGATCCCTGACCCCTGATCCCTGTTCCCTGCTTTTACATCTCCCGCGCGCGCTCAATAGCCCGGATCACCGCCTGCGCTTTGTTGAGCGACTCCTGGTGCTCGAGCTCGGGCACGGAGTCGGCGACGATGCCCGCGCCGGCCTGCACCGAGCCTTTGCCGCCAACGGACAGCATGGAGCGGATGGCGATGCAGGAGTCGAGATTGCCGGAGAAGTCGGCGTAGAGAACCGCGCCGCCGTAGGCGCCTCGCCGCGCGGGTTCGAGTTCCTCAATGATCTCCATGGCGCGGACTTTGGGCGCTCCGGAAAGCGTGCCGGCTGGGAAACAGGCCCGCAACGCATCGACGGCGGTTAGATCTGGGCGCAGCCGGCCTTCAATCGAGCTGACGATGTGCATCACGTGGCTGTAGCGCTCGACAAACATCAGCTTGTCCACTTTCACGCTGCCGAAGCGGCTCACGCGGCCCACGTCGTTGCGGCCCAGATCGACGAGCATGACGTGCTCGGCGCGCTCCTTTTCGTCGTGCAGCATCTCTTCGGCGAGGGCCTGATCCTCGGCCTCGGTGGCGCCGCGGCGGCGCGTACCGGCGATGGGCCGGTACTCGACCTTGCCCTGGTGCACGCGCACCAGTAGTTCTGGCGACGAGCCCGCCAACTCCAGGGCCGGTTGTGCGGAGATTCGTGGCTTTCTGGCGGAGCTTTTCGTCGCACTTGCGGCGCCTGCGCCAACGGGACCTTCCGGCGCGAAGCGCAGGAAGAACATGTACGGGCTGGGATTTACGGTGCGCAGCGCGCGGTAAACCTGAAAGCTGTCCACGCCGGGCTCAACGTCGAAGCGCTGCGAGAGGACCACTTGAAAGGCGTCGCCGGCGCGGATGTACTCCTTGGTACGGGTAACGGCGGCCAGAAAGTCTTTTTTCGCGGTGCGGTGCTTTATCTTCAGCTTTCCCGGTTTTGCCGGCTTGCGGCGCTCGAGGTCCGGGATGGGCTGGACGAGGCGCTTTTCGAGCCGGTCGAGCCGCTTCACGGCGCGATCGTATGCGGCAGCGGCCTTGCCGCGCGAGACGTCGGCCGTGACGATAAGCCAGATCTCCTTACGCACGTGATCGAAGGCGAGAACTTCGTCGAAGAACAGCAGGCAGGCGTCGGGGACTTGCAGTTCGTCTTTGGCAGTTGCCGGAAGGCGCTCGATCTGGCGCACGGCGTCGTAAGCGAAGAAGCCGACCGCGCCGGCGGTGAAGGGGGGCAGGCCAGGCAATCGCGCCGGCTTGTGGCCGCCAAGCGCGTCGCGCAGCACGGCGAAGATATCGCCCTGGATGCGGGTCACCCTGTGGTCTTCGGTGATGGCGATGTCTCGCCCGTGGGCCACGATGCGCTTGAAGGGCGAGAGCCCGATGAAGGTGTAGCGGCCCACCTGCTCGCCGCCCTCGACCGATTCGAGCAGAAAGCACTCGCGCTCCGGCCAGGCCGCACGCAGAAAGGCCGAAACCGGCGTTTCCAGGTCGGCCAGAAGGATGCGGCAGACGGGCACAAGGGTGTGCGCCTGTGCCAGAGCCAGGAACTCCTTGCGGGAAGGGCGTGCTGAGTGGGAGGCGGCTTTCACAAACTAAGTGTAACTGTTCGCGCATTGCGCCGATCCAGCACTCTTGCACTTTAAATGAATTGCGCCACGATGACACCGTTCAGGACGGCGGATCAGGCCCCGGGCAAGCTTGACGTGCACCGCGGCGAAGCCTAGACTCACTGAGGTTTGGCCTCGCGAGCGGTGCGGGGTGAGCCGAACGTGCTGCGGCGAAGAGAAACGGAGCCGCGCCGGATGGGGACGAGGGCAAGGAAAGACTGGGAGAATCGCCGCCGCGCCGGTATGCTGGAGAAACGGAACCTGCATCCGGATTTGCGCGGCCGGAATGCGGACAAAAGATTTGGAGCCAGATATGTCAACCTCAACGACCAACGTGACGCTGGACCAGGAGATCAATCCCTGGGAGGCGCAAAGCGCGCGCTTTGATTTCGCGGCGCGCAAGCTGAATCTCGATGAGGGCCTGTGGAAGGTGCTGCGCTCGCCGTCGCGGGAAATCATCGTTCACTTTCCCGTGACCCTCGACAATGGGATGATCGAAATGTTTACCGGTTTCCGCGTGCAACACAACACTGCTCGCGGCCCATGCAAGGGCGGCATCCGCTATGCGCCGGACGTGACGCTGGACGAGGTGCGCGCGCTGGCCAGCTGGATGACCTGGAAGTGCGCGGTGGTGAACATTCCCTTCGGCGGAGCCAAGGGCGGCGTCATCTGCGACCCGAAGAATATGAGCAATGGCGAGTTGGAGCGCATGACGCGCCGCTACACCGCCGAAATCATCGAATTCATCGGGCCGGAAAAGGATGTGCCCGCGCCGGACGTGAACACCAACGAGCAGACCATGGCATGGATCATGGACACCTATTCCATGCACATGCGCAAAACGGTGACCAGCGTAGTGACGGGCAAGCCGCTGAACATTGGCGGTTCGCGGGGGCGTATTGAGGCGACAGGACGCGGAGTGATGGTCGCGTGCAACGAGAGCCTGCGCTACCTGAATCTGCCCGTCGAAGGCTGCCGGGTCATCATCCATGGGTTTGGCAACGTGGGATCGAATGCCGCGCGGCTGATGCAGGAGCAGGGATACAAGATCGTGGGCGTCGCCGAGCGCGACGGCGGCTTGTACAATCCTGCCGGCATCGATATTCATCAGTTAGTCGAGTACAAGTACCGCAACAACACGATTCTCGGCTTTCGCGGCGCCGAGTCCGTGCCCAGCGAGGAGCTTCTGGTTTCGGAGTGCGAGATCCTGATCCCCGCGGCTACGGAGAACGTGATCACCAGCCGCAATGCCGACAAGGTGAAAGCGCGCATCGTGGTGGAAGGCGCCAACGGGCCGACAACGGCCGTGGCCGATGAGATCCTGGCCGAAAAGCGGATCTTTATCGTGCCCGACATCCTGGCCAACGCCGGCGGCGTGACCGCCAGCTACTTTGAGTGGGTGCAGGACCGGCAGGGCTACTTCTGGAAGGAATCGATCGTGAACGAACAGTTGCAGGGCATTTTGCGCGACAGCTTCGACGACGTGGTGCGCTATGCCGAGGCCCACGCCGTGAACAACCGTATCGCCGCGTACATGCTGGCGATTGACCGTGTAGCATTCACGATCAAACAGCGCGGCTTCTACGCGTAGCAATCCGGAATTTGGAAATCTGCGCGGCGGGGGAAGGAAATCGCTTCTCCCGCCGGTTCCGTTTCAGGGGCGGCTTCCGGCCGGTGCCGGCGCCGCATCGTGCGGCAGGCTGCGAATGAATGCGATGATCTGCCACCGCTCCTGCTCGGGCAGGGAACTCCACGTGGGCATACCCTTGGCGAGGCTGCCGTTGCGCAGCAGCCAGGCCAGCTCGCCGTCGGTAGCGTGGATCACGTGCTGGCTGCGCAGGCTCGGGCGTCCATGGCGTCCTTCCGCGTCGCTGCCGTGGCATTTGGCGCAGTTCTCTTTAAAAAGCAGATGGCCCGCGGAGATGGCTTCCGGCTGGCCCGCGTAGGGATTCACGCGCTGCCGGTCCGCGTCGGGAACCCGTCGCTGCCAGTTGCCCTCCGCTGCGACCAGGGCCATGGCGGAGATCGATAAAAAAACAACCATGAGACCTGCAGTCCTCGGCGTCTTCATTGCGCCTCCTTATGCAAAAACAAGTCGCGGAACTGCTGAATCTCGTATGAGATCTTCAGCCGCCACAGAACTCCGGCACTGTTGCCGCTGAGCCCGAACTGCGGCGAGAAGAGAAGCGATGGCCCGCGCGGCGCATCGAACTGGACCGTCGGCCCCGCGTAGTGCGAGGTGTCGTTGCATCTGAAGTCATGCACCGTCGCAAGCCCGCCGTACACTTCCGCGCCGGCCGAGAAGTTCTGCCGGCAGAAGGTACAACTGCGGCCGCTGGCCACCAGCGCGAGCGGGCGGCTTGCGCCCACGGCGTAACCAAACTCCCACGCTCCGCCCATCGTGTTCTTCTCCATGATCCAGTTCTCTGAAACGTTCCAGCCCTTGGGATTGCTGGAGAGAATCAGCTTGCCCTCCATCGTGCGCGAGACGTCGCCGCGTGTGTCGGCATTGCGCCCTTGAAAATCGGCGATGCTGTCGTGCCCTGTGACCTCGAGAACGCTTTTGTCGGCGCCATTCACGTCTTCGTATTCGACGTAAAGCACCGGGTTGATCCAGTGCTCGGTGGGCAGCATGCGGAAGCGATTCTCCCAGCGGAACCCATTAAAGACGGTGGAGTCGTTTGCCGTCGCCTGGCCTTGCAGGTAGAGTTCGGTCGTCCACCAGGCTTTCGCGCCGTACTCCAGCTCGAGCGTGGCGCTGTAAAAGCCGTTTGAATCCCTGGGCGCGCCTGTCGTGCCCTTCTGAGCGATTTCAAGATTGCCCGGCTCCTCCAGAACTTCGGAGTACGTGACGTAATAGGGCGGCTCCTGCGCATGTGCCGCGATCGGCTCCGCCGCGCGCGCCAGCAGGACGCAAAACAACAACGCGCCCAACCGCGGCGGGGTGCTTGAGAGCAGGGAATGGAGGAATGGTTCGAGCCAGGGCGGGCCGTGCAAACTGCGATCCTGCCGCAGGCAGAAGAATGCGAAAAATCGATGCGGCGTCTGAGCCATCAAACTCCTCTTGGGGTGGAATGGTGGTCGAGGTTTCCGCTATGCTTAGAAAACCGTCAGCTCACGGGTTGCCGGTTGTGCGGTCCTGGTGATGCTTCGCCAAAAGACGTTCACCAGGGCCGCCGATTGTTTTTGAAGTCCCGCTGAAACGCTCTACGTGCTCCGAGCGCGTCAGGCGCCAAGAAACGAGGGAAAGCCAGTGTTTAAAGGGTTGCCGGACAATTACGACCGATTTAGTCCTATATCAACCTAGCATAGCCGCATGTTGTCCGCAACATCCACATTTCACTTTGTGAACCCGCTTTCCCACAGGGCCATCCTTCGTTGAAAAGCGCGGAATCTGGCTCAGTGCAATAATGGAGCCAAGCCGCCAGAGACATGGATCGTGTGGCGAGGCCTCATGAACCTTCCCAACTCCATCACCATGACGCGGATCGTCATGATCCCGCTGTTCCTCTGGATCCTGTCGCCGCACTTCCCCTGGCAGGGACCGGGCGGAACGCAGGAGGTTCTCGCATCCATTCTGTTTGTGCTGGCTTCGATTACCGACGGGTTGGACGGCTATCTTGCGCGCAGGCGCGGCCAGATCACCACCATCGGAATGCTGCTCGATCCACTGGCCGACAAGATCATGGTCACGGCGGCGTTCGTCGCATTGGTGGCCTACAATCCGCAGGTGGTCAAGGTGTGGATCGTGGTGGTGATCGTCGGTCGCGAGTTCCTGATCTCCGGCCTGCGATCGATTGCTTCGTCGGAAGGATTCACCATCGCGGCCAGTGAATTGGGAAAACTGAAGACCGTGGTGCAGATTGTCTCGGTGGTTTCGGCGATCCTGGCGCACCGCTGGGACTATTGGCAGATTGGCGTGTTCGTCATCCCGGTAAAGTGGTATGCGATCGCTGCGATCTACTTCACCGTTCTCGTATCCACCATCTCTGCCGTCGACTACTTCATCGGCTTCTGGAAGAAGATCGATCGCGCCTCGAAAGACCGCCGTAAGGCCGCTGTGCTTTCGCGCGGGAAAAGCGTACGGATCTCATAGACGGGGCCGCGAATCGGACTGTAACCGGCTGCGGAAGAATTGCCGGCGGGTCAGTTCGCTGCGAGCGATTCGGAGATGGGAGCGGCGATCAGGGAGCGAATGGAGTCGATTACCAGCGTGGGCTCGTCGAGATGAATCCAATGTGCGCTCTTTGAGGCGATGACCTGGCGCGCGCAGTCCCCGATGTGCTTAAGATCGCGGTCGGAGAACGGCGTCGCATTGCCGGGCGTTAGAACGGTCACAGGGATAGAACGAATCGGTTCCGCAACGTGCATTTCCGTCACACTGTCAGGGATGGACTCGAGATGACTGCGTATGCCGGCGTAAAACCCGGGCCGCGACCAATGCGCGGCGACGGCCGGCCAGACCGCCCGCGGCATTTTTCTCACTTCGGTTTTGATCCTGCCCAACACATGGCGGCTGTTCGTGCCGGTAGCGCCGGCAACCTGATCGGTCAGGTTGCTCGCGCGGCAGAACAGCAGGGAAACCAGGAGACGCGTGAGGCCGCAACCTGCAACCGGCAGCGCGTAGCGGATGAGCTTTCGGCCCAAATCGAGCTGAGATTGTTTGGAGGGATCGAGCGGCGGCCACTCCTCGCAGCGCATGGGGTCAACCAGCACGACTCCGGCGACTTCCCGCGGGTAGAGCAGCGCGAAGCGGCGCATCACGAGCCCGCCAAACGAATGTCCTACCAGGATGTAGGGCGGCTTGAGCCCGGCGCGGTGCAACATCTGGTGCAACTCGGCGGCGATGTTGCCGGGGGTGCGGGCGGTACGGCAATGGCTGCTCCAGCCTAAACCGCAGCGATCGTACGAGACGGTGCCCGTGTGCCGGGCAATCGTCTCCTGAACGTGGCGCCAGTTGAGATTCGTGGCGCTGATGCCGGATTCAAAGAGAACCGTGGGCTCGCCGTAGCCTACCTCGAAGAGGTAGAGTTTGGCTCCGTTTTCGATGGTCACCCAGCGCCCCGAGCCGGCGTAGAGCCGCTTGTCGTGCCGGCTGCCGAGCAGTTGATACAAAACACCGGCTGCGAGGAGAACTACGGCGAAGACGGCGATGCAGAGGACGATGTACATGAATCTCCTAGAAGCGAGTAAGCTGCGCAGGACTGAAATCGGCGATGGTGAGCTTCGCCCTGGCGCTGCCGCGATCGATGATGAGCAGTGTCGATCCAGCTCGGCCGCGTGTCTTCACTTCAATCTGGTGCGCCGACCACTGCCCCTGTTCGCGGCGCAGGCCGTAGGAGGTGAACTGTTTCACGGCCCCGGTTTCCTTCACGGTCTTTTCAGTGTAAACGGGGAAGCCGATGGTGGGATCGATCCAGCTCTTAACTTCCGAGTAATGCGTTCTGTCGGCGGCGCCGGGCGTACTCATGACCACGTCGCAATTGCGCGCGCCGAATATGGCTTTGCCTTCGGAGGTTTGTCCGGGCCAGAAATACTGCTGCTCGAGAAAATCTTCGTAGTCGAATCCCGGTCCCAGGGGGTGAGCCTCCCATTTTTCCAGAGGTAAGGTGTACGCGGCCGTATCGCCGGGAGCCGCGATATGGATGGCGTTTTCGCCGCCGGGCCGCATCTCCAGAAGAATATGCTCCCGCAGGTCGCGATGCGCCGACGGCGGCTGCCCCAGATCGACCAGTACGCGCAGCACGCCGGGAAACCAGCGTGCCTTGATGGTGACGGGAAAGCTGACGCGGGCGCCGTTTGCGTCGATCGCGACAAGATGTCCGGTGGCGCGAAAGTCGGCGGTTTGGATCTGTTCCCGTGGAGCGGCGAGGAGATCGTTAACGTTCGCGGCCTGCGCATACAAAACCGGAACCAGCGCGGACATCCATACGGCCCTCATGGCATTCATGCTTCGATCCTTCCGTCGCGGATGCGGATGTGGCGCGGAGCGCTCGAAGCAATTTCATTCTCGTGGGTCACGATCACCAGCGTCATGCCTCGCTGCTCGCGAATGCCGCGCAGAATCTCCATGATATGAGCCGTGTTGGCGGTGTCGAGGTTGCCCGTGGGCTCGTCGGCGAGCAGAATCGCCGGATCGTTGGCCAGGGCGCGCGCAATGGCCACGCGCTGCCGTTCGCCTGCGGAGAGCTCGTTGGGATAATGGCGCATGCGATCCTTGAGGCCCATCTCCTCAAGGAGAGCGGCGGCGCGTTCAGCACGATGGTTGGCGCGTCCGTTTATTGCCAGCATGGCCACCTGAACGTTCTCGGCGGCGCACAGGGTGGGCAGAAGATAAAAAGCCTGAAAGATAAATCCCACCTGGCGTGAGCGATAGGTGTCCAGATCGACCGCTGACCCAAGAGGAGATCCACGGAACAAGACTTCTCCACGCGTTGGCAAATCGAGGCCGCCCAACATATGAAGCAGTGTGGATTTGCCGCTGCCGCTGGGTCCGCTGATGGCGACGTACTCGCCTGCATCGATCCGGACATCGACCCCGCGCAGGGCCGCGATGCGGCCGTCGTCGTAGCTCTTCACCAGCCCGCGCGCTTCGAGGAGGGGGCTACTCATAACGGAGGGCCTCCACCGGCGAAAGCCGCGCGGCGCGCCATGCGGGGTAAGCTCCGGCGACGAGCCCCGCGACGATGGCAATAAGCAGCGACTCGGCCAGGTGAAGCGGAGCGACGGAGGCCGAGACGATGCTTGCCGTCTGCGGCATGGCGGAGAGGACGAGTAAAGCGGTCCATCCCATGGCAATGCCGAGAAAACCGCCGGCAAGGCCCAAGGCCGTTGCTTCAGTAAGAATGAGCAGGATGACGTGCCGGCCCTTCCAGCCCAGCGCGCGAAGAATGCCGATTTCACGCGTGCGCTCAAAGACCGACATGGCCATGGTATTGGCAATGCCCAGGATACCGATGAGCAGTGCGATCGTCGATGTTCCCCAGGCTACGGAATGAGCCAGCGCGACAAGCTGGTTGTTCGCCGCGCGGTCGGCTGCGGGGTCGGCATGGACCCCGGGGACTGCTGCCTCGATCTCGGCTTCGGCGCGCTTGACGTAGCGATCGTACGCTTCGCCGGCCGGCATGGGGCGAAGCCGGACGTGAAACGCCGTCACCTTCCCCTGCATGCTCGAAATCATTTGCAGCTGGTCGAGCGGCATGATCACCGCGCCCTCTTCCAGAGCCGTACCGCCGTGAAAGACGCCCGTAACGGTAAAATTCGTTCCCTGAATCGGAAGACTGTCGCCGGGTCTCTTTTTCAGATCGTCGGCGAGATTCTTGCCCAGGATCGCCTCCGGCTGGCCGTCGCGGAAACGGCGCCCGGAGAGAAGGGAGAGCGAATCGAGCTCGTAGGAATCGGCGCGCCAGCCGTAGACCAACGCGTTCACGTCGGGAGTGAGATCGATCAGGTTAAAAATCATGGGAACGGCGATGGCCACATCGGGAACGGCGCCGATCTTGGGCCCTACCGATTCGTCTAGCGATGTGTTAATGAAGCTGGTCTCGACCACGGCAATGTCGGTTCCGGAACTGGTGTACAGGCGCATCCACTCGTGCTCAAAGGCGCGAGAAAAGCCGACCAGCGCCACAAAAGCGCCGATTCCCATGGTGATCCCGGCAAGCGTCAACAGCGTTCTGAGGCGCCGGCGCCGAAGATTCTTCCAGGCGAATCCGGTGAACGAGAGGTGGCGGGCCATGACGTTGGAAGACTTCCTCAGGTGCAAGGGTGTTCAGGATGGGCCGTGAGCGCCAGTCTATCGAGCGCGGGCGCTTCTGTCCATTTTGGGTTCTTGCGAGCGCTGGGGATCGACGCTGCGAAGTCATGCTGGAGCGCACAGTCGCAGGGGACGATCTCACGCTCCCGGTGCGGCGGGTTGATGAGAGGGTAGAAAAAGGCAGTCGTAACCCTCGACGGAGCGCATAGGAAATGCAGGGCCGCTGCGACGGCCACTGCACAGCCTTGTCGTACACGCACCGATCAACCGCGGCGGACGGTCCTGCCGCAGTCTGTTCCGGCCAGCAAACCGGCCTATAGACTACCCGCGGTCGCGCCCCCGCGAGGGGCCGCTGCTGCCCTTGCGCGCCGTGTAGCAATCCCTGCAATAGACCGGGCGATCGCCACGCGGCTCAAAGGGAACGGTGGTTGGCTGGCCACAACCCGAACAAATCACAGGGGTCCCCTGTGAAGAAGCCGAACGGTGGCCGGATCCCCCCTGATCGTTTTTCTTTGCCTGGCGGCAAGTTCTACAACGCTTCGGGGTCGAATAACCGCGTTCTTGATAAAACGCCTGATCGGCAGCGCTGAAGGTGAATTCCTGCCCGCAGTCGCTGCAAGTAAGTTGGATATCTCCGGCCATAAATCTCCTTGTGGGGATTGTACAGCCCAATGTGGGATTTCCTGCAAGGATTCTTTTGCATTGCAGAGAGCTTCTGCGAATTTTGGCCCTCTTGGATAGCAGTTCGCCCGTGCGGAGCAGAGACCCGAAGTGGATGGGTGCGTTATGATCAGTGGCGCTGAATCCTCGGCAAGGTGTGGGCCCCATGCGCATTGTGACCGTGCTCACGTCGTTGGGCGTGGGCGGGGCAGAAAAGCAGGCGCTGGCCGTTGCGGAGCGGATGGCAAAGCGCGGTCATGCAGTAGCTGTGCTGGTGCTGATGCCGCCTGTGGCGGAAGAGTGGCCCACGACGATCCGCACAGTGTATCTCGGCGTGCACAAGACGCCGGGCAGCGTGCTGCGAGGCCTGATGCGGGCGCGCAGTTTTGCGCGCGAATTCCGGCCGGACCTGGCGCATAGCCACAGCTTTCACGCCAATCTTTTCACTCGTTTGCTCCGGCTGCTTGTTCCGCGCCTCGTGGTGCTCTCCACCGTTCATAGCGTTAATGAGGGCGGCTGGCGGCGCATGATGGCTTACCGGCTTACGGATGTGTTGAGCCGGCGCACGGTCGCCGTGAGCGAGGCGGCCGCCAGGCACTTTATAGGGCTTAAGGCCGTCCCGCGGCGCAAGTGCCTGGTTGTGCGCAATGGGATCGATATTGCCGGATTCGCGCCCGATCGGGAACGGAGAGAGCGCATGCGAGCGGAGACCGGCGTCGCCACGGCGACGGCGGACGTGGGCTTTGTATGGCTCGCAGTCGGCCGGATTGTGCTGGCGAAGGACTATCCGAATCTGTTGTGCGCCTTTGCCGAAGTGTGGACGCATCGAGCGGAAGCGCAGTTGTGGATTGCGGGACAGGGGCAAAAAAGCGAGATCTCAGCGCTGCAAGTCTTGTGCGATGAACTGAGCATCGGCAAGGCGGTCCGGTGGCTTGGCCTGCGCCGCGATATACCCGCGCTGCTGGATGCGGCTGACGCGTTTGTGTCGGCGTCGGCATGGGAGGGGATGCCGCTGGCCGTGGGCGAGGCGATGGCCATGGGCAAACCCGTTGTGGCAACCAGTGTGGGCGGGGTGGGCGAACTGCTTGGAGACACGGGCGTGGCGGTCCCGGCAAGGAATTCGCATGCGTTGGCCGCGGCGATGATCGCAACCATGCGGCAGGGCAGGGATGAGCTGGCGGCGCGAGGCCGCGCCGCGCGGGAGCGTGTGCTGCAGCGGTTCAGCGTGGACGCGAGCGCAGATGCGTGGGAGGCGCTGTACAGCTCGCTGATTGCGAACCGTGAGCCGTGAGCAGTGGTCAGTGAACAGTTCTCAATTATGAGGAATAGAGAGTGTTTCTTCTATCCGATCTCTGATCCTTCTCCCTGTTCCCTCGGTCCGTCGCTCCCCTGACACCTGACACCTGATCCCTGACCCCTGTCTTTAGAATTGGAAAGATGTCTGAAAGAAGATGCGCCGGGCTGCCGAACTCGTAGAAAAGATTCCCCCGGCAAGGCCGCTCGATTCGCCAAACTGGGGACCGGGTCCATACAGGCCGCTGCCGCCCACCGGCGTCGGCTGAATGCCGCCATCCGGCCTGCCCCGGTCAATGTCGTTGAACAAGTTCAGGGCCTGGACGTTGAAGTTCAGCGAGTACTTCTTGGCGTTCGTGTTTGCGCCGCCGCCCATGCCGCCGCGCCCGCCGCCGCCAAACGGTCCGCCAAAACCGCCGAAACCACCACCTCCGCGTCCGCCGCCACCGCCCTGGGGCGGACCGCCCGAAGTCTCCACTTTGGGACCGATCCCGAAGGTGCGGCCTACGCGCAGGTTCACCGCAACGGAGGACGGGCTGTTGCCCAGGGATATCGGAACGATCGGCTCATCGGCCTGGGGAACCACGTCCAGAGCGCCAAAGCTGGTCTGCACAACGTCGCTGGCGGTCGCCGACGGGCCGGCATACGACGGCCGGTCATTGAAGAAGTTGTCCCCGGTAAGATCGTACGGCGAGGTGACGTTGTACGGCTGACCTGCCTGGGCTACCAGAAACGGGTTGAACGTGATGGCCCAGGGGCCGGTGTAGTTGCCCATCAGGAACAGAAACTGCGGCCGTATAAATGCCGCGCGGCCGTAATCCTGCCGCAGGTTGTAGGAGTTCGACGGGTTCGATCCGCCTCCGCCGTCGGAGTTGGCCCAACTGGCCGAGTAGAAACCTGACAGGCTGAGGTTGGCTGAAAAGCGGGCGTTCAGGTTCACGATGATCTGATTCTCGTTGAAGACCGCCTCGGGGAAGTATTGCTTCACGATGCCCAGCGACGAGTTCGGCCGCGTTCCGGTGAGCGTTGCGCTTCCATACTCGAAGGTGCCGGGCTCATAGGCGTTCGAGTCGCGAGTGACCAGTTGGTGAAACCCCGAAGAGTGCATGTAGGTGAAGGTGAGCGTGGAACCCTTGGTCAGTTGGCGCTCCACGCTGGCGCCGGCCTGTTCCATGTAAGGCGAGCGGTATGTGGGCGAGATTGCGTAAATCTCCGGCGTGACCGCCGCGCCCGTGCCGCATGAGGCCAGGCCGCCGCTGATGCCGCTCAGGCTGGTTCCGCTGAAGCACTGGGGATCGGTGATGACGGACTGCGACTGGCTTCTACCCGGAGTTCCATTCAGCATCTCCAGATCCATCAGGTTTCCCGTGCCGAAACGGTCGTAGAAAAAGCCGAATCCGCCGCGCAGGACCGTCTTGGACGTAGCGCCCTTTTTGTGCCCGTCGAGGGCGTACGCGAAAGCGACGCGCGGGGCCCAGTCGCTATGGTCGGCAATGTGGTTCTGCGACTCCCAGCGCAACCCTCCTGAGAGCGTAAGGAATTTGTTGACCGTCCAATCGTCCTGGTAGAAGAGCGCGGCGTTGAAGACGTTCCCCTGAAAGGCAAACGGTCCGGTGGTGTAGGTGAGCTTGGTGGGCAGGCATCCGCCCGTTTGATCGGGGGGGCAGGCCGCGGCGATCTGGGCGAAGGTTTCTGGGGTGGCGCTGTAAATGCCGTTCCACGTGTCGACAAATGCAGTGACTGAAGGAAACGTGAAGCTGCCATTGAAGTTGCCGTCCGTCGAGGTGGCTTGCCGGTCGTCGCGCAGCCAGGCTCCGATCTTGATGGCCTGCTTGCCCGCGCTCAGCGTGACGAAGTTCTGCAGCTCGTAGTGATCGGAGTGCGTGCTGGAGGATTGACCGCCGTTTCCGCCGCCCGAAAACACGCCCGGGACGCCAAAGCTGGGCGCGGCGCTGGACAATACGCCGAAGTCGGGCTCCGCGCCGATCGGCGAGGACGAAGAGTTGGCCCGTCTGTACTCGAACCGCGTCGCGTTCACCAGCCGGTCGCTGATGACTTGCGTATCGTCCAGTTGCACGTCGTGGGCGTTCGAGTTGGAGGTGCTGGAGGTGGAAGGAAGTGACGTCTGGCCCAGCGATCCGCTCACGTTATTCCGGTAGAACTGGTAGCGCAGAGTGAGCGTATTCTTTTGTCCCAGTTGCAGGTCGATGCGCGGCGAAACATTGAGGTGGTTGGCGGGGCTGAACAGGCTGCCCGCAACCGATCCGGAACTGAGCGACCAGGTATTTGTGGTCTGGTCGTACACGGGCCCGCCCAGGATCGAGTAGACGTTATCGGTTTGCGTCTCCCGGTCCTCCACGCTCACGAAAAACGACGCCCACTTGGAAAGGGGGCCGCTGACGGTGCCGTTGTACTGGTAGCTGTAGTACGAAGGCAGTTCCGCGGTGAACGGGTTGCCGGTGTTGAAGACGTTGTCGTTTCCCTGCCCGTAGAATCGCCCGTGCAGGGTGTCGGTTCCCGGCTTGGTAAGAATCTCGATGCGTCCGTAGCCGATGTGATCGAACTCGGCCGAAAACGGATTCTGGTTGATGCGGATCTCGCGGATGGCCGACTTGGGCGGCAGTTGCCCGCCGGTGAATCCGTCAATGTAAATCTGTCCGCCATTCGGGCCCGCTGCGGGGCCGGCCAGGGCCGTCAATTCGTTGGACAATTCATCGGGATCGTCCGACAGGGCATCGAGGTCGCTGCCTTTGAGCACTATGGAGTTCGAGTTGGCGCCGGCCTCCGTGCTGACCGTCGGCCCGCCTTCGCCAGTGACGACGATCTGCTGCTGCGCGGCCTCGATGGCCATCTGGATGTCGACGTTCTTGGTTTCTCCGGCGCTCAACGGAATCGGCGCGGAGACGAACGGCGCGAAGCCTGAGAAGCTTGCCTCGATGACATAGCTTCCTGCGGGAAGCCCGCGGACCTGGTAGCCGCCGGCAGCGTCGGTGGTCACGTTGG
Organism: Occallatibacter sp.; assembly: GCA_049522315.1. Lineage (GTDB taxonomy): Bacteria > Acidobacteriota > Terriglobia > Terriglobales > Acidobacteriaceae > Telmatobacter. Next base: position 300,955 of record JBEKNY010000001.1, read on the forward strand.
CCGCATTCTTACCGGCTGCGGTTGCAACCGACACCTGCGCGCCGGGAATCAGCGCGCCCGTTGGGTCGCTGATGTGACCGTGTAAGGCGCCGGTCGCCGCTGGAGCGGCTGGCGCCGCGGCTGGCGAGGAAGGCGGCGTCGCGGGGGACGCGGGCTGCGCCGGCGTCTCTCCTGCCGTGGCGGGAACGGAATTGGCCGGCGCCGATTGTGCCCGCGCCGCCACGCCAAACCATGCCGGTGCTAAGGCAACCACAAGAGGTATCAAACACTGCGATTTCAAATGCACAATTTCCTCGCTTGCATATGAATGAAAAAACGCGCCACTACTCGGTGGCGGCCTCGGATTCGCCCTGATTCAAGCTCCAACTGGAGAGCAGATCCTGCGCTTCCGGGGCCTCGAGAAGAGGTTCGACTCCGGCGAGCAGCTTGATCGCGTTGACGCCCGAAGCGTCTTCGGTGGCCACGATCATCACCGCTTCGCCCTTCTGCAGACTGCCGAGCGGAATGGCGGGCGCGCGTTCCAGAATGCTCTCCAGATCGCCGAAGCCCGCCCCGCCGGCGCCGCTCTGGCTGGACGGGCGCTGCGTTCCTCCACTTCCGTTTCCCGAGCCGGTGTTCGCGGTGTGGTTGGCGGAGCCGGCCTGCGTCCCTTTCACGCGCGCGGCAATCACCGTGGCAACGGCGCTGTCGAGCCGGCGCAACTGCGCGTCGGCGGAAATATGGATCGTGACGGGCTTCTTGGTGGCCAGGTCCTTCACGGTCACCGTCGATGCCGATGTGTCGGTGGAAAGAACGGTCCCTGCGATGCTGCGAAAGCTGCCCGAAACCACCGCATCCGCCGCGATTGCAGTCCCCTCTGCATTTTTGGTCCCGCGAGCCCACAACTGGTCGCCGGAATGAATGGCGCTCATCGGCGCTGGCTGCGCCTGATCGAAGCGCACAGAGCCCGGAGCATATCGCTTGAGCACCGTGGACTCGCCGATGTTCACGGTGACCTCCCTGGTTTGGAGTCCCTGGCGCATGTTCACAACAACGACGCCCGCCGCCGCATCGACGCTCTTCACCAGCCCGTGCACGCCCTGGTTCCATGCTGCTGTCTCTGCTTGCTGCTTCCTGGCTACGTCAGCCTCCTTGATGGCGATGATCCGCAACGCCTGTGGCGTGGCGCCGTCCGAGTTGGGGCTGAGCGTGACCAGCACGCGGTCGCCGGTGGCGAGGCCTCCGAAGTCCATGGTCTCCGCCTTGCTCAAATCAGTCTGCCCCGGTTCGATGCGCTTGAGCTGCGCGGTGGACGGAACCTGAACCTGGTTCACCTGACCGGCGTCGGTTTTTACCGTCAGCGTATCGCCGCTGATGGCCGTCACCGTGCCCAGATAATGCGCCGCTTGTGCCTGCGCCCATGGGGCCGGTGCGGCTGCCAACAGCAGCGCGGTCAGAGCCGCAAGCGGGCTGGAGGCCATCCCGCGAATCGTCTTTCCTGATTTCATAACGTCTTGCTCCACAGTCTCTTGGTGTTGGCGGCGGATGAAAACACGAACCCTTATTGCGTAGACGAACCACCCCGGCAAAAGGTTGAAACTGCGTCCCGGAATAGGAAATAGCCAATAGCCAGTAGGGAATAGCCAATAGGGAACTGCGAGCAGGCCGCAGTGAACGCCAAAATCTGAGAGCTAGAAGCTAGAAGCTAGAAGCTCCTCCTCACTACTGGCTACTCCCTGCTCTCTGCTTTCTCACTCCCACGCCCCCAGGAGCCGCCTCACCAGCACCATCTCGCCCAGGTGGTAGGCGTTGTGGTCGGCCACGAGCAACGCTTCGCGCAGGATGGTCTGCCCGTTGCCGTGCGGGATGCGCGCGTACAAATCAGTGCACGGGTTCGCCGCCAGATCGCACATCGCCTTCAGGTCCCGGCGAAAAGCGCGCACGCTTTTGTCCCAGGCCTTTGCATCGGGCGGCGCGGGCGAGCCGGGCCAGTAGCCGCTCGGCCAGTCCGGCGAATGATGGCCGGGATCGCGCGAGAACTCCAGAATGTCCCACTGGGCGATGCGCATGTGTTCCAGGATCTCCCAGGGAGAATGCTCGGCGCCATGGGGCCGTTTGCCGCGCAGCGCGGCCGGCATGTTGCGCACGGCAGAATCGAAGTCCGCGTGAGCGTGGCCGCCGGTGAGCAGCTCGAGCAGGTGTTGCCGTACCGGCGCATTGCGATCTTGAGGCGTAGTGGTTTTCTTGGCTGGCATCTGGTTTCTCCCGGCCGTAGCGGAGGCCGATTGCACTTTCTCTACACGAAACCGCACCCTTGGAAGGATTCGTTCGTCTGTCCGGCCGATGCAACAATTCTCGCGCGTCGCGAACGCACACAAAGATGAAACCGCCGGCAGCCGTTCCGAACTTTAATCCCTGATCCCTGATCCCTGATCCCTGATCCCTGCTTCTTTCAACACCGCCCGCTGCACGGCAAAGATCTCTCGAAGGCCCGCTTCGGCAAGATCGATCAGCCCATTCAATTGCACCCGCGAAAAACTTCCCCTTTCCGCTGTGGCCTGCGTTTCCACGAGGCCGCCATCGGCCGTCATCACCACGTTCATGTCCACCTCGGCCTGTGCGTCCTCCTCGTAGCAGAGGTCGAGCCACGCCTCGCTGCCCACGATGCCCACCGACGTCGCCGCCACCAGTTGTTTGAGCGGCGATGCCTTGAGGGTTCCCGCCTTTACCAGGGCGTCCAGCGCCAGAGCCAGAGCCACGGCCGCGCCCGTGATGGCCGCCGTGCGCGTGCCGCCGTCGGCCTGGATCACGTCGCAATCGAGGATCACTGTCCGTTCGCCCAGAGCCTGCATGTCGACCACCGAGCGTAAGCTCCGGCCGATGAGCCGCTGGATCTCGTGGGTGCGGCCGCCGATCCTGCCGCGCTCGCTCTCGCGCGGGGTGCGGGTGACGGTGGAGCGGGGCAACATGGCGTACTCGGCCGTGACCCAGCCGCGGCCTGAGTTGCGCAGCCAGCCGGGGACGCCCTGCTCGACGGTGGCGCAGGTGAGCACCCGGGTGTTGCCCAGAGAAACCAGGACGGAACCCTCGGCGGTCTGGACAAAGCCGGGAATGAGGTTCAGGGGGCGAAGCTGGGCAGGCCCTCGGCCGCCGGGACGAAGCGAGGCGCAAGTTGCATGCATAGAGGGATTGTACGGGAGCGAGCTCTGGTGTGGGGCGGAGTGAGGAGGAGGGTTCCGATATGGAAAAGCAGGAAGTTCCCGTGCAGGAACGGGAATAAAAGCGTAAGTAACTGAAAAATAAATATGTTATTTGCGAGTTTCAACGCACGCCAGTTCCATTTTGGGACACCGGAGGACCGAAGGCTCTTCGGGTTGCCGCAGAACGTGGCATTCATCCTTTCTCTTATCAAGCACTTAAGGAATGCGTTCTGGTTTGGCACACAACGTGTATGAAAACAGGACAAAACCCAGCATTGAACCGGGAATGGGAATAGGGCTCAAGGGAGTGGGATCGGGGAACGTGGAAAGGGAACGTCGATTCGCGTTCATGACGGATCGTTGTCCACCGATCGCGGATTTCCGGCTCCGATTGAAGAAAGGAACTGGCTTATGCAACAGACGGGACAGGCGGCAGCAAGAGGCATAGAGCAGCGCGGGAGGGCCGTAGCGGCGCCCAAGCCGGGGGGCATGGAGCGCAAACGCGTGGAGACGGTGGTGGAGACTCTGGCAACCCTGCGCGGCGAGGGCGAGACCCTTTCCGAAGTGGCGCACGACGCGCGAAACATGGTGACGGCTCTGGGGCTCTACTGCGATCTTCTGGAGGAGCCGGGAGTTCTGGCGGTTCCCTACATGCATTACGGCCACGAACTGCGGCTGGTGGCCGCGGCCAGCCGCTGCCTGGTAGAGAAGATCGTGGCGCTCGACGCGCACGCGGGTTTGGCTGCCGCAACGCCGGTTACTTACCCCAGGGGTACGGGACGGGGAAAGGGCGCTGCGCCTGAGATGGAGCCGCATCAAGCCGCCGGCGCGCCTCTGGACCGGGCTCCGGGGCCGGACTCCGGAACCGGTGCGGACCGGAACCGGCGCTGGGAAATGCTGCCCGCGGTGCCGATCGCCAACCTGGCCGCCGAACTGCTCGCCAACCGCAACCTGCTCGCCGCGCTGGCCGGGTCCTCCATTGCACTCACCATGGATGCCGATGGGGGCGCACGGCCGGTGCGCTTGACGGGAGAGGATCTGACGCGGGTGCTGGTGAATCTGGTGAAGAACGCGGCGGAAGCCATGCCCGGAGGAGGCCGCATCCATATCGGCCTGCGCGAAAGGCCTGCGGCGCAGGGAGCCGCGGCATGCCTGGCCCTGACGATCGAGGACAACGGCCCCGGAATCCCCGAGGGGGCTCTGGACGCGATCTTTACCTCGGGTTACACCACGCACGGCAAGAGCGAGCCGGGCAATGGCGAATGGCCGCTCAGCCATCGCGGTCTGGGCCTCGCCATCGCTCGCTCCGTCGTGGAAGCGGCGGGAGGACGCGTCTCCGCCCAAAACCGCGAACAGGGCGGGGCGCGCTTCGAGATCGAGTTGCCCGTGCGGAAGGCGCACGCATAGCCCGCTGCTCCCGGCTTTGGGCTAACTGATGCCGGGATCGGCGAGATGAAACCAATAGCTAAGAGCTAAAAGCCAATAGCTAAGAGTTTAAAGTTTAGGGCAAAAGCTGGAGGCTTGTAGTCAGAAGCTGACGATTCACGATTTTTCCGACGCGCATGAGGCGAATACAATGCTAGAAACAGTCTTCAAGACAACGACGATGGAGTTCATTCCACAACTCGCTGAACCGGCGGTACGGTTACACCTGCTGGTGGTGGACGCGGATACAGCGGTGCGCTCGGCCTGCGCGGAGATCGCCGCCAGCCTGGGCTATGCGGTTGAGAGCACGGGCGGCCTCAGCCAGGCGAGAAGCCTGCTGCGCGGCCGCACGGCCGACATTCTGCTGGTCAATCTGCCCTCGGGATCGAACGAGGGCCTGGAGCTGGTCTCGGAGGTCAAGCTGCTCTACCCCGATACGTCGGTGATCGCCATGACGGCGACGGGTTCGGTGAACGCGGCTGTCGAGGCCATGCGCTGCGGCGCTTCGGACTACCTGACCAAGCCCTTCGCCATGGACGAGCTCTCCACGGTGCTCGACCGCGCCGCGCAAAGTCACATGACCGATACCGCGGCGCGCCAGTTGCGCGAACGCCTGCGCCTCTCCGAAGGATTGGGCTCGATGATCGGCCGCTCGCCGGAGATGGAAAAGATCTACCGCATTCTCTCCAAAGTGGCGCAAAGCACGCACCCTGTGCTGATCCTGGGCGAAAGCGGTACGGGCAAGGAGCTGGTGGCGCGGACGATCCACGCCTACGGTCCCAACGCACAGAGGCCCTTTTTGCCCGTCGACTGCGGTTCGCTGGTGCCCACGCTCATCGAGAGCGAGCTCTTCGGCTACGTAAAGGGCGCCTTCACCGGAGCCAACCGCTCCAAGGACGGATTGCTGGTCTCGGCCGAGGGAGGAACCGTCTTCCTCGACGAGATCGGCGAGCTCTCGCTCGACCTGCAGGCCAAGCTCCTGCGCGCGCTGCAGGAGAAGGAAGTGCGCCCGGTCGGGGCCACGCACCGCGTGCCCATCAAGGCGCGGATCGTGGCCGCCACCAATCGCGACCTGGCCTCCATGGTCGAAAAGGGCACCTTCCGCAAGGACCTTTTCTACCGGCTCAACGTGGTCAACCTGCGGCTGCCGCCCCTGCGCGACCGCCGCGAAGACATTCCGCTCCTTGCCGCGCACTTCCTTGACCGCATCAGCCGCGAGCACGAGCGCAAGTTCACGCTCTCCGACGAAGCCCTGCGCACCATGATGCGCCACGACTGGCCGGGCAACGTGCGGGAACTGGAAAACTCTTTGGAGCGCGCCACAGCGCTCAGCTCGGGGCCGGTGCTCCAATTGGGTGATTTGCCTACGCAACTGCAGCAACAGGGCCTCCAGCTGAACCTCGACGCACGGCGCGCCGCCGCCGGCGAGGAGGCCGGGGCCGCTGCCGTGCCCGGCGTGAAGCCGCTGGCCGACCTCGAGCGCGAGGCGATCTTAAGCGCCATCCGCACCCTGAACGGCGACAAGCTGCAGGCCGCGAAGCTGTTGGGCATCGGCAAGACGACGCTCTACCGCAAGTTGAAGGAGTACGGCATCGCCGACCCGCTGCACGAAGAGTAAAGAACAGCTTCTAGCAGCTAGCTTCTAGCTTCCAACTCCTTCTTGCCGCCACGAGCAGTAGAGGTCCTTCTCGAGAGTCGTTCTCAGCAGGAACAAGCCGGAAGTTACCAGCAAAGCGCCAGAAGCGAGAAGCAAAAAGCTAGCGGCTAGAAGCTAGCAGCTAGAGGCTAGGAGCTAACGATGAGCATCCTTTTGGTGACCGGAATCGAAGGCGCGCGCAACTGTGCCGATGTGGTGGGCGCGCAACTGGGGATGGAGGTCGAGGTGGCGGAGGGCCGGAAGGCCGCGCTGGCCGCATTGCGGCGGCGCGAATTCCTGGCCGTGGTGGTGGACGAAACTTTGGCGGAGTGCGACCCGGCCGCAGCGGACCGCATCTGCGAGCACGCCAGCCTCGCCATTCCTCTGCAGATCAACTTCGCCGTCTCGGGAGCGGCGCGCCTTATCCGTGAGATTCGCTCGGCGCTCCACCGCCGGGAGCGCGAGCAGGCAGTGGCCCGCCGGGCCGCCTCGGCAGCTATGGAAGCCGAACTCAAGTCTACGGTCGCGGGCCTGCTGCTGCACTCGCAGTTGGCGCTCGCCGGCAGCGAAGTCCCCTCCCCCATCGCCGAACGCCTGCGCGTGGTCGCCGATCTGGCCGGCAGCCTGCGCCGGCAGTTGAGCGCGCCGGCGGTAGCCCACGGCGGCGCCGCCGGCTGAGCGGCTTCGGCGGGGCGCAAGCGGCGCGGCCGCGGAAGGGCAGAGCCGCGATCGAGTCCGCCAATGCGCCCACACGATCCGCCCGTCCCGCCGAAGTTACAGGCCAAGTTTGTGTACGCGCATCCGAGCCGCTGTTTCGCTTTGCGATGAGGCCCCCGGTAACCGCCGGGCGCTTCATCGCGCTTTTCTTGTGCGCCGCTTCACGAATCGATTCCCTCCACCTTCGTTTGCATCTGGTCCCTTCGCATCCGGGCAAAATGTCTGCTGTTTTTGAGACGCCATGCGGCATCGAATACCCTAGAGTGTGCAGGGAGCCTCCATGACCGTCATCCGCCAGGAAGATTTCATATCGAGCGTCGCGGGCGCGTTGCAATACATCAGCTACTACCACCCGGTGGACTACATCAAAAGCCTCGCCCAGGCCTACGAGCGCGAGCAGTCGCCCGCCGCGCGCGACGCCATGGCGCAGATCCTCATCAACAGCCGCATGTGCGCCGAAGGCCACCGGCCCATCTGCCAGGACACGGGCATCGTGAACGCCTTCGTCAAGCTGGGTATGGATGTGCGCTTCGAACCCGGCCCCGGCGAAGAGCCCCTCGACCTGCAGCAGATGATCGACGCCGGCGTCCGCCGCGCCTACCTCGATCCCGACAACAAGCTGCGCGCCAGCCTGCAGGCCGACCCCGCGGGCAAGCGTACCAACACCAAAGACAACACGCCGGCCGCGGTCTTTGTCGAACTCGTACGCGGCTCGACCGTAGAAGTCACTGTGGCGGCCAAAGGCGGCGGCTCCGAGGCCAAGGCGAAGTTCGTCATGCTCGATCCCAACGATTCGGTCGTCGACTGGGTGCTCAAAACCGTGCCCACGATGGGCGCCGGCTGGTGCCCGCCGGGCATTCTCGGCATCGGCATCGGCGGCACGGCCGAAAAGGCCATGCTGCTCGCCAAGCAGTCCCTTATGGACCCCATCGACATTCAGGAGCTCATCGCGCGCGGCCCCAAAACCACCGCCGAAAAACTTCGCGTCGAGATTTACGACAAGGTCAACCGGCTGGGCATCGGCGCGCAGGGATTGGGCGGCCTGACCACCGTGCTCGACGTGAAGGTGGTCGATACGCCCGCCCACGCCGCCAATCTGCCTGTGGCCATGATCCCCAACTGCGCCGCCACCCGCCACGCGCACATCGTGCTCGACGGCTCCGGCCCCGTCTTTCTCGATCCGCCCTCGCTCGACGACTGGCCCAAGCTGACCTATGACGTGTCGGGAGCGCGTCGCGTGAACCTCGACACGGTCACGCGCGCCGAAGCGGCGTCGTGGAGGCCGGGCGAAGTCCTGCTGCTCACCGGCAAGCTCCTCACCGGCCGCGACGCCGCGCACAAGCGCATGAGCGACATGCTCAACCGCGGCGAAAAACTGCCCGTCGGCCTCCGCAACCGCTTCATCTACTACGTGGGCCCGGTCGATCCGGTGCGCGACGAGGTCGTCGGCCCTGCGGGACCCACCACCGCGACGCGCATGGACAAGTTCACGCGCCAGATGCTGGCCGAGACCGGATTGCTCGGCATGATCGGTAAGGCCGAGCGCGGGCCGGAAGCGATCGACGCCATCCGCGAGTTCGGCGCTGTGTATCTGATCGCGATCGGCGGCGCGGCCTACCTGGTCTCGAAGGCCATTCGCGGCTCGCGCCTCGTGGCCTTCGAGGACCTGGGCATGGAAGCCATCTACGAGTTCGAAGTGAAGGACATGCCCGTCACCGTGGCCGTCGATTCCAAAGGTACGAGCGTCCACCAGACCGGTCCCGCCGAGTGGCAGCAGCGCATCGCCGGCATTCCGATCCTGCAGTGAATAGCGATCCGCGGCCGAACGTCTACGACGCCCCTGTAAGATGCCGCAGCCTCACCAGGATGACGCCGTGAGGCGGGACTTGGGCCGAAAACGCGCCGGGAAATGAACCGAGATCGCGCTGCCGCCACACATCACGCGCGATTTGCGTTCCTTGCAACCCCAGTTCCTTCCAATCTGCCGTCATCGTTCGTGGTACAGCGGTTAGGTTAAAGAGCCCCACTGCCGTCGAACCGTCCTCGAGCGGCTTTTCCAGCACGAACTCCTCGCTGGTTTTGCGCGTCACAACACCTTGTTTGCCCAGCGCATCCTGGTCGACATCGATCACCTCGGAGTTGCAGAGTACATTAATCGTAAACGGGTCCAGGTGGCGCATGTCGCCGGAGAAAATGAGCGGCGCGGCCATGAGAGACCACATGGACATGTAGCTGTACTGCTCCTCGTGGGTGAGAGAGGTGGCTCGGGCGGGGGCGGCGAGGTTGTTCGCGTCGCCTACCAATCCAATGAGGATGTAGTCGGGATCGTTCCATCCGCCGGGGCCGGCATGAGAGTTGAGCGCGGCGTTGGCAAAACCGATTTTGTAGAAGCCTGGCAGGGTGTCTCCACGCTCCAGTCCGAGGTCGCCGGTAGTGCGCCAGGAGTTGCCGCCGGCCTGGCGTCCCCAGTTCCACACGTCGCCCATGCCGTACTGGCACATGTTGAAGACGACGTCGCGATCGAGACCGCGGAGGATACCGCTCATTTTGATGTAGGGCTTCTCGAGCTCATCGAGTGACATATCTTTCGCGATGCTGCCGTAGGAGCACCAATCGTACTTGAGCAGATCGAAGCCCCATGCGGCGAAGCGGTGCGCGTCGGAGTCTTCATGCTGGTACGACGCTTCGAATTTGGCGCAGGTCAAGGGACCAGGCCCACTGTAGATGCCGGCCTTGAGGCCGAGGGAGTGGATGTAGGCGGTGAGCGCGGGCATGTCGGGGAAGCGTGCGTTGGGAAGGATGTTTCCCTCGGCGTCGCGCGTTGGTCCCTTCAGGGCCGGGTCGTCTGAGCCGGGCTTGCGGGCCCAGCAGTCGTCGATGTCGACAAATTGATATCCGAAGTTCGCCATGCCGGAGGAGATCATTTCGGCCGCAGCACTGCGGACGTCACTGTCGGAGATATGCTCATAGTAGCTGTACCAATCGTTCCAGCCCATCTGCGGTGTAAGGCCGATGGTATCGCCGACCACGATCTTCAGCGGGCGGGTGTCTTTGCCGAGAGCGTTGGATACGCCGAGGGTGACGACATACTCGCCAGGCTTGTCTGGCGCCGTACCGGAGATGATTCCGGTGTGCCGGTCGAACTTTAGCGAGGCGGGCAGACTCCTGACAGAGAAGGTCATAGGCCGGTTTCCGGTGCAGGGAATTCGGTAGAGGAAGGGATGGCCGGGGTGCACGCCATAGACTTTGGGGCCGTTCAGGTGCGGCGTGGGCGGCGGGGGCGGAGTGCGCAGATCATTAGGCTGCTGGCTGAGTGCGGTTGATTGTCCTGATTGGAAGATGACGAGCAGCGCGGCCAAGACGGGGACGATGAGCTTTCCATAATGCAGCATCTAGCGACGGTCTCCAGTCACGGTTTTGAGCCGTCTAATTATACGGCTCCATCGCTGTGCCACGGGATGAGGGCCGCGTCTGCGGCCCAGTTGGAACTATTGTTTCCCGAAGCGGTAGATCATTCCGGCCGTGAAGCCGCGGCTGGCCTGCGTAGAGGAACCGAAGCCGGTGAAAAAGTACTCGGGCGCCAGTTTGAAGGCGATGTTGGAAGTCAGGTTATACTCGCCGATCACGCTCACGCTGGCGGCGTAAGTGTTGGCATCGGGGTAAAGGCCCAGGAGCGGCGGCGGAATGCCATTGGTGTCGCCGGAGAAGTTGCCGTGCGCCCAGCCTGCCATGGCGCGGCCCGAGATGGAGTATTTCGGCTGTAAGTAGAAGTGGTAAACAGGGCCGAAGAGTACGTCGTACTGGCTGATGGCGGGCCGGGTGAAAGCGCCCTGGCTGTACTGGCTCAAGCCGACGTAGGCAGTGCCATAGTAGCCGCGGCCGACCAGCGTATAGCCCAGCCGTTCGTTAGAGAAACGGGTCAGGCCGGTTTCCCAGGCATAGTAGGTGAGGCGCTGCAACGAGGGGCCGGGCTTGAAGCGCAGGTAGCCCGTGTCCATGTACGATTCCCAGCGGTGGTCGTAGGCTTCATGGATGGCCGTGGCGCGGCGCTGCTCGCGGCGGAGCCGGATGCGGGCCTGCACGGTTATCTGGCCCTGCGTCTCACCGCCGGGCTGCTGCGCCTGGCTGGAGCTTTGGCCTTGATCCTGCGTCGGGTTGGATGAGGAGCTGCTCGAGCTTTGAGCCGGAACGGCGGGCAGTGCCGGCAACGCGAGCGCCAGCAAAAAAGCAAGACGGCGAAATGAGAACATCGGGTTCGGATTTCCTCCACGGAAGTGTGCAAGCACACTCGCTGACGGCTCAGGAAGCTCGCTGCAGCGGAACCGCTTCTCTGAGGTTCTGGTTTTTTGAGCAGGCGCGATGCCGCGCTTCCCCATTAGGTATTAAATCACCTTGGGGGAGCTTTGTGTTGAGGCTGGCGAATGGATGCACGGAGATTAGACGCCCGTCGGCGCTGGCCGGCGCCGCCCCGCCAATGACGATTCCGGATGGACGGCCTGGCAACATGGTTGCGTAAATTACCGAAATAATCTGCAAATCCAGAACGAAAATCACCGGCAACGCCGGAACAAGATACGATGAAAGCGATGGGGGGCGAAAACGGTGGTTCGCATTGCCTTTGGAGTCATTCTCGGGTTGGCCCTGGTTCCGGTTGCGTTGCTGGCATGGTTTAGCTTGGGACACCCGCCGGTAGCCGTGGCCGATCCTCCGCTGCCGCTTGAGCGGTGGATCACGCATATTCCTTTGAGTGTGCGGATTGGGCGCGAGATGCCGGGTAGCGCTGTGATCCAGGCGGACGAGAAGAATCTTGTCGCAGGCGCGCAGATTTACCGCGACCGGTGCGCCGCATGTCATGGCTTTCACGGCAAACCCTCGGCCTTTGCGGCGCACATGTACCCGGCCGCTCCGCCGCTTTGGGAAAAACATGTGAACAGCAGCGTGGTGGGGGTGAGCGACGACCCGCCCGGCGAGACGTTCTGGAAGGTGGCCAACGGCATCCGCCTGACGGGCATGCCGGCGTTCAAAGACATACTGAGCGAGACCCAAATCTGGCAGGTGAGCCTGCTGCTGGCCAATGCCGATAAGCCGCTGCCCCCTGCGGCGCTGCAGTTGGTACGCGGCGAGCAGCCCGCGGAAGCAGCGCAGGACACGGCTGCAATGAAGTCAAAGTGAGAGTTAGCGGTGCGACGGTAGCACCGGCTGCGCAACGGAAGGGAAGTGCGATCATGAGCCTCGCTGACTTGCTGCGCAAAGGATTTGGCTATTTGCTGTTGAGCATGGGGGTCTCGCGGCCCGTACCCAAGCCGAAGGCGGAAACCAAGCCTGCGCCCCCAAAAGCGGCGCCTGGCGGATAGGGCTCTCCCGCAAGTTCCTTTCGCGCGAAGCGCAACGGCTCCCCCTCTTTGCACCTTGGCGCCCTCGTCCCCGTACAATGAAGAAGGACGCATACCCCACCCGGCCGATGGCGGAAAAAGACGACAAACAAACCCAGGAATCCGGCGCTGAGGGGCCAATGCGAAAGCCCGAAGAAGACCCGATCGGCAAGGTCTACGACTCGCGGCTGATGCGGCGGCTAAGCCGCTACGTCCGTCCCTACTGGTTGCAGGCGGGCCTCTCTTCGCTGGCGGTTTGCCTCAAATCGCTCTGCGACGTGACCGGCCCGATTCTGGTGATGGTGGCCGTCGACCGCTATCTGGCTCCGGAAGCCAGTGCGAAGGACCCCGCCAACGCGGTGTCTCACTGGGTCGCCAACAGCAGTCCTCTCGCGCACGTGCTTCCCTCTGGCGCCGTGCCAGGCGTCACCCGGCTGGCTGTCATCTACCTGGCCGTGCTGATTTCGGCCTACCTTTTCGAGGTCGTACAGGTCTACCTGATGCAGTGGACCGGCCAGAAGATCATGTTCGACCTGCGCCGCGACATCTTCCGTCACATGCAGCGCATGCACGTGGGATTCTTCGACACTCATCCCGTCGGCCGGCTGGTCACGCGCCTGACCTCGGACGTGGACGCCATCAACGACATGTTCACCGACGGCATCCTGTCCATCGTCAACGACATCTTCATGCTGTCGATCATGGCCGCCGTGATGCTGGCCATCAGTTGGTGGCTGGCGCTGCTGGCATTCTCCGTCCTGCCGCTGATCCTCGTCGTGACGCGGATCTTCCGCGACCATGTGCGCGAGAGCTACCGCCGCGTGCGCACCGCCATCGCCCGGATCAACAGCTTCACGCAGGAGCACATTTCGGGCATGAGCGTGGTGCAGCTCTTCAACCGCGAGGATCGCGCCTACAAGGACTTCGAGGCGGTGAACCGGCAGCACATGGTCGCCTTCATCGACACCATCTTTGCCTACGCGCTCTATTACCCGGCAGTGGACTTCCTCTCCTCCGTCGCCATCGCTCTCGTCGTCTGGCGCGGCGGATTCGGCGTGCTGCATCTGCCGCCGACGGTGACCATCGGCGTTCTGATCATGTTCACGCAGTTCTCGCTGCGCTTCTGGCGGCCCATCCAGGACCTGAGCGACAAGTACAACATTCTCCAGGCTGCAATGGCCGCCTGCGAGCGCATCTTCAAGCTGTTGGACTCAGCGCCGGAGATCGTGAGCCCCGCGCATCCTGTTCTTGGCGACGGATCGAATCGAATTGAATTCGATCACGTTTGGTTCACCTATCAGAAACTGACCGAAGCGCAAAAAACAGCGGTCGCCGCACACTTAAGCCATGTAGCGCCGGTCTCCAGGCCGGCTGTACCGGCGGCGTTCACGCCGCCGGCGGGGAGTGTGCCAGACGCCGCCGCCCTCGCCGCAATTGACGGCATCGAGTGGATTCTCAAGGATGTTTCGTTCACCATCGAGCCGGGGCAGACGGTCGCCATCGTCGGGCACACCGGCGCGGGCAAAACCACGCTCACCAGCCTGATGATGCGCTTCTACGAGGTCACCGCCGGGCGCATTTTATTGGACGGAATTGACCTGCGCGATCACGATCTCCGCGCGCTGCGCCAGCACTTCGCGGTGGTTCTGCAGGATCCGTTCCTCTTTTCCGGCACCATTGGCGAAAACGTTCGCTTCGGCAACGAGCACATCGCCGGCGAGACGTTGCGCCGCGCGGCGCGTGACGTAAACGTGCTCGACTTTATCGAGAGCCTCCCGCGGGGCTTTGAAGAGCCCGTGCGCGAGCGCGGAAGCTCGCTTTCCACGGGGCAAAAGCAACTCATCAACTTTGCCCGCGCGTTGGCCTGCAATCCGCGCATCCTCATCCTCGACGAAGCCACTTCCAGCGTCGATACCGACACCGAACTGCGCATCCGCTCCGCGCTGGAGCGTATGGTCGAGGGCCGCACCAGCGTGCTGATTGCCCACCGGCTTTCTACTGTGCAGCGCGCCGACACCATTCTCGTCATGCACAAGGGCCAGTTGCGCGAGATGGGCTCGCACCAGGAGCTGTTGGCGCATCGTGGCCTCTACTGGAAGCTCTATCAGTTGCAGTACAAGGATCAGGAAACGGGCTTCCTCGCGCCGCCTTCGCCCGAGCCCTCAGCCGCGCAGACGGTGTGAGAACGACGGGAAGCAGGGAACGGCAATGACAGATCCGATATCCATTCGCATGCAGCAGCCTGTGAAGCCGTGACCGGGATATGATGAAACAATAGGAGTGAGCGTGCCGGTTGGCCTGGTCCCAGGGAAATTTTCCAGTAGAGCGCGGCAACAGAGGATGAAAAATACGATCGGAAAAGTCGAACTCTTCGATACCAGCCTGCGCGATGGTTTGCAGCAGCCTGAACTCGAAATCTCCGTGCCCAACGCCGTCGTACTATTGCAGCGGATGGCGGGGTTCGGCGTGCACTACGCCGAGATCGGGTTTGCCGGCGCCAACCAATTCGTTGCCGATCTGACCGCCGCGCTCGACTCCGTCGATACCGGCGCGATGAAGCTGGCGCTGTTCGGGCGTACACGTGGGCGCGGCGCCAAGGTTGAGGAGTGGCCCGACGTGAAGTTTATCCTCCGCCACAAGCATCGCATTCCCACAGCGGTGGTCGTTGTCAAGTCACGGCTGCTCGATGTGGAGCGGTCGCTGGAAACGACCCCCGAAGAAAATCTGCTCATGACGCGCGAGACCGTCGAGTGCCTGCAATCGCACGGGCTCGAAGTTCTCGTCGATCTCGAACACGCGCTGGACGCCAACTGCGGCCGTCGCGAAAATGGCAACCCTTGCGATGCGGATTTCGGCAAACGCAGCCTCGAGTACTTCTGGAAATTGACCGAGCAGTGCGTCCGGCAGAAGGTGAGCCGCATCGTTGTCTGCGATACGACCGGCGGATCGAGCCCGGAGGAAGTTTCGCAAGTCATCGCCGGGCTCACGCGCGATTTTCCTGGCGCGCGATTTGGCTTTCACGGACACACCGATCGCGGCCTGGGCATCGCCAACACGCGGGCCGCCATTCTGGCAGGCGCTACGCACGTGCAGGGCACGCTGATCGGAACCGGCGAGCGCTGCGGCAACGTGAACCTGACCACCGTGATTGGCGCGATGCAGCTTCGCGGCGAAGTGGAGTTTGTTTCGCCGGATGCGTTGCGGGGCCTGACCGGCCTGGCGCACTCGACGTATGCCGCGTTCGGGCTGGAGGCGCCGCACAGCACACCGATCGTCGGCGCCGGAGCATTCGGCACATGGGCCGGCATGCACGGCTCCAGCGAGCGCAAGAACCCCGGCGCATACCTGTGGTGCGACCCGGCGCGCGTGGGCGCCAGTCCGACCATCGGCGTGAACGCGCAGTCGGGCAGGGCCAATATCATGCTGCTCTCCGAGTCGCTTGGCGTTCCGCTCAATTCGGTGCAGGCACAGGCGTTGATGGACGCCAATCAGGCCATGATCGAAGGCGGCGGTTACACGGCGAGCGAGACCTCGTTCCGGCTCGCTTGCATGAGGACGCTGGGAACGCTGCCCAACTGGTTCGCCGTGAAGAGCTGGCGCGTCTTCGACGAATGCGACGATGTCGGCGACCACTACGCCATCGCCTTCATGACGCTGCTGCTGGGCGGCGAGAAGGTGGCCACTACACGCGCCGATGGCGCCGGCCCCGTCGACTCGCTGACCAAGGCGCTGCGCCTCAAACTGGAAAAACCGTACCCGGTGTTATCGCAGATGCACCTGGGAACCTTCACGGTGGCCGCGCTCGACGTGTCCGCGCACGATTCGGCCGCGCATGTGCGCGTTACCGTGAGTTTTCATGCCGAAGGCCATGAACCGTGGATCACCGCGGGCGTGAGCAGCGACCTGAACCAGGCCGCGTTGATGGCCATTGTGGATGGCTTCCACTATTGGCTTCTGATGCAAACATGCGAATCGATCGCCCAGCCCGGCGAGCCCGCTGCACAAATCTCCACAGAGGTAGCGTGAATTCGCGCGTTTGTGTGCCGGCGTGCTATCGCGGGTCTCCTGCAGGAGTAGGCCAAGGCACAATCGCTAAGTGGCTTTTTCATCAAGAAAAAGCCACCTTGAATTCAGTCTGAAATGGCTCATAGTTGCAGGAGAACCGCCGTAAGAAGTGCGTCGTTGGCGGACCTTCCATATCCAAATCGAACGCGGTTCCATGCGGAAATTCACCCGCAAACCGCTCGACATTGAACCTATGCGCACAAAAATGCGCCACCCGAGGCTGCCGAGTGGCGCATTTGTTTCTTGCCCGCGCGACGGCCATAGCGGGTCTCCTGCAGGTGTAGACCAAGGCACAATCGCTAAGTGGCTTTTTCACCAAGAAAAAGCCACCTTGAATTCTGCCCGAAATGGCTCATAGTTGCAGGAGAACCGCCGTAGAGCTACCTGGCTGCCAGAGAAGGCCGCGGATCGAGCGTGCCGTTGGCGTAGCCCTTCGCAATCTCGCCGATCGGAATCGGCGCGTAGTCGCCCGCGTGCCCGGCCTGCCCGAACTGAGTCATGCGCTGCGCCACCACCTTCGCCATCGCCTCGCGGGCCGGTTTCAGGTAGTCACGTGGATCGAACTTTTCCGGAGTCTCCCACAGCACCTTGCGAATCGCGCCAGTCATGGCCAGCCGGTTGTCGGTGTCTACGTTGACCTTGCGCACGCCATTGCGAATGCCGAGCTGAATTTCTTCAACGGGCACGCCCCACGTGGGCTTCAGCTTGCCGCCGTATTCGTTGATGATGTCCTGCAGGTCCTTGGGTACCGAAGAACTGCCGTGCATCACAAGGTGCGTATGGGGCAGCCGCTTGTGAATCGCGATGAGGATGTCCATTTTGAGCACGCTGCCGTCTGGCTTCTTTGAGAACTTGTATGCGCCGTGGCTGGTGCCGATAGCGATGGCCAGCGCATCCACGCCGGTGCGCTCGGCAAACTCCACCGCCTGATCGGGATCGGTGACATGCTCGAGGCCCGTGCCGCCCGCGCCGTGTCCATCTTCGATTCCGCCCAGCACGCCGATCTCGCCCTCCACCGTCACCCCGCGCTCGTGCGCGTAATCCACCACGCGCCGTGTCACGTCCACATTTTGCTCGAACGTCGACGGCGTCTTGCCGTCCTCCAGAAGCGAGCCGTCCATCATCACGCTGGTGTAGCCCAGAGCGATGGCGCTCTTGCAGGTCTCAAAGCTGTTGCCGTGATCCTGGTGCATGGCGATGGGAATGTCGGGATTCAGCTCCGCCGCCGCCTGAATCAACTTGAATAAGTAAAGGTCCTCGGCAAATGCCCGCGCGCCGCGGCTCGCCTGCACGATCACCGGCGACTTGGTCTGCTTGGCCGCCATCATGATGGCCTGAATCTGTTCCATGTCGTTGACGTTGAATGCGCCCACGCCGTATCCGCCCTTGGCAGCTTCATCGAGGAGCTGCCGCATTGAAACGAGAGGCATAAAAATTCTCCTTTTGAGTTGGTTCGGCCGCCTGTGTGTTCACGCAAAAACGTCCGGCCGCAGGGACTCAATCATCTTTATGGTAGCAGAGGGGCGCGTGGAAAAAGGTTCGGACGCGCGCAGATGTTGCATCCGGCCGGTACCGAATCAGTCCTGCTTGAGGTCCGCCGTTTCCAAAAAGGTATAACTGCCTGAAGGCGAAGGCACTACATTGGTCAGCCGCCGGTTGTGCGCCACCAGCGTGTCCAGATACCAGAGATTGAAGGCGGGCAAATCGCAAGCCAGAATCTGCTGCGCCGCGTCGTAGTCGGCTCGCCGGCGAGCTCTGAATCAGAAACACGACGGTTCCCGGTCGCGCGGCGCCGAATGGCATCCCGCAAGCAATACGAGCGCTGCCATTGCCAGCAAAAACGGCGGTGCCCCATCCTAGCCGGGTTCTTGTATCTCCGGCTAGTGTGGTGTCCCCGAATTTCGCGACAAAATGAGCGAAGAACAACCGCAGATCCTTCGACTCCGTTTGGCCCAAAAGCCGGCCAAACGTCGCTCAGGATGACAACTGGATTTATGAGGGATAGCACAGACCCCAACCATTTGCGATGGCAAACTTCACGCATAGCTGACTTGCCCCAGCACCACAGCGCGCCTCGCTCCCGTCGCGGCGGGCACATTTCCCGGCAGCCGATGCCATGTGCGCCATGCGAGCAGCGCGAACGCCGCGGCTTCTTTGGCCTCGGCGGGTATGCCGAATGCATCGCTCTGGCGCAAGGTAGCTCCAAGCGGCTCGAGCTGCGCGGCCAGCATGGCGGTGAGAGTTTTGTTTCGCGCGCCGCCGCCCGACAGAATGAAGTCGGCCGCGTGTCCCGTCATCTTAGGAAGCACAAAACGCGCGTAGCTCCGCGTAATCGTCTCCGCAGTAAGCGCTGTCGCGGTGGCTAGCGCATCTTCGGGTTTTTTACTCTGCCTCCGGCACGCATCGAGAAATTTCCCTGCATACTCCCGCCCGAACTGCTCGCGTCCTGCGGTGCGCGGCGGCGTAATCCGGAAATAGGGATGGCGCAGCGCCTGCGTAAGGACGGGTGCAAGCACAGAACCCCTCGCCGCCAAGGCGCCATTGCGATCGAACGGCTTGCCGAACAGCTTCTGCGCGAGCCAGTCAATAATCATGTTTCCGGGCCCGGTATCGAAGGCGATCACCGCATCGGCTGCGGCTCCGGCAGGAATGGCAGTCAGATTCGCAATGCCCCCGATGTTTTGCAGAACCCGGTCGCGTTTGTCATCAGCAAAAAGTACATAGTCGAGCAGGGAAACGAGCGGCGCGCCCTGCCCGCCAGCGAGCAGATCCGCCGGGCGAAAATTCGAGACCACGGGAACGCCGAGCGCGGAAGCGATCGCTTGCGCCTCACCCGCCTGCCACGTGCAGGCAAACTTTCTGCCCGCGTAAACTTCCGCGCGCGGCTGGTGGTAGAGCGTTTGCCCGTGGCAGCCGATGAGATCGAGCTGCAAGTTGTGCCTGCGCGCCGTCTCCTTTACGGCTTCAGCATACGCGAGGCCGAGGCGCCAATTGAGCCTCGCCAGCTCTGCCGTGGAAGTTGACCTCGCGTTCATCGCGGCCAGCACAGCTTTCCGCAGCGCGGCGGGGAAGGCGAATCCCTCATGCGCCAGCAGCTTCAGCTTCGGCAGCATACCGTCCGCCCCTGGAATCGGGTGCCCCATCCTAACCGCGCCTTTGTTTCTGCGGTTAGGGTGGGGTGGCAATATCCGTACCACCGCCACGTCGATCCCGTCGGCCGACGTGCCACTCATCACTCCTGCCACGGTCATTGCACGTGCGCTCATTGGGCAGTCGGCTCCTCTTTGGGCGCGGTTTGCGCCACGGTTTCGCCAAACCGCAGAATCTGCGCTCGCAGCGCTTCGAACTGCCGAGCGCTAAGTGCCGGCGGCATACCCGCTCGAAACACCTTCGCCCGCTTGCGCTCTGCTTCGCGCGCCCGCGCGTGCAGCAGCTTGCAAAACGCCGGCGATCTTTCGGCAGCTGCGATGAGCGCCTCATACACGCTTAGAATCGGCTCCGGATGGTGGCAAATCAAGAGCAGTTCGGAGCCCACGCGCACGCTCGCAACCGCAGCCTCCTCAATGGGCATAAACTTGGTGACTCCGCCCATCTCGAGGTCGTCGGAGAGAATGATTCCGCGGTAGCCGATGCGCTTCCGCAGCACTGCGCCGATCCAGAATCCCGAGACGCTGGCGGGACGCTTCTCGTCCGGCGCCGAGGGATACGCCGCGTGGTTCACCATCACCATAGGCAACTGGTCACGCAGCGCCCGGTATGGTTCCAGATCGTCCTGCAACAGTTGCTGCCATGTGCGGCGAATCTTCGGCGTCTCCAGATGCGAGTCGAGCGTGCCGCCGCCCAGGCCCGGGAAATGCTTTCCACAGCCGGCCACGCCCTGCGCCGCCAGCCCTGCCAGAAAATCGTGCGCGTACGCGACGACTTCTGCTGCCGTTGGCCCGGCGCAGCGCGTCCCCATCACCTGCTGCGATTCCGGCAGCCCAAGGTCCAGCACCGGAGCCAACGTGGAGTTGAAGCCGAAGGCTTTGACCGCCTGCGCCACCAGTTCCCCATGCTCGCGCGCCAGCGCGTTTCGGGTGCCCCATCCTGGCGGCGTTTTTGTTTTTGCCGTCAGGGTGGGATCACACGAGCCTTGGCTCCCATTGAACCCGATCGCCTGTGCTACTGCCTTCACTGAGGGGTTGGGAGCGAGCGCGTCGCGCAGCCGATCGACCGTGCCGCCCTCCACGTCAACGAAGCGCGCGGAATGCGGCGCGCAGAACTGCGTCGCTTCAGCGAGGAGGGCCTGCGTCTGCTGCGCGTCGTTGATGTTCCGGCGGAACAAGATAATTCCCGCAGGCCGCACCAGCTTAAGCCAGGCGCGCTCCAGCGCGGTCAATTCTGTTCCACCCACCCCGACGGCCAGCAAGCTTCCCGCGGCTTGGCGAATGCTTTGCCTCATTTGCGCGCAACCCCCTCTAACTTTTGCATTTTCTAGTCCTTGTTTTCCTTCAACTCGCTCTGCAGCTCCTCGATGAGATTGAGGGCCTGTAAAGGCGTCAGCGAATTCACGTCGGTGGACGCAACCCGGTCCACAATCTTTTGCGAGAGCGGCGTGAAGATGGTCAACTGCATCGGTTCGGCCTCCGTCTCCACTTGCACACTCTGGCGCTCCTGTTTTTCGTGCTGGCGTAATACGTGCTTAGCTCGCTCGATGACCGCCGTCGGCAATCCAGCCAGCCGCGCGACCTCAATCCCGTAGCTCTTGCTCGCTGCGCCGGGTTCAATGTTGTGCAGGAATACGATGCCGCCGGCAGTTTCCTTTACGCCCACGCGTAAGTTGCGTACGCGGGGCAGTTTCTCGGCCAGCATGGTCAACTCGTGGTAGTGCGTGGCGAAGAGCGTGCGCGCGCCCACCTCCGCGTGCAGAAATTCGACCGTCGCCCATGCCAGCGAGAGCCCGTCAAAGGTTGCCGTTCCTCGCCCCATCTCGTCGAGCAGAATCAGCGAGCGGCGCGTCGCGGTATTCAGGATCGTCGCCGTCTCGGTCATTTCGACCATAAAGGTAGAGCGGCCCCGAGCCACGTTGTCGCTGGCGCCGATGCGCGTGTAAACGCGATCCACCAATCCCAGCCGCAAACTCTCCGCCGGAACGAAGCTTCCCATCTGCGCCATGATGACCAGCATCGCGGCCTGCCGTAGATAGGTGCTCTTGCCTCCCATGTTGGGGCCGGTCACCAGGAGCAGGCTCGGCCCGGCAGAATTCGAGTCTTCGTGGCCGGCGTTCAAATACACATCGTTGGCAATAAAGCGCCCCTCGCGTGTCTCCTCCATCCACTGCTCGATGACCGGATGGCGAGCCGCCACGGCTTCGAGCACCGGCTCCTCGGCTAACTCTGGGCGCTTATAGCGGCGCGCCGCAGCCAAATGCGCAAAGCAAGCCAGCAGATCGGCCTCGGCCACCGCCGCGGAGCTGCGTCGAATCCGCCCCGCGCTTTCGAGCACGCTCTTTCGCAGCTCAGCGAAGATCCGCTTCTCGATCTCGATCGACCGGTCGTGCGCGGTGAGAATCTTGCGCTCGTACTCCTTCAGCTCCGGAGTAGTGAAACGCTCCGCATTCACCAGCGTCTGCTTGCGCTCGTAGTCCGCAGGCGCCAGCGCCAGGTTGGCCTTCGTAATCTCGATGTAATAGCCGAAGACGGAGTTGTAGCGCACCTTGAGCGAGCCGATTCCCGTGCGCTGCCGCTCGCGATCCTCGATGGCCGCGATCGCCTGCCGTCCCGAGCTCGAAACGGAGCGCAACTCGTCCAATTCCGCGTCCACGCCTGCCGCAATCGCTCCACCGTCAACCAAAGTCAGCGGCGGCTCGGCCACCAGCGTTTTCACAATTCGCGCCGTCACGTCATCGAGCGTGTCGAGCTGTGTCGAGATCGCTCGCCACAGCGGCGCCGTCATCGCCCCCAGCGCCGTTTTCAACCCTGGTAGCCGCGCCAGGCTTGCCGCCAACGCGCGCACGTCGCGCGGACCGGCCGAATCGAGCGAAATCCGCGCCAGCAAACGCTCCAGGTCGAGAATTCCGCCAAAGGCCCTGCGCACCTCCTCGCGCTGGAGCAGATCGCGATGCGCCTCGGCGACGGCTTCATACCGCGACTCGATCTCCGTGGCGTTGTTGAGCGGACGCAGAATCGTCGCACGCAGCAGCCGCTTGCCCATCGGCGTCAGGCACGCATCGAGTGTGCGGAAGAGCGTGGTGCGGTCGTCCTGGCCGCTGAAGAGCGGCTCGACCAGCTCCAGATTCCGCACCGTCACCTGGTCCAGCTCCAGCGCCGTCGAGTGCTCCTGAAACTTGAGGCTGTCTATGTGCAGCGCCTCGTTCTTCTGCGTGGTGCGTACATAATGCAGCACTGCGCCTGCGGCGATCGCCGCCGCATCGTGCCCGCTCAGGCCAAATCCCTCGAGCGACCGCACGTTCAGTTGCCGCTCGACGAGAGGCACCGCAAACTCCCGCGTCCACACCCAGTCCTCGACGCGCGTCCGCGCCGGAACGCGCTCCAATTGCGCCGGGACCTCCGCGCTGGCGGCCACAAGCACCTCGCTCGGCGCCGCGAGCAGCAGCTCGTCAATCGCCTGCGCCCGCGCACTCTCCCCGCAATACTCCGCGGTGCGAAACTCGCCGGTGGAAACATCGAGCAACGCCAGCGCGCAGACGGCATGGGGGTGCCCCATCCTAGCCGCGCCTTTGTCTTTGCGGCTAGGGTGGGAAGCATCGATCGCCTCTGCACGCGCCCCATTGCCAACATCAAAATCGACCTCATACAGCGCCGCCAGGAAATTGTTTTGTTCCTGCCCCAGCGCTGCGTCGAGCGCCGTTCCGGGCGTCAAAACCCGCGTCACTTCGCGCTTCACCAGCTTTTTTGTGAGCTTGGGATCCTCCATCTGGTCGCAGAGGGAGATCCGGTAGCCCTTGCGCAGCAACCGCGTGATGTACTGCTCCACGGCGTGATAGGGAACGCCGCACATGGGAATGTTGCGCTCTTTGTCGCGTGCTGTCAGCGTGAGTTGCAGTTCGCGGCTGGCCACGGTTGCGTCGTCATAAAAGAGCTCGTAGAAGTCGCCCATCCGAAAGAACAGCAATGCGTCGGGATTCTGCCGTTTCGCCGTTGACCATTGGCGCATAAACGGGGTCCCCACGGACGGGCTTTTGTCCGTGGGGTGGATAAACGGGGTCCCCACAGACGGGTGGCTCGAAGAGCCGGGGTCTGTGGGGTGGATGAACGGCGTCACATCCGTCGCGCCTTTTTCGTCGCGCTCTTTCTCCATGGGCCGTCGGCTAGCGGGAAGGGAACTGAGCGCAAATTCCCGCTCAGCCGTCTCCAGGGGAAGAGACTCCGAAGCCGCAGCCTCCGAATTCGCTTTTGCGTGCGTTTCCTCTCGGATCACAATTGAATACAAGATTACCGCGCCGGTTCAACTTCCCGGTTAGCAGGTATCGAAAGCTCCTCTTTAAGCTGGTTTTCCTGGAGAACAGCGTTTGCACAAGGAACTCCGTCCTTCGACCGGAACGGCTGGCGTCACGCGCCCGGCAGGCCGCCGCCAACAAGGCCTCGATTGGTGATATGCATCACAGTATACTGATTGGTTACGCCTTAAGGTAAAAACTGCCATGTATCTTTTTTGGCTACGAGTTGCGGCCATTCTCTATGCCGGCGGATGTGTCACCGTCTTCCCGGCTGTCTTATACAACTCGATCCCGTGGCGTAAGACCTGCGTCCACCTCGGCGGACTGGCCTTCTTCTTTCATTTCGTCTCCGTGGTCGAGATGCTGGTCCAGGCCCACCGCTGGATGCCCGTCGGCGTGCGCGAGATCGAGTCCCTGCTGGGATTTGTCGTTGCCGGCCTCTTCTTCCTGGTCTGGTGGCTCTACGACGCCATCTCTCTGGGCATCTTTGCCCTGCCGGCCACATTTTTCCTCGTCTTTGTCCCCGCGCTGGGACCGAATCGCTATCAATTCCCATCGCAGCGCGTGTGGATGAGCTGGCTGGTGGCGCACATCATCGCTCTGCTGCTGGCCTACGCGGCGCTGTGCTTCAGCCTGCTTGCCTCTGTCCTGTACCTGGTGCAGGAACGCCGCATCAAGGCCAAACCAAAGCCCGGGCAATCGTCGCGTTGGGCACCCCTCGATTGGCTGCCGCCCCTCGACACGCTCGAACGTCTGGCTCTCGCCACCCTCGAATTCGGATTTCCTTGCATGACGATTGGCTTGCTCATCGGTTCGGTTCTGGTGCAGCAAACCTCGCTTGGCGCCTCCTATTTTCTCGATCCCAACATCCTCGCCTCCTTCGCCATGTGGGTCGTCTATGTCACGCTCCTTTCGCTTCGCCTCGGCGTGGGTCTGCGCGGTCGCAGGGCCGCTTACGTCTCCGGCGCGGCGCTCGTCGTGATGATGGCCGTATGGGCAGTCAACTTCTTCAGCCAGGTGCACAGGTTCGGTCCCCAATGACGCTCAAACTCATTGGCGTGAACCACAAAACGGCGCCCATCGCGCTACGGGAGAAGATCGCCATCGGCCGCGACGAGCTGCCGGAGGCCACCCGTGCTCTGGCCGCCACGCCGGGCGTGGCCGAGTGCATGATTGTCTCCACCTGTAACCGTGTCGAGCTGCTGGCGGCCGTCGAGGACGAAGATGCGCCGGTGGCGGAGTTTCTCTCGAAGTATTTTGCAATTGACGCCTCGGTTCTTGCGGCCCATCTGTACGAGTACCGCGGCAAAGAAGCCGTGAACCACCTGTTCCGCATGGCTGCGAGCCTGGACTCGATGGTCGTGGGCGAGCCGCAGATTCTTGGCCAGGTGAAGGAGGCATTCGCCGTGGCGCGCGCCGCCGGCACAGTCTCGGGCCAACTGGAGCATCTGCTGCAGAGCGCGTTTGCTGCGGCCAAGAAGGCGCGGAGCGAGACCGGGATCGGGTCGAATGCAGTGTCCATCGCCTCGGTGGCTGTCGATCTGGCGCGAAAGATCTTCGGGTCGCTCGAGGGGCGGACGGTCTTCCTGGTGGGCGCGGGCAAAATGAGCGAGTTGGCTGCGCGGCATCTTGTGCAACAAGGGGCTGGGGCGATCCTGGTGAGTAACCGCACGGCCGAACGCGCGCGCCGCATGGTCGAAGAGTTCCCTGGCGCGGTCGTGCCGCAAGTCATCGACTTTGAGCAGCTTTACGAGGCAGCCAGCCGCGCGGATATCGTGATCAGCTCGACCGGCGCGCCGCATCCCATCTTCCGGCCGGAGCATGGGCACGCGTTCCTGCACCGGCGGCGCAACCGGCCCATGTTCTTCATCGATATTGCCGTGCCGCGCGACGTGGACCCGGAGATGAACAAGCTGGACGGCATCTTCGTCTACGACATCGACGACCTGCAGCAGGTAGCCGCGGCGCACATGGAGGAGCGCAGCCGCCAGGCCATCGACGCGGAGACGCTGATTGCCGCCGAGGTGGAGCGGTTCCACCAACGGCAGCAGACGGTGACTGCGGCGCCGGCGATTGTGGCGCTGCAGCGCAGGGCCGAAGAGATTCGCGCGGCGGAGGTGCAGCGGGTTCATAGCCGGCTGGGGTCGCTCACGGCCGAGCAGTTGGCGGCGGTCGAGGCGCTGACACGCGGATTGGTGAACAAGTTTCTGCATCCGCCCATGCAGGCGCTGAAGCAGGCGGCGCGCGAGGGCGATACGGCGCGTCTCGAAGCCCTGTGCGAGGAGTGGTCGGTGTCGCCTGTCGGGCCGGGAGAAACGGCGCCGGACAGTGCTGTGGCGAAGGCGGAGGTCAGCGACAGCGGTGATCGCTCCGCCGATCCCGGCGAAGGCAAGCGCGTCATCAACGTGAGGGTCTTTGAGGGCGGTGCGGGGGCGCGGCGATGAAGCTGCGTATCGGCAGTCGCGGTTCCCAACTCGCTCTCTGGCAGGCCAATCACATTGCAGAACTGCTGCGTATTCAGGGCCACGAGGTCGAGATCGAGATCGTCAAAACCACCGGCGACCGCTTGCAAGAGGTCACCTTCGCTCAAGTCGGCTCCAAGGGCATGTTCACCAAAGAAATCGAGGAAGCCCTCGCCGACAGCCGCATCGATCTTGCCGTGCATTCGCTCAAGGATTTGCCCACCGAGCTGCCCGCGCCCTTCGCGCTCGCCGCCACGCCCGTGCGCGTCGATCCGCGCGACGTATTGGTATCGGTGAAGTACGCAAGCCTGGCGGAGCTGCCGAAAAGGTCGCGCGTGGGAACCAGCAGCCAGCGGCGGCGCGCGCAGTTGAAGGCGCTGCGGCCGGACCTGAAGCCGCAAGAATTTCGCGGCAACGTGGATACGCGCTTGCGCAAGCTGACCGAAGGGCAGGTGGAGGCGATTCTGCTCGCCGGCGCGGGGCTTGACCGGCTGGGAAAAACCGATTGGGTGCGCGAGCGGCTCGATCCCAAGAGTTTTTGCCCGGCTGCCGGGCAGGGTGCGCTGGGCATTGAGACGCGCCAGGACGATGCGGCGACGAGGGAGGCTGTGGCGTTTCTCGATCACGCGGATACACGATTTGCCGTAACGGCGGAGCGAGCCGCTTTGGCTGCTTTGGGCGGCGGCTGCCAGGTGCCGATCGGAATTCATTGCCGGCCCTCGATCGCGGAGAACGAATCGGACAATGCGTGGTGGGAGATCTTTGGCGTGGTGGCTTCGCCGAAGACGGGCAAGGTGGTGCGAGTGCATCTTCATGCGCCGCGCGAGAATGCCGATCCGGTTTCGCTGGGGCGCGAAACGGCCGAAATGCTGTTGGCGGAAGGAGCGGGCCCGCTGCTGGCGGGCGGCGGCGAGTCTGCCGGTGGAGCGGCCTGATGACGCCGCAGCCGCTCGGCGGAAGGCGCGTCCTGGTGACGCGCGCCGCGCATCAGTCGGGCAAGCTGAGCGAGGGGCTTCGCGCCCTCGGCGCCGAGCCGGTCGAGGTTCCGGTGCTGGAGATTCGCCCTCCTGCGGATTTCGCGCCGCTCGACCGGGCGCTACGCTTATTCGATTCCTACCACTGGCTTATCCTCACCAGCGCGAATACGGTGCGTGCGCTCGCCGATCGCGCCAAGTCCCTCGGCTCTCCTCTCGCCGCTCCCGCCAGCCTCAAGGTCGCTGCAGTCGGCGATGCTACCGCTGCCGCCGCCCGCTCCGCAGGCTTTGCCGTCGCGCTCATTCCCGAAACGTACGTCGCGGAATCTTTGGTCGAGTGCCTTGCGGGTCAAGCGGCAGGAAAAAAAATCCTGCTGGCGCGGGCAGAGATTGCGCGCGATGTGATTCCCGATGCCCTCCGCGGCGCCGGCGCCACCGTCGACGTCGTGGACGCCTACCGCAACGTCATGCCCGAAACCGCGCCTGTTTTGCTGCGCGAAGCCCTTCAAAAGGGAATTCACGCGGCGGCCTTCACCAGCTCCTCCAGCGTGACGCATCTGGCCGAGGCCGCGCGGCAGGCTGGCGTCGCGTTTCCGTTTCCGGGAGTCGCAGCAATTTCGATTGGCCCCATCACCAGCCAAACCCTGCGCGCCCTCGGCTGGGATCCGGCCGCGGAAGCAAGCCCTTCAGACGTTCCCGGCCTCATCCAGGCCGTGGCCCGAGCTCTCGCCGCTCGCTGACCGTCCCTGCATCTCACTTGCTCCCTCGCCCTAATGTCAAGCCCTCACCCTTCATAAATCACATTCAAAATCGCGCATAAATCACTGGTTTCATTTGCTGCTTCACTCATTCACTTTTTCTTTTCAACTTTGCCGATTATTTCCCGGTTGTGCTCATACTTGAACCATGATCGATCCAGGACAATCACCCGCAGATCGTTCGGCCACTCTTCAACGCGCTGGCGAAAACCAGGAAAGGAGGGAAAAATAAATAAAGAAATTTTTTAGGTGCCGCAGGGGCCAAAAGTCCAACTTAACTCGTGTAGAATCAGCAAATCGATCTCAAAATCGTGGTCAAATTTATTCGATTTTGTGCACCAAAACCGACCTTCTCGCCTCCATAATGCCCACTGCACTGGGCCTTTGCGCACCCTAACTCCGCTAACTCCGCCAACTCCGCTAACCCCGCTAGCTCCGCCAGTTTTTGTCCTTCGACCGGCACAACGTCTCCAGGTTGCATTCGCCGCATTTGGGATTCCGCGCCATGCACACCTTGCGCCCGTGATGAATAATCTGGTGTGAGAAGCGGACCCACCGCTCGCGCGGTAGAACCTGCATCAGCTCCTGCTCGACCTTCTCCGGCGTGTCGCCCTTCGCCAGTTCCAGCCGCCGCGCGATGCGGAACACGTGCGTGTCCACCACCACGCCTTCAGCCTTGCCAAAGCAGACCCCAAGCACCACGTTCGCCGTCTTGCGCGCCGCTCCGGGAATGGTGATGAGCTCGGCCAGCGTCTGCGGCACCTGCCCGTTGAAGTCGGCGACGATCTTTCTTGCCGCGCCCTGAATCGACTTGGCCTTGTTGCGGAAGAAGCCCGTGGTCCTGATCAGCTCTTCAAGCTCCGGCAAACTCGCCTTAGCCATCGCCTGCGGAGTAGGGAAGCGCCGGAACAGCTCCGGCGTGACCAGGTTCACGCGCACGTCCGTGCACTGCGCAGAGAGGATCGTCGCGACAAGCAGCTCCCACGGCGAGCGGTGATCGAGCGCGCACACCGCGTCGGGATAGGCTTCGTCGAGTGCCCTGAGGATCGCAGCGACGCGCTCCGCCGCAAGCGTGCTGCGGAGGATGTTCTTCGCGGACTTCCTCAGTGGTGCTTTCTTCACTGGCGCCTTCGCCGGCATGATTGCGAGTGTAAACCCTTCGCAATGGAGGGAGAAACCTCGCGCCTTACAGCTCCCCCTCCAGCCACCCGCCCAGCTTCTCCACCGGCAGCCGCAGCCCGATGAAAAACTGCCCGAACAGCGCATACACCGCGCTCACTTCGTCGAAGCGCATCTCGTAGATGAGCTTCTTGAAGACCACCGGATCGTCGGCGAAGAGATCGACGCCCCACTCCCAATCGTCCATCCCGATGGAACCAGAAATGATCTGCTTCACCTGCTCCGCGTATCGCCGTCCGATCAGCCCGTGCTCGTGCATCATCCTCTGGCGCTCGGCGAAGGGCACCGTGTACCAGTTCACCTGCTCGCCGCGCTTGCGGTCCATGGGATAAAAGCAGAGATACTTCGCGTCAGGAATGGCAGGAAACAGCCGCGGTTTCATGGCTTCGGCGCCGCGTTCGAGCGAAGCCGCGATCTCGGCGTTCCACTCCGGCGAGTGCTCCTCAAATCCCTTGGCCGACGCGGCTTCGTAGGTTTTGCGAGTGGACTCGTAGAGGCCCAGCTCGACGACCGAGACATAAGAATGGCGAAGATCGAGATAGTCGTAGAGCGGAGTCTGCGCGAGCGAGAGCTCGACCTGGTTGAGCGCTTCGAGAGAATCGCGGAAGTGAATCAACATCAGGTCGCCCTTGTGGCCGAGCTGCGAGTAGAGCGCAGTGCGGATGGGGGCATCGGCGCTTACGCGCTTAAGGGATTCGAGGGCAGCGATGGCATCGGTGACGATCTTTTTTCGTTCGCCGTCTACCAAAGACCGCCAGGCCTTCCAGTCGAAGCGGAAGAACTGGTGGAGCACGCTGGAGCCTTCAAGAGTGAGCGGAACGGGGGGAAGATCGGACAACGGAACCTCCTTCGATCGTGGTTGCGACCACACCCATCCTAACAAATGAGATTTGCAGGCGTGTGCATGTACCTTTTCGAGCAAGAGCGGCGATGCCAAGGCCCTGAAGCGCGGGCAGGCTTATATACTAAGAACGCTCATGAATGAAAAGATTTTGGCCCTGCTGGTGGAGTTTGTGACCCGTGTGATCGGCGCCGGGGGCTACGCCGGCATCGTCGTACTGATGGGCATCGAGTCGGCGTGCATTCCACTGCCATCCGAGCTCATCATGCCGTTTGCGGGGTACGTGGCGTACCTGGGGCGTTTCAATCTGTTCTGGGCCGCGACGGCGGGGGCTGTGGGTTGCAATCTGGGTTCAGCGGTGGCGTATTGGGTCGGGGCCAGGGGCGGACGGCCGCTGGTGGAGCGCTACGGCAAATGGGTCCTCGTGAGCCACAGCGATCTGGATTGGGTGACGAGGTTCTTTGAGAAATACGGCTCCATTACTGTTTTGGTCGCGCGTCTGCTGCCGATTGTGCGCACGTTTATCGCGTTCCCGGCAGGGATCGCGAAGATGGGGCAGGTGCGATTTCACATTTATACGTTTGTGGGATCGTGGCCGTGGTGTTTTGTGCTCGCGTTGGTAGGCCGGGAGCTGGGCGAGCGGTGGCATACCGATCCACGGTTTCAAGCGGTGTTTCATCGCTTTCATCTGACGGTGGAACTGGCAGTATTGGCGCTGATCCTCTGGTTCCTGTGGGTTCACCTGAACCGGCGAAGAGGGGCAAGTGCGGCGTGAGCGGGGCTAGCGGAGTCCGGAAGACAGCGAGTGGGTGAGTGTGCAAGGCAGTAAGCCGGCAAGCGCGTTGCAGGAGCGGAGATGTATTCTTAGCAGTTCGAAATCATGAGCAAAGGAAGGGTAGGAGAAGCAATGGCAACGAAGCGGAAAGGCGGCCCCAAGACCGCTGGGACGAAGGTTGAGCCTGCCAAGGGCAAATTAGGCGTGATGGTGGTTGGCCTGGGCGCTGTAGCCACCACAATGATTGCCGGCGTGGAAGCAGTTCGCCGGGGATTGGCCAAGCCGATTGGGTCGCTTACGCAGATGGGCACGATCCGGCTGGGAAAGCGCACGGATAACAACTCTCCATTGATCAAGGATTTTGTTCCACTCGCGGATTTGAACGACATCGTGTTCACGGGGTGGGACATCTTCGAAGACAACGTGTACGAGGCGGCAGCGCATGCGCAAGTGCTGAAGAGCGAGACGCTCAAGCAACTGAAGCCGTATCTCGAGACCATCGAGCCGATGCCGGCGGTATTCAATCGCTACTATGTGAAGCGGCTGCACGGCACGCACGTGAAGAAGGGCAAGAACAAGCGGGATCTGGCCGAGCAGGTGAGGGCGGATATTCGCGCCTTCAGGAAGACCGTGGACCGCGTGGTGATGATCTGGTGCGGGTCGACGGAGATCTTCATGCAGCCCGCGGCCGTGCATCAGTCGATTGCGGCCTTCGAGAAGGGATTGGAGAAGAACGACCCGGGCATTGCGCCCTCGCAGATATATGCCTACGCGGCGCTGAAGGAGGGCGTGCCTTTCGCCAACGGCGCGCCGAACCTGACGGTGGACATTCCGGCGATGGTTGAGCTCTCGAAGAGGAACGCGGCGCCGATCTGCGGGAAGGACTTTAAGACCGGGCAGACGTTTATGAAGACGGTGCTGGCGCCGGCCTTCAAGGCGCGGATGCTGGGCGTGCATGGGTGGTTCTCGACCAACATCCTGGGGAATCGCGATGGGGAAGTCTTGGACGAGCCCCAGTCCTTCAAGACCAAGGAAGAGTCGAAGCTGGGCTCGCTCGAGTACATCTTTCAGCCGGAGATTTATCCGGATTTGTACAAGGACATCTACCACAAGATTCGGATTAATTACTATCCGCCGCGCGGCGACGAAAAAGAAGCGTGGGACAACATCGACATCTTCGGATGGCTGGGATATCCCATGCAGCTCAAAATCAACTTCCTGTGCCGCGACTCGATTCTGGCGGCGCCGATTGCGCTCGACCTGGTGCTGCTGCTGGATCTGGCCAGGCGCACGCCGGAGCTCAGGTCGATTGGCATTCAGGAGTGGCTGAGCTTCTATTTGAAATCGCCGCAAACGCCGCCGGGGCTTTATCCGGAGCACGATCTGTTCATCCAGTCGATGAAGCTGAAAAATACACTGCGCCACATCATGGGCGCGGATCTGATCACCCATCTTGGGCTGGAGTACTACGACTGAGGGATGCGGCTGTGGGCGAAGACGCCGTGGCAGGCTGCCAAAGCCTTCAACGGTCCGCGGGCGCGCGGTGGCGTAATCTGAACTCAAGATGAAAGACTCGGCTGTTTTGTTGATCGATTGCCCCGACCGCAAGGGGCTGGTGGCGCGCGTTTCGGGGCTGCTCTACGAGCGCGGCGCCAATATTCTGCACGCGGACCAGCACGTTGACCACGAGCTGGGCCTGTTCTTCATGCGCGTGGAGTGGGATCTCGACGGGTTCGATCTGGCGGGCTTCAAGACAGCCTTCGCGCCCATGGCTGGCGAGCTGAGCATGACCTGGAAGCTGACGTCGAGCGCGCGCCGGCCCCGAGTTGCGCTCTTTTGCTCGCAAGTTCTGCACTGCATGGCGGATTTGCTGCACCGCTGGCGCACCGGCGAGCTGGTGTGCGAGATTCCACTGATTGTGTCGAACCACCGCGAGGTAGAGAATCTTGCGGCGTTCTATGAAGTGCCGTTCGAATTAGTTCCGGTGACGGCGAAAACGCGGAAAAAGGCCGAAGCACGGCAGCTTGCATTGCTGGCGCGGCACGATGTGGAACTGGTAGTGCTGGCGCGATACATGCAGATTCTATCGCCGGCGTTTGTGTCGCGCTATCCTGCCGCGATCATCAATGTGCATCACTCTTTTTTGCCGGCGTTCACGGGGGCCAAGCCCTACCACGCGGCGCACGCGCGGGGGGTCAAGCTGATCGGGGCGACGAGCCACTACGTGACCGAGGCGTTGGACGACGGGCCGATTATCGAGCAGGACGTGGCGCGGATCAGCCATCGCGACCAGGTCGAGGACCTCGTCGCGCGGGGTCGCGATCTGGAGCGCATGGTCCTTTCGCGGGCGGTGCGCTGGCACCTTGACCGGCGGATCTTGTGCTACAGGAATAAGACAGTCGTATTCGATTGAGACGGGGCAGGGGAGCGAGGCAGAAGGGGACAGGGGCGGCTTCAAGGCTCTTCGCGCGAGGCAAACCATGTGTTACCAATTGCAGCAAAACGAAGGCGCGCGAGAAAGCGAGATCGTATAAGCGAATCCCCTGAAGCTGTTGCAGAGGCATTTGTGTGCGCCATCAACCGGCAGGATGTGGAGACGCTATAGCGGGTCTCCTGCATGTGTAGACCAAGGCACAATCGCCAAGTGGCTTTTTCATCAAGAAAAAGCCACCTTGAATACTGTCAGAAATGGCTCATAGCTGCAGGAGAACCGCCGTAGAGGTCGTCTCCTTATGATCTGCCCTCAAACAGCTCCCCATGAAGCTAGACGCTAGGAGGGATTAGCTGCTTTCAAAAATCGCATGAGACCGCGCGGCTTCAAGTCGGGATTCAGGAATTTCCGCCGCTCACCCATCGCCGCGCACACTGCTTCTGCCGCCAGATGTCCGCTCCGCGCCGCGCTCTCCATCGTCGACGGCCACCCCGTCCGAATCCAATCCCCAGCCAGCACGCAGTTCGGCCACGGCGACACAGGCCCAGGCCTGGCCTTATCAATTCCTGGCGGAACTGTGAATGTCGCCCGAACCTCCTTCACCAGCGCCGCTTTCTCCAGCTTCGCCGCAGCCGCAACGGGAAAAAATACCTTGAGGTCCCGCACCGCCAGGTCAACCGCCTCTTCCCGGCTCAGCGCCGCAAACTTCCGCGAAGCGCTCACCACCAACTCCAGATAGCTGCCACTCGTCTTGCGCCACGGTTGCAGCCGGCTCTTGTTGTACATCCAGTGAATCTCGCGGTCCAGCAGCACTGCGTGCTCCAGCTCCGTAATCTCGCGGTCGAACCACAAATGCACGCTGCAGATCGGCCCGTGCTCATGCCTCTCTAGCTGGCCAGCGAGTGTTTCAACGCCGTCTGCCGGAGGCATCATCGGCAACAGCTTGGCCGTCGCCTCGAACGGCAACGCCAGCACCAAATAATCCGCCGTCAGCGCACCTGCCCGCGTCATGAGCGTCCACTGCGACGTCTCCTCATCCCACGCCGCGGTATCCACGCCGGTGTTGAATACCACCTCGCCGCCGTGCTCATGCAGATACCGCTCCGCGCCGCAGTACAGCTCGCTCAGCGGCACGGTGCTCATGCCCATGCTGCCCGCCCCAGACGAATTCAGAAACAGCTCGCGGATCACCTTCGCCGCATACGGCAGCGCGATCGCGTCGACGTCGGCATTCAGCGCGCTTGCAATCACCAGCCGCCAAAATCGTTCGATCGCGCCCTGCGTCTGTCCATTGCGCTTGAGCCACCTGCCAAGCGTCTCGGTTGAATCCGCCGCAACCGGCCGCATCAGTTTCCGAAACGCGTGCACCAGCGCGATCTTGTCCCGGCGCGTGAAGGCCTTCGCCGCCATCAGCCGAGGAAGCGCGTGCAGCGGCGCCGGCAACCCGAATAGGGCCAGCCGCGAAGGCCCAAGTATCGACCGCCTTCCGCCCGGCTCGATCATCGTCATCGTGCTCGTCCAGTGGATCCGCTTCGCCACGCCGATGCGCCGGTAGAAGCCGATCAGATTGGTGCAGCAGCCAAAGAGCACGTGCTGGCAGTTGTCGATCACCTCATCCACGCCCGGATGCCGGTACGAGCTCGCCCGCCCGCCCAAGTAGCCGCGCCGCTCTACCAGCTTTACGCGCAGCCCGGCCTCGGCCAGAGCGCACGCCGCGCTCAGGCCCGCCACGCCGCCGCCGACGACGATCGCCGTCTTTTCCTCAACCGGCTGCACTGCACTCACAATCCCGGCCGCTCCTTGTACATCTTTCCTATCATCGCCGATGAGACGGCGGGACGCGTGCGTAAAGGTGCGCTGCACCCGGAGCTCGTTAACATTCGGAAGCGCGGTCACAACCTCTTTTTGGCAAAGGCCCTGCCAGAGGCTGACTTCAGCTACTTCTCGAACGCGAAGGCCCTTTTCTCATCCGTGAAGGCGATGTAGGTCTGAATCGTCCAGGGTGCGAACTTCGAAGTGTGGGATACCTCGCGTGCATTGTGCTTCCGCAAACGAGCACGTAGATCGCCTGTGACTCCGACATAGTAATACTCGGGAGCAGAGGTGCTCCGAAGAATATACACGTATGTCATGAAGACCTCGGAAGGGACGGCCTTTCAAAAAGTAGTTCGAGGACATAGAGCCCTCCTCCGCCCTCTGGGCTCTGGCGTGGCAGCCTTCGCCACGATCTGTCCGCACTGGCCTGCCTAGCCGTAGCCCGCCGTGGCAGCCTTCGCCACGATCTGTCCGCACTGGCCTGCCTAGCCGTAGCCCGCCGTGGCGGGCGAAGGCTGGTGGGCAGTGCAGGGCTCGAACCTGCGACCTCCTGCTTGTAAGGCAGGCGCTCTAACCAACTGAGCTAACCGCCCCGCCACCGCAAACAGATTGCGGTCTGCTGCCATGATACCAGCACCATTCCTGCCGGCGCGCTCGCGCGCGTCAACTGCGCCTACTCCGCTCCCTCTGCCGCTTGATAAACTCACCACGTGGGCCATCTCATTGTGAACGCCGACGATTTCGGACTAACCTCCGGCGTCAATCGCGCCATCATCGAACTCCACACCGCCGGCGTCCTAACCAGCACTTCGCTCATGGCGCGTGCCAACGCCACTGAGGAAGCCGTCGATCGCGCCCTCTCCACTCCGACGCTCCACGTTGGCTGCCACGTGGTCCTTGTCGACGGCGAACCCGTGCTGCCCCCGCATCGGATACCCAGCATCGTTGATCCGCGAACCGGTCGCTTCCCGTCCACGCTTGCCGCATTCCTGCTACGCCTCTTCACCGGCCGCATCCGCTCCGCCGAAATCGAGGCGGAAGCCCGCGCGCAGATCGAATTCCTGCAGAACAAGGGAGTGCACCTCACCCACATCGACACCCATAAGCACACGCACCTCTTTCCCGCTGTTCTCCGCCCCGTCCTTCGTGCCGCGCGCGCCGCTGGGATTCGCGCCGTTCGCAATCCCTTCGAGCCCGAATGGGCAGTCCGCGCCACGCATGGCGCTCCCTGGCGGCGTCTCGCCCAGGTCGGCGCTTTGCGCTGGCTAGAGCCCGTTTCCCGCCGCGCCCTCGCCGGCGAAGGATTTCATACGACAGATGGCACCATTGCCGTAGCCGGTACCGGATTCCTCGATGCTGCCACCCTTCGTTCCTTACTTCAGAGTCTCCCTTCCGGCACATGGGAACTCGTCACCCACCCCGGCTACAACGACGCCGACCTGGCCCGCGTTCGCACCCGCCTTCGCTCTTCGCGCGACGCCGAGCGCTCTGCACTCTCCGCGCTCCGCGAATTCCCCGCCATCCGCCTCATCTCCTTTGCGGGCCTGTCTGCCGACCCGCTCGACCACCAATACGCTGACTCACCAACCCGCTGACTCTCTGCATCTTCCATTCACTGCTGCGCGTCAAAGACGTAGCGGCAAATTCAAACGCAAGAAGGGTCCATGCGCATCGGGATCACCTGTTATCCCACCTACGGCGGCTCGGGCGTGGTCGCCACCGAGCTGGGCATCGAACTCTCCAACCTCGGTCACGAGGTCCACTTCATCTCCTATTCGCAGCCCTTCCGGCTCAACGGCCGCGAAGACGGCATCTTTTACCACGAAGTTCCCGTCTCCAGCTATCCGCTCTTTGAGTTCCCCCCGTACGATCTCGCGCTTGCCTCGCGCATGGCTGAAGTGGCCGAATACTACGCTCTCGACCTGCTCCACGTGCACTACGCGATTCCCCACTCCGTCTCGGCGCTCCTTGCCCGCCAGATGCTCGCCACGCGCGGCCGACGCCTGCCCTTCGTGACCACGCTCCACGGCACCGACATCACGCTCGTGGGCCTCGACCGCAGCTATCTGCCCATCACACGCCACGCCATCCAGGAGAGCGACGGCGTCACCAGCATTTCCAACTACCTGCGCGATAAAACCATCGCCGACTTCGACGTTACCCGCCCCATCGAGACCATCACCAACTTCGTCAACTGCGATGTCTACACGCCGATCGCAGACGAAGCTGCGCGGGTCCGCTGCCGCGCCCACTACGCCGCGCCCGACGAACCCATCCTGATGCACCTCTCCAACTTCCGGCCCGTCAAGCGTGTCACCGACGTGGTCAAGATCTTCGCCCTGGTCGCGCGCGAGCGCCCCGCCCAGCTCGTCCTCGTCGGCGACGGCCCGGATCGCTCCGCAGCCGAGTGGCTCGCCCACGACCTTGGCATCCATGCCCGCATCCACTTCCTCGGCAAGCAGGAGCGCGTCAGCGAGCTGCTCGCCCTCGCCGATCTATTTCTGATGCCCAGCCAGCTCGAGTCCTTCGGCCTCGCCGCCCTCGAAGCCATGGCCTGCAAGGTTCCGTCCATCGCAACGCGTGTAGGCGGCGTCCCTGAGCTCATCGACGACGGCGTCACCGGCCTGCTCTTCCCGGTTGGCGATGTCGACGCGATGGCCGCCGGCGCCTTGAGCCTTCTCAACGATCCGTCGCGCCTCCACACCATGCGCGAAGCCGCCCGCAAAACCGCGCAAAAGCGTTTCTGCGCCAACCTTGTCGTCCCCCAATACGTTCGCTTCTACGAGCAGGTCCTCGAAAAATCGGGGGCCTAGAAGCATCTCTTCTCGGAAGTACGATAGGTCGAGGAGTACGGAGCCATGACCACGCGCCAACGCAAGGTTCACACCCAGCTAGGCCGTGCCGCAATTCAGATCTTTGCCGCCAATGAGCGCGTAAACCAGATTCTTATCGAGCATCTTGACCCCGCTGCCTGGAAAGCCACACCGCCAGCCCAACCTCCCGGAAAGGTCCGTACCATTGCGGCCATCTTCGCGCACATGCACAATGCCCGCTGCAAGTGGATCAGGCTCACAGCTCCGCATCTGAAGGCGCCGGCGCAACTCGGCCGCGCGCGCTGCACGCCGCGGCAGGCCCAAGCGGCATTAGCTCACAGCGCAGACTGCTGCATTGAGATGCTTGACGAAGCGATCGGCGATAGTCGGGGCCGAGTCGTCAAGTTCCTGAGAGACGGATGGGCCCGGCCCTGGCCGGTCGGCCCGGAGATGCTCTGCTACATGCTTTCTCACGAAGCCCATCATCGCGGGCAGGTTTGTATGCTCGCGCATCAGCTCGGATTCCCGCTGCCGGACAAGGTGACCTCCGCGATGTGGAATTGGGAAAAGTTGTGGAAGGGCTCCGGATCGCCTCGCGGCCCCGGCTACCAATCTTAAGAAAACGCTACAGCGTCCGCTTGAACAGCGGTGTGGCGATCAGCAGCGTCGCGACGCCGAATGTGGCCAGAAACAGAAGGTCGGGCCAGATGGCGACCCAGCCACCGTCTTTGAGAAGAACGGCCTTGAAGCCATGAATCGCGTAGGTGAAGGGATCGACAACGGTCATCGCCTGCATCCACTTGGGGAACGACACTGTGGGATACATGGCGCCTGAGGGATATAACAGGAGCACATTGAGCACGCCGAACATGGCGCGCGGCACCAGCGGATCGTCGACACGTACCATCAGCAGAAACATCATGCCATTGAAGGCAATGGAGCCGGCGATGATGAGGCTGAACATCTGCAGCATGATCATGGGATGAAAGACAA
The DNA here is from genome assembly GCA_049522315.1 of Occallatibacter sp. Lineage (GTDB taxonomy): Bacteria > Acidobacteriota > Terriglobia > Terriglobales > Acidobacteriaceae > Telmatobacter. Next base: position 339,828 of record JBEKNY010000001.1, read on the forward strand.
TGCCCAGGCCGGCGATGAGCGATCCGATGACCCCGATTGATATTCCGCTCAGCGTCGCCTTGATCGACCCGGCGATGTTCAATCCGAAGACCAGCTCAAGTTTCGTAATCGGCGTGACCAGGTAGCCCTCGTGCACGCCCCGCGCTTTGTCGTCGATGTAAAGCATTCCGCCGCCGATCATCACTGAGATATACATGGCCAGCGCCACAGTCATCGGCAGAAGATACTTTAGATAATTCACGTAAGGGTAAAGCTCCACGATCTCCAGCGCGATCGACTTCGACAGCCGGTCCTGGATCTGCGGTGCATTCATCGCGTCCACCAGAGACTGCATCTCGGCTTCGAGGCTCGACGAGGTGAACAGGTCGGAGTTGTCGACGACGAGGCCGAGCTTGGGCGCGTCTTGCGAGTAGACGCGCCGCGAGTATTGCGCGGGAATAATGACAGCGGCGTCGATTTTTCCCGTGCGCACGTCTTCGCGTGCCTGCACTTCATTGTTGTACTCGATGGTGCTGAAGGTCTTGATATTGGCGGCGACGGCGGCGAACGCCTCTCGCACCTTGACTGCCTGCGGCCCGTGGTCGTAGTCGACCACCGCCACGTGCGTGCCGACAATCTTGCCGCCGAACGCGTTGCCGATGATGACCAACTGCAGGATCGGCATCATCAGCGACATGATCATGAGCGTGGGCGAGCGGAAAAACTTGCGCATCTCGCGCTCGATGATGGCGAACATCCTGTTCATGGGCGATCTCCAGGCCGCGGCGGCATGAGAAAGCTGACCGGTTTCACCTGCTCATCGCGCAGTTGCCTTCCCGTGTAGTGGATAAACACATCGTCCAGCGTGGTGTTCTGCACGCTCAGCGAGGTAAGCGTCTCGCCTAAACTCGCCGCCAACTCCACAATCTGCATGGTGGTCTTCGATCCCGATTTTGTGATTACTCGATAGAAGCCTCCGCTCTCCGGCTGCACGCTGGTCACTCCTTCCAGTTTCTCCAGCCGAGCCTGCCACTCTTCATCCTCGCGGTCGAAGTGCACCTCGACGACATTGGCGCCGGCCACGCTGTTCTTCAGCTCCACCGGCGTTCCCAGAGCCATCAACTTGCCGTGGTCCACAATGGCAATCCGGTCACACAGCTTGTCGGCCTCTTCCATGTAGTGCGTGGTGAGCAGCATAGTCAGGTTTCGCGTGCCCTTCAGCTTGTTCAACATCTCCCACACCGCGATGCGCGATACCGGATCGAGTCCGGTGGTGGGCTCGTCGAGAAAGAAGATACGTGGATTGTGCACCAGCCCGCGCGCGATCTCCAGCCGCCGCCTCATACCGCCGGAGAGTGTCTTGGTTTGCGCTTCACGCCACTTGGTCAGGTCCACGGCTTCCAGGACCTCGGCGATGTTCTTTTCCCGCTGCGCGCGCGGCACGCTGTAAAGCTTGGCGTAGATACTCAAGTTCTCCCCGACTGTCAGGTCCTGGTCGCTGGTCAGCGCCTGCGGAATCACGCCGATGACGCGACGCACGTCATCAGGATCGTCGGCCACATTGTGCCCGGCGACGATTGCCTTGCCCGACGTGACAGGGATCAGCGTGGTCATCATGCGGATGAGCGTGCTCTTGCCGGCGCCGTTCGGGCCCAGCAGGCCAAAGATTTCGCCCTCGGTCACGCTGAAGTTCACATCCTTCACCGCTTCAAAGTCTCCGTAGCGCTTCACGATGTGCTCCACGGCGATGGCAGTCGGCCGCGGCGCGCCGTTGCCGTTTGCCGCCAGGCTGTGGTTCAGCGGCGCGCTCACTGTTTCACCAACTTGGCTTTGGGGATGTAGACATACGCCGTCATGCCCGGTACAAACTTTTCGCCGGGATTGGGAATGAGGAGCTTGAGTTGAATGGTGCGGATGTCGCGCTTCATGCTGTTGACGTCGCGCTGTGTGGCAAAGTCGCCCTCCGCCGATTTGGCGATGATCTTTCCATACACCGTGTCGCCGCTGGGCATCGCCACGCGCAGCGAATCGCCCAGTTGCACGCTGTCGGCCTGGGTCTCCGGCAAGGGCGCGTACACCCACGTCTGCGTCAGGTCCATGATGGTTACGATCGGTGCTCCCACGGTCACAACTTCACCTTGTCGAGCCGCCCACACATCCACCTTCCCGGCGATCGGCGACAGCACCTGCGCGTAACCCTGCTCCACCCGCGCTTCCTCGGCCAGCGCGCGCGCATTTGCCGCCTCGGCACGCGTCTCGTCCACTGTCCGCGCCGACACTGTCGTCAGCAACTCGTGGGCGCGCGCCTGGCGCAGATTGGCTTGCGTCGCGGAAAGATTGTCGCGCGCCGCGTTCACCGCCGCCTGTGCAGCCTGCAAACTCGTCACAGCTTCGTCGCGGGACTGCTCGCTCATGATCCCCTGCTGCGCCAACGCCACCGTCCGGCTGGTGTCGGCTTGTTGGTGCTCGAAATTTGCCTGGGCCTGCGCCAGCGTCGCCTGCGCCGCCTTCACCTGCGCCTCCGCGCTCACCGTCGCGCTCGTCGTTTCGCCGCGGTTCTGCTGTTCCGTTTCCACCGTCCCGTTCAACTTCGACTTCTCGCTCGCCGCCGTGGCCTCTGCGGCCTTCGCCGCTGCCTGCAGATCGTCGCTTTCAATGGTTGCGATCAGCTCGCCTGCCTGCACATCCTGGCCTTCCTGCACCGTCAGCGTCTGAATGCGGCCCGGAATCTTGGAACTCACGACCACTTCGTTCGCATCTACAGTGCCGACCAATTGCAGATCGCCGCTGCGCTGCGTGGTCACCAGATACCAGATCAGCGATCCCACTGTCAGCAGTCCCAATAGCAGAAAAACTCGATTTCGCGCGCTCACTTGGCTTTCACCTCAAACCTTTGAAATCTGCGCACTCCGGCATCGGCGTGTCGGCCAGCACGCACGCCGCGACTTCCGCACCGTGCTGCCGATCGTGAAAGATCGCCTGGCCCAGAAACTCAACCAGCGCCACCCTCCTGGCCTTCAGCACCTCAGGATCGAACGGCTCCATAGGCAGGACAAGCCGCCAAACCGGCGCGCTCAAGAAATAGAAAACGTTCGCGCCCAACGCCACGAGCACCATCTGCATCCACTCCGTCTCAATCAACTCACCTGACGCGATCCCCTCCCGTACCATCGAAAAGAACATTGTTTGCAGGGGCGCGAAGATCCTTTTCACCAGGATCGGCAGCTCTCCCTCCTCGCCCATGTGCAGTCGCATCATCTCCTGCTGCATCAGGCTTTGGAACTCGCGTTGCGTCAATATCCGGTCAAAATGATCCAAAGCGGCTCGAACGAGCCTCTCGCCGGGACTGGCATGGCGCAGGAAGACGGCCATCGACCGGTCACGGACCCGTGCCGATACCATTTCAAGCGCCGCGGCGTACAGCTTTTCCTTACTCTCGAAGTAGTAGTAGAGCAGCGCCTTATTGACACCTGCCGCGGCGGCAATCTGCTCCGTCCGCGCTCCCGCCAGGCCATTGGCGGCAAACTCGCTCAGCGCGGCATCGAGAATGCGGGATCGCGTCTCGGCTGAACGCTCGGCTTGCGCTTCCGTTGTTGGATGTCCGGCCATAATTAACTAACTGGTTAGTAAATTACCCCATAAATGACTCCGAACACAACCCCCCATCCCAGGATTTCTTGTCTATGTCTGTAACTTATAGATTCTTTGATCCATTAGATTCTTTTACCTGCGGGGGCGCCTGGCATACCTAACTCGTTCCATGATCTGCCGCATTCTGGAGCTAGCGGCTAGAAGCTGTCCTTTAGTGCGCCAACAAATACACCCCAACGCACACCAGCACCGCCGCAGCCCATCTACTCCGATCGACATTCTCTTTGAGAAAGATTTTGCCGGCGATGGCGTTGGTGACGAGGGGGACCGAGGCGGCGGCTGGACCGACGAGGCTCAATTTGAGGTGATTCAGGGCGAGGAGCAGCGAGAAAAAAGCCAGTGCGAGAAAGAAGACTCCGGCGAAGAAGAGAGGGCAGGTGAGCACGGCGCGAATGGCGCCTTTCAGGCCAGAGTGAGAGCGAATGAGGTCAAGATCGCCGATGGATTTCATGGCCGCAGCGGTGAGGATTTCGCCGGCGGTCGATGTGAGAATCACGGCGGCAATCATGGCGGCTGCGAGCCAGGGGTTAGGAGCGGTGGCGAGAGGCGCGGTAGGGAGCGCGATGGTCATCGCGGCTGGACCTCCGATGCGGCCGGCTCTTCGCATGGGGCCGTGTCTTCGGCGGGGTCCTGATGCTGGGTGAGCGAAGGCCCTTGCGCCACGAAGGCGACGCCGAGCGTGATGAGGACGATGCCGGCCCAGCGCTCGAGAGAAATGGCCTCGTGCAGCCAGAACTTGGCGAGAAGCGCGATGATGACGTTGCCGAAGGCTGTTGCGGGACGAACGAAGGTAAGGTCGGCCCAGGAGAGCGCAGTAAGATAGCACGCGAAGAATGCGATGAGGAGGGCGATGCCGGCGGCGATCCAGGGCGTGAAGACAGCAGCAATGAGGGCGCCGGGGTGGGCGAGCGAGATGGAAGGCATCGCGGTCATGCCGCGCGAGAGGCAACTGTCGCCCAAAGGAGCACAAACGGCAACGAGGGCTAGGATCAAGTATTGGCGCGGCGAGAGAGTGTGGTGGGACATGGAGTCTTTGCGTTCGATGAAACCGCCGCGGTTGAGGTGTCAGGGGCCTGAGAGTTTTCCGTCCTGACCTGTAAAACAAAGCCTTGGCAAGGAGCAAGGCGCCCTGCGAAAGCAATCGCAGATCCTTCGACTTTGTCCGCTGAAACGGACTTCGCTCAGCGTGGCAGTTCGTTCTTTGAACGAACTGCGAATCCACGACGCTCGCTACGCTCCGGCTCCAACGGGGGCATTCGGCTCAGCCCTTTGGCTGCGCGCAGCCCTGACCATCTTGTTGCGCTGCGCACGCAACTTGAGAAACGATCTGGCCTCGACATAGAGCCGGGGCAGGTCGCGATTCACAATGGCCTTCCACACCACGCGGAAGGCGGCCTTGGGGCGGAAGTAGTACTCGTCGTAAAAACGGTGGACCATTTCGAGCACGTAATCGGTGGGCAGGCCGGGGTACTCGATGTGCGCCATCTGGTGGCCGCCGCCGTCCTGCATGGTGTTGTTGGTGATAAAGCCGTTCTGCGCGGCGTACTCGTAAAATTCGGTGCCGGGGTAGGCGTGGGCGATGGAAACCTGAATGGTTTCGCAGTCCAGGGTCTTGGCGAAGTTGATGGTGTTGCGGATGGACTGCCTGGTTTCGCCCGGCAGGCCGAGGATGAAGTCGCCGTGGACGGTGAGGCCGAGATCGTGGCAGTCCTTGGCGAACTGGCGGGCGCGTTCTACAGTGGCGCCCTTTTTGATGTTCTTGAGGATCTGCGGATCGCCGGATTCGAAGCCGACGATGAGCAGACGGCACCCGGCTTCGCGCATGGCCTTGAGGGTCTCGCGATCGGTGGTGACGCGTGAGGTGCAGCTCCAGGTGAGGCCCAAGGGCTTCAGCTTTTCGCAGAGCTCCACGGTGCGCTGCTTCTGGATGTTGAAGGTGTCGTCGTCGAAAAAGAACTCCTTCACCTCAGGGAAGTTCTCCTTGGCCCACTTCATCTCGGCGGCCACATCGTCCGTGGAGCGCTTGCGCCAGGCATGACCGCTGAGCGTCTGCGGCCACAGGCAGAAGGTGCACTGGGCAGGGCAGCCCCGCGTGGAGTAGAGCGCGATGTAGGGGTGAAGCAGAAAGGGAACGTTGTAGCGCGTGACATCGAGATCGCGCTTGTAGATCTTGGTGGCCCAGGGCATGGCATCGAGGTTCTCGTTCTGCGGGCGGTCGGGATTGTGGACGATCAGGCCGTCCTTCTTGTAGCTGATGCCGAGGATTTCGTTGAGCGGCTTGCCCTGCGCGTACTCGACGACCGAAAACTCGAATTCGCGGCGGCAAATAAAGTCGAGGGCGGGGCACTCGTTCAGGGCGCGCTCGGGATCGGTGGTGACCGGCGGGCCGACGAAGGCGATGCGGATCGACGGGTGGGCCGCTTTGATGGCTTCGGCGAGGTGCTGGTCACTTGCCCACCCGACCGTAGAGGTGAAGAGCACCAGGAATTCGTAATCTTTGCAGATGTCGATCGTTTGCTGGGCGGAAACATGGTGAGGCGGGGCGTCGAGCAGCCGCGATTCCTCGAGCAAGCCGGCGGGATAGGTGAGCCAGACGGGGTACCAGTAGGACTCGATCTCGCGCGTGGCGGGCCAGCGCGAACTGGCGCCGCCGTCGAATTTCTCGAAGGAAGGTGGGTTGAGGAAGAGAGTTTTCAAGGGCATCGGCATCTCCCTCATTCTACCATCCAGGCTGTTTTGTTAGACGGATTTGCCCTGAAACATGGGATCGGTGAAGCGCACGAGAGTGCCGGAGCGATGGTGTCCGTAAGCCGCGCGGAATCAACGCGGCTTTGGAAGTTACGGCAGCACCGGGTGCGCTGTGGAGGGGTTGTTTCTGTGATACTCGGCTGCAATTACTTGGCGTGGAGCTCGTTGAGCCAGTCCTGCATGTGACCGAGAGCGCGCAGGAGGTTGAGGCGGGCCTTGCTGAGGTCAAGTCCAGCTTCGGTGGCATCCACATATTTCTTGCGCTCGTCGATGCGGGCCTCCTGCTCGGCTGTGGGCGAGAGCTGGGGCGGGGCGCCAGGCGTGTTGGTGGCGCCGTTGCCCAGCTCGAGTTGCGCGAGGACGCTCTTCAACTGCTCCGACGCGATCTGCTGCTTGAGGCTGGCGACTTCAGCCTGCGCATCGAGCTCGCGAAGACTTGAAGTGAGCTGGCTGATCTGAATGTCGTTCTGTTCCTGTGCCTGCTCGGCCTCCACCTTGGCGCGGAGGGCTTCCGCCGCGGAGACATTGGCCTTTGCGCGAACGGCAAAGTCGAAGAAGGGAACGGTAATCTGAAGACCGAAACTGACGTTGTTAGGCGTGAAGTTGTTGTAATAGGTACTGTAACTGTTCAGCTCATTGGAGTCGTAGTTGTAGACGGCTCCGAATCCGATCGAAGGGCGGCGCCACGCCAGATCGGCTCCCTTTGCCTCCAGCAGCTTGGAACGCGCGAGGACATTCGCGGATTGAATGCCGGGAATGGGCCGTGGCGCTTCGCCGGCGGAGACGGCAGGAATCTCGGGAATGCTGGCGTGATCGGGCACGATGGAGCCGACGGGCAGACCGGTGAACGTCGCAAGTTGCTTGGCAAGGGTGGCGGATCGAGTTTCAAGGTGCAGGCGACTCAACTTGAGCTGCGCCGCCGTCAACTTCGCTTGCAGAAGGGCGCTGAGAGGATCTACCCCGGCTTCAGTGCGCTGCTGCTCGATGGCGACAAGGCGGACAGCATCCTGTTCCTGTTCGCGGACACCTTCGAGTTCGCTGTCAACGGCGTCCATCTCAATGTAGGCCGTGGAGGCGTCGAGAGCGACCTGCTCCTTTGCATCCTTGAGATTCAGGTTGGCGGCCTCCACGCCGGCTCGTGCAGCCTTGGTGTACTGGCGCTGCGAGAAGCTGAGAACTAGCGACTGCATCGTAGCGCTTCCGACAGAGGGCTGGCCGGTTGGGAAGCCGTGAGAGTAGCCGATTTGGGATCCGATGGCAAAGTTGGGGATATACGCGTCTTCAGTCTGGGCGAGGGCGGCCTGCGCCTTTTGAAGGTCGGCGTTGGCGAGCTTCACGGCACTCGAATTTTGCTGGGCCAGCTCGACCACAGAAGTCAGCGAGACCTGTGCCTGCGCGAGTGCCGGCGCGCAGGCGAGCGCCAATGCGGCCGCGCCGGGCACCATGAATACGAACGGTTTTTGTCGCAGCTTCACACCCATTTTTCGCATCATTGATTCAAGCCTGTGCCGGATTAAACTCTTGCGCCATTTGGGCGGCGATTGCCAGCTCGGCCTTTGCGCCCGCGGCATCGCCGAGCTGCTGTTTCAGGCGCGAAAGTCGAATGTGGGCGATGAATGCCGGTGCTTCCTCTGAGGTGGACGAGCTCGAAAGATAATTCTCCAGCATCTGCGCCGCGAGCGACGGATTTCGATTCGACGCAATGAGCACGCCGGCTCCGTCATAAAGGGCAACGCCCGAATTAGGGTTCTTGGCGGCTGCAGCGACGCAATTCTGGATGGCCGTGTCCACATCGGACCACTGCTGGCGGCCACGGTAGAAATTGGCGAGCACAGACCAAAGGTCTGCAGGCGCAGGACTGACGACAATCGCTTGTCGGTAATCGTTCTCGGCCGTGGTGTAGTCCTTCTTGGCCATGGCGATGTCGCCGCGCAACTGCTGTGCTCTGGCTGAATCGACCTTGTCCAGTTGCAACGCGATCGTCTGCGCCTTGTTCGTTCCCCCGCCCGCGATGCCGGGAGCCTGGGCATAGTAATCGCCGAGGTCGGACAAAGCCGGGCCATTTTGGGGATTGAGTTTGACCGCGGTTTGCATGGCGGAAAGCGAGCGCTTGGCGAGACCGTATGCGGAAATGAAATTGGCGTGGCCGGCCTGCTGACCCAGCACGCGCCCCAGCCACATGAAATAGTCCGAATTCTGACCGTCGAGATTGACTGCCTGCTGACATTCCGCCGCGGCCTGCGACCATTGCTGGAGAGTAAATCGCACTCTGCAGAGGAGGTTCTGCGCCTCGGCAGCGCCAGTTCCGGTGGAAGGAAGCGGCGCGAGCAGCGCAAGGGCCTTGTCGGCTTTGCCGGCCTGCAGGTTCGTATTGGCCTGGACGAGCGTCGCAGGCGGAATCTGTGCATACACCTGACTTGCCACAGCCACCACGAGACACGCGAGTGGCTGCGCCAGGACCCTCGACGACTGGTGCTTCACTGCTCCACCCTGATCGGTATACCCTCTTGCAAGGGCCGCCCGTCGGTTGTTCCGGTGGCTACGATATCGCCTTCTTCGAGTCCGGAGAGAATGGGAACCTGCGTAAGGTTGGGAGAACCGATGACGACCGGAACGCGCTTCAACTCGCCGTGAACAACCTTGTAGGCGTAGTACTTTCCTTTCATTTCGTGCAGCGCCTCGCGCGGCATGCTGAGCGCGTTAGGCTCGCTGGAAGTCGTGACCGTGAGGGTGACGTTGGTGTCCGGCAGCAGTCCATCCGCTGAATCGTCGAAATCGATCAGAACCTCACCGACGTTGCGCGTGGTGTAGGTGACGACAGCGGAGGGAAGGCGCACGATGTGGCCGTACCACTCGACACTCGGTTTGGCATCCCAGCGAATCCCGACCTTTTGTCCCGTTGCCAGGCGCCCCAAATCAGGCTCGTCGAAGAAGCCGCGGACGCGTTCATGGCGCAGATCGGCGACCTCGAGAAGCAATTTGCCGGCTTCGGAGAATTCCGATGGGGCGGCATCCATGCTGTAGATGGTTCCGGCAATAGGGGCGCGAATTACGGTCTGAGCTTCGACGTGCTGCGCGGCGGCCAGAGCCGCTTGCGCATCGGCCAGCGCGGCCTGGGCGCGCGCCACTTCATCCGGCGAAAAGCGATGTTGGGCGCTTTGTTCGGCCGCGTTCAGGCTGGCCTGGGCCGCAGCCAGCCGTTCGCGCGCCGCCAGGACCTCGCCTTGCGCGGCCGCGCCGGTTGCAGCGAGCTTGGCGAGGGCGTCGAAGTCGTGTTGAGCTTGATCGCGAGTCAGGCGGTCCTGTTGGATCTCGGCGGCGGAGGCTTGGCGTTCGGCTTGGGTTCCGTTGTGGGTGGCCGCGTCCAGCGCCGCCTGCGCGGCCTTCACCGCGCTCTCAGCGCTGGCAACTTGTGCGCGGGCAGCGGCGTCGTTCAAAACAACCAGCAGCTTGCCGGCCGGAACGTCGTCGCCTTCCTGTGCATACACAGCCCTTACCGTGGTGGCGATGGGACTGTAAAACGGATAGTTCACAACGGGCTCTACGCGGCCATTGGTGCTGATCGTGTTCAGCAGCATGGCGTGTTCCACGCGCGCTACACGTACCGGAAGGCGCTCGCGCAGAAAATAGCGTGCCGTAAAGAATACGGCAAGCAGAACAACGACTGCACCGGTCCAAAGCCAACGACGGCTCGTTTGCGATCTTGCTTTAACCATGTACTTAACCAGAGCTAGTATATAGGACTCAAAAACATCGGGTAAGAAACACAAAAAGAAGCGAGAGGCGGATCGCGCCCGCCCATTTCAGCTCGTACAATACCGGTATGGCAACAGAGCCAAGATACACCGACGAGCATGCCAAGGCCGGGCTGGACTTTGCCTTTCCAGCGATCGAGACGTGGCAAAACCGGTTTCCTGGTTACGAGATTCAGATCGACGATCCGGAATTGACCTCGGTTTGCCCTAAGACCGGTCTGCCGGACTTCGGCGTGCTGACCATTCGCTACATGCCGAAGGAACGGTGCCTGGAGTTGAAGTCGCTCAAAGAGTACCTTTTCAGTTACCGCAATCTGGGGATTTTTCAGGAGAACCTTGTGAACCGCGTTCTCGATGATGTGGTGAAGGCCTGTGACCCAGTGTGGGCGATTGTGAAGGGGGAGTTCCGGCCGCGGGGCGGAATTGGCACGACTGTTGAAGCGCGCTGGCCAAGGCCGAAGGCATAATCACGCGGATTCGTGGCGGTCTGCTATGGTAATCGTTGTTCGCCTGCAGATTGCGATTTGACTGAGGCTGCTTGTCAACTTCTCTTGGACCAGTGCGCGCCCGCGTCAACCCGGCCCTTGGCACGGTGCTGCTGCTGCTCGCGCTCAACCTGCTGAACTACATCGACCGCTACATTCTGGCCGGCGAAGTTTCACCTATCCAGCGCGAGTTTCACGCGAGCGACCAGCAAATGGGCGCGCTCGGCACAGCATTTTTCGTCTTCTACATGATTGCGGCGCCGCTGACTGGCTGGCTGGGTGACCGCTATCGGCGCAAGCCGCTCATTATTGTTGGAGCAACGCTGTGGAGCCTGGCCACGCTGGCCGCCATCTGGATCCACAGTTACACCACGCTCTATCTGCGCCAGGCGCTGGTCGGAGTCGGCGAGGCGACATTCGGCATCTTTGCGCCGGCCGTGCTGAGCGACTTTTATCCCGAGCGGGATCGCAATCGCGTGCTCTCGGTGTTTTACGTCGCGATCCCAGTGGGCGCGGCTCTGGGCTACCTCGCCGGCGGGCAGATTGGATCGGTTTGGGGCTGGCGCACGCCGTTCTTCGTGTGCGCGCTGCCGGGGTTTCTGGCGGCTGCGCTCTATGGCTGGATTGGCCGCGAGCCGGAACGTGGCGCATCGGATCGCATCCGGCCGGACCTGAACCGGAACACGGTGCTGGGACTGTTCACGAACCCGGCGTTCCTGACGGCAACCTTCGGCCTCGCGATGTTGACGTTTGCCATGGGCGGGATCTCGTGGTGGATGCCGGAGTTTCTCCGGCGGTCCGCGGGGATGTCCGTGGGAACGGCGAGCCTCACCGTGGGCGCAACAACGGTGATCGACGGGATCGCGGGAACGCTGACGGGCGGATGGATTGCGCAAGTGTGGCTGCGCAGGAATCATCGCGCGCTCTATCTGCTTTCTGCCTGGAGCGTAGGCTTGACGCTGCCGTTCGGCATTTTGCTCTTCTTCGGGCCGCGAGCGTGGGCTGTCCCGTCGCTGTTCGCCGCGGAGTTCTTCCTCTTCCTCAACACAGGTCCGCTCAACACCGCCATCGTCAATTCAGTCGCGGCGCCGGTCCGCGCCACTGCTATCTCCATCAACCTGTTCTGCATTCACTTCTTCGGCGACACGTTTTCGCCGCAGATCATCGGCTCCATCAGCGACCGATCAAACCTCAGCATCGGCCTTGGCGCGACGCTGGTGTTTCTCTTGATCTCGAGCACGATTCTGTTCGCCGGAGCGCGCTTCGCGCCGGTGCTGGAAGGCAGGGAATAGGGAACAAGGAGACTCGTCAGCGTCTTTAACCCCGCTAACTCCGCTAATTCGCCGGGTGCCTGTAGGTGATCAGGAGACTGCTCTCGAGCCTCCCGCGTGCCAAAGCCACCAGATCAAACCCAATGTAATCGCCACTCCTACTATCGCAATCAACGCCATCCGAACAAGACGGTGTTCGCGCGTCCACGGCATTTCGAGTTGCGGCGAAACTTGTGGATCTACGCCGCTTGATCGGTTCTGACCCTCCGCTGATGGCGTCCCTTCTGGCTTCTGCAGGCACTGGGGTGTCGGAGGTCCCTTGATGAGGTAGCGGAAGCCTCCCGGCAAACGCCATGCGGAGAACCACCCCTCTGACCTCAGGACGGTGAAGTATCCGGCCTGCGCCACGTTCGTTTCCCGTCGATTCCAACGAGGGCTCGACATTGCACCCTCCCGATCCGCGGTTCGCGGACCGCAAATCCTCGCGCTGATATCCAGCAGAATCTTGAAGGCTGACCTTAGAATACTCCGATCGTGAACCTCGGTCCCGCGTCGCTCTGCTGACTCCGCTACTTGCCCGGTAGCGGCTCGCGATCCCTGGTGTTCATGAAGGCGCGATGGCCGCCCCGGGAATGCAGGTCGGGATCGTTAATGGGGGGACGCTCCTGCTCGGCGTTGAAGCCGCGGGCGAGAAGGGGGTTGGGCCTGAACTTCGGCGGTCCGCCATAGAACTGGCGGACATGGCTGAGGATCATGCCGGCGCGGCCGTGCATGGGCTGGACAATCCCTCGAATCTGCACGTCCTGGTCGCGGTATTTCCTGAGCTCGCCGACCTCGTCGCGGTCTTCCCAAAGGCTGACAACGGTAAAGCGGCAATGCTCGTCGGAGGTTTGCGGCGAGCAGACGTCGAGGAAACGAGTTCCGTCTGGAAGTTGCACCACATCGTATATATGCGCTGAAACACAAATGTTCTTGTTGAGCATTTGCGCCGCCTGATCGGCGGACACGCAGGGCCTGGGCTTGGCGGCGAGGACGAGTGCGGGGACCGAGAGCGCAATAGCCGCGAGGGAGCGGGGGAGGCTGAGCCGCATAGGAAGTCTCCGAGGAGAGTTGCAGATAGCGTAGCGCGAAAGCTGCATGATGCGATGTGACAACCATCGCACCCACTAGCCAATGGGGCAATTAGCTGGGGGCTAGAAGCTGTTCACCGCGCGCCGACGAGTTCGCTGCTCTTCGCAGTCTGGCCGTAGTGCGACTCCACGTAGCGGTCGAGGATCTGCTTGAACTCCGCCACGATGGTGTCGCCGCGCAGCGTCGTCGAGAGCTTGCCGTCGATGTAGACGGGGGCGACGGGTTCCTCGAAGGTACCCGGCAGGCTGATGCCAAGGTTGGCGTGCTTCGATTCGCCCGGGCCGTTGACGACGCAGCCCATGACGGCGAGCTTCAGCTCCTCGACGCCGGGGTACTTCTTGCGCCACTCGGGCATCTGAGTGCGCAGGTAGCTCTGAATCTGCTCGGCCAGCTCCTGGAAATACGTGCTTGTGGTCCGGCCGCAGCCGGGGCAGCTCGTCACCTGAGGCATGAAGCTGCGAATCCCGAGCGACTGCAGGATCTGCTGCGCGGCCTGGACTTCTTCGGTACGGTCGCCGCCGGGCTTGGGCGTTAAAGACACGCGAATGGTGTCGCCGATGCCGGAGAGCAGGAGCGGCGCGAGACCCGCAGTCGAGGCGATCAGGCCCTTCGAGCCCATTCCGGCCTCGGTAAGGCCGAGGTGGAGCGGGTAATCACAGCGGGCGGCGAGAGCGGTGTAGACATCGAGGAGGTCGCGGACTCCGCTGACTTTGGCCGAGAGGATCATGCGGTCGTGGCCGAGGCCGTAGCGCTCGGCGGCGGCAGCCGAGTTGAGGGCGCTGGCGATCATGGCTTCGATCATCACGTCGCGCGCGGGCTGGGGCTCGGGCCGCTTGCTGTTCTCGTCCATCATTCGGGTTAGAAGGCTCTGATCGAGCGAACCCCAGTTGACGCCAATGCGGACCGGCTTCTGGTTCTCGACGGCGCACTCGATCATGGTGCGAAAATTGTCGTCGTCTTTGCGGCCGATCGACACGTTGCCGGGATTGATGCGGTATTTGGCGAGGGCGCGCGCAGCGGCGGGATATTTCTTGAGCAGGATGTGGCCGTTGTAGTGGAAGTCGCCGATGATGGGCACGCGCAGGCCGCGCTTTTCGAGTCCTTCAACAATGTGCGGAACGGCTGCCGCGGCGCCTTCGTTGTTCACCGTGACACGAACCAGCTCGGAGCCGGCAAGGGCGAGGGCCGCAACCTGGTCGATCGAGGACTCTACGTCCGCCGTGTCGGTGTTGGTCATCGACTGGACGACGACGGGAACTTCCCAGCCGACGCGAACGTGTCCGATGGCTACGGTTGGGGTTTGTCTGCGCTGAATCGACGCCATAAAGACAGTTTACAGAGATCAGAGATCAGAGAACAGGGATCAGGGGTCAGTGTAGCCAATAGCCAGTAGCCAGTAGCCAATAGCCAGTAGTTGGCAGGGCGTTTACTTTCTGGTACATATCCCCCCTCCCCCGGTATGCCATACCTCCATATTTGATAACAAAGGGTTTACGGGAGGGGGTATGACCACCCATATTTGATTCCAAAAGACTTATCCGCAAATGTACCGATTTACAGGGCTTAGGGGGCATTTTCGGGCGAAATAGACCTCTTTGGTTAACTTTTAGGTCTGGGCCGGTCCGGTCGGGGAAGAGCAGCCAGTAGCCAACAGCCAGTAGCCAATAGGCCGCGGGAGCGATGGTGGTCTGCGCGTCGATCATGGAATGATTGTGCGCCAAGGCGGAGTAATACCCTGCAAATGGAAGGAGTGGAGAATCAAGCACTTAGAGATTTCTAGCTTGACTCAGGACGGACTCGTTGGGCGGTGTTTTCGGGTGGGGACGACGCGGGAGGTTGGTGCCGGGAGGGGAGTTCTCGGGCCTATTTTGTGCCTTGCAGCTCTTGCGGAATGTGACTCTCGTAGACGAGCTCGCCTGTCTCGGGATTGTATTTGATCGTCGCGAGCGTCTCAGCTCCTTCCAGAGACACTAAACCTGCGCCACTAGAGACGAGTGGCCTTCCAGTCACTCGGTCCCCCGATTCGTTGCTACCCTCGCGCTCCCACATTGGCTCTGGCTGTTCGGGAACACCGAAGAACAGCATTCGTTCTATGCGACGGTATGCCCGATACAGATTCGTTCGAGGTGCCTTCACAATCCGACCATCCTATTCTGCTTGTTTGGTGCGGTCAACCTGTGCAAAATGTTCAAACTGTGCAAACCGTGTCTCTTCGGAAGTGCAACTGCCCCATTCCGGGCTCCTATCTCGACACGGACACCAATTGTGCCGCCTTCTGGCAGATTCGAAGAAGCAGCCTTGTGATCGCTTCTTCGCTCGTCTCTATGAGTGGCACGACGCGGGAGGCTAGGAATTCCTCTTTGATCTTTAGGATATCCGCTTCAGTCCTGTCGTCTTCTAGTTTAAGGACCCAGAACCCCGTTGGCAAGGTAGGGTTCCGTTTCTCATTCTTCTTAGCCGCGTGCTCCAGCCACGGGCCGATGGCCCGATCTCGGAACGAAGTCTCCGAGAGTCCCACAAAGAGCACCATGCCGCTGGTCAATATGTGACGGAGGAACGCGCTCCAGTCGTCGCTTATGTCGCCAAGGCGCTCGTTGATTGACTTAAGCCCGAGAATCACAAAGTTGCCGCTCTCTGCGTCGAAGTCAGGATGCGGCAGGAAGCCGTGGGGGTGGTAGATCCTCACGTCCTCAGCGCCCTCGTCTGCGGGTAGCTGAGTGACGACATGGGGGACCAAGCCGTAGAGGGAAATGTACCATTCCAACACACAATCAAAGTTCAGCGTCACAACTCGATTGACGCTTCCTCTTCGGCTGCCGGACATCAGGGCGCCCAACGCGACCAATCCTGGATCCGTCACTAGGCCTTCGTCTAGCTTCACCCCTTTGTAAAGGCATCTACCGACAAATTCTGCGAAGCCTTTCTTATCATTTTCAGGGTATTTTTCGAAGTACTTTCTTTGCACATCATCTGCGGCCGCTTGCAGAGAGTCCGCGGACGGGCCCAAGCCGTCCTTGGGTAGACTGAGCTCGCCCCTCATGGACTCAATGAGTTCCTTCCATCTAGGCAGGGAGGCCCCAACGGAAACTCCGGCCCCTAAGAACAGTACGAGCGTGCCCTTGCGAAGACTCTCGGCCAGAACATCAGTCGAGTACGGTTCATTCATTAGGTAGTCGAATTCCTTACCTGCTCCCTGCATGCGTCGTCACTCGCTCTCGTCTTGCCCGATCTTCCTCAGTGGGTTAACTGGAGCCTCCTTGAGGCAACCTGCCGCACGGATCTGACCGATTGCGTATGGCAGGAGCGTCAGGTTAGCGCAGCCCGCATGCATATAAAACTTGAAGTTGCCATGCTTATCAATATGCAGGCGGGAGCGAAGTTCCTTGCCTATTGGCACTTTCAAGTCCACCTGCCGGTCGCAGGCGAGGACGCACAGATCCGGCACCAAGGACCCGCCCTCGAACCTCTGCTTTAGGAATTCCTCGTAAATCTCGGCTCGGAATGGGTCATGCCCGCCCAGGCGCACGGCAGTAAGCGAAGTGTCGTCCATCACCACAAACTGAACGGTGACAACATTTGAGCCCAACCCATCAAATTTCTTAAACGGTCGGTTTTTCGAGCTCAGCCACTTCGGCAGGTTCACGCTTTGGTACTCGGCGTTCTTGAAAAAGCCGCTTCCATTAAGGGATTCGGTCACCCCCAGCGCGAGCAGGCTGAATGGATACCCAAAAAGGAAATACGATTCTCCCTGAAGGTCCGCCCTTGCAGCAAATAGGTCATAGAAGAACGGAGCGCGCCCCTCCCCACGTTGCGAAAGATACTCTGCAGTGTAGCCCCGCGCGAACGCCAACTCGTATCGAAGCTTTCGATGTTCTAACGTGAAACGAGGAGAATCAAGCGGCACTTGGACACGAGGCCGTTCGACCCTTCCAATCTCATCGAGCCGTCGCCAGTAACCGGGTAAGGTAAGGCCGCCGCCCTTCACGACGACGAAGTGGTAGTAGCGACGGTCCGCTAGGCTATTGATCCCGAAGACCGAATCAGTCATGAGATTCCTCCTCCGACTTGGCGCGAGGAACACGCGAGAAACATTGCGGCTGTTTCAGCCTCGATATCCCGCTCGCTTTCGTCGTCGATTTGGTTCGTTAGCCGATGGGCGATATAAGCCGTCGGCGACATAACCTCCTCGTCGACGAATCCATCAAGCATGTCATACTGCAACCATTCCTCATTTATCGTCTCGTCGTGTGCAGCTCGAAAATGCCCATCAGCAGCGTTAATTGCCTTGAGGACCTTACTCGATGTGAATACCTGAGAGGCGAGATCGACAAGGATGAGGCTTGCGTAGAAGGCAGGAAACAGTTGATCTTTCGGACAACCTCCGCGGAGCATTCTGACTGCCTCTGCGATGACCGGCATGCTCTTACCATTCTTTTCATCCACTCGCACTAAGAGCTCCTCAAGAAAAGCAAGGCTGGAGCGAAATCGCTCGTTGGGTCCGCCTTGCTTTCTGGCAGCGATCACGAGGAGGCTTCGAAGCAGATACTGTCGAAGATCCGCACGTACTTGCGGCGCCTTCGACCAGGATTTCCATATGAGAGGGATGTAATGCGAAAGGCAACTGACGTAGAAGTAGTGCATGTCCAGGACGTGAACGATTACCTCACTAATATTTCTGAATTCGGTAGCAAGCACCCTCCGAAGTTCGTCAGCCTTGGGTAGTTTGCTATGGAATAGGATCCCGCCTTGCGTCCACATGCGCGCGTGAGGGGGGATTTCAGTTAGCGAGCCCGAATCTATTGTGTTGCAGCAGTAAGTCAAGATAATCGCGCGTAGGGAATCTAGAAGTCCCTCACCGGGTATGTTTTCGTGATGGCAGCGGGCAGAGAAGCGATCATAAAACCTCTGCCACTCTTCATCCGTGCTTCTCTTCAAATCCCCCTGGAAAATCACAGATAGAAGATGCCTGACATGACCATGAACCATTTCGTGAGTAACCGTGAGGAAGCTCCACTCCGCACTTGCGCCAGCCCCTAGGGACTGAAGTGCCGCCGAGATTGTATACTCCGTCTCGCGGAATCCCAGGCGACCGCTAAAATACGGGAGTTTTGGACACAGGCCCCTGGCCTCGACTTCTTTATCCAGAGCGTGACGCGAAGACACCCTCCAGCTAGTTGCGTCGTACATCGGCAAACGGTCGAGGCCCGGTAGCGGCGCGAGGCCGCCCCCCCAGTCTTCCAAAATTGTCTCGATTGCGCTTCCAGCAAACGCGGACTCTATGGAGTGTGCGATCCTGGTCAAAGCAAGCACCGCTGTACCGACGCCCAGCAGAGAGTATCTGCGGATCAAGCTTCGCCTTTCAAGAATCGGGACAGCTCCAGTGAGTGCCTGGGTGGTGACATATGAGAGCGCCGAGTCGATTTGCACAAGCCTATCCATATTCTGGTGAATAATCTGTGCGGAGATCGACCGGTCATCAAGAAACTGCTGCTCGGTGTATTCCGAAAGTGTTTCGGGAGGGGGACCGCTTGGGTTATATGCGTAAAGCATTTCACTGACCAGGTTATTGACGAGCCCTATTAAAGCGAGGAATGTATTTATCTCATCTGGAACATGAATCTGAACTTTGGGCAATATTACCGCCATACATGCGACAAACTCATCAACCGTTGTTCGCACTGCGAGTGGCAGGGCCGCGTAGGGCCGAATATCAGGCGCTCCGAACTCTCGAGGAGCCGGCTTAGCGACCTCGGGTCGTATTGATCGTATTTTGCCGTCCTCGATCTCCCAAATCTCCTTCGATTTCAGAGGCGCATTTGCGATCGCCTCCACCTCGTTTAGAAGGGCGATATCCTTGGTAACCACGAGAATGGACGCGAGGCCCATGGTGTACATCAGGCCGGCCTTCGTCCCTTGGGATGCTTTGCTCACGAGACGGCCCAACACCGGGAAAGCAGGGTCGAAGCAATAGAAGCAAACGAAATGTACGCCGGTTGCAAGATTGGGCTCAACAAACTCGTCTGTCGCAGGAAAAACGGGACTCGTTCGATACAGACCCGAGAGATTACACCCTAAGAGGGTCTCGGATCTAGTCAGGACTACGCGCCACCCTTGGTCTTCAACGGTAGGCGGCCATTTGGCTCTTCCGGCATCTTCAAGCAAGCAAAGCCACATGCGGTTGCGGCCGGGGCTTTGGGATTTGCCAGATTTTGCTCCCGCGAGGCGTTTTGCAGCCATTCCCGACTCTCCCACTCAGCTCAAGTTGTACTTTTTGTTGCGGAAAGGACAGCGCAAATTATACCACTGATTTGGCGAGCCAACCGGCGCAGAATGAGCCGGGGCCCCCCGATAAGGTCGGCGATCTCGGCGGTTGGCTCAGCGTGCGACTTCGCCGCGGCGGACGCCGAGAGGGGCCGAGCGTGGGCCAGCGTGCAAAATTGCGCATAAAATTGGCGCCATAAGCCGACTTAAGCCCTGCGAAGGCTGGCTTAGCGTGCACAAGCACCGTTCTTCGTGAAATTACCTTTGACCTTTTGCCTCGATTCGTGAAATTCCCGTTGAACCTTTGTCCCGATTTCGGGTAATTTCCTGGCGCACCACTCAACGATTCGCGAAACTTTAAGCGACCATTTGGGGGGTATTCGTGAAACTTTATGCGACCATTTCGCGGGGTTGAGGTCGCACAAATTTGAACATTTCGTTCAGGTTGAGCGGCTTTCCCCCGGCCCCGGGAAAATGCGGCCCCTGCGACCGGGGACGAAAGCAAAAGCAGGTCCCCTTCGGCAAGCTCAGGGCAGGCTCTGGGCACCGCAAGGCTGTGGTGTGTGAGCCTCGCAAAAGGCAACCGCAGATCCTTCGGCTCCGCTTACCCCATGATCGCGCTGCGATCACGGGGCCCCGAACGTGCTCCGCTCAGGATGACAAAACAGGGGTCAGGGTTCAGGGGTCAGGGATCAGCACCGATCCCACCCTAGCAGAGCCAGGATGGAGCACCCGGCCGGAAGCCATGGCAGCCTAAACCCAAGAACAGAACTTCCACCTAAGAATCAACGAAATCTGTTCAAACAACCGGAACCACCTCACGCGTGCGTTGCAATCTCCCACTACTTCATGAGCGGTGAGAGAGAATGTTATAGCGTTGCGTCCAGGCTCACATTGCTCCATTCATCTGTGATCGTTCCTCCTCCGTACACAGCATTGCCCCAATAGGCGCCGTTGACAGTCCAGTGCGAATAGTTCTTATCCAGCCCGCTATTCGGGGAGTTAGTGATGAAATTTTCCAATCGCGGCAGAAGATCCAGATTATAGGTCTGCGCGGGACCGTTCTCCGTTGCACAGGCCTGTCCATACGCAGTTCCCAGATACTCGTCCACGCCATATACGCTCGCATTACCAGGCTCCGGTCCCCAAAACCAAAAAGCTGTCCCCGTACACGCTTGCGACATTGAGCCGGTCGACGAACTCAATATCAACTGGTAGAACAATGTCTGGCCTCTGGTGGCATTTGACAATACCACCGCTGCCATGGCTCCGCCCTGGTCAAGCCATGGATTAGAAGCGCCACATCGCAAGGCCACGTTTGAATATCGGAGTTGGAATGTCATTCCCATATTCAGTGCGCTCATAGCAGCGAGCGTCGGGCTGTTACGAAATGTTGAGACGGTATGGTAGTTGTCGGGACCGAAGAATAGATCGTACTCGGCTCCACAAGCTAATTGATACGGGGATGCCGCTTGTCCAGTCTGCGTAAGTACAATGTCGTACTGGCCAGACGTACCAGGGCCGGCGACCCAACACAGACCAGTAGTGGCCGTTCCCAGGCTCCACAACGTTCCTGAGGGGCATGAAGAAGAACCAGATGTCGGCTGTACCGGCGCTGGGTCGCCGTACTGGTTGATAAACCAAACTGGCGAAGAGGGTAGGGTTGGACCCGCGACCCCTCCCCCCGGAGGAGTCGAAGCGTAGTTGTAGTAAACGTAGGCATTGTCCTGCGTCGGACCGTGATCATCGCTTAAGAAGCTGTACGTCGACGTCGGCGTCGAATGTGAGCATGCATCCGCACCCAACAAACTGGCGATTCCAGCAACGGCAGCCAATACTCGTTTCAACATGACATCTCCTCCAAATATCTATTCCCGTCCGCAATCTGCCGGAGAGGCCTTGTGATCGGCTTGGCGCAAAGTCTTAGCCTTGACTGTAGAGTTCCGGTATTTGACAAAGCAAACCTTTGGGGCCCAAAGCGAACCTTTTAAGCGAACATTTTGCTTGATTTGGATGAGCAGGGAATAAGGGCTAAGGGTTAGGGCACCGGTGTGGTCTTTCGACAGGGTGTTGCTATTGTGGTGTCCCCAAAGTTTGTGGAAGAATTGGCGTGGCTAACCGCAGATCCTTCGACTCCGTTTGCCGCAAAATACGCGGCAAACTCCGCTCAGGATGACAATTCATTTCTTATGCGAACTTCTGGAACAGGACACTATCCAGGCCGCGACTGCGACCTTGACTCAGAATGACAACTTGCTCATTGCATGGGACCGGCAGCGACGGGGTTGGAGTAGTAGCCGTCGCGGGTGCGGGCGACGAAATCCCGCTGGTCCAGCTTGATCTCAATGTGGTGATACTCGTTGGGCTTGTCGGCGGGCGTGGGATCGAAGGTGATCTCGTACCAGGAGCCGGCGTCCCTCAGGCATTTCTCGATCTGAGCGGTGACATCGCTGCTGGATACGAGCACGAGGCCTCCACTGTGAACGGCGAATACCTGGAGGCCGAGGTTGCCGAGTTGCGCATCGCCGGGTTTGGCAAGCCCCTTTACGAAGGCCTGATAGGAGTTGGCTGAAAGCATCGACTCGGAAACTCCGAAGGGATTGATGTTGTAGAGAGTGATGTCAGCCTGCTGCATTTGCGAGGAGAAGAAGACGACGTCGCCGAAGATGTGCTGCTCCAGCTTCGGGGTGATGGAGACGTTGGTGCCTGAGATCAGAGGCCAGCCAGGCGAGATCCAGAGGATCATCTTGCGGCCGGGCAGGTTTGAGGCGAAAGTGACAATCTGGCGCAACGCCCTGAGGCAAATATTGAGTCGCTCCTGTTCACTCCATTCCGTGCTTTGGGTGAATTCGCGCAGGCCGATCTGGTAGTGCTCCAGCACGTCGCTCAGAGAGAATCCGTTGGTCGAGAAGCCGTTGTTATCGATCTGCACACCTTGATCCGTGAGGACTGCGATGGTGGTGGGATAGGCCAGCGTGCCTTCCTTCATTTTCAGGAACTTTTCCACGTTATCGCGCATATACGCAACCGTCTGGTAGGAGGTGTTGACGGCGTCGATGAAGAGGATGACCTCGACCGGTTCTTCGGCGGCAGTGACGACTTTGAAAGAGGTGATGGGCCGCGGAGACTTGTTGTCGAGGATAGTGAAGTCCTGTTGATCGAGGTTGGGGACCGGTTGGCCGGCTTTGGTATCGACGACGACGTCGAGCTTGATGCGCTGCGAGGACGAAGGAGTGGCGGGCGGCTGTTGGGCGGGAGCTGTGGGCAGGGTAGCAAGCAGCGCGATGAAGAGGGCATAGACGAGCCGACCGATGGTCATGGAGAGGCTCCGATTGGCGTCTTGCGAAGATTGAAAAAGGACGTCCTGGCTGTTGAGGATCATCATACATCAAGGCTTACGCGCCTGACATGAGATTTGTGGTGGAGCGGGAGACGATTCCGGCCCGGTAAAATGAACCCATATGGATTCATGTCATCAAGGCGCTACGCCGACCGGAATGATCCTTGAGGGCAGCCGATTTGTGCGCGCTTGCCTGCGCCAGCCGGTGGACTGCACGCCGGTGTGGTTCCTGCGGCAGGCGGGCCGGTACATGCAGGAGTACCGCGAGGTGCGGAAGCACCACACGCTGGTGGAGATCTGCAAACAGCCCGAGCTGGCCGCCGAGGTGACGATTACGGCGGCAGAAAAGCTGGGCGTGGATGCGGCGATTATCTTTGCCGATCTGCTGCTGCCGCTGGAGCCGATGGGGCTGGACTTCGAGTTCCAGGCGGGCGAGGGGCCGGTGGTGCACAGGCCGGTACGGACGGCCGAGGATGTGCGCGCGCTGCGCACGGACCGCGCCGGCGAACTGGCTTACGTGGCGAGGGCGATTGAGAAGGTAGCCGCGCATTTCCGCGACAGGCTGGGGATCATCGGGTTCTGCGGCGCTCCGTATACGCTGGCTAGCTACATGATCGAGGGGGGCGGGTCGAGGAATTACATTCAAACGAAACAGATGATGTATCGCGACCCCACTGCGTGGGGCAGCCTTTTGGATAAGTTGGTTGCCGTGCTGACGGAGTACTGCCGATTGCAGGTGGAGGCCGGGGCCGACGCGATTCAGATATTCGATAGCTGGGTGGGGTCGCTTTCGCTGAGCGACTATCGCGCATATGTGTTCGAAGCATCGAAGCGGCTGGTGCGGGCGGTGCAAGCGATGGGCGTGCCCGTGATCTACTTCGGCGTAGAGACCGCCGGATTGCTGGGGCAGATGGCGGCGACGGGCGCGGATGTGATCGGGCTGGATTGGCGGCAGCCGCTCGACGAGGGGTGGCGCGCGGTGGGATATGAGCACGCGGTGCAGGGAAATCTGGATCCAATCACGCTGTTTGCGCCGCTGGAGGTGTTGGAAGAGCGTGTGAAGGAGATTCTGCGCGCGGCGAACGGACGCGTAGGGCACATTTTTAATCTGGGACACGGGATTGTGCCGGGCACACAGGTGGAAAACGTGCAGGCGGTGGTACGGATGGTGAAAGAGCAGGGACGTAGGGAATAGCCAATAGCCAGTAGCCAATAGCCAGTAGCCCCAGTAGTGAATAGAAAGAAGGGGAACAGGGAACAGAGTGATTCGTAACGGAGAGCTGAATGGCTAAACAGGCGGTGCTGCTGCTGGCGCACGGGACTCCGGAGACGGTGGAGCAGATTCCCGAGTATCTGCGCAACGTGGTGAGCGGGAGGCCGCTGCCGCAGGGGGTGGTGGAAGAGATTCAGCACCGGTATGCGCTGATTGGGCGCAGTCCGCTGACGGAGATCACGCTCGATCAGGCACGGCTGGTGGAGGCAGAGCTGGCGGGCGCGGGCGAGACGAGTTTCGCTCCCCACCCTAGCGACAAAGACGACGCCAGGATGGGGCACCCGGTTCCGGTGTACGTGGGGATGAGGAACTGGCGGCCCTATATCCCGGATGTGGTGCGGCAGATGCGCGCCGACGGAATCGAAGAGGCGGCGGTGATCTGCCTGGCGCCGCAGAACTCGCGGACCAGCGTGGGGCTGTACCGGCGAGCCGTGGAGGCTGAAGCGGGAGGATTGCGAATCGACTTTACGGCGGGGTGGGCGGATCATGCGCTGCTGGCCGAGGCATTCGCGGAGCGGTTGAGGCCGGCGCTGAAGAAGCTGAGTGCTGAAACAGGCGGGCCTGTGCCGGTGTTGTTTACAGCGCACAGCGTGCCGACGCGGACGGTGGAGGCTCCGGCAGCGGGTGGGTCCGGCATCCCTTCCCACCCTAGCGACAAAGACAAAAACGTCGCTAGGATGGGGCACCCGGTTTGGCCGGGCGAGGGGGCCGATCCGTATGAGAAGGATGCGCGGCGAACGGCGGAGATGGTGGCGGCGAGAGTGCCGGAGATTCCGCAGTGGTGGTTTGCCTTTCAAAGCCAGGGCGCAAGCGGCGGGCCTTGGCTGGGACCAAGCGTGGAAGAGATACTGGACCGGATTGCAAGCGAGGGCGTGAGAGCACTGATACTTCAGCCCATCGGGTTTCTTTGCGACCACGTGGAGATTTTGTTCGATGTGGATAGGCTATTTCGCGAATACGCCGCGAAACGGAATGTGCGGCTGGAGCGGCCGGAGTCGTTGAATGCCTCAGTAACGCTGGCGAGGGCGATTGCGGATCTGGCGCGCCAGGGATTGGGGCGGCTGGACTCCAAAAAGTAGCAAGGTAACCAGAGCCTTGCATTTGGGGCCGCGTTTTCCACAGTTTCCCGCTTTAGCGCATGGAGGTAACCTCAGAAGGTACAGGGGTTAACGATTGTTCTTTTCGCCAGGTAATGACCCGAGGTAAGATTCTGCTTGGGTTCTCCTGGGTACTCTTGGGTACTCCTGTACCCGTGGCTCGGAGATCCGATTGGGGGCGAGCTTCCCTGGGAAGGGGTAAAGGGGAGCTGGCCACTTTTGGGGACAAATGCCGATGATTCAGGAGATGGAAGTGAGCGAGGAGAGCGCACGGGGAGCGCTGGCAGGGAATGTAGTTGAAATGGGCAGGAAGAGGGACGTGGTGTACTGCCCAGTGTGTGGGGGAGACCAGGTCTACCGAGTGGAGCGGAGGGGCGTTCTGCAGAAGAGGATCTATCCGATCCTCGGTTTCTACCCCTGGCAGTGCAGGGAATGCGATGCCGTGGTCATGCTGCGGAAGCGCAACCGGCGGCGGAGAAAACATACGGCCGTGTAGGGCCCGACACGCCAGCAAGCAGCTCAAGAGCGAAAGAAGTTCCTGGCCAGGAAAAGGACATTGGCGGGCCGTTCAGCCAGGCGGCGCATGAAGTAGGGATACCACTCTCTGCCGAAGGGTACGTAGACGCGTACCTTGTAGCCTTGGCTTACAAGTTTGCGTTGCAGATCGCGGCGCACTCCATACAGCATTTGAAATTCAAAATGGGCAGGAGCGATTGCGCCCGCGGCGGCGTACGCCTTCACCGCGGCGATGAGGGTCTCATCGTGCGTGGCCAGAGCGTGATAAATAGGACTGTCGACGAGCATTTTCGCGAGCGCGAGAAAGTTCGCGTCCACGTCAGGTTTGCGAGGAAAGGCGATCTCAGCAGGCTCGTTGTACGCGCCTTTGCAAAGACGGATGCGGACTCCGTCGGCGATAAGCTGCTCGACGTCGGAATGGGAGCGGTAGAGGTAGGCCTGGATGACGACGCCGATCGCGCCGCGCAGGCCGGCGCGAGCGTGAACCCGGCGCACGATGTCCAGCGTGGTTTGCGTGAGGTTTGAGTCCTCCATGTCGATGCGCACGAAGTTCCCTTTGGCGCGGGCGTGGAGGACGAGATCCTCGGCAATGGACTCGGCCAACTCAGGCGACTGACCGAGACCCATCTGTGTGAGTTTGACGCTGACGTTGGCGTCAAGGCCGCGCTGGGCGACGGCATCGAGCAAGCGGTGGTAGACGTCGGCGGCACGGTGCGCCTGCTCGGCAGAGGTAACGCTTTCGCCCAGCGAATCGAGGGTAACGGCGATGCCCTGGCGGTTGAGGGTTTCAGCCACCCGGAGCGCATCATCGAGCTCCATGCCGGCGATGAATCGCTTGTTGAGGCGGGTTCCCAGCGCAGAGTGCTCGAAGAAGCGGCGTAATGGGCGGTTGTGAGAGAGTGCAATGAAGGCGGAACGCAGAAATGGCATAACTTGCCCCTGCTGAAGAGCGCGCACTTTGCAAACAGAATAGTTTCGCACACCGGGCCTGGGCAGGGTGAAGCAACCGGGCCAGTGGATAGTGTCTCAGTTTGATGGGACCATCCCTCAGGGGCTGAAGCCCAGCACGTTTTCATAGCCGTTAGCGGCACGACTGAAGTCGTGCCCTTTCAAAACGACTTCAAACTGAGACACTACCGGGCAGCGGAGGCTGGGCGCCCGCACGGAGGCGACTTTGGCATGTCCTTCCCGCCTCTTTCAGCGCAATTCAAACAGGGCGCAGCCGTGGGGCGGAAGCGTGGCACTGATCTCCTTCGATTCCCTGGTAGTCAAATCGTCCCACACATTGCGGGCGGAGTGCTTCGCGCCGTCGAGGCCAAGCTGTTTCCAGGTGGTGCGGAGCGTAGCCGGACTGCTATCGAGATTGAAGAACGCAAAATACTCGGCGTAGCCGCGAGCGCCAGGTTCACCGATGGTGGCGCGCCAGACGCGGGCATTTTGAAAGCCGGGTCCGAGCGCGGCGGTGTCGACGGGGCGGCTGTAGCTCGCATACTGGTCAATAAACAGCACGGTTTGATTGGTGAGGAGGGAGCGAGTGAAGTCATCGAGACGCGTGAGGTTGCCGCCGAAGATAAGAGGCGAGCGCGCGACGGCCCAGAGCGTGAACTCAGTGCGCTGTTCGTCGGGAGTTTCACGCGACCGGCGAGTATCGCCCCAGCCGGCGCTGGGACCGAGCCAGCCCTCGGGAAGCATGTCGGCGTCGGGCCAGTTGCCCGGGCCGGTGTAGGGGTACCACTGCGCGAAGCGATCGAACATGTCAACGATGCCGGTGGGGAACTCGCCGTTATCCGGTTGATGAGAGAAGCTCCAGCCGTCCCAGTGATCGTCGCCGATGCGCCACATCTGCGCGTATTTGGCGACCTCGGCAGCGTGGCCGAGCGAGGCGGGTCCCGGAGAAAGACTGAGCACGATAGCACGGCCGGATTTGCGAATGGCTTCGGCGATCTGGCGGATTTCGGTGGGACGATAGGGGTGGTCGGAGATGCAGTCGACCTTGAGAAAATCGAGGCCCCAGGACGCGTAGAGTTTCAGCATGGAATCGTAGTATGCCTGGCCAGCGACGTTGTCCTTGACGCCCCAGTTGCTCCCGTCCCAAGGGCAGGGAGACGTGGTGTCGGCAGCATCGGCGGCGTGGAAGGAAGTGCCGGCAATGGGCAGGTTGGCTGCGACGATCTGACGGGGAATGCCGCGCATGATGTGAATGCCGAATTTGAGGCCCCGCGCGTGAACCCAGTCGGCGAGAGGCCTAAAGCCGGCGCCATTCGCGGCCGAAGGGAAGCGGTCCGGCGCGGGGACGAGCAGGCCATTTGCGCTCCAAAGATACTGTTTTTGCGCAAGGGTCTGACTGGTGGGATTAGTCATGTACCAGCCCGCGTCGATGACGACGTACTTCCATCCGTATTGCTGGAGCGAGGCGAGAACGGCGGCGTTGGCCTTGAATTGGTCTTCGTCGATGGTGGGGCCGTAGGAGTCCCAACTGTTCCAGCCCATGGGCGGAGTAGGAGCAAGGGTCTGAGCATGGATGAGGGGCGAGATAAGACACACGGCGGAGAGAAAAGCCGCAAGCAGAAATGCGGGCTTGGCCATGAGGAAACGTATAGCACATGACAGCGGGGTTAGCGGAGTTAGCGGAGTTGGTGGGTCAGCAAGTCGGCGAGTTGGCGCGACGTTGTGAAGGGTGGGTTCGTGGTATCCCACCCTAAACGCAAAAAGCGCGTTTAGGATGGGGCACCCGGCATCCCTCCCTAGCCGCAAAAACAAGAACGCGGCTAGGATGGGGCAACCGGCGCCAAGTGTGGGACGTGACAAAAGGACAACCGCAGATCCTTCGACTTCGCGAGCCGCGTGACGCGCGGCCCGCTCGCTCAGGATGACAAAGCTACAACGATGCTGCTCGGTGCTTAACGGGCGCTGACGGCGGCGGAGTGGCGGAGGCGCGGCGCCTTCTCTTCTTTTGCAGCCAGATATTCGTTGACGGCGGCGGCGGCTTTGCGGCCTTCGGAGATGGCCCAGACGACGAGGGATTGGCCGCGGCGCATGTCGCCTGCGGCGAAGACGCCCTCGTGGCTGCTCATATAGTTCGTGGTGGTGACGTTGCCGCGATTGTCGAGGGCGAGGCCGAGCTGCTCGATCATACCGTTGCGCACGGGACCGAGGAAGCCCATGGCCAATAGCACCAGATCAACATCGACCGAAAATTCAGAGCCGGGGAGGGCCTCGAACTTGGGCGCAGGGCCGACACGGACACAGTGAAGCTGCTTGACGTGGCCTGCGTCGTCGCCGGTGAATTTCACAGTATTGATGCTCCAGTCGCGGATGCCGCCCTCTTCGTGAGAGCTTTCGGTACGCAGTTGCAGCGGCCACAGCGGCCAGGGCGTTGAGGCGGCGCGCTCCTCGGGCGGCCGGGGCATGATCTCGAACTGGTGGACGCTCTTTGCGCCCTGACGATGGCTGGTGCCGAGGCAGTCGGCGCCGGTGTCGCCGCCACCGATGATGACGACGCGTTTGCCGGTGGCGAGGATGGGGGCGGCAGCTCCCATGGATCGAAGAAGCGCTTCTTCCGAGTCGCCTTCGTTGCGGCGATTCTGCTGGGGCAGGAACTCCATGGCGAAGTGAATGCCCTTGAGCTCGCGGCCGGGAACGGGCAGATCGCGGGGCGCTTCCGCTCCGCCGCAGAGAAGGATGGCGTCGAAGCCTTCGGTGAGCGACTCGACGGAGACGTTGACGCCGACATGGGCGTTGGTCTGAAAGATCACGCCTTCAGCCTTCATCTGCTCGATGCGGCGGTCGAGGACGTGCTTATCCAGCTTAAAGTTGGGGATGCCGTAGCGAAGAAGGCCGCCGATGCGGTCGTTCCTCTCGAAGACGGTGACGGAGTGGCCGGCGCGGCGGAGCTGTTGCGCCGCAGCGAGACCGGCAGGGCCGCTGCCGACGACGGCGACGCGCTTTCCGGTAGCCTGCTCGGGCGGCTCGGGATGGATCCAGCCTTCGTCCCATGCTCTTTCAACAATCGACCGCTCGATGAGCTTGATGGAGACGGGCGGCTGATTGATGCCGAGAACGCAGGCGGCCTCGCAGGGGGCCGGGCAGATGCGGCCGGTGAACTCGGGGAAGTTGTTGGTGGAGTGGAGGCGGCGGATGGCGGCCTGCCAGCGGTTGTTGTAGACCAGATCGTTCCAGTCGGGGATGAGGTTGTTGACCGGGCAGCCGGTATGGCAGAAGGGCACACCGCAGTCCATGCAGCGGGCGCCCTGCTCGCGCTGCTTTTCTTCCGGGAACGGCTCGTAGATTTCGAACCAGTCCTTGATGCGCTCCCCGGCCTTGCGGCGCGTGGGCTGTTCACGTTGGATTTCGAGAAAGCCCGTGACCTTACCCATGTTGCACCTCTGCGGCTGCCGCCACGAGAGGCGACGAATGTGTGGGGGAAGCGTAGACGGAATCAACGCGGGCGACGCCAAGAACGCGCTTGTACTCGTGGGGGAAGACCTTGATGAACAGCGGCTGCGCGCCGGCCCAGTGCTCGAGGACCCAGGCGGCACGCGGGCTGCCGGTGAGATCGCGATGACGGGCGAGCAGGCCCTGGACCCGCTCGACATCGGCGGGATCGACGAGCGGCTCGAGATCGACGCTGGCCTTGTTGCAGCGGCGCGAGGAGAAGTCGCCCTGATCGTCGTAGACGTAGGCGATTCCTCCGCTCATGCCGGCGGCGAAGTTGCGGCCGGTGGAACCGAGGACGATGACGAGGCCGTTGGTCATGTACTCGCAGCCGTGGTCTCCGACGCCCTCGATCACGACGACGGCGCCGGAGTTGCGCACGGCGAAGCGCTCGCCGCCAATTCCATTGAGAAAGGCCTCGCCGCTGGTAGCGCCGTAAAGAACGACGTTGCCGACGAGGATGCTTTCCTCGGGCAGGAAGCTGGAGGTCTTGGGCGGATAGGCGACGAGGCGGCCGCCGGAGAGGCCCTTGCCCATATAGTCGTTGGCGTCGCCTTCCAGCTCGAGCGTGACACCCTGCGGCACGAATGCGCCGAAGCTTTGGCCGGCCGAGCCGCGGAACTTGTAATGGATCGTGCCGTCGGGCAGACCTGCAGAGCCGAAGCGGCGGGCGATCTCGCCGCCCAACATGGCGCCGACAGTGCGGTGCACGTTGCGAATGGCGAAGGAAGCGGCGACCGGCGTTTGGGACTCAAGCGCAGGCCTGGCCCTGGCGATAAGGGCATGATCGAGCGCCGGGCCGAGACCGTGATCCTGACAGGTGGTGCGGCGGCGCGCAACGCGCGAGGGCAGCGGAGGCACGTGGAGGATCGACGAAAAGTCGATGCCCTTGGCCTTCCAATGCGCATCGTCAATGTGCACGTCGATTTTTTCCACATGGCCGACCATCTCATCGACGGTGCGGAAGCCGAGCTTGGCCATGTACTGGCGCATCTGCTCGGCGATGAAGAAAAAGAAGTTGATGACGTGCTCGGGCGTGCCAGTGAAGCGGGCGCGGAGGACGGGGTCCTGGGTGGCGATGCCGACGGCGCAAGTATTCAAGTGGCACTTGCGCATCATGATGCAACCCATTGAAATCAATGGCATTGTTGCGAAGCCGAATTCTTCAGCGCCGAGCAGGGCGGCGATGACGACATCGCGGCCGGTCTGGAGCTTGCCGTCTGTCTGCACGCGGATGCGGCTGCGCAGGTCGTTGAGCAAAAGAACCTGCTGGGTTTCGGCAAGGCCGAGCTCCCAGGGCAGGCCGGCGTGCTTGATGGAGCTGAGCGGCGAAGCGCCTGTGCCGCCCGAGTCGCCGGAGATGAGCACGACATCGGCGTGGGCTTTGGAGACGCCTGCGGCGACGGTGCCGACGCCGACCTCGGAGACAAGCTTGACGGCGATGCGGGCCTGCGGGTTGACGTTCTTGAGGTCGTAGATGAGCTGCGCCAGATCCTCGATGGAGTAGATATCGTGGTGCGGCGGGGGCGAGATGAGGCCCACGCCGGGGATGGAGTGGCGCACAGCGGCGACGACCTTATCGATTTTGTGGCCGGGAAGCTGGCCGCCTTCGCCGGGCTTGGCGCCCTGGGCCATTTTGATCTGGAGCTCGTCGGCATTGACGAGATAGTTAGTGGTGACGCCAAAGCGGCCGCTGGCGACCTGTTTGACTGCGGAGCGGCGCGAATCGCCGTTGGCGTCGGGCTTGAATCGAGCCTCATCTTCGCCGCCCTCGCCGGTGTTGGACATGCCGCCGAGGCGGTTCATGGCGATGGCGAGGGTTTCGTGAGCCTCCTTACTGATGGAACCGAAGCTCATGGCGCCTGTGGTGAAGCGCTTGACGATCTCCTTGGCCGGTTCGACTTCTTCGATGGGGAGAGGCTTCTCAGCGTACTTGAGCTTGAGCAGACCGCGCAGCGTGCAGAAATTGCGGTTCTGGTTGTCGATGAGGTCGGTGTACTCCTGGAACGTAGCGAAGTTGTTCTGGCGAACAGCCTGCTGCACCTTGCTTATGGTGAGCGGATTGAGGAGGTGATACTCGCCGCCCTCGCGATATTGATACTGGCCGCCGACGATGAGGTCGGTTTCGGATTCGGTGAGGTGCTGGAAGGCGTAGTCGTGCTTCATCTGCGCTTCGCGTGCGAGCACGCCGAGGCCGACGCCTTCGATGCGCGAGGCGGTGCCGGGGAAGTAGTCCTCGATGAGCGAGCGGTTGAGGCCCACGGCCTCAAAGACCTGCGCGCCGCGATAGCTTTGCAGGGTGCTGATGCCCATCTTGGAGAAGGTCTTGAGCAGACCTTTGTCGATGGCCTTGATGAAGTTCTTTTCGGCCTGCTCG
The DNA here is from genome assembly GCA_049522315.1 of Occallatibacter sp. Taxonomy (GTDB): domain Bacteria; phylum Acidobacteriota; class Terriglobia; order Terriglobales; family Acidobacteriaceae; genus Telmatobacter. Next base: position 372,146 of record JBEKNY010000001.1, read on the forward strand.
GCAGAGATGTTTTCGGGCAACATGCCGCGGTGCTTGAGGTCGTGGATGGTCTCGATGGCGAGGTAAGGGTTGATGGCGCTGGCGCCGTAACCAATGAGGAGGGCGAAGTGCATGACCTCGCGCGGCTCGCCGCTTTCGATGATGAGCGCGACCTGGGTGCGTTTCTCTTCGCGGACCAGGCGATTGTGAACAGCAGCCATGGCCAGCAGGCTGGGAACGGGCGCGTAGGTTGGATCGACTCCGCGATCGGAGAGGATTAAGAGCGTGTAGCCGGAATCGACGGCGTGAGAGGCGCGGTTGCTCAAGTCTTCGAGCGCGTGGCGCAGGCCCTTCTCGCCATCCTCGGAGCGGAAGAGCGCAGGCAGCGTGGTAGCGAGCAAATCGCCCGACGAAACGCGGCGCAGCTTTTCGAGGTCGCGATTGGTGAGGATGGGATGGAGCAGTTTGAGCGTATGACAGTTCTCCGGCGCCTCATCGAGAATGTTGCGCTCCTTGCCGATGTAGCTGATAAGCGACATGACCAGCTCTTCGCGAATGGGGTCGATGGGCGGATTGGTGACCTGGGCGAAGAGCTGCTTGAAGTAGTTGAACAACGGCTGCGGGCAATCGGAGAGACAGGCCAGGGGCACGTCGGTGCCCATGGAGCCGGTCGGCTCCTGCCCCTGAGTGGCCATGGGCGCAAGGAGGATGCGGAGATCCTCTTCCGAGTAGCCGCAGGCGCGCTGGCGGCGCAGAAGGGTCTCGGGATTGAAGGCGATGGTGCGTACGGGCTCGGGCAGCGCGTCGATGGTGACCTGCTGCTGCTTAAGCCATTCGCCATAGGGCTGGCGGGCGGCCAGCGACTTTTTGATCTCGGCATCGGAGATGATGCGCTGCTGGACGGTGTCGACCAGGAACATGCGGCCAGGCTGCAGGCGGCCCTTCTTAAGGACGTCCTCGGGGGGGACTTCGATGACGCCGGCCTCGGAGGCGAGGACGACGAGATCGTCCTTGGTGACGATGTAGCGGCCGGGACGCAGGCCGTTGCGATCGAGCGTGGCGCCGATGACGCGGCCGTCAGTGAATGCGATGGCTGCAGGGCCGTCCCACGGCTCCATGAGCGAGGCGTGGTACTCGTAGAAGGCGCGCTTGTCCTCGTCCATGTCGGGATTGCCGGCCCAGGCCTCGGGAATGAGCATGGCCATGACGTGGGGCAGGGAGCGGCCGGACTGGTAGAGGAACTCGACAGCGTTGTCGATGGAGGCGGAGTCGCTGCCGCCGGGGACGATGACCGGGTAGAGGTCGCCGATCTTGCCGCCGTGGAGTGGGCTGCGCAGCACGGATTGGCGGGCGTTCATCCAACTGATGTTGCCGCGGATGGTGTTGATTTCGCCGTTGTGGCAGACGTAGCGATAGGGATGGGCCAGCTTCCAACTTGGGAACGTGTTGGTGGAGAAGCGCTGGTGAATGAGCGCGAGCGCGCTGGTGACGAGCGGATTGGCGAGCTCGAAATAGAACTTTTCGATTTGCGGGGCCAGCATGAGGCCCTTGTAGATGATGGTGCGGCAAGAACAAGAGGGGACGTAGAAGGTTTCCTTGTCTTCGATTTCGGAGGCGCAGATTTCGTTTTCCGTGCGGCGGCGAACGCGGTAGAGCAGGCGCTCGAAAGTCTCTTCGTCCATGCCCTCGAGGCGGGCGATGAAGAGCTGCTCAATGTAAGGCTGCGAGTTGCGAGCCTCGCGGCCGATGGCGTCGCCGTTGACGGGCGTGTCGCGCCAGCCGAGGACGGCGCAGCCTTCTTCCTGGGCGATGCGCTCGAAGACGCCTTCGCACTGCATGCGGCTCTGGCGCTCGACGGGCAGGAAGCACATGGCCACGCCGTATGCGCCGGGTTCGGGCAAAGCGATGCCCAACCCGGCGCATTCGCGGACGAAGAAGGCGTGAGGAATCTGAATGAGAATGCCGGCGCCGTCGCCGGTCTCCGGGTCACAGCCAGCAGCGCCGCGATGGGTGAGGTTGATGAGCACCTCGAGGCCCTTGCGGATGATCTCGTGGCTCTTCTCGCCCTTGATGTTCGCGACCAGTCCCATGCCGCAGGCATCGTGCTCATCGCGGGGATGATAGAGGCCTTGCGCTTGCGGCGGGCGGAGACGGCAATTTGAGGATCCCATGGCAGCCTTTGCGAGCAGAATCTTCGTTGCGGCAACATGAATATTTCGAAGTACACAACCGCTCTGCGATTCTGAGCACGAAAATCGCCTTGCCAATGAATCCAGAGCTTTGCGTGAGCAAATCCGGCCGCATTCCGGAAGTGCGCTTCTTTTAATATAGCGAAAAACCCTATTCAATGCAGCATTTCCTTTCAGAATGGGGGACGCGGGGCTGTGGAACGCGGGGGCTGGCGTGGGTCGGTTTAAGATGCGTGGCCTGGCGCTACGGCCGGCAGTTCGGCGGTTCGAGATTCGACTATCCCGGGGCGAATGGGTCCGTCCCGAAAGGGGGCCTCTTGCGCAACAGCATTTCCAGTACTGCTCACTTAGTTTTCGGGCGGCAGATCACCTCCCACAGGTGGTTTCTCAAGATATGGAGTGATATTCACCGTCCCGCAAATCTGCACGCCATCCGCCATAGATGGGGCGGCCATCCCGGCGAGCGTGATGTTCAGTGCGCCTTTCTGATCGGAGATGTGAACGCTGAGTGTCTCCGCATTTCTACATTCACTGAGGTAGCCCACCACTACGTAAGCCGATTTGTTCGGTTCCAGAAGAATTCTTTTAACGGATTGCACGTGAAACAGGTAGTCGCCGCAATTTGAGCAAACCCGCGTCGAAAATGGGTGGTTCGATGCGTCCAACAAGGTCATCCCCGGAACGCCCTGCAATACGCAGGCCGAGGGAGAGCGATTTTGAATCGAGATCGTTGCCGCCTGATTGCCGGCGCCGGCGTACATTTCTTCCGATTCTTTGCGGTCCTCTGCCACCGAAAGCTGAGAAGCTTTGCAGGATGAGACTTGAGGGGCGTTGCTTTGCGCGGTTGCCGGTCTGGACAAGACTGCCAGGGCGCACCAGATCGGCAGAAACGTCACCAACACGCGCCATCGCCGCTGACACAAGTCGATTTCCAGATTTAGGTGGCTCACGTCCCCCAGTCTATGCCCACTCAAACGCGGGGGTCGATCCCCGCCCACACTCTGTCTCAAAATGGGTAGGTTTCGAGCCGAAATTGGAAGGCCCCAAGATCATCGTTTCCAGTGAATCAAAACTCCTGTCCAGAGAACCGGTCCTGACTTCAGCGACTCATGCGCTGCGATTTCAGATGGCCGGCCCCGATCAAACCGACCCACTGCGCAGTACTTGCCTTCAGAATCGGGGACGCGGACCTTTGGATTGCGGGAGTGCCGGGCGGAATCAGGGCTTGACACTCTAGAGTCATCCCATCTGGCGTATTTTGTGACGTATACTCGGTTCCAATGAAGCGCATGAGCGAGACGATCCTGGTGACCGGCGGGGCAGGGTTCATTGGCTCGAATTTCGTTTTGAGCTGGATGAAAGAGGGCAGCGGGGCGGTAGTGAACCTTGACCTGCTGACCTATGCGGGCAATGCCGCGAACCTGGCGCCGCTCGAAGGCGACCAGCGATACACGTTTGTGCGCGGGGATATTTGCGATGCGGAACTGGTGGGGCGGCTGCTAAGCAAACATCAGCCAAGAGCGATCATGCATTTTGCCGCGGAGAGCCACGTGGACCGCTCGATTGTGTCGCCGGGCGAGTTCGTCCGGACCAATGTGCAGGGAACATTCACCCTACTGGAGCAGGCGCGAACGTATTGGGCCGGGCAGAGCGATGCCGATCGCGCGGCGTTCCGGTTTCTGCATGTTTCGACGGACGAGGTGTACGGCACGCTGGGGCCAAACGATCCGGCGTTCAGCGAGACAACCGCGTATGCGCCGAACAGCCCCTATGCAGCGTCGAAGGCGGGATCGGATCATTTGGCAAGAGCGTACTTTCACACCTTCGGGCTGCCCGTCGTGACCACGAACTGCTCGAATAACTACGGGCCGTATCAGTTTCCCGAAAAGCTGATCCCGCTGATGATTCTGAACGCTGTGGAGGAGAAGCCGCTGCCGGTATACGGAGATGGACAGAACGTGCGCGACTGGCTGTACGTGGAGGATCACTGCGCAGCAATCCGATCGGTTCTCAAGAGCGGTCAGCCGGGAGAGACGTACAACATCGGGGGAATGAGCGAGCGGGCAAACATCGACGTGGTCACGGCGATCTGTGACCTGGTGGACGAGATGCGGCCACGCTCAGGGTCTGAACCACGGCGAAAACTGATCACGTTTGTGGGGGACCGGCCGGGACACGACCGGCGGTATGCGATGGATGCGAGCAAGATTGCGCGCGAGCTGGGATGGAAGCCGGCGGAAGGTTTTGAAAGCGGGCTGCGCAAGACGGTGCGCTGGTACTTGGAGCATGGCGATTGGGTGAAGAGCGTGCGGACCGGGGCCTATCGCGATTGGATCGAAGAGAACTACGCGAAGCGGCCCCAATTATGAGGATGGACCTATGAAAGGCATTATTCTAGCCGGCGGATCGGGGACGCGGCTGTATCCCACAACGCACGTGGTGTCGAAGCAGCTTTTGCCGGTGTACAACAAGCCGATGATCTATTACCCGCTGAGCACGCTGATGCTAGCGGGGTTGCGGGAGATTCTGGTGATCTCGACGCCGCAGGATACGGGGCGCTTTGCGGAGCTGCTGGGCGATGGGCGGAGCTGGGGCCTGGAGATCGGCTATGCCGTGCAGCCCAGCCCCGACGGGCTGGCCCAGGCATTTCTGATCGGGCGGGATTTTATCTCCGGGCAGCCAAGCGCGCTGGTTTTGGGAGATAACATCTTCTACGGGCAGGGCTTTTCGAAGCAGTTGCAGACGGCGGCGCGGTTGACGGAGGGCGCGACGGTGTTCGCTTATCCGGTGGAGAATCCGCAGCGGTATGGCGTAGTGGAGTTCGACAAACAAGGTCGAGCGGTGAGCCTGGAGGAGAAGCCGGCACAGCCGAAGTCGCGGTATGCGGTGACCGGGCTTTACTTTTATGACCGCGACGTGGTGAAGATCGCCGAGACGCTGAAACCGTCAGCGCGCGGGGAGTTGGAGATCACGGACCTGAACCGGCACTACCTGGAGGCGGGGAAACTGAAGGTGGAGATCCTGAGCCGGGGCATGGCGTGGCTGGACACGGGGACGCACGATTCGCTGCTGGAGGCGGCGATGTTCGTACACACCATGGAGCGGCGGCAGGGGCTGAATATTGCATGCCCTGAGGAGATTGCGTACCGGCAGGGATTTATCAGCGCCGAGCAACTGGAGAAGCTGGCCCAGCCGATTGCGAAGAGCGGCTATGGGCAGTACCTGCTGGGGCTGCTGCGCGAGCCGTATTTTGGGGCCAAGGCTGAGTAGCCATGAAGATCGAAGAGACAATGCTGCCGGGCGTGCTGGTTCTGACGCCAAGAATTTACCGGGACGACAGGGGCGCGTTCTCCGAGACGTTCAATTTGCGGCGCATGGCGGAGGCGGGGCTGCCTACGAACTGGGTACAGGATAATTATTCGATCTCGCAGAAGAATGTGCTGCGGGGAATTCATTATCAGATCACGCAGCCGCAGGGAAAGCTGGTGCGGGTGACGCATGGAGCGGTGCTGGACGTGGCCGTGGACCTGCGGCGGAGCTCGCCGGCATTCGGCAAACATGTGGCCGTGGAACTGAGCGGAGAAAACGGCGCGATGCTGTGGATTCCCGAGGGGTTCGGTCATGCCTTTCTGGTGCTGAGCCCGGTGGCGGGGTTTGCGTACAAGGTGACGGATTATTACTCGCCGGCGGGCGAGCGGACAATTGTGTGGAACGACCCGGATTTGGGGATCAAGTGGCCCATAGCGGCGGAGAAGGCGAGCGTATCGGAAAAGGATGGGAAAGGCGCAAGGCTGCGGGACGCGGAGGTATTTCCGTAGCCGATTGTGCTCAGAGTGGGTGCGGAGCCGACCGCCGGGGAAAAGAGATTCTTTTGAAACGGAAGCTCCGTAAGGAGCGTATTTTGCCCATCGCGCGGGGTGGTATACTCACATGTCGGCGTGTCAAGACCGCCATTTTCCGATCCTGTCGAGGTTCTTATGTCCGGCCACTCGAAATGGGCCACCATCAAGCACAAGAAGGGCGCGCTCGACGCCAAGCGCGGCAAGATTTTTACCCATCTGATTAAGGAAATCACCATTGCCGCCAGGGCAGGCGGCGATCCGGACGGGAATCCGCGGCTGCGGACAGCGGTCCTGGCAGCCAAAGCTGAGAACATGCCGGCGGATAACATCAAGCGGGCCATCCAGCGAGGAACGGGAGAGCTGGAAGGGGTGAGCTACGAGGAAGCGATGTTCGAGGGGTACGGTCCGGGCGGCGTGGCCATGCTCGTGGAGGTGCTGACCGACAATCGCAACCGCGCCGTGAGCGAAATCCGGCACACATTCTCAAAGAACGGCGGCAACCTTGGCGAAGCTGGCTCCGTCAAATTCATGTTCCGCAAAAAGGGTCTGATCGCGATCGAGAAATCGGCGGCCAGCGAAGAGCAATTGATGGACATCGTGCTGGAACATGGAGGCGAGGACCTGACGGACGAAGGCGACACATGGGAGATCGTCACCGAGCCCAACGCGCATGAGGCGGTGGCCAATGCCGTGAGGGCCGCAGGAATTCCGACGGTGGCCAGCCAAGTGACGATGCTGGCCTCCACCTATCACAAGCTGGAAGGAAATGCCGCCGCACAGATGATGCGCCTGATGGAAGCACTGGAAGATTTGGACGACGTGCAGAACGTGTATTCAAACGCCGATATAGATGCCGAGCAGCTGGAGCACGCGGCCGGATAATCGAGCGCGTGGCAGGCATGAAAGAGGCCGCCCAGTCGTGGCGGTCTTTTTTTGGGGAAAGACAGGGAACGAGAAGACGGGGACCAAGGGACCGAGGGAACGAGAAGACGGGGACCAAGGGACCGAGGGAACAAGAAGACGGGGACGCGGGACACAGGTGGGGGGAAGGATTTGAGGCGAGCGGAAGGGATTGTTTTCTTGCTGTTGCTGGCGGGGGCGGCGATGGTTGCAGCGCAGACGAACGGCGGGTCGCCAGCGCAGACCGGCGGCGCGACGGGCGCGGCCGCGAGGAACACCACCGAGATGGTTAAGATTCCCCCTGTTGGCTCCAATGCCGTGGATCCCGTCGCCGAAGTACGCAACAAACGCGGCTGGGAGTATGGCCCATTCCTGAACTGGGGCACGGGAGTGGGCGACCGGTCGGATTACCAGTTTTTCTGGGGCGGATTTGAGCTGGGCAAGGTGCTGACGCCGGTGGTACACGCGGGTATCCTGACCGGCCAATTCGAGTACGGGGGCAACATCATGCCGCTATGGCAGGCGTACACGCCACCACCGCACGAACAGGAGTACACGTGCGTGACGACGGGCGGACAGTTGGCTGGTTGCCTGCTGCCGGCAGGCGGCGGGACGTTCCGCGGGGTGAGCCTGACGCCGGTGATTCTTCGCTGGAATTTTCTGACGGGTTCAAGGCGAATTCAGCCCTGGTTTCAGGCCGCGGGCGGGCTGATCTACACGACACACGAGTTTCCGCCGAACCTTTTGAGCAATGCGGAGCTGGGAATCGACGGCAGCACCAGCGTATGGAATTTTGCGCCGCAGGGCGGCATTGGAGTGCACTACTTCTTCAAGCCGAAACGGTCGATCGACGTGGGCGTGAACGCAGCCCACATTTCCTCGGCTTCGTTGGGCGACCGCAATCCCGGAGTGAACGCCAGCGTTCTGGTACAAGTGGGATATACGTTCTGGAGATGACGGAAGCCCCGGCGCCCGCGCGCGACGGGAGCAGGCGCAGGGAGTTTTTCGCGGTGAAAGGGAGATGAGCGAACCGCTAATCGAATGTGTGCCCAATTTCTCGGAGGGCGCGGATGCGCAGCGCGTGGAAGCGATTGTCGCGGCCATGCGCGTAGACGGAGTGCACCTGCTGGACTGGTCGATGGATGCGGACCACAACCGCTCCGTGGTGACGATTGCCGGAGAGCCGAAGGCGGTGGTGGAAGCGGCGGTGCGGGGCGCGGGCAAGGCCGTGGAATTGATCGACCTGACACGGCAGCAGGGGGCGCATCCGCGCATCGGAGCGGCGGACGTGATTCCGTTTGTGCCCGTTAAGGGAATCAAGCTGGAGCAGTGCGTGATGCTGGCAAGGCAGGCGGGCCTGGAGATCTGGCGGCGGTTTGGAGTTCCGGTTTATTTCTATGAGGCTGCAGCGGCAAGGCCGGACCGAGTCAACCTGGAAGACGTGCGCCGGGGACAGTTTGAAGGGTTGAGGGATGCGGTGGAGAAGGAGCCGTCACGGCGTCCGGACCTGGGCGGCCCGGGGCTTCATCCCACGGGCGGCGCCTGTGCGGTAGGTGCGCGCAAGTTTCTGGTTGCCTACAACATCTACTTCGATTCGTCCGATGTGGCCATGGCGCGGGCGATCGCCAAGGAGGTTCGCGCGGCGTCAGGAGGCCTGAAGGGCGTAAAAGCGATGGGCGCTCTGGTCCATGGCCGAGCGCAGCTCTCGATGAACATCACGGACTTTGAGGCGACACCGCTCTCGCAGGTGCATCGCAAGGTGACCAGCCTGGCGGCACGGCATAAGGCGGGGATTGCCGAGGGCGAGGTGATCGGCCTGATTCCCGAAGCGGCCTGCGAGCGGGAAAGCGAGTGGATGCGTCAATTAGATGGGTTCGACGAGCAGACCAAGGTTCTGGAGCGGCGCCTGGCGCATCCACTGGCTTGGCCATGTGGGTGATGTCCGGAGGATTTGGGATGCAGCGAGCATAAGCGAGCGGCAGACCGGTAAAATAAGATCACGGAGCCAAGGCGCGACTGGCGTGAACGAAAGCAGATTTGGGTCTGCGCGGCAGGCGAATTTCGAGCCATTGAGCCAGGACAGGATCGGTTTCCGGAGGGTGGAATTGTTGAAAAGGCTGGTTGAGTTTACGATTGCAGCGATGATGCTTGCGGCGGCAACGGCCGTTCCGGCGGCGCAGCTGTCGACGGATGCGCGGGGAGCGATTCCGCATGATTTGCAGCAACTGGTGGTGATCGACTACCGCGCAATGCAGAATTCGACGGCGGCGATGAATCTGCGGAACCGCGTGATGCCTCCGGAGCTGAAGATGTTCGAGGAGGCATTGAACAAGTTCACTCTGAAGACGGGCGGGGGCAAGCCGGGTTCGAGCCAGGGCGAACCCATCGATCAGTACGTAGATGACCTGGCGTTTGCGTTGTTCCGGCCATCGGCGGGGAGCGACGAGCTGCAAACGGTAGGGATCGCGCAGGGACAGTTTCCGACACAGGATATTCTAGCGGGCTTCCGCGCGCAGAAGTTGAAGGCCACGATGGTGCGGACCAACCGCATTTACCCGATGACCAAGACCGGGATGGTGCTCTGCTTCGTGGACCCTTCGACCATGGTCTTCGGCAGTAAAGATTCGGTGACCAAGGCACTGGATGCGCGGGACGGAATGGCTCGCAGCATGCTGACGAACGGGGCCATGATGAACGCAATGCAAAGCGTGGACTCGAATCCGCTGTGGAGCATTCTGGACAGCAAGGGCACGCAGACGATGATGAAGCAGCTCCTGGGCCAGGCGGGATCGGTGGCCGATTTCGACAGCGTAAAGCAGCGGCTGGAAGCCTCGTGGTATGCGATGGACTTTGCGCACGGCGTGAAGTTCGATTTGACGATTGAAACGGGCGATTCGTTCGCGGCGGCCACGATTTCGTCGCTGCTGTCAGCGGCGGTGATACTGCGGAAGATGACTGGTTCCGACGCGGAGAAGCAAGCGCTGAGCGAAACCGCGATCGGATCGAATTCAGGCAATCTGACGGTTCACTTCGCCAGCTCGGAATCGAATTTCAGCGCGCTGTTGCAGTCTCCGCTGTTTCAAAGCATGGTGCACTGAGGGCAGGGCCAAGGGACCAAGCAAATGTTGAGTGGTTGAACGGGCGGAGATTCCGGAAACGGGCTCCGCCTTTTTGCGTTTGTCCGGAATGATGAACGTCTGCGAAGGGAGCGGATCAGGAGGAAGGCGTGAGTCGGGGATGGAATTCGGCCTTGGCGTTGGGCAAAAGGACGATTTCAAGCTGGCCCTGCTGACGCTCGGCGAGTATGGGGCCGGCGATCTTGACTTGCTTTCCGCCGCCGGCGGTGTATTGGAGGGTGAGGGGACCGGTACCGCTGACCTGAAAGCGATAGTGGAAGATTGCGCCGGCAGCGAGGCGATCGACGCCGAAGCTGGCGCTGGGGTAGTCGACCTCGAGAAGCTGAACGTCAGCGCCGGTACGATTCACGATGGTCGAGTCGATGTGGTAGGAGTGGCAGGCTGAGACAGCGAGAGACGCAGCGCACAGGAGGGCGGCAAAGGCCGGTCTGCGAGCGGCGGTTCGGTACTTCATTCGCTGCTCCGATCTTTTTGCGGCGGGACTTGCGGCGGAGACTGGGCGGGAAAATGCTTTTCGATGAGCTTGGCGATCTCCTTTTCCAGGCGGTCGAGGCGCTTGGCGAGCTCGGGCAGGCGCTGAAAGATGGCGACCGCGCGCAGCCAGATTCGATTGTCGAAGCCAGGCGAGCCGGAAATCATTTTGCCGGGCGGGACGTCGTGAGAAACGGCGGACTGGGCGGTGAGGATGACGCCGTCGCCGACGGTGCAGTGGCCGGCGATGCCCACCTGGCCGGCGAGAATAACGTTGTTGCCGATGACCGACGAGCCGGCGAGACCGGTTTGCGCGCAGAGGAGCGTGTCGTTACCCACTCGGGAGCCGTGGCCGACCTGGACGAGATTGTCGACTTTTGTCCCGTCGCCGATTTCGGTCGCGCCGACCGTGGCGCGATCGATTGTGGCGTTGGCCTGCACGTCGACGCGGCTGCCGATGCGGACAGGGCCGGACTGTGGGATTTTTTCCCAGTGGCCTTGATCGTTTTTGGAGAAGCCGAAGCCATCCGCGCCGATGACGACGCCGTTTTCGAGGGTGACGTAATCACCTAGAATGCAGTTTTCGCGGACGACGGAGTGCGCGTGCGCGAAAAAGTGGCTGCCGACCTGAACGCCGGGATAAAGCACGACGTGGGACAGGAGAGTTGCGTGAGGGCCAAGGCGAACGTTGGGGCTGACAACCGCATATGGGCCGATGTGCGCGCCGGGGCCGATGACTGCCGAGGGATCGATGATGGCTGTGTGATGGATGCCGGGCGGGTAAGACGGCGGCTGGTAGAAGAGGCCGAGCGCGCGCGAAAAGGCGTGATAGGGATTCTTGATGCGGATTGTTGCGGTGGAGATTTCCTGAAATTCAGGTTCGACGAGGACGGCTGCGGCGCGAGTGGTGCGGGCGAGCGCGGTGTAGCGAGGATTGGCGACGAAGGTGATTTCCGTAGGGCCGGCTTCTTCAATGCCTTTGACGCCAGTGATTTCGAGATCGGGGTCGCCGCGGAGTTCCGCGCCCAGTTGCGTTGCCAATTCACCAAGCTTCATTGAGGAGATTGTAAAGGAACGGGTGGGATGGGCGCGTTGCCGATCCGGTAGTCGCCGGATAGCTGTTCCGCGCCCAGAATTCGGGGCAATCGGTATCCGTGCCAAAGTAAGACGCGTTTTGAGACAGCGGTGACCGTAGCCTATTCGATTGGCCTGCACTTCACCGGACCGGGAGCCGCTTGAATCGATGGTCGTGGGAACAGCTTCACCTTTACCGGAAATTGAATGGCTGAAGGCGTTTGTAAATCATCGAGTGGGACCGGTTGGTCCGGTTGTTCGCCTACATATCCGGTGCACGTAGGCACTGTCGCAAGTGTCAATCCAAACTGCTGCCTAAACCTGCCCCAGCAGTTAAGCCCATCCTTCGGTATAGAACAGTCGCCGTGGACGACGCGCAAATACTTCAACGAAATCCCGCCTTCGGAAGTGCGCGCAAAGTCAAAACCAGGCCCCCCATAATACGGCAACGCCGCTGAATCTTCGAAGATCACCTTTCCGGTCTTCGAATCGAGTATGCGGAAAGGCAAGCCCCCGTCTTCGCCGTCTGCTGCTTCCAGAAACAGGAGCGATCCTTTGACTCCTACGAAACCGAACCATCCTTTTGCGATGAATCGCTCATTCGTTCCATGCGATAGGCGACAAGCAGGAAGTTGTTCATTGAGGATTGGGGTAATTGTGACCCACCGCGTTCCTTTCTGCCCTGGGTCGTCTAATTCCTTGACCATGAGATCGGTGTAATAGTCACAGTAAAGCTGAATGCGTGAACGGTCCCTCGGCATTAGGTAGGGAGACGGCCCCAAATCCACGACGGTCTCTCGAACGGGCTTGTCGAAGGATTCGGCAAGGGCGACAACCCCCGAAGCTGAGCATCCAAACGCGACTACGACGATGAGTAGCGCCACACTTACAGCATTCTTGGGGACCATGAAGAACAGTGTATTCCTGGCCGCGGCTGTATGGCCGGCTATCTTGACGCTTGCCAAGTCTTCAGCAGAAGAACTGTGCGCTTGCAGCGAGCACTCCTGCGTGTAACAGGCTAGTGCGCCAACGGGGCGGGGTCGACGACGGTTGTTGCGACGGGCGCTTGCGGTGGTGCCTGCAGCGTGTGCGCGGCGGATTGCGCGGCGCCGAGGGTTGCGCCGGGAATGATGCCAAGGATGAGCGTGGCAGCGACAGCAAGGAAGAGCGCGGCGATGACGGCGGGTCCGACTGCTGGCTTGGGAGCCGTGATTTTCTCATCGTCAACCGGCTTCTGCGCGGAGACGAGCGCGAGACGGAGGTAATAAGCCGCGGCTAATCCCGAGTTGAGCAGGCCGATGATGGCCAGAGCGATGGCGCCGCCGCCGACTGCCGCGGTGAAGGAATAAAACTTGGCGAAGAAGCCGCCGGTGAAGGGAATCCCGATGAGCGAGATGAGGAAGAAGATGAGCAGGCTGCCGAGGATCGGCGAACGATAGACGAGGCCACGGTAGTCGTCGATGAGGGAGAGCTGCTCGTCGTAGCCGGCGACGAGGGTGACGACGGCGAAGATACCGACGTTCATTGCGGCGTATGCGGCGGTATAAAAGGCTGCGGCGGCGATGCCTATTTCGCCGATGCCAGCGAAGGCGGCGAGCAGATAGCCCGCGTGGGCGATGGCGGAATAGGCCAACATGCGCTTGACGTTCTGCTGGCGGAGGGCTGCGAGGTTGCCGACGGTCATGGAGAGGACGGCGACGATCCAGAGCAGCGGCGCCCAGAGAGAGCGGAGATTGGGGAACATCTCATAAACCACGCGGAGGAGCAGAGCGAAGGCCGCGGCTTTAGGCGCGGTGGAGAGCAGCGCGACGACGGGCGAGGGCGCGCCTTCGTAGACGTCGGGGGTCCAGACGTGGAAGGGCGCGGCGGAGACCTTGAAGAGAATGCCGACGAGCATGAGGGCAAGCGCGGCGAGAACGAGGGATTGGTTCTGCGCGGCGGGAGCGAGAAGCGCAATCTGATAGATCTGCGTGGTTCCCATGGCGCCAAAGATCAATGCGATGCCGTACAGAAGAAAGGCAGTGGCGAAGGAGCCGAGGAGGAAGTATTTGATGGCGGCTTCAGGGCCGCGGCCGGTTTGCTTGCGCCAGCCGGCGAGGATGTAGGTGGAGATGGAGGAGATTTCAAGGGCGATGAAGACAAGTAGGAGCTCAACGGCGGAGGTGAGCAGGCACATGCCGACAGTGCCGAAGACGATGAGGGCGTAGAACTCGCCCTGGTGGTGGCTATTCTCGGGGAGGGTGTCGAGCGAGAGCAGGAGAGCGACGAGGACGATGCCGCAGATAAGGACATGGAAAAAGATGGTGAAGGCGCTGGTCTCGACGGTGGAGAAGAAGGCGGATCCTTCAGGCAGAGAGAGCTGCCAAAGGCTGGCCCAGAGAGCGAGGGTGGTTCCGATGGTGGCGACCCAGCCGAGGGGACGGCGCGGCCACGCGGGCGGAAGCGACGCGTCGAGGAGCATGACGGCGACGCCGGCCAGCGCGAGGATGACCTCGGGGAGGATGCGGTAGATGTCAGGAACGGAGGTCATTGGTGGGCCTCCGAGGATATGGGCTTTCGAGAGCCGGAATTGATTGCTTGAGCGATTGGAAAAGTAACCGCAGATCCTTCGCCCCCCTCCCGCTTCGCTGCGCTTGCGGTTCGGTCGCTCAGGATGACAGATCTTTGTACAGTTGCGTGCTGTTTCGGCGGGGGATGGATGCCGGTCTGAATGGAGTTGAGCCAGAGATTCGGCGCGAGGCCCATGACGAGCATGAGGACAACGAGCGGTGTGAGGACGGAGAGATCGCCGAAACCGAGATCGTTGGGTGGCTTGGCGGCGAGAGTGCTTTCAGGGCCGTAGAAAAGACGCTGCACAAGCCAGAGCATGTAGGCTGCGCCAAGAATGACGCCGAGCGTGGCGGCGACGGCCCAGGGGCGGCTGACTCCAGCGAAAGTGCTCGACAGAATGATGAATTCGCCAATAAAGCCAGAGAGCATTGGCAGGCCGATCATGGCTAGCGAGGCGATGACGAAATAAGAAGCCGCGCGAGGCAGTTTGGCGGCGAGACCGCCGTAAGAGCTGATGGTGCTGGTAGCGTAGCGGAGCTCGAGCGCGCCGAGGAGCAGGAACAACGCGCCATCGACAACGCCGTGGGAGAGGATCTGATAGACAGCGCCCGACCAACCAGTGAACGTGAATCCGTAGATGGCGAGAACGATGAGGCTCAAGTGGCTGAGTGCGGCGAAGGCCATCAAACGCCAGAAGTCGCGCTGCACGAGGGCGAGACAGGCGCCGTAGAGGATTCCAATGACGGCGAGGGCAATGAGAAGAGGCGCGATGGCGCGGGCCTGGACAGGGAAAAGCCCGACGTGGAAGCGAAGCATGGAGTAGAGGCCGAGCTTGCCGGCAACGACCATGGCGAGTGCGACGGGAGCTTCATTGTAGGTGTCGGCCAGCCAGCCGTGGAGCGGGAAGACGGGCACCTTGACCGCGAAGGCGAAGAGGAACGCGAGCGCACACCAGAACAGAGCGCCTGCAGGAAGAACGCCGCTGGCGGTCTGGTACTGGAGATCGGTGAAGTTGAAGGTGTGAGGATTCGATTTCGCGTAGAGCCAGAGGATGGCGACAAGCAGCGGCGCAGAAGGGATGAAGGTGAAGAGGAAAAACTTGAGCGCGGCGCGCGGACCCTCTTTGCGTCCGTACATGGCGATAAGGATGGCCATGGGTACGAGCGAAAGCTCCCAGAAGCCGTAGTAGAGCATGAGGTCGAGCGAGACGAAGACGCCGAACATGGCGGTCTGCTGTACGAGGAAGAGAGAGAAGAAGACTTTGCGGCGGGTCTGGATGGCGTTCCAACTGGCGATGACGCCGACGGGCGCGAGCAGGCCGACGAGAACGACGAGCCAGAGGCTGAGGCCGTCGACGCCGACGTGATAGAAGATGGCGGGGCTCTCGATCCAGGGAAGATTCTGTTCGAACTGGAAGCCGGACTGGCCGGAGATGAAGTGCGCAGGAAGATGAAGGGTGAGAAGGAAAGTGGCGAGGGTCGTGAGAAGCGCAAGCCAGTTGGGCAGCTTAAAGCGGTCGGGAACAAGCGCGACGAGGACGGCGCCGGCGAGCGGGACCAGCAGGATAAGGGTGAGAATCATCGGATCGATTGCTCGGATCATCTCAATACCCCCGTCCAGTGAATATCAACTCCGTTCGCGGCGAGCAGTAGTGGAACGAGCATAAATAGCAGCACGGCTGCAGCAGCAGCGGTAAGCCACGCGGCGTAAGAGCGCAGATTGCCGGACTGCCAGCGCTGCAGGATCATGCCACTGAAGCTGGCGGCGCCGGCGAGAAGCCAGGCGAGACCGCCGAGGATCGCCCCGTCCACGATCCAATCAAGAACGTATTTGGAGACGGAGAGCAGCGGCTTGACGATGACCGCGCCGTAGATTTCGTCGACGTAGTACTTATTTGCGAGCAGCTTGTAGCCGGTGGGAAGCGCGGCGGCGAGCTGGCGGGGACGCTTTGGTTTACGCCGGTAGTATTTGTCCGCGATCAGCCAGCCTTCGAGCGCCACCAGAACCGCGGCGATGCTCAGGATGAATTCGATGCCCGGATCGCCACTCGGCATGGGGCGATGCGCGGCGGCAGCGGGAGCAAGGTATGCGCCGAAGCTATCGATGCCGATCCAGCCGCCACAGACGCAGAGCAGGGCAAGAATCACCATGGGCGCGCGCATGGACCAGGGGCTCTCATGGGGGTGCGCTTTCGGCGAACGGGATTCCCCGAAGAAGGTGAGGTACCAGAGGCGAAACATGTAGAGCGATGTAAGCAGAGCCGTGACGAGGCCAACGAACCAGAGAACCTTGCCGCCCGTACCCTGGAGGAATGCAGCGTAGAGGATGGCGTCTTTCGAAAAGAAGCCCGCGAAGGGGAAAAAGCCGGCGATGGCGAAGACGGCCGCGGTCATGGTCCAGAAGGTAACGGGAAGTTTTTTGCGCAGTCCGCCCATCTTGCGCAGATCCTGCTCGCCACCAAGGGCATGAATAACGGAACCTGCGGCAAGGAAGAGTAGACCCTTGAAGAACGCATGCGTGAAGAGATGGAAGATGGCGGCGGAGTAGGCGGCGACACCGCAGGCCAGGAACATATAGCCGAGCTGGGAGATGGTGGAGTAGGCAAGCACACGCTTGATGTCGTTCTGGACGAGACCGATGGTGGCGGCGAAGAGAGCGGTGGCGGCGCCTATGATGGCGACCACACCAAGCGCAAAGGGCGAGCGGTCGAAGAGCAGATGAGTCCGGACGATCATGTAGACGCCGGCTGTGACCATGGTGGCGGCGTGTATGAGCGCGGAGACGGGCGTGGGGCCTTCCATGGCGTCGGGCAGCCAGACGTAAAGCGGAAGTTGCGCGCTTTTGCCGGCTGCGCCGAAGAGAAGGCAGAGGCAGACGACGGTGAGTACGCCGCCCTGCTGTGTGGGATTGATGGCGAGACGGACGGCGATCTGGGTGAAGTTGACCGAGCCGAAGGTGGCGAGAACGAGGAAGATGCCGATGAGGAAGCCGAAATCGCCGATGCGGTTGACGATGAAGGCTTTCTTGCCGGCGCTGGCGGCGGAGTCGCGCTGGAACCAGAAGCCGATGAGCAGATAGGAGGCGAGACCGACGCCCTCCCAACCGACGAACATGAGAAGTATGTTGCCGGCGAGGACCAGGAGGGTCATGAAGAAGAGAAAAAGATTAAGGAAGCTGAAGTAGCGCGCGTAGCCTGGGTCATCGTGCATGTAGCCGACGGAGTAAACGTGGATGAGAAAGCCGACGCCAGTGACGACCAGCAGCATGACCATCGAGAGCTGGTCGAGGACGAGGCTGAAATCGACGTGGAGCGCACCGATGGCGAGCCAAGGATATGGAAGTGTCTCGACAGAGGGCAGTGCGAGCGCGGTCACTTGCCCGCAGGTCGGACAGCTTGAAGCCGCGGTGATGACGGTGGCTCCGAAGTCACTCAGAACCAGAACTAGGGATACAAGTGGCGCGAGCACGCCGATGGTTGAGACGAGGCGCCGTGGCATGCGGGAGCCGAGGATTCCGTTGATTAGGAATCCGGCGAAGGGCAGCAGCGGAATCAACCAGAGATGGGCGGACTCGTTCATAGTTTCATCAGGTCGATACGGTCGACGGCCAGCGTAGAGCGTGCGCGGAAGACGGCGATGATAATTGCAAGGCCGACCGCGGCTTCGGCGGCGGCGACCATCATGACGAAAAAGACGAAAATCTGGCCCCGCACCTCGTGCCACTGGTAGGCGAAGGCGACGAAGGAGAGGTTGACGGCGTTGAGCATGAGCTCAATGGACATGAAGACAGTGATGAGATTGCGCTTGATGAGGAAACCGATGACGCCGAGCGAAAAGAGCACAGCGCTCAGGAGCAAATACCAGGAGAGCGGGACATCGTGCTGAAGGAAGCTCACTTTTCGGCCGTCCTTTCCGCGCCGTCTTTGCGGGCGAGCGCCACTGCGCCGAGGATGGCGATGAGGATTAGCACCGAGGTGACTTCAAACGGCAAAAGCAGCTCGTGGAAGAGCACTTGGCTGAGGAGGACAAGATTCGATTGGCCTGGCGCATTGCTGAGCCCCTGGCCAAGGCGCGCGGCGCCGAGTCCCTGCGCACGAAGAACAATCGTGGCCAGGACGGCCAGCAGCGCAGCGACGGCGGGGAAGCCAATGGCGACCGCGGCGCGGCTGCCGAGGGTGCGCTCTTCGCGGCCGGCATTCAGCAGCATTACGACAAATGTAAACAGGACCATGACCGCGCCAGCGTAGACGATGATCTGGGCGATGGCGAGAAACTCGGCGCCGAGAAGAAGGTAGAGGACGGCAAGGGAGGTCATAACCACGATGAGCGAGAGGGCGCTGTTGATGGGATGGGTCTGCAGCAGGAGATTGATGGCTCCCGCGAGGCAGAGTCCGGCAAAGAGGAAGAACAGGATCAGGTGCATCGACGTTCGAGGAAAATCCTTTCCGATTGTAACCGAGCGCGAGGCCATCAAAATGATGGCGTCATTCCCAACGGAGGGCGGTTCCCAGGTCCCCAAATGCGAGGGACCTGGGGCACCCGCTTGTTAGCGATAGGCCAGCCAGAGGCTTGTTCCCACAATGTTAAGGATGGCAAGCGGAAGCAGAAAGCGCCATCCGAAGTTCATAAGCTGGTCATAGCGGAAGCGGGGCAAGGTTCCCCGCACCCAGACGTAGAGACAGAGAAACAAAAATACCTTAAGCACGAACCAGAACAGCGGAAGCACAGCACTGATCAATGTGTTATGCAGCACGGCGTTGATCGATGTGTTATGTACGTGCGACATCAGGTCCCCAGCCAGGCTGGTCCAGCCGCCGAGAAAGAGCAGCGTGGCCACGCAGCCCACGTTGATCATGTTGCCGTACTCGGCCATGAAGAACATGGCGAACTTCATGGAGCTGTACTCGGTGTGATAACCGCCGGTGAGCTCGCTTTCGGCTTCGGGCAGATCGAAGGGCGAACGATTCGTCTCGGCAAACGCTGCCATGAGGTAAATGAAGAAGGCGAGGAACTGGAATCCGCCGAAGATGTTCCAAGTGGCGATGCCGAGGGCGGCTTGCTGCTCGACGATCACGCGGAGGTTGAGCGAACCGGCACGGAGAACTACGCCGACGAGCGAGAGACCGAGGGCCAGCTCATAGCTGATGAGCTGCGCCGAAGAGCGAAGTGAACCGAGCAGGGAATATTTATTGTTCGAGGACCAGCCGGCGAGGGCGATGCCATAGACGCCGATGGAAGTGACGCCGAGGATGACGAGCAGGCCGATATTGATGTTGGAAATTTCAAAGAGATCGAAGCCGTGAGGGCCCATATTTGCGCCAAAGGGAACGACGGCAATGGAGATGAGCGCGCAGCCGAGCGAGAGAATGGGCGCGAGGAGGTAGATGGGGCGATAGACGGCGGTGGGGATCAGGTCTTCCTTGAGGAAGGATTTTGCGCCGTCGACAAGAGGCTGCAAGAGGCCGAAGGGACCGACGCGGCTGGGCCCCCAGCGGTTCTGAATGCGGCCGACGAGCTTGCGCTCGAGCAGCACGGTGTAGGCGATGCCGAGCAGCATCACCACCGTGACAACGGCGACTTTGAGCAAGCTCCAAAGAAAGAATTCAAGGATCGTCACGTGCGTTTGGCCTTTTTCGAACAGCGAGTCAGCAGGTCAGCGGCGGCTGGGTGCAATCTCTCAGCCGGCTGCGGATTTTGCGAGTTCCATTGATTGGTGTTCTTCAAGCTGCTTGAGCCCCTGGCTGTAACGGCCCAACGTGCCTGAAGTGAAAAGAGTGTCGTACGCGGGAACGACGAGATCGGGCGAGGCCAGCGCGAAGACGGGAACGAATCCGGACACGTGTAGGGGCGAGGCCGGTTCGGTGTGCACGTCGTTGCCCGCGAAGAGATTGATGCGATCGAGGGTGTAGCCGGGGACGAGCCGCTCGATTTCGTCGAGCGCGGCAAGAGGATCGAAGGGGCTGAGTTTGGGTTCGAGACCGTTGGCTTCGAGCCAGACCGAGTGCCGATCGGCTTCGCCCGACTGCGCGCCGCGCGATTGGCCGAGATCGCCGGTGACGCCGCGTTTGCCAAAGGGAACCAGCGTGCTGACGTCGATGCCCATGCCACCGGCGAGGCGAACGAGGATTTCGAAGTCGGGTTTGACGCCAGCGCGGTCGGCGGCCTTGCGGACGATCTGGATGTCGCCGAAGGTGTTGGTGACGGTGCCGGATTTTTCGTAGAGGCTGGCGGCGGGAAGGACAACGTCGGCGAGAGCGGCAGTTTCTGTGAGGAAGAGGTCCTGGACGACGAGAAAAGTGCTTTTAAACGCGGCGGGATCGAGTTTGGCGTGCGAAACAGGATTTGCGCCGACGACGAGAAGCGCGCCGAGATCGCCCTTTTCCGCGGCGGCGAGCATTTGCGGGAGCGATTTGCCGGGCGCGGCTGGGAGATTGGGGTATTCGGCGAAGGCTCCGGGCGCGGTGACGGGGACGTAGCCGGGGAGCAGGTCAGGGAAGAGACCCATGTCGGCAGCGCCGCGGGAATTTGAGTGGTCGCCGAGATATGCGAAGCGGACGTTTCCACGTTTGAGACCCCAGGCGATGAGATCTTCGACAGCGGCGCCACGAAATTCTTCGCCGAAGATCACGATCAGCGATTCTTCGGCTGCGATGGCCTTGCTGAATTCGGATTTGCCTTCGTCGAGCAGGGCAGCGAACTTGCTGTAATCGGTAGACTTCAGATCGAGCGTGGCCTTGGCTTGACGCGCGAGCTTGATCGGCTTGAAATTTGCGACGTAAAGGCGGGCGCGGTTGAGCCGGACGTTGGTGCGGAGCAGCCAGGCGAGGAGCGGGTGCTCTTCAGTGGGATTGCCGCCGACGAGGAGGATGGCGCAGGCAGAAGCGATGTCGCGCAGGCTGGCGGTTTTATCGGAGTGTCCTGCGAGGGCGCGAGCGAACGAAGCATAATCCGTCGTCCGCTCGTGGTCAATGTTGTTTGTGCCGAGGACGGTGCGCGCGAACTTCTGCAGCAGGTAGTTCTCTTCGTTGGTGGTGCGGTTGGAGCCGATGACCCCAATGGCGCTGCCTCCGCGAGTGTCGCGGATCTCTTTCAATTTGCCTGTGGCGACGCGGATCGCATGCTCCCACGTGGCGGGTTCGAGCTTGCCGGAGGAATTGCGAACGAGAGGCTGGGTGAGGCGGTCGGGGCTGTCGACGAAATCGAAGCCGAAGCGGCCCTTGGCGCAGAGAAAGTCGCCGTTGATGCCACTCTTGTCGCGATTGTCGGCGCGCACGATCTCGGAACCGTCATTGTCCTGTCGCACGCCGAGCGTAACCTTGCAGCCATCGGCGCAGTGGGTACAAACCGTCGAAACGTGGTTCATCTCCCAGGGGCGCGTCTTGTATCGATAGCTGCCGCTGGTGAGCGCGCCGACTGGGCAAACGTCGATGCACATGCCGCACTGCTCGCAGTCGAGTTGGTGGCCGTCATTGGGGACGATGATGGAGTCCGCGCCGCGGTTGTGGATGCCGAGCGCCCACACGTCCATGCCTTCGCCGCACATGCGGATGCAGCGGTAGCAGAGAATACAGCGCGGGCGGTCGTAGAAAACCGCGGGCGACCATTGCTGCTCGTCGCGATGGTGCTTAGCCTCGGCGTAGAGGCTTTCACCGGCGCCGTATTTGAAGGTCATGTCCTGCAGTTCGCACTCGCCGCCGGCATCGCAGACGGGGCAGTCGAGCGGGTGATTGCCAAGGAGCAGCTCGATGGTGGCCTTGCGCGCCTGAGCGATCTCGGGCGAGTCGGCGATAAAGACCTGGCCCTCGGCGACCTGCGTGGTGCATGCGGTTTGCAGCTTGCCCACTTTTTCCATGCGCACGACGCACATGCGGCAGGCAGCCTGGAGCGAGAGGCCGGGGTAGTAGCAAAAGGCCGGAATCTCAATGCCGGCCTTGCGGCAGGCATCAATGAGCAGCGTTCCCGCGGGCGCGGTGAGCTTCTTTCCGTCGACTGTGAAGGTTACGTCGGGCATTTGTATGGTTTGTCCTCTGCTTTGTCAGCTTTTGCTGGCAACTTCAAGCTCTTGTTCCTCTCCTTCACGCGTTTCATACGATTTAGCCAGTAGCGACTGAAGAAGAGAAAAACTCTCTTGAATTTCGCTTTCATGAAGATGAAGCCTGTAGCCGGAATACCGCCCGTTCCTGTACTCCCAGTCAATGCCTTTGTCGTCAAGGCTCTTGTCGATCGATTCTTCTTGGTTAGTATGAAAACTCATCTTCAGAGCGCGCTTTTGAGGACAGAAAGTTGCAAAATTGCTGCATCGGCCTTGAATCCAAGTCCCGATGCGACTCTTGTTGAATTTGAGTTCTAGCGTAGGGTCTAGAGACGATTTTCCATAGTTCGCAAGTTCATAAACGACTTTCAATAGCGAAGGCGTAGTCCGGTTATTCCAGTCCTCCACCGTTGTTTCGGGTCCGCTATCTTCCTCAACATCTACTGGGTCGTGGTGCAGAACTTTTGTGAACAGTAGTCCGTACTGGTCTCCAAGTTTCGTAGCCGTAAGCATTAGAGCAATGATAGGAATATTCTGATTCAGGAGGCTGATCACATTAAAGAATCTTCCTGTGATCTTCTCAGCGACAATTACAGCAATGTGTTCGCGTTCCGGATGCGGATGCCTACGTTTTTCAGATTCCCAGTACTCGATTGTTCGAACGATGTGGCTCTCATCGGTTTTTCCCAGTTGTATCTCAACTTCATACCAGGTTGCATCGGATGCGTCGCGCAAGACTAAATCGATTCTTCCCCCGGCGGGCTGAACCTTCTCTCTCGCCTGTAACTCAAGACGTCCGAGCCCTAAAATCGATGGGTTATCGGCAATAAGATCCTGAATCAGCCTCTCGCTTCCTCCAGGAACCGACTTCAATGGCATCGATTGAAGCATCACAAATTGAGATGGCATCTGATTTTCCTCTGATTCTGTGCAATCTAGGCTCCACTGTTGATGAAAGCATAGACACTTATACAACAGTCAATTGCGGTACTCCCTCTTTCGCAAACGGGCAGGGCATGCCGTTTAAATGATCTTCAAACTCGTTGCGAAACTTCTTGACGAAAGCGATGGTGGGCATAGCGGCGGCGTCGCCGAGGGGGCAGAAAGTGCGGCCCAGCATATTTTCGGCGAGGTACTGGATGTTGTCGATGTCTTTGGCGACGCCGAAGCCGGCGTGGAAGCGCGTGAGAGACTTCTTGAGCCAGTCCGTGCCTTCGCGGCATGGGATGCACCAGCCGCAGCTCTCGTGCGCATAAAAGCTGATAGTGCGTAGCGCGAATTCGACGATGCAGGTCTGGTCGTCGATCACAACCACTCCGCCTGACCCGAGCATGGAGCCGGCCTTGCCGACCTGATCGAAGTCCATGCCGATGTCGATCTCTTCGGGGAGCAAAACTGGCGTGGACGAGCCGCCGGGGACGACAGCTTTTAATTTTCGCCCGCCGCGAATGCCGCCTGCAACGTCGTAGATCATCTTTTTGAGGTTGTAACCCATGGGCAGCTCGTAGACGCCGGGGCGCTCGACGTGGCCGCTGATGGAGAACAGGCGCGTGCCGCCGTTGCGCGGGGTGCCGACGGCCGCGTAGGCTGCCGCGCCCATTTGGATGACGTGGGGCACGGTGGCTATGGTCTCGGCGTTGTTGATGACCGTGGGACCGCCGTAGAGGCCGACGACGGCGGGGAAGGGAGGCTTGATGCGCGGAACGCCGCGCTTGCCTTCGAGCGACTCCATGAGAGCGGATTCTTCGCCGACTTCGTAAGCGCCCGCGCCGGTCTGCGTGACGATTTGAAATTCCTGATCGGAGCCGAAGATGTTCTTGCCCAGAAAGCCGCGGTCGTAGGCGTCGGCGACGGCGCGCTCCATGATCTCGAGGAGATAGCGATACTCGCCGCGCAGATAGATGAAGCCCATCTTCGCGCCCACGGCAAGGCCGGCGATGATGGCGCCTTCAATGACGGCGTGCGGGTCGTGAAGGAAGATGAGGTGATCCTTGCAGGTGCCGGGCTCGCTCTCGTCGCCATTGACGAGGATGTACTTGGGCTTGGCGGATTGCTTGGGAACAAAGGACCACTTCATGCCCGCGGAGAAGCCCGCGCCGCCGCGGCCGCGGAGGCCGCTAGCCTTCATCTCCTCGACGATCCACTCGGAGCCTTGCGCAAGGCATTTCTTCACGGCCTCGTAGCCGCCCATCTCGATGTAGCGGTCAATATCGGCGGCTCCCATGCCGAAGCGGCGCGAGACGATCTTGACCTCATCGGGATGGGAGACGAGCCTAGGCATTTTCCCACTTGTCTTCGACTTGCTTCCGGTACGCGCCGAGGATGCCGGGCACGAGATCGGGCTTGAGCTCGTCGTGGAAGTCGTAGTTGACCTGTATGGCCGGGGCCCAGCAGCAAGCGCCGATGCACTCGACTTCTTCGAGAGAAAAGAGACCGTCGGAAGTGACGCCGTCGGGGTCGATGCCGAGCTCATCGCGGAAGCGATCGAGGACTTCGTGGGCGCCGCGCAACATGCAACTGATGTTGGTGCAGACCTGGATGTTGAACTCGCCGGCGGGCTTGAAGCGGAGCATCGAGTAATAGGTGGCGACGTTGCGCACTTCGAGCTCGGTGGTACCGATACGGCGGGCAACCTCGGCCACGACGGCATCGGAGAGATAGCCAACTTCGTCCTGCGCGTAAAGAAGCATGGGAATGAGGGCGGAGCGCTTGACGGGATACTTCTGGACGAGCGCGTCAAAGCGCGAGGAGAGCTTGGGCGAAAAGACCGGCATGGTTTCAGCGCTCATCGATCGATCTCCCCTAAAACGATGTCGATGGAGCCGATGACCGCGACTAGGTCGGCAATCAAGCGGCCCTTGCACATGGTTTCGACGGCTTGCAGCGTGGCGAACGAAGGATAGCGCATGTGCACGCGGTAGGGCTTGGAAGTGCCGTCGGAGACCACGTAATAGCCCATCTGGCCGTGGCCACATTCGATGCCCTGGTAGACCTCTCCGGCCGGGACGTTGAAGCCTTCGGCGACGATTTTGAAGTGATGGATGAGAGCTTCCATCTCGGTCTTCATCTTTTCGCGGTCGGGCAGGACGATCTTGGGCGCGTCGGCCTTGACAGGACCGCCGGGCATGCCGTCCAGGGCCTGCTGAACGATCTTTGTGCTCTCGCGCATCTCGACCAGACGGACTTCGTACCGAGCCCAGGTATCGCCGACCGTGGAGATGGGCACCTTGAATTGGAACTTCTCGTAGCCGGAGTAGGGCATGTCGCGGCGAAGGTCGATATCGACGCCGGATGCGCGCAGAACAGGGCCGGTGACACCAAACGCAATGGCATCGGCTGCAGATAGATAGCCCACACCCTTCAAGCGATTTATAAAGATTGGGTTGCCCGTAAGCAGGTTGGAATATTCGCCGATTTTTTCCGGGAAAGTGGTGATGAAAGCCTGAACGCGGTCGAGCCAGTCTAGCGGCGGCTCCATGGCGAGGCCGCCGATGCGGAAGTAGCTGGTCATCATGCGCTGGCCGGCGACGGCCTCGAAGAGCCGGAGAATCTCCTCACGTTCGCGGAAGGTGTAGAGGAAGACGGTCAGAGCGCCAATGTCCATGGCGTGCGTGCCTAGCCAGATGAGGTGCGAGTTGAGGCGGCTCAACTCGGTGAGCAGGACGCGAATCCACTGGGCGCGCGCGGGGATTTCCAGGCCCAGGAGCTTTTCGACGGCCAGGCAGTAACAGAGATTGTTGGAGAGCGGATCGAGGTAGTTGATGCGATCGGTGAGGGGGACCACCTGCTGGTAGAACTTGGCCTCGCAGGTTTTTTCGATACCAGTGTGGAGGTAGCCGATCTCGGGCCGGACGCTGACGATGACTTCGCCGTCGAGTTCGACGACCAAACGCAACACGCCGTGCGTGGCCGGATGTTGCGGGCCCATGTTCAGAATCATTTGGTGCTCGCCGGTGCTTTCGGCAGCGGGGAGCTCGAGGACTGGCGCGCCGGGATTCTCGCTCATCAGCGGTAACCCTCCACCGGATAGTCCTTGCGCAGGGGATGGCCCTGCCAGTCGTCGGGCATCATGATGCGACGGAGGTCGGGATGGCCCGCGAAGTGGATGCCGAAGAGATCGAAGACCTCGCGCTCGAAGAAGTTGGCGCCGGGCCAGACGGGGGTGATGGAATCGACAGAGAGATCGGGTTCGTCGAGCATCACGCGCAGCCGGATGCGCTCTTTGAAGGCGTGCGAGAGGATGTGGTAACTCAACTGGAAGCGGGGCGAAGCGGGGAACCAGTCGACGGCGGTCATGTCTTCAAAGAAGTTGTAACCCGCGGCCTGCACGGCGGAGCAGGCGGCGCGAATCCCCTCGTGCGCGATGGTGAGCGTGAGCTCGCCGAAGTCGAATTTCGCGTCGGTGAAGGCCTCGGGATTCCATGCCTGGAGGGCTTGAATGGCGGGGTGGTCCGGCAATCCCTGAAGGACCGCTTGCTTGCCGGAGAGGGTGGGTGGTAGTTGACTCGTCATCCTTGGGTTCTGCCTTCTCAGGGATTTGCCTGATGGCGGATCCGAACGATCCAAGATCAGTTTTTCACAGATCCGCTTTATCCTGGCTCCAGTTGAGGATGCCCTTGCGCACGATGTAGAAGAGACCGACGGCCACAAAGCCGAGGTAGATGAGCATCTCCCAAAAGCCGAAGAGGCGCGAACCCGTTAGCGCAGGCAAACGGCGATAGATGACGGCCCACGGCATCATGAACACCATTTCCACATCGAAGAGGATAAAGAGAACGGCGACCAGATAGAAGCGAACGCTGAAGCGGCCGCGGGCGTCGCCAACGGCCTGGATGCCGCACTCGTAGGCGTCGAGCTTGACTTTCGTGTTGCGATGGCGGCCGACAAACCACGAGGCC
The DNA here is from genome assembly GCA_049522315.1 of Occallatibacter sp. Lineage (GTDB taxonomy): Bacteria > Acidobacteriota > Terriglobia > Terriglobales > Acidobacteriaceae > Telmatobacter. The sequence continues at coordinate 399,217 of JBEKNY010000001.1, forward strand.
GTAACCATAGCCGCCCCAAGGAGAAAGGCAGCGAGGATCTGCATCAACAGGGGGAGATATTGCCAGTCATATGGGATCGGATTCATCGCCGCCCAGCCCGAAGGAATTCGCTTGCTCTGTCTTGGTTATGTCCGGGGAAAAACAGCTCCGGCCACGGCTAAACCTAGTTTGAGATTAGGTTTTCAGGCCCGTCCCGTCAAGGCAAGGCGTGAGATGCGGAAGCGAAGTGCTTTGCTGCGCACGAGATGCGGGTATTGATCGGCAGGCGGTGCGGAGAGCACGAGCGTTTCCCCGGCCTGAGTGAGTTTCGTCACTGGATTTCACGATCTGATCCTTCATAACTAGATGTGCGCCATTGTAGGACAGCACTTTTGTACTCTGATCGATTCCATCCGAAGCGCCGAAGAACCGGGTGGGGATAGACTGCATGGGCTCCTGTTCGGCAATGAGCGATTTCCCTGTTCCGGCTTCGGTTTCCATAGCAGAGGCAAGCCGCAGCCGCTTGCGCCGCAGGCGCATCTCGCCGCAGGCGGGCCGCGCCTTAGAAATTCTGGGCCATGCGATCGAGTATCTGACCGACGAGTTCGTCCATGCGGGAGGATCCATGACCGCACACGATGCACGCCTGGAGGCAGTGCAGTTGCTGATGGGAATTAACCGGCAGATTTACTTTTCCTGCCCGCCGGTCCCCACACTGGGCGAACGATGGCGCGCATTGCTGCACATGCGCACGGCGTAGATGAACAGCTTCCAGCTCCTAGCTTCTAGCCTCTAGCTTGTTTGTGCACCGACTGGCGGCTGCGGCTCAAGTCAGTGCCGAGTCAAAACAGAGAATTTGATTTGTGCTGTCCCGTCCTTGGCAAAAGATTCCGCCGCGGCGGAGGCCAGGGATGGGACAGCCAACTCCGCCGCAGACTAGCCGGAATACGGGAGTGGCTTTCGAGGCAGTTTGCTCTATTGTCCCAAGAGCAGAACTGCAAACAAGACCAGCCAGGCGAGAGCCATGATATGCCAAAACCAGGCAGCGGAGTCGACAGCGATCTGGCGGGATTCGACTCGTTGGAGGCGGCTGAGCGCGCAAAGGCAGAAGAGCAAAGCCAACATACCCAGAGCCAAGTGGGCGGCGTGCAGCCCAGTGATGAGATAGAAAAAATAGCTCGCCGGGGTGGCCCAGCGGTCGAATGCGAAACCCTCGGCGGTGAGTTGACGCCAGGCGATGACCTGGCCGGCAAGGAACAAAAGGCCGAGCGCGAGCGTCGTAGCAATCCACGGAATCGTGCGCCGCAGAGCCGGGCGGCCGAGCCCGAGCCACTCCTCGAGAACGTCGAACTCGCGGAAAATGTGCCGGCGCGCGCGCTCCATGGAGAGGCCGCTGAGCAGAAGGACCGCGGTGTTGAGAAAGAGGATGGGCGGCAACAGAACGGGGCGCCAGTCGCCGATCTGCTGGAGTGTGCGGGCGTCCATGTGCGTGCCGGCCTGGCGTGCGTAGAAGAGCGCGACGAGGACGACGAAGAACATCATGTCTCCGGCGAGAGCGCAGAAGACGAAGGCGCGTGTGCGATTGAGAGCCTCGCGCGGCCCGTGGCGCGGGCTTCGCCAGTCGTCATCGCCTCCTCCACCTCCTCCGCCGGTGGGACGGCGGTCGACGGGCGGCTTGCCTCCGGCGCCTGGCGATTTGCGTTCGACCTCGGACGGGATTGGGGTAAAGATCGAGGGCATTGCGAAACCCTGTGAGGAAGAGATTACTCCACCTTTCGATTTGACGCGCAGAAAATCGGAAGAGGTGCCTGGAGCCGGGGGGAAATAGGGGCCGGCTCGCGTCAAGACGGAAACGAGCCTAAAGACTGTAACCGTTTATTTTACTTGCCTGTAAACGGATTGAAGACTTTGACGCCGAAGTGCGCGAAGTCTTTCACATTCCTGGTGGCGATCACCATACCGTGGATGCGAGCGGTAGCGGCGATCATGGCATCGGCGGCAAGGTCATCGGATGTGCCAGCCATCAGTCGCGCCCATTCCCTGAACATGGCGCCGTCCATCGGAATCACCACGAACGTGAGCATGATTTGATCGATCCACAACTCGATTTCTCGAGCTTTATTGGGATCCTGTAACCGTGTGACCTCGGCACTGTCTTGCAGTTCGGCGATTACCACAGCGGGAATCTGAATATCCTCGGCACGAACCCGACCGAACCAAGCTGAAACAGCACCGTGAGGCTTTCGCCTCCGCAGTTCAGAAATAACATTTGTATCGAGCAGGTACATTCGGCCTATTCTTCATCCTCAAAGACAAACGGGCGCAGCCGAAATCGCCTGCGCGGGGGGATATAGAGATCGTGCGGGCCGTAGGGATCGAGGAGGACGTCCTTAATCGACGGTCTTGTCTGGCCCTTCAGTCGTTTCCACTCGTCGATAGGAACGAGGACGGCGGTTTCCACGCCGCGGCGCGTGACTACTTGCGGGCCGTCTTTGAGCGCGGCGTCGAGGAGTTCGCTGAAGCGGGCTTTTGCGTCGTAGACCTGCCAGACCATGCGGACTGAGCCTCCCTATATAGTCATATGACTAGTCAGATGACTATGTCAAGGGCTGATGGTGCGGGAGAGGCCTTCGGCGCGGGGAACGAACGGGGATGGTTTCCCCCCTTCGCAAAAAAGTGGGGCACCCGCCGTTCTACATCGACTCTGTGCCTCCTGTTTTGGTCCGTCTGCACCTGGTTCAGGATGAAGTGCTGGCCTTTGCATGAGGCTGCTCGCCTCCAGTTCTTCGCTTTGAAGGAGTAACGGACGGCACTCCGTCATTCGTGGACAATAAAGGCGTGACACGCGGAGCACGAAACATCCATTCGTCAAAGGAGGTTACAGGACAAGCGAGGTGCGGCGAAAGGTTGGGGATTTGGTTCCATTTGGTAATAAAATCCTGTAGCTGCTTCACGGCTCGGTATGCGGTGGCGTTGAAGGTGAGTTCCTGAGCATCCTTCGTTGCCTTCGCGATTTGTTCCCTTCCCACTCCGTTCCCTTCCGCCCACTCTAACGCCAAGAGCCACTTGGAATAGGGGTGCTGGTCATTGAGCACGACCGTATCGTATGTGTCGTTGATCGTCTTGTGTGCGACGAGGGCGATGAACGAATTATCATTGCATGTTCCGACTGAAATGAAGTGATTATTGCCCCTCAAGATTCCGGGCTCAGCCGCTTTGGTCCACGTGAGTCTGACCCATCTCTCGCCCAGGAAGATCTTGTCCAGTTTCCGATCTTCAAAGAGGCAACCCCGATGGCCAGAGCACAGGAGAGGGATGTCTGTAGATATCAGAGTGTTCCCTTCGTCTTCCTGCCAACGACGATCGTTTGGTGGGTCCTCCATAGGCCCGCGTCCAATGAACGGCTGCGCCGAACTTAATACCGTGTGGAATTGTTGGAGTGCAATTGACTCTTCGAGCGAAAGTGCGTTGGGATGCCCGGAGGCCAGGAACGGAATCGAGCCAGGGACGGTTCGCCAAAACCCTGGACAATTCAGGCTACCGGCGAGTTTCTGCAAATACCTCCACCCCTTTGGCCCCTTGGCGCATTTCGACGCGCGCAGATGTTCCTCGTATATTTGAATCCAGCGAGACTCTACCCTCTTGTCCTCCCATCTATGGCGCCATCCTTCGCGCGAGAGGGAGGGCCTCCAAGAATCGTCTCGAATGTCGAGTCTTTGGGCAATCGGCGCTCCGGGCCAGCTAGACCCTATGGTGACCCCATGGAAGCAGGTAATGCTCTCAACAGATTTTGGGGCGCTCGCCAAAGGGTGCGAATCGGGATAGTGGTACTGGGCCCAATTCCATCTGTCCCATCTTTCCTCCCCATTGGTATCTTGCACGAAGACGAACAACGATCCTTCTATTCCCGCCGCGGCGACGTCAAAAGCGCGAGTTCTAAAGACGGACTTATCCTCGCCTATAACAGGCCACTCCCCCACGAAATCATTTGCGGTTTCCGCGTCAACTTTGGTTTGAACCCCACGCTCCTCGACAATTATGGGAAATTCGACGCGTTTGCACCAATGCTTAACCAGTTTTAGAATGCCTCCCTCCTCTAAAGGTTTTTTAAGCATCAACTCTACCTTGGTTCCAGGCTTGCGTCTCATGCTCTTCTGCAGCAGCAGATAGTTTCTGGGTCCAGTGAGAGTTAAGTGCAAGGGGCCGCGATCCAATGCCGATCTGGGTTTGAAGGTATCGATCTCGATTCTGTCGCTCGCGGAAAAAACGGATAGGAATCCGACCCCAAATCTGCTCGTGGGCACAAAGCGGTAAGTTCTACGAAACTCGCTTGTGGTGTAAAAGGACTCCCCAACCTGCAACAGGAATCTTTTGATAATGTCCTCGTCCATACCGATCCCCACATCCTCGACTGAGAGAAACTGCCGCTCTTCGTCCAGTCCTGAAAGCTGATTTGGGCATTGCCGCTGGCTAAGGGTGACCCGGATTGGGTATTGGGACCGAATGCTGGCCTCGACCTGGGTGGGGTAGGCCGGGGGGCTGACGCCACCTTCTTGAAGGTCGCGGTACATTTGACACCGGGTCGCGTCGAAAGCGTTCTGCAATAATTCGCGAATATAGGCATTCGAATCTGAGTAAGCATCCCCGATAAGGCGCTCGAATACAAGTTCGGGTCTCAATTCAAATTGCCAGTTGCAGGGCATGTAGTTGGCTGAGGCAGAGGGTGCAATTGTAATCGTTGCTCCTGCGCAATCGATGCTTGCTCTTGGGAGCACCCACTTGTTATGACGGTTGCTTCTCGACATGAGCACGGTTCCGCTCTCGATCTCGCGGACGAGCCACGAACACCAATCTTTCAGGTATCTGTGTTCGTCTTGGTTCTGGCATTCGGCGGCGACCTCGATCACGTCGGGCGCCGTTAAGCGGTGGGTGAACCGCTGGTATTGGGTCCAATGTGCGAGGCTTTCCGGCGGAAGCGGGCAGGCAGCGTTAAGCAGAAGCGGACACGCGCGGTCAGTGGACATATCCAACAAATCGCCGATTCGTAAGATTAAGGCGAGGAATCGGACGTTCGCTGACTGGCCCATTATTTCACGCCTGTCCGGGAACCTATCTCGGTCTTCCAGATCAGCGGAGCTCAAGCCGTGTGACACGCATACATCGCCGATTGTCCTCTTTAGGATCGGGTCTCCGAAGGCAAATTGTGCGAACTGGTCTTCGTTGGCTGCTATGATTTCTTTGCTTCTGAGGTGATGGAAGCGTCTGACGAACTCCGCGAGAAGGAATCTAGTTTGGATATCACAGAGAAAGTCGTTAACGTTCGCGTCAGACGGCTTGGATGAGCTACGCAGTACTTGAATTTCCCGCCAGCGCGCAGCGCCTGGGGCGGACCCGCTCGTCCAATCCCTCCATTCATCTGACTTCAGTATCTCCACCTTCTCAGCGTCAGAGGCAACCATGCCCGCATCGTGAAGGTACGCTGCGCACCCTGCGATGTATGCTTCTATGGGCGATAGATCCACGACAGGGGCGTTGTGGGCGTCCGCATCGAACAGGAATCTCGACATCTGTTCGATAATGCTGTCACTGTGCACGACGCTGTGACGCGTGTAATGTGGGAAGGTGGCCGGTATGTATTGCAGCCAATCGGTTACGTGCTTTCTGACATCAAGAAACTTTCCATAGAGCCTTTCGTCGCTTGCTTTCAGAAATAAGAACAGTGCAGACTTGGTAATATCTTCTCTCAAGGCTGTCACCTCCTTCATGCTGCGAGTCGCTAATCTGGCCCAAATGATAGCATTTGAGATCGTGCCTTCGTTGGGGTCAAGCATAGACGTACAGGCGCAAAGAACGCGGACCGCAAGGTCCGCATTCTTGTTTGGTTGGAATTATTATTGGCTGTTAAAGCGCGGCTGAAGTCATGCCCTTTCAAAGCATCGACGCGAGCGTGTGCCTGGACGGCCAGTCCTACCAGCCGCGGGTCTGGAGGAGCTGCGACTCTTCGATGGACGCGGCAGCAAGGCCCTTCATCGTGCCCGTGACTTGTTCGCTGACCTCGGCGAGAATCTTGGGGTCGTTGTAGTGCGTGGTGGCGACGACGATGGCTTTGGCGCGCGACATGGCTTCTTCGCGCTCCTTGGGCGAGTTCTCGACATCGAGCGGAGTGGCGCGCTCCTTCATAAAGATTCCCGAACCGACGAAGATGGCTTCGGCGCCGAGCTGCATCATGAGCGCGGCGTCAGCGGGAGTGGCGATGCCGCCGGCGGAGAAGTTGGGCACGGGGAGTTTGCCCGCCTTGGCGACCATGGAGACGAGCTCGTACGGAGCCTGAAGATCTTTGGCGGCGGCGTAGAGTTCCTGCTCCGAAAGCACGGTGAGGGTGCGCATTTCGCGCGAAATCTGGCGCATGTGCTGGACGGCGTGGACGACGTCGCCGGTTCCGGCTTCGCCTTTTGTCCGTATCATGGCCGCGCCTTCGGCGATGCGCCTGAGAGCTTCGCCCAGGTTGCGCGCGCCGCAGACGAAGGGCGTGGTGAAGGCGTGCTTGTCGATGTGGTGGGCCTCGTCGGCGGGCGTGAGCACTTCGCTCTCGTCGATGTAGTCGACGCCGAGCTCCTGGAGAATCTGCGCCTCGGCGGTGTGGCCGATGCGGGCCTTGGCCATGACGGGGATGGAAACGGCCTGGATGATCTGCTTGATGAGGGTGGGCCGTGCCATGCGGGCCACTCCACCCTCGGCGCGGATCATGGCAGGGACGCGCTCGAGGGCCATGACGGAGACGGCGCCGGATTCCTCGGCAATGCGCGCCTGCTCGACGCTCATCACGTCCATGATGACCCCGCCCTTAAGCATCTCGGCGAGGCCGATCTTCAGGCGCAGGCCGGTTGCGCTGAAACTCTTGTTTTCTGCTGATTCGTGCATGGTTTTCGACCTCGGAATGCGGCAGGTTCCCACCCGCGAGGATGAGAAAACCGCACAGGATTCCCCCCTTCCAGTGTAGCAGCGAAGTGACTGCGACGTTACGGCGAGGAGCGTGGGCAGAAGGGCTGCTCGCATTTCTTAAGCCTTTCCAATCCCCTCATCGTTCCTCTGGTCCCGTTTCTGCAGGGTTTGGGGCGAGATGGCGACAACGCACGCAACGCCGGCTGGCGTATCGCCGCCGGGCGAACGGGCTCCTGCGGGGGGCGTGGCCCAACCGGCAGCCGGGCAGGCTCTGGTTCCGGCGCCGCGGCCCATCGAGGAAGAGGAACCGCCTGCGGTGAGCGCCGCCGTGGCGCGCTTGCCGGTGGAACTGGACGTTGCCGTGCCGGTGCGGCAGTTTCGCGTGCGGAATCTGCTGGTGCTCGAGCCAGGGCAGTTGATCGAGTCGCAGTGGAGCCATGGCAACGACCTGCCGCTGGCCGCAGGCGGCGTGCAACTGGCGTGGAGCGAGTTCGAGGTGGTGGACACGCGGCTGGCGGTGCGTGTGACGCGGCTGGCGTGAAAAAAGCAGGGAACAGGGATTAGGGGACAGGGAATAGGGAATAGGGAACAGGGAACAGGGAGTCGTGAGTAAAACCGGCGAAATGACGGAGAGAATCGGCGGATTGGCGGGGTGGTTGATGGCGAGACTGCACAGGCGCGGGCGCCACGAGCCGCGCCTTGCGCTCGTCGAGCGCATCGCGCTCGGGCCGCGACAGTCGCTGGCGCTGGTCGAAGCGGAAGGGCGGCGGATTCTGGTGGCCATCTCGGCCGAGGGCGGACCGGCGTTTTATCCGCTGGACGGGAAACCATGCCTTGACGAGGGAACGCGAACCAGCGCAAACAGAGCGGTGCGCACAAGAGCCCATCGGAAGCTGAGGGCCTCATGGTGACAGCGTGGGCGGGTGGGCCGGCTTATCTAGGCGCCGCGGCGCAGACAAGTGTTCCGCTGTTGCCGGATTTGAATGCCAAGCTGCATCCCTCGGACGCGACGCCGTGGACGATTCTCCTGGTCCTGACGCTGATCACCCTGCTGCCCGCGATCCTGATGGCCATGACGCCGATGGTGCGGCTGCTGGTGGTCTTCCACTTCCTGCGCCAGGCCCTGGGCACGCAGACGGCGCCCTCGAATCCCACGCTGATGGGGCTGGCGCTGATGATGACGTGGTTTCTGATGACGCCGGTGCTGAATCAGGTCGATCGGCAGGCCGTGGAGCCCTACCGCGCAGGCCAGATCACGGGCCTCGAGGCCATCGATCGCGGCGCCGCGCCGGTGAAGCACTTTCTGCTGCGCTACGCGCGCGAGAAGGACCTGGCGCTGTTTGCGGCGGCGGGCGAGATTCCGCGGCCCAGCACGCCGGACGACCTGCCGATGCGCGTGGTGGTTCCGGCGTACATGCTGTCGGAGTTGAAGGCCGGCTTTGCCATCGGCGCGGTGCTGTTTCTGCCCTTTTTGCTGATCGACATGGTCACGGCCTCAATCACCACGTCGATCGGCATGTTCCAGTTGCCGCCGGTGGTGGTCTCGACGCCGCTGAAGATCCTGCTTTTCGTCATGGTGGACGGATGGAATTTGCTGGCCAATTCGTTGCTGAAGAGTTTTTGAGAGGAAGGCGATGACTCCCGACCTGGTTGCCGAACTGATGCGCCAGCTGATGCGCGAGGCCATGATCCTGGCCGCGCCGCTGCTGATCGCGACGGCGGCGCTGAGCTTCGCGCTGAGCCTGGTGCAGACCCTGACCAGCTTGCAGGACCAGTCGCTGACCAGCGTGCCGCGGCTGGCCGCAATCGCACTGATTCTGCTGGCGGGGATGCCTTGGTTTTTGGAGCGCATCGCAGCCTACACGCGGCTGCTGCTGGGCGACTTTCATCGCTACCTGGGATGAGAAATGCAGCTTCTAGCCGCTAGCTTCTAGCTGCCGGCTGGACACCGGCGATGCAAGCAGCGCCGCGTTCCGAAGAGGGAGCTAGAGGCTGGGAGCTAGAAGCTAGAGGCCGAAATGAGCGAGTGGAGCAACTTTCTGAGCGCGATGACGCTGGTCCTGGTGCGGGTAGGCGGGATGGTGATCTTCGCCCCTTTTTTTTCCTCGACCTCGCTGCCGGCGCGCGCCAAAGCGGTCTTTGTGGGCGCGGTAGCCTTTCTCCTGGCGCCGCTGGTGGCCACGCTGCCCAACACGCAGGAAACGCTCGGCTTCTCCGCGATCCTGGGAGAGCTGGCCGTGGGGCTGGTCTACGGGCTCTCGCTCACGCTGCTGAACGAGATGCTTTTGTTTGCCGGGCAGATCGCGGGGCTGCAGTTCAGCTTCTCTCTGGTCAACCTTCTGGACCCGGAGTCGGCCATTCAGACGCCGCTGTTGGGCGACCTCTTCCAGCTGATGGGAACTCTGGTGCTGATTACGGCGGGCCTTGACCGGGTTCTGCTGGCCTCCGTGGTGCGCAGTTTTCGCACGGTGCCGCTGGGGGCCTATGCCTTGACGCCGCCGGCGGCGCTTGCGATCGTGCGCGCCGCAGGAGGGATCTTTCTGGCCGCTCTCGAGCTGGCCGCGCCGGTGCTGGCCGCGACGCTGCTGGTAGAGATCGCCGTGGCCCTGCTGGGCAAGCTGAGCCCGCAACTGCCGGTGATGGCCCTGACCGTGCCGCTCAAAACGTTGACGGGATTCGCGATTCTGGCCGGTTCGCTGGCGCTTTGGCCGCGCTTTGTCGAGGCCCGCTTCGCCGGCCTGCTGGACATGGCTGAGCGGCTCATCGCGGCGCCCGGGTTCGGAGGCTAGCCATGCCCGGAGAGCGCACCGAGCAGGCCACCGAACACCGCCGCGAGAAGGCGCGCAAGGAAGGCGACATCCTGCATAGCCGCGAGCTGACGGCCTCGGCAGGGACGCTGGCGGGCGTGATGGCGCTGGGCGTTTTGAGCGGCCGCATGATCGAAGCGTGGCAGGAGGCGTTTGTGGGGTTTCTCCTGCTGGGCACGCCGGATCGCTGGGAGCCTTCAACTCTTGCGCCGACGCTCGTCGCCGTGCGAAGTCTGATGCTTGCGGTTCTCGGGCCGCTGGCCATGGTGATGGCCGCGGTGGCCGTGGCGGCACTCATGGCGGGCATCGCGCAGACCGGCGGAGTGACGGTTCATGGCAGTGCCATTGCCTTCAAACCGGAGCGCGTCAACCCCATTGCCAATCTCAAAAACCTGTTCTCGCTGCGCGCCGCTTCGCGCCTGGGAAAATCGCTGATCCCGGCAAGCTTCCTGGCTGTTTTCGCGGTCGAGCGCATGGCCCATCAATTGAGCATTCCGCCGTTCTCGACCGAAAGGCTGGAGCTTTTGGGAAAAGACGTGTACGGGTTGCTCCTGGCCGCTGCGTGGCTGCTCTTCGGCTGGTCGGCGATCGACTACCTGGTGGAGTGGCAGAGCAGGGAGTCGCGGCTCAAGATGAGCCGCCAGGATCTCCGCGACGAGTACAAGGAGACCGAGGGCAGCCCGCAGATCCGCTCGCGCATCCGCAGCCTGCAGCGCCAGATGCGCCGCCGCCGCGTGAAGGCCGATGTGTCGAGGGCCGCGGTGGTGTTGACCAACCCCACACATTATGCGGTAGCCCTGGGCTTCGACTTCGTGACCATGGAAGCGCCCAAAGTGTTGGCCAAGGGGCGAAACCTTCTGGCCGAGGAGATCAAGGCCGAGGCGCGCTGGGCGGGCGTGCCGATTGTCGAAAATCCGCCGCTGGCGCATTCGCTCTATCGCACCGTCGAAGTGGGCCAGGCGATTCCGGTCGAGCTCTATGCGGCGGTGGCCGCGATTCTGGCCTACCTCTACCGGCAGCGCGTGGAGGCGGAGCTGCGGGAACGGCAGATGCGGGAGTCTGCCGCCCGCGCCCAGGCGTGGCGCGGCGCCGCGGTTTCCGGATTTGGAGGAAGACCGCAATGAGTACGACGACACTTGGCGCGGGATTGCTGCCGGCGCAGGCTTCGATCTGGCACAGGCTGCGCGATTATCTGCTGCCGATGGCCGCCATCGGCGTGATCTTCGTGATGCTGGTTCCGGTACCGGCCGCGGGCCTGGACCTTCTGCTGGCGCTCTCCATGACCGCCTCGGTCATCGTCTTCCTCTCCGCGGTGCAGATTCGCCGCGCCGTCGAGTTGTCGGTATTTCCCACGCTGCTTTTGCTGCTGACGCTCTTCCGGCTCTCGCTCAACATCGCCTCCAGCCGCCGCATTCTGTTGCACGGCCAGGAGGGAACCGCGGCCGCGGGAAAGGTGATCGAGGCCTTCGGGCAGTTTGTGGTGGGCGGAAATTACGTGGTGGGTTTCGTCGTATTTCTGGCTCTGGTAGCGATCCAGTTTCTGGTGGTCTCGCACGGCGCAGTACGCACCGCGGAGGTCACGGCCCGGTTTACGCTGGACGCCTTGCCCGGCAAGCAGATGGCCATCGACGCGGACATGAATGCGGGCCTGATCGACGAAGCCGAAGCGCGGCGGCGGCGGCAGGCCATCGCCCGCGAGGCTGAGTTCTACGGCGCCATGGACGGCGCGGCGCGCTTCAACCAGCGCGATGCTCTGGCAACCATCCTGATCACCGCCATCAACATCGTGGCCGGACTGCTGATCGGGACCCTGCAGCAGGGGGTTGAGCTCGCCGAGGCGGCGCGGACGTACACGGTGCTGACGGTGGGCGACGGCCTGGTGACCATTATTCCCTCGCTGCTGGTCTCGGTGGCCGGCGGCATCACCCTTACGCGCGCCAATTCGGCCGGCATGCTGGGCGGCGAGATCCGGCAGCAACTGCTGGCGCGCCCGGCGACGCTCTACATGGCGAGCGCGGTCTCGGCGTGCATGTGCCTGATTCCGGGATTGCCCAAGTTCGCCTTCCTGTCCGTGGCGGCGGGACTCTTCTGGGGCGGGAAGCGCATGGCGGCAGCGGCGCCGGCAGCGGCGCCAGCGGACCTCGCGCCGGGCGAAAAGAAGAAGGCCGAAGGCGCGCAGAACTCCGATCTCGCGGCGCTGATGCGCCTGGAGGACCTGACGCTCGAGATCGGCTTTCAACTGATTCCGCTGGTCGACGAGAAGCAGGGCGGGCAACTGCTCAGCCGTGTGCGCTCGCTGCGGCGGCATCTTTCGTCGGAGATGGGTTTTCTGGTGCCTCCGGTGCACATCTCAGACAATTTGCGCCTGAAACCAAGGGAGTACGTGGTTTCGCTGCGGGGGATCGAGATCGGGCGCTGGCAGACCGAGGGCGCGCACCTGCTGGCGGTCTCGGGCGAGGCGGGCCGGCGGCCCTTGACCGGCAAGGAGACGCGGGAACCGGCCTTCGGGGTTCCGGCGGTCTGGATTGCTCCCGCGCTCGAGGAGCAGGCCATCGCGGCGGGCTACTCGGTGGTGGACGCGGTCACGGTGATCACCACGCATCTCGGCGAACTCATTCGCCAGCACGCCTGGGAGCTCGTGGGCCGCGCGGAGATCAAGCGGCTGCTGGACGCGCTCAACGACTCGCACCCCAAACTGCTCGAGGAGTTGGTGCCCAAGCTGCTGACTCTGGGCGAGGTGGGGCGGGTGCTGGAACAACTGCTGCGCGAGAGGGTCTCGGTCCGCGATCTGGGCGCGATTCTGGAGGCCCTGCTGGAGGCCGCGCCCGGAAACAAGAGCCTCGTGGTCCTGGTGGAAGCCGCGCGGCAGGCATTGGGACGCAGGCTGGTGCAGCCTCTCGTCGACGGCGACGGCCAACTGCCGGTGCTGCTGCTCGACCCGGCGCTCGAAGAAGAGATTCAGGCCACGGTCGCGCCCGAGACGGGCCAACTCGCCGCGGGGCAGCGTCTGCTTTCCGCGGCGGCGCCACCGGGAACGCCGCTCGTCCGTCGCCTCGCCGATTCTGTGAGATCCCTTATCGGTTCCACATCCTCCTCGGCAACGCCCGTGCTTCTCTGCCCGAGTCCGGCGCGGTTTTACGTCAAGCGCTGGCTGGAGCCGGTCCTGCCCCGCCTGGCGGTGGTGGCGGCCAGCGAGATTCCGGCGCAGATCCGGTTGCGCCCGGTGGGCACGGTTCGCTGAGGCGGCAAAAAAGGCCTGGGGCTGTGAGAAAGGGTAAGCGATGGGACCGGAAGCGGCGGCTGCAGGGAGAGAGCCAAAGATGGTACGACGCGCCGTTGCGGGGAGCGGCTATCCGCCTCCAGCCGCGGCCGTGGGGGCGCTTTCGAGCGAGCAGGAGCGGGTGCTGCTTGAGCATCTTCCCATCGTGCGCTATCTTGCCCGCCGCATTCATGAACGGCTTCCCCAGCACGTGGACATCGAGGATCTGGTCTCCGCGGGGGTGGTGGGGCTGATGGATGCCTTCGCCAAATTCGATCCCGCCAAGAAGGTGCAGTTCCGCAGTTACGCGCAGTTCCGCATCCGGGGGGCGATTCTGGATAGTTTGCGCACCTTCGACTGGAGCCCTCGCGAGCTCCGCCGCAAGGGCCGCGCCGTGGAAGAAGCCATCCGCTCGCTGACGGCGCGGCTGGGCCGCGCTCCGGGCGAGGCCGAGGTCGCCGCCGAGTTGGAGACGAGCCTGGCGGAGTATCAGCAACTGCTTGGCGATCTGAAGGGCTTGGAGATTGGCACGTTGCACGTGGAGCGAAACGAGAACTCGGGCGAGGAGGAGCTGGCCTATGTGCCAGGCCGGCCGGAGGAGGATCCGCTCTTCCGCTGCCTCAGGGGCGAGCTCGAAGAGCGGCTCACGGAAGCCATTGCGCACCTTCCCGACCGGGAACGGCTGGTGATGACGCTCTATTACTACGAAGAAATGACCATGCGTGAGATCGGCCTGGCGCTGGGGGTGGTCGAGTCGCGGGTCTCGCAGGTACACGCATCGGCGGTGGTGCATCTGCGCGCCGCGCTCCGCGACCTGGCCGGCAAGGGTGCCGCGGAGCCGGCGCGGCGGCCCTAAGCTGCGGGCCGGATAGCGCGGCTCGCCGGCTTGGGGCGAAAAGGCGCTGCAAGGCGGCCGCCAGGAGCGCAGACGATGCGGGGGATACCGGAAGTGAGGAAGGACCATTGACGGAAAAGACGCTGAAGCAGGACGAGATTGACGCACTCTTTGAGGCCGCACGCAGTCGCGCGCCGGAGTCCATGCGCCCCGAGGCGCGAGCCAAGGCCGCGCCCTACAGCTTTTCTTCTGCGGGACAGATTTCGAACGAACAATTGCGCGCCATCAGTATGTTGAATGACCTGTTCGCGCGCAATCTGACGCACAATCTGGCGGCATGGTTGCGCACGCGGTTTCAAGTCAACCTGGTCTCGGCCGAACAGATCCCGTTTCATGAGTTTCTGCTGAGGATTCCCGAGATCTGCTATGTGGCCTCGGTGCGGCTGGAGCCGCTGGACGCGCTTTCGGTCCTGCAACTGGATTTGGGGCTGGCGCCGCCGATCATCGATCTGCTGCTGGGAGGCGACGGCAAGGACGGGCCGCTCCGCGAGCTGACCGACATCGAGGAGTCGATCTTGGCCAGCGTGGTGGAGATCATCTGCCGCGAGCTGACCGTGGCCTGGCAGCCGGTGGGCCTGAGCTTCCTCTTCGAGCGCCGCCAGATGCAGACCCAGGTGGCGCGCATCATCTCCGTCGCCGAGAAGACGCTCTGCCTGAGCTTTGAAATTCGCATGCCGCACAGCTCGGGGCTGATCAACCTGGCCTTCCCGGCAGTGGTGGCCAACACCATCCTGCGCCGGCTGACCACGGACTGGGGCCGGCGGCGGCGCCACGCGCGCGAGACACGGGCGCGCATGGCCGAACTGACGCGGCAGATCCGCTTTGGCGGCTCGCTGCAACTGCCCTCGGTGCGCTTGGCGGCGGGCTCGCTCGAGCAATTGCAGCCGGGCGACGTGCTGCGCCTCGATGTAGGCGCGAGCGCTCTCTCCGAGTGGAGGGTCGCCGGCCAGCCGCTATCTCTTGCCCAGGCCATGCGCCACGGCGCGCGCCGCGCCGCGCGCATCGAGCGTGTCCTAGTTGGGGGTGAATGATGAAGACCTACTTCGACTGTTGGGCCGGGGCGGCTGCGGCGCTGCTCACACAGGCCCTGGTCGGCGAGCCCCAGCTGGCCGAGTCGTTCCCCAAGCCGTTGTCCGGGGGAGGGTTTGGCTGGGCGGCCATTCTGGCCGGAGAGGTGGAAGGCCGATTCGCCGTGCTCCTCGATGGCGCGGTTCTGGATGTGCCTCTTGTCGGCGAGGGAGTGGACCAGAAGGCCGGCTGGAAGGAACTGTTGCGGGAGACAGCCGACGCTGCTGCAGGAGAGTTGCTCGCCCAGACGGGCAAGAAGTGTCGGGTGGTGAGCTTCGAGGAGGTCGCTCAGGTAAGCCCGGCTTCGCATGCTTTCGAGCTGCGCAGCGGCGAGCAGGCGTGGACGATTCTGCTGCGGGACGAGGTGCGCGTGGCTGAGCCGCAGCCCGAGGCCCACGGCGGCGCGAATGCGCTCCCGGCAGCAGAGAATCGCCAACCGGCCGGCCCACCGGGGCAGGAGCTTTTGAGTCCGGGGTTTGAGCTGCTGCTCGATGTCGAGCTCGAGGCCTCGTTGCGCTTCGGCTCGCGGGAGATGCCTCTGGGCGAGATTCTCGACCTGGGCCCGGGCGACGTGGTGGAACTCAATCGCCATGTGGCCGACCCCGTGGACCTGATTGTGGGTGACAAGATAGTGGCTCGCGGCGAGGTGGTCCTTGTGAACGGCAACTTTGGGCTGCGGGTGAGCGAGGTGGCCACGCCCAAGAAGCGGCTGGAGAGCATTCGATGCCTGTTCTGAACCGCCGGCCGGGCCGGATTCCGCGCCGCGCCGCGCCGCCGGAGGCGGGTCCGGGCGCAGCCGGCTCCGATGGGGCCTCCTTGGCGGGGGACGCGCCAGGACACGCGCCGCGAGGACTGCACGCCGCAATCTTTACCACCTGCTCGAATCCCCGCTGCGGCTCCGGCTGGCTGCGCCTTTGGCGCCGCCGGGAGGCGCCGGTCTTCGAGGGCGGATGGTGCTGCTCGGAGGCGTGCATGGCGGAGCGGGTGGCCTCGGCGCTCAGCCGGGAGATGGACGGGCGGGGCGGGGCGCAGGAGGGTTACAGGCACCGCATTCCGCTCGGTCTGGTGATGCTGGAGCAGGGCTGGATTACTCCGCAGGATCTGCGCGCGGCGCTGGCGGCGCAGAGAGCGGCGGGGGCGGGAAAGCTTGGCGGCTGGCTGGTACGGCGGAAAAACGTCAACGAGGAGTTCGTGACGCGCGCGCTGGGCCTGCAGTGGGGCTGCCCGGTGCTGAGCACCGAACCGCACAGCTCCGAGGGGCTCGCAGTTCTGGTGCCGCGCCTCTTTGTCGACGCCTTTGGCGCGCTGCCCTTGCGCATGGCCGCAGGAAAGATCCTTTACCTGGGGTTTGAAGACCATCTCGATCCCTCGCTGGCGCTTGCTGTCGAGCGCATCACGGGCCTGAAGGTCGAGGCCGGGCTGGTGCAGGAGTCGGCTTTCCGGCCGGCGCACGCACGTATGCTCGAGGCGCGGTTTCCCGCCGTGGAACTGATCGAAGCCGCGACCGAGCCCGCATTGGCCGCCGCGCTGGCCAGGGCGGTGGAGCGGGCCCGCCCGGTGGAAGCGCGCCTTGTGAGGGTGCACGACTGTCTGTGGTTACGGATGTGGCTGCGCGCGCAACGGGGGCCCTTGCCGGAGCCGGCCTGGATCCACGATGTCATCGGCTCGGCAGGCGTGCACTGAGGAGGGCCCGGACGCGGCAGGAAGCTGGCGCGCCGGCGGGCCGGAACAGACCCGTGAGTGGGAGTTCGTACCTCATGGATGGAGCGGATGCGCCGATAGGGGAAAGAGGGGCTGGGGATGAGCGAGATTCGAACCCTGATCGTTGACGATTCTTCGGTGATGCGCAAGATCGTGGAGCGGGCGCTGCGCCAGGCCGGGCTGGATCTGGCGGTGGTGCATGAGGCGGGCAGCGGCAGCGAGGGACTGGAGCTGTTGCAGGCTGAATCGGTGGACCTGATCCTCTCCGACATCAACATGCCCGCGATGGACGGGCTGGAATTTCTGCGTCAGATCAGGGCGCAGAATCTGGCTCCCGGTGTTCCCGTGGTGATGATCACCACCGAATCGAGCGAGGAGCACGTCAGGCAGGCCATCCAGGCAGGGGCGCAGGGCTACATCCGCAAGCCTTTCACCGCCGAGCAGGTGAAGGAACGGGTTTTGCCGCTGGTGCACGCGGCATAGCCCGGACAGTGCCACGCGGAGGAGCGGGAGGGTGCCGTGCCGTTGAACGGTACGCGAGCGGCCGCCATCGCAGGGTGGAGGGGCGGCACAAACGAGGGTGCCGGCAAGAGGGAACGTACGATGGCGGTATCGCTGCGTGAGTCCGTGCAACAGGTCTCCGACCCGCGGAACCTGGATGCGAGCGTCGAAGAGGTCTTCCGGCTGATGCTGGGCATCGTGTGCAAGCGCGACGCCGGGCCGGTGACCATGGAGCAGGAGTCGGTGACCGCGGTAGTCGGGTTTGGCGGGGTATTGAGCGGCGCCTGCGTCTTCCGCTCGGGAGCCAAAGCGGCGCTGAGGATTGCCGCACAGATGACGGGCATGGAGTTCTCCGGGATCGATGACACGGTGAAGGATGGCATCGGCGAGATCTGCAACATGCTGGCGGGAGCCTGGAAGGGCAAGGTCCCGGAGCTGGCGGCCAACTGCGGGCTCTCGGTTCCAGCGGTCATCACGGGCCGGGATTACAACCTCCATGTGCAGGCTCCCGAATTCCAGGTGCATCGCGTCTACCGCTTCGGCGAGGAAGCCTTCGAGGTCACAATCGTTTGTGACGGACTGCAATAGGTCTGCGCACGCAACCCGGATCGGCCGCACGGTTTCCGGATTCTTTTCGCTGTGGGCTAACGGCGTGCGGACAGGCCCGCCAGAGCATCGGGTGTGCTTGTGGGTGCTCACCGCATATTCGCGCTGACAGCGGCCGGCGGCAGCGCCGGGGCGTTCGCCTTCCTTCCTAATTTTCTCTAACCTCTCCTCCCCCCCCTTCGGTTCTCCATCTGCAACGGATCCCATGCGCGAACAGGAGAACCTACCATGGACAGCGGCTACTACGCGGCGATGACGGGGCTGGTGGCGCGTACTCAGGCCCTGGATACGGCAGCGGCCAATCTGGCCAATGCGCAGACGCCGGGCTATCGGGCGGAGCGGGAGTTTTTCCGTTCCGTGCTGCTCGGGCCTGACGCCCTGGACTCGCAGTTGGGCGAGACGGTGAACAACTACGGCCTGCTGGGCGGCGACCGGCTGAGCCTGGCGCAGGGGGCGCTCGAAGAGACCGGCAATCCGCTCGATCTGGCTATCGAGGGCCAGGGATTCTTCATGGTGCAGACGCCCAACGGCGTGCGCTACACGCGGGACGGCAGCTTCCATCGTGCCCAGAACGGGCAACTGGTGACGGGGGCGGACGAGCCCGTTCTCACCGCAGCCGGCCAGCCGATCGCGATTCCGCCGGGGGAGGTATCGGTGGGCGCAGACGGGGTGATCTCGGTGGCCGGTGGAACGGTTGCGGCCGTGGGAGTGGTGGCCTTTCCTGCGGGAACGGAACTTACGCCCGAGGGCGCCAACCGGTATGTTGCGCCGCAGGGAGTGAAGGCGGTTACGGCGAAAGACGCTTCGGTGCATCAGGGAGCGATCGAAACCGCCAACCAGGACGTCGTGCAGGGATCGCTGAACCTGATCGTGATGCAACGCCAGGCGGAGATGATGCAGCGGGCGCTGACCGTCTTCCATACCGAATTCAACAAGTTTGCTACCGAGGATCTCCCCAAGATCTAGTTGGGGACGAGGAAGAACATGATTCGAGCCTTGTACACAGCAGCCAGCGGCATGAGCGCGCAGCAGTTGAATCTCGACACCATTGCCAACAACCTGGCCAACTCCTCGACCACGGGTTTCCGGCAGTTGCGCCTGCAGTTCCAGGACATGGTGTACCAGAACCTGGTGACGCCGGGAGCCGCGCAGAGCCAGAACACGGTTTCGGCCGGCCTGCAGATCGGTCTCGGCACCAAGTCCGCTGCCACGGAAGTCATCAACACGCAAGGGTCGCTGAACGAGACCGACAACCCGCTGGACGTGGCCATCCAGGGCGCGGGATTTTTTCAGGTCCAGCGGCCCGACGGCACGATCGCTTACACGCGCGCCGGCCAGTTCCACCTGAACAACCAGGGAACCGTCGTAACCACCGACGGCGATCCGCTGATTCCGACGATTACGATTCCGTCGAATGCGACGGCGGTGACGATCACGCAATATGGCGTGGTGAACGCAACGCTCGCGGGACAGCAGAATCCGTCGCAGTTGGGGCAGATTCAATTGGCTACGTTTCCCAATCCCGGGGGCTTGGAGAGTATGGGCAGCAACCTGCTGACAGCGACCTTGAGCTCCGGCGATCCGGTGCTGGGAAATCCCGGCGGAAGCGAGGGGCTGGGAACTCTGCAGCAGGGTTATCTGGAAAACTCGAATGTGGACGTGGTGACCGAATTCGTGCAGATGGTGCTGGCGCAGAGGGCCTACGAATCGAACTCGAAAGTGATTAAGGCCGCGGACGATATGTATTCGCAGGTCAACAATATGACGCATTAATGCGCCTCCTTCGGCTGAGGAGTGAGTGCGGCAGGATATGAGGACGAGATTGCGGCAGAGAACGGCATGGGCAGCGCTGCTGGCGGCATCGGCGCTTCCTCTTTGCGGTCAAACGGCGGCCGGCGGCTCTTCTCTGCCCAGTGTGCACGGACCCCTGGCATCAGCGGAGCCAGCGCAGGCCGTAACCCGGCCTGAGGGCGAGATTCTTGGGCAGATCGACGATCCACATACGGGAATTCGCTGGCTGCTGATGCGGGACACGGCGAATGCTGGGGGGCCTGGACGCCTGGTGCGGATCGGTCATGCGGGACCGGACGCCAAAGGCGGGACGCGCGGAGCTGCTTCCGGAGCGGCGCGGCTTCGCCCGCTGATTCACGCCGGGGACGCGCTCATCGTCGAGGAGCACACGGCCGTAGTGGACGCGTGGCTGGCGGCAGTGGCGCTGGGTCCCGCGGCCGCCGGCGCGGAGTGCAGGGCGCGGTTGAAGATTGGGGGCAAGGTGGTGCGTGTAGTCGCGCTTGCATCTGGACGGGCGGAACTGGCGCCGGATGGGGAGACGAGGCCATGAAGAGGGGATGGGCGGCGGCAATTCTTGCGGGCGCGGTCCTGGTCTCGCCTGCCGGGGCGATGGGCAAGAGGCATAGTCCGGCGCTGGAAACCTCCAAGGCGACTCCGCCTGAAGAGGCGCTGCGCGCCTACATCGCTCATGTGCGCGCCCAACAGGCGGCGGAGGTGCGAACACCGGGCTCGATCTGGAGCGCGCAGGGCCAGATGGTGCGGCTGGGCACGGACGTAAAGGCCTTCCGGATTCATGACGTGGTCATGATCGTGGTGAGTGAAAGCCTGACCGCATCGACCGACGGCCAGGTGAAGGGCACGCGGGCTTCGAACGCCAACTCCGGAATCACATCTCTGTTCGGCGCGCTCAAGGCCTCGAACGCCCTGCAGAACCTTGCGGGTATGACCGCCTCCTCGGGGCTGACGGCGCAGGGACAGAGCACGACCGACTCCAGCCTGGCGACGACCTTTGGCGCCGAGGTGTTGGATGTGCTGCCCAACGGCATGCTGGTAGTGCAGGCGACGCGGCAGTTGACGTTTTCCCAGCAGACGCAGCTGATCACGCTGCGCGGCCTGGTGCGTCCGGAGGACGTAAGCAACCAGAACCAGGTACAGTCGACGGCCATGACGGACCTGGAGCTCGAAGTGACCGGCAAGGGAATCGTGAACGACTCGACCTACCGCCAAAACCCGGTGGTGCGGTTCCTGGAAAAGTTGCTGGTGTTCTGAAAGAGGTCATGGCGCAGGCATGGCGATACGGGGGACGAATACGGAGGCAAGGAATCGGGGCCGGGGCAATCCAGTCCGGCAGGGCAGGGCGTTCCGGTGGCGGCTGGCGGTGGCGGCTGCCTGGCTTCTGGCGGTGGCCATGGCCCATCCCGAAGAGGCACAGCGCAAGTTGCGCGTCAAGGACGTGGCGACGATCGAAGGGATTCGCGACAACCAACTGGTGGGTTATGGGTTGGTGGTGGGGCTGCGCGGTACCGGAGACAGCTCGCAGACGGTCTTTCCCGCGCAGACGCTGGTCTCTGCTTTGGAGAGGATGGGCATTACTGTGCCCCAGACCGGATCGCAGAGCGCCAGCAACATGCAGGTGAAGAACATGGCGGCAGTCTTTGTGGTGGCTACGCTGCCTCCCTTCAGCCGTCCTGGCTACAAGATGGACATCACCGTCTCGTCGGCCGGGGATGCGCGCTCGATCGAGGGCGGCATCCTGTTGATGACGCCGCTTTTCGGTCCGGACGGACAGATCTATGCGCAGGCGCAGGGGGCTCTGGTGTTGGGCGGCTACATGGCATCGTCCGGGGGCAGCACGAAACAGATGAATCATCCCACCACGGCGCGCATTCCGGGCGGCGCGCTGGTGGAGCGGCCGGTTCCCTTCGATCTGGACCAGATGCGCACGGTGAGCGTGGTGCTGAACGACGCCGACTTTCACACCGCGGAGGGGACGGCGGCGGCGATGAACCGGGTTCTCGGTTCGGCGCGGGCGCGCGCCGTCGATAGCCGGCGCGTGGAAATCGCCGTGCAGCCGAACGAAGATGTGGCGGCATTGCTCGACAAAGTGGAGGAGACCGAAATCGAGGTGTATCCGCGGGCGCGAGTGGTAGTGAATGAACGCACCGGCACGGTGGTCATCGGGGGTACGGTGCACCTGCAGCCGGTGTCGATTCTGCACGGCGGATTGAGCGTGAATGTGATCCGCGAGGTGGAGGTTTCGCAGCCCAATGCGATGTCCGGGGGGACGACGCAGGTGGTCGAACAGACCACGTTACAAGCCCAGGACAGGCCGGTGAACCGAATCGAGCTGAAGGAAGGCGCCACAGTGGAGGATTTGGTCAAGGAATTGCAACGCACCGGGGCAGGGGCACGGGACGTGATTTCCATCCTGCAGGCGATGAAAGAAGCTGGTGCGCTGGACGCCGACCTGGAAGTGCTGTAATAGCAGGAAACCGGGGCACAAGGGCCGAGGAAACGAGGGAAGAGGAACGAGGGCCGGCGGAACGGAAATGAGGGAACGAAAAACAGCGGCAGGGAGTGAGGACTTGGGAGCGGGTGCGTGCAGATAGGATCGATTGGCTGGGGTCGAACGGTGGGGCAGGCGGAAACTGCGCCCTCGCCACGGCTGCTGCGGGCGGCGCACGAGTTCGAAGGACAGATGATGCAAGAGTTGTTGAAACCGATGATGCGCGGCGATGTGCTGACGGGGGCCGAGGACGACGATTCGGATTCCGGCGCAGGATCGGGCGGCGCACTCGGCGAGTTTGCCTCGGAAATGTTGGGGCAGGCCCTCAGCGAGCGGGGTGGGTTCGGGATTGCCGACCGGATTCTGAGAGAACTCTCTCCTTCCGGTAACCAGCACGCAGGCGGAAAGGTAACCGGTAGATTGCGCAAAAATACTGTCATGAAAACTTCCCAATGACTGGAGTGATTAGCAAACACGCCGATAGACCCATAAAGGAGCAATGCGTATGGATATTCGCAATAGCCTGGACGGATTACGGTCGCTGCTGGGGGTAAATCCAGCGGTTTCTTCGACGCCTCAGAGCACGAACAGGACAAGTACGGCGGGGAGCGGATTGGACACCGACCAGGCGACGCTGAGTGAAGCGGCGAGCCAGGTGTCGCAGGCGGTCACGGGCGAAGGTGTGCGCACGGACAAGGTGGCGATGGTGCAGGCGGCTCTGGCCGCAGGAACCTACGATGTGCCGTCCTCGGCGGTGGCGTCGAAGGTGGTAGACGCCATGCTGGCGGCTGGCCAGTAATCCGGGCAGCGCGCGGGGTTGCGCAGACACGGCGAGGCGGCTTGAACGGCTGGACGGGCAAGCGGAACGGGTCGGCGAATGAGGCGGGAAGGGAAGGCGGTCGATGCAGGAGCTTGAGACGTGCGCGGCGGATCCGGGACACCGTGTAGCGAGTCCAGAGCTCAAGGAACTGGTGGTGGAGGCGTCGCGAGCTCTGGTGCGGCTGGACGCGACGCGGCTGGAGGAACTGGCGCTCAGCTGCGAGGCGCTGAACCGAAGCCTGGGACCGATGAGCACCGAGGAGCGGAGGAAGATGGCGCGGCAGGTACGCGAGGTCAAATCCGATATGGCCGTGTTTGCCCGGGTTCTGGAGGCGACGCGGGCCAATTGGAATGTGATGAACCGGCTGCGGGAGCTGAGAGCGGGGCAGCTTGAGTACACTGAGCGGCAGGCGCGGGGCAGCGCAGGAGTGGAGGCCGGGTATGGGGACCATTAGCTCCGCGTTGAGCTTGACGACCGGTGCTCTGGATGCCGATCAGGCCGCTTTGAACGTAGTGGCTAACAATGTGGCTAACGCCAACACGACCGGGTATACGGAAGAGACTCCGACCTGGAAAGAGAACGAGCCGATCGAAGTGGGCGGGGTATCGGTGGGCGATGGAGTCACGGAGAGCGGCGCCGCCTCGCGGCGGGACCTCGTGCTGCAGGAGCGGCTGGATCAGCAGCAGCAACTGGAATCGGCGTCGGGCACGCGGTTGGCGGCGCTCAACAACATCCAGGCGCTGTTCACACCCGATTCCGGCTCGTCCAGTTCTACTGCCGGGGATATCGGCAGCGATATCACAAGCTTTTTCGACTCCTTTTCGTCGCTGGAGAGCGATCCGACGGACAACGCACTGCGCGAGCAGGTGCTTTCGTCGGCATCGACGCTGGCCGGCGACATTTCGGGCGCGGCGAGCAGCCTGAACGCGCAGAGCGCGGCTATCGACCAGGAGGCGACGGGCATGGTGAGCCAGGTAAACTCGCTGAGCAGCGCCATCGCACAACTGAACCTGGAGATCGAGTCTACCTCTCCGCATGCCGATGCAGGCGCATTGGAGGATCAGCGGCAGCAGGACCTGAGCCAGCTCTCGCAACTGGTCGGGATCAGCCAGGTAACGACGGAGAACAACGGCCTGTCGGTGACCACAACGTCAGGGCAGTTGCTGGTCTCAGAGGGGCAGAACTTTCAACTGACCACGGGAACGGTGAACGGCGTTACGGACTTCTTCGTAGGCGGAACGGACATCACCTCGCAGTTGGCTTCGGGCGGCGGGCAACTGGGAGGGTATTTAACGGCGCGGAACATGGACATTCCTAATGCGATGTCTTGGCTCGACCAGCTTGCCTACAGCGTCTCGACCGAAGTGAACGCGCAGAACAACTCGGGCGTGGATGCCCACGGGGCCACAGGTGCGGCCGTTGCCGGTTCAACGACCGGAGCGATGACACTGGACATCTTCTCGCCGCCTCCGACTTACGCCGCGAACCAAGCTTCCGGCGGAACGGATGTTGCGGGCGCGGCCCAGGCCATGAGCGTGGTCATGACCGATCCCAACCTGATTGCAGCGGCTGCCCTGGGAAACGGGACCGGGGACAACTCCAATGCTGTGGCGATGGCGGACCTTTCCGGCGGGCCGATCGTAAACGGGCAGACGCCCATCAACTACTACTCGAACTTTGTCTCCACGCTGGGCGCGACGGTTTCCGAAGTACAGACGGAGAACACGGCGCAGAATGCGTCGGTGACGCAGTTGCAGACGCAGAACAATGCGCTGTCCAGCGTGAACCTGAACGACGAGGCGGCGGCGATGTCGACGCTGGAGAACAGTTATCAGGCTGCGTCGCGGGTGTTCACGCTGCTGAATACCATCATGGCCTCGGCGCTGAACCTGGGCGTGGAGACGGCGGTGGCGTAAAGGCAGCCTCTAGCTGCTAGCTACTAGCTCGATCGTGCAGGTGGGAGGCTTGCTTCGTGATTTTAACAATGAAGGAGCCCGATGTTTAAAGACGAGCCGGTGAATCCGAAGAGCTGGAAGCTAGAGGCTAGAAGCTAGGAGCTTGCGAAATGCGAGTTGATCCGACGTACATTACGAATCTGGTGGGCTCGCTGGACCAGACACAGACGAGCGAGCAGCTATTGAGCGCGGAGCTGTCGAGCGGCGTGAGCATCACTTCGCTGAGCCAGAATCCGGTGGGCTCGGGCGAGAATGTGCTGCTGCTCAACCAGATTCAGCAAGACGATTCGTTCACCCAGAGCTCGAACCTGGTGACGGGACAGTTGCAGGTGGCGGATTCGGCGCTGGGCAGCGTGGTCTCCGAGCTGACGCAGGCGATCTCGCTGGCGACGAGCGCCAACAACGGGACGATGAACGCAAGCGACGTGAAGTCGATCGCGAACCAGATTTCGGGAATTCTGGAAGAGGTGCAATCGCTGGCCAATACGAGCTATCAGGGCCAGTACATTTTTGCCGGCGGAAAGACGACCGCGGCGCCGTTTTCGACGTCGACGGCAACATCGCCGGCGGTGACCAGCTACGCCGGCGACGAGAACGTGAACTTTCTCGAGCTGCCCAACGGGCAGAAGATCCAGTTGAACGTTCCGGGCGATCAGATTTTTCTGGGCAGCGGGGCGAATAACGGGTCGGGTAGCGTCTTCGGTGCGTTGAATGCGCTGGTGGCCGACTACGCGAGCGGCACGGTGAACGCGCAGCAGGCGGCGAGCGACACGGCGGCGTTGAGCACGGCATTGAATTACGTCTCGCAGCAGCGCGTGACCGTTGACAACTCCATCACGCAGATCAGCGCGGCGTCGGGCGCAGTGACCAGCGAGAAGACGCAGCTAACGGCCGCGCAGACCGACCTGATGCAGGCCGACATTCCCACGATCGCCACGCAGCTTTCGCAGACGGAGACGCAGCAGACGGCTCTGGAAGATGTGATCGCGCAACTCGAGTCGCCGTCGAACAGCCTGTTCAGCAAGCTGCAGGGATAATGCCGTTTCCGGCCCGTTGCAGTTCGGCAGCGGAACTATACTCTAGCCAAGAGGGTTCTCTTTGTTTGCTGCGCTGCGTTTCTTGTGGAATGCGACGCGGGGCCACCGGTTGGCTCCGTGGCGGAGCGAGTTTCTGCGCTGGCGCGTGGAGACGTATTCCGGCCAGCGCGCCGAGACGCTGACGGCGAAGAGCGTGATGAGATTTTTCTGGACGGAACGCCGGGAGCTGCTGAAATTCCTGCGCTGGACCGGCCAAGTAGAACGCGAGGCGCGGAAGCGTGCGTGAAGCTCATCGGTCCAATCCATTGAAGCTGGGGTGCTTTCCCGCGTGAGATTGTGGTTCATCGGCTCGGTGTTTCCCCTTGTCGCGATTTCTTTGCTAGCAGGAGTCGCCGCAAGAGCACAGCAGTTGCCCCCTATCGAGCCTCCCAAGCCGATGCCGGGCCAAGAAGCCGAAGGGCCGAACCTGCGCGTGACGACGACCGAAGTGCTGGTGCCGACGCTGGTGGAGAAGAAGAGCGGAGGGATTCTGTACGGCCTGAAGCCGGACGACTTTGTGCTCGAAGACAACGGCGTGCCGCAGAAGATCAGGGTGCAGCCGGAGCTGGATACGGCGCCGATGGCGCTGGTGGTGGCGGTGGAGGAGGGCGGGGCGAGCGTGCTGGAGTTTGACAAGCTGGCGAAGATGGGGCCGTTGCTGGATCTGTTTCTTTCGGATCCGCGCAGCGAGGTAGCGCTGGTGGGATTCGACTCCGTGCCGCATCTAATCCAGGACTATACACATGCAGGCGGCCAGGTGAACGCCGAGTTGCAGCAACTGCAGCCGGGCGACGGCGGGGCGGCGATTCTGGACACGGTAAATTACGCGGTGACGTTGCTGGAGACACAGCCCAAGGAGTATCGGCGCGTGCTGCTGCTGATTAGCGAGGAGCGCGACCACGGCAGCAAGCATACGAAGCCGGTGGACTTGATCAAGAAGATTGGCGAGAGCGATGTGCTGGTGCTGAGCGTGAGTTATTCGCCCGCCGCGGCGCAGTTTGCGAACGACATGAACCGAACGAATTATGAGGAGACTTCCGCGGCCGACCTGCTAGCTCCGCTGCTGATGGCGCTGAAGTCGATCAGGAAGAATGTGGCGAAGGAGATTGCCGAAGAGAGCGGTGGCGAGTACGCGACATTCTTCACTGACAAACGGTTCGAGGCGCGGGTGATGACGGCGGCGAGGGATGCGAGGAACCGGTACCTGATTACGTTCAGCCCATCGGACCCGACGCCGGGGTTGCACGCGATTCGCGTGCGGACGGCGCAGGATTATGGCGCACGGATTGTGGCGCGGGCGGACTATTGGCTGGGTACGGGGGGCAACCAGTAGCCAGAGATATTCGATATATATCGTGGAGTCGCGAATTGGTTGCTTTCGCAAGGGCAGGGTTCATGTTAATCTTTTTGTAGACACTGAAGAGTGGACACGAGAGAAAAAGTGAGGAGTAACTGACGCCGTGCTGGCGACTGAAAAGAAAACCGACCTGATCAAACGCTTTCGCACCCACGATACGGACACCGGATCGCCGGAGGTCCAGATCGCGATTCTGAGCGAGCGGATCAGCGACCTGACCGAGCACTTCAAGACCCACAAGAAGGATCATGCCTCGCGGCGTGGGCTGTTGATGCTGGTGAGTAAGCGCCGCCGCCTGCTGGATTACCTGAAGACGCACGACACGGACCGCTATCGCGACGTGATCGGCAAGCTGGGAATCCGCAAGTAATCCGAAGAAAGCTGACGTTGAACCGGAAGCATTCAGACCGGACAGTGGTCACGGTCCCCATACAACATGGCATACCGGACCCAGGCGCGCCGGGCGGGCTCGAAAGAGCAGCCTGGAGGGCGCAGAGGTATTTTGCGTGCGCGTGGCGCGCATTCCCTCCACAAGTTTCCCAAGTGAACAAACGAAGAGAGGACAAATATGTCTACGAAGCATGAAGTAGCCGTCGAGCTAGCGGGCGGCAAGCGCCTGGTGTTTGAGACCGGGCGCATGGCAAAGCAAGCCTCAGGCGCTGCGCTGGTAACGACGGGCGAGACCGTTGTGCTGGCCACCGCGGTGGCGTCCCCTGATCCCAGGGAGGGAATCGATTTCTTCCCGCTGACGGTGGATTACCGCGAGTACACGTACGCCGGCGGAAGGATCCCCGGCGGATTCATCAAGCGCGAAGGGCGGCCAAGCGAAAAGGAGATCCTGACCTGCCGCCAGATCGATCGGCCACTGCGGCCGCTTTTCCCCGATGGATTCCGCAATGAAACACAACTGATCGCGCTGGTTCTCTCCGCAGATAAGGAGAACGATCCCGATGTGATTGGGATCAACGCTGCAGCCGCGGCGGTGGCGCTTTCGGATATTCCGTTTGGCGCTACCGTGGGCGCAGTGCGCGTGGGACGCGTGAACGGAGAGTTTGTGGTGAATCCCACATACGCGGAGCGCGCTGCGACGACGGTGAACATCATGGTGGTTGGCCACAAAGATGGAATCGTGATGATCGAGTCGGGCGCAAAGGAAGAGACGGAAGAGATCATACTGGCGGCGATTGAGTTCGCGCACGAAGAGATCAAGAAGATTGTTGCGGCGATCGACGAGCTGGCGGCGAAGGCCGGCAAGCCGAAGCGCGCATTCATGGCGCCGGAGTTCGACGAGGCCTACTACGAGGAGCTGAAGGCCAAGATCGGCGATCGGCTGAAGGACGCTCTGGACACGAAGAAGCACGAAAAGATTCAGAGCTACGCGCTGGTAGACGGTATCAAGAAGGAGCTGGCGGCAGAATTGCCTGCCGACGATATGGATGCGAAGAAGAAGCTTGCGCACTATTACGAGATGCTGCGCGAGCGGTTGTTCCGCGAGCAGGTGACGAAGGAGCGTATCCGTCCGGACCGGCGGGCATTCGACGAAATCCGGCCGATCACGATTGAGACGGGCGTGCTGCCACGGACGCACGGATCGGCGCTCTTCACGCGCGGCGAGACGCAGGCGTTGGTGACCGCGACGCTGGGCACGATGGACGACAGCCAGCGGCTGGAGTCCTACGAGGGCGAGCAGCGGAAGAGCTTCATGCTGCACTATAACTTTCCTCCGTTCAGCGTTGGTGAAACAGGACGTATGACCGGCGTGGGACGGCGCGAGGTGGGACACGGAGCTTTGGCCGAGCGTGCGATCAGTGCGGTTTTGCCGGGAGCCGACGAGTCGCCGTACTCGATCCGCATCGTGAGCGACATTCTGGAGTCGAACGGATCGTCGTCGATGGCTACCGTTTGTGGAGCGAGCCTGGCGCTGTTCGATGCGGGCATCAATTTGAAGGGCGCGGTGGCCGGCGTGGCGATGGGATTGGTGAAGGAGGGTGATGACTACGCCATCCTGACCGACATCGCGGGCGCGGAAGACCACTACGGCGACATGGACTTCAAGGTGGCCGGAACGCGTAAGGGAATTACCGCGCTGCAGATGGACATCAAGATCGGCGGGCTGACGCGGGAGATACTGCAGCAGGCGATGGAGCAGGCACGGCGTGGGCGGCTGTTCCTTTTGGACAAGATGGACGCCGTGCTGGATGGTCCGCGTGTGGAGCGCTCGAAGTACGCGCCGCGCATCGAGACCGTGATGATTCCTACGGACAAGATTCGCGACCTGATCGGCAAGGGCGGTGCGACAATCCGCGGCATTGTGGAGCAGACGGGTGCGAAGATCGACGTGGACGACACGGGCAAGGTGAGCGTGGCGTCGAGCGACGCCGAGGGATTGAAGAAGGCGCTGGCCATAATCAGCGACCTCACTGCAGTTCCTGAGGTGGGCAAAACGTACCTTGGCAAAGTGGTGCGCATTGCGGAGTTCGGCGCGTTTGTCGAGATCTTCCCGGGCACGGACGGGTTGCTGCACATTTCCGAAATCGCGGAGCATCGCGTGAAGGAAGTGAAGGACGAGCTGCGCGAGGGCGACCAGGTGATGGTGAAGGTGCTGGCCCTGGAAGGCAACCGCATCAAGCTGAGCCGCAAGGCGCTCATCAGGGAGCAGAAGGCGAAGCTGGCGCAGGCAGGGCAGGCACCGGCCGAAGAAGCGGAGTTTGCGCAGCCAGCGGCTGCGGAGCCCGCTACGGCGCCGGCCCCGAGACGCAGCAAGCCGCGCAACGAGTTTGACGAGCGGCAGCCCAGCTCAAACCAGA
Organism: Occallatibacter sp.; assembly: GCA_049522315.1. GTDB lineage: Bacteria > Acidobacteriota > Terriglobia > Terriglobales > Acidobacteriaceae > Telmatobacter. The sequence goes on from JBEKNY010000001.1 coordinate 429,287, forward strand.
GCACGATTCTGATCGAGGGCGGAGACTTCGACGGTGACGAGGCCGGCGTGGAGTTCGACGAGACGAACGAGCCGAATTTCAACCGTGCAGAGGGAGCGCCCGTTCATGTGGGACAGCCGCACACCGGCGGCGGAGGACGGCCTGGTGGACCGGCCAATAAAGGCCGGAGGCGTCGCCGCCGCAGTGGACGTCCCGGCGGCGGACAGGGATGAAGAAATTCCCACCCTGGAGCGGTTCCGGAATTCACGTGCACTCATCAGGGTGGTAAAAGGCGGCATTTTCTTAAGGAAAACGCCACTCGGAGGCGGCGGCTCCGGAGTACATTAATTCTGGAACCGCTGTGGCGGCAAAAAACGCCGCCGGGACGGGGCCCCCGAGTCGTGAACTAGAAAAGAGAAGGCCCGGACAAAACGTCCGGGCCTTCGTTTTTGTGTGGCAGCCAGCGGTGAGACTATTCGGCGGTTTGCAGGTTGCGGGCCCTTTGCGCAACGGCGGGAGGCGGCTCGCGTTGCGGCGGCTGCTTGACGGGCAGTGGCTGATGCTGCTCGGAGCCGCTGACCTTGGCGGCGTTTTTGCCCGCGTACATGCGAATATCGGCGGCGATGCGCAGGGATTCGGCATCGTGGGCATCGTCGGGGAAAACCGCTATGCCCACGCTGGCTCCGACGCGCACGGTGTGCTCGCCGCAGGCGAAGGGCTCTTCGAGGATCTGAGCCAGAGTTTGGCCAACACGCATCGCATCCGAGCGGCTCATGGGCTCCTCGAGAATGATGGAGAACTCATCGCCGCCCGTTCGCGCCACGGTGTCGGAACGGCGCACCCGTCCGAGGAAGAGATTGCCCACGTGTTTCAGCAGCTCGTCGCCGGTGTGATGCCCGGCCGAGTCGTTCACCTGCTTGAAATTGTCGAGGTCGATGAGCAGCAGCGCCGCCTGCGCGCCGGTGCGGCGCGCGCGCTCAATGGAGCTGGTTAACCGGTCCTGAAACAGGCGGCGGTTGGGCAGCCCGGTCAGTTCGTCATGCAGAGCCAGGTATTTGTTGTGTTCGAGCTGGTCTTCAAGAAGCAGCAGAATCATACCCACGGCAACGACGAACTTGGGCAGATTCCAAACTTCGCTTTCAAGATGGACGCCGGGGAAAAAAGCGAGAAGGTACGGCGACGCCATGAAGACTCCCGCCCAGGCAAGAAAGCCGGCGATGGTGATGAGCGCCCCCGCGGTAGCACGCCGGTACGTATACCAGAAATGAATCGCGCAGCTAAAGTAGACGGTGAACAATACCGCGTCCCACGCAAGCGTGATGCCGTTTCCGGGCCGGTTTTGAAACATGAGCAGGAAGATCGATAGACCTGCACTGAGGGCAACGATAGCCCAGCGCAGCACATGATGGAAGCGCAACAAGCTAAACAGCGCCACAGCAAGCGGCAAGGCGCCAATCAGCAACGCTGCCGGAGCCAACGCCCACGATGCCACTGGGACGATGACGAGAAGGCCAAGATAGAGCGTATAGGTTGACAAGAGGACAACAAGCATCCATCGGCTGGAGGGCTGGTTGCGGTCGGGAACCGCTGACCACATGAAGAGCAGGCCTCCGCAGGCAAGAGTTGTGATGCCGACAAAAGAAGCGAAGCCACCCCACGGGCTGGGGGCGGGGGCGAAGGCAAAGGCCACGAAATGCAGCGCAATCATGCACCAGCCGGTGAGCCATACGGCAGAAACGGATGTGCGGCCACGCCGTGCGGTCGATGCAAACGCTAAGGTTAGCAGCGCAACAGCGACTAAATCCGGAAGTTTGTTCCAGTCAACCAAGGCACCTCATTCACGCGCAAGCGCGAAGCAGCGCACAATCAATCGTCCATGAATAGAATCGTCGACCTTTCAAAAAAACGCGATAACGCTTTTGTAGGACCCCCTGTGAAAATCGGTACGCACTTTGGTAACAGTACAAAGGCATTTTCGCACGTGAGAGATTCTACAGCGGTTCTCCTGCAACTACGAGCCATTTCGGACATCGTTCAAGGTGGCTTTTTCTTGATGAAAAAGCCACTTAGCGATTGTGCCTTGGTCTACACCTGCAGGAGACCTGCTATAGAGCGCGACCGAGAGCGAAAGAGGCCGTGAAGCGTTTGTGTATGTTTGACGCACCCGCGCAGGCATGGTTTGTTCACGAGGCGCTAATTTTTCGAAAAATGAGCGGACGGAGCGTGTAACGGAATGCGAAACGCTGTCCGGCGCATGGCATAGCCGATGTAAAGCGACACCACTCTAATGAAAAAGCCGGATGTTGCCGATAATAAACCCTGCCCGCTGCACACGGAATCTTTCAGCGAATTCTTTCCTACGAGGAGCCAATGATCTCGCTAAAGCAGTATTTAGATTCGTCACAGAGGGAACCAGTCACACGGACCGAGCTACGCGAAGGAGACCTGCTCCCGGCGGTTTTAGAGGCGTATGGCTCGGCGTTGCTGGAGATGGGGAATTGCAGCCTGGATGTCTGTCCCGGTATGGGAGACGGCCTGAAGCGGGATCTCGTTGGGCTGAAGTCGGGACTGTCCGCTGGAATGAGCTTCGAGGCGCTGGGGGCGACCGACTCGGGCGTGCGGGAACATTTGCGGTCCTGGGGAAGCGGTACCGCCCGGCATTATCAGAAGAAGGCCTGCGAAGTGAAGGAGATGTTGCTCATGATGGCGCGGACGGCTGAGTCTGTGAGCGCCCGCGATGAGCGCTGCGCCGGCCAGATGGGCCAGGTAACGGATCGTCTGAAAGCCATCGCCAGCCTGGAAGACCTGACGGAGATTCGCGCCTCGATCGAGACCAGCGCGGCAGTGTTGAAGACATCGATCGAGCGGATGACGGCAGAAGGCAAGGCGGTCCTGGATCAACTCCGGCAACAGGTGGCGAATTATCAAACCAAGCTGGAGGAGGCCGAAGAGATGGCCTCGCGCGACGCGTTGACGGGACTGGGCAACCGCCTGTACGCGGAGGGGCAGATCGAGAAGCGGGTGGCATCTGGCACACCGTTTTGCGTCGCCGTAATCGATATCGACGGCTTCAAGAAGGTGAACGACTGTCATGGGCACCTGACCGGCGACGAGATACTGAAGCAATTTGGCGCCGAATTGCGATCTGCCTGTCGCGCGTCGGATATGATCGGCCGCTGGGGCGGCGACGAATTCATTCTCCTGTTCGATTGCGGACTAGCGGAGGCAGAGGCGCAGATGGAGCGGCTGCGGAAGTGGATCTGCGGCAATTACGACGTGCACGGCAGGGCGGGCGTGATCAAGCTAAGAGTGGAGGCGTCGATGGGGCTGGCGGCGCACGTGGTCGGCGAAGAGATGAAGGATCTAGTCGCGCGGGCCGACGCCGCGATGTATGAGGAGAAAGCGGCTTCGCGCACCAAAGTGGCTTGACGGGACCGGCGCCGCGGCCGGGAGCCTGGGATTTGCGAGGGGCTCGATCCACGAAGTTCGCGGGCCCGGCGGATTTCTGTGTCTGCCGTCACAGAGCAATGTTCACTCACCCTTAGCAGGACGCTGGTTTCGCCCGGACCCGATTCTGGAATCGTCTCTCAATCTTTTCTCATTCCAGCCTTGAGTTCCTTTGTCCTTCGCGAGAAGGTGAAGTCATGCTCCGCTCGCCGCACATCTCTTGGGCGGCCGGTAGGGAGCGCAGCCCGAAGCGGCAAACGCCGCGGATCGAGGGCGCAGAGTGATGGAAAGGTTCTCATGAGATTACTCATTGCCGAAGACGACCAGGCACTGGGGCAGTTCCTGAGCCGCGGTCTGGAGGCCGATGGTCATCGCGTACGCCTGGCCTACGATGGCGGCGCGGCCGTCGAGGCATTTCGCCAGGAGATGCCCGATCTGACCATTCTCGACCTGAACATGCCGGTGAAGGATGGCGAGCAAGTGCTCGAGGAAGTTCGCTTGCTCGATGCGGATCTGCCGGTGCTGGTGCTGACCGGGAGGCAGGAGGTGGACGCGCGCGTGCGTTGTTTGGACCGCGGCGCCGACGACCTGATGACCAAGCCCTTCAGCCTGCACGAACTGCGCGCGCGCTGCCGGGCGCTGCTGAGGCGCAAGCGGGAGACGCGCCTGCAGTTGCGCGCGGGCGATCTGGAGCTGGATCGCCTGGACCACACGGCGCGGCGCGGCGGGCGGCTGATCGTTTTGACCAACAAGGAATTCGCTTTACTGGAGCACCTTCTGCTCAACCGCGGGGAGTGCATCTCGCGGGTCGAGTTGCTGGACTCGGTGTGGAATTTGGAGCCGGCGCAGACCACCAACATCGTCGATGTGTACATCAACTATCTCCGCCGCAAACTGGAGGATCCGCCGCCGGGCCGCCTGATCCGCACCGTGCGCGGGCGAGGCTACATGGTGCCCTCGGATGCGGAACTTGCTCCCGCAGCGCCCCTGTGTGTCCACGCATCTCCGATCCCTTCGCCTTCGGCTCCTCCGGTGGCCGCTGCGCGTTAACGCTCCTTCCGTGACCCCGACATCGATTCGTTTGTAGCGATATGAGGAGATCTTTCATGCAGCCTTTTCCGGTTCCCGTTTTTCCAGCCCATCCGCGCCTCCGGCCGCGCACCGCACTGGTGACCAGTTCCGATCGCAGCTTCCGGCAACGCCTCGCGCAGGTGCTCACCGGTTTGCGCTGGCAAGTGCGGGAGGCAGAAGGCGGCGCGCAGGCGTGGGCGGAGGCCGAAGCTTGTCCTCCCGAGGCGGTGATCATCGATTCCTGGCTGCCGGATCTCGATCTGAGCGAGTTCCTGAGCGACTTCAAAGAATCCTTTCCCGAAGTCGATCTGGTGGCTACGGCGGGATCGGCTGCTGGGGAAAGCCCGCGAGGGCCCTACCGGCAAGAGCTTCTCTACGCGCTGCGCTGCAGCCAGGAGAGCGACACTGCGGCGTGGAACGCGGCTCCGGCAATGAACGCCACACGGGCTGTGGCGGAACTGCAGAGGATGCCGCGGCCAGCGGAGCCTTCCGCCACCATCCCGCCGGCTCCTTCGCGCGCGGCGGCGCCGATTGCCGGGAGCACGCCGGCTGGCGTACTAAAAACCCTGCCCATTCGGACAGGCCATTACGTTCCGGGAGCCGAACCGGCCTTTGCGGAACGTCTGCCGGAGCTGGTCGGCAACGCTCCCTGCATGATCGAGGTCAGCCGACGCGTGCGTCTTGTGGCTTCGCGCATGACGCCGGTGCTGATTGAAGGGCCGACGGGTTCGGGCAAGGAACTGGTGGCCGAAGCCCTGCATCGTCTGTCGACGCGCAACCGCAAACCGTTCGTGGCCATCAACTGCGCGGCCATTCCCGAGGCGCTGCTGGAAGCCGAACTCTTCGGGCATACGCGCGGGGCGTTCACCGGCGCCGTGCAGGGCCGCACCGGACGCATCGAGGCCGCCGATGGAGGCACGCTGTTTCTGGACGAGATCGGCGAGATGCCGCTGGGGTTGCAATCGAAGCTCCTGCGCTTTGTGGAGTGCGGAGAACTGCAGCGGGTGGGGGACAACGAGACCGTCAAAGTGGATGTGCGCATTCTTGCCGCTACGCATCGGCCGCTGGCCCTCCATGCGCAAACCGGGGCATTCCGCTCCGATCTCTATTACCGCTTGGCAGTCTTTCTCATCCGCACGCCGGCGCTGGCCGAGCACGCCCAGGATCTGCCGCTGCTGATCGAGCACTTCCTCGAGAAGATGGGCCGGGATACGCCTGTAAAACGCGTAGACGAAGGCGCGCTGGCGAAGCTGACGGCTCACGATTGGCCGGGCAACGTCCGCGAGTTGGAGCATGTCTTGGAGCGCGGCGTCATTCTCGCCGGAGAGAACCCCCTATTGACTGCGCAGGAGATCGACTTCGGCACGACGGTGAACTGAGAGCTGCGCAAGGAGCGCCAGAGAGGCGTCGCCGGGGAACAGCGCACAAGGAATGCGAACCGATGCAGGAGAAAGACCGGGAGGAGCAACATGAGCATGGAAATCGAAACGCGGCTCAGCGGCCAGATTGCCCGCTACCTGGATCTGGCCTCCGCCGAGGCCAAGTTAACGGCCGCCAATATGGCTAACGTGGACACACCTGGCTACCGCACCGTGGGGATGGACTTCGAGGCGGAGATGCGGGAGGCGCTGGACGATGTCGACCGGGGACGGGGAGCGCGAAAAGTGCGTGTTTCCGACGTCGACGGGCTGATTGCCCGCCCCGACGGAAACAACGTCTCCATTGACCGCGAGAGCCTGCACCTGGCCGAGGCGCAACTGAAATTCAAGACCGGCGTGGCCCTGCTGCGCCAGGAGTACCAGCGTGTGATGGACGCCATCCACGCTGACAAGTAGGGCGCGCGCTATAAAGGGGCCTTTACGGGGCATGGTGCGAAAGTTCGCGCACCGTCAGGCAGCGGACCCGGGGCGACAAGACAACACGAGCGGAAAGGAGGCTCTGCGATGAACCTGTTTGGATTGATGGAGACCTCGGGCAGCGCCATGGAGGCAGAGCGGATGCGCGCCGAGGTGGTGGCGGCCAACATGGCCAACGCAGAGACTACGCGTACCGAGCAGGGGGGACCCTATCGCCGCCAGGAGGTCGTCTTTGCCGCCGGCCGGGGCGATCCGGATTTCCTCGATTCCATGGCGGCGGCCACGGAGAACGCTGGGGCAGGGACGATGGCTTCCGCCGCTTTGCCCACGCTCGGATTGTCGGATAAAACGGCGGTGGCGTCGGGAGTGCACATCGCGCAGGTGGTCGAGGATCCCTCGCCCCCGCTCAAACGCTACGATCCCGGCCATCCCGACGCGGGACCGGACGGCTACGTCGCCTATCCCGACATTAATCCCCTTACAGAAATGGTGGACCTGATGGGGGCGACGCGTGCATATGAGCTCAACGGCTCCGCCGTGCAGGCCGAGAAGGGGATGATCACGTCGGCGCTCGAGATCGCCAAGTCGTGAAAACGGCGGGGAACAGGGCATAGCAAGAGAGTGAGCGAAACGGAGGCCCAGGAAGATGTTGATTGCGACCAATGCCGTCGGCTCGGCTTCGGGAGCCGGCACGTCCAGCGCCGGAGCCACGAGCCTGCTTCAGGCAGACAAAGAGCAGGAAGCTTCTCCGGCGCCGTTCGCCGATCTGATCACGGATGCAGTGGGGCAGGTGAACCAACTGGAGAAGCAGGCCAGCGCGGCGGTCACGGGCCTGATGACCGGCTCGGGCGTGGATGTGCACCAGGCGATGATCGCCACCGAAAAGGCGGACATGGCCTTCGAGCTGGCGCTTGCGGTGCGCAACAAGGCGGTGCAGGCCTACCAGAGCGTGATGGGGATGCAGTTCTAGCTACCAGCTTCCGGTTCCAGGCGGATCGAACGAGAAGGCAGCCTATCGGCTCGTCACACGGGAGGCTGGAGATGGAAGGCAGGAGCCGGAAGGCCGGAGCGAACGGCGAAGCAGAGCAGCCATGGCCATAGGGACACAGTTGGAGAAGAGCCCACCGGCAACGCCCGGAAGAGTGCAGTTGGGCGGCAAGTGGTCCGGGTTGTGGGGGATGGTCCGGGTCCGCTGGGCGCAGATGGCTCCCGCGCAGCGCGGCTGGGTGGTGGTGAGCGCGTTGCTTCTGATCGCGCTGGTTGGCGGGCTGACGTGGTACGCGCTCAGCCCCGACTGGCGCACACTCTACGTCAACCTTGAACCTGACGATGCGCGCCAGATCGGCCAGATTCTGGCCCAGGCGCAGATCTCGTTTGAGCCGACCGCCGATGGCGCGGGAATCCTGGTTCCGGCCGCGCAATTGGACAAAGCGCGCCTGGCGGCCGCGGCCAAGGGCGGCGTGAAGAGCGGACGGCTGGGCTTTGAGATTTTCGACAAACCGAACTGGGTGGGATCGGAGTTCGACGAGCAGGTGAACTACCAGCGGGCGCTCGAGGGCGAGCTCGAGCGCACCGTAAGCACACTTTCCGACGTCGCCTCGGCGCGCGTACATCTGGTATTGCTGCACGATTCGCTTTTTCGCGACGAGGAGCGGCCGGCGAAGGCCTCGGTCGTGCTGAAATTGCGTCATCGCTCGCTGGCTGAGGGCGAGCCGGAGGCGATTCGCAATCTTGTGGCTTCGGCCGTCGATGGCTTGACGCCGGACCACGTGGTGCTGGTGGACGCGGCCGGAAACCTCCCGCTGGGTCCGAAGACCGCCGACGCGATGCAGTTGAGCGCCGAGCAGGCCCTCGAGGACAAGCTTGTGGCTACGCTCGAGCCGGTGACCGGTGTGGGCAATGTGCGTGCCTCTGTGACCCTCGACTACGGCTCAACGGCCACCGAGGAGACGCAGGAGAGCTACGATCCGGACAAGACGGCGACGCTTTCGATGCAGCGCACCGAGCAGTCCAGCGGCGCCCAGCCCGTGGCCGCGGGAGTTCCCGGCACGGCCTCGAATGCGCCCAACACACAGGCACTGCCCGTATATCCCCATGAGACCGCCTCTCCGCAAACCGCCAAAAGCGAGTCCAGCACCTACGGTGTTTCGAAGACGGTGCGGCACATGGTGGAGAATCCCGGAAGAGTGCGGCGGCTGACCGCAGCTATCGTGGTCAACGACCGTGAGATCCAGCCGGCGACGAAGAACCATGCGGCAGTCTGGCAGCCGCGTTCGGCCGACGAGCTGCGCAACCTGACTGCGCTGGCCCAGGCAGCAGTGGGCTTCGACACATCGCGCGGCGATCTTGTGACGGTCCAGGATCTGGCCTTCGACGACAACCGCCCGCAACCGCCTGCCGCCGTTCCCGAACAGGTGTTGCAGGCCGCGGAGAACTCACCGGAGCTGGTGAAGTACGCCGCGCTGCTGATGGGCCTGCTGCTGGTGGTGGCCTTCGCCGTACGGCCCGCCATTCGTCATGCCGGCGCGGCACTGGCGGCGCGGGGGCCGGCGAGAATGGCCGGCAGGGAGTTGGCCGCGGCAGAAATGGCATCGCCGGGGACGTTAAGCCCTACCGAATCCGCGCCGCCAGACCCGGAACGGTTACGGAACCAGGAGATCTTCGAGCAAGTGACCACGCATCTTAAGCGCGAACCGACGCAGAGCTCACGGTTGTTGCAGAGCTGGATTCACTCGGAGTAAGGGCTGAGGACAGGTCTTGGGGCAGAAAGGAACTCGCCTTGGCGGAGCAAGGAAACGAGAGTGGAGCAACGCGACGCCGCCTGGCGGCAGGCCTATCCGGGGTACGGAAAGCTGCCATTCTGCTGGTTGCCGTGGGGGAGGATCTGGCCAAGGAAGTTCTGCGCGTTTTGCCCGAGGCGGATGTCGAGCAGATTACCGAGGAACTGACCGATCTGCGCGGCGTCACGCCCGGGCTCACGGCCGAGGTGCTGGAAGAATTCTGGCAGCTTCTCGATACACAGAATTTCACGGTGCACGGAGGCATGGATTATGCTCATCGCGTGTTGGTCGAGGCCTTCGGCAAACAGCGCGCCGACGACCTGATGGCTCTGATGCGGCGCTCGCAGGAGGCGGCGCAGGGAAATCTGGCCAAGTTACAGCGCTGCGACCCGCAGCAGCTAGGCAAGCTGCTTGACTCCGAGCATCCGCAAACCATCGCTCTGGCGCTGGCGCATCTGGATCCGCGCAAGGCGTCGCAGGTGCTCGACAATTTAAGCGAAGAACATAAAGTGGTCGCCGTCCAACGGCTCGCGGAGATGCGGCAGTTTTCGCCTGAAATGGCGCAGAAGGTGGCGCTGGTCCTGCACCGGCGGCTGGAGTCCGTGGGCGATACGGCGCGCCGCAGCTACTCCGGCTTCAAGGCCGTTGCCGATCTGTTGAACCGGCTGAATCCCGAAGAGTCGAAGAAGATTCTGGAAACCATCGAAGAAGGCCAGCCGGAGCTGGCGCTGAGCATCCGTAACCTGATGTTCACCTTCGACGATCTGCTCACTGTGCCTCCGGCGACGATCCGCGAGATTGTCTCCGGCGTGGACAAGAGGCAACTGGCGCTTGCTCTACGCGGCGCCAACGATGAACTGCGTGCGCAGATCTTCAAGTCTATGAGCTCCCGAGCCGTAGATATGCTCAAGGAGGACATGGAGGTCCTGGGGCCGGTGCGCTCGCGCGAAGTAGCGCAGGCGCAACAGGAGATTCTGAACCTGGCCCGCCGCCTGGAGTCCGAGGGCAAGGTCATCCTCAAGCTCGAAACCGGCGACGAAATGCTGGCGTAGCGGTCAGACAGGGAGAAGGCGTAGGGAGCGGGTCAGAGGACAGGGACGAGGAGCGCGCGGGGAGGAGATTTGCGGCAACTGGCGGCATCGGACAGGCGAAACGCGGGCGGGCAGATCGAGGTGCTCGAGTATCCGGACTGCCCCGGTGCGCCTCCGCTTCCCGCTTGGGACGGTTGGGTTGAGGTAGAAGAAGCAGGCACGGTTGAGGCAGCACAGGGAAGGGCCAAAGAGATGCGCGCTGACGCGGCCGGCGCTGCGATGGACAAGAAAATGGCCGAAGAGATTCGCCGGTCGTTCGAAGCCGGGCGCGAGCGTGGGCGCGAGGAGGGACGCCAGGCGGAGCGCGGGGTGCAGGCCGCGGCCTTGGCCGAGGAGCAGGAGCGCCACAAGCGGCATCTGGCCGCGCTCGTCGAGCGTTTTCAAGGGGAGCGCGACCGGTATCTGCACGCGGTGGAGCAGGAGGTAGTGAAGCTGGCGCTGGCTGTTGGCGCGCGCATTCTGCGCCGCGAGGCGCAAATGGATCCGCTGCTGCTGACCGGCGCGGTGCGTGTCGCGCTGGGCCAGTTGGCAGCGTCGTCTGAGGTGCGGCTGCGCGTTCCCCCCGCGGAACTGGAATTGTGGACAGAGGCGATCGCGCTCTTGCCCAATCTGACGATGAAGCCCTTGATCGTGGCGGGTGAGGGAATGCACCTGGGCGACTGCATGATCGAAAGCAAGGCGGGAACGGCCGATCTGGGAGTGCGCGCGCAACTAGGAGAGATCGAACGCGGATTCTTCGACCGCACCGTCGCCGATGCGCGGGAAGTTTTTGCTGTGCAGGGTGCGGAAGCAGGCGAGGCGCAGCCGTGATGCCCCTGCTGGAACGTTATTTTGTTCGCCTGGAGCGCGGGCAGCCGTGGCGCTGGCGCGGCCGCGTCATCGAGTCTTTAGGGCAGACGATCGAGTCGGCCGGTCCGCCGGCCTCGGTGGGCGAGTGTTGCGAGATTCAGGACCAGGCGGGCCGGACGCATGCGGCCGAAGCGATCGGGTTTCGTGGGTCGAATGTGTTGTTGATGCCGGTCGAGGTAGCGGAAGGCATTCGCTTTGGCAACCCGGTGTGGTCGCTGGGGAGGCCGCCGGAGATCGAAGTCGGACCGGCGCTGATGGGCCGGGTGCTGAACGCGACAGGGATGCCAATCGACGGAGGGTGTTTGCCGGCAGGCGGAAAGGCGCTGCCGCTCGACGGAGCGGTACGCTCGCCGTTGGACCGCGTACCGATTCGTGAGCCGCTGGGCACCGGCATCCGCTCCATCGACGCGTTGCTCACTGTGGGCCGCGGCCAGAGAGTGGGCATCTTCGGCGGTTCGGGCGTGGGAAAAAGCACACTGGTCGGCATGATGACACGGAACACCGAGGCTGAGGTGACGGTGGTGGGCCTGGTAGGGGAACGCGGGCGCGAGGTGGGAGAGTTCCTGCGCGATTCTTTGGGCGCCGAAGGGCAGGCGCGCGCGGTGGTTGTGGTTTCCACCTCGGATGAGTCGCCGCTGAAGCGGATGCGGGCAGCGCTGGCCGCCACAACGGTGGCCGAGTTCTTTGCCGCGCAGGGGAAACACGTTCTGCTGGTGCTCGATTCTTTGACCCGGTTCGCCATGGCCGCGCGCGAGATCGGCCTCGCGGCCGGGGAGCCGCCCACGGCGAAGGGGTACACGCCCTCGGTGTTTTCCCGGCTGGCGCGGCTCGTAGAACGCGCCGGGCGCTTCCGCCGAGGCTCGATCACGGCCTTCTATTCCGTGTTGATGGAAGGAGACGATCAACAGGACCCGCTCGTTGACGCGGTCCGCTCGCTGCTCGACGGCCACATCGTTCTTTCGCGCGCGCTGGCGGCGGAGGGATGGTATCCGCCGATCGAAGTGCTGGACTCGATCAGCCGGCTGATGCCCGCTGTGGCGGGGCAGGAACATCGCGAGCAGGCCGCGCTGGTGCGCAAACTGATGGCGACCTACGCCCGCTCGGAGGATCTTGTGCGCATCGGCGCCTATAAACCAGGCGCCGACCCGGATCTGGACCGCGCCCTGCGCGCCAGAGAAGCGATCCGCGCGTTCCTCATGCAGGAAGCGCACGAACAAGCCCCCCTCGCCCACGCCTTGAAGCGGCTTGCCGCCCTGGCCGCGGAGGTATGACGAATGGCTGTGCCGCGCGCCATGCGGCGCTTATTGCGGATCCGGGGGATGGAGGAGGAACAGCGCCAGGCGGCGCTGGAGTCGGCGCTGGGCGATCTCAGTCGCCTGGAAGTGGCGTTGGCCGTAGTTCAAGAGCGCGAGCGCCGCGGGCGGCGGCTGGTGGCGGCCAGCGCAGAGACGGGCGAGTTCATGGACCGGATCGCCGGCCTGGAAGAGATGCGCGCGGCGCGGCGCCATGCTGCGGCGCTTACGCCGAGGATCGCGGAGGCGGAGCTGGCCGTGACCGCGCGGCGGCGCGAGTTCCTCGCCAAGAGGGTCGAACGCCGGCAGGTGGAGAGTCTGATACAGAGGGCCGAATTCAAGGAGGCCGTCCAGGCCGGCCGGCGCACGCAAGGCGAGCTTGACGGGTGGTTTCTGAGTCGAGCGCTGCGGCGCGGCAGAGCGAACGGCGGAGCCTGATAATGGCAACGCCGAGGCCGGCTCAGGGGGCCTGCGGAGGCTCGGCAAGAACTTGAGCGGAAATCCGTAACGCCAGGAAGGACTTTCCTGAATTGGGCAGACCCGTCCCAAACCTGACAATCTTCTAACTCTATTCTGCGTTCTTTGGTACGGCGGCTGCATTTCGCTGTTCTATGACAGTTGCCGCAGGCATCGAGGTTGGCGCAGCGATCGACGCAGGAGGATGTGGGAGCGCAGGCGCTGGAGCGGGGCCAAGCCGGGCGGCATTCGCACTCGGCAAGGGGACGAGTAAGGGTTTGCTGGGCACGGCGGACGCAAGCGCAACAGGGTCCTCTGTTCCCAGTAGCGAAAGCTTTCGTTCGAGTTGGCAGTCGATGCTGCGCGCAGGGGGCTCCGTGCCGGACGCACGCAGCAGCTCAGCGGACAACGGTACGGGCACAGCAGGCGGGACCGGCAGGGTAAACACGGCGGATGAACACGATGACATTGAGGACGCGCCGTCATCGATCTCCGGCGCCGGCGCCAATGCCGATGCGGAGATGGTTCCGCAATTTCCGCGACCGGCAGACCCGGGCAAGGGGTCAGTGGCCAGCGCTACGCACCGGCAGGCCAACTCACAGAGCACCCTCTCGCTTTGCACCGCTGCAAGAGCGCCGCAGATTCCAATCTTGGCCAACGGTGCCTGCAGGGCGGCGAGCGCGCAACCCACGGAGGGCTCGACCGCAACAAACTTGACAAATGGCTCAAGCGCAGCCGGCAACGCCACTGGCACAGCGCGCGGCGCCAGGAGCGAAAAGCGGGATAGCGCCGCGAAGGGCACGAGAGCGGAGCAGCAGGTTGCATCGGCGGAAAATGGAGTGCTTGCGATGCAGGTGAATCTGTCCGGCAACCCGGCGGCAGCAGCGCAGGCTCCGGTCTTGCCCGAAGAGGAACAGGCCACACCAAAAACCGGCATTGCGGATCCCGTGGGCAGCGTAGCTTCGGAGCGGACGGGTAACTCACCTGCAGCAGAGCCGCAAGGAACCGAGGCGGGGAGCGGGGGAGCGTTTTCAAGAAGGACAGAGACGGCGTGGACTGGCGTCACTGCGCAAACAGGCAGCCGGAACCCGGTGAGCACAACCAAAAGCCAGCTGCAGGACAACGAGACGAGCGGAGCGACGGCATCACTCTGGAGCGAATCGGAAAAGTCTTCTACGGAACCGCAGCCGGCATCGCTGACGGCGGCGGGGATTTTGTCCGAAGAGCCGCAGGGACGGGGTTTGGGCCAACGCAGCGCAGAGAGGGAAAGCCGCACCGTCGCGGAAGCCTACACGCCGGCCGCACAGAACCCGGCATATCAGGACATCGAGGGGATAAACTCCGCCGCTGTGCGTGCTGCAAACGCAGATGCAGGCGTGGACAAAGCGCGCATGGACGGCGGAGGGCAGCCCACGCAACAGAACCTGGCGCAGCCAGTGCATGGGGCCGCCGCTGGCGAGGCGGTCTCGTCAACATCGCACCCCGTGGTTGCGCAGCCATCCGGCGTGGCCGCGGACGCATCGGCTTGGGTGCGCAATCCAGTGGGTGCTCACGAGGTACTGAGCGCCGCCTCATCGGTAGCCGCTGGTGCAACGGGAACTCAGGATATAACGGCGCGAGAGGCCATCGCCTCTCTCGATGCGGCGCCTGCGGTGGGAACGCCGGGCTGGCTTCATGCCGCGAGCCGGCAGGCCGAGGCAGGATTTCAGGATCCGGCGCTGGGCTGGGTAGGCGTGCGCGCGGATTTGAACGGAGGCATCGTCCACGCGACGGTTGTGACCAGTTCGTCTGAGGCGGCGCAGGCCCTGAGCGGGCACTTGCCAGGATTGAGCTCTTACCTGACGGAACAGCAAACGCCGGTAGCGACGCTAACGATTACCACTTCCGGCGGAAGCGGGTTGGAAGCGGGCGTGGACCAAAGCATGCAGCAGAGCGCGGGCCAGAACGCAGAGCAGGGCGCCGCGGCAGGTTCGCAGCAGGACGCGAGCGCGCCGGCATCGGCTTTGCCGCTGAGCCCAACGATACAGAGCAGTGGATTCGACATGGCCGTTAACGTGGGCGAAGGGCGGGGTAAGTACATTTCCGTGATGGCCTGAGCCGGTCGCCGGCGCAAAGGGGCCGACGCGAAGAAAGGTCCGGCTACAGTTCAAAGGCAGATGCGGGAGAGGGTGGCGTAGCAGTAGAGCAGAAAGGGGAGGTGGCAGTGGCGACAGGAATCTTCAATCATGCGGTGACGGCGGGGCAGGCGCTGACGGGGAAGGCCGCGACGCCGACGGCGAACGACGCGGCCGGAACGACGGGGACGAGCAACACGAACAGCTCGAGCGGAGCGAGCAGCAACTCGGCAACGATCTCGGCCAACGATTTTCTTACGTTGCTGGTGACGGAGATGCAGAACCAGGATCCGACCGCGACCACGGACCCCAACGAGTACATCAACCAGCTGGTGAACGTAAACAGCCTGGAGCAACTGATCGGCATCAACCAGACGCTGACCACGGACCTCGGCCCGCCACCGTCAAGCACGGGTAACGGCGCGACCGGGAAGGATGCCGGGACAACCACCGGCCCAGCGGGCACGAGCGCCCCGGCGGCTGCCGCGGCGGCAAACAGGGCACACGCGCCAGGTGCGGCGCCGGCGGCATCATCGGCAATTTCAACCGGAAGCACATCCGCTACGCAGGCAACGGCGGGCGTGCGTGCTCCGGGCAATCTCAGTGTGCCTCGCGCCAACGCCGCGGCGCAGCGTGTAGCCCATGCTTTGGATGGCCGGACCCACGCGCAATCGCCTTCGGGCGCCAAATTCGCGGCCCAATAACACGAGTTCACTTGCCGGCCACGATGGCCCGCACAACCGCAGCGAAGCCGGGCACTGAGGCCCGCCAAACGGATCCTAAATAAAGAGGAGATGGAGCATGGCAAGTTTTTCAATTCCGCTTACCGGCCTGGAGGCCGATTCGACAGCCCTGAACACGATTGCGAACGATCTCTCCAACATGAACACGACGGCCTTCAAGGCGCAGTCGACCAACTTCTCCGATCTGTTCTACCAGCAGATCGGCTCGACCGGTTCCGGCGACCCGATTCAGGTGGGCGCGGGCGTGAAGGTGGCCTCAAATGAGATCGCGTTCACGCAAGGCTCCATCAACTCGACGGGCAACTCAACCGATGTGGCGTTAAACGGGAGCGGATTCTTTGTGGTCGGCAACGGCGCAGGAGGCTACGAATACTCCCGTGCCGGCAATTTCTCGCTCGACTCTGCCGGGAACATTGTGACCTCGAACGGCCTGAACGTGATGGGTTATCCGGCAGTCAATGGCGTGGTGAATACCAATGCGCCACTGGCCGCGATCAATGTTCCCGTGGGCCAGGTGCAGGAACCGCATGCCACGACCACACTGAGCATGACGGCCAATCTGGATTCCACAACGGCGGCGGGGACAAAGTTTCCGGCGCAGATCACGGTGTACGACTCTCTGGGCGAACCGCACGTGGCAACGATTACGTTTGAGCCGGGCGCGGCAGCAAACACCTGGACGTACTCGGTTGCGTTGCCGGCTGCAGATTATTCAGCGGCCGGCGGAGACGTGGCGCCCGCAGCGATCACCGGAACGCTGGCCTTCGATCAGAACGGCAATTTGACCACGATCACTCCGGGGGGCGGAGCCGCAGAGACGGTGGGAACGGCGGCAGGCGATTTCTCGTCCATCGCGCTCAATTTCAACCCGGCTGCGACCAACGTGCTGGCAGATGGCGCAGCAGGACTCAATATCCAGTGGAACCTGCTCGGCGCCGCTGGTACGCCGACCATCAGCCAGGTGGACACGGCGTCCGCAGTGTCGGCAACCGCGCAAAACGGGTATGCCAGCGGGCAGTACCAGAGCTTCACGATCAACTCCGATGGGACGGTCACGTCCAGCTATTCCAACGGCCAGACGCAGAACGTGGGTCGACTGGCGCTGGCGAACGTGGCCAATCTTCAGGGCCTGTCGCTGCTGGGCGACGGCGACTATGCCACTACGCTGGCCAGCGGAACGGCCATAGTAGGAACGTCGGGCGAATCGGGCCTGGCCACGGTGCAGGACGACGCGCTCGAGGCATCGAACGTCAACATTTCGACGGAGTTCTCCAATTTGATCGTCGCGCAGCGCGCCTTCGAGGCCAATGCCAAGTCGGTGACCACCTTCGACACGGTCACGCAGGACACGATCAATATGGTTCACTAGATTCAGCAGTTCACTGATTCACTCCGGGGCGGCCTTTGGGCCGCCCTCAGCTTTTTGGAGGATGAACTTCAATGAACAGCCCTTTACCCTCAGCGAGTACAATCCCGTTCTCATTCAGGATGCGCGCTTCGGCCCAATGCTTGCGATGTTCGCTGCGGACGACTCGGCCTTCGAGACGAAGCGGCATGCCGCTCGGAACGGGGCGGAGGTATTCGACCTCCATCTTGCGCGTCATCGACGCCCCAGCCTGAGCGCGCACAGCCTTGCTCATCGCCTCATCGAGTAGCGTGGCGATGATCCCTCCATGCAGATAACCGGGATGGCCGTCGAAGGCATTGGGGACGACGGGAAGGCTCACGACGGAGCCGTCGGACGCGAGGAAGAATTCGAGACGTAGTCCGGTTGCATTGGCCTCTCCGCAGCCGAAGCAGCGGTTGTGGGCCGAGTGGGCAAAGGGCGTGAGGTGCTCGTGGTTCTTGGTCATGCATGGATCACTGTACCAACGATTTGCTCGAGTTGTGGTAGGTCAGTGTGATGCAAAAGCCAAACTCCATTCGTGGCGGCGAGTTCCTTTGCAGACGCGGTATATGTGCCGTTTGTTACTACGGCCCCGTAGTGCGCTTGCTGGTGAGCCCTACCAGCCACGATCTCCTGCACCGCTTTATTCCCCACAGGATTCGAGTACAGTTTGCATTGCAGCGCCACCCGCACACCGTTCTTGTCGGCTATGATATCGACCCCTTGGTCTCGGCTTAAGGGGGTTAGCCACACTTGCCAGCCATAGGCCCGAAGCGTCTCGGAACAAAACGCCTCAAATCCCGCAGGTGTCATGTTTAGCAATAGAGTCGAAAGCACAGGTCTCTGTTTCGCAGCATCCTCAACCCGCTGCAAAATCCGTTGCAAAATAGCTGTCCATTGCTTGTCCATTATCGACTGCTGGCTCGGACTAAGTGCAGGGCGAACGTGGTGAGTGATGAATTTGCCCACCTCGGAATACCACTTGTCGAGTATCGGCTTGCCGTATGGATCGTTGCGAATCAGAATGGTGCGCTGTCTTACAAGTGCGTCGATCTTATCGTTGGTGATTGCATCTACTCTTTCTAAAACGCGGTTTCGACGCCAAATTGGCACGGCAAACATGAGCCCGACTGCAAGGGCAATCACGAAGAACAAAACCAGCAAGACGTCGGTCTCTGCCAGAGCCTTCAGCAGCTGAAAGGCAATTACCACGCCTACAATTCCTACGAGTAGGGTCGCCGCGTCCGACGATTTCTTTTTCCTTCGGGCCATGTCACAGAAATTTCAAGCCAATAATCACTATGGCCCGGACGGAACGAAGGGGCCATACCTCTTTCGTGGCGTCAGCGCCAGGAGCAATGACGCTCTCCTGCGCGCTGAGCTGTCACCTCGAAACGCGACGCACGATCTCGTAGCCCATAGACTCCAACTGGCGCTTCTATCTTGAATCCCGTTCGGTACGCCGTCTATTCTCTGTTTCCGCCTTCGCCCGCTGCTTGCGAAGCAATGCGTCTCGTGCCGCCTTCTCCGCATGTAGCTCGGGGCTCTCGGTGCAGTTTTGACAAACATTGGCGTAGCCGGACTTGCCAGGTAGCAGATGGAATGTCGCTCCACACTTTGAACAGATCATTCCCGTCCTCCTATTCGTAGCCTCGCTCTAGATTGTGCGTGCCACAGTGCTGCCCGGTCAAGGGTTCAGCATACTTGTCTGGCGGCGCTTCTGAACGCTGCAATCGGTTCAAGGCTGCGCGATGGACGGCTTGACCTCAGTCAGTGCGTTCGCTCAAACTGAAGATACGGATCCCACTAGGGCGTCCGTTGAATCCGGTAGTCGGGTAAGGCCTCCCGGAGGATTTCCCCATTTCAAACCGCCAAACCCTTGACGATTGCGTCAGGCTCCTGAGAGTGGCTTGGCGCAGGAGCGTATGGGTTGCTCTTGGCGCAGGAATCGCACTTTGCCCTGGAATTGGAGCGGTTGGCTGCCGCTCGGCGCAGAAGCTGACGCCGCAGCAGGCAGAGGGCAAGCATTTGTACGAAGCAGGTTGCGCTCACTGCCACGAGTTCAACGATCTGGCGCTCAAGAAAGTTCCACCGAATCTGCACGGCCTTTTCAGCCGGAGTAAGCTGCCCGACGGCGAACCGGCAACGGATGCCGAGGTAGAGCACGTGCTGACGACAGGCAGGGGAATGATGCCGCCGTTTGCCTGGCAATTGACCAGGGAACAGATGGACGCGCTGGTGGCCTACCTGCACACGGGAATGCGTGACAAGTCGAATTCGCAGTGAGATTGGCGAAGAGGAGGAATGAGAGTATGAAGGTTGGAGTTCTTGGTTCTGGCGATGTGGCGAAATCGCTCGCAGGCGGGTTCATCAAGCACGGCCACCAGACCATGGTGGGGACGCGCGACACGTCAAAGCTTACGGAGTGGCAGCGCGAGCATCCCAAGGCGCGCGTAGGCAGCTTCAGCGAGACGGCAGCGTTTGCCGAGGTCGTGGTGCTTGCCGTCAAGGGCTCGGTTGCGGCCGATGTTTTGCGCGCAGCGGGCAGCGCCAACCTGGACGGCAAGCCGGTGATGGACGCCTGCAATCCGATTGCGGACGCGCCTCCCGTGAACGGAGTTCTGAAGTTCTTTACGACGCTTGACGACTCATTGATGGAGCGGCTACAGCGCGAGTTCCCGAAAGCGCACTTTGTGAAGGCATTCAACTCGGTAGGGAATCGGCAGATGGTGAACCCGCAGTACAAAGCCGGACGGCCGACCATGTTTATCTGCGGGAACGATGACGGCGCCAAGGAGATTACGGCGCAGATCCTCGACCAGTTTGGATGGGAGACGGCGGACATGGGCAAGGTAGAAGCGGCGCGCACCATCGAGCCGCTGTGCATGTTGTGGTGCGTTCTTGGGTTCACCAAAAACGAGTGGACGCACGCGTTTAAGCTGCTGCGCCAGTGAAGCAGCGGGGCTGGCGGAGTTAGCGGGGCTGGCTATCCCGCCCTAGCCGTAAAAACGCGGCTAGAATGGGGCACCCACAAGCCGGCACGCCAGACAAGTTGGATTACCGGATTCACCGTATACTGAGGAGGTCTATGGCAACCGGAAAAACATTTTATTTGGAGACCTTCGGCTGCCAGATGAACGCCCATGACTCTGAGAAGGTGATCGGCACACTGCGCCAGCAGGGATACCGGCAGGTGGAGTCGGAAGAAGACGCGGGCCTGATCCTCTACAACACCTGTTCCATCCGCGACAAGGCGGAGCAAAAGGTCTTCCATCGCCTGAACGATTACAAGCGGCTGCACAAGGAAGGGAAGCGCTTTGGCGTTCTGGGCTGCGTGGCGCAGCAGGAGGGGGAAAAAATCTTCGAGCGGGCGCCGTTTGTATCCCTGGTCTCTGGCTCGGCCTCGTACCGCAAGCTGCCGGAGATGCTCACGCGCATGGAGGCGGGAGAAAGCCATATCACCGGTCTCGACGACCGGCAGACCGACGAGACCTTCGAGACGGAGTTCACGGCGCGGCAGAATCCCTACCGCGGCTATATCACCATCGTCGAGGGGTGTGACAAGTTCTGTTCGTACTGCGTGGTGCCGTACACGCGCGGCAAAGAGCGCAGCCGCACCCCGTCCTCGGTGCTGAACGAAGCTCGGAGGATCGCCGACCTGGGCTACACCGAGATCCAGCTTCTGGGCCAAAACGTGAACAGCTACTGCGATCCGGAAGGGAAGTGCTCGTTCGCGGAGCTGTTGGCCGCGGTGGGCGAGGTGCCCGGTATCCGGCGCGTGCGCTTCATGACGAGCCATCCCAGGGACTTTACGCGGGATATTGTGGCAGCGATCGATCGGATGCCGACGTTGTGCGATCACATTCATCTTCCTGTGCAGTCGGGCTCGGCCAGGGTGCTGGGGAGGATGGCGCGTGAGTATACGCCGGAGTGGTATCTGGAACGAATCGGATGGATCAAGGCGGCCCGGCGGAAGATTTCGATTTCGACCGACATCATCGTCGGCTTTCCCGGCGAGAGTCAGCAGGATTTTATCCAGACAATGGATCTGCTGGCTGAGGTCGAGTACGATTGCGTCTTCGCGTTCAAATACTCGGCGCGGCCGAATACGCCGGCGCTGAGCATGATCGGTACGGTACCTGAAGCCGAGAAGACGACCCGGCTTCAAGCACTGCTTGAGCGGCAAAGGGAGATTCAGAGGATCAATTATTCCAGACAGATAGGTGAGATTGTTGAGGTAATGGTAGAGGGTGTGAATCCAGCGCGCGGGCAAATCGCAGGCCGCAGCAGCCAGAACAAGCCGGTGAACTTTGCCTGGACGCAGCCCATCGCTCCAGCAACGGGGAGTTACGTGCGCGTCAAGATCACAGGGGCGTATCCTAACAGCTTGCTTGGTCATGCCGTCTAATAACGCAGCGGTACGGAAGAGGGAACGGATGGATATCGAAGTGCGAATTCGGGGCCTCATGATGGATCCCTCCACAAACATGCCGATCGTGGTCCTGAAGGATGTGGGATCGGATGCGGTGATGCCGATCTGGGTGGGGATCTTCGAGGCGAATGCCATTGCGCTGGAGATCGAAAAGATGTCGGCCGCACGCCCAATGACGCACGACTTGACGAGAAACCTCGTGCGTCACTTAAACGGAGAACTGGAACGGATAGTTATTACAGAGCTTAAAGACGATACATTCTATGCCGTTCTATGGCTCCGGCAGGGGAACGAGCAGGTGGCCGTCGACGCCCGTCCATCCGACGCCATTGCGCTGGCGCTTCGCGCCGACTGCCCAATTTTTGTGGCGGAGAAGGTGCTGGAGAGCGCCAAACTGAGCACCAGCGGCCCGCCCGAAGGTCCCACGGCGGAACAACTACGCGGATGGCTCGAGGGATTGAACGACGAAGACCTGGGCCGCTACAAAATGTAATCGAGCCAAAGATTCCAAAACTGAGCGGCTGCCTTGACCAGAGCAGGCGCGTGCTTGCGCGCATCGGTGCGGAGTTGCTGGACGGAGATGCGTTTTAGGCCGAGCTCGCAGGCGTGTCCGACGTACCAGCGCTCCAAGCCCGGCTCTGTTACCTCGGGGTGGAATTGCAACGCCAGAGCGTAGTTTTCAATGGCAAAGGCTTGATTTTCATAGAGATTCGTTTTGGCGAGGTGGAGAGCCCCGGCAGGAAGGTCGAAGGTGTCGCCGTGCCAGTGGAACAAATAGAGATCCTTGGCGAGGAGCGAGGCAAACCAGTCTGACGCAGGGGCGGGCGTGGGTTGTGCATTGGGCGGCAGGAGCGGGAACCAGCCGATTTCGGCGCCGTGAGCGCCCGGATAGACGCGAGCGCCTAACGCGGCCACCATGAGTTGCGCACCGAGGCAGATGCCAAGGGTGGGCTTGCGGGCCGCGAGGCGCTGGCGGAGAGACTCGATCTCGCCGGTCAGAAACGGGTAGTCGGCGGAGTCGTACACGCCAATCGGTCCGCCCATGACGATGAGCAGGTCGCATCGCTCGGCGTCGGCGAGTGGAAACCGCGCGGTCGCGACATCGATGGTCTGGATGGCAAAGCCGCGCCGCTCGAGCGCCGGCTCAAGGGAACCGAGGTCCTCGAAGGGAAGGTGGGAGAAGACGACGGCCTCAAGGGTGCTGGCGACCATAGAAAGAGGATACGCGACCGGCGGCGAGCTCTAGTTAACAGAATATCTGTTATCGGACACTGAGGTAAAAATCAAAGTGTGGCATTCTATGCACGTCGTGGCTGAAAGGATAGTCTTCGGCCATCGGCAGAGGGCCATACTGAATGCCCATCAAACAAGGGTACGGCATCAAGAAATAAGGCGGGGGTTTTAGACAGGGGCAAAAAGCCGCCAAAACGATCCGCGCCGGCCTGTACGAGTGTGGCTTGAGCGACAGAACTCTCGTGTCACACTTCTCGTAATGTCACCACGGATGCACCTGCGTTGTGGAATGGTAGACCGAAATACACACTATTAGGTTTAGTGAATTCTAACCGCCAGCCTCTCTTCCCTCAGCACTGCGACAGAAAAGACGCCCTCCGCACACTCAAAGACGAGGCGCTCCCTTACCCCCGCCCTGCAGACACGCACGCTGTGGTCGGCGCCGTCCACCACGCAGGGCATGGAAAGCCTGATTCCACCAGCCAGGACACACTTTAGGTTGCCCCCGATCATATTGGCCAGTTCGCCGAGCACATCCCGTACGACATCATCCACTGTCTCTGGCCTGTCCATCGAAAGAAAGCGAGCAGCGAATGTGCAGGCCTGTTTACGGTCGCACTCCAGGGCCAGCACTCCGGGCCAATCGCCAGCCAAATGGATAGTCGCTGTCAACCGATCCCCGCTAGGGAACCAGGACTGGTTGCATTCGCTCACTTCCAGGCACACCATGGTCCTGAACACGGATTCTACGATCTGCGCTAGTTCGCCAAGATGTATTTCAACTGTTGATTCGGTAGGCATAAGTGTCCTCTCAGCGTGCGACGTAAACGGCAGCATTTCCCACAGTCTGTCTTTCAAAACACCCCTCGACGCCGCATGCTGTTTCTGCGCCGCCTAGCAGGAGCCAGCCGCCTCGATACATGGTGCCGTGAAGTTCTTTCAAGATGTTCATCTTTGTCTTTGCGTCGAAATAAATCATCACATTACGGCAGAAAACCAGATCGAAAGGCCCGAGTGCGCGCATACTTTTGCGCAGGTCGATGGTTTCAAAACTGACCATACGGCGCACCGGATCGCACAACTGCCAGTCGGTGCCGGAACGGCGAAAATGCTTGATCAAGAGGGTTGCCGGCAGACCTCTGTTCACCTCGATCTGCTGGTACTTGCCGGATCGGGCGCGTTCGACAACCTGGGAGGAAAAGTCGGTACCGAGAATCTGAATGTTCCAGTCGCTCAACCCAGCCTCTATAAGAAGCATGGCCAGGCTGTAAGCTTCCTGACCGGTCGAGGACGCAGCCGACCAGAACCTCAACCTCTTTGTATCGCGCCGCTCTTCCATTAACCGCGGCAGAAGAACAGTCCGTATGGCATCGTAGTGGGAAGGATCGCGGAAAAAGTAGGTTTCGTTGGTCGTCATTGCTTCTACCACTTGGTGACCAACCTCCGGCTGACGAGACGACTGGATGAGAGCGCACAAATCGTTGATGGACTCCAGACCGAGCTGTCTGACGATCGGCGCGAGGCGGCTTTCAAAAAGGTAGTGTTTGTCCTCTTCGAGCACAATGCCCGCCTGTGAATAGATATGCTCCTGAAGGAACCGGTAGTTCTCCGGGTGGATCTCCGCGATTGAGACTTGGCTAGACATCCATCCTCTCCCTTAAGCCCGATCCGCCCTGCGCAATATCTCCGGTACGATCTGGTCGAGTGGCAGCACACGGTCGGCAAGGCCGGCGCTCACCACAGCGCCTGGCATCCCCCATACGACGCTTGAAGCCTCATCCTGCGCGAGGATGCTTGCCCCTTGTGCCTTAAGGGTCTCTACCCCACGCAACCCATCCTGCCCCATGCCAGTCAAGATAACGGCGATGGCTGCGCCGCCATACACCTCGCCGATCGAGGAAAAGAGCGCATCGACGGCGGGACGACAGGAGTTTTGCGGCGGTGACTGATCCAAACGCACCTGCACACCGCCGCCGCCGCCGGCCACCTTCAAATGGAAGTCTCCAGGGGCAATCAAGATCTTGCCGACATCCACCTTATCGCCCTGGCTCGCCTCTTTGACGGGCAGCCGGCAGGAGTCATGAAGACGCTCGGCAAGAAACCGCGTGAAGAGAGGGGGCATGTGCTGGACAACCAAGACCGGCAATGGAAAATCGGCCGGCAACCGCGGCAAGATCTCGCCCAGGGCGGCCGGCCCCCCCGTAGAGACTCCGATCGCTACGACTTTGGGCCGCACCTTCGTACTCTGCAGGACTGGCTTGCCTAGGAAGAGCGGCGGCGCCACTAGAACCCGCGGAGGTTCCGGCTTGGCCGCAGCGCGGCTCCGTCCCGGCAGAATGAAGAACTGTTTAATCTTCGGAACCAGTTCTTCTCGCAGGCGCGTCATGGAGCGATCGAGTGACCCTTCATTGGAAGCCTTTGTCACATAGTCATCGGCGCCTAGAACCAACGCTTCCAAAGTCACAGCCGCGCCACGTTCGGTGAGCGTGCTGAACATGATGACCCGCAGTTGCGGATAGTCGCGCCGCAGGCGCCGCAACGTTTCCAGGCCATCCATCTCCGGCATCTCGATATCCAGCGTGAGAACGTCAGGGTTGTATTGCGGTATCCGTTGCAATGCGATCGAGCCGTTGGCCGCCACACCCACTACCTCCAGCTCCGGATCCTGCTCAAGGGCAACGGTGATTAGGCGACGGATCACCACCGAGTCATCCACCACCAGCACACGAATCCGCTCTCCGGGCTGGAGCAATCGTCTGTTCACTGCGGGCATGTTCATCTCTCAAGGATGGATTCCCGCGAGATGGAGCTTCTCCACGAGGATGTCTGGGGTGAACGGCTTCATTACATACTCGTTGGCGCCAGCCTCCAAGGCTTCCGCGATGCGGTCGATTTCGGTCTCCGTGGTCACCATGACCACCGCCAGCGAAGAGAACGCGGGATTCTGACGCAACCGCTTCAGCATATCCAGGCCATCGATCTCGGGCATGTTCCAATCCGCCAGAACCAGCGTCAGCGTGCTCTTCTCGGCTTCAATCACCTCTAGTGCTTCCCTGCCGTTGGCAGCCTCTCGTACTTCATATCCAAGTTCCTTCAGGGTCTTGGCAAGAAGCATCCGAACGGCTCTTGAGTCGTCCACTACCAGTGCTTTAACCATCGTTTCTCCCTACAATCGTTTGTTGAAAAGTTGGGTGCGGCCTGTCGGATGGAATGAATCCGGCAGGCCGCGTCCATGAAAGTCGATTCGATCAGAACGTGAACTTCGAGACGACTTTTTGCAGTTGGGCTGCCATATGGCTCAACTCCTGCGACGCCTTCTGCGTATCGTTGGCGCCCTGCGTGGTGTTCTTTGCCGCCAGGGCCACGCCGCCGATGTTCTTGGCGATGTCTCCTACCCCTGTGGCTGCTTCGGTCACGCTGTGGCCGATCTCATTCGTCGTCGCCGTTTGTTCTTCGACTGCCGAGGCGATGCTGTTGGAGATGTCGTTGATCTGGTTGATGATCGTGCTGATCTCCTCGATCGCCGTGACCGCCTCCTTGGTGTCGCCCTGAATCGCTTCGATCTTCTGACCGATGTCTTCAGTAGCCTTGGCGGTCTGTTTGGCAAGCTCCTTCACCTCGTTGGCCACCACCGCGAAACCCTTGCCCGCTTCACCGGCGCGCGCGGCCTCGATGGTGGCGTTGAGGGCCAGCAGATTGGTTTGCTGCGCGATCGAGGTGATTACCTTGATGACGTTGCCAATCTCCTGGCTTGATTCGCCAAGCTTCTTGACGGTCTCGTTGGTGGAGTGCGCCACGCTGACGGCATTCTTGGCCACCCGCGCCGATTCATTGGCGTTCTTGGCGATCTCGCGGATGGAGGCCTGCATCTCCTCGGATGCCGAAGCAACCGAGGCCACGTTTTTGGAGATCTCTTCGCTGGCCGCCGACACCACGTTGGCCTGCGTGGCAGTCTCTTCCGCATTGCCTGCCATCTGCTGGCTGACAGCCGTCAGTTCCTCCGACGAGGACGCCAGCGCCGAAGCGTTCTGCGCGGTGACTTTCAACGGCTCGACGATGACTGCTAGCAGGGCATTCAGGCCCTCAACAAGGGCGCGATAGTTGCCCCTGAAATCCTCCACCTTGCCGCGCTCTTCAAGATGCCCGCCCTGCGCCGCCTGCACCAAGCGCAGTATCTCCTTGGAAACGTGGATCTCCTCGTGCGCCTCATACATCACCTGGAAGCAACCGATGATCCGGTGTTCGCGGTTGTAGCGAGGCGAACAGATCACTCTGACTGGCCAGTCTTTGCCCTTAACCTTGAAGTGCGCTTCGCCGGTGGAGACCTTGCCGGCCCGCACCGCCTGTCCGGCCGCGCAGGTTTCCCCATGACATGCCGGACTGTCGTAGAGTACATCCCAGAACTTCTTTCCCCTGCCCTCCTCGGGCTTGCACTCGGCAACCTCTGCCGCACGCAGGTTCATATATTCGATGGTGTGCGTGGTGTCCATTGCCACAACCGGTATGGGCAGCCAATCCAGGAAGCTTGCCTTGTCCTCCGCTGAGGTTTGGTGTTCCTGGAAATCCATCTCAACTACACTGGCTGCGCCGCCCGACCCGAACCGTGAGTGACCGCCGTTTCTCCTTTGGTTTGCCATTTCGTTTCTCCTTCATTGCATCTTGTCCGGTTGCGCAGGCTTTCACGCTCCTGCCGCCACTGTGGTTTTAGTCATTGGAGCGTGGCGATGAATCGCGTCGCGCCCTGTGCAGGATTCAAGCATCCCCCGCGGCGGCGAGATTCACCGTCCGCTCCGTATCGAGCACGAGCAGCAGCCGGTCTTTCAGCTTGTAGACACCGCGGATGATCTCCCGCGCCGCTGGATCGAGGTTCTCCGGCGGCCGCTCGTAGGTGGCGGCATCCACGTCCAGCACGTCTCCAATCTCATCGACCAGCAAACTCACGGCGCCGTCGTCGGTGCGGACCACCATGTTGGTCGGCGTCTGGCCGCCGGTGCGAGGCGGCAATCGAAGGCGCCGCCGCAAATCGATTGCGGTAACGATCTGCCCGCGTAAGTTAATCAACCCCTCGATGACCTCCGGGGCCTGAGGCACGTGGGTCATCTGCTGGAAGCGCAATACTTCCTGCACGCGAAGAACATCCACGCCGAAAAACAGGTCGGCCACAAAAAACGTTGAGAGCTGCCCGCTGGTCTGGGTGGCTTCGGACTTCACGATCGCGATATCGGCCGCCATGACTTACTTCTCCTCTCCGGCGCACATCGGCCCGGTTTTTTGGGAAGCCCCGGCCGAAGCCAGCCGCGCCACCGACTCGAGGATGGCGTTGCCGTCGAACTTCGCCTGGCAGTCCTCAAACCCAGCCGCCCGGACCGCGGATGACTGAAGCTGGCCCGCCGAATCGGCCAATCCGAGGAACGGAATCCGCTCCCACTCGGGCCTCGAGCGCATGGCTGCAAGCAGGGCGGAACTGCCTTGGGGCGGGAGGTCCAGCGCCGCCACGACGACGTCTGCCGGCTGCTGCTCCATCCCGCGAATCGCCTCGTCCAGATTCGCAGCTTCCAGGATCCGGTAGCCTGCCATATCCAGGCCGCTGCGGATCAGACCTCGCGAGAACGCCGAGCCTTCTGCGACGAGGATGCTCTTACCATTCCCGGACCCGCCAGTACCCTCAAACCAACTCTCCGTGGCCGCGTGAATGACCTGGTTGAGATCCAGGAAATCCGTGACTCGCTTGCCAATCACCGCCGAGCCGAGCAGTCCTTTGCGGCTCGACTTCTGACGCACCATGACTGCCTCTTCTGCAACATCCAGGATCTGGTCGACCACCACGCCGATGCTGCGGTCGCCGTCGTTGAACACAATCACTTGAACCGAATCGGCCAACTGGTTTTGCTCGGGGGCGCCAGGCTCAAGCACAGCTTGGAGAGGCACCAGGGGAAGAATGCGATTCCGGTATTGCACCACGTGGCATCCGCCCGCATGCTCGATGGCGTTTCGTGGAAACACCTCGAGCCTGGCGACAAGAGAAAGTGGAACGGCTAGACGCTCGAAAGAACCGGCCCGGAACAGGAGCAGCCGCTGCTGTTCGATCCCCGCTTGCGACTTCTGCTGCGCGGCCACGCGGGACTGCTCGCAGGATTCGGTAAGCACTCCGGCACTTTGGCCGATGCCAAGCACGTCGAGGATGAGGGCCACGCGGCCGTCGCCCATGATGGTCGCGCCGGCGTACTCTGTGAGCCCTTTCAACTGCTTACCCAAAGGCTTGACCACGATCTCCTGGGTGTCGTTGATGCCGTCTACCACCAGCCCAAATTGCCGGTCCTCGGCTTGCAGAACCACCATGCTGACCGCGTCGGACCGCTGGGCCGATTTCAGCCCCAACACCTGATTCAAGTAAGCAATAGGCAGCAGACTCCCGCGCCGGCGATAGACCGGGGTTCCGTGCACATGCTCGATGTGCTTTTCCGAGGAATCTCCCTCCAGGCGAATTAACTCGAGCAAACTGACCTGAGGAATCACGAACCGTTCCCCTCCGCTTGCAATCACTAAGCCGGGAATGATCGCCAAAGTGAGAGGGATTTTAAGCCTGACCGTCGAGCCCTCTCCGGGCCGGCTGAAAACGTCGACGACGCCGCCGATCTTCTCGATATTGGACTTCACCACATCCATACCGACGCCGCGTCCTGAAACATTCGTCACCGTTTGAGCCGTCGAGAAGCCGGGCAGGAAAATCAGATTCAGCGCCTCGCGATCGCTCAGTTTTTCCGCTTGTTCGGACCGCAGAAGCCCCCTCTCCACCGCCTTCTGTTTGACACGAGCGACGTCAATCCCTCCGCCGTCATCGCCGATTTCAATGTTGACTTGCCCGCCTTCGTGATAGGCGCGAAGCGTAAGTCTCCCGTGTGGCGGCTTGCCGGCACGCGCCCGTACTTCAGGCGGTTCGATGCCGTGGTCGCAGGCATTGCGAACCAGGTGCACCAGCGGGTCTTTGATCGCCTCGATGATGGTCCGGTCGAGTTCAGTATCGGCGCCGTCCATTTCCAGCCGGATCTGCTTCCCAAGGGCCACCGCCATGTCGCGCACCACCCGCGGCAGCTTGTTCCAGACCATGCCGATGGGTTGCATGCGTGTCTTCATGACGCCCTCTTGCAACTCGGTAGTGATCAGGTTCAGGCGCTGCGAAGTAGTGTTCAGGGCAGCATCTTCCCGCTCGGTGTTGAATTGGAGAATCTGGTTGCGGGTAAGCACGAGTTCACCGACCAGGTCCATCAGCTTGTCCAGGAGCCCGACACCCACCCGGATATTGGCATCGGCCACGGCGGACGACTTGACAACGGTTTCTTCGGGCTTCGACTCTTCGGTCGTCTCCGAGGAGCCAATCACGCCCTGCGCTTCCGCCGGCAAAGGAGGCGTCGAATCGGCGCCGCCTTGGTTCTCGACATCTGCCGGCGACTGCGCCGCCAGGCGCAACCGTTCAGCTATATCTTCAAAGCGTTCCGGACCCTCTTCTCCGCTCGCCTCGATGGCGGCCAGCACTTTTCGGGTAGCGTCGACGGTTTCAAGGACAAGCGATATCAGGGACGGCGTGAGTTTCCGTTTGCCATCGCGTAACTGGCTTAGAAGAGTTTCGGCCTCATGGGTAATCCGCTCCAGAGTCGAATACGCAAAGAAGCCGCAAGTGCCTTTGATGGTGTGAATGGTGCGGAAGATACTGGCCAGCAACGCAGTGTCCTGCGGGCGCTTCTCCAGTTCAACGAGCTCCTGATCCAGGCGCGAGAGATTCTCATGACTCTCGATTAGGAATTCACGAATCACATCCTGATCCTGCATGGGGGTATTCTCCAAGGTGCCCGAAAACGGATCCTTGCCGATTCTTTAGTGCACTGGCGCAGTGCTTTCTCTCCGCCCTGACCGGCGTTCGCGACAGTGGAAGGACCGACAGCACTGAAACTAATCACTTCATCGGCCACAGAACGGAAACGTTAAATAGGTTTCTTTTAATCCTCTGACGAGAATTCGTTCGGACGGGAAAGTCCAAGCCATCGCATGACCGCTTTGCTTCTGGCCCCTATAAGGGCAAGGAGCAAAGCTACCTCAACCTAAACATCTTCCAACATGCATACGAAGATCGAAGGTGCGAAAACCTCTGGACACTACCCCACGCAACACGCGCCGTAACTACCTAGAATCAGACATTGTGTCGCGGATAATAAGGCCCTAATCATCCAAGGGTGAAATGGCAGTATTAGAGCGATGTTGATTAAAACGCTTTGAAGGGTTTGATTGCGCTGACGTCGAACTGGATCGACGAGCAGTTCCCGGGAGCGGTTAAGCGGTAGATAAGCGGGGCGTCCGATCGGCTCACCTCTTCTGACTTCAGCTCGATTTTTTCGTGCCGGGCGATCTCCTCCGGTAGTGGATTATCCTCCTGGTCACGCGGCCAAACTGCAAATGTCGGAGCTGTGCAAGCGGCGGCATCGAGAGCGCGCTCTAGGTATGCCGCGGTGTCGTCACCGACCGCCAGCCCGGGCGTACCATCGTTCTCCATGTAGAGGTAGCGCGAGCCGCTTTGTTCCACAGGAAAGAAGTATCCTCCAATCGGCCCAAAGACGATTGAGCCGCGAGGGATGGTGCTGAGAATCTCGGTGAGGAGGATCTGCGGGTCCCTTCCCCTCCATAGTTTGACAGCGGTGTCCATGCGTCGAATCTCCAAAGTTGCCGGCAGCAGCAGCTCCAGGCAGACCAGAGCCGCTATCAACGAACGGGCGCCTCTGCCGCGGAGAGACTCCCATCCGATCCACGAGAACGATGCCAGGACAAGAAACGGCAGCCAGAAAATGGCATACCCGAGGAAGCGGGAGACCAAACCGACACTGAGGGCCAAGTTGGCCAGAGCTATGACCGCCAGCGCGACCCTGCAGGTCTTCCCCTCCCCGCTGCGCCCCGGGCGTTGCGCCCAAGCGGAGAGGAAACCGGAAACGAGCAGGAATCCTGTAAGCAGAGAGACGGTTTTATGGGTGTCCAACTGCAAGTTCCACTGCCCACCGAGCAAAGGTGGGCAGGCGATTGGGTCGCGCTTGCTCGCGCTTGTGACAAACTGAAACCAACTCCATGGCGTCATGCCCAACGGCGCCAGAAGCAATGCATCCGTGACAAGGCTCAAAAATGCGGCCACAGCGCCGGCGCTCAGGAGGTGAGCTCTCCTGACGGCGTCGACGCAGGCTGCCGAGATCACTCCACAAGCCACCGCGGCCAGCGGCGGTAGTGCGCGCGGTGTGGACCCGGCGGCAAGCCCGAAGAGAATCCCCGCTGCGCAGGCCAGCAACGCAAGTCTTGTCGCCGAGCCGTTCACTGCATGCAGCAGGAAGAGGGTCCCGGCGAGGATCAGGCCCACCGTGACCGGGTCCCATCGGCCGGGCAGGAGAATGCAGTACGCAGTCGAGACCATGACCGTCGAAGCTCCCCCGAGCACGACCCAATGGCCGGCGCCAGTAAGGCGAAGAAGCAACGCCGACGAGACCGTGATGAGCGAGATGCCAAAAAGAAAGCAGAGCGTGCGCCAAGGCAGCACGTTGAGGCCAAACAGCCTGATCCAAACCGCCGCAACACGAAAAGAAACCGGTCCGAAGAAGCGTACGAGCGGGATGTCGTGGGCAAACAAACCATCCACACTCATATTGGCTGGGCGGCCCTGCACGATCGACCAGGCTGTCGATTGCACGCAGAGCTCGTCTTCCCAGGTTGGTTCCCGGCCCTCGATCACCGTGAAAGTGGTCACGAGAAAGAGTGCCACGAAGCACCAACCAAGTGCCTGCTGCCTTGTCGGACGCGAAGAATGCCGGGCTTCGCTGGCGGATCGAACAACCCGGTCAAAATCGCTTTGGAATCGCTCCTCATACCCCATGCCTGGATTCCCCAGTCAGCACTCTTCGGGCCGCAGCTAGCGGCATCATTCTATCAGTTCCGGATTTCCGCCAATAGCTTCTCGACTTCGGCCTTTTCTTCGGCAGTGAGAGGAAGCAATGGCGCGCGCGGTCGGCCTCCGTAGTAGCCGTTGAAATCACATGCATACTTGATTCCAGCGATGCCCAGATCGCCCACAACTTGTTTCTCGGCTGCCGCGATGCGCTGCTGCTTTTCCCGCGCGAGATCAAGGTCGTGGTCCTTCCAAGCGATGTAGATTTCCTGGCAGGCTTGGGGAGCGAAGGCGGCAAAGGCGACGATGATGCCTGAGGCTCCGGCCTCGAGGGACTCGAAGATCGTGCTACCCGAGCCATTGAGAACCTGGAAGCCCACTTCCCTCGTCCGGGTCTTAACGGGGACAGGTGGTGGAGGCGTGGCAACGGCCACGCCGCCAGCCAGGTTGCTTGCAGCGACGAAGCTGCCGGAGGCTTCGCTGCGCGGCGTGAGCATTCGTCCTGTCACTGCCTCAAAGACCTGTGTGACGGGCACCGTGCGCCGGGGGGCGTTTTGCGTGGCGGCGACGGTCGCGCGGATGCGCTCGACGCTGCCGCTCGAATCTTTGATGCCGATGATGTTCGGATGCTCGGCCAGCTCGGCGACGACCTCGACCGGGATCTGGTAAGGGACGAACTTTGGAATGTTGTAGAGGACGACCGGCAACGGGGAGCGGTCGGCGACGCTGCGAAAGTGATGCAGCACGGCCGCCGTAGAAATCTGTCCGGAATAGTAACTGGGGGCGCGGACGAGCACGGCGTCATATTGGAATTGCGCTGCAGCTTCGGCCAATTCGACCGCGGCCTTGACGCTTTCGCGGCCCACGCCGGCGATGAGGACTTTCTCCGGCGTGGTGGCTTCGGCGGCCACGCGCAGGACATCACGGGTTTCGGCGTCGTCGAGCAGGACCGCCTCGCCAGTCGAGCCGAGAACCACCATCCCCGCCAACAGGCTGCGCGAATACCGTGCCATGTTGGCCTCAATTTTCCTGAAGTAGACGCGCTCGTCCGCGTAAAACGGCGTGGTGACCGCGGCAAAAATCCCTTCCATCAACATTTGTTCATTGTAGAACCGGTAGTAGAGGGGCCCGCTCTTCCCTGCCGCAGCAGGTCGAAATTGGCCGCCAGAACCGTGGCAGTGTATTGTTGAGAGTCAAACGGCGAGGAGATCCTTGAGAGGCGGCGAAGCAACGAGCCGGGGCTGGGAGCCGTGACCATGGATACGTTGTTGCACAGTGAACCGAAAGACCAGAAGGTTTCGACGCTTGCCCGGCAGGGGCTCAGGTTCTTTCTGCACACTCTTTTGGCGTTGGCTTCGTGGATCGCGCTGATGCTCGTCGGCTACGCGGTCAATCCGGCGGGGGTTCCGCAGTGGGTCATTCTTCTGCTGTCGATGGCGGTTCCCTTTGCCGTTGGTATGATCGTAAGCAAAATCCGTCCCGACGAGCTGGCGACTGTGGTTTGGCTCGTGGGCTTCATCTGGGTGATGATCGTCGGGCTCTGGGTTCTCGACATGCCCACCGAGCCCAACCATTGCTTCCAGTGCGGCGCGACTGAGAAGTTGGTGCGCACGTTTTTCAGTCTTCCCAGCCCGAGTGGGCTGATCGACGACGATGGCCCATTCCTGGGCACGTGGCCGGCGGCAGC
This sequence comes from Occallatibacter sp., assembly GCA_049522315.1. Lineage (GTDB taxonomy): Bacteria > Acidobacteriota > Terriglobia > Terriglobales > Acidobacteriaceae > Telmatobacter. The sequence goes on from JBEKNY010000001.1 coordinate 463,617, forward strand.
GCTGGTGGGCTACTCAATCGGCGCGTGGCTGGGGATGCGGAAGCACGCGTAAGCGGATTCTTACCCGGAGAGTTCCGGCTGGCTGCAAGGCACAGGCGGAAGTCCGCATCGCTCGCGACACCCGAACTCTCACGCGTGTTTTCTCTCCCACACAATTCGGGCCGCGGTCGCCTGTGGCCAGCCTTCCCTAGACAACTGTGCTCCGGGATTACCCCTTCAAGGTGCGCAGATACGCAACCACGGCATCTACGTCCTGCGACGGCAGGCGATGCCGGAAGCCGGACTCCTCCACTTCGACCGGCGGCATGGTTTGTGTGCCTTTGCTGATGATCTCCCTCAACTCTGCGTCCGACTTGTTCTGTACTTCGGGCGAAGTCAACCGGGGAATCTTGGTATGGAAGAATTTGTCTGCGGCCTCATTGCCGTTACCGCCCTCCCCGTGACACTTGGCACAGGTGAGGTTGAAGGCTGTTTTGCCTGAAGCGGAACCTGTCTGGTTCAGGGCAGAGAAGAAAAGTACGTCGCGACTGTGATTCTTGGGGATGCTGTGCAGCAGGAATCCATCGGAGCCGGGAACCCAAACTTCAGAAAGGATGGGAAGCGCGCCGGTCTTATCAAAGACAGCCGAGCCTCCCTGCAGGAATCCTGGGGGCCCGGTGAGGCGCGTGATGATCATCGCATGCAACTGTCCAGACGTGCCTGATTGCAGCACCAAGCCAAAACTGTCCACAGAAAAGGTGTAGGTGCCGGCGGGTACTTTCTGTGAGCCGACGAGGAACTTAAACGGGATTTCGATGAGCATACCCTGCGCCTGCCCAATGGAGGGGGCAGCCACAAAGAGCATGAAGATAACGGCGGAGACGAGTCTTGTCACCGTTAGGTTCCGTACGATCACTTTCATCATGTGTGTCCTTCCTTCCATTCTGTTGGTCGCGGCTGAAACGCTTGCCACTTTGCCGGCACGATGGCCCGTCTGAGCAGCGAATTGTGTGCTGATGTTGCCTGGCTTTGATCGCTTTTGCGGTTCGAATCGGGCGAACTGTGCTCCTGGCTTTTCCTTGGCAGTTCGCAATAATGTGGGGTGTAGCACGGCATGCACGCGTGCCTGCGAGCGGCGCGCGAAATCTTCTGCAAATCTGCTGGTGACGAACGCGAATGCGCCATCCGTCCATTGCGCCGCGCTGGATGGCTCGCCAAGACTGCGCTGGAGCGACCGCCGCGATGCGACCCGCGCGCACGCCAGTCGACGCCCCAGGTTTGGGGAAGCTCAATTTAGGACATTTCCGCCTAAATCATCAATCGGTTGATCGGTTAATACAGGACCCAAAAGAGGGAGGGAACTTAAACGCCTAGGCGTGGTTTATCACAGCACCATGTGACTGTCAACACAATTTCAAGGGTGGGCCGTTTGCGTTTCGTTGAAAACACAGGGCTTGGAGCGAATGGAATGGCAAAGAACCTGAACATTCCTGCCGCCGCTGCAGGCGACCGCGTCCAGGCGTCGCAGACCATGTCTTCGGAGGGGTCCGGAGCGGATGCTTTAGGAGCTTCGTAGTCTTGTCTTCAGATGTTCGCCCCCTTCACCGCCCGTTGGCTGAATGCAGTTCCTGCAAGGCGTAGACCGTGACACGATGCCTTTGCATGGCGGCGATTCCCTCTGCCGCGGCCTGGGCGGCTGCGAGAGTAGTGATGGTGGGGACGCGCGCGAGGACAGCGGCGCGGCGGATGGCCTTCTCGTCGAAGATGGCGTCCTGGCCGCGCGGAGTATTCACGATGAGCTGAATGCACCGCTCTTTGATGAGGTCTACGGCGTTGGGCCGGCCTTCTTCCACTTTAAAGACCCGTTCGACGATCAGCCCGGCGCCCTCGAGCACGTTGGCTGTGCCTTCAGTGGCGACAATTTTGAAGCCGAGATCGACGTAGCGGCGCGCCAGACCGATCGCGGCTTGTTTGTCGTGATCGTTCACAGTGAAAAAGACTGTTCCCCCGGTCGGTAATACCTGTCCCGCCGAGAGCTGCGCTTTCGCGAATGCTTCTCCGAAGCTGGACGCAACACCCATCACCTCGCCGGTAGACTTCATCTCGGGGCCGAGTACGGTGTCGACGCCGGCAAACTTCGACCAGGGAAAGACCGGCGACTTCACGTAAAAGTGTGCTCCAGTTTCGAGATCCTTGCCTGAGGCAACCTCGTGAGGCAGCAAATCGCGCAGCCTGCGGCCGGTCATCAGCCGCGCCGCGATCTTGGCAAGCGGAATCCCGGTGGCCTTTGAGACGTAGGGGACGGTACGCGAGGCGCGAGGATTGACCTCGATGACGTAGACGCGATCGTTGCCTTGATCGTCGTGCTGAATAGCGAACTGCAAGTTGACCAGGCCGACGACCTTGAGCGCGAGCGCCAGCCTGCGCGTATGGGCGCGGAGAGTTTCGAGCGTGGACTCGCTGATGCCGACGGCGGGCAGCACGCAGGAAGAGTCACCGGAGTGGATTCCAGCCTCCTCGATGTGCTGCATGATACCCGCGATGAGAACGTCTTCCGAATCGCAGAGCGCATCGACATCGATTTCGATGGCGTTTTCCAGGAAGTGATCGATGAGGACCGGCCGCTCCTGAGAGTACTCGACCGCCTGGCGCATGTAACGCGTGACCGCATCGGCGTCGTAAGCAATCACCATGGCGCGCCCGCCGAGTACATAGCTGGGGCGGACAAGGACGGGATAGCCGATCTGCTCAGCGACCGCCAGCGCCTGTTCCACGCTGGTGGCGGTGCCGCCGCGAGGCTGCGGAATCTGCAAGTCCTCAAGCAATTTGCCGAACTGCTTGCGGTCTTCGGCGAGATCGATCGACTCTGGCGAGGTGCCGATGATGGGCGCCCCGGCCGCGCGCAGGCGCTGTGCGAGGTTCAACGGCGTTTGCCCGCCGAACTGAACGATCATGCCAATCTCCGCGCCGGACTGCGCTTCGTGGTGATAAATGGCCAGTACGTCTTCGAGCACGAGCGGCTCAAAGTAGAGGCGGTCGCTGGTGTCGTAGTCGGTGGAGACCGTCTCAGGGTTGCAGTTGACCATGATCGTCTCGTAGCCGTCTTCTTTGAGCGCGAAGGCCGCATGGCAGCAGCAGTAGTCGAACTCGATTCCCTGCCCTATGCGGTTGGGGCCTGACCCGAGAATGATGATCTTGGGCGTTTTGGTCGGAGGCGCTTCGTCCTCTTCCTCATACGTGGAGTAGAGATAAGGCGTCATGGACTCGAATTCGGCTGCGCAGGTGTCCACGAGTTTGAATACAGGACGAATTCCCTGCCCTTCGCGCAGTTCCCTCACCTGCTGGATGCCGGCATGGCCTTCGAGCTTCCACTCCGTGGCGATGCGCTCGTCGCTCAGACCGAGACGTTTGAGCTGGCGCATGCGCTCGGCGTCGAACTCCTTTGGGTTCGTGCCGGCAATGGCCGATTGCGCCAGCGTGACCTCGCGCAACTGGTGCAGGAACCAGGGATCGATCTTGGTGAGGCGCGCGACATCGCGCACGCTGAGTCCGCGCTCGAAAGCGTAGCGGATGTAGCCCAGCCGCTCCGGCCGCGGAGTGACCAGCATCTGCGTCAGGCGGCGCGGCTCCAGAACCTCCGCTCCGGTCTTCTTGCCGGTTTCAAGCGAGCGCCATGCCTTCATCAGCGCTTCTTTAAAGGTGCGGCCGATGGCCATCACCTCACCGACCGATTTCATCTGCGGGCCGAGTGTCTCGTCGGCGCCCGGAAATTTCTCGAACTGCCACTTGGGAATCTTGACGACGACGTAATCGATGGTTGGCTCGAAGCAGGCGGGAGTCTTGCGCGTGATGTCGTTGGGAATTTCATCGAGCGTGTAGCCCACGGCCAGCTTGGCGGCGATTTTGGCGATGGGGAAGCCCGTGGCCTTGGAGGCGAGCGCCGAGGAACGTGAAACGCGCGGATTCATCTCGATGATGGTCATGCGGCCGTCTTGTGGATTGATCGCAAATTGAACATTCGACCCGCCGGTTTCGACGCCGATTTCGCGCATGCAAGCGATGGCCGCGTCGCGCATCTTCTGGTACTCGCGGTCTGTGAGCGTTTGTGCGGGAGCGACAGTGATGGAGTCGCCCGTGTGCACGCCCATGGGGTCGAAGTTCTCAATCGAGCAAATAATGATGACGTTGTCGGCGAGGTCGCGCATCACCTCGAGTTCGAACTCTTTCCAGCCGAGCACGCTCTCTTCCACGAGGCACTCATGGACGGGCGAGAGGTCGAGGCCGCGCGCGAGAATCTCCATCAGCTCTTCGCGGTTGTAAGCGATGCCTCCGCCGGTGCCGCCGAGGGTGAAGCTGGGGCGGATGAGCACCGGGAAACCGAGCTTGCTCGCGAAATCGAGGCCGTCGCGCAGGTTGTTCACAAGCCCGGAACGCGCCACGTCGAGGCCCACGCGAAGCATGGCGTCTTTGAAGAGCAGACGATCCTCTGCCTTCTTGATGGCTTCGAGCTTGGCACCGATGAGCTCGACGTTGTAGCGGTCGAGCACTCCGGTGTCGGCAAGATCGACGGCGAGATTGAGCGCGGTTTGGCCGCCCACCGTCGGCAGCAACGCAAACTTCCCCGGCTTTTTGTTTTGAAAGGGCACGGCTTCAGCCGTGCCGCTACGAGGTTCCTCAAGGCTCCCGGCCTTTAGCCCCTGAGGCGAGGATTCGCCGGCGCTGGCGAGCATTTCCGCTTCAATGCGGATGATCTCTTCCACATATTCATGCGTCAGCGGCTCGATGTAGGTGCGGTCGGCCAGCTCGGGATCGGTCATAATGGTGGCCGGGTTCGAGTTGACCAGCACCACCTCGTAGCCCTCCTGCTTGAGGGCCTTGCAGGCCTGGGTGCCGGAGTAGTCGAACTCGGCCGATTGGCCGATCACGATGGGGCCGGAGCCGATCACGAGGATTTTCTGAATGTCATTTCTGCGTGGCATGGGTTTTTCTTTGTATTTCGCTTGCGGCACGACTAAAGTCGTGCCCATTCAAGGCCCGTTGTTCGGTATGCGGCGTGTTTTGAAAGGGCACGGCTTCAGCCGTGCCACCAACGGGTCCATCAAAATTGGCGGGCTTTAGCCCCTGAGGGATGGGGTCGAGCTTCCATCCTGGGTATGCAGATGAGTAGGGATAAGCCCCTGCGCTGTCGCACAGTCCCCTTTTGACCGGGTTCAAGTGGATATAGTGAACGTGGAGATCGTAGTCTTCAGCGTTGCGGATTCGATGATCGGCAAAGCCTCGGCGCCAGATTTCCATATTCGATCCAAGTTCCGTCTTCGCACGATGCGAGAATCCGCCTTTGATGAACTGAACTGCGCGTTCCAGCGAAGTTTGTGGCGTGATGAGCAGATGGAAATGATCCGGCATGAGAACGAATTCATGTAGGAGATACGCCTTGCCGCGATGCGTGAGCAACGTTTTGAAGAAGAGCCTGGCCCACGATTCCGTCTGGAAGAGAGCGCGCCTTTCCCACGTGTCCGACGTGACGAAGTAGGTCTGCGCATTGTTCGTTGCGTGCTCGCGTGCCGGCTTCAAAATCTTCCCTCAGCGGCTAAAGCCGCGGTTTCGTTGCGATCCTTTGCGGCACGACTAAAGTCGTGCCCTTTCAATGCCCGAATCAGTCGGCCAAGCCATGCTCTTGAAACAATGCCTCCAATGGATTGTCCTTCATCGCTTTTCGCTTTCGGCGCTCGATTGGGTTCAAAGTCGCGTTTAGTATCTGGTATTGAGTAACGTCAGAATCAGCAAGTGTGAAATTCTCCATCATCTTGCGAATATACTGATCTGCTAGTCTCCCGTCGCACAGGTACACGTTATTCAGATAAATAGGATCGATATGCAGCACTTCGAGACGGACGTTCGCCCCTTTCGCAACATCTCTGCTGAAAATCTTATTCAGATGTAGATCGGTCCCCGGTTTTGTGCCAGGTTTGAAATAGTGATCGACTCTATCCCTTAGATTTTCCGCTTCACCGATGTACACCTTGCGGAGGATCTTCTTTTCGTATACGGCCCAACGGTAAACAGCTGGCTTTTGCGATAACCGACGAAGACTCTTGAAGTTAGATTCTGAGAATTCAAATGGGGCTCCATTCTCCAGTTCAACTGAAAGCCAACGATAGCTAATCTTTGGCATAGAGATCCCCTCCTCATTCATCCCTTCCACTCCTCCATCATCTTGCGGAAGTCGCGGAACAGGTAGTGCGAGTCGTGCGGACCGGGGGCGGCTTCGGGGTGGTATTGCACGCTGAAGAGCGGCAGCGTCTTGTGGCGCAGGCCTTCGAGCGTCTGGTCGTTCAGGTCGACGTGGGTGAGCTCGACCTCGTTGGCGTTGATGGAGTCGGGATCGACGGCGAAGTTGTGATTGTGGGCCGTGATCTCGACTTTGCCGGTCGAGTTGTTGCGCACCGGGTGGTTGCCGCCGTGGTGGCCGAACTTGAGCTTGTAGGTGCGCCCGCCAAGAGCCAGCCCGCAAAGCTGATGGCCCAGGCAGATTCCGAAGACCGGCACCCGGCCCATCATCTGCCGGATGGCGCGGACGGCGTAATCGACCGGCTCCGGGTCGCCGGGACCGTTGGAAAGAAAGACGCCGTCGGGCTTGAGCGCGAGCACATCGTCGGCGGTGGTTTCAGCCGGAACCACAGTGACCAGGCATCCATCACGAGATAACATGCGTAGAATGTTTTGTTTGATTCCAAAATCATAAGCTACTACATGAAGAATGCGCTCGAAGGCCTGCTCCGTGTGGATGAACCCCTCGGTAAGCAGCGGCTCGCCCATTTGGCTGCGCGGATCGGAGGCGCCGAACTCGTAGCTGGTTTTTGTCGAGACGACGCGGGCCAAGTCGGTCCCCTCCATCTTGCGGATGCTCCTGGCCTTCTGGATGAGCACGTCGGGATTTGACTCGGTCGTGGAGATGACGCCACGCATCACGCCCCGGTCGCGAAGGTGCCGAACCAGGGCGCGCGTGTCGATTTCGGCCAGAACGGGCACGGCGTAGCGTTCCATGTACTCGTCGGTAACCTGCTCGGAGCGCCAATTCGAACTGATGGCGGAGAACTCGCGAACGATCAGGCCCTCTATGTAGGGCCGGGCAGCCTCATTGTCGGCGCGATTGGTGCCGTAGTTGCCGATTTGAGGGTTGGTGAGGACGACGATCTGGCCGGCGTAGGAGGGGTCGGTGGCAATCTCCTGGTAACCGGTGAGAGAAGTATTAAAAACAACTTCGCCCTGGCATTCGCCTGGGTGTCCGTGGCCGCGCCCGCGGAAGATGCGCCCGTCTTCGAGCGCCAGGATCGCCTGCATCGCCTCTCCGAGGAGTGGATTCAATCGATTTTAGCAGGTTTTGCGGCGCGATTCTGCCGGGTTTTCCACGGCTTCAGCGAACCACGCCCACATCGCGGGCCGGCCAGTAGACGAAGACGGCTTTGCCATAGATGAAGGACCGTTCGACAAGGCCGAAATCACGGCTGTCGGAGGAGATGGAGCGGTGGTCTCCCATGACGTAATAGTCACCAGGGGGAAGGGTCATCTCGGCAACGGAGCGGTTGTCGCGATACTCCGGCGGAACGTAGGGCTCGCGTAAAAGCTTTCCGTTCACATAGACGCGGCCGTGATCGATGCGGAGGCGGTCCTCAGGCAAGGCGATGACACGCTTGATGTAGCTCTTTTCAGGGTCGCGCGGATAGCGGAAAACTACCACGTCGCCGCGCTGAATGCTGGTGAAGTGGTAGACGAATTTGTTGATGAAGATGCGGTCACGGTCCTCGAGGCGCGGCAACATGCTGGTGCCTTCCACGCGAACCGGCTGGTAGAAAAAGGTGATGATGACCACGGAGGCGACGGCGGAGATGAGAAGATCGCGCAGCCAAAGAAGGATGCCCGCGCTGCTGCGTGATGGCGCAGGACTAGCCGGCGGCTGGGAAGGAGCGGCCTCGGTGTTTGCCTGGGGATCACAAGCCGGCATTTCATCGGGATGGGTTTGCATCTGTTTCTAGATTACTAGCAGCCGATTCCAGATTACTAGCAACCGAGGCCTCCTGCACTGGACCTGCAAAACCCGACAGATACGGGATTCGTAGCCTGTTGCTTTACGGCCGTCTCGCCAGCGGCAGATGGACCACCGCGGCCTCTTTGGACTGGCGCGATAACGATTCAACGCACTGACCTAAGCCGGCCCAGTAATGACTCTTTTGGTGGATTGTTGGCAAATTTCAGGCGTAGTTCAATGGGCATGAAACCCGCGAAAGTGAGACGGTAAACCAAGTCGCTGGAGGACTATGGCAACTTTCGTTGAATCCCCCAACGCAGCTGTTCCTTACGTACATAGGCGCCATGGCGCTCCAAGGTTTTCGCTCGTTAGTTTGGCGCTGCCTTTGCTGTGCGGCGCAATGGGCGTCTCGCTCGGAACCGTAATCGGAGTCTCCATCGCTTTCCTCACCGCGCCTGCTGGCGCTTTGGCAACGTCCACCGATTCGGCACAGGCCAGCACAACGGGGACCGAACCCGGAGTCACCCCAAGCACAACGACTGATGCGGAGAAAGATTTCCATCCGGTCGCCTTTGTTCCCGTTGTTGCCGTTATTCGCCAACCAACTGCTAGCGCTGGCCGATCAGCGGCGGACTGGGCTGGCACGGGCTTCTCGTCGACGAATCGGACGGTCAAAGCGAACCCCTCGTCTGAGGCTCGGACCACGCAAGACAAGAAACTGGCCATTAAGAGGCACCCCAAACTTCGGTTCGTTGGTGTACACAGGCGCTCGGTGAAGCCCGTTGCGAAGCTCACTGTCGTGCAAGCGCTGGCCGGCGATCTCGAAGTCACCCCAATAACTTTGAATGATGCGCAAATGAGCCTTGACGATGACGCGACGCCTTCGGGTTTCTATAGCGAAGGGGATCTGACGGTCGCGGACTACGACGCCACTGTGGGAACGATTCAGACCGACGATGGCAGGACTTTTACCCTCGGAACCACGGTCTGCGCCAGCAACGCAACGCCATGGGAAGACTACCGTTCGAATGTGCATTACAGGTGCGGCCAGGATGGAAGCTGTGTGCTGGTCCGCGCTGGAGTGATTGCATCGAACGCACGGCTAATCTAAAAAGACTGATCCTGAAGCTCAGGGCCGATGCCAGCGCCGGCTCAGTGTGGAGGCCTATTTGCTCATTCGCAGCCAAGGCTTCCTGGCGGGCAAAGTACGCGTACTGGCTTTTCAATAGGCCGGGGCTGATTCGTGGAAGGTACAAAGGTGGGCGCGGAGCCGGACTGGGCGGTGCCCTCGAGGTTTTGCTTTTCCAACAGTAGGGGGCGCTGCAGAACCATTTCCACCTGGGTTCCGTTGGGAATCTCCACGTCGGCGTTGCGAGTAAAGAGCGAAACGATGCCCACTGCGGCGAGGCCGGCGCCGAGCCCGGCCAAGCCGCCCTCAATGGGATGACCCGACTCCGCTCCTCCAATAGTGCCGACTCCTGCCCCCGCGGGAATGGCGATTTTGGCTACCTCGCCCGCGTTACGGCCTTTATCGCCGTTCTGCTCGATGGTTCCCTCCTGGTCGTTCTTGACGGACTGGTTCTTTGATCCGGGCAAGCTATCCACCATGCCGGGAATCTCGGCTACCGAACCATTGGGAAAGATGATGGAGGTGAAGTGCATGTCGAGCTGCGCTCTGCCCTTCACGTGGCCTCCGCGCTGGACACGATCCACTACCCCCTGAACGTAAACGCCGGTGGGGATCAGGACGCGGTCACCAACCACGACGGGAAAGACGGAGGTAAGGTAGACGCCATCGCCCGGTTTCGCGCTCCTGGTGTTGATCGCACTATCGAGCTTCAAAAGAACCTTGGTGCCGGCCGGCACAGTGCAGGTTTTCCTGGCCGGGCCAGCCGGTTCGGAAGATGGCTGGGAGGATGCTGCCGCCTGCGTAGCTGGGCCCACAGCTGCCGGCGCGGGTTGGGCCGGTGCGGGCGAGGGCGATCCTTGGTCTGCCGGGGATTGCCCCGGTGACCGGACTGCGCACAGGTTCGTACCTGCTGCGATTGAGGCGGCAAGAAGAACTGCCTGCAACCTGTTCTGCGGCAGAAACATAATTACACCCTCGCTCTAAGAGATAGACGCGCTTTTCGCCTACAAGGATAGCGCGACTCTGTTGCGCGTGCGGCGAAAAATGCGCGACGCCGCGGCGGAGACACGCCCCGCAATTTACCATGCGAGAAAGCGATGCAAACACATGCCCAATCATTTGCTGCTGGTTCTGGCCGGGCGTCAGGCCGATTCCGTGCCGCGTACCGTGCGCTGGAAGAGGCGATCGGCGCGAGGGCCTTTCCCGGCTGTGCATTTGGCGTTCTGGCCGGCGGCGAAGTGGTGCTGAAAGATGCTCTGGGGCGGTTTACGTATGAGCAAGAGTCGCCGCCAGTGATCGCGGAGACGGTGTATGACATCGCCAGCCTGACAAAGGTGGTGGCAACCACGGCTGCGGCCATGCTGCTCCACCAGCGCGGGCAACTGGAGTTGGATACACCGCTGGGCGGCTTGTTGCCGGTTTTTTTAGCGGGACGGCCGCCGGGGGACCCGGCGCACGATGTGACGCTGCGGCATCTGCTCGCGCATAGCTCAGGTCTGCCGGGCTATGTTGAGTTGTTTCGCACTGCAGCCTCGTCGGAACAGCTGTTTCGTGCCTGCCTGGAGCTACCGCTGGAGGCGGAGCCGGGAACGCGAACTGAGTATTCCGACCCGGGCTTCATCTTGCTCGGTAAAGCGCTGGAGGTGCGGATGGAAGAACAACTGGCTCCCTGGCTCCGGCGTGAGGTTTTTGGACCACTGGAGATGGCGGCCACGGGATTTTGCCCAGATGCGGAGGCGCGAAGCTCGATTCCGCCCACGGAAGAGGACACCACCTTCCGTCATCGCCGCATTCAGGGCGAAGTACAGGACGAAAACGCCTATGTGTTGAAGGGTGTGGCGGGACACGCCGGGCTCTTTTCCAACATTTCTGACCTATTGCGCTTTGCTGGTTCGATTCTGAGCCCCGGGACGAGCAACGGGGCCAAGGGAACGCCGCATCTCTTTGGTCGCGAGGTGGTGAATCGGTTCGCCGAGCGGCAAAGCCCGCAAGGCAGCTCCCGCGCCCTCGGCTGGGATACGCCCTCGGAAAACTCGTCGTCCGGGAGTCACTTTTCTGCCCATTCGATTGGACACCTAGGTTATAGCGGCTGCTCGCTTTGGATCGATCTGGACGCCGCCGCCGCCGTGGTGTTGCTGACCAACCGCACTTGGCCCGATTGCAGGTGTCAATTGATCCGCGAGGTGCGTCCGGCATTTCACGACGCGGTTCGAGAGGCGTTATAGGGCGCAGGGCCGATGCTTGCAAGATTGGGACCGGCCGCGAGCGAAACGAAGATTTTGGGTAGTGTCCTAATTTGGTTTAGCAGGCTGCTCCACTTTGCGGTGATAGTCGCCTTTGCCATTACCTGCCTCAGTCCAGACGCCAGCAATCTTGCCGTCGCCGCCATACCAACCACCCCACTGTTGCCAAACCCGGTCTATTCCAAGCTCCCACTCGTCACCAAACAAGTCCCGATAGCGAATCCTGCCGGTAACGTACACGTCGAGTTTTCGCTCTCTAACAAGATTGACCCGATCATGGTCGGTCTCATTCTCCGTAAAATACCCATCGGCTTGGATGAAAATGACGCTCTCAAAGGGACTCGAATCTGGCCTAAAGGTTCCCCCAATCCCCAAGGGTTCCCACGGCATTTGTTTTGTTCCTGGCGCGTCAGCGAGGTAGGCGGCAATGCTTTCATAGAGGATTGTCGCGCGCGTCAGCCCATCCAAAATCACCTTGAACCTGACGGGATACCCGTCGGATTTTGGGTCATAGGTAAGGGAAAGCGGATCAAACTCTATCCGAAGCTGCGCTCGCTCTTTGCTCTTCACCATCTCGATTTGAGCAATAGCCGTGTCAGCGTTCTGTTTAGCAACCGCTACCGAATCCCTCAGAATCTTGTTCTGATCCTCCATGTGCCCGGCTTGGACCTGAATTTTCTCCTTCGTGCCTTTCAGCAGCCACGCCTGCCAGAACATTGTTCCTACCTGCAAGAGTCCAACAAATACCAACAGGCCGGTGAACAGCGCCAGTTCCCACTGTATCTTGAGATTTTCGCGGGCTTCCTGGCCTGCCTCATCGCCTGTTGGGGTGGTTGGCTGGCTGGCGGCGGGCATCGTGTGGGTTGGCTGGTTGGCATTTTGGGGATCGGGCTGCTTTGGTCCATTCTCACCACTACTGGCTTTTGTGATCCCCTGCCGTGGCGTCCCTTTCAGCGCATCCTGACTGGCAAGAACCCCTACCGCTGCCAGTGGACACAACAAAGCGAATATCACCAACCATTTACACATGACGAAAATGTATCACAAAAACCTCTTGCTGTGGTATGGGAGCCGGTGAGACCATTTCTTCTATGCCCAAATGGATTCTCCCGATTGCCAGATGGTTTACGCACTGCCGCGACCTATCAATCAGGTGGTGGGCTGTGACCGCGATTGGATGGTCAGTATTTTGCGGGGCGGATACAGCCATCGCGCACTTTGGATCGGACGCCGCAAGGGATATATGGAAGACGCTGACCTTCCATTCCCCGCTTGGCTGGCAAACTTGGCTGATCGGCTTTCTATTTATTGGACTCGTTTTTGTCTACGACGGCAGCTATCGGCATACGAAACGCATAGTGCGGGAAAAGGCTGCGCTCATGTGGTCAGATGACCGCCCAGTGCTCCTTTTCGATTCGTGGGGCGAGGTTCCGCACGATCATCCAGAGGCTAGATTTCATGAGGTCAGCGAGTACCAAAAAGAGCGTGAGTATTGGGAGCGAGGATTCTTCCTCACAAATCAAGGTGGAACAGCGCATGAAATTTACCTGATGCCAGTACCGCTAACAGAGAACGTTTACCTGCTTGGACAGACGGCGGCACGAATCGACAGGGGAACAAAGGGTTTCGTTTTTGCATACATGGACGTAGAGCATAACGCAAAGTTTGGAGAGGATTTTGAGCGTTGGGATCTACCTAAAGTGATGGCCGTTCTGGAGAAGAAAATCAATGCCGCACGGGTCGAAGAACATCCGCTTACCGCTGAGATAGGCGTGGTTTACAGGGATGTCCGAGGTGTTTGGTTCGCAAGTACGGCAAAAATGACATATCGAAAAGACATCAATCGAATCATCTTTGGCCCAACGGAGCAATTTCCCAAACCATTAGCCGTAGAAAAGCTAGCGGCCCTCTTGACAAGGCCATAGTTTTCGTATTACAGTTATTCTAGTGAGGCTTTATGGCGAACGTACTCAACACGGATAAGCAAATCGCGGTGATCGCAGCCCTCGCGGAAGGCTCCTCTATTCGTTCAATTGAGCGTATGACTGGCGTCCACCGCGATACGATCATGCGGCTTGGAGTGAAGGTTGGACAGGGATGCATGGTGCTACTGGACGCCAAAATGCGCAACCTTGATTGCAACCGTCTGGAGATTGACGAGATTTGGGGCTTTGTTGGCAAGAAGGAACTCCACGTCAAGCCGGGTGACGATCCCCAGGTCGGCAATGTCTGGACGTTCTGTGCCATCGATGCCGAAACCAAGCTAGTACCGGCTTACAAGGTGGCAAGCAACCGCTCCCATGGGGTCGTCACGGACTTTATGTACGACGTGGCCGCGCGGATGAGGAATCGGCTGCAAATCTCCACTGACAGTTTGGGGGCCTATAAGAACGCGATTGAGGCGGCTTTTGGGATCGATGTGGACTACGGACAGATCGTCAAGACCTATGGATTCGATGAGAAGCTAGAGCGTCACTACAGCCCACCGGAAGTGATTGCCTCAGAGCGGATGGTGATTCGTGGCAACCCAGATTATGACCTTATCTCGACAAGCTATGTGGAGCGGCTGAACGCTACCACGCGGCTGCACATGCGGCGACTCACCCGCTTAACGCTGGCTTTCAGCAAGAAACGGGAGAATTTCGAGGCAGCGGTTGGTCTGCACTTCGCCTATTACAACTTCGTCAAGCGGCATAACACCCTGAGATGCACCCCCGCAATGGCCGCTGGCGTCACAGGGTCATTCTGGAGCGTGGGGGACTTGCTAGAGGCGGCGGCATGACCTATATCGAGGAATTGAAAGAGGTAATCCGAAGACTGCATGGGGTTGAGTCAACCCACCGCCAGAGCGTCCCAGTCAAAGAGGTTTTCCAAGGGAAGACGATTTGGGAGGGAGTTGTCGAGGTTTTCGATCTGCACGGGCACCCGAAGGCCAACACAGCATATGCTTGGGCGCATGAAACAGACGATCCGGCCAACCCAATCCGGCACGTCACCGTTCTCAAGGTTCCCCCGGCAGTATCCCCGGAGACAGCAGTCAGAGTGGCAATCGCACAGGAGTTGAGAGCCAATGCCGGAATCGAAGAAGCAGAAGCCTAAGAAGCCCGGACGCCCAAGACTGGCAAAAGGCGAAGCAAAGGGAAGCATTGTGCCGATACGTTTCAGCCCGGAAGATCGGAAGCGCGTAGAGGCGGCAGCAAAGGCCAGCAAGCAGACCGTCTCTGCGTGGGTTCGCAGCACGCTACTTGCCACGATTGGAGGTTAAGGCTGTGGATTTCAAATTAGGACACTACCAGATTTTGTAATTGGCTTGCGCGATTTTACAGATAGAATTAAAAATGGGAGCTGATGCGATGTTACCAAGCACAACGCTGCAGGAGACGGCCGGCGCCCGAATAAAGAACAATAATCACGACGAACAGGCCGCCCTGCTGCAGCAACTGACAACGGAGAGCCAAAACGAGGCTTCCCAAGGGCTCGACACGAAATCCGCGCTGGAGATCGCCCGCATCATTAACCATGAGGATGCGAAGGTCGCAGGAGCGGTGAAAAAAGCCCTCCCGGAGATTGCGGCGGTCATCGACCAGGTGGCGCGGTGCCTGCGTGACGGCGGCCGGCTGATTTACGTCGGGGCCGGCTCGAGTGGACGGATCGCCGCGCTCGACGCTTCGGAGTGTCCACCCACCTACTCCACCGCTCCGGGACAAGTGCAGTACATTATGGCAGGCGGGCCCAAGGCGCTGGCATCGGCAGTCGAGGTCAACGAGGACTCCGAAGAACTGGGCCAGAGGGACATAGCGCGTCGGCGTCCCACACGCAAAGATGTGGTCATCGGCGTCTCCGCCTCGGGCAGCACGCCCTATGTCGTGGCTGCGGTGGCATATGCCCGTGCGCGCGGAGCGCATACGGCAGCGGTCATCTGCAATCAGGCAACGCCGCTGGCCGAAGCTGCCGACATTACCATTGTGGCCGATGTTGGACCCGAGGTGGTCTCTGGGTCCACGCGGATGAAGGCCGGCACTTCGCAGAAGATGATTCTGAACATGATTACCACGGGCGCGATGAGCCGCCTGGGCTACGTGTACGAAAACCTCATGGTCAATGTACACATGCAGAACTCCAAGCTGGTGGAGCGCGGAATCCGCATTTTGATGTCCGCCTGCGGCATCGACCGGGCAACTGCGGTGGAAACCATCAAATGCGCCGGACGCAGCGTGCCCGTGGCGCTGGTGATGCTAAAGGCCAAGGTTGACAAGCCGGAAGCGGTGCGCCGGCTGGCAAAGTCCGACGGGAATGTGCGCTTGGCGATCGAAGATAACGTCCTGGAGCTGTAAGGGCGAAAGGTCAGCGCAGCCGGGGCGATTCAGCAAAAAACAGAGCCGGGGTCTCCAACTCGCTTCCCGGGACCGTGAAGGCCTTAACGCCTATGCGTCACTTTCGTATCGCCCATGAAGGGCTGCGCTGCTGCTCAGGGCAGCACGCGCTGAATGTGAAGGAAAAGCATCAGATTGAGTAGGAATCCGATGGCGACCAGGCCCAGGGCGATAAAGGCGACAGCCTTGACCTTGTTGCCGAAGATCTTGAGGTCTTCCAGCAACTCCTGCTGCTCCAGGGTGTTGCGGTCAGTGGCTTCGCGGACCATCTCCAATTGGTCTTCAACGCGCTTGAGCGAGTTGTTCTGCTCCATAACCTGATCGCGCAAGTTCCGATGCTGCGCCTGGAGCTCAGCCAGGCTGTCTTCGACAGGCGCAAGATCCACCTTGGGAGGAGGCGCCGGCGCTTGCGGGCGCGGATGCGGTGCGAGCAAACCGGTGACCGCAGTGACGAAGTTGCCTTCGAGTAAAGGCATGAGCCGCTGCACAAGCGGAAGAGCCATGCGAAGTGCGTTGACGATGCGTTGCACGCTTGGGGATTCTTCGCGGGCTGCTGCTCCGGGCAAAGCTCTGCCGGGAGGCCCGGGCGGGATGCGGTTGACGTTTCCGGATGGGGAGTTGGCCTGTGCATGCCGTCCTGTGCCCATCGGCAACGGCGAACCGATGGCGCGCGCGTAAGGCGCTCTGTCTCTTGGCGCCATGGGGGCCCGGTCGATGGATTCAACAGCCTCGCGTTCGTTCATGGACTTCCCTCTGCCTTTCCATGAGGTAATCCTCATATATAGCTTATTTAGCGATCCTTGTGAACTGTTTTCTGCCGGCAAGGCCCATTCTGCTGCGTATAGGCCAGCGTATGCTCATAACCAGGAGAGGCACGTGAAAGCCCATTTGAACCGAAGTCTACGCAGTATACAACGGAGTATTCTGGCCGGCATCATCACCGTGGGCCCGCTTTTTGTCACTTACCTGATCTTCAGTTTTCTGCTGGGCGAGCTGGTGAAGGCGGGATTGCCTGCAGTGCACCTGCTCGCGCATGTCATGTTCCCGGGATGGCTGAGCCTTCCATGGCTGCAGCCAGCGCTGGCGGTTCTGCTTACGCTCTTGCTGCTGTATGTGGTTGGGCGGGTGACGTCGCTGGTAATCGGCCGGCAGGCCTTTGGCCTGTTTGAGGCGATCCTGGAGCGGTTGCCGTTCGTGGCCAAGGTCTACACCTCGGTGCGGCAACTGCTGGATTCGATGATGGCGAAGAAGGATGCGAGCCAGCGGGTGGTGCTGGTGGACTTCCCGATTGCCGGGCAAAAGAGCATCGGTTTCCTGACGCGCACCATGAGCGACGCCGGGAGTGGGCGGCCGCTGGCGGCAGTGCTGGTGCCCAACGCCATCAACCCCACGTCGGCCTTTCTGCAAATCCTTCCCATGGAGCGGGTGATTGAGACCGATCTGACCATGGAACAGGCGATGAGCATGGTCATGACGGGCGGCGCGGTGGGACCGGAAACCATCCAATACTCACAGGCAGGCAGCGATCGGGTACCGGCCAGACCACCGGCGGCGCAGGACTGATTCGAACCAGGACTACGGTGCGGCGCTCGGATCGGCTGCTTGGCCGGCAGCCAAATCCTCCTCTGCGTGCTCGCTCTCGAGCGTAACCTTGCGCAGATTGATGTGCTCGAACTGGGCCCAGACGAGGCCAACCGGCGCAATCCCCAAAAAGGTGATCGCAAGCAACGTTGTAGCGCAGGCCATGGCCGTTTCCGGGGTCATCCCGAAAAGCGGTCGCAGCATCACTTCCAGCGCGGCAATCTGGGTAAACCATCCAATCACCGGCAATTGAACGATGCTGGCGACCCCGCCGCCGGCCATCAGCGCCAGGCACTTGGCTAACGACACTGAACTCCCCTGCCCGCTTGGGACAAACGCCCCGACGCCCTCCACATAGGCAAATGTGATCAACCCCCACATGAGCAGCGAAAGGGAAAGCGTGATAGCGAAATCCGCAGGCGTACGCAGGGTATCCAATCCTGCGTGAAAGGAACGGATCTTTTGGCCGGCAGCGTGCGCGAGCTTATGCGAGAGCGGAGCAAGGACCGACTCCGAGAACGAAGCTACCGCTCTTCCCGACAGCCGCACGGCCACCAAAAACAACGCGCCCGCCAAAGTGGCTGCCAGCCCGCCCTTGCCGAACTTGTTGAAGATCTCCTGGTGCGGAAGCGTTCCGGCCGGGGAGAGCAAAATGGCGGAGCAGAAGAGGAGGGCCATCGAGCCGCCGTCGAAGAGCCGCTCGACGATATACACCGCGATCTGGGAACCGACGGGCAGCCCTGTTTTTTTGGCCACCAGATACGGGCGCACCAGGTCCGCAATCCGGCCAATGAGAGCAACGGCCGTAAAACCCATAACCTGCGTGCCCAGGAGGGAGAAGAGAGGCACGCGTTTGTTCGGACGCAGCAGCCATGCCCAGCGCACGGCGCGGAAAAGAAAAGCCACGTAGATACAGCCGGCGCCGATACACACCTTACCCCAGTGGGCTTTTTGAAACTCCTCCAGAAACAACTTCCAATCGAAGGGGTGGAGATGTTGTTCATATGCAAAGAGGCCGGCCAGCGCCGCCAGCACCACCAAGCCCACGATCCATTCACGCCGCTTCAAGCGTTCTCCGATTCTCCGCACAGATATGAATCTATGTTCTCACGCCCTAAGGAAGGGGTGCGTCAATGGGAAGTTGCCGGCTGCGCTGCCGTGGAGGCCGGCGCCTTTTGCGCCAGCGCTTCACGGGCCAGAATGCGGCGATTGAATTCGTGGATGACGCGGGCCACATAGATACGGGTTTCGGGATAGGGCGGGATGCCGTGGTACTTGTCGACCGCTTCGGGGCCGGCGTTATAGGCAGCCAGCGCCTGTGCCAGGTTGTCGTGATAGCGGGTGAGAAGCGCATCGAGGTAGACCGACCCGCCGCGTACATTCTGGTCTGGCTGTAAGCTGTCTTTAACGCCGAGCCCGGCGGCCGTTCCCGGCATCAATTGCATCAGGCCCCGCGCACCGGCGCGGCTTATCGCGCGGGTGTCGCCGGCGCTCTCGGCCTTCACCACGCTGGCCAGCAGATCCACATCCAGGTTGTGCTCCGCTCCGGCGCGCGTGAGCATCTCGCGCAGGTCGGTCGGAGCCAGTTTTGCCGGAGTCTTCGTCTTATTCGCGCCCATGAACACCGGAGCAACAACAGGCGTGGGCGGATCGGGTATCTGCTCGAACGAGGCGATCTCGGCCGGCGCAAACTCAATGTAGTTATCTTCACCTGCACTCAGGTAGAGACGCACGCGGCCGTCGACCTGCGCGTGATGATCGCACTGCTCGACGAAACCGTTACTAAGGGTCACACGCTCGCCGGCCCGGGCCAGGGGCGGCAGCGCGGCCAGAGCAGCCAGAAGAATTGCCGGAATGTAGATTCTTTTACTCATCCTGAACCGAAATTCCAACCTCACGACCTGTCATGAGGCCGTGTGGGCCCTCCCTGCCAGAACACGCTCCAGCACCACGGCAACACCGTTGTCGTCGTTCGACGGCGCTTGCTTCCAGCCGCGCGTCTTTGCTAAGGCCCGCAGTTCCGGCGCAGCGTTCGCCATCACGATTCCCTGCCCTGCCCACTCCAGCATACTGGCGTCGTTCCAATTGTCGCCGATCGCCATCGTCTCTTTGCGGTCTACTCCCAGCCGCGTAGCCAGTTGTTCGAGCGCCCACCCCTTGGAAATGCCGGGCGGCAAGAGATCGAGGATCGACAAATCCCGCGCCGGATATTCGGTACGCACGCATTCACATGCATCGCGCCACTCGCTCGCTTTCAACGCCTTTTCGGCCTCTTGCATCCTGCCCACACTTCCGGCCGCCATGCCCTGGATCGGATCGTCCCCATCCACCAACGCTAGTTCCAGGGGCTTTACGACCTCAATCGCATTGCGGTTCGCCTCAACCCATAGAGCGATGCGTCCGTGCGCATGCGCGATGTCTTCTAACACCAGTTCGCCGCGTCCCGGCCGGTCGAAGGTGAAAACGACGGCGCCAAACGGACGAAGCAGGCCGCACAAACCCCGCGCCACGCGCGCTTCCATATGGCAGCGGCCGATCGTCTTCCCATCCAGCGTGCAAAGCACTGTACCATTCGACGTGATCAGAGGCGTATCCGCTCGCAGCCCAAGGCCCACGAGCAAGGGTGCGGTGTAGGCCGCGCGGCGCCCAGTGGCGATGGCCACCGTGATTCCCGCCCCTTGCGCCGCCCGCAGCGCCCGCGCATTGCGCTCGCTTACCGTCTGTAAGAGGCCCGGCAGCAGGGTGCCATCCATGTCGATCGCCACCAGGCGAACAGGAGGGTGCATCACTTGAGTGTACCGGGCCAATCAGAGGCGCCGGTTGACGCGGAAAGGGCCGGCGCTTGTGGCGATGACAGCTCCCATCCGGTAATCTCTTGGGTATGGAGCGGATCTGCAGCCAATGTCATGCGGTGCTCACGAATGAGACGAAGGCAGACTGGTGCCCTGCTTGCGGCGGCGCGCTCATCGAACGCCCAGAGTTGCCTCAATATCCGCAGAATGCGACGCCGCCAGCAGAAGTGGATGATCGCGGCATTCTGCTGCCCCGGCGGCACGCGGTGGGCGGAATCATTACGCCGCAGTGATCGAACGCGACGTATGCGGTCCGCTTAGGGAGTCACGTCGAGACCAACTGCTTCAGCCAGCTTTGCCTGGCGCTCGTCGAAGGTCCAGAACTTGTCGGCCCTTAATTCCAGCGCGCAGGCGACGTGGAGCGAATCGAGGGTGCGGACGCCAAGGATGGGGCCGTAGCGGCGGCCAAGATCGATGCTGGTTTCCCAGAGTTGTTCCGGAAGATTGACTGGAGTCCAGACCCCCTGCCTGCAATCCTTTTGAAAATTGCTCCAAACTTTATCGGCCTCGAGGGACGATATCGTCCCTCGAAACACATATTGTCCGACTGCATGTGCAAGTTCGGTTCGGTTGAATTGAGTCAGCCACAAAACAGGCTGCTGGCCCATCCGCCGTCGCGCCTCAGGCAGATGCCCATCGAGCAAATAAAGAGAGGCGATGAAGCTGCTATCCGGGTAGATCGTCAATAGCGGCTATTCCTCTCCTCGATCAATATTTCGACGGCAGGAATCACGCGATCGCCAAATATCTCCCGTGCTCGGGCTTCGAAATCGGGCCACTCGACGGGTTTGGTTCTCGGCGTCTCGGGCACAATTCGGGCCACAACGCGATTGCGCTTGCGAAGTTCGACGACTTCGCCGGCCTCGAGCCAATGCAATAGTTGGCGGGTGTCACGAAGTTGACGAAGATTCACACTTGGCATGATTCAAATGTGGCACATAACGTGTCACATTGTCAAGTTTTCTTTCATTATAAACGGCTTATTCGTACCGCAACGCCTCGGCAGGCAGCACGCGCGCCGCCGACGAGGATGGATACAGCGTCGCCAGCAGCGAGATGCCGATGGAAACCACCGAGACGATGATGCCATCGAGGAAACGCGGAGCAAACGGCAGCGTGTCGATGGAGTACACCTCGGCGGAGAGATGGATGAAGTGATAGTGGCCGCCGGCCCAGGAGGCAAAATAGCCGAGTGCCAGGCCGAGCACCGTGCCGACGACGCTGATCAGAAACCCTTGCAGCAAGAAAATGCGCCGCACCTGGTTCGGAGCGACGCCGAAGCTCATCATGACGGCGATATCGCGCGTCTTCTCCATCACCATCATGGTGAGCGCGATAAGAATGTTGAGTGCGGCCACGATCACGATGAGCGCGATGACGATAAAGGTGACCACCTGTTCGAGCCGGAGGGCGCGAAAGAGTTCGCGGTTCTGCTCCGTCCAGTTAGTGGTCATGTAGCCGGGGCCGGCAGCCTGCTCAATGGCGCGCGCAATCTGCGGCGCGCGATAAAGATTGTCGACTTTGAAGCTGATCACCGAAAGCAGGTCGGGCTCATCGAAGAGGCGCTGCGCGTCGGCCAAACGCAGAAAGCCCATCTCGGCATCGTACTGATAAAAGCCGGAGTGGAAGGTGCCTGCCAGTTGGAAGCGGACATATTTTGGAATAATGCCCAGAGGCGTCATCTCGCCTTGCGGGCTGATGACCATCACGGAGTCGCCGACGGAGGCGCCAATGGTTTCCGCAAGGTCGCTGCCCAAAACGATCGGCGGTAGTTCGGCGTTCTGTTCCGGTGCGGATTCGGGCCGCGGCTCCAGCGCTTGCACCGCGCCGGGCGTGGCCGTAGAAAGCAAATCGCCGACTGTCCGCTCCTCGTCTGGCAGTATGCCCTCGAGGAGGGCGCCGCCGTCGCGTGCTCCCCTGGCCACCAGCGCCTGTTCGTAAAGGCCGGGCGAAGCCGCGGTGACGTGCGGCACGGTGCGCAACCGCGCCAGCAACGGCCGCCAGTCGCGAATACCGCGGCCCTCCACCTGCATCAACTGTATGTGCGCGCTCGTGCCCAGTAGCTTGTCCTGCAAGTCGCGCCGCATACCATTCGTGATGGCGAGGGCGATGATGAGCGCGGCGACTCCAGCAGTGACTCCCGCGACGGAGATTGCAGTCACGACACCGACTACCGCCTGCCTCCGTTTGGCTTTCAGGTACCGCGCCGCCACATACAGTTCGAATCGCATCGCGCCTACTGTTCCTGAGCGGGAATGATCGTTTTGGCCACACCCACGTTGTCGTAGCGATCGTATGCGCGAACGGTGATCAAATGCTCATCCATTTTCCCCGCCTCCACTTTCAGTGAAATGTGGAACTCGTAGCGTTCGTGCCTGGAGTCGGAGATTATGCCCACCGGATCGATGTACTGCCATGGTCCGGCGTCAATCGAGTACTCGGCGTGGGCGATAGGCGATGTTGCATCCTCGGCGTCGAAGATGACAAGGAACGGCTTCGAGCACTGAGGAGTCTTGCATTCGGCGGGCTGCCCAACGGCCTGGAAGTTAGCGATCACCGGAGGCGTGGTGTCAATTACGAAACGGTCGCTGATCTTCTCGCCGGTCAGTGCTTCGCCTGGCGTGTGGGAGGGCGCGTCGGAAGCGGCCACTTTGATCCGGTAGCCGCCGTCTGGAATTAACGTAGCGTCGAAGCTGTAGGCCGCCTCCTTGATCTTCTTCTTCAGTGGCCACCACTCGGTGTCGCCGTCGCCGCGCAGATAAAGCGAATACACGAGCTTGTCGCCATCGTCGTCGTGCGCCGCCCAGCGGACGGTGACGGCGGTGCGGTCTTTGGTCGCCTGAAGAGGCTGGCTCGCGCCAGTGTCGAAGCTGACCGTGGCGCCATCGCTGGACGACGGGAAAGCGATGTTCACGGTTTGATTCTGCGTGACGGATGTCTGCGGATTGAGGCGCGCTCCTGGAACCACCACCAGGTCGTCCACCATGGGAGCGGAGTTTACGGGCAGATAGTTGACTCCTACGCTGCCCAGAACGCCACCAGCCTGGAGCACCGTCTTCCACTGCAGAAAGCGTCCAGGCGGGGAGACCACCGAGCCGTCCTGAAGAGGCTGCCAGTCGCTCCATCCGCGCACCGGCTGCTCCACGTTGCCGGATCGGGTGAGGATCTCATAACCGGTCGAGCCCGGCTCTACTTCGACGTGCCCGAAGCGGGCAAAGGCTCCGGCGTCGAGAACGTCGCTGGCGTATTCATGTGCTTCCGTCGCGCCCAGCAGGTAGACCTTGCCGGTGTTGCCCGTGCCGATGAAACTCGCGCCCATGCCCTCTGCATCTCGAACGGACGCCAAGCTGAGTCCCTGCTGCGCTTGCAGGTGGCCGATGTCGGCGTAGCTGCCGTCGTCCCGGATGAGAAAGATTCGCCCGCGATTTCCGCTCAGCGCGAGGAGGCCGTCGCGGCGGGCGGCCAACGCGTAAACGATCTCGTCCTTGCCGGACCAAAGTTTGCGCGGCGCTTGGCCCTCCGCCAGAGCATAAATCTCCGTCCCCTCGGGCACTGAGGCGCTGGCGTTGGCTGCCTGCAGCGATTGCGGTTGAACCACGGTGACGGTGACCGCGGCGATTCCCTGCACCGGAAGCGGGGGCAGCGGATTGCGGCTCTTGTCGCCCACGCAGGCTGCGTAAATGGTTCCGTTGGCGTCGACGGCAAGAGATGTGATCTCTCGGCGTGGAGACTCGAAGAGCACGTAGCCTTTGCCGTGCGGGTCAATGCGATAGACCAGCCCTGAGCCATCGGAACCGGCGATCAAATTGCCTTTTCGGTCCCACGCAAGCGCCCGGATGTGCGCCTCGTCGCTCTTGAAAAACAGCTCCGGCGCCGCGCCGGGTTTGGCGGGATCGACTCGGTAGACGGCGCCGGGATTGCCCGTGGCGATATAGAGTTGGCCGGAAGAATCGAAGGTCAGATCCCAGATGTAGCGCGATTGTGCGCTTGAGTACGAGGCGGGTTTACTGTTGCCGGCGGCGTCGTCCGCTTCCGAAGCGTCGAACACCACTGGCGCATTGGATTCATCCAGCTTGGTTGTGGCGTCGGGATTGAGCTTGTAGACTCTGCCGCCCGGCACCGTGGCGGCATAGAGCGCGCCATCGGGACCAATGGCGAGAGCCTGGACACTGAGGTCTCTGGTCTCGAAGAGCGTGAACGGCTTTTCCCCCGGCTTCTCGCCGAGGCGCAGCACGGTTGCAGGCGAGCCGGTGCCGACGAAGATGCGGCCATTCTTGTCGGCGGCGATCGACCACACGAAAGTCGAGGGGGTGGTCACCAGTTCGGTGAGACCCGGCCCCTGGCGAAGGTGACCGTCACTCTCGATGGAAACCCCGGCGGGAGTGCCCTTTTCAAACTCCTCCATCTGCGATTGAGTCCAAAGATGGGTGCCCTGGGCGGCGGCAGATGCGGAAATGAAGAGGACGGTGAGCGGAAGGGTGGCCAGAAGCGCGACTGGACCCAGAAGGAATAAGCACCGGCGAACGAAGCTGGAAGAAGCAAGCATTCTTCCGTTGAGTCTACTAGAGTTCGCCAGCTCGCTTCGACTACAGGAAAGGACAGGCGCAGTCTGGGCGCAGCGAGCGGATGGCCAAGCAGAAATTCTGTGGAAAACGGGCACGAAACTCTGATCTTTTGAACGGCGCTTGGAGACTTCCCGGGTAGCGGCTGAGGACCGATAGAGCATACAGGAAAGTCTTCTGGATGCGCCCCAAAAACCATAAATTCCGTAATATCAACAGTGTTTTGTCTTCTATCAACACGATTTTGCGCAAATCGCATCGCCCAGCTAACTTCTTCCAGCGGACTGTTGCCAGTCGTATTTTCGGAAGACTATATTCCGGTTAGTTTAAGAGGCCGTGAACACGGTCCCTCCATACGATCCACTATGCATGCAGTTGTTCCCAAGTTCACAGAGCTTCATCAACCAGCGGCACCTGAGATTTGCGGCGCGCGCGGACGGAGTGTCTCGTCATGGCATGGTATGCCTACTGCATCGGTGAAAAACAAGCATTTCCGGCATTAGCTCGTCATCGTAAACCGGTTCCTATGGAGTCGGTCTTTGGGGTCAGTGGCAATCAGGTTTTTCTTTACCCGGCAAGCGATCTCGCGGTGATCGTGAGTGAGCACAGCCCCCAGGAAATCTTCAATCACAAGTCAGGCGTGGACCACGCGCGCGTGATCGCCGATTGTTTTCAACACTCTACGGTGCTTCCCTTCCGCTTTGGCACCGTCTTCAATGACGACGTGTCGCTGCGCAAGTCCGTCCGCTCCAATCAGCGCCAGTTCCTCGGCAATATCGATAAGCTGCGCGGTAAGACGGAGATGCATCTGAAGATCTTCGTCGACGACTGTTGCGGGCGCGAAATGGAGAAGCATCTGAACGCCGAGGGCCAGGGCCGCGAATACCTGAGCAATCTGCGGGAGAACGCCTCGCGGGCCCGGGAGCGGCAGACACGGGCTCGCGCGGTTAGCTTCCAGATGCACAAGCTGTTCATCCCTCTCGACGAGGAAGTGAGCTGCCGGTTGATGGAAAACGGCAAGATGATGCTGGACATCGCTCATCTGATCGAGCGCAAGTGCGTGGAACGGTACCAGAACAAATTTGTTACCACCAGCGCCGTCATGCGGGAGTGTCAGATGCAGCTCTCGGGTCCATGGCCGCCCTACCATTTTGTCCATAGGTTGACGCGCACAGCCCATGCGCCGTCCCAGCTGGCAACTACGGCAGCGCAGCCGCCTGCGGTTGTTTCGGCTGAGCCGATCCCGATTCCCCTGATGGAACCGTCGCCGGCGCTCGCGTGAGCAGGCACAATCTCCGAAAACGGGCAGTACGGGGTATAGCGAAAGCCGGAGCTCTTTTGTTTCGATGAGCCCCCTCACCTGCCTGGATGTCTGCACCATGGCCTAATCTAGAAGCATGAGCGACCAGCCGTTGAATGGTGTGCGGGATTCAGTCTTCGATCTCCTTGTCGTGGGCGCGGGGCCAACGGGGCTGGCTTGCGCCATCGAGGCGCAAAAGGCGGGCTTCCGTGTAGTGCTGGTCGACAAGGGATGCGTCTGCAACTCCATCTTTCACTATCCCGCGCACATGACGTTCTTCACCACCTCGGAGCGCCTCGAGATCGGCGGCATCCCCTTTCCCAGCCCGAATGCCAAGCCCACGCGCAGCGAGGCGCTCGAGTACTACCGCCAGGTGGCGGCCTACTACCGCCTGGACGTGCGCCAGTACCACCGCGTGGAGAGCGTGACGGGCAGCGATGGCGCTTTTACGGTGCACACCGTGGATCGTTTCGGCCGGCCAGGAGCAATCGAAGCACGCAAACTGACCGTCTCCACCGGCTACTATGACCTGCCCAATTGGATGGGCATTCCCGGCGAGACCCTGAGTAAGGTTCATCATTACTATCACGATCCGCATCCGTATTACGACACGGACGTTGTGGTCATTGGCGGCAAGAACTCCGCTGCCATCGCCGCCCTCGAACTGTGGCGGAGCGGTGCGCGCGTTACGCTCGTCTACCGCGGCCCCGGGATTCCGCCGCACGTAAAGTACTGGATCAAGCCGGACATCGAAAACCGCATCAAGGACGGCGAGATCAAGGCATACTTTTCGTCGCAGGTTGTGGAGATCACTCCCGACGCGGTCGTGGTGGATACTCCCGCGGGCCGCGAGACGCTGCCCAACGACTTTGTCTTCGCCATGACGGGATACCATCCCGATTTTGCTTTCCTGGAGCGGATGGGTGTGCGTTTCGAGGGCGAGGACCGGTTGCCCGTCTGCGATCCCGAGACGCTGGAAAGCAACGTGCCGGGCATCTACTTGGCCGGAGTGATCGTTGCCGGCTCGCGCACGAGCGAGATCTTCATCGAAAACGGACGCTTTCACGGAAAGCAGATCGCGGCGTCGCTGGCGGCGAAGGCAAAGCCAACGGCCGAGGCGCGCGACGCGGTTGCCGTCAGCAATCCGATAGACTAACGCTACCGATCTTCCTTCGGGGGGTGGATCATTGCGCATGCGCTGGTGGCCTCGATCCATTCGCTGGCAAATGCTGGCAGGCCTGCTGCTGCTGGAGGTGCTTTCCCTCAGCCTCTTCGCCGCACTGCTGGCGCGACAGCAGATTCGCCGGACGAATGAGCGCGCGCAGTCCTGGCTGAAGTACGAATCCACTGCCCTGGCCAATCAATCCGCTGAGGCGCTTGAGCAGCAGAGGCCCAGTTGGGTGGACTTGGCCGTGCGCACGATCGTCGACGCACCGATTGTGGAGTCGGCGAAAATCATCAGCCCGTCAGGCGACGTGCTCTTTTTCAGGAGCGTAAAACAGGAACCGGGGGGACTCAGCGCGGCGGAGCGTGCGCAGATTCCTCTCGCTAAGCGCGGGGAGTCAAGAGTCTTCAAGACGGCAGCCGGCGGATGGGAGGCAATCCGGGCTATCTACACCGCAACCGATCTGCGGGGCTATGCCCTGGTGACATTCGACCAAAGCGCAGCCCAACAGCAGTTGGATTCTCTTTTGGGTGACACGGCCATCTTTGGCATCATCTGGGTGGTGGCCTCGGCGCTGCTGGTGCTTCTGATGTGGCGCGCCATTGCGCGGCCGCTGGCGTTGCTGCACCACGGCACTACCGCCCTGATGACTTCACCGGAAGACAGCAGCCGTTTCCCCCTGCCGATCCCGGTTCACAATGAGATCGGCGACCTGATCGAGACCTTCAACCGCATGGTTGCCTCGCTGGCCGAGCAGCGGGCGGGGCTGAATGACACGCTTTCCCTGCTCGACTCCATGCTGGCCAACGCGCCCATTGGACTGGCATTCGTCGACCGCAATGGCCGCTTCGTGCGCGTCAACCAGGTCTTCGGGGACCTGACCGGAGCTGGCGTGAGCCGTCATCTCGGGCGCACTCTTCCAGAATTGCTGCCGCCGGCCATGGCCAGGGAGATCGAGAGCACAGTGCATCGCGTCTTTTCGAGCGAAGAGTCAGTGCGCAACTTGGAGTTAAGCGGCGAGGGAGGCAAACCCCGACGGCCCTGGACCTGGCTGATCAGCGCCTACCCTGTGAGGACCACGCCGAATCGGGTCCGCTGGGTGGGAATCATCGCGCTCGACGCCAGCGATCGCAAGCGCAACGAAGAGGCGCTGCGCCGGAGTGAAAAGCTCGCGGTCACCGGGCGGCTGGCCGCCTCCATCGCGCACGAGATCAATAATCCGCTTGAAGCCATCACCAATCTGCTCTTCCTGCTGCGCAATTCCAGAGACCTTTCAGAGGCGGCGCAGCAGTATGTGGCCATGGCCGAGGACGAGGTGCGCCGCATCTCGGAGATCACGCAGCAGACGCTCCGCTTCTACCGGCAGCCAACGCAGCCTGCGCGCGCTACGCTGGCGGAGCTGCTGGACTCGGTCCTCAGCCTCTATCAAAGCCGCATTCATGCGCTCGACCTTCATGTAGAGCAGGACTACGACGCTGGGCTTACTCTCTTCTGCTTTGCCGGCGAGATCCGTCAAGTCTTCGCAAATTTGGTGGGCAACTCGATCGACGCCAGTAGCAATGGCGGTCGGCTGGTGGTGCGGGCACAGCGCTCCCGCGACTGGAAGAACCCCGCGCAAACAGGAATCCGGTTTGCCATTGCCGATACCGGGGCCGGCATGGAGCCGGATGTGCGCGAGCACATCTTCGAAGCCTTCTTCACCACCAAGGAAGCGACAGGAACAGGCTTGGGGCTGTGGGTGAGCCACGAGATCATCCTGAAGCATCACGGTTCGGTGCGCGTACGCAGCCGTTGCGCGGCGGCCTCGGGTGCGCCCGGTCGGAAGGGTTCAGGAACGGTCGTTGAAGTTTTTGTGCCCGACGATCCGGCGCTTGCCACTGCAGCGGGTCAGGGAGCGGAGGATCGCGTCTCGACCGCAAGATCGAAATAGCGCAGCAAAGTTAGAAGCGAAATGGAGATTCTCTGCTTGTTGCGCTTCAGAATAAGTTCAGGCCACGCAGGGAGTGGGTGCCGAGCGGATCGAAGTCATTCAGTTTACGCATGACCGGATGCGCCATGCAATGGCTCTGCCGCCGGATTGGCCCAGTTAAATAAGACCGCGTCACGTGCAGCCGGTCCATGACGATGTAGCGCGTGCGCAGGCCATCCATGGTAGCCGGGAGCGAAGCGGGAACCTCGCGGCGGTCAACATAAATGACCAGCGCCGCTTCCCTCGGATTGTCGAAGCTCTGGCCCACGCCCACGCCGAAGAAGGCAGGATTCTGCTGCATCAGGCCCTGTGCGATCTGCTCCTTGGCGGCAATGGCTTGGTTGAGCACATTGGACGTCAGCGGCAGAGGCGCGTTGGGCTCGAACGCGAATTGCGGCGCGGCGCCTGCGGTCACAGCCTGGGCAGTCGTGGGAATCACTTCAGTGCGAACGCCATTCACCGTTTGCGGCACGGTGACGTTCATGCTCCGGTCAACGTAGAGGATCACGGTGGCCTTGCCGGCGTGATCGCTGCTTTTGCCTACAGCGGCGCCAAGGATGCCGAGGGAAGGATTGATCAGCATGCGCGCCTGTGTCAACGCTTGCTGGGCAAGAGCAGTCTGCGCATCGGTGAGCGCGATCGCCTGCGCCGCAGTTGCCGTGGCGTTGCCGTAGTTCAGGCAGCTAACCGGGTGGTCCGTTGTGCCCACAAAGGTGTAGGTGGTTCCCTGCTGTGCGCCAAGCTCCGCGAGCACGGTCGGCGCAGGGTTGGCGACGCCCTCGCTTACACCCGTGTTGGTCGCGCCACCGGCGAAGAACAGCCCCACAGGCT
Source organism: Occallatibacter sp. (assembly GCA_049522315.1). Taxonomy (GTDB): domain Bacteria; phylum Acidobacteriota; class Terriglobia; order Terriglobales; family Acidobacteriaceae; genus Telmatobacter. Next base: position 493,630 of record JBEKNY010000001.1, read on the forward strand.
CGGCATTGCTGGCATCCACCACCAGCGATCCGGAGTCGCCCGCATCACTGAATTCAGCACCTTCGATTCCAATTTGGTCGGTGTACGTCTTGAGATTGCTCCCGTTCGCTAAAATGTACGGAGTGGTTTCATCGCAGTTCTTGTAGTAGCCCACCTGCACGGTAAGGCTGATCGCCGTGACGCTGGCGCACGTGAGCCCAGTTGTGCGTCCACTCTTGGCGACGACCATGCCGGTGCCTGTCACGGTCTCCCCTTGACCCGGCGTGCACGAGACCCCTGTTGCAGGGGACTTAATCGAGCAGTTTGTGCCCGGAGGCGCGGCCGCCAGCGTGCCGTTTGCCTGCAGAGTGCCCAACTCCTGAATTGCGCCACTGGTGCTCACCGCGCCCGAGTTCACCTGGGCAATGGCCGCATCGGCATTGGTTGTAGAGGAGCTGAGCGGGAGCCATGCCGTGAGAACGCCCACTTGGGTTTCCGTGCCTTTGTTTCCGACTGGATAACAGCCGTCATCGATCAACCCAGGCTGAATGATCATTTCGCCGGTGGCCGCTTGGTCACTGCGCGCCAGAACGTGGTTGCAGCTTAACAGGTACTGCGTTCCGCCGCTGTTCTGGACCAGGGCGCCCAGCGTACCGCCGCAACAATCCTGAATCTGGCTGTTTTGCAGGTCGTAGTCGTTGTTGTTGCCGCCGGAGCTGCCCAGCAGGATCGGCGTCGTCAACTGCACCTGGTGCGTCGATGGATTACTCGTGATTCCCGCGGTGTTGAGCAGTACGTCGGCAGCGGTTTTTGAGGACGACGTGCCCACGGTGGCCACCACGTAAGTGGCGGCAGTGGATGAAACTGTCGCTGGCGCTGTGTAGGTGACAGTGCAGTACGTGAAAGCGTTCGAGCTGCGCACACAGCTTGGCGTGTTCACAGAGCCTTGCCCGCCACTCGACCCCGTCGCCGTATTTGAGACCGCGTAGTTGATGCCGGTGCTGCCGCCGGCTTCCTCAATGTAACCGGTAATGGTGACGGTCCCATTGCTGCCGAGAGCCACGTTCTCGGGCGAGAGCGGCTGCAGGAATCCGGGCGTGATGGTTACGGTTGCGCTTGATTGCAAACCAACGCCCGCGCCGGAGTTGATCGCCGCCGTCACCGTCACCTGCACGCTGTTTGCGGTGAGATAGGATGGCGGCGTGTATTGGCCGCTGTTCGTAATGGATCCTGCGCCGGCGTTCGCGTCGCCACCGCTCACCGTCCACGTTACAGAAGCCGTGCCGACACTGTTCAGCGTGGCCGTAAATTGCTCCAAGGCAGTGCCTGATGAGTTTGTGGTGTTGCAGCCGGTGCAATTGGTGTCGATGGTTGCCGTGCCAGGCGAGATTGAGAACGTGCTGCCGGTTGTGCCGCCAGACACCGACCCGCCGCAGCCCGCCAGCACAAACAGGGCCGGAACCGCAGCGGCAGCCAGCAGCCGTACCGGCCACTGCCGCCGCAAATGGAACCGGAAGCGCCGACCCGTGGGATGCGAGGGGTGCTTTCGCTGTTCCAACACTGCTGCCGTGCTCTGGGTCAATTCGTCCGGCGCCTTTCTTGCGGCTCGCCTCGCATACTAGTCATTAGACACACCATATTGTTCCCCGTAAGCGCCGGAGCCTACGTGAGAGATCGCAAACAGGCACACCCTTCCCCGTCTCATGCGATATTAGAACTTGGCACGGCAACATAAGTTGTCTGACGAGGTTCACTCTATAGGAATCCAATCACTTTTGTCGTCGGGATGCAAGGCACGAAAGTGCTAGGACCGATAGTATTTTAGGAGTCTTTGTAAGGCGGCGCCGCTTTCCTCAAGCCGGCTCGGCCAACAGGGAGCGACGACCTTGCGTAGCGCCCAAGACCTCACGTTATTTCCTAAAATGCCGTAGAGCCCCAGGCAACTCTGACAGCCGATGCGATTCACCCGTGATTGTGCGAAAGTGCGATGCATTTCATAGGAACGCGCCAAACCATTCGAGTTCAAATCGTGCGGCGCACTAAACTCAAAGCAGGAGAAACTATGGAATACATGAATCTGGGCCGTACAGGACTGAAAGTCTCGCGCATTTGTCTTGGCTGCATGACTTACGGAAGCCCGGCTACGGGCAGACTGCTGCCCGGACGGCAGGCCTGGGCGCTGAACGAGGCCGAAAGCCAGCCCTTTCTGCGCCAGGCTCTCGATCTGGGCATCGATTTTTTCGATACAGCCAATGTCTACTCCGGTGGCGAGAGCGAAGTCGTGCTGGGCCGGTTCCTGAAGGCCAACGTGCGACGCGAGGCGGTGGTGATTGCCACCAAGGTGCAGGGCCTGATGCGCGAAGAGCCCAACGGCCGCGGCCTGTCGCGCAAGGCGATCCTCTATGAGCTCGACCAGAGCCTCATGCGCCTGCAGACCGACTACGTGGACCTCTACCAGATTCACCGCTGGGACTACGAAACGCCCCTCGAGGAGACGCTGGAAGCGCTGCATGACGTGGTGAAGGCGGGAAAGGTGCGGTACATCGGAGCCTCGTCGATGTATGCGTGGCAGTTCGCCAAGGCGCTGTATCTCGCCGACCGGCACGGATGGACGCGCTTCGTCTCCATGCAGAATCACTACAACCTGCTCTACCGCGAGGAGGAGCGCGAGATGATCGGGTTGTGCCAGGCGGAAGGCATTGCCGTGATTCCCTGGAGTCCGTTGGCGCGCGGACGGCTGACGCGAGCCTGGAAGGCCGAAAGCACTGCGCGCTCGGAGACCGACCAGTTTGGCAACGGAATGTACGCGCCCAGTGAAGAGGCCGACCGCAGAGTCGTCAACCGGCTGGGCGAGATCGCGGAAAAACGAGGAGTTCCCCGCGCGCAAGTGGCGTTGGCGTGGCTGATGGCGAAGCCGGGCGTGACGGCGCCGATTGTGGGCGCGACGAAGCCGCATCATCTTGAGGATGCTGTTGCGGCGCTCTCCGTCCGCCTCACGCCCGAAGAGATGGCCGCGCTGGAAGAGCCTTACGTGACGCATCCCGTGCTGGGGTTTAGCTAGGAAGGGCTCGCCCCCAGGCACGACGAGCGGTCGTCGGGGAGTCCGCCTATTGATAGCGCCGATCGTTTTCGGGAGATGGGGTTGCTACCAATCAATCAATTCTTGCACCCGCAGAGATGATCAACGCAACACTGCGCCTTGGCAACGATGCCGGCGTGGATCTTCGCGGGATCAGCATTCTTCTTCGTGGGTTGAAGCACAGCCTTTTCCGAAACTGGTTTCGCAACAATTTTCATAATCTCCTCCATGTTGATTTGGTTTTTGGTTATCACAAGCGATTGAACACTTCGCCGAGGCCGCCGAACGCTATATGTTTCAGAAGATACGAGGCATTTGTCGCAACCAACGCACATTCCCTGCTCGAATCAGAATCGATCCGCGTCTTCCGGCAACCACCCATGCACAAGGGTAGATAAGGACACGAACGACACTTAGGAGCAAACAACTCGCCACCAACCCAATTCCGCCATTCAGCGTCATTCTTGAGCATGACACCCTCTGGGTTCAACTGACCTACGCGATGCTCCGCGGTAAAGTCACACACACTGCACTTGAAGACATTCCCGTCGAAGTTGACTATGTATTGACTCTCCCGCTCAGCATAGCAATAGACGAGTTTGCCGGGATGCACACTACTTAATCCAAACACTACGTCATAGCCGAGTTCCGCCGCCTTCTCTGAGTATTGTGCAAGTTTCCCGGAGAGGGTAGCTTGGGAAATGTTGCAGACGGCGCTCACTGCGCCGTTGCCAAAAATAGGCTCGAAAACGACACGCAGTTGGGGGCGTAGCAATAGCGGAAACATCTCTAGAAGCTCTGGAACTGAATCTAGATTGGTATGGTTAAAGTTTATTCTCAAAGTTATTTTAACTTGTCCGTCGGTAGCCGCCAGCGTGCAGATGTTCTCGAAAATACGCTTGAATGTACCACGCCCAGATTCCAACACTCTGAGCGCATCGTGCGTTTTGGGCGGGCCATCCACGGTAATCTGAAAATCGTGAATACCTGAAGATGCGAGTTCCTTGGCGCGGGCGGCGCTTAGCAGGTAACCGTTGGTGGTGACGTGCAAGACGGGAAGCGTTCCGCAGTGCTCGGCTATCGACTTGACATGACGAGATACAGATAGCACCGTGTCATATTCTAGGAGCGGCTCCCCTCCGAACCAGTACAGCATCACAACTTTATGGAGTGGAATCTCGACTTTGAGCCACTTCTTGAGCGCTTCTGTCGTATCGGGGCTCATGCTTGACGGGCGATGAGTCTCGTAGCAATACACGCATCTGAAATTGCAGTTCAACGTGGGGAGCACGATTAGGTCCAAGGTGTTCGAATCTTTGATCCCCGCGCGCTTGCGATCCTCCACGAGAGCAAATTCGTTGACTTCATCTGGGATGAGGTGCTTCTGAGCAGCGAGCTGCTCGCAGAGCGACCCACTCTCCCCTCCCGGTCGTGTAGCGTTCAGTATTGCAACAACTTGAGCGTGCTCGTTTTCTTCCAATAATGAAATACTGCCGTAAAGGGTGTTGAACAGAACGACGCGGCCGTTGCTCGCCGGTATCAAAACGTTATATTGGGAGCTTTTCACTTTCCTCCTGCCAGAGTGGTTCTGGATTAAATTGCAGGGATAGCGTGGAGAGGTTTTGCCCACAAATCTGTGATCTCTATCACTTGATGAAGTGACAGAATTTGCCTCGCCACTGCGGCCTGCGGCCGGGCGCCCCATCCTTTCGTTCGCGGTGGCGAACGGTAGGGTGGGAGACCATGGTCGCCGGATTCAAGTTCTCGTGAACTGTTCTAAACCAGTTTCATCGCATCTGGATCCCAGCTCACAATGGCGCCGCGGTCTATGCTGAGGTTGCTCAGCAACGCGGCGCCTGCGGCACGGTAACCGAAGACTGCATCTTCAATTGGCTGTTGGCGTATACGCGCAAAGTGAAAGAAATTCTTGAAGTGGTCGTAGCTCTCGTTATAGCCGGCGGGCGCGACGTATTTCTCATAGCCTGCGGCTGGCTCGCCCTCGGGATGCGTGCGCGGATACTTACGCGCATAGTCCTCAAGAATGGCCTTCTGCGTTGCTTCGGCAAAGCTGCCGATCTGGAGGCCCGGCTCCCTTTCGCGCGGCACGCGATTGACGCTGACCGTGTTGCCGGCAATTTCCATCGTGCCCTCGGAACCGGTAAAGACGAGGCCTTCGCTCTCCTCGCCGCCATCGACGAAGTTGACGCGCACACTCAGATTGAAGCCCTCGCGATAGTCGAAAAGTCCCAGGACGACGTCGGCGGCATCGCGGCCATCTTTCCAAAAGCGCAGGCCGCCTGTCGCCATGCCGCGCGTCGGTCCGTTGCTGCCGGTAATGAAATGCGTTCCGCTGAAGAGATGGACAAAGAGATCGCCGGCCACGCCGCTGCCGTAGGCCTTCCACTTGCGCCATTGGAAGAACTGCTCGGCGTAGAAGGGGATTCGCGGCGCTGTGCCGAGAAAACGCGGCCAGTCGCAGGTTTCGGGCGAGGCATCGGGTGGAATGGTGTAGTCCCACGCGCCCATGGCGGAGTTGCGATCCCAGTGCGCGGTGACCATGTTGAGCTGGCCGATGGCGCCGGAGGCCAGCAGCTCCTTGGCCTTGGCATAGATGATTGAACTCACGCGCTGGCTTCCAATCTGCAGGATCCGGCCTGTAGCCTTCGCGGTTTCGATCATCTTAGGCCCATCGGCGTACAGGTGGATCATGGGCTTTTCGCAGTAGACGTCTTTGCCGGCTTTCATGGCGTCGACAGCGGCCTGTTTGTGCCAGTGGTCGGGCGTGGCGACGATAACGGCGTCAATATCGCTGCGGGCGAGGATCTCGTTGTAGTCGCGGGTCGTGAAGATGTCGCTGCCCCAGATCTCTTTCGCGTGTTCGAGGCGGCCGCTGTAACAGTCCGCGACGGCAACGAGCTTGACGCCGGGAACCTGAACGGCCGTTCGCGTGTCGCCCTGGCCCTGACCGCCCGCGCCGATGAGCGCAATCTGGATATTGTCGTTGGCGGCGACGGACCGGGCGGGCGCGGCTTGCGCGGTAGCCAATGCGTGGACGCGCGGGCCGAGAAGGGTGGTCGCCGAAGCGGCGCCGGCCGCCTTCAAAAACGATCTGCGGTTGAATTCGTGCATTGCGTGCCTCCTGGCGGGAAATCTGCCGCCTACCACCATACGCGCCCTTACCCGGCACTGAATAGCCAAGGCACTGCACTGCGTTTGTCGCCGTGCAGATACGCCATGTAGCATTCCGATTGTGCCTGCCCTCGACACTCCGGTGAAATTTGTGCGCGGCGTGGGGCCGCGCGTCTCGGAGATGCTGGCCGAAAAAGGCATCCAGACGGCCGAGGACCTGCTCTACCACCTGCCCTTCCGCTACGAGGACCGGCAGAACCCGCGCAGCCTGGACGAATTGAAGCCGGGCGAGGTGGCCAGCGTGATCGGCGAGGTGCGCGGGGCGATGCTGATGCGGACGCGGCGCGGGCCGATCTACGAGATTACCCTCGGCCAGGGCCGGTTCGCCATGAAGTGCCTCTGGTTTCACGCGGCCTACCTTGATGGGAAGTTCCATGCGGGGCAGAGCGTTGCCGTCTACGGCAAGGTCGAGCCGTCGCGCTCCACCAGCAACTTCAAGATGATCCAGCCGCAGTTCGAAATCCTTCCCGATGCAAGTGACGATGCGGAAACGCGGCTGCTCGAGGTGGGCCGCATCACGCCGGTGTACGAATCCCTGGGAGGCAGCCGCCTGGCGTCGCGCTGGCAGCGCAAGGTGATCTTCAATCTGCTCGAAGGCATGCGTGGCGCGGTGCCGGAGTGCCTGCCACGCGCCATGCTTGAGCGGTTGGACTTACCGGACCGCGAAACAGCGCTGCGCGAAGTGCACTTCCCTCCGGAAGGAACGTCCTTTGCCCGATTGCAGAGCGCTTCGGCCCCCTCCCACCGGCGATTGATCTTCGAAGAACTGTTTTTCCTGGAACTGGGACTGGAGCTGAAGCGGCGGCGCATGAAGGAGCGCAAGGGTATTGCGTTTACCGCTACCGACAAGGTGCGCGAGGCGATCCGCGAGGTGCTTCCCTTTCATCCCACCGCGGCGCAGAAGCGCGCTCTCGGGGAGATTGTGGCAGACATGCGCGCCCCCAATCCGATGCGGCGGCTGCTGCAGGGCGATGTGGGCTCGGGCAAGACGATCGTCGCCTTTCAGGCCATGATCGTCGCCATGGAAAACGGCTACCAGACTGCTCTGATGGCGCCTACCGAGATTCTGGCTACGCAGCATTACCTAGCTGCGCGCAAGTTGCTGGAGCGGTCCAGCCGCAAGCCACGCATCGTGCTGCTTACCGGATCGCTCGACGACGACCGCAAGCGAACCAACCGCGGTCTGATCAACCGCGGCGAGGCAAACCTGGTGATCGGAACGCACGCGCTGATCGAAGAGAAGGTGGAGTTCGACCGTCTCGGACTGGTCGTCGTCGACGAGCAGCATCGTTTCGGCGTCTTGCAGCGATTTAAACTCATGAAAAAGCCCAACCAGCCTGAGCCCGACGTGCTGGTCATGACGGCCACACCCATTCCGCGCACGCTGGCGCTGTCGCTCTATGGCGATCTGGACTTGAGCGTGCTGGACGAGATGCCGCCGGGGCGGATGCCCATCGTCACTCGTCGCGTTCCAAGCGAGCAAGCAGAACAGGTGTGGACTTTCGTGCGTAAGCAGGTGGCACTAGGCAGGCAGGCATACATCGTCTACCCGGTCATCGAAGGGACGAAGGAAGACCAGCCGGAGCTGGATTTCTCCCGCGACGAGCCGGAGGCCGGAACCGCCGCGGCGCCAATGGCCGCGCGCAAAAACATCAGGAGAGGAAAGACGGCGGAGCTGTTTCCTGCTTCGGTGCAGGAGGCCAACCCCACGGCCAAATCGGGTCTCCGTTCAGCCGTCGAGATGCACGAAAAATTGCGCTCGGGACCGTTTGCCGGCCTGCGCGTCGGGTTACTGCACGGGCGTCTCGACGCGGACGAAAAAGACGTCATCATGCGCCGTTTCCAGCGCGGCGAGATCGATGTGCTGGTGACGACGACGGTGATCGAAGTGGGCGTGGACGTTGCCAACGCCACGGTGATGGTGGTGGAACATGCGGAGCGGTTCGGACTGGCGCAGCTGCATCAATTGCGCGGGCGCGTAGGGCGCGGCGCGGCCAAGAGCTACTGCATTTTGATGACCGGCGAGCGGGTCACCGAACTGGGCGAAGAACGGCTGAACGCGATGGTGCGAACGCAGGACGGATTTGAGCTGGCTGAACTCGACCTTTCGCAACGCGGCCCAGGAGAGTTTTTTGGCACGCGGCAGGCGGGTCTGCCGGAGTTTCGTGTGGCGAATCTTCTGCGCGACCGGCAGTTGCTGGAGCTGGCCAAGCAGGAGGCGGCGCGTTTTGTCGATCATCCTGACGCGGCAGTTACTGAAAGCGAGCGGGCGCGCGTACGGATGCAACTCAAGCAAGCGTGGCAGCGAAAATATGGACTGGTCGAGGCCGGCTGAGACGAGAACTGTTGCCCGCCGTTTGAAGGGCCGCACCCGCCGGCCTGACGCATTTCTCCCCATGGTGTATAGGGGTTCAAGACCGCAGAGTTGACGCGAACCCCAGTGAGCGGCAACCTTCGAACCATTGAGCGCTCTACAGGATTGGGAGAAATGCCTTAAACCGGGCCTGACGCCTGCATGACGCTGACGATATCGAGAGGAAAGGTCTGAATCTCCAGATCGACGCTCGCGATCTCCGCGCCGCAATCCCTTGACTGGCTGCGAGTGCACTGGCAAAGCTCGGTGAAGCGGATATGCCCGGTCTGGCTCAGTTCGAGGCCCGCGGCGATCAGCACGGTGTAGATGTCGACGCACGCCTCGCGTTCGAACTCGAACAACATGTTCACCATGCCGGTATCGTTGGCGCCGCGGCTCAGAACCCATCCGCCACAGGCAAGAATGGCGCCGGTGAGAGACTGGACCAGCCGTGAAGGCTCCTCGGTCGAGACTGCCTTCATCTGCATAGCCCACGGTGCACTTGCTGCCCGCCTTCGCGCCTGATTCAACATGCTCAGCTTCACATGCTCTTTATCGGAGAGATGCCGTTCTGGATGAAAGCTGTTGCGGAGTCGAACGCCTCCTGACCGCCTTTGAAACAACCCGGTGTTGAGAAGAGTGTGGACGGACGTGCAGCGGTAATTGAACACCTGTGGCCGGCGCGGGACAGGCGGACAGCTGACCTTCACGCCAGCCGCAAGCGTGAGACAGCGCGAATATTGTAGTTTGATAGTCAGGATGATCGCTGGCTCCGGAATCGACGTTGTGGAGATTGGACGCATCCAGCGCGCCATCGACCGCTTTGGCCGGCGTTTCCTCGACCGCGTCTATCTCGAATCGGAGCAGGCTTACTGCCTGCGTAAGCGCAAATCGGCCGAGAGCTTTGCCGCGCGTTTTGCCGCCAAGGAAGCGGCGGCCAAGGCGCTGGGCACCGGCATCAGCTCCGGCGTGAACTGGCTGGAGATCGAAGTGGTACGGGAGCTGAGCGGAAGGCCCAGCCTGCGTTTTCATGGCCGCGCCGCGCAAATTGCAGGCCGCCTTGGCGTGGTCCGCTCTGCGCTGTCGCTGACTCACAGCTCTGAAGTTGCCATGGCCAGCGTGGTGCTTGAGGACGGGCGCTAGAGCATTTCTCCCGATGGTCTATAGGAATTCCAAACAGCCCAGTTGGCGCGAACCTCGGTGAGCGGCAACCTTCAACGCAGTTGGCGCTCTACGCGATTGCGAGATATGCCTTAAATCCGCCTGTTCTGCTATCCTCTAGGCGTCGGCCCGCTCAGTTCTGTAAGAGGAGTCAAGTGCCAAGCCGCAAAGAGATCCAGTGGTCGCAACTGAAGGTGGGGGCCTTGGTGCTGGCCGCCCTCGCCATTCTGATCGGACTCATGTTTCTCATGACCGGCGCTTCTGGCGGGCTATTCGCTCACAGAATTGTGCTGCGTTGTTACTTCCCCAATGCCGGCGGGCTGAAAGATGGCGCTGTCGTGTCGCTCGAAGGCGTCACCATTGGCAATGTCAAGCACATGCGCGTGGTCCCTGAGCGAAATCCCAATCCCGTCGAAGTGACTATGGAGGTAGGCGAGAAGAATCTGTACGATCTGCACACCGATTCGATGGCCTCCATTCAGGCGGCAGGTGTCCTGGGCGACAGCTTCGTCGATATCGACTCCACCCACGCCACGGGCCCGCCGCCGGCAAACAATGCCGAGCTCCGTTCGTCCGGCGCGCCGACCATTCAGTCGGTCATCAGTAGCAGCCAGGTCTCGATTGAAGAGATTACCGAATTGATGCACAAGATCGAGATCCTGATTGACACACTGAACACCAAGCGCGGCACGGCGGGCGAACTCATTAACGATCCCTTACTGGCCAGGAAGTTCGTCTCCATCGCCACCAACCTGGAGACGGTGACCAATGCCATCGCCCAGGGAAAAGGAACACTGGGCCAGCTCGTCAACGACAACACGCTGTATACAAAGCTAAACTCGGCCGCGGATCACCTGAACACGATCGCCACCGATCTCGATGCCGGCAAAGGGACCGCGGGCAAGCTGCTGAAGGACGAGACGCTCTACAACAACCTGAACGCCGCGGCCTCGAATATCAACCAGTTGGTGACTCAGATCAACTCCGGCAATGGCGCTCTGGGCAAGCTGACAAAGGATCCCGCTCTCGCCGCCAAGTTGGACGACGCCGTGACCAACCTCGACAACATTCTCAAGAGCATCAATGCGGGCCAGGGCACCGCAGGCCAATTGGTGCAGAATCGCGCGCTCTACGATCACCTGGACCAGACTGCGGACCAGGCGCAGCAGCTCATCAAGGGCATGCGCGAGAACCCGAAGAAGTATCTAGTCATCCAGATGAAGTTGTTCTAGAGCATTTTCGGAATACGCGCAGACTTTTTAAGGGCTGTACAAGGTGGCTTTTTCTTGAGGAAAAAGCCACTTAAGTGTATAGCTTCGGTTTACAGCAATTCCGAAAATGCTGTAACGCCTGGCGCCGCGTGAGAATCAGGCGCGCGCGGCTCGCAGGATGGCTGCGCCATCAGGTTGCAGATGCGCGAACCGCCGGCCCCCGAAAGACACTCCAAAACTCAAGGAACGCCCTCGAACGCACCACCTGACAGTAGTCGTTGGCGACCAAATAGATAACGGTAGCAGCGGCCAACGCCGCGCGCAACACGCCGGTCCCCAACTCGTCGTTGAACGGAACCGGCGCCGCGGTGAAGACCAAAGCCAGCACAAGCAGCGCGAGCTTGACGATGCCGAGGACGAGATTGATCTCAGCAAGCTTGCTGGTGAAGGGCTTGCCAAGGCGCAGGCTCCGGCCCAGAGCGGAGAGCGTCGAACGCCGTTCCAGCAGGGCCACGAGCGGCGCGATGGTGAATACCCAACTGACCAGCGCGAACGCAGTGAAGAATCCCAGGGCAAGAAAGACTGCCCAAATGCAGTAACCGACGAGGTTTGGCTCGCTGCCCGCGGTGACGTAAGCGGTCGAAGCCCACTGCATACAGCCCAGCCAGCACCAGAGCGTGACGCCCAGCAGCACCAACCTCGCGGCCTGCATCGCGATCATAGGGATGGGGCGAAACGGCGCACGCGGCTCCATGCGGATGAGGAGGAGGTTGCGGCCCAGACCGGAAACGATGACCCAGGCCAACGCGGCTGCAGGCAGCATCCAGCGCAGCAAGGCCAGCAGGTGCGGCTGGTAAAACGCGCACACTTTGGCAAACTCTACGGCGCCGATCCATGGGTTCTGCGTGTTGATAGAGCTGACGCCGGAGGATTCCATGGGGAATTCGGCGAGAAGCTGTTGGCCCTGCCTCCAGCAGACGAGAAGAAACGGAACTCCGAAGAGCCAGCGCCAAGCGATCTCGATGGCAAGCAGCGAGGGCCGCCGGAATGCGGCGCTCATGTGCCCGACCAGCAACTGCGTGCCGCGCACCGGCGTGTTGGGAAGAAGATCGGCCATGACGCCCGACCTCACTTCACCACCAGGTTGACGGCGCGGCCCGGCACCACAATTACCTTGACGACGGTCTTGCCTGCGGTGCGGGCGCGCACTTTTTCATCGGCCAGAGCGGCGGCTTCCATCGTTTTGGCGTCGGCTCCGGCTGCGACTCGAACGACAGCCGCAAGCTTGCCGTTAATCTGGACAGGAATCTCGATCTCGTCCTCTCGGGCCAGCTCAGGATCGCTCTTGGGCCAGGGCGCGCGGAGAATGACTCCTTCTCCGCCGAGCTGCTCCCACAACTCGGCCGCAATGAACGGCGCGAATGGCGCAAGGAGCAAGACGAGGTTGGTCAGCAGCTCGCGCACGACCTGAGCGGGAATTTCGCCCGCGGCCATTTGCGCATCGGCGTCCTGCAACTCGTTTACGAGCTCCATGATGGCCGCCACGCAGGTGTTGAAGTGCCAGCGGCCTTCGAAGTCGAGCGTAATCCTGGCGATGGTCTGGTGCAGCTTGCGCTCGAGCCTTTGTGCAAGGGCTCCGGCGCTCCGCGCTTCGGCGTTTTGAAGGGGAGTAGATGCACTACGAGGGGCGGCGGAACGCGCTATCGGCGCATACTTCGTGACCAGCCGCCAAACTCGGCCCATGAAGCGGCTGACACCGGCGACTCCGTCTTCCTGCCAGTCCAGATCGCGGTCGGGCGGCGCAGCGAAGAGCGCGTACATGCGCGTGGCGTCGGCGCCGTAGCGGGCCACCATGTCGTCGGGCGAGACCACGTTGCCCTTCGACTTCGACATCTTCGCGCCATCTTTAATCACCATGCCCTGCGTAAACAGGCGTCGAGCCGGCTCGTCGTTCCTGACCAGCCCGAGGTCGCGCATAACCCTGGTCCAAAAGCGCGAATAAATCAGGTGCAAAATGGCGTGTTCCACGCCGCCGATGTATTGGTCGATGGGAAACCAATACTTGACGATCGCCGGGTCGAAGGGCGCCTTGGTGTTGTGCGCGTCGGTGTAGCGGTAAAAGTACCAGCTCGAGTCGACAAACGTGTCCATCGTGTCTGTCTCGCGGCGCGCCGGCCCGCCGCACCTGGGGCAGGTGGTGTTCACGAACTCCGGCACGCGCCCGAGTGGCGAGCCGCCCTGTTGCGTGATTTCGATTTGCTCGGGCAGGATCACCGGCAACTGCTCGTCAGGCACCGGGACCAGGCCGTCGCGCTCGCAGTGAATCATGGGAATCGGCGTGCCCCAGTAGCGCTGCCGGCTTACGCCCCAATCCTTCAGCCGGTACGTGACCGCTGCATTCCCGAACTTGCCGCGCTCGGCGGCCTCCTGCAGGCGCATCTGCGCTTCGCTGCAGGTCAGCCCGTCGTATTCGCCCGAGTTCACCAGCACGCCATCTTCGGAGACGAACGGGAGGCTCTCCGAGCCCTCGATCTCTTGGACTGGCCTGATGACTCGGCGAATTTCGATGCCATATTTTGTCGCAAACTCAAAGTCGCGCTCGTCGTGCGCGGGCACGCTCATGATGGCGCCGGTGCCGTAGTCCATAAGGATGTAGTTCGCCACCCAGATAGGCACGCGCTCGCCGTTATACGGATTGATGGCGAAGCGTCCGGTCGCTACGCCGTGCTTCTCGATCGCGCCCACGTCGCCGGCTTCTCTGGCCTTCTTCTGCTCGTCAAGCAGCGATGCGACCTTCGACTTGAGTGCCACATCGGTCGCGGAAAACGCCGCGACAAGCGGATGCTCTGGCGCGAGCTGGAGGCTGGTAGCGCCGAAGATGGTGTCGACGCGCGTGGTGAAGACGCGAATCCGTTGGTTTTCTACTCCCTGGTCCCTGGTCCCTGGTCCCTGTCTCGCTGTTCCCTGTTCCCTATTCCCTACTCCCTGGTCGACTTCTTCCGCCAGGAAAAAGTCGACCTCAGCGCCTTCGCTGCGGCCGATCCAGTTACGCTGCATCGTGCGCACTTTTTCGGGCCAGCCAACGAGCTTGTCGAGGCCGTCGAGCAGCTCCTGCGCATAGGCTGTGGTGCACAGGAACCACTGCTCCAGGTCGCGCTGCTCGACCTTGGTGTCTTCGTGCCGCCAGCAGCAGCCGTCGATCACCTGCTCGTTGGCGAGAACTGTAGCGCACTCCGGGCACCAGTTCACTTTGCTCTTCTTGCGGTAGACCAGTCCCCTCTCGTACATGCGCAGGAAGAACCACTGGTTCCAGCGGTAATACTCGGGCAGGCAGGTCGTAATTTCGGTGGCCCAGTCGTAGGCATAGCCAAGGCGCTGCATCTGCCGCTTCATGGCGGCGATGTTTTCCAGGGTCCACTCGCGCGGCGGGGTATCGTTCTTGAGCGCTGCGTTCTCGGCGGGGAGTCCGAATGCGTCCCATCCCATGGGGTGCAAGACGTTGTAACCGCGCATCCACATCTGGCGGGCCAGCGCATCGCCGATGGCGTAATTGCGCACGTGGCCCATGTGGAGCTGGCCGCTGGGATAGGGCAGCATCTCCAGCACGTAGTACTTGGGCATGTTGCTTGTAGCCGGTTCAGCGGCGTAAATCTCAGGGTCGGCGGCCCAGCGTTGCTGCCATTTTTGCTCGATCGCCGCCGGATCGTAACGATTTTCTTTCTCTTCGGCCATCACTTTTCAGTGTAAACGGGGCGAGCGCGTCATCTTCCCGGCCGTTTCACCAGCCCTTTGAGCACGCGCACATTCCGCTCCTCATCGCCTTCCTCGTCTACGGGAGTTTCGGCGATAAACGCGCTGTGGTCGAAGCGGGGATCGTTCAAGAGGCGGCGGAAAGGCTCAAGGCCCATGGTTCCCTGCCCGATGTGTTCATGGCGGTCGAGCTTCGACCCGCAAGCCGCCTTGGCGTCGTTGCAGTGCCACACGCGGACGGCTTCGAAGGTCACCGTCCCCGCGGCCTGCTTCATCGTCTCCGCATAGCCCTCGGCGCTCACCAAGTCGTAGCCAGCCACATGCGTGTGGCAGGTGTCGAGGCAGACGGCCACGGGTGCGTGGCTCTTCAGGCGCTCCACCAGCTCCGCCACCTGCTCGAAGCTGCCGCCCAGCGAGAACTCCGCCCCCGCCGTGTTCTCAATGAGGATGTGGAACGGGGTGTTATGCCATGGCAGCCCGTCGATGGCTCGCTCGATGGAGTCTGCCGCAAGCTTCAGGCCCTCGTCGCGCGTAAGGCCCTTCCACGAGCCCGGATGCAGAACGAGGTACTCGGCGCCGAGAACCAGCGCCCGCTCGATCTCGCCGCGAAAGCCCGCCACGCTCTTCTCGCGAATTTCCTCGGACTGGCTGCAAATGTTGATCAGGTAGCCGGTGTGGATGACCAATGGGCCGACGTCGAGCTTTGTGCGCAGCTCGCACATCCGTTCGCCTTGCTTCGGATCGATTTTCGGCGCGCGCCACATACGCGGGCTTGCCGAGAAGATCTGGAAGGTGTTGGCGCCGATCTCCCGCGCGCGCTCGACGGCATTCGAGGCCCCGCCAGCCGTCCCGAGATGCACCCCAATCCGCTTGGCCATGCGGACAGTCTACAGGGCGGCTGCGGACACGGGGTCCATGCCAATCTTTCGTGAACGGATCCGCAGCTCCATCAAATTGCAATTTTCGTTTCGATCGCGTCGTAGTCGGCGCGGACGCCTTTGCGGGTTGCATCGAGCAGGCCGGCCTCGGCCAGGGCCTTCACGTCGGAGTGGACGTTGCTGTAGTCGCGGCCCAGCGCCTTGGCCAGCGCGCGAACGCTGGTGACAGGATTGCGGCGAACGTAGCTGAGCAGTTCCATGCGCTTGCCTGTGAGGACGCGGGCCAGGGTGTCCCAGTTCTCGAAGGCAAGGTGGCGCTCATGAAAGGTTTCCCCGCCCTCGGCGCGATGCCAGGCGTCGATGAAGCTGCGGGAGGCTTCCTGCTCCATGTCACCGCCGACAGTAATCTTGATCCCACTCATGCCACACCTCTCAATCGCCGCACATCGGCCCAGAAATCCGCCATCAACTGCTCGACACTGACAAAGCAATAGACGGTTTCGGCCCCCCGGAAATGCCTGTGATCGCCCTTTCCGCGCTCGTTGTCATACCCAACCTCACGGACTCCCGGCCGGCCATAGAAGAGCGAATACTTGAGGTCGTGCGTAGACGGCGAAACCGGCGCCGGAACCCTCCACAGGACAATTTCAGCGATGGCCCCGTCTTCATAGTCCATCCGCCTGTAGTAGAGCAACTGGGATCTCATCGTCCGCCTATATGGCATTATAGGCCATATGGCCTAGAAGCACAATATAATCCAGATCTCGATAGACGGAGCCATGCCAATGGCATACTACTTAGGGGGACGCGATGAGCAAATTGTTCGAAGAGATGGCCCAGGGAACGGCGGAAGCCCGCGCCTACATGGAGGGGAAACGCAAGGGATACAGGGTCACGCTGCCTGAGACCGTCGACGTACGCGGCATCCGCAAGCGTCTGCGCCTCAGCCAGGAGCGTTTCGCCGCTCGTTTTGGATTGTCCGTGGATGCCGTTCGTCATTGGGAGTCCGGCCGCCGCCAGCCGGAAGCTGCCGCACGGGCGCTTCTTACCCTTATTGCCGCCGACCCGCAATTTGTGATGCGCACGCTGGCAAAGAGTGCGTGAATCTGCGACAAGGCGATCTTAGTCTTGGCGGTTGTGGTTCCCGGGTCTCAAAAGCGAGACCGCGGGGCACCCCATTTCGTGACGAGTTTGCGCTCTGTGGACCTGGGCCACCCGCGCGCGTACTCGGCGGAATGTTTCGCTCACGCGCTGTTTGACAACCGTGGGGATCTCTCAGGTAGTGCTGAGAGGCCAAGTCTTCACCGCAATTTTGGCCATTCGCCCTTGTCTTTCGTCGATCTGGGTCGGCCCCCAATCCGTAAGCCCTTTAAGCTCTTTTGTGAGAGCATAATTCGAGTCGTAGTGTGGAGACTTTACGGTGATGAATCGATTGGCAGCGTCTTTGTTGACCCGCTTGTGCAGCAACGCGAGATTGCCAAGACGGTCGCAATAGGATTCGACAATATCGCCGCTAACCTTCCAATCACTTGCCGGGTTTTCTGGTAGTACATGCTCCAACGTGATCTGCTTCTCTTCGGTTGGCACCCACTCGGCCTTAGGGTCACCCTTTTTCTCCAATTCAAGAGCTCGAAGGTAATATCGCGCGAGGTGCGGCTGCGGAACATGCGCGTACTTGAAGGCTGCGCCGAATTCGTTATCGCTGGGGACCGCCGGCAGTAAGAATTCAAGCAACTTGGCAGCCGACTTGATCGTCCCGGACGAAATCTTGTTTGCTGCATCGGTATATTTCTCTTCAAGCTGCCCTCCGCCCAGGCCACCGACGATCAGGAACCGGACAGAACACCTCACCAGCAGCCGCAGGCATTTTTCAACTTGATCTTTTTTCATTTTGGAAAGAATTGCGAGGAGCAGTGGACGCATCTGCTTCAAGCGAAAATAATTGAGGGTACGAATTAGATGATTGGCGTCTCCGTATTCGGCCCAGAAGGTGCTCGCCGAATTGAGGATGGCGGAGTACGCCAGGGCGCTTCGGCTAAGGTCGTCCGCCAACTTGACTGCTTTCTGCAGATCGCCTCTTATTTCATCCTTAATGGCAGCGTAAAGTTCCCGTTCGCGCGTTAATGTATGCGTGGCGGACCAAAAGTAGCGAATGAATGTGACGAGCAGATTCTCCTCTTCGCTGCCGGACGCTTCCAACGCGGCTTGCATCGACACCCAACGATTAAGAACTTCGTTGACTCGGGGACCGGAGCGAGAGAGGAGAAAATTCTTTAGAAGGTCAGCCTTCGAGAGTTCCAGTCCTCTATCATTCAGGGTTTCGAACATCACGTATGCTTTCGATTCATCCTCGACCGAGACCCATATCACCCTTGTCCCTGTTTTGATGAATTCAAACCATTTCCCTAGCGCCGTGGCTTTTGCTTGGGCCGTGTTTTCGGCGTTAATCACATTCGCCAGCAGGGCCGCTGTCTTAATAGCCGCGCCGTTTATGAGCTTGTGAGAATCCTTGGTGAGTGAGCGTGACTCTGCGTCCTTTCGCTCAGGCGTGTTGGGACGCATCAAGATACGATTAGTGAAGTAGTCTCGATCAATCTCGTTCATCACCAGTTTGGGCGTTGGCGCGCCAGTGTTGAATTCCCTGCTTATTAAGAAAGGGCGCTCGATATCGCCAGCCCGCTGCTCGTCACCGACGTTATGAAAATAATCTCGGATCGCCGAGAGGACGATCATGGTTGTTGCGATGCGCTGCTGCCCGTCTACGACGCTTTCCGGTTCGCCCGCTTCTGTTTGTGTCACAACAATCGACCCTAGGAAATACTCTTGGAGTTTTCGGTCAATGGCCGTCTGTAAATCTTGAAAAAACTCTAGGACATGCTTTTCTTTCCAAGCATAAGAACGCTGGTAGTAGGGGACTGTTAAGTTCTTGATGGCCAGAGCGTTTCCGATCGTGGCCTTGCCATCTATGTTGATACCACCGATTGAGCTCATTTCAGCTTGCGCCTCCCGGAATGGCTAATCATAGCTCACCTCCGGACCCTCACAGGTCTGCATCGCAGATTTGGTAAGTTTGCGATTTTGGCCCCGAAAATATGGGGAGCCTGCGCCTTTGGGACTGAGCACGCTCGCTCTGTTTCGGCCCGGACCTTTACTTTCGCCACATCTTCGCTCTTCTGTTAAGATCGCACCATGGACTTCCAACTTGTGACCACCTACCACCCCAAGGGTGATCAGCCCCGCGCCATCGACCAGCTTATGGAGGGACTCGCCGCTGGCGAGAAGCACCAGGTGCTGCTGGGCGTGACGGGTTCGGGCAAGACCTTCACCATGGCCAAGGTCATCGAGCAGTCCAACCGGCCGGCGCTGATTCTGGCGCACAACAAAACGCTGGCCGCGCAGCTCTATCACGAGTTCAAGCAGTTCTTCCCCTCGAATGCGGTCGAATATTTCGTCAGCTACTACGACTACTACCAGCCCGAGGCTTACATTCCCGCCGGCGACCTGTATATCGAGAAGGAAGCCACGATCAACGAGGAGCTGGACAAGCTTCGGCTCTCGGCCACGCGCTCGCTCTTCGAGCGCAGGGACTCCATCATCGTCAGCTCGGTCAGTTGCATCTACGGACTCGGCGATCCCGATGCTTACTTCGGTATGTTGCTGCTGCTCGAGAAGGGCCAGCGCATCAGCCGCAAGGACATCACGCGGCGGCTGGTCGAGATCCTCTACGAGCGCAACGACTCGGACTTCCGCCGCGGCACATTCCGCGTGCGCGGCGATGTGATCGAGGTATTCCCTACATACGACGAAAGCGCCTACCGCATCGAGCTCTTCGGCGACGAGATTGAGTCCCTCGCACAGATCGATCCCCTCTTTGGCACCGTGAAGCAGAAGTATTCGCGGCTGCCGATCTATCCCAAAAGCCACTACGTGGTGCAGCCGGAGCGCAAGGCCGAGGCCATTGACTCGATCGTGGCCGAGTTGAACGAGTGGGTAGCGCATCTTGAGTCGGAGGGCCGCATGGTCGAGGCCCAGCGCGTCCACCAGCGCACGCGCTTTGACCTGGAGATGATCAAGTCGATGGGCTATTGCCACGGCATCGAGAACTACTCGCGGCACTTCAGTGGGCGGCTGCCGGGCGAGGCGCCGCCGACGCTGCTCGACTATTTTCCGCGCGACTTTTTGCTGTTCGTCGACGAGAGCCACGCTACGATTCCGCAGGTACACGGGATGTGGCACGGCGACCGCAGCCGCAAACAGACGCTGGTCGACTACGGGTTCCGCCTGCCCTCGGCCATGGACAACCGGCCGCTCAACTTCGAGGAGTTTGAGAACCGGGTGAACCAGGCGATCTACGTCTCGGCCACGCCGGGTCCCTACGAGTTGACCCGCGCCAGTGGGGTGGTCATTGAACAGGTCATCCGGCCAACGGGACTTGTGGATCCCGAGGTGGAGATTCGACCTGTGAAGGGTCAGATCGACGATCTTCTCGCGGAGATTCGCGACCGGGCCCAGCGCAACGAGCGCGTGCTGGTGACCACGCTGACCAAGCGCATGGCCGAAGACCTGGCCGGCTACTACACAGAGGTGGGCGTGCGCTGCCGCTACATGCACTCCGAGATCGAAACGCTGGAGCGCGTGAAGCTGCTGGCCGGCCTGCGCAAGGGCGAGTTTGACGTGCTGATCGGCATCAATCTGTTACGCGAGGGGCTCGATCTGCCGGAGGTGTCTCTGGTGGCCATTCTCGACGCGGATAAGGAGGGTTTTCTGCGCTCGGCCGGCTCGCTGATCCAGACCATGGGGCGAGCGGCGCGGCATGTCGAGGGCCGTGCCATCCTTTACGCCGACACGGTCACCGACTCGATGCGCCGGGCCATCGACGAGACCGATCGCCGCCGCGCGATCCAGCGCGCCTTCAACGAGGAGAACGGCATTACGCCGCAGTCCATCATCAGCCAGGTAGAGATGGGTCTGGCGCACATCCTCAAGGCCGAGTACGGCGACGTGGACGAGGATGAGACAGTTGGCATTCCCGAATTCAAGACACAGTCCGAGCTCGACGCTTACATTGGAAAGCTCGAGACCGACATGCGGGAGGCGGCCAAAAAGTTCGAGTTCGAGAAGGCCGCCCGCCTGCGCGACAGCATCAAGGAGCTGCGTGACAAGGAGTTTCTTTTCGGGTAACCCCGGACGGTGGACGCGCAGGCAACCTCGGAGCAAAGCTCACCATCTCAGTTATCGAGTTAGTTAATATAATCGGCGCATCCATGCGGGGCCGAATGCGCCACCCGGGGCCAATGACAACCATTCTCATCGTGGACGACGATCCCCTTCAGGCATCTTTGATGATGTCGATTCTGGGGCGGCAATTCGGCAATGTGTGCCGCGTGAACGATGCCGCCGATGCTCTCTGTCTGATCGAACAACCCGAGTTCGCGGGCAAACTCGGCCTGGTCATCTCCAGGCATCACCCGCCCGGGATTGGCGGGCCTGCGTTTGTGGCCGAATTGCGTGCGCGGATGCCCGATTTGCCTGTCCTGGTTCTGGGCGCGGACAGCGCCATACCCTCCGACTATACCGATGAGAATGTCGTCTACCTTCCCCGATCCATCGGCGGCCAAAAAATGGTAGCTGTCACAAGCCAGATGCTTGCACAGCGCAAAAATGCTGTGGCCTGAACGGCATCGCGCATTTTGGCTGCTCTCTCCACCTTTAGTGTGAGCCAAATCACACTCTGAGCCCCTATCATGGGTAGACAATACCTTCGTCGGGGAGGTCTCCGCTTCCCTTTCGCGCATGCGAAAATCATTTTGGAGTCTTCATGGCCGCATTCGGCAGTTTTTGTCTCCTTATCGCTTTAGTTCTGGCCGCCTACAATCTACTCGCGGGATCGGTGGCGTTACGGCTGATTGCTACCGGCCAGCCGGCCCGCATCTCTCCGGAGCGGCTGGCCGACACCGCGCGACGGGCCGGGATTGCGGGGTTTATTGCTGTAAGCGGAGCAGCGTTTGCGCTCGTCTGGGCGGCCTTTACCAACGATTTTTCCATCACTTACATCCTTGAGCACTCCAACCGGGCGCTGCCCATTCCGTACAAGTTCGCGGCGCTTTGGAGCGGCCAGGAGGGCTCGCTGCTGCTGTGGGCTTGGCTGCTGGGAACCTATGGCTTCATCCTGCGCCTGCGGCACAAGACGGATGTGAAGCTCTACGCCTATGCGGGGACGATTCTGGCCGGCGTACAGGTGTTTTTCCTGCTGGTCCTCAACTTTGCCGCGCCGCCGTTTTCGCTGCTCCCTGGCTATGTGGCCGGGGGCGCGATTCCCGCGGACGGCAACGGGCTGAATCCCCTGCTGCAGTACCCCGAGATGGTGATTCATCCGCCCATGCTTTACCTGGGTTATGTGGGGTTCTCGGTGCCGTTTGCGTTTGCGCTGGGCGCGCTGATGATGCGCTATCCGGGCGAGAAGTGGATCCGGATCACACGGGCGTGGACGATGGTGACCTGGCTGTTTTTGACCTGCGGCATCTTCCTTGGCATGCACTGGGCCTACGCCGTGCTGGGCTGGGGCGGCTATTGGGGCTGGGATCCGGTGGAGAATGCAAGCTTCATGCCCTGGCTGACGGGTACTGCTTTCCTCCACTCCGTAATGATGCAGGAGCGGAGGGGCATGATGAAGAGTTGGAACGTGTGGCTGATCTTTTCCACGTTCCTGCTCACCATGCTGGGCACGACGCTGACGCGCGGCGGACTTGTGAGCTCGGTTCATGCCTTCGCCGAGTCGCCGATCGCGACCTGGTTCATCGTGTTCATGGGCATCGTGCTGGCGGTATGCATCTTTACATACATTCTGCAGCGCGGGCACCTGAAGACGGAACACCACATGGAATCGCTGGTGAGCCGCGAGTCGAGCTTCCTCTTCAATAATCTGGTGTTGCTGACGGCGTGCTTTGTCATCCTGTGGGGCACGCTGTTCCCCATCATTTCGGAGTATGTGCAGGGGACCAAGGTGACGGTAGGTGCGCCGTTCTATAATCGCGTGGCCGTGCCCATCGGACTCTTTCTCGTGTTTCTCACCGGTGTGGGACCGCTGCTGCCGTGGCGCGCCACGTCGTTCAAGGCCATCAAGCGCAACTTTGTGCTGCCGGTGATCGCGTTGTGGGTTACGGTGATTGTTTGCCTGGCCGTGGGCGTGAGGCCGTGGAAAGATGGCGCGCTCGACTCGGGCAGCTTTTACGCGCTGGTGGCGTTTTCAGTATCGGCGGCGGTGCTCACCGCGATTGCATCGGAGTTTCTGCGCGGCGCGAGCGTGATCGCGCGGCAGACGCGCCGGAACCTGTTCGCGGCGACGTGGCTACTGACGCGGCGCAACACGCGTAGATACGGCGGCTACCTCGTTCATATCGGCGTAGTAGTGGTTGTCATTGGACTGGCGGGTTCTGCTTTTAACCGCAGCATCGAAAGCGAAATGGGTCTGCACAGCAAGATGGCGATTGGTCCCTACAACCTGGAGTGCATGGGCTTCACGCAGGACTCGAATCGGAATTACAGCTCCGAGTACGCAATGCTGGACGTGTACCAGGGCGGCAAGAAGATCTACCAGATCACCCCGGAACGGCGGTTCTACCTGGCCAGCGGTCAGCCGCAGACGATGGTCGCGATTCACTCGACGCCGGAGTGGGATCTTTACGTAGTGTATGAGGGCACGAACCCGGACACCGGCCAGCCCATCATCAAGGCCTTTCTGAATCCACTCGTGGACTGGATCTGGTTCGGCCTGGTGGTGATGGTGTTCGGCACATTCGTGGCGCTGGTTCCCAGCCTGACACCGGCGACCGCCGCCTTGCGAGTTCCCGCTGTGCGCGCCGTGGCCATGGCTTCGGCGCTGAAGGGAGGCGACTGATGCGCTCACGCGCTTTTAGCTTTTGGACGAGAGCCGTGGAAGTCGCCGCGCTTGCCGTAGCGATCTGTTTCTCTCTGGGCGCCAGCGCGCCAACCTCACGGCTGAACATCCTGAGCCACAGGCTGATGTGCCAGTGCGGATGCGCGCAACTGCTGGGTGAGTGCGATCATGTGGGGTGCCCGGACCGGGACACGGAACTGTCGATGCTGAGCACGGGAATCGCAGCGGGCATGACCGATCAGCAGATTCTGGATTCGTTCGTCGCCAAATATGGCGCAACCGTGCTGGCTGCGCCGACGACGAAGGGATTCGACCTGGTGGCGTGGGTAGCTCCATTCGCGGTGTTTGCGGCGGCGCTGCTGGGGACTATTCTGCTGATCCGGCGCTGGGGCGGATTGGGCGGCAAAGCGCACTCGGCCGCGACTCTCGTGGCAGAGAGTTCGGACCCGGCAGACCGGGAGCGGTTGGAGCGCATTCGCCGGGAGACCGGCGCCAACGACGGATTTTGACGGAGGTTTTTTCAGTCATGGCGGAAACGCAGGGCCTGATCGCCGGGATTCTTCTCCTGTTTGCGCTGGTGCTCTATACCTTTTGGCCGGAGAACGGCTTTGCCAGCCAGCGCGAGAAGACGCGGCTCGATTTTCTGCTGGAGCGCAAGGAGCAGCTCTACGAGAATCTGCGCGATTTGAACTTCGAGTATCGCGCGGGCAAGTATCCTGAAGAGGATTTCGTGGCGCAGCGCGCGCAGTTGGAGCATGAGACGGCGCAGTTGCTGGCCGAGATCGAGCACTTGCAGCAAGCGTGAAGACAGAGTTCAGAGAACAGCGATCAGAGAACGGATTGTTTGAGTGATTGAAGGACAACGACACGAAATGAAATTGATGCGCTTTTTTGCAAGCACGTTTGCAGTGAGCTTTTTGTTTGCCGGCGCGCTGGCGCAGGCCGCCACTGTGACCGGCACAGTGACCGACAAGACCACCGATCGGCCTGCCGCGGGCGATTCCGTGGTGCTGGTTGAGCCGATGTCGGGCATGAGCGAGGTGGGCCGCACGACGACCAACGCGCAGGGCCGCTATTCGCTGAATCTGCCCGGCAGCAATCCCTATTTGATCCGCGTGACACACCAAGGCGCCGATTACTTTATCCCAGCGCCTCAGGGCGGCGGCTCGGGTGACATCTCGGTGTACGACGTGGCGGCGAAGGTCAGCGGAGTTTCTATCGCCGAGCATGTGACTGGAGTCGAGACTGACAACGGGCAGCTTCGCGTGGTGGAGCGCTATGAAATCCACAATGCCAGCGCTCCGCCCACAACGCAATGGAGCAATCGCTCATTTGAAGTGATTCTGCCCGCCGACGCCGTGCTGGGCGATGCCTCGGCACAGCGTCCCGGCGCGGGTAGCCTGCCCACCAGCGTGAAGCTCGATCCCGACGGGCCGAAGGGCCACTATTCGTTCAACTTCCCCATCCAGCCCGATGAGGGAGGCAAAGGCACGCTATTCCAGGTTCAATATCAATTGCCGTACGGCAGCGGGAAATATAGCTTTCATTCTCTGGTCACGCTGCCGGCCGATACCGTTTGGGTGGTGCTGCCCAAATCCATGACATTTAACGGCGGAAGCGGATCCGGATTCGAGTCGTCGCCGCAGGACCCCACCGTGCAGACGTATCTGGCGCGGAACGTCGCTCCGGGACGCGCAGTCGAGTTTGCGGTCTCCGGCACGGGATCGTTCTCCCGCGACGACCAAAATGGACAGGGCGATAACGGCGGACCGGAAGCGGGCGCTCCCGGGAACCAACCCGGCGGCGGCATTGGCGCGCCCATCAATACGCCTGGTCCGCTTGACCAACATCAGTTCCTTGGTGTCACCCTCAAATGGTGGCTCCTCATTCTGATGGCAGTCGTTCTGGGATTCCTCGCAGTGTTTCTGCTGCGCAGACCGGCGACTGCGGGAGCCGTGGCGGCAACTGGTACGGTTGCGCTTCCGGGCACAGCCGCATCGCCGTTTCCTCCGGCTTACTCCACGCCCGCATCGCACGCGGCCAGGAACACCGCGGTGCTGAACACGCTCAAAGAGGAGCTGTTTGCGCTGGAAAGCGAGAAGATCGCCGGCACCCTCACTGCGAACGAATACGCCGAGCAAAAGGCGGCCCTGGAGACGATACTCAAGCGCGCGCTGAAGAAAAGCTAGTGGTCAGCGATCAGTTGTCGGGGGTCAGAGGTGAGTGAGCAAACTCGGCCTCTGACCTCCGATGCGTTTCCCCTACTTCTTACTCCCTGTTCCCTGTTCTTGTATCCTTCACGCATGAAGACTTTACTGCGCACATTGCTTTCCTTATCCCTCATCGTTTGGCTGGGATCGGAAATCTTCTTCCCTATCGTTGCCGCCGTCGCGTTCACTACACTTCGGCCCGACACCCATACAGCCGGAACGATCGTTGGCCAGTTGATCCGCACTCTGCATGGGATGGGGTTGGTTTCGGGAATGGTGGCGTTGGCGGTAATGGCTCTGGCCCCGGCCTGGGGCATCTACAAGCCGCGGGCGGTGCTGGCGCCCATGATTCTCTTGGTGCTGATGATCGCCGGCACGGTCTACTCGCAGTTCGGCATCATTCCCGCCATGGAACGCGACCGCATTGCCGCGGGAGGCGCGATTGACGCGGCTGATGCCACGAACCCCTTCACAGCGCACTTCAACAAGCTGCACCATCGCAGCGAGTTTGTGGAGGAGACGATTCTGCTGCTGGGGCTGGCGACGGTGGTGTTGGTGGCGAGAGCGGAGACGACGCGATCGTGAAGCGCGATCCGGTTCAATGCGCGCACCATAGCGAGTAAGTGCTTCCTGTATCATCGTAGAGGCTCGGACGCGCAGTTCCTGTTGTGCAAGGGTTACGATGGAACGACTATGAAAAATGGCATTATCGGCCTGCCGCAGGTAGGCAAGACGTCGCTGTTCAAGATTTTGACCAAGGCCAAGGTTGAGGAGCACGGACACGCGAATCCGCGCGAGGCGCACATCGGCGTGGCGCGCGTTCCCGACCAGCGGCTGGAGAAGCTCTCGGCGCTCTACTCGCCGAAGAAGACCACCTTCGCCAATGTGGAATTTGTGGACGTGGCGGCGGTTGGGCAGGAGGCGCTGAAGGAGACGGAGTATCTGACGAATCTGCGCAATGTGGATGCGCTGATCCACGTGCTGCGCGTGTTCGACGACGAAGCGGTTGCGCACGAAGGGCCGCTCGATCCGCTGGGCGACGCGAAGAACGTCGAATTCGACCTGATGGTGAGCGACCTGGGCCAGGTGGAAAAGCGGCTGGAGCGCGTAGAAAAGGATCTGCGCAAGGCGCGCACCGGCGATCTGGAGCGCGAACAGGCTTTGCTGTTGCGGTCGAAGGCGTCACTGGAGAAGGAAATTCCGCTGCGCGAGCTGGAGATGACGGCGGAAGAGAAGAAGCTTATCCGCGGCTTCATGTTTTTGTCGCAAAAGCCAATTCTCTATGTGCTGAATGTCAGCGAGAGTTCGACCTTAGGCGCCGATCTGGAGTCGGCCGTAAGCCGCTATAACCTGGATGCGTTGGCGCACCGTCCCAATGCCGGCGCGACGGCCATCTGCGGCAAGGTGGAGGCGGAGCTGGCGGAGATGGACGACGCCGAGGCTGCGGATTTCCTGGAAAGCTACGACCTGCATGAGAGTGGCCTCGTGCGGCTCATTCGCAAAAGCTACGAACTGCTGGGATTGATCAGCTTCTTTACCGCCGGCGAGGATGAATGCCGCGCCTGGACGGTACCCGTGGGCTCAAAGGCGCCACAGGCCGCTGGGGCGATCCATTCTGACCTGGAGCATCACTTTATTCGCGCGGAAACCATTCGCTGGGACAACCTGCTGGCCGCCGGCTCCGAGGCCGCAGCGCGCGCCAAAGGCACGCTGCGCCTGGAGGGCAAGGAATACGTGGTGCACGACGGCGATGTGCTGCATATCCGGCACAGCGGGTAAAAGAGCAGCTTTCAGCTATCAGCCATTAGCTTTTAGCTGCGTTGTTTCAGGTTCTGGCTCCAGCTCAATGACAGCTTTTATGCGATGGTGGCCGACGAAAGAATGTTAAGAACTTCACTCATTCTCGGCGCGATTGCCGCTCTGGCCGACGTGGCCGGCGGGTTGGTGCTGGTGCGCGCGCGCGGAGTGGATCGTTATCTGCGCTACTTTGTCGCGCTGGGAGCAGGATTCCTGATGGCCACGGCGTTGCTGGAGATGACGCCCGAGAGCCTGCGCTTGAATGCGCGACTAGGGCCGGTGCTGATCATGGCCGGCTATTGCGTCATCCATCTGCTCGAGCACACCATCAACGCCCATTTTCACTTTGGCGAGGAAACACACGCCGGCGAGTTTGTTTCCCAGCGCACTGGCTACTCGGTGCTGGGCGGCCTGAGTGTGCATGCGCTCTTCGATGGCGTTGCCATCGGGTCTGGATTTGCGCTTTCCAACTGGCTGGGCTGGCTGATCTTTTTCGCTATTCTGCTGCACAAAGCGCCGGAGGGATTCACCATGGCCAGCGTAATGATGGCCAGCGGGCGGAGCCGGGCGACGGCCTTCTGGTCGGCAGTGGCGCTGGCCGGCGCCACGATCGCGGGCGTGCTGGTGATTCAGCTCGTGCCGAGTTGGGTTCCGTTTGGATTGCCGATCTCGGCGGGTGTTGCGATCTATGTTGGGGCAACGGACCTGGTGCCCGAGGTGAACCGTGAGCCGGGCATCCGGATGGCGCTGGTGTTTTTTGCAGGAGTGGGCGCATTTCTGCTGCTGCGTATGCTGTTGCCGGCGATGTAGGCCGGCGCGAACGCGATCGGCAGAGCAACAGGCGCCGCTAGAGTTGGGCCAGCCACCGCGTGGCCTAGGAGCGGGCGCAGGCCGCTGCCGGGCGTTATGCTATGCAATGTGGCGTGTTGCGTTGCACCTGTTGTGGAAGAGGCCGGAAATCCCCACTTGAAATCCAAGCGCTCGCCTTTCGAGATACTGGGCGTTCTGTTTTTTACCGTGCTGGGCTTTCTGGTGATGGGCTACCACCCCGGCCTTGAGGACGATGGAATCTACCTGGCCGCTGTCAAAGCCGACCTTAATTCGTCACTCTTCCCTTACAACGCCAACTTCTTCCGGCTGCAAATGGAAGCGACACTGTTCGACGGATGGATGGCGCACTTTGTCCGCTGGACGCGGATGCCGCTGGCATGGGCAGAGTTGTTCTGGCAACTGGTCGCGCTGTTCCTGATTCTCTGGGCGGTAAAGAAGATCGCGAACCGGTTGTTTGCCGAGGAGTGCGCCCGCTGGGGCGGTCTTGTGCTGGTCGCCGCCATGTTCACCCTTCCGGTGTCTGGAACCGCGCTTTACATGGTGGATCAGCATCTACATCCGCGCAACCTGGTTACGGCCTTGATCCTGCTGGCCATCTCGCGGATCTTGAATGAAAAGCCCTGGCAGGCCGTGCCATTGCTGCTTGTAGCGTTTTTACTGCATCCGCTGATGGCCGCCATGGGCATTTCGTTTTGCTTCTTTCTTACCGTGACTTTGCTCGACTCAGTGCGTGCCCGGGTCCGTGCATGGCGGAATTCGATGGCCGTGTTCATGCCCTTAGGTTGGGTCTTCGAGCCGGCCAATTCGGCATGGCGCAAGGCCCTGGACACACGCACCTACTACTATCTCTTCCAATGGACCTGGTACGAATGGGTGGGCGCCCTGGCGCCGCTCTGCCTCTTCTGGCTGCTCTGGCGCATGGCGCGTAAACGCGGAGAACCCCTGCTCGCCCGTTTTGCCGCAGCCGTGTTTTTCTACGGAGTCTTTCATCAGATACTCGCCATGGCTATGCTCTGTTCCCCCTTGTTGGTAAGGCTGACGCCATTACAGCCCATGCGTTATCTTCACCTGCTGTACTTCCTCTTTATGCTGACGGCCGGGTGCCTGCTGGGAAAATTCGTGTTCAAGCAGAACGCGTGGCGCTGGGCCGCGTTTGTGCTTGTGGCAAACGGCTGCATGTTTGCTTGGCAAGGGGCCGAATTTGCCGGCAGCCAGCATTTGGAGTTGCCGGGCCGCCAACCGGCCAATCCCTGGCTGCAGGCCTTCGCTTGGATCCGCGCCAATACGCCGGAGAACGCTTATTTTGCGCTGGATCCGTACTACATGGAAGCTCCTGGCGAGGATTACCACGGCTTTCGCGCATTGGCCGAGCGCAGCCAACTGGCCGATGCAGTGAAGGATGCGGCTGTGGTGACCCAGGTGCCCGAGTTAGGTACAGTTTGGGAGCGCCAGGTAACGGCAGAAGAGGGCTGGTGCAACTTCAAGCTAGCCGACTTCGAGCGACTCGAAGCTATGTTCGGCGTCGATTGGGTGCTGGTTTCCTATCCGCAACCGGCTGGTCTCGTCTGCCGATGGCACAACGCGCGGCTGGCGGTTTGCCAGATTCCTTAACCTTACGGTACACCGCCTGAAACGCCGGCTTTGCAGGTTGCGGCCTCATCCGCGAGAATGAGATAGTCGCTATTCTCCGGCTCGGATACTGACCATGCTAAATCTGACCCAGCGGTTGATTCTCGGCTGTGTGCTCCTCGGCTGCCTGACCGCAGGTCTTGTGGTTATTACGCACAGAGCGCTGGCGGCAGCCGGGCAACTGCATCTGGCCTACGCAGTGGTTGTAGCCGCGTCGATCATTGCGGCCGCGACCATCTACTTCGTGCTGACGCCAATTTACACGTTGGCGCGCGATGCGCATCGGATCGCCCAGGGCAATCTGGAACACCGCGTGGAGTGGAGCAGCCGGGACAGTTTTGGCGTAATCGCCAGCGAGTTGAGCCGGATTGCGGTGCGGCTGCGCGAGCTGCGCGATACCGAGGCTGGACGGCGGCAGATGGAGTTCCAGCTCTCCGACGCGGTGCTGCAATCCATCTTCGAACCCATCATCGTGACTGACGGCAAGGGGCACGTGCTCAAAGTGAATCAGGCCGCGGCCGAATTGCTGGGCGAGGCCGCGGGCGACCGCATGGCGCTGGCGAATACACCTGGAGGAGAGAAGATTCTGAGCGCTATCCGGGACGCCGTATCGATGCAGAAGGCGGTGGCCACCGAGGGCGAAGCGTCGATGTTACCGATGCGGATCGGCAAGCAAGAGCGCAGTTACCGCCTGCGCACGACCCCCATGCGCGACACCGACGGAAGGCTGCTGGGTGCTGTGACGACCCTTGAAGACGTAACCAGCCTGAAGGATACCGACCGCTTTAAGACGCAGTTCATTGCCGTGGCCAGCAAAAAGCTGCATGACCCGCTGTTGCTATTACGGCGCGGGCTCTACGCGCTGGCCCAAGGCTTCAGCGGAGAAATGACGCCGTTACAGAACGAACTGGTGGCTTCGGTGAGCAAAGAGGCGGAGCAACTGGACGATCTGATGAGCGACTTGATCGAGGTGGCGGAGCTGGATACCGGCAAGCGCGAGCTGAAACTGGAGAGAATTCTTCCTTTGCAAGCACTGAACGAGGCGCGCGACCGCTGCTGCGACGAAGCGGCGAAAAAGCACATCCGGCTGGAGGTGCACGCCTATGCTGACCTTGCTGCCGTGCTGGCCGACCGCCGCGCCTTGCGATCGATTCTAGACAACCTGCTGTCGAACGCGCTCAAGTACACACCGGAACATGGCGAGATTCTTCTCGCGGCAGAGGAGATCAAGAACTTTGTGCAGTTCAGCATACGCGACACGGGCCGCGGCATCGAGGCGGAACGGTTGAGCTCGATCTTCGACCGTTTCAATCCATTTTCCGAGCAGGGCACAGGGCTGGGCTTGGCGCTCGTCCGGCGGCTGGTGGAGTCGCTGGGCGGGCAGATCGCTGTCGAAAGCCGGCTGGGGCATGGAGCAACGTTTCGTTTCATGATTCCCGTGGCTGTTGCGCGCGAAGTACAGCATTCTGTCGAGGTGGGCTGAGCGATGCCCGAGATCAAACTCGAAAAGGTCCAGGAACCCGCGAAGCTGCGCATTTACATCGGCGCGGCGCCCGGCGTCGGCAAGACCTACGTCATGCTCAACGATGCCTACCTGATGAAGCATCAGCAGGGCGTGGACGTGGCGATCGGCCTGGTGGAGCCGCACGGACGAAAGGAGACCGAGGCCCGCATTCGCGACCTGGAGATCGTGCCGCTGAAAGTCATTCCCTATCGCGGCGTGAATCTGAAAGAGATGGACGTGGACGCAATTCTGGCCCGCCATCCGCAAACGGTAATTGTGGATGAGCTCGCCCACACCAACGTTCCTGGCAGCAAGAATCGCAAGCGGTATGAAGATGTGCTGGAGTTGCTCGAGGGCGGCATCAACGTAATGACAGCCGTTAACATCCAGCATCTGGAAACGCTCAACGACGCCGTCAACCGTTCCGCGAACACCACCATCCGCGAGACCGTCCCCGACAGCTTCTTCAAGCGCGCCGACGAGGTGGTCAACATTGACCTCACTGTGGACGAGCTGCGGAACCGCCTGCGGCAGGGGAAGATCTACGCGCCGGAGAAAGTCGAGCAGTCACTGGCCAACTTCTTCCGCAAGGGCAACCTGAATATGCTGCGCGAGCTTTCGTTACGCACCACGGCGGAACAGGTAGGCAACCGCGCCGCCGAGTACCGCCGCACGCAAGGGCTGGAACAGGCGCCCATCCCGGAAAAGGTAATGGTTTGCCTAAGCACAAGACCGGGCACGGAGAGGCTGTTGCGCGTGGGCGCGCGCATTGCCGGCCGTTTGGCGAGCAACTGGTATGCCGTTTACGTCGCCCGCCCCGACGATAAAGGCCACAGCGACCCCGAAGCCTACCACCGGGTCGAGGAGTATCAGCGCATGGCCCGCGATTTGGGCGCTCAGGTGGTCACGCTCACCGAACGCAACGTTTCCGACGCGCTCATCCACTTTGCCCAGCAGGAGAACATCTCGCACGTGGTCTTTGGGCAGTCGGCGCGGTCCCGTTGGGACATTTTGTGGCGCGGATCGGTGCTGAACCGGTTCCTCTCGGAAGTGCGCGACGTGACGGTGCAGGTGGTGCCGATGCAGAAGCCGCTGCGGCGCATGTAACGCAATTCCGCGAAACTACTCGCAGAAGACGCGCACCTTCGTGGCGTTCCCTTCCTTGCTGTCGACATCGACGGTGAGATCTTCGAGGTGGTCGATCAATTCTTCGAGGTTCTCCGGCTTGATTTGCGACAGGGTGAGAGGAACGCCGTGGCGGCTCAGCGCTTCATCCAACTGCTGGTGCGCCTGCGCGGGAATGAGACTGGCCAGACGGACGCCGGCGCGCAGCAACTGCATAGGCACGCGGACGTTGACGGTCGTCGGACCCTTAATGCCGGTCATGGTTTCGTCGGCCTCGACCAAAACCCGCAGATACTTGGCGCGCGTCTTCACGGTTGCTTCTTTCCCACCGTTTGAGCCGGCGATACGGCCGCTAAACTCGCCGACAGTTGCGGCAGGCTCCGGCTCAAGCGCGGAGATCAGGCGCTCGGCCTCGTCCGCGGTGATCTTGCCCGCGGCGAGCATTTCCAGGATTTGACGGCGATTTTCGTTCATTGAAGTTCTCCTGAATCAGATAGCTTCGTTCGGCTTGCGTTGAAAGGCGGCGCAGCTTCTCGAACGGTGGTCATAAGATGCGAACCAGAACCTGGCTGTTCTGCGTGCTGACGCGTACGTGCGTTCCCGGCAGGCTGCAGACGATGGCCCAGAAAACGGCGATGGCGCGCCAGGGACTGACGCGGCCGGCCAGGCAAAGGCCAAAGATGACGAGAAAGAGGAACGGCGAAAGCAGGATGAGCGGAATCCAGAGCAAAAAAATCGGCAGCCAGAGCCGGGGCATGTGGAAATGCGGACCTTCGATCTGGAGGACTGCGATATTCGGAGTCATTTCATGGCCTCCAGTTCGCGGATGGCGTCGGCGGCGGAGATGTCGCCGGCGTTCAGGCGGTCGAGCACCTCGGCGGGAGTTGGAGACGGGTTGATTTCGACAAACTCAAGCAGGCTGGAGATGCGGTTCAGGCGCGCTTTGATGGTCGGGTAGCTCACGCCGAAGGTCTGCTCCATCTCCTTGATGGTGCCGTGGGAGCGGAGGAAGGCGACGACGAAGACCTGGTCCTCGAGGCTGAGCCGGGCCAGCTCGGGCACGGTGAACTGGCCTTCGATGGCGAGTTGCTTCTCGGGGATGCGGACCCGCTCGATGACGAGCGGCGAACCTTGTGCCATGCGGAGCAGGTCTTGCCAGTCGGAAGCGGGTTTGGGTTCAGCGGCCATTCGGCGACTCGCATTGCTTAACGATATTTCCGACTGTACTCAATAATATTAATAATGTCAAGAGTAGAACTAAATAAAATAGAGAATATGCCGCGCTGGAATAGAAAATCTCAATTCAACCAGAGGCGGAACGGCCTCGGGGCGATGTTGTTACTCATCGGTAACGGGGGGTGCCTCCCCCGGCGTCTGAAAATAACTGCTTTGGAATCAGATGGTTGGCGCAAGTAAGGTGCGCTACCCGTCTGATTCCAAGGAACTTACCCGCAGATGTGTCTCCGCAAAGGAGTTACGGGCAGTGGTCAGTGGTCAGCCGGTAGCCAGTATCCGGTAGTCGGCGAGGGAGACCTGGTTGAACGCTTATGGAAAGAGTATGCGCCGAGAGCGGGAAATAATCGGCAAAGTTGGAGAAGGATTTTTGCGGAGTGTTTTCAGGGGGTTGCGCGTGGAACGGACGAAATGGCGCTTGACGGCGCGACGTCATCTGCGGCGGTAGGCTTTGCCTTGGGCTGTTTCTTCGGCACCGTAACCTTCGGATCCCGAAGAACAGCCCGCGCCAGTCTTTCAAAGTTCTCGCCAGCCTTCGGCCCTTCGTGGTATTCGTGTTTCATTCTTGCGATCTCGCTATCTGTTGGGTTGGATAACAATTCCTAGCTGCGCTGGCCCTCCTGAAGTTATTTGAGCCGGAATCGGCGCATTCGCTATACCGAGTTGCCGCATCGTACCGGCTAACCTTTCAGCGACGTCGCGGCGATCTTCGCTGAAATAGAATGAAATGCCGGTAGCTGGTTGACCAGCTATGACCAGCATGTATGCATCGCTCTCTTTTACGTCCATCCCAGCACCGTTTAGGGCTGCAACCAACTGGTGCCCAAAATCAGCCGAATCTGGCTCTGAAAGGCTTATCGAGACATTCACCTTAATTCCAGCGAAAGGACTCATCGCCTCTTTAATGGTTTCCGCTTGAGCATCGGTCATAACCAGTTTCTGTGGCCCAAACTGATTTAATGTTGCCTGACTCCCAGGACCTTGAGCGCACGCACTCCCCACGCAGGTCTGTGATCCATAAGTCGGCTGTGCGGTTGTTGGCACAGGTTCAGTTGTGGGTGAACTTGTTGGGACAGCCGTAGGAGGTGGCGGTGCTGCCGAGGCTTTCTGCTTATGTGGTGCGGGCGGCGACTGCTTTGGAGTCTGCTGAGGTGACGATTGGGGCGGGGAACTTTGCGCTGGAGTTGGCGCAGGCTGTGGCGCTGTTGCTACCGAGCGCGCAGGACGCATTGCGAGATATATTCCGGTTCCGAGAATCACGCAACAGAAAAGTACAATGAGTGAAATTGATCCCCAAAGATGCCCACGAATATATTCTGCTAGGCCTCCGTACTCTTCTATATGCAGGTATCCTGCCCACACAAAAAGCGCAAGAACAACAGCTGCACCCGCGATGACCATCCAAGGGGCAAGTAAACGTCCCCATAGAATCAAAACCCCCGCAAAAACAAAAGAAGTCAAATAGAGCCCCGCATTCCAGACAGCATGCTTCGTCCGAGGCTTAGGCTCGATTCCTGGGTTGCTGACTAGGACCTTTTTTCGCATGGCTTATTGTCCGCCCCTCTGCGCTCGCGCCGCAAGAATGTAATTGCCCGGATCAAGCTTCCACAGCATTTAACTTCTCGCGCATCAAATTCTGGTGACAGCTGTGCGTCAACCGATTTGTTGCCCGAGCACCGTCCCTACGGGACTCCGGGTTATCAGTGATTTTGCATTCCCCACGCTGAAGCGCGGGGCTAGCAATCGCTGCGCCTACGGCGCGGAAGAAGGAGGGTTGGGGGGTGTGACTTCGCCCTTTTTCGGCGCGGGGCGGGACCAGCGGAACTGAGCGACAAGAGAAGCGAAGAAAGCGATGAGCAGGAGCAGCACGCCGAGGATCACGAGAGGAATGCCGATCAGTACGACACCTCCGGTGCTTGTGGTGTCAATCGTGAGCTTCGTCCCGGACAACGGATAGGCGAAACTGAGGCCCACGGAACCGTGGCACCAGGCAAAGAGGAGCCACAAGCCTGTGACGAGAGAAACAAATGAGACAATCAGCCAACGATCGGCTCTCATAGCGCAATCTCCTTTCGATGCGTTAGTTCTGCAATCATACTCCCGTGACGTGTGAACGAAGGCAAGGAACAAGGGAACGGGGAAACAAAGAACAAAGGAACGGGAGAACGAGAAAGCGAGACAACGGGCGCGAGGAAAAGCAACCGCAGATCTTTCGGCTCCGGTCGCTCGCCGCGGCGAGCGGCCTTCGCTCAAGATGACAGCGGTGGGAGGGGGAATCGAGGTTTCCCGCCCAACCCAGCTTGAATGGGAAACCCTGCAAGGGAGCGACGAACGCTCGAAACTGGATTACGGGACGGTAAAGGGACGCGGGCCGTCGGCGGGAAAGAGGCCGGTGGGAGCGGCGGCGGCAGAGGGCTGCTCGCGGAACATGAAGCGGACGAAGAATCCGACGGAGGAATAGGAGTAGTTGCGGGTATTGTTGGCGGCGAGGTAGGCGCCGGCGAACCAGTGCGGGCCGATCTGGTAGGCCACCTGGCTATGGAAATCGTAGTTGGCGCTGACGCTGGTGACGGCGGGCAGCATGGGATTGTTCTGGCTGGTTTCGAGCGGCTTGTCGCCGGTGAGGGGCCAGAGAGGCGTGGAGTCTTCCTGAAAGGCCTGCACGCCGAGAGCGCCGACGATGTTGTAGTGCCAGCGGGTCTCGTAGTGGCCGGCCCAACTGAAGGGGACATTGCCGAGGAAGTAGGCTTGCGGGCTGAAATAGCCGCCCATGCCGTGGGTGAAGGCGTTCTGGTTGTTGGCATAGTGCATGGCGAAGAAGTTGGCGCCGACGTTCAGGTTGCCGAACTCCGGCGATGCGAACACGCGCCACCAGGCGCCGCCGTCTCCGTCGACGCGCGTATTGTGCTCCACGTTGTAGCCGGTGAGGTACTGGCCGCCGGCGGCGAAGTAGAAGCCGGACTCCGCATCGCCGTGCGCGACCTGAACGAGGCCCTGATTGGAGATGACTCCGCCCCAGATCTGGCCGAGCGTGCTGAGCGTGTTTCCGGCGGGATCGCGAAGGCCGGCATACGAGAGCTGGGAATCCTTCTCGGAGTCGCGCACGAGGCTGAAGGTGACGGGGCCGTTGCCGGGCTGCCACTGGAAGCGGGCGGTGAAGGTGGAGACGAGGAAGTCGGCTGGAGTGTAGCCGCCGGCGATGGTCAGATGCGGGAAGGCAAGCTGCAACTCCCCGCCCAGGCCGAAGGAGTTTTGCTGAGCGGGCGGCGTGAGCGTGCCCAGCGAAGGCGAAGTGCAGGGCGTGGCGTTCTGGGAAGCGGCGTAGGTGCCGATGGGCTCGGGAATGGTGACGAGGCAGCTTGTGCCGGATTGAAATTCTAGGAGGGAGAGGTTGGCGGCGCCGGTGGCCTGGCCCGAATCGAGAAAGACAGGCTTGGCGATGGCGGTGATGCGCGCGCCATGGCCGAGCGGGGCAGAGGCCTCGAATGGAGACTCGATGGCGGCCAACTGGCTGTAGCCCGGATCGCCGTTGCGATAGTTCACCAGCGATGTGCCGCCGAGCCATCCGCTGTATCCGCTCTCAATGGCCTGGAGCTGCTGCTCAGCGAGCTCGCGCGGGCTGGGCGGATTGGCCTGGCGCTGGATGCGGACCCACGGGCCACGCAGCGGCGGCAAATTGCGCTGCTCAAGTTGCTCGTCGGAGAGTCCGGTGCCGGTGGTGGTCCCGGCGGGAGTCTCCTGGGGCGCCTCTGTCTGTTGCAGAGCCGGCGGCGCGGCTTCGCCGGAGGGAGCCGCGCTCCCGGGTGGATTGCCGGCGATGGGAGCGTTGCCCAGGGTCTGGACGGGCTGCTGATTCGTCTGCTGGGACGGCTTCCTGGTTTGCCTGGGCTTGGGCTTGCGTGCGGTTGAGCCAGCCTTCGGCTTTGCGGGCGTGGTTGTGGTTGTGGGTGTGGCGGCGGGCGGCGGCTGCTGTTGCTGGGGCGCGGAGAATGCGCCGGAGGCCGCATCCTGCGCGGAGGGCGTGTATTGCGCCACGTTGTAGACGCCGGGGTTCTCCGTTTCAGCGGGACCTGTGGAATCGATGTTTTCTTCCGAAGGCGGCAGATGCACTCTTCCAGTAAGCGGAGCAGGCGATGGTAGGGGCCCGGAAGATGCGCCATTTGCCGCGGGCTGGATGAGCGCCTGTTGTGCCGTGCCTGGCTCAACAAAAACCGGCGCGGTGGGCGCGGTGTTCCGGCTGGCGCCGTGCGGAGCATAGACGGGCGCAGTTCCCTGCTCCGAGGGCGCGTAATCGGGATTCGAGCCCATGTATGGAAGCGGCAGGGGATTCCTGGATGGCGCCGAGATCTGCGGCTGCCCAGTAGCCGCCGGCGGCAAGGTTTCAATCGGTGCCGGCGCGGGAGTTTGCGGCTTAAACGAAGGCAGGGGCGCGATCTCTTCAGCCGATGGATGGGCATCGAGGCGAGGATCGAGCAGACGCCTGGTTTCACCGGGGCCGGGCGCGGAAGAGAGACCCGTGGCCACGTCGAACCCGCTCTCCTGGCTGTTCATCGCCGATCCGGGAGGAATCGCCGCCAGGGCAGCGCGCCAGAATTCGCCGGCGCGCACGTTATTGCCGCGGGCCTGCTCAAAGCGAGCGGCAAGCCCCAGAACGTTCGGATCGCTGGGAAAGCGGTTCAGGGCAACGCGAAGCCAGATCTCCGCCTGGGCCATGTCTTTGGCGGCGAGGGCCGCACCGATGGCGCCCTGAAACTCGCCGGAACCGGCGTTGCTCATGGGGATGGACTTGTAAAGGGCGAGAGCGTCCTGCGCACGGCCAATGCGCGCATAGGCGGCGGCGGCCGCGAAGCGCACGCTCAGGTTGTCGGGGAAGTCTTGCGAGGCGGCCTGGAGAATCTCGACGCCGCGCAGCAAATTGCCGCTGTCCATGGCCTGGTTCGCGCGGCGGATGGCCCAGTCGGCCCAGAGCGACTGAACCTGCTGGCGCTGGCCGGCGCTCAGGTCCTGGCGCGCATCGAGGCGCGTGAGAATGGGATAGAGCGCGGCATCGTTCTTGACGTTGTAGAGGAGCCAGGCATGCTGCACTTCGAGGCTCGCGGGCGCCAGGGCGCGGTGCAGCAGGTAGTAATTTTCGACGCGCTTGATGTAGTAGTTCGCATCCGGCGCGTCGCCGACGGCAACGTAGAGGCCGGCAACGCCCTGCACCCACTCGATGTCGGTTTCGAGCAGGCTGCGCACAGGTATGGGAATCTTGTTGAGCTCCTCAAGCGCCTCGGCATTGCGATTGGCGGCCATCAGCGAGAAAACCAGGCCCTTCCAGTCGTCAGAGGCAAGCGAGCGCGGAGGATTGAGGGTGATCCCGGCCTGGCTGGAGGGTTCGCTGGAGGCTTGCATCGCG
This sequence comes from Occallatibacter sp., assembly GCA_049522315.1. Lineage (GTDB taxonomy): Bacteria > Acidobacteriota > Terriglobia > Terriglobales > Acidobacteriaceae > Telmatobacter. Next base: position 532,854 of record JBEKNY010000001.1, read on the forward strand.
GCAGGGCGGGCGATTCCGAAGCGAAACGCGCGGGGCTGTCCGCTAAAGGAGGGCCTGGCGATTGTCCATGAGGCCAGAACGAGATGCGGTTGGGAAGCGGCGTGCGATACGCGAGGAAAATTCCCCTCAAGGGTTAAAGCCCCGTCTTTTCTCCCAGCATTTTCGGAACGCGACCCAGAGGGCGCCCCGTCGCGCCCTTTCAAAATTTCTGCTTTCTCCGCAAGGCGATCCGGCGCGTGCCGCGAGGGACCGGGATCGAGGGAAGATTGCGGGACGGGCGGCAGCGGCAGATCGTGCGTATCGGGCGCCGTGCTGTCTGCAGGCGAAGTTTGCTGCGACGGCTGCGCCTGCGGGAGCACGATGGGGGTTCTGCCGTCATAAGGATCGGGGCCATAAGCAGGCAAAGGCGGCAGTTTGGTGGTTTTGGCGAAGGGCTCGTAGTCGGGATTGAGGAGACGCTGCAGGTCGGCCGCGGTGACGGCGCGATGCACCTTGAGATCCTGCTCGGGGTAGACAAGCTGATGGGCAAGCCGATCGACGGGCGAAGCGGCGGGCATGGCGGCGATGGAAGCGCGGTAATATTCGGCCGCGCGCTGGTTGTCGCCCAAAGCCTGCTCGTAGCGCGCGGCGAGAGAGAGAACGGCGGGATCGTGCGGAAAGCGCGCGAGGGCCAGGCGCAGCCACAGCTCGGCCTGGTTCTTGTCGTTGGCGGCAAGCGCCGCTCCAATGGCGCCTTCAAAGTCGCCCGCGGAGGCGTCCTGCATGGGGACGGTTTTGTAGATCGCCAGCGCCTCCCTGGCGCGGCCCACGCGCGCATAGCCGCCGGCAACCGCCTTGCGCACGGTCAGGTTGTTGGGGAAGGCCAGCGATGCGGCGTCGAGAATGTCAACCGCGTGTTGCGCGTTGCCGTTGTCCATGGCCGCGGCGGCGCGGCGCACGCTCCAGTTGGCCCAGATGTTCTGCGCCATCTCGCGCTGCGGGATGGTGAGGTCCGTGCGGCCGCCGATGCGCATGAGCGCGGCATAAAGCTCGCGGTCGTTGCCGATGTTGTAGAGCAGCCAGGCGTTCTGGATGTCGACGTCCGGAGGCGGTTGCTGCCGGAGCCGGGCGTAGTACGCCTGCACGCGGTCCATGTAGCGGAGCGCGGTGTTGGCGTCGCCGGCGGCAGCGTAAAGGCTGGCCTCGGTTTGAACAAAATCAATATCGGCTTCAAGCTGCTTGCGTACCGGCGCGGGAATCTGCGCGATCTCCTCAAGCGCCTGGGCGCTGCGGTTGGTGGCGGCTAATGCGCCGATGAGGCCTTTCCAGGCGGTGGCGTTGTCTGGATGGCTGGCAAGCATTAGCCGGTAGATGGTGTAGGCCTGATCGGTATTGTTGCGCAGCATGTAGATAGCGGCTAGTTGCAATTGAAGAGAGACGCTGGGCTGATGGCCCGCAGCGAGCTCGAGTTTCTGCGCACGCTCCAACATGCCCTGGGCGACGTCATACTGATGGGCCTGCTGATAGATCCCGCCCAGCTCGGAGAGAAAGGCGGCGTCGCCCAATGCCGTTTCGTAAGTGGCCGGTGGCATCCTTTGCACGTCGCCGATGGCTTGCGCATCCTGGCCCAGCTCATGATGGGCGCTGACGAGGCCCATCCAGGCCGAAACGTTCGTGGCATCCGCAGCGACAACCTGTGAGTAAAGCGCGGCAGCCTGAGGAAAACGTTTGGCATCCATCAGAATGCCGGCATATTGCATCTTGGTGTCGAGTTTGAGGGCGCTGCCGTTATCGGGAAAAGGCAGCTCTAGCGCCAAAGCAAGAACGCGCCCGGCATCGGCAGTACGGCCCTGAGCCTGGTAGATGGCGGCCAGCGTGCGCAAGACCTCCGGATCTTTGTTGAGCGACGCACGGACGCTCGCCGGGAAGCGCTCTGCGACAGCAAGAGCCTTGTCATTCTGACTGGCTCGCGCGCAGGCGAGGAACAAACCGCGCCAGCCGTCGGACGAGCGGGGCTGGAGGCGGAGGAGCTGTTCATAGACGCCGGCGCCTGCCGTGTATTGCTGCTGCCTGATGTAGACGCCGGCGAGACCGTTCAGAGCTTCGGGGCTGCGCGGATTCATGTCGAGCGCAGCGCGGTACCTGACCGCGGCAACGTCGAGCTGATTTTGGCCGAAAGCCTGCTCCGCCTCGCCCATGGTCTGCCAGAAGCGCGAAGCCGCCAGCGCATTCTCGACGGTTTCTGCCTTGTATCCGTGTTGCTCAGCCTGTGTGAAGTAACCGATGGCGTCGCCGAAGTTCTGCTGCCGCATGCGCAGGAAGCCCATGCCCGCCTCGACGCGTCCGTTGTTCGGCTCCTGCTGGAGCAGCTCGGTGAAGCGCTTGTCGGCTTCGTCGAGACGGCGCGCGTTGAGCGCCGCGAAGGCCGCGCGCTCGGCGGGAGTGCGCGCAATGCCGGAGTTCATTTGCGCCAGCCTGGCTTCGTTCCCCTTGAGAAGCGTGGCGACTTCGGTGTCCTGGGGATGCGTTTTAAGATACTCGCGCAGCCCGGCAGCCGAAGCGGGATTTGCGGAGTCCCAAATGAGCGCCTGGCGCAAAGCGGCCTGGGCAGCGGGATCTTTGGGATGCGCCTGGAGAATGCGAATGCCTTCGGCGCGAGTGCGCTGCTCATACGTGAGCATGGCGCCCAGAGCGATGGCGTAGCGCGGATCGCCTGGATTGCGGTCTACCAACGCGCGCATTCCGTCAATGGCCGCCTGCTTGCCATTTGCGGTGCCGTAGAGAGTTTGATAATAGGCCAATGCAATGTCGCCATTGGGCGGTTGATCGCCGTAAAGCTGGCGATAGATGCGCATGGCGTCGTCGTTGCGGCCTTGCCGCGTGAACTCTCCCGCATGGCGAAGCTGCTCGCTTTCGGCGCTGGTGCTCGACATGGCCTCGATTTTGGCGATCTCGGGATCGTTGGGGCTGATTTTGCGCAAGCGATCGAGGGCTTGATTGGCCTGATCTAAAGAGCCAATCAACTTGTAATCCCTGGCCAGACCGGTGATCGCTTCGGTGTTTTCAGGGGTTGAGAGCAGAATCTGCTGCCACAACTGGATGGCCATGTCGGGCCGTCCACGAGCCTCGAGGGCGCGGGCCTTTTCCACCAAGCTCGCGCGGGCGGCATTAGCAGAGTTGGCGACGGAACTATTTTGAGCGCGAGCTATCGGGAGCGTCAGCAACAGGCAGCCCGCTACGATCCAACTCGCTTTCCAAGCTCCCCAGCCCACCCTCATTGGCGCATCCATTCTACGTTTAGTTCGCCCCTGGAGCCAAACCGGAATCTGGCGTCGAGAAATCCAGTAGCGAATAGGGCAAGACACTGATCGTAATACGCTTTGTCTTTACCATACAATCCCGATGTTGCATCCTTTTGCGCACTGAGGCGAATCATCTGCCGGGCGCTGGCCCTGGAGAGATCGGGAAAGGCGCGGAGGTAGGGCAGGACGGCCGCGGAGAAGCCAATTGGTCCCTCGTTTTGCACAGGGATTCCGTCCTGGCTGACTTTTTCGGGAGGGGCGCCGTGATTCGCAAGCCAGACGCTCATGGCCGGCACGGCATTGAGGATTGCCCCGCGCATGGCATCGTCCGGGTTTGTCATGCCGGCCCAGAGGTACACGCGGATGGCGTCATAACTGCCGACCGGGTCGTCGCCGCCGCTGCCTGGGCCCGGCGAGGCGGGAGCGGCCGCCGGATAGAAGCCGTCTGCTGGAACGTACTCGACCCAATCCATCGCGTAGCCGTGGCGGGCACTCTGCTCGAGCAGCCTGGGGATATTGCGAGCGATCTCGCGCCACGGACCGGAGGGATCGAGGGATGCAAGGCGCTCGAAGAGAAACGGCGGCAGATAGCTGGGATTGAGAATCCACGTGTTGCCGTGTTGAAAACCAGTGGGGCCGGGAAGCAGCATAAGGCCGAATCCCGGCAGATTGACGACTTCGTTTTTGGCGATCGAGGCCATCACGGCGCGGCCGAGGCGCGTGTCGCTGGGAGAGTTCCAAAGGCGGCCTGCCTCGATGAGCGAGTAAGCCATCCAGACATCGGCGTCGGAGGCGGAGTTGGCGTCGAGAACTTTCCATTGGCCGTCCTTGTTTTTTCCCCACAGCCACGCCGGAAGGTGAGTGGAAAGATCGCCACTGGCCAGATTCGTTTGGGTCCAGGCGAGAACACGATCAAACGTGGCGCGATCGTTGCCAACCAGGGCAAAGAACAGGGCATATGCCTGCCCTTCAGAGGTTGTGTGCCGATCTCCGCTGGGGTCAAAGACTCTGCCGCTTTGCGGGTCAATGAAATGCGCCGAATAGGAGCGCCAAAGCTGCCAGGGGGCCTGCTTGCAACCGCCGGTCCCCAAAAGCATCCATAAACCCACGATCAGGGAAAAACGCTTCCCTGGCCGGAATATCGAATGGCCCATCGTTCATATTCTCTACCCAGGGGGCTGCGTTGCGGAGATACTCCAGCAGTGGAGATGTCCGCTTTCAGGTTTCTGACCGCGTGGAGTTGAGACGGAGGCGGCTGCGGCCCGCGACCCACCCACTGGGTGGGTGCCCCGCTCGTGCCCTTATTACAAGACAACCTTTTGCCAGACAGTTTCAGCACGCTGTAAGGTCGTGCTCTCACACAAGACAGATTTTTGAAACACGCCCTACTCTTCAAACAAAGTCAGACGCGCTCTGGCCCTGGCCCGCAGCCATTGCCGGGTCCAGATGGCCAGCAGAAACGCCAGAACGACGACCACCACCGCAATCAGCCATGGATATTCGGCAGCCCACAGCCTTAACTGCGTCCACCATGGCAGCGCTCCCACATAATAGACCTCGGCGCCGACGCGGAAGGATTGAAATTGCGTTCCGTGGAGAACGGAAACGGAGCCGGAGATGTCGCTGGACTGCTGCACGTCGAGGAAAGTGTCCATGAAGGGCTCGAAGGTGGTTCCGTCCTTGAGGTGGATGGCGACGATGCTGCGGCCGCCGCCCAGGTCGTAGGGAGACTCGATGCCCTCGATGACGGCATCGGGAGTGCCGCCGGCGGTCATGGCACCGGACTCGGTGTGCTCGTTCGATCGCAGCTTCCACCATGCGTTGTGGAGGAGACGGACAAAGAAGCCTTGCGTATCCTGCACCTGGATCTGCCCGCTGCCGAGGGAGACGGGAAGATGGGTTCCGAGCTTGTCGAAGCCGGGTTGATCGTCACCAGCTCCGATGATGAGGAAGTCGGCGGCTGCGCCGCTTTGCAGGGCGTCGGGACCGGCGACGGTAACGCGGAGACCCGGAAATCCGGTCTGGCGGCCGAAGTGGCCCATCAGCGTGACGAAAGTCTCGATCTCCTGTTCGGTAGGCGTAGGCGGTAGCACCACCGTGGTCTCGCTCAGGTCTGCGATGCGCGTGAACGGAAAGCCGGCATTGGAGAAGATTTCGAGATTGGGCAGGGGCGTCCAGTGCGGATAGCCGCGCAAATCCAGGTAGGAATCGCGCAGAATAGCGCCCTGCAGGTTGATGGGTGTGGTGTCGTAGCAGTTTTGTTTGCGGGCCAGTTGGAAGGTGAAATCGAACGACAGCGTGTTTGAGAAAGGACGCAAGTTCACGACAGGGGCGGGCACGTCGGTCTGCGTGGTTCGGGAAATCTCCTGGCCGGGAATGAGCGGAGTGGAATCAAGGAACGCGTCGTTGAGGCGCACCTGCAGGCTGGAGATGGGACCGATGGGAATGGCGTTGTAACGATAGACGAGGTGCAGCCTGGTGTTGGGCCCGCCGGTGTCGTAAAAAAGATCGGGCGGAATGCGGAAGTAAACATTGAGCGGAGCCGTTCCATCGCCTTGCAACTGTTCGGCGGTGGCGTAATCCCACAGGGGAATGGTCTGGTCTGTGCGCGCCCAGCGCGGCGCGGCGTCGGGAGCCTGCTTGTTGGGGAGCTTCAGGTTCCCGATGGTGGTCAGAGCGCCGGCGAGCATGTCGCCGTGCAGCGCGATGGCCTGAGCCGCAACGACGGCGTCATCGGCGTTTGCGCCTGTCACGATCAGGAGTTTGCCGTAGGGATCGTTGGGGTTGGTGCGCATGGCTACGGTTGGCGAGCCGGCGGCAGGAAGATTCAAGCTCGCCGGGAGGCTCGCGGGGTTTTCGGCGATGACAATTGCGTTGCCCTGAGGAATGGCCCCGATGCGCACGGGAAAGCGTACGGGCCGGTTTTCCGAGATCATGCCGAAGTAGCCGGCGACAATGCCGGCAGCCTGAATCGCTTTGTAGGAGGGGGGCGCGGGAAAAACTACCGGAAGACTGACGGGTTGAATCACGGCCGGATCGACAAACGGCGTGGGCAGTTGCTTCAAATCGTCGGCAAGCGGCAGCAGGTCGCCTTGAATATCGAGATACGTGTTGCGGTGAACGCGGGCCCACAGCGCCGAATTCGCGGGATCCTCGCAGCTCATGGTGTAGTGGCCAACGAACTCGATGGTCAGCGCATTGTTATGGACGAGCAGCTCGGGAGGGATATTGAATTCGGCCTCCTGGTCACTGCCGTTGGAGCCGCCAAACTGTCCCGGAGCGGGTTGGATGGTGGCGAAGAGGGTTCCGTTCAGGATGAGCTTGAGCTGGCTCAGTTGCGGGATGAGGGCGGGAGAAAAGGCGTAGTACATATGAATCTTCGCGCTGCGCACGACGTGGGTAAGGGGCAGCGTGAAGTAGATATTGTGCATCCTATCGATGCTGCGCAGTTCGATCCGCGGCGAACCTGCATCGGCGAGGGTGAAGGTGTCACGGTATTGGCCTGGAGGAACAGCGGTGTTAGCGGAGTTGGCGGAGCTAGCGGGGTTAGCGGAGTTAGCAGAGTTGAAAGGGGCGGTGGAAGGACGCGGCGATTGTCCAAGCGCCCTGGAGCCTCCGCACACGAGCGTCGCGGCCAGCAGCAGGATCACCCCCGGCTGGACGATGGAGAGCGAATTGGATTGGCGGGCTGACTTGTCCTGGCCGCTAAAGATGCCGAGGAACGTGGCTTTGAGTCCGCGCATGGAGATCCGGAAGATGCGGGCCAGGCTGCGCAGCACGTTATCGGTGTCGCGCGCCTCGCCCCAGCCCAGCCAGGAGTCGGCGCGGGAATACAGCGCAACGGTGAGAACTTCCTGTTCGGCAAGCGACAAATCTTCAAAACGAACGCGCAACACCGATCCCTCCAAGGAAACAACGGCAGCGCGCAGATCGGTGGCCGCCGACGGAAACGGAAAAGCCAGACTCACCTGCGCTTCCGGGGCAAGATCGAGAGCCTCGCTGAGGCGGATGCCGGCGCCGCCGTTGGACAAGTCCACGGTCTCACCGGCGATCGACCGTCCATCCGGCAGCTTGACGGCGAGCGGAGTAACGACATTGATGCGAACCGTGGTGCGAAGCTGCTTTAACTCCCGCGCCACCGCCGTGCAGACGCCGAGAATGACCACATTAAAGCAGCACCACATCACATTCATCAGCACCGTGCCGCGGCGCGCGGTGTCCCAGATGAAGAAGCGCGGAATGGCGACGAGAAGGCCGGCGATGTTGAAGATGAGCATGACCAGGAACGGCTGGGCGATGCGCGAGTCAAAAAACGTGTGCTTGACCACGCCACCTTTGGACGTGACGTTGAACTTGCCCAGCCGGGGACTGATGAGCGCCATCATGGTGGGCAGCAGAATGTAGGGCGAGAGCACGGTTTCGTAGATCTCGTTCCAGAAGGAATACCGGTGTTCGCCCTGAATGCGCGAGTTGGTGACGTTGGAGAGTATGAGGTGAGGAAGAGCGTAAGCCAGGATGGCCGCCCAATAGCCGGGAATGTTGGTGTAGTTGAACAAGAGATAAATGAGCGGCGCAGTGAGGAAGATGAGGCGCGGCACCGCGTAGAGAAAATGTCCCACGGCGTTGAAGTAGCAAAGTCTTTGAGGAAAGGTGAGCCCGCGAGCGAAGAGCGGGTTTTCCATGCGCAGGACCTGGATCATCCCGCGCGCCCAGCGGATGCGCTGCCCGACGTGCGCCGAGAGCCGCGCCGTAGCGAGTCCGGCAGCCTGGGGAATGTTGATGTAGGCCGTATTCCAGCCGGCCATCTGCATACGCAGAGAGGTGTGCGCATCTTCGGTCACGGTTTCCACCGCGATGCCGCCGATCTGGTCAAGCGCCTTGCGCCGCAGGATCGCGCAGGAGCCGCAGAAGAAAGAAGAATTCCAGAAGTCGTTGCCGTCCTGGACGATTCCGTAAAACAACTCGCCCTCGTTGGGAATCAGGTGGAACTGCCCCAGATTGCGTTCAAACGGATCGGGCGAGTAGAAGTGGTGGGGCGTTTGCAGCACCGCCAGCCTGGAATCGCGCAGGAACCAGCCCACGGTCATCTGCAGGAAGCTGCGCGTGGGAACGTGATCGCAATCAAAGACGGCGACCAACGGTGAAGACATGCTTTTGAGCGCGGTGTTGATGTTCCCCGCCTTGGCATATTTGTTGTCGGGCCGGGACTTGTAGCCGATGCCAGCTTCGAAGGCAAACCGCTCGAACTCCTTGCGCCGGCCGTCGTCGAGGATGTAGACGTGCAATTTGTCAGCCGGCCAATCCATATTGAGCGCGCCCAGAGCGGTGTAACGCACCACTTCGAGCGGCTCGTTATAGGTGGGGATGAGTACGTCAATATCCGGCCAATCGTCGGGATTCTCAGGCAGCGCTACCGGAGCGCGGCGCAACGGCCAGATGGTTTGAAAGTAGCCCAGGTAGAGAATAACGAACGCGTAGGCCTCGGCAAGCAGCAGGCACAAGATGAAGAAGGCGTCCAAAGCTCCCCAGTGATTGGCTGGATCCTGGAAGAAGCGAACGACCTGCGCGACGCGCCAATATCCGTACCGCAAGGTGCAGAACATCGACAGCATCATGAGAGTGAGCGTGACCAGATAGGAATCGGAACTGCGCGCCATAGCCAGCGCCAGCAAAAGGCTCAGCACTCCCAGAACCGCCTGTTGCGGCCAAGTGAGGGGTACAACAGCCAGAAAGCAGAGAATGGCTCCGGCCGCAAGCAAAAAGAACAGACGGAAGGTCCTGGTGAAGAGATTCCCCCCTGCCCCGATATCCTGCCAGAGACCCGTTGCCGTCATCGCTCACTCCAGCGCACGCCGCGGAAACTGGTGGTGGCGGCCGCGGAAAGGCTCTTCACCCATCCCGCCAGGCTGGCAAAGTCCTCGGCCACGGGAGAGTTGGGAGCATAATCCATCACCGTCATGCCTTCAGCCAGTGCCTCGCTGACGGCCGGAGCGCGACGCAGCACAAAGGGAAGCAGACGATCGCCCAACTGCTCGCGCAGCACCTCTCTCACGTCCAGATGCAGCGGGAGCGAGGAATCGAATTGGTTGAGCAGGTAATGGGGAAGCGAAGGTTTGGCCAGCGTACCACTGTTGTGGTCGAAGAAAGCGTCAATGGAGCTGACGCTGACCACGGAGTTCATATCGGAAACCAAGGGAACAAGAATTTGCGGCGAGAGGCGCATAATGCGTCTCGTTGTGGCGCCGGAGGCCGTGGCCAGATCGATGATGACGCGGCCCACTCCGCGAGCATGCTTCGAAATTTCTGCCGTGAGGGCCTCCTGCGCGGCCGTCTCCGGGCCAAAGCTTTCCGGATCGAGCGTGATGATCTGGATGGGGGCATCGCCGCTGGCGGCCGGGGGACTGAAGGTGCGTAACAACCCGGGGCGCTGATCGCAAGCGCCAAAGAAAAACGGCAACAGTCCGTAGGCTGCGGTATCCACCAGCAAAACGCGCTCTCCGCGAGCGGAAAGGGCCCGGCCAAGCGTAGCGACGAGGCTGGTTTTGCCCACCCCGCCGGCGAGCGAAAAGACCGCCAACGCCGGGGCGCGCGCGGCGACCGGAGCCGGCGCGGCCTGTGCGGGCGGCAAGTTGCCCTCGAGGACGCCGCGAAGCGCATACCAGCGCGTGGCGAGGCGCTCGCGCGATCCCTGCAGCGTATCTTCGGGCACGGGCAGGAGACCGGGCTGGCCAACCGCTTCACCGCGCTCCGGCATAAGCCATGCCGGACGGCCTGCGCTCTCACCGGCGTTGGCATCGGACCAGGGATGACGGGGCGGCGCGGCACCTTCTTCGCGCAGGGGCGCATGAGGCGCCGCACCCGGCGCCGGCCGGTACGACGGCGGCACAGCTAAATTGCGTAAAGCGGAGGTGAGGTCTTCGCGGCCGGGATGTTCTGGATGCGGCCGTTCCCCCGGCGCACCGGGCGTCGCGGTAGATTGAGCAGGGCGCGGCGGTTGGCCGGCGAGCGGCTGCTCTGCTTGCTGTGCCGGGAGCTCGGCTTTGCGCGTGTCGCCGTTGCCACGCTTTGACTCGGCGCTCTGCTGCGTCCGCTGGCGTTCCGTTTCCATAGCTTGCTCAACGCGTTGCCGGGACTTCTCACGGGTTTGCGCACGCGATGCGGAAAAGTCGCGGTACTTCGCGCCGTGCAAATTCGCCCAAGAGTACAACGACGCCACGTCTTCCGGAGTTTCGTTCTGGTCGAACTGCCCTGTCCGCTCCGTCATGATCGATCCCAGCAACTTCCGCCGTCACGCGATTTCCCACGTCTCGGAGCCCTGACGCGGCTGTTGCAATGTAGAACACGGGAACGCGTGCCCCATGGGGCGGATGACACTTATCCTTCCCGGTAATCGTAGTGGCGCAGCAGCGCCTTGAACAATAACACTTGCAAGGTCACCGAGCTAACACTTTTCCGTCATCTAAAAGGCGTGAAATGCCTCATTCTCTGCGTGATGCGGGCTTCTATTCCCCATGAGTAATCTGTTTTCTGGTGGCCCACGAGTACCATAGTACCAGCAGTGCAAATTACCGCGCCGGGAGAGATGGAGGCGGTAGTCCGGCGCTCGTGTAACTGTCGTGAATCGAGGCGTCCTGAAGAAGCCTGAATCGTGGTTGAGCTCTCCGGTTTCGCATTTCACGGACGCTGAAGCATCGACACTCGCTCTGTGGTAGCTTGGAAGGAGCGGCCTTAAACGAGCTCGTAGCTCAGTTGGTAGAGCAACGCCCTTTTAAGGCGTGGGTCCTGGGTTCGATTCCCAGCGAGCTCACCACCCCTGGCCGTTGTATCCCTGTCTCATGTAGTTTTCCGTGGAACGCCGCTGCAGTTGCAGTTCTTGTTTTGCGCACGCGATGGAGGGCCGGGGCTATGACGCGCGATCCGGCCCATCCCATGGACCGCAAGAACCCGGTTTGGATCCCGGAAGACGGTCGTTCTACGATGGGACCTGCGGCCAAAAGCCGCTCGGCGCAAAGGACGGATGAGAATGGTTTCGGCAACGGAAATCGCCGCTCTGCAGGATCGACTGACGCATGCGTGGCATATGACGCCGAACGCACAAGACGGCGCTTCGATGTCCGGCCATTCGCGCGCAACGGGCGATGCAAAGGGCTCCGGGGACGAATGGCTGAAGTTGGTGACGCGCCAGCATCGCGCCAACTTCGACCTGTGGCACATCGAGGACGAGGCGCGCGCGCCAGGCGCGACCGATGCGGAGCTGGCCGCGGTGAAGCGCCGCGTGGACCGTACCAATCAGTTGCGCAACGATCTGGTCGAGGAATTGGATCGGACGCTGCTGGGCTGGATGGAATCTCGCGGGTTACCCAATCCCACAGCCCCGCTCCACTCCGAGCCGCCGGGCATGATGATCGACCGTCTTTCTATCCTGGCGCTGAAGATTTACCACACTCGCGAAGAAGCGCAGCGGGCGGATGCGCCGCCAGACCACGCGGCACGCAATCGCGAGCGCCTTGCCATCCTGGAGGAGCAGCGCGGCGATCTCGCCCGCTGTCTTGACGGGCTATGGCAGGAGACCCTGCACGGAACAAAGCGCTTCAAGCTATACCGGCAGTTGAAGATGTACAACGATCCCGCGCTGAACCCGGCGATCTACGGCAAATCCCCGGCTCCAAGCGCCAGGTAACCGTCCGCTTCGAGGGCCCCATTGACGGAACGCGGGGTTCTGCGTATAAACATGGCCTAAGTAGAGTTCCCCGGTAAAGTTCCCCGCTGGCATGCATCCGGCGCAAGGGGGAAAGGAATGTACCCTTCCGGTAACACCATGACGCAAGAAGCTCGAACCACGGCGTCCAGCCGCAAAAAACCTTCGTTGACAGCGGACAAATCCGGCGGCGCCGCCCGTTCCGGCACGGAACCTGTGTTCCAGCACTATCAAAGTGCCGTACAACTGCTCCAGCAAGGCAAGTACGAAAAGGCGCTCAATATGCTGGAAAAGTTGCTTCCCGAAGCCCCCGCTGAAATCCAGGACCGCTGCCGCATGTACATCAGCGCCTGCCGCCGGCAACTGGAGAAGGCCGGCCTCTCGTTCCTGACGCCCGAGGAACACTATGACTACGCGATCTCGCAGCTGAATACCGGCTATTACGAGGAAGCGCGCGAGCAATTCAACGGTATTTTGAACGCCCATCCCGATGCCGACTATGCGTTTTATGGGCTGGCGGTGCTGGGTGCAATTACCGGCCACGTCCAGGACTGTCTTTACAACCTGGCGCGGGCCATCGAACTGAATCCCAAGAACCGTCTGCAGGCACGCGTCGACAACGACTTCCAGAACATGGTGGACGACCCGCGCTTTACCGAGTTGCTTTATCCTGAGGTTCCATAGGGCCTGCTTTGAACTCTGCGATCGAAAAGGGCGAAGCCGAGGGCGCGCCCAAACGCGAGCACGCCGCCGCGTCTCAAGTCTGCCCGTTGCGCGTTGTCGCCATCGGCGGCGGCACGGGTCTCTCCACACTGCTGCGCGGTTTACGCCGCTATGTCCCTGCGCCCGGCCAAAGCCCTGACGCAACCAAAACCATTGCCGACCTGGCCGCCGTGGTCACGGTTACCGACGACGGCGGCTCGTCGGGGCGGCTGAGGCAGGATTTCAACATGCTGCCGCCCGGCGATCTGCGCAACTGCATGGTTGCGCTCAGCGAAGAAGAAGATCTGCTGGCGCGCCTGTTCACGCATCGCTTTCGTGGCGGCAATGGGCTGAAAGGCCACAACTTCGGCAACCTGTTTGTGGCCGCGCTCACCGAGATCACAGGGGATTTCGCGCAAGCCGTACAGTTGGCTTCAAAGATTCTGGCTACGCGCGGCCGCATCTATCCGGCCACGACGGCCAATGCCACGCTGGTGGCCAACATGGACGACGGCTCGGTGGTGCGTGGCGAGACGAACATCACCGCGAGCCGAAGACGCATCGTGGAGCTGACCCTGGACCCGCCGCATCCAACGCCGCTGCCGGAGACGCTGGAGGCCATTGAACGCGCGGACCTGATCACGGTGGGACCGGGCTCGCTGTACACGTCTCTGATCACCAACCTCCTGGTCGCCGGCATCCCTTCCGCGCTGGGCGCAGCGCGCGGCTTGCGCGTTTACATATGCAATTTGATGACGCAAGCGAACGAGAGCCTTGGGCTCACCGCCTCCGAACACATCCAGCGCATTTACGACCACACCCGGACGCACATCTTCGACTACGCCATTGTAAACACGGGGCAGTTCTCGCCCGGCACGCTGGCGCGTTACGCGGCCGAGGGCGCGGCGCCGATCGTGCCCGATATCGAGCGCATCGAAGCGCTGGGCGTGCGCTGCATCGTTGGAGACTTTGCCAGCGAGGAAAACGTTGTGCGCCACACGGCCAGCCGCGTAGCCGATGCGGTGCTGGAGCTGGCCCGGAGACGCACCGCGCAGGCGGGAATTCCTCAATAAGAAGTTCTTTTCAGGCCCAGACGACATGGGGTAGAGTCGAGGTGCGCGCTTCCCCCGCTTGCGCGACGAGGAGGAAGTATGAACAAGAGGCAAGTTTCGTTGATGTTGGCTGTTTGTCTTATTGCACTTTCGGCAGTTGGACAGGGCCAGGCAAAGCAGAAGCCGGGTCTGTGGGAGGAGACGGTCACCATGAGCATGGGCGGGGCCAGCGCGCCGCAGTTGCCACCGGGAGTGCAATTGCCGCCTGGGATGCAGATGCCGCAGATCCCGCCGCAAACGATGCAGGTGTGCGTGACCCAAGCGATGATCGACAAATACGGCGGCCCGTACTCCCGCCCGTCCAAGGGAAACTGCACGATGACCAATGTCGTGATGACGCCGACCGGCATGACCGCGAACATGGTCTGTACGGGACAGATGAACGCGACCGGGACGGTGCAGGCGACGTTTGTAGACGCCAACACCACCAAGACGACCGTGCACATGACGGGAACCATGCAAACGGGATCGACCACCAGCCCGATTGACATGACGATGCAGTCGACCTCGACTTACAAGGGACCGGACTGCGGCGACGTCAAGCCGCTGCCGATGCCGGCGAGCCAGTAAGGCTCAGGCATTCTCAAGCGGACTCCGATGGTCGCCGGGAGTTTCCAATGCAATCGCCCACCGATTGGCCCCACGCGGCGGGTGATTTGACTGTGCTCGCGTCTCCGGGCGAATGCATATTTTAGCAAGAATGGTATCTTTTGTGCTACCATTCGGATGTGATCGAAATCCGGCAGTACGTTGACCGGCTGGGCCGCACTCCATTTCTGAAATGACTCGATGCTTTGAGCGATGAAGCACAGGCGCGCGTGGCAATTGCGCTTGAGCGCCTGGAGCACGGCAATCTCTCATCCGTCAAGAGCGTTGGGGCGGGCGTTCAGGAGTTGCGGATCGATTTCGGGCCTGGATATCGCATTTATTTCGGATGGGACGGGCTAAGGCTTGTCATCTTGCTTGCCGGTGGCAGCAAGAAACGCCAACAAGGCGATATCGAGAGGGCTAAGGAATTGTGGCAAGAGTGCAAGGCGCGCAAGCGGGAGGGGTCATGGCACTAACGACGAGCTTTAATGAAACGCTACGGAAGAAACTGCAGGAGAGTGCTGGATTCCGGCGGGCTTTGCTGAAGGAGGCCGTCGGCTGCATGATTGCCGGTGATGTGGATACGGGCAAATCCGTGCTGCGTAAATATATCAACGGGACCATCGGCTTTGTGAAGCTCGGCGAAGCTCTGGGCCGCTCACCAAAGGTGCTGATGCGGATGTTCAGCATCAAGGGCAATCCTCAGGCGAAGAACCTTTTCGAGATCGTCGCGTACCTGCAAAAGGCCGAGGGGACGGTGCTGAAAGTGGTGAATCGGGCGGCGTAGAACAAGTACCTCAAAGATGAGAACCGGACTCGTGACGCTCGGCGCTCGATTTGACCTATTGCCGGTGTGTGAGAAAATTCACGCAGCGCCTTGGAAGGGACGACCATGTCGCCAAGCCAGGTCAATCCGGTATTACTGACCGATACAAGCACGGTTTACATTTGCTTGCTCATCGGCGGAATCGGCCTTCTTGTTCTTGCCGGAGTAGTGGTGTTCGGCACTCTCCTTTATCGGGGTAGCTTCCGGTTTTCAAACAAGCGCGACGAATTCTTTTGGGAACATCTGGTTGAGCGTTGGATTCACGGGCCCTCACAGCCTACGATTCGGCCTCTGATAGATGCCTCTACGGAGCATTTACAACGACGAAACGAATTCTGGACAAGCTATGGACAGACGATCGTCGCCGTTCTGATCATTATCGTACTCACAATATTGCTGCTTACTCGTACCATCTCGGCAGAGGCGGGACTCCCAATCCTGTCTGGTATCTCCGGGTTTGCCATTGCCAAGAGTGTGTCTGCTTCTCGCCCCGGGACGCCTCAAGACCCGAATCAAAGAGGGTAATCGGCCCTATACCTGGTACCCCCGGAAGCTAATCTAAGGTTTGCTTTACCCCTCCACCGTGCGCTTGAGCTGGCCGCAAGCGGCGAAGATGTCGCGTCCGCGCGGCTGGCGGATGTAGGCGGGAATGCCGTCGGCGATCAGCGTGCTCTGGAAGGCGGCCACAGCGGCTGGCTCGGGCATTGTGTAGGCGATTCCGGGGCCGGGATTCCAGGCGATCAGATTCACTTTCGCGGGCAGGCCGGCGCGGCGCACGAGGCGCGCAACCTCGCGAGCATGCTCAGGGCGGTCGGTGACGCCGCCAAGCAGAACATATTCGAAGGTGATGCGTTCGCGAGGGCGCAGAGGAACGCGGCGGACGGCTTCGACCACCGACGCGATGGGCCACTTGCGGTTGATGGGCATGATTTCTGTGCGGAGCGCGTCGTTGGGCGCGTTGAGACTGATGGCCAGCTTGGGACGAACGCCGGGCGGCTCTGCGGCGAAGCGCTCGATGCCGGGAACGATGCCGGAGGTGGAAACCGTCATACGCTGGGGGCTCAGGCCGACCTCGTGGACGAGCAGGCGTACAGCAGCCATGAAGTTGTCGTAGTTCAGGAAGGGCTCGCCCATGCCCATGAAGACCAGGTTCAGGCGATCGCGTCCAACGCGAACCGCGTGGCGCTCAAGCACCGCGACCACCTGGCCGGCGATTTCGCCTGCGGTGAGGTTGCGCTGGAGGCCGAGTTTGGCCGTGAGGCAGAACTGGCAGTTGACGGCGCAACCCACCTGGCTTGAGACGCAGACGGTGGCGCGGTCCCAGCCTTTCTCATCGGCTTCGCTCCCGTCGCCAGCCTCGCCGCCGTCACCCTCGGGCATCCAGACGGTCTCGACCATGGCAGGGTCGTCGGGGCGGCACTGCATAAGATAGCGCTCGGTGCCATCGACGGATCGAAAGGCCTGGGCAATCGCCGGACGGCCGATCCGCCAGCCCTTGGCAACCAGCTTTTCGCGCAGAGCCTTAGGCAAAGTAGTAATTTCATAAAGTTCTGTAATCTGTTGACGATAAATAGCTTCAGAGAACTGCTTCCCGCGCCATGGCGGTTCGCCCTCCTGCTGTAGCATCGCAGATAGAGCCTCTGCATCTAAACCAAACAGAGGCTCCCGGCTTCCCCCCGGATCTCCGGACGAGTCTAAAACTCCGAATTGGTTGGAAGACTCAGTCACGGCGATGCTCGGCTTAGGAGTATCTTAGCTGTTGATGCACTTCAGGCCGTAGCAACGTAAAGAATTCTTCCCGATACGCGGTGCGACCACAGCGACGCCAATCAACCGCGGTTGTCCTACAATCGAAGTTCGACAGGATGGCTATGAATGCTGAGCGAAACCTTCGCCGCACCGTATTGCCCAATGGGCTGATCGTCCTGACCGAGCGCATGGACTATTTGCGTTCGGTGGCCATGGGGGTGTGGATCAAGTCGGGCTCGCGCTGCGAGACGGCGGAGATGAACGGCATCTCGCACTTTGTGGAGCACATGCTCTTCAAGGGTACGCGGTCGCGGTCCGCGCAAAGAATCGCCCGCGAAATGGACTCCATCGGCGGCAACCTGGACGCGTTCACAAGCAAGGAAACCATCTGCTTCAACGTGAAGTCGCTGTCGGACCATGTGCCCATCGCACTGGACGTACTGACCGACATGGTGCTGAACCCCATATTTGCGCTCCCCGACATCGAGCGCGAGCGCGGCGTGATTCTGGAGGAGATCAAGATCGACGAAGACAATCCCGACGTGCTGGTGCACGAACTTTTCACGCAGAGCTTCTGGAAGGGGCATCCGCTGGGCAAGCCGATCCTGGGCACAACGGAGACGGTGGGCCGGTTGAGCCAACAACATCTCTTTGCGTACCATAACGACCGGTTTCACGGCGGAAACATCGTGTTCTCCGCGGTCGGCAATCTGGATCACGACCGATTCACAGAGGCGGTGGCAGCGAAGTTTTCCGCCCTCGAAGGCGGCGGGACGCTGCGCGAGATTTCGGCCCCGGAGCCCAGTGCGCGCATCATTCTGCGCAACAAGAAGGCACTGGAGCAGGTGCAGATTTGCCTGGGCGTGCCGGCGCCGCCGATCACGGATGAGAATCGCTACGCGACGTCGATCCTGAACACCATCCTGGGCGGCGGCATGAGTTCCAGGCTGTTTCAGACCATTCGCGAGGAACGCGGCTTGGCCTACTCCGTCTACTCCGACCTCAGCCCTTATCGCGACACGGGCAATCTCTGCGTCTTCGCGGGCACCTCGGCGGGAAAATCGCTGGAGGTGGTGGACCTGATTCTGGCCGAGTTCCGCAACCTGAAGGAGGCACCCATCGGCGCCGAAGAATTGACCCGCGCCAAAGACCAACTCAAGGGCAACATCCTGTTGGGCCTGGAGAGCTCGAACTCGCGCATGGCCAACCTGGCCCGCCAGGAAATGTACTTCCACCAGTTCTTCACCGCCGATGAGGTCGTCGCGCGCATTGACGCAGTGGATGCCGCGCAGGTGCAGAGGATGGCGCAGCGGCTCTTTGAGCCGGAGAGCATCGCCGTGACCCTGCTGGGGCGGC
Source organism: Occallatibacter sp. (assembly GCA_049522315.1). Taxonomy (GTDB): domain Bacteria; phylum Acidobacteriota; class Terriglobia; order Terriglobales; family Acidobacteriaceae; genus Telmatobacter. Next base: position 551,166 of record JBEKNY010000001.1, read on the forward strand.
TGGACGGCGTCAAGCTGAGCCGGGCAAGGCTGGTGTGCTGAAGGCAGGGAGTAGGGAGTAGCCAATAGGGAGTAGAAAAACTAGTTTTGGGGCGCTCGCCGCGTGGTGCTCGAAGTTCGGCTGTGAGACACATCGTTTTTCTTGCCGTTTTGAGAATTGATCCGCGGTCACGTGAACAGGGTTCGCTATTCCCTGTTGGCTACTCCCTATTCCCTGTCTTTTCGAGCGCTCCATTTCCCTTTCGCGTCTTTCCGTTGTAGGATTTTGACGGATGGGCCGGTCGACGCCGGCCTGCTTCACGAGGCTTAGGGAACCCCCATGAATCGAAAGTATTCGCTCTCCTGCCGCAATCGCGCGCGCTGTTCTGCCTTGCCCAACGGCTTTACCCTCATGGAATTGCTGATCGTCATCGCCATCATTCTTATCCTGATGCTGATGGCCATCCCGACCATCGGCGTGATGAAGATCCACGCCAACGAGGTATCGGCGATCAACTCCGTACAGGCCATCATCAAGGCGGAGATTCAGTACGAGACCTCCTATCCCGCCAACGGCTTCGCTTGCTCGTTATCTTCCCTTGGCGGCGACCCCAGCTCCGGTAGTCCTCCGACGCCGACCTCCGCGGAGCTGATTCAGGCCGATCTGGCCTCCGGCTACAAGTCGGGCTACATCTTCAGCCTCACCAACTGCTCCAAAGTCACGATAAACGGAACGGATCGCATTACCGGATTTGAGGTCACCGCTGTTCCGGAGGCTATTGGAAAGACGGGGAATCGCGGCTTCTGCAGCGACCAGAACGGCGGCTCTCCCAAATACGATGCTGCCGGCGGCACCAACTGCACGCAGCTCTTGCAATGACATCGGGAACTCGCAGGCGCGTCTGGGGCAGTGTTCCGGTTGGCACCGTCCTGGCACTGCTTTCGTTTGGCGCTTGCGCGCCACTAGCCTTTGGGCAGACGATCTCGCCGCCTACCGCGCACGAGCTCGCCGCACGTGTCGACCGGCATTACGATCAACTGCATTCGCTGAAGGCCAGGTTCGCTGAGAGCTATTCGGGGCTCGGCATGACGCGGACCGAAAGCGGTACGCTCTTTTTGCGCAAGCCTGGCCACATGCTGTGGCAGTACAGTTCGCCGCCCGGGAAAATCTTCCTGCTCGACGGCAAATACGCGTGGTTTTACACCAAGGGCGACGCGCAGGTGCAGCGCATTCCAGCAAAAGAGCTGGACGATCTGCGCTCTCCGCTGCGCTTTCTGCTGGGCCACACCGAGCTGGAAAAGGAGCTGACCGGGCTGAAGCTCGCAGATGCCCACAACGGCCTTTTCACGCTCACCGGCCAGCCCAAGGGCCAGGAAAAGCGCGTGACGCGGTTGACGCTGACCGTAACGGCCGCGGGTACGATTACGGCGATTGAAGTGGAAGAGGCCGACGGGGCCATCACCCGATTCACGTTTACGGGCGGGCAGCCCGACGCGGAAATTCCAGCGGACACCTTCCATTTTACCCCGCCGGCGGGCGTGCCGGTGGTGGATGCCATGCCGCCGGTTTAGCCATAGACCAGTAACCCGCGGCACTCTCTCGCTCGTTCGCCTCAAACTGCAGCCCATCAGCGATTGTCACGGCTCCTTGTGATTCGGCGCACTGACACGATCCCCCACAGGACTATTCTTCGGCTGTCGCAAAACAGGCCCCTGTTTTGTTCATGCAGGTTGGATCGGTAAAGGAGTGTTCAAATGCGTAACGCTACGCTTGGTAGAGTCGTTCGGGTTTGCCGCGCCAAAAGCGCATTCCACATCTTCGCAACAATCCTTCTCGCCTACTCCGCGCTATTGCTCTTTGGCAGCTTGGCGCCGGCAGCGGCGCAGGATGCCAAGCCGGCGCCCCCGCCGACAGCTCCATCGGCGGGCAAGGCTCTCGTCTACATCTACCGCGTGGGGAGGATTACCGGTTCCGCCTCCCATGACCACCTCTACGTCAATGGCGTTTATCTGGCCTATCTGAAAAACAGCGAATATGCAGGAATGGAGGTAAATCCAGGCACAGTGGTCGTGACCGGATTGCCGGAGATGTACACTGTCGACATTTTCACGGCAGCTGGCTCTGCGGTCAACGACGCCACAAGGAAGGAAAACGAGAGGATTCGGTTCGAGGCGGAAGCGGGTAAAACCTACTATCTGAAATGGACGTCGTCGACGATGGCTACGGGGATCAAAGTCACGCAGATGGACCCTGAGGTCGGAGCCAAGGAGATGAGCAAGCTGCATCTCTCCAAACCTGTGGAGCAGCCCGAGGCCAAGAAGACGGAAGAGGCGAAATAAATTCTCGCGCGTTCTCTCGACAGGTGACAGGTGGGCTAAACCACGGAAAAACCGCGGCAAGACCCACGCCGTCACTTGCCAGGTTTGGCGGGGGCGCTGACCGGCGCCGTGTGGGAGCCTTCCAGAACCGAGTGCGAGCCCGTGGAGCGCACAAAGAGAACCACAAGACTGATCGACGTGCACATGAAGATGATCGCGGACCAGGTGGTGAGCCGGGTGAGCACATTGGCCGCGGCGCGGGGACCGAATGCGGTCTGCGAACCCTGGCCGCCGAAGGCGCCGGCTAGATCGGCCGAGCGGCCCTGCTGCAGCAGGACGACGCCGATCAAAAAGAAGCACACAAGCACGTGCAGGACGATCACAAAGTAGAAGAGAATCTGCATTTTTAGCTGCTTTCCAAACGGGTCCCGCGACTATGACGCAAGTGCTTCCGGCGCGGACCTGAAAATCTTTGGTGCGGAAGGCGGGACTTGAACCCGCATGCCTTGTGGGCGCCACCCCCTCAAGATGGTGTGTCTGCCAATTTCACCACTTCCGCACGGTTCCTACACCCGCAAGTATACCAAATGCTGAAGTTCCAGGGACCATGCGGCGCGACGGTCAGGATTGGAGCTTCGAGCCCAACAGACGTTCCATCCACCGCGCGAGGGCCTGCTCATCGGGCGAGCCTGCGGACTGGGCGGCATGCACATTGCGGCGCTCCTCGGGGGCGCGGTTCTGGCTCAGTTTGAATTTGCCTTCGATGCGCGCGATGGGAATGCGAAAGCCCATGATGCCCGCGAGCATGGTGCGGCGAAAACCCTCGGGCAGTCCGCGCCAATGCTCCAGATAGGCAGGTTCATGCGTGGCGATGAGATCGGCGAGGAGGGCCTCTTTGCCGGGCTCGCCGTCAATGAGCGAGAGCGTGCCGGTTGCGTGAACAGCGATGTAGTTCCACGTGGGCACGGAGAGATGCTCCGTGTAGAGGGCCGGGGAGACGTAACTGTGCGGCCCCACGAAGACGACGAGGGTTTCACGGCCGGCGAGCGCCTGCCAATGAGGATTGGCCTTGGCGAAATGGCCTACAAGAAGGCCATGCTCGCCCTCATCTTTGACGACCAGCGGAAGGTGGGTTGCCATGGGGCTCGTGCCCGGCAGCTCGCCCGCAGCCGGACCGAAGAGCGTTGCGAACGAATAAGCCCGCATAGCTTCAAGAAGGATGCCACGGTCGTGAACTTGATTGAATTTGGGTGAATACATACCTGGTGAATCGGCGTCCGTTTTGAACGCACTCTCGAATTCAGGATAGCAATTGCCGGTCGTGCGGATCGGCGGCCTTCGCTGGAGCCCGATAAACACGCAGTTGGTATCGACTCATCGCAAGCCTATGCGCGCTATTGCATTGTCCGCCCTGCTTTGCGCAGCCATTCTGGCCAGCGCTTTATACTGAGCTTTCGCGAAATTCCCTACCGGAGACCATCCAATGAACTCATCTAGCCGGCGGTTTGCCATGCTATTTGCTGCGGCGATTCTGGTCACCACTCTTTCGATCCGCGCCCAGGACGATAAGGCGGCCGCAAAATCTGCGGCCCCGGAGAACGCCGCCAAGCCCGCCGAGCCGGCTCCGCCTGCCGATTCCACGACGCAAGGCTCCGTTGACGTTGGCGGGCAGCATATCGCGTACACTGCCATCGCCGGGGCCATCACGGTGGGCTCAACCGATGAGCAGGATGCGCAGCTTGGAGCGGACGGAAAACCCCAGCCGGGAAGCCAGCTTGCGCTCAACGCGCCCAAGGATGCGAAGGATTCAACTCCCGTGGCGAGAATATTTTACGTTGCGTACTTCAAGAAGAACGCGAAGGCTGAGGAGCGTCCGATTACGTTCTTTTATAACGGCGGACCGGGCAGCTCGACGGTGTGGCTGCACATGGGATCGCTGGGGCCGAAGCATGTGATAACGGCAGGCGACACGCACCTTCCGGCAGCGCCGTACACGATGGTCGATAATCCCAATTGCCTGCTCGACGTAAGCGATCTGGTGTTCGTGGACGCGCCGGGCACGGGCTTCGGACAACTGATGGGAAAGGATGCCGAGAAAGCATTCTGGGGCGTGGATGGCGACGCGAGCGCGTATGCGCGCTTCATCGCGCGGTTCATTTCGAAGTATGGCCGCTGGAACTCGCCGAAGTTCATTTTCGGTGAAAGCTACGGCACCACGCGGTCGGCCGTTCTGGCCGATTTGCTGGAGAACAAACTGAACATCGATTTGAACGGTGTGGTCTTGCTGTCGCAGATCTTCAACTTCACCACCGACATCGACGATCCGCTGCACAATCCGGGCGTGGACCTGCCCTACGAACTGGCGCTGCCCACGTTTGCCGCCACGGCGTGGTACCACAAGAAGCTGCCCAATCAGCCGGCCGCACTGGAACCGCTGCTGAAAGACGTGGAGGACTTTGCGATGGGTCCATACGCTCATGCTCTGGCGCAGGGAACCGATGTGAGCGCCCAAGAGAAGCAACAGACTGCGGAGAAACTGCACGAGTACACCGGCTTGCCCGTCGAATACCTTCTCAAGGCCAACCTGCGCGTGAGCGGGCCGGAGTTCGCCAAGTCGCTGCAGGATGCGGAGAACTTGACGACAGGGCGCCTGGATACGCGATTCTCCGGGCCAAACCTCGATCCGCTGAGCGAGAACGCCGAGTACGATCCGCAGGAGACGGCAATTTCGTCAGCATACGTCGCGCTCTTCAACCAGTATGTGCGGCAGGGCCTGAAGTACGGCGAAGGGCAGACCTACCAGCCGGAGCTGGAGGCAGTGGAACATCAATGGAACTGGGTCCACCACGGCGACCCCATGGGCGTGAACGTGAGCACGGACCTGGCGGAGGCGATGAAGACCAATCCGCGGTTGAATATCCTGGTGAATGGCGGCTACTACGACCTGGCCACGCCGTTCTTCGCCGCGCAGTACGAGGACAAGCACCTGCCCATTCCGCAGTCGCTGGCCAAGAACATTCAATACGCGTGGTACGAGTCGGGGCACATGGTCTACGTGCGCGACGAGTGCGTGAAGCAGCTTCACGACCGCGTGGCGGCGTTCATCAAGAGCGCGGATAGCGGAAATTGAAGGTCACGGACAAGGGATTTTGGAATAGTGTGGTGGGCCACGGGGCTACATGACGTGATGCGGTCCGGATGCATCTGAAATTGACTTGGAATAGATGAAGGCGGGGCGGTGGCGCGCGTAGTAGTGCTCTTCCCTGCCCTTCCGTTTATAGCCGCGGCCTTCGTAGAGGCGGATGGCGGCGGAGTTTTCTTGATCCACGTGGAGCCAAATGGCTACCGCTCCCGCGGCGCATGCCGAGTTCTCTGCGCGGACGAGCAGCTCGCCGGCGATGCCGCGACGGCGCAACGCGGGGTGCACCTCAATCGTCTGGATGTAGCCGACAGTGCCCTTGGGAACGGCGGTCCACTCGACGATGGCGAATCCGGCCATCGTTTTGTTTTCTTCGGCGACCCATGTGGCGGAGTTGGGATTGGCGATCAGCTTGCGCATCCATGCGCGGCTGTAGCGGATCGGCGGCTCGAAGCAGATCTCCTCAAGCGCGTAGAGCGCGGCGAAGTCGGCGGGCTGGTAGAGGCGGTAGAGCATTGTGTCATTCAGCCGAAGCATCAAGCAAAAAGCCATCCTCGCGGCGAGGATGGCTTTTCTGTACCGCGAAGCAGAATGCTTACACCTTGGCTTCGAGGTCCGCGATCACATCGAAGAATCGCTGATCGAGGCGGCGGTTGGTGGCGATGGCTTCCTTGATGGGGATGTCGGTGATGTCGGTGCCGCGCAGTACGGCGATGCGGCCCCACTTCTTCTGGTGCACCATGTCGATGGCGTGCAGGCCGTAGCGCTGGCCGAGCACGCGGTCGAAGGCCGTGGGAACGCCTCCGCGCTGGGTGTGGCCCAGGTTCACGGAGCGCGTTTCAAAGCCGGTCTTCTTCTCGATGAGATCGGCAAGCGCTTCGCCAATGCCGGAGAGGCGCACATGACCGAAGGAGTCAACCTGCTCAGAGCCGATGACCTGGCCGACCTCGGGCAGATGACAACCCTCGGCGACCACCACGACGCCGTAGTGTTTGCCGTGGTCGTAGTTGTATTTGAGCAGCGCGCAGACGTGGTCGATGTCAATCTCTTTTTCGGGGACGAGGACGACGTGAGCGCCGCCGGCGATGCCCGACGCGTAGGCAATCCAGCCCGCATCGCGGCCCATGACTTCAATGACCACCACGCGGTTGTGCGAGTCGGCGGTAGTGTGGATGCGGTCGACGGCCTCAGTGGCGATCATGACCGCAGTGTCGAAGCCGAAGGTCTGGTCGGTGCCGTTGATGTCGTTGTCGATGGTCTTGGGAACGCCGACGGCATGGATGCCATTCTCGCTGAGAAAGAGCGTGACCGATTGCGTGTCGTCTCCGCCGAGGGCGATGAGGGCGTCGATCTTGTTGGTCTTGAGAACTTCCTGCACTTTGTCGATTCCGCCGGGAATCTTCTTCACATTGGTGCGCGAGGAATGCAGAATGGTGCCGCCCTTTAACTGAATGCCGTCGGTGTTTTCGAGCGTGAGCGGAATGAAGTTGTTATCCAGCACGCCGCGCCAGCCGTTCAAAAAGCCGATGAACTCGTCCCCGTAGTGGTTGATGCCTTTTCTGACCGCTGCATAAATGACCGCATTCAATCCGGGGCAATCGCCGCCACCGGTCAACAAAGCAACTCGCATCGTGGAATCTCCTCGAAATCTCTCCGCGGCCCTTCGAGCCGCAATGAATTTTGTGCGTAAAGTGGCGCCGGAGATGGGGAGAATCACCGGCCTTAACGCCGTATACAGTGTATCGCGCCGCTGTCAATGGAAATCGTGACCGGGCTCACGAAGAACAGAGATCGGGGATCAGGGATCTGGAGCGGGGGTTGGCGGAGTTAGCGGAGTTTGGGCGGTGCTTAAACTTCAATGCCGGAATGGAATTTCAGCGTTCGGAGCACGCGGGAGTGGTTCAATAAGGTATGCGCGATACTGGCGCCTTATACCTGCTTGCATTCGTCGGCTTGGTCGTCATTGTACTGCTGGTGCTGCTACAGTTGACCCGGCTGGGCTACCTGGTTCGCGCCACGATCCCCGACCGGCCGCGGCAGAGGATGTTCATCGCATCGGTTGCCTTCCTCATTACCTTCGCCGGCGTGCGGCTTCTGGTTCACCGGATCGCAAATCACGAGGGGCACATGCAGTGGGTGGTGGTGCGCGGCATGCACATTCACCACCTGGTGTGGGGCATTCTGATTCTTCTTTTGGTGGGTTATGGCTGGCTCCTCGATCTGGGCTGGTCGCAGTCGCCGATGTCGATCTTTCTCGGCCGGCTGATGGCAGTCGGCTACGGCGTGGGCGCGGCGCTCACTCTGGACGAGTTTGCGTTGTGGCTGAGCCTGGAGCCCGATGCCTACTGGACGCGGGAGGGCCGGCTCAGCATCGATGCGGTGATCATCTTTGGCGCCATCCTGGGCGTGGGCGCGTGGGGCGCGCCGTTTTTCCGAGCCCTGCAGCGAGTGTGGCGCAAGCAGACCATCGTACGCAAACGCATCGGCCCGCTCACCTCCCCTATTCGCCGCGCGCGGTTGCTTCGTCGGCGTAAAGTTCGGCGATTACCGACGCATATCGCGCAATGAGAACGCGGCGCTTGAGCTTCATGGAGGGCGTGAGCTCTCCGGACTCCTGACTCCACTCGTCGGCAACAATGCGGAAACGCTTGAGGGTTTCAAAGTTGGCCAGCGCGCCGTTTACCTCGCGGATGAGTTCGGCATAGAGCGCAATGACGCGGGCATCGGCCGCCAGTTCGGCGCGCGACTGGGCCTGAATGCCGTGATGGCGGGCCCAGTCCTCAAGCGCGGCGAAGTTGGGAGAAATCAGCGCGGAGATGAACTTGTGCCGATCCCCCACCAGCGCCGCGTGTGCCACCAGCACGCTGTCTTTGAGCTTGTTCTCGATGGGCTGCGGCGCTACGAGCTTGCCGCCGGAAGTCTTCAGCAGCTCCTTCTTGCGATCGGTGATGAAAAGGAAGCCATCCGCGTCGAGATGGCCGATGTCTCCGGTGCGGAACCATCCCTGGCTGTCAAAACATTCGGCGGTTGCGGCGTGCTTGTGCCAGTAACCCGCGAAGACCGAAGGGCCCCGAACCAGCAGTTCGCCATCTTCGGCAAGCTTGAGTTCGAGATTGCCCAAAGGTATGCCGGCCGCGCCCATGCGATGACGCAGAGGCGTGTTGAGCGCGATGACCGGCGAGGTTTCAGTGAGGCCGTAACCCTCCCAGAGCGCAATGCCGACCGCCGCGAACCATTTCGCGGTGTCGATTCCGAGGGGCGCGCCTCCTGAAACAAAGACCCTTACCCGTCCGCCGAAGGCCTCGCGAACCTTGGAGTAGGCCAGCTTGTCGGCCAGCTTCCACAAAAGCGAGCCCGGCTGACGGCCATCGTAGACGATATCGGCGAAGCGCGAGCCCAGATGGATGGCCCAGGCAAGCAGGCGCTTCTTGACCGGCGATTGCCCGGCGCGGCGTTCGACCTCCTGACGGATCTTCTCGTAGACCCGCGGCACGCCGACAAGCACGGTGGGCCGGACCTCGCGCATGGCCTGCGGCAGCTTGTCGAATTGCGAGCAGTAGGCCAACTGCGCGCCGTAGTTGTACATGACGTAGTCGAGAGCGCGGGCGGTGACGTGGGAAAGCGGCAGGAACGAAATGCAGGCGTCAGTGGAATCGAACGAGAAGTCCACCGGGGTATAACACTGGTTGGCGGCGACGTTGCCGTGGGTGAGGATCACGCCTTTGGGCACGCCGGTGGTGCCTGAGGTGTAGATGAGCGTGGCCACATCGCGGGGTTCGACAGAATGGGCAAGAGCGTCAAAGACCGGGTCGCGCTCAGCGCCCAATGCGTCGGCATCGCCGATTAGCTCGTTCATAGCGATGGCGCCTTCGGGCGCCGGGCAATCCATCATGACGATGCGTTCCAACTGTGTCAGCGCGCGGACCGAGTTCAGTTTGTCGAACTGCTGACGAGTGGAGACCACGGCGATACGGCAGCCGGCATCGCCGATCTGCTCCGCGATCTGCTCGCCGGTAAGCGTGGGATAGATCGGTACGTCGGCCGCGCCGATGGCCAGCGCGGCAAAGTCGGTCACCGCCCATTCCCAGCGGTTCTCGCTGATGAGGGCAATGCGGTCGCCCTTTTTCGCGCCCATCCGTAGAAAGGCCGTGGCCAGCGCGCGGACGCGCTGATAGATCTGGTCGGAAGAGATTGGATGCCAACGGCTGAACTCGTCTTGCCACAGGACGGCGCGCGGATTGGCGGCCGCGGCAACGCGAAAGAAAAGGTCATTGACGGTCGCAATCTGAGGGACAGAAATCATTGCAGGTTTTCAAGAGACGGGGACTATCCTAACATCCGGGCCGTGGAGTTGCACCAAAACCGCCCGCCGCTCGCTTCCGGCTTCTACGGCGGTTCACCTGCAACTATGAGCCATTTCGGACAGAATTCAAGGTGGCTTTTTCTTGATGAAAAAGCCGCTTAGCGATTGTGACTTGGTCTACACCTGCAGGAGACCCGCTCCAGGCATATTGCGAGCATACCAATGCGTGAATCATGGAATACGATATTCATTTGGCATCTTTCTCTTGTAATACAACGAAACAAAGAAGCGTCACAAACCGGACACTGTAGCCATGCGGTGCGCAACGGCAGGCTCGGGCGCACTCTGGCATCGCGAAGAGGTACGCTTTCATGAACATATCTATGAGATGGCCAGGCAGAGCGGTTGCGCTCATCCTCGGCGCCGCGTGCATGGTTTTTTTTGCAACAGCGCTAACAGATGCGCAGCCCGATCGTACTTCGGCGCCAGTCGAGTTGGCTGCGAATCCGGCGAATGCCGGGGCAAGCGCTCCAATGCGGCGGCCCTGGATGGATCGTTCCCTATCGCCGGAGCAGCGCGCCGGTCTGCTCGTCAAAGCCATGACTCTCGACGAGAAGATCCACATGATGCATGGTGCCGGCGCCTGTGCTGAAGTCTGGACCGAAAAATGCCCCATGCCCATTAAGGGCTACGTGGGCGAGGTGCCCGCCATTGACCGCCTCGGCATTCCGCATCTCAACCTGGCCGACGGCCGCGCCGGCGTCGGTAACAAGGCAGTGAATGTAACCCTGCTCCCCGCGCCTATCGCCGCCGCTTCAAGCTGGGACCCCGCATTGCTCAACGAGTTCGGCCACGTACTCGGCAAAGAAGAGTGGGACAAAGGCGCCAATGTCGCTCTCTCGCCCACCATCGACGTCGTCCGCGTGCCCGAGTGGGGACGCACCTTTGAGAGCTACGGCGAAGATCCCTACTTCAATGGCCGCATGGCGGCCGCCGAGATCAAAGGCATCCAGGCTGAAGGCCCCATCGCCGACGCCAATATGTACCTGACCATGAACCAGGAGAACTCGCGCTTCCGTTCCGACTCCGTGGTCGACGAGCGCACCCTCCAGGAAATCTATCTGCCGCCCTACGCGGCTGCGGTCGCCGAAGGCCACGTAGGCACCTTCATGTGCGCCTACGTGAAGACCAATGGAGTCCACTCCTGCGAGAACGCTCACCTTCTGCACGATCTGCTGCGCAAAGGGCTGAAGTTCGACGGCTGGGTCATGAGCGACTGGGGCGCCACCCACTCCACCGTCGACGCCGCGAATCATGGCCTCGACCAGGAAATGCCCATTGGCGAGCACTTCGGCGCACCGCTCGAGAAGGCCGTCGAGGACGGCAAGGTCACCGTCGCCACCATCGACGAGCACGTGCGCAATATCCTCGTTCCCATGTTCCGCCAGGGCCTCTTCGACCGCCAGCAGCCCGGCAACTGGGATTCCAACGTCCGCACGGCCGCGCACACCGCCTTCTCGCTTAAGGCCGCCGAAGAGAGCACCATCCTGCTCAAGAATCAGGGCACACTGCTGCCTCTGCGCGCCGACGCCTCCGTCGCCGTCATCGGCGAGGCCGGCAGCACCAAGCCCAGGGGCGAAGGCGGCGGCAGCTCCGAGGTCGTCGCACCCTATATCGTCAGCCCCTTCGACGGCATCGGCAAGCGCGGTAAGGGCAAAATCACCTCGGACGACGGCGCCGATCTCGATAAAGCCGCCGCGGCCGCTCGCGCCGCAGACGTGGCTATCGTCTTCGTCCGCACCGAAGAAACCGAGGGCTACGACCGTCCCGACCTCAATCTGCCCGGGAACCAGGACGCTCTGATCTCTGCCGTCGCCGCGGCCAACAAGAAGACCATCGTCGTCCTCGATACCGGCGGTCCCGTTCTCATGCCCTGGATCGATCAAGTGGCGGGCGTGCTTGAAGCCTGGTACTCCGGCCAGGAAGACGGCAACGCCATCGCGGCCATTCTCTATGGCGACGTCGACCCCTCCGCCAGGCTGCCCCTCACCTTCCCTAGGACTGCTGCCGAAATCCCCACTGCGAGCAAGGCACAGTGGCCCGGCGCGAATGGCCGTTCTCTCTACAGCGAAGGACTCAACGTCGGCTATCGATGGTACGACGCAACACATACCCAACCCTTGTTTCCGTTTGGGTTTGGGCTGTCGTATACCACGTTCCGGCTGAATCGCCTGGCGGTCGAGCCGCGCGAACTGAAATCGAAATCCCGGGCCGCTCCGGAAGCTGTTTTGGTGAAGGTCGATGTGACCAACACGGGCACACGAGACGGCGCTGAGGTGGTTGAAGCTTATGTGGCCGACCCATCTGAGAATGGCGAGCCGCCACATCAACTGCGCGGCTTTGCAATAGTCAGACTGAAGGTTGGGGAGACGAAGTCAGTGAGTTTCACGCTCGATCCGCGGTCGTTCTCGATTTACGATGTGCCGCTGCATCGCTGGACCTGTCTGCCCGGAACCTATGAGGTCCTAGTTGGTACATCCTCGCGCGATTTGCCTTTGCATGACCGCATTACAATCCGGTGAGGCAGGCTGTCGTAAGAGGAACAAAGCCCTAAGGTATTTTTGCAGTTTCTATGAGGTTTTTGACGTGCTGCGCGAAGCGGCGTTCGCCGCGGCGAGCAACGGCTGGCGGCTTCAGCGAAGAGCAACGCGAAAAAATGTGCTCAGCATTTGCATGAAATCCGATGCCGCTTCAGGCTGGAGGGACGAGGAGTCCGGCGGGCGCCGGACCCCTCGCGGTGCGCTACGGCAGGGAGTAGATGGTTTGAAGCACCTTCTGTTGGAGGTCTTCCGGGAGCGGCGCATACGAAAGAGTCGAAACTTCGCTCTCGCCCGACTTGATGCACCAACTGAGCATGTCCTTGATAACCTTTTCCTTGGCCATATCCTTGGGCTGCGTGGGAATGAGCAGATAGGTGAAGCTGGAGATGGGGTAGGCATTGGGCCCGGGAGCGTTGGTGATGGAGACGCGATAATCGGCAGGTATTTTCGCCGTGGCCGCGGCCGCCGTCACGCCTTCGATCGAGGCCTTGAGCCAGGTGCCGGCCGCATTGCGGATGGAACCAAAGTTGATGTGGTTCTGCAGCGCGTAGATCAGTTCAACGTAGCCGATGGCGCCGGGGAACTCGCGAACCTGCGCGGCTACGCCCTCGTTGCCTTTGCCGCCCACGCCCGTCGGCCAGTTGATGGCGGTGCCCTTGCCGGGTCCGCCGGCCCACTCTTTACTGACCTTGCTCAGATAGTCGGTAAAGATAAAGCTCGTGCCGCTGCCGTCTGAGCGGTGGACGACGATGATCTTATCACCGGGTAGGTTGACGCCGGGATTGTCCTTGGCGATGCGCGGATCATTCCACATGGTGATCTTAGCCAGGTAGATATCGGCCAGCACATCGGGGCTGAAGCGAAGATCGGAAACGCCGGTAACGTTAAAGATGGGAACGACGGCGCCCAGCACGGTGGGAATGTGAATCAGCTTGACGCCGCACGAAGCGAGCAGCTCGTCGGTCATGGGCATATCGGATGCGCCGAAGTCGACGGTCCCCGAGCACACCTGCTTGATGCCGCCGCCGGAGCCGATGGATTGATAGTTGATCTGAACGCCGGGATGCGCGGCGCTGTATTCGCTGAACCATTTGGAATAGATGGGATATGGGAACGTTGCGCCCGCGGCTGTGATCGTTTGGGCCTGAGCCGCGCTCAGCGCCCACACCATCAACGCAATGACGACTAATGATTTCTTCACGATTGTCTCCCTTGCAGTTTGCCTGCCGCAGATCATTGTCTACGCGGAATGTTACGGAGAGTTGAAAAGAAACAGGGAAAAGGGATCAGGGACCAAGAAACCGGAAAAGCTTTGCGTGGAAAATCAACGAACCGTGCGAGCCTTCAAGCTAGGAGGGCGCGCCAGCGTGGGTTGGTTGAACGGGCGCAGGCTGAGGGACCGTTTGCGGAGCGGGGGCCAGAGGCAGCGTGAAGTGGAACGACGCGCCTTTGCCGAGCTCGCTTTCGCACCAGATGCGCCCGCCGTGGGCCTGCACGATGTGTTTGACGATGGCCAGGCCGAGGCCGGTGCCGCCCGACTCGCGCGAGCGCGCTTTATCGATGCGATAGAAGCGCTCGAAGATGCGCTCAAGATGCTCGGAGGCGATGCCCGGGCCGAAGTCCTGAACTGTGAATTGCACTTCAGAAACCAGGAGGCGCGCACCGGCGCGGATGCGCTTGCCGGATTGGGCGTACTTGAGCGAGTTCTCCATGAGATTGCCGAAGACCTGGTGCATGGCGTCGGGATCGGCCATGACGAGAGCGTCGGGCGCGCCGGCAGACTGCAACTTGATGCCCGAGTCGGCAACCATGCCGCCCAGCGAATCGATGGCATCCTGGAGGAGCACGCTGGCGCGAGCCGGCTGCAGCGAGAGCTTGTAGTCGGGGCTTTCGACGCTGGCCAGAGCAAGCAGATCCTCGGTAATGCGATTCATGCGGCTGGCATTTTTGAGGATGATCCCAAGGAATTCGAGAGTGGTCTCCGGGCTGGGATTGGGATCCTCGATCAGCGTCTCCACATAGCCTTGGATGGAGGTGAGCGGTGTGCGCAGCTCGTGGCTGACGTTGGCAACGAACTCGCGGCGTGATTTTTGCGCAGTTTCGATGCCGGTGACGTCGTGGAGCACGGCGAGCGCGCCGCCGGAGGGCAAGGGCGCGGCATTGACTTCGAAGACGCGGCCAGGAGCAAGAAGGCTGGCGCGGCCTACGCAGAGTTCACGGCGTTCCAGCGCGCCGCGCACACAGGCCAGAAGTTCGGGATCGCGAACCGAGTGTACGAGCGGGCGGCCGGGGAGGAGTTGCGCTCCTGCAATGCGCTGCATGACGGCATTGGACCAGCGCACTAAACCGGAGGGCGTAATGGCGACGACCGCTTCCTGCAAAGAGTCGAGCATGACGGCGAGTTCATCGCGGCCACTTTGCAACTCGGCGAAGTCCTTGCCCAGGCGTTCGGCGGTTTGGTTCAGGGCGGCTTCCACGGTGGATATCTCGTCGTCGCCTGTAGCGTCGATACGGGCAGCCAGATCGCCTTCGGCGATACGGCGGGCGAAGGCAACGACGCGCCGGAGACGGGCGGAGGCAGAGGCGGCGATCCAGGCGGCCAGCGGTATAGCGATTACGAGGGCGATGAGGCCGGACCAGAAGACGAGGGGGCCGATGTCACGCAACGTGTCTGGCTCCTGATGCTCCACGAGGCCGTAAAGAACGGTTTCCATCACCAGGGTGACGAAGACCAAAAGAACGGTGAAAAGGCCGAGCAGTTTGGCGAAGACTCTGGAGGTCATGGGCGCCTTTAGGGTTAACAGGCCCTACGACAGCTTGGGCAGTTCAAAACGATAGCCGGCTCCGCGCACGGTTTTCAGATAGCGCGGATTTTCCGGGTCGATCTCGATTTTCTCACGGATACGGCGCACATAGACATCGACGGAGCGTGGAGTGACGAAACGGGCGTCGCCCCAGACGGCGTCGAGGAGGTGATCGCGGCTGAAGACGCGGCCCGGATGACGGGCGAGGTAGTCGAGGAGGCGGAATTCGGTCGCGGTGGTGGTGGTAAGCTCGCCGCGAACCTTCAACTGCATGGCGCCGGCGTCGATGATCACATCCTCAAAGTTGACGATGGACGGCGACGTGGGACGCTCGAAACGGCGCAGCACAGCTTTGACCCTGGCCACCAGCTCGCGCGTGGAAAAGGGCTTGGTGATGTAGTCGTCGGCGCCTAGCTCAAGACCAAGGACGCGATCGTTTTCGCCGGCGCGGGCGGTGAGAAAGATGATGGGGATGGTGGAAAGTCCGGCGTGATTGCGCAGGCGCCGGCAAACGTCAAGGCCGTCGCCGCCGGGAACCATGATGTCCAGAAGAAACAGCGCGGGCGGCCTGCGCTCGGCGTCGGGAATGAGATTGGAAGGAGTGTGAAAGAGGCGCGCTTCAAAGCCCGCCGCTTCAAGGTGATGTTGCACCAGCCTGGCAATATCGGCGTCGTCTTCCAGAACAAATACGGATTGGCTCAAACCGTCAGTCCTCGCTCCGCGGCCGGTTTCGATGTTCGGGATGTGTTGACCGCTAGGAACCAAGAATAGAGTAAAACAATCAGGCAAAGGGATTGCAAAGGTTTGATGAATTCAGTGCCGAATGTGAATGCCGTGTGAGTGGGCCGCGGTTTTGGCGCCACTCCGTTGTGCGCCAGCTCCGCCGCCTGACCGGCGACAACTCCCTGCACGCACTTATATGCCCACGCTCCAGTTCGGTTCGAGGTTGTGCCTGCGTCAGCGCTTCCTGGGCGCTTTGGAAACAGGCTTTTTTGCCGCCGGTTTCGAAGATTTCGACGGAGCTTTCTTCGCTGGCTTGACAGCCGGTTTTGGCTTGGCTTTAGGCCGCGCCTTCTTGGCCGGCACTGGCTTCGCAACCTTCCTGGCGGGAGCTTTGGCGGCCTTTGCCGCCGGTTTAGCCTTGGCAGGCGCCGGCACTTTGATGGCAGGCTTTGCAGCCTTAAGCGCTTTGACTACAACCGCAGTGGGGGCGGGCTTCTGTGGGGCTTTGGCGGGCGTGATCTTCGCGGGCGCTTTCTTTGCCGAAGCGGCAGTTACGGGCGTCTTGGCCGGAGCAGGCGCAGCGGCTGGAGAGGCCTTCTTCCCCATCTTTTCTTTCCCTGGCGCGAGAGGACGCCTCTTGCCCGCCGGAATCACTTCGGCCTCCTCGCTTTCCAGCTCTTCTTCTTCCTCTTCGCCCGCTGTTTCTACCTCCAACTCAGGCACCAGGACGCCCTTGGGCAGAACGTGGCTCAGATCGAGTTCTTCGTCATCGGCCCCGATCGGCTCCAGGTCTTCTTCTATAGCCAAGCCTTCCTCGGCCTCTTCATCCTCCTCGACGGCCTGCTCTTTGAACTTGTTCTCAGAGCGGCGGGCGCGGGGGCGCTTGACGGTCGCCTGCGGAGGCGGCGCGGGAGGCGAGTGCGGCTCAAGATAGGCACGCATCTCCTCCGCGGTGGTCAGGCGGCCATCGATCAGTTCAAGGAAAATGTTCTGGACAACCTCGCCATATGTGGGCAACTCGGGAGTAATGCGCATCTCCTGCATAAGCCCATAGGGAATACGCTGGCGAGCCTCAGGCCAGACCTTGAGGAAGAGGCTGAAGCGTTCCTGGACGCCCTTATCCTTACTTGTAAATCCAAGCCAAAGAACAGCTTCCGGATCGTAATTCATGAAAAGCTTGTAGCCTGACGAGGCCTTGGCGTTCTTCTTGGCGAGCAGCACTTTCGCAAATCCCGCGGCCAACGAATCCAGGTTGTTCCACTCCGCCACAAAGCCTGGGCGCAGCAGCGACTTTTTGAGCGACGAATGATCTCTGTGCGACAGCTTTGCGGTGAGCAATTGCATTTGCGCCGCAGACATGTCGGGATGCACGCCCTGCAGAAGCAGTTGCACCGCCAGATCGTGCAGGGCCACCAGCTTCGCCTCATCGGCCTTGGCCGAGGTCCAGGCGGGAAAGAGAACGTTCATCCAGCCCTCCGCTTCGAGGGCGCGCAGGACCTTGAGTCCGTCCTCTTCGTGCCCGATCTGCTCCAACTCCTGGCTGCGCGCGTGTGCGGATAGATACTCGATGGCTCCCTCCGTTTTCGCGCTGTCATAGCGAGCCTGAGTTCTTGGATCCATTTCCCAGCCCAGGCGGGCGCGGTACCGGATGGCCCGGATGAGCAGCGACGGGTCTTCGAGGAACCCGTAATTGGAAACCAGGCGGAGGGTCCTCGCTTCAATATCGGCTACGCCGTTCAGCGGGTCCATCAAGAGCCCGAACGACCCCTCGTTGAGCGAGATCGCCATGGAGTTCACCGTAAAATCGCGGCGGCGCAGATGGTCCTGGATGGAGGCGGGGTGAAAAACGGGCTTGCCCGGCTTGGGATACTCAACCCGGTGCGTGCTG
Organism: Occallatibacter sp.; assembly: GCA_049522315.1. Lineage (GTDB taxonomy): Bacteria > Acidobacteriota > Terriglobia > Terriglobales > Acidobacteriaceae > Telmatobacter. The sequence goes on from JBEKNY010000001.1 coordinate 568,920, forward strand.
ACGACGTTGACGCGAACGGTCCCTGGAAAGCACAGGTAAAGGCTCCGTGAAGGTTCGTCCTCGCCCCAAACCTTTCCGCCGAGTTTTTCTAACGATTTCTTGAGCTTAAGCGCGTTCCCATGGACCGCTACCTCCAACTCGCGGACGGCATGGCCGCTGGTCAGGTCGCGGACGGCGTCTCCAATGAGGAAAAGAATGGTCCCAGCACCGCGCGCGGCGGTTCGCAACTGCGTAAGGGCATGGCGCTGATCTGGCGAAAGCCGGTTCTCCAGGAGGTAGATATAGTCGGGCATGCGCTAACCTGATTCTTCCGCTTGGACCGCATCCCAAGTGCCTGATGATGTTGCTGTTATGGCGCGATTCTCGCGGACTGGCAAAGCAGTACATTAACACAAGTTGCTCTGGAACACTAGCTTTGATGCACCGGACCTGCAACTTTTCTCAAGTGCGAATCGGGGCGGTTTCCCAGGAGTGTGCTTCGGAGGTACCCGGAAAGTGCAAGAATAGCAACCCCTCCGCGGCTGCGCGTGCGACAATCCAGAGCGATGGCCTCAGCACGCAAACCTGTCATTGTGCGCAAGTTCTCCCGTGATTGGTTGGCCGGCTACGCGGCAGCCGACTTCGGGCAGACGAAACCGGAACTGGAGATCCTGGATCTGACCGGCAAGGTGGTGCGCATGGGCTGGGAGCACGTGAAGTGGATTTGCTACGTGCGAGACTTCCCTTCCGGATCAGCGGACCAGGCGAACCCGGAGCGGCTGCTCCGCAAGCGGTTTTCACTGCGGCCGCGCACTGCTGGACTGTGGCTGCGGCTGACGCTGGCCGACGGCGACGAACTGGAGGGGTTGGCGGCCAATGACCGGAGTTTGGTGGATGGCGTGGGATTGTTGCTGACCCCGCCCGATACGCGCTCGAACACGCAGCGGATTTATGTGCCCCGGCAGGGCATTCAGGCTTTGGAAGTGGTCAGCCTGATTGGCGCCGCAGGGCACAAGCGGGCTGAGGCCGCAAGGCGCGGCGAGCAGCGCGATCTGTTTGCCGGCGAGGGGGAATCGAGCTGAAGTTTCCCGAGGCCCTGACGGCCAGGAGCGAAGCGTGTGGGTGGCCAGCCATGCAAAGGCTGCGCATGGCTCGATCCCAAATACCCCAAAGCGATGGCAAAGATTCTCACGCGCTTTGCAGCCGCGCGACAGGCTCGGTCTCCAGAAGGCTTCGGTAAAAGCTGGCGGTGAGGCCCAGGACGCGTTCTTCGGAATAATGTTCCACGACCCAGGCGCGCGCGGCCCTTCCCATGCGGTGGCGGCGCTCCGGATCGCGGAGGAGTTTGAGCACGGCCTCATAGATAGCGCCGGGGTAACCGGGCGGGATGAGCAGGCCGGTCACTTCGGGCACAATGGAGTCGCGGGCGCCCGTGCTCTCGGTTGTAACCACGGGAATCCCCGTAGCCGCGGCCTCCAGAACAGCATTGGGAAAACCCTCCCGCCATGTGGGCAAAACCAGCACGTCCATGGCGCGGTAATAGGGCGCCGTGCTGCCGACGAATCCGGTGCAATAGATCCGCGGATGGTTCAGGATGCGCTTTCTCAAGTCCTGATCCAGGGCGTCCTCCGCGGCATCGAACCAGCCGGTGAGGAGCAGCCGCGCGGAGGGCTCGGCCCGCAGGATCAGATCGAAGGCCTCGACCAGCTCAGGCAGGCCCTTGTCGCGGGTCAATCGGCCAACAAAGCCCACCAGCGGAGCGTCCCGCGGAATACCGAACGTCTCGCGCACGCTGCTGGGCCCGGGCGAAAAGCGCTCCACGTCCACGCCATTGCTGCTTCCCTCACCCAGCACCAGCAGCTTGTCCTCGGGGGCAAGCTTCAGCGCCAACGCCTCCGAGCGCAGGCTCTCGCTGTTGCACAGCACCACGTCCGCACAGGCACAAGCCAGCCGCTCGGCAGCCAGCAAAACCTCGCGCTTGAACCCTCTGGATCGTTCCAGTTTGAGACCGCGCAGCATGTATACGCGCCGGGGCACGCCGCGCAGCAGTGCGGCGAGGCTGCCCAGGAGCCCGGCTTTGGGGGTGCTGAACTCGACCAGATCCGGCCTGCGGTTGCCGAGCAGCCACACCAGCCGCAGCAGCGCAATGAGATCGGAAAGAGGGGCAATACAGCGGCGCATGGGAAGAGCGATACGTTCCACGCCTGCGCCTGCCGCAGTGCTGTCCAGCAATTCACCGGGACTCGAAACCAGGAGAACGCGAAAGCCAACCTTGCGCAGCGCCCGCAACCGGGCTCCCAAGACGACACACGTCTCAGCACTCGTCACGCCAACAAGAATTGTGGGAGGCTCACTGAAGTGCGGCGAAAAACGGAAGGATAGAATTCCGGAATCTGCCATAAAACACCTGCCGGCTCTGAAGTTCCCCGAGCGTTAGGGTCGGTTAGCAGATTCTGGAAAGAAAAACGTCAGGTCAGTTAGCAGATTCTGGAAGAAAAAATGGTTGCTCCAACGCGTTGTGCCATTGAATCAGAGGAATCTGCGGTACAGTCTGTGACTGCGAACACACGTCCTGGCCGGCAGGATGGGCGACTATGATTCTCGTTTCAGGAAAGCTATGGCACAACGCACGCGAGTCCTGCTGCTCCTTGCGCACCTGGGCGGAGGTGGGGCAGAACACGTGATGGCCCTGCTCGCGGGCGGGCTGTCGCAGGAAAAATACGAGGTTCACCTGGGACTGATCCGGGACGCTGACGCCGCGGGAGGCACGGTCCCGCCCTGGGTCGCCGTTCATGCGTTCGGTGCACGGCGGGCGCGTGCCGGGGCGTTGCCGCTGCTTCGTCTGGTGTGGCGGCTACGCCCCGGCGTGGTGCTCTCGGGAGCAACGGAGGTCAGCTTTCTGGTATTGCTGCTTCGGCCGTTGTTCCCCTGGAAGACGTGCGTGCTCGTCCGCCAGAACGCTACCGTTTCTTCGGTTCTGGCTTTAGGCGGCGTGCCCCGCTACACACGCATGCTCTACCGCTTGCTCTACCGCCGTTCCGACCGCGTGATCTGCCAGTCCCGCGCCATGGCCGAGGACCTGGCGCGAGAGGCCGGGATCGGCGAAGGCCAGATCGTGGTCCTGCCCAATCCGGTCGATCTGGAAGGCATCCGCGCAGCCAGAAATGCTCCATCCCTATGGCGCGGCGCGGGCCCTCACTTGCTGGCCGTGGGCAGGCTGTCGGGCGAGAAGGGGTTCGATCTGCTGGTCAATGCGCTCGTTGCTGTGCGCCAGCGGTTTCCGGAGGCCGATTTGATCCTCGCCGGTACTGGACGCGAGGAGGAGGCGCTCAGAGAACTCTGCCGCTCGCTTGGATTGGAGACCGTCGTCCATTTTGCCGGCCACGTCGGCCACCCCTATGACCTCTACCCGGGAGCCACGCTCTTTGTGCTCTCCTCGCGCCACGAAGGCATGCCCAACGCTTTGCTGGAAGCCGCCGCGGCCGGCTTGCCTCTTGTGGCCACCCCTGCGTCAGGAGGGGTTGTGGACCTGCTCCGCAACCGGCCTGGCGCATGGCTGGCTCCGGAGATTTCCGCTGAGGCTCTGGCTACGGCCATCCTTGCAGCCCTTGATGCGATCCGGCCAGGCCAGCGGTTCTGCCAGCCGTTTTTCCCGTCGCCGCCCCAGAGGCCGCGAACCGCGGCCTGTGACTCTGAGGCCCAAGTCCCCGAGCGGCAGACGACTGCTTCGGGGCAAAAGTAATCTAAAGGCAAAAAACGACCTACTTTTCCGCGTAGAAATTTAATTCTTGACATTTTTCCCATTCGGTTGTCTTATTTCGGTACAGTTTCGTACCGTTTTTCCACAGTTTTAAAAGAACCTGCTACCAGGGTCACCCTTGCGTTGTCGAGGGAGACTTGCTCGGGCGAAGAAGGATCGGGCGTGCCGGGCCACCGTAGTGTAGGGCCTTATTCTCATAGAGCCTCGCCCCGCTGAGTCGAGGAAGTTTCCCGCCGAGCAGTTCCGTATTGTCTGTCCCGTTTTCTGCGCACAACGAGGCTGCATGAGGCCGCATTCGCGGCGGCTTGCGCCGTTCCGGCTGCGCAGATTCGGGGCATAACCAGCAGGAAGCCGCTCGACTTGTCTCCGACGCCGGTTTCGGCTCGGGACGCCCCAACTGAGTTGCCGGAGGGGATCGTGCTCCGTACTTGGTTTGCTCTCGCGTTCACGGGAGCCCTGTGTGTTCTTTCGCTTCCGTTCTTTGCCATCTCCCTGCTCATCGCCGCAATATGCTCCGCGGCAGTCGCGTTCATTTCACCCGATCGAGGATGCAGGCAGTCTATCGATTCCGGCATTCGCGAAACCTGGGCGGCCAATGAATTCCAGTTTGATCGCGCCATTGAGGCTTACGAAGAGCTGATCGACGCGCATTCGTGGAGGCGGCCATGAGCCACGCAGCAATTGCAATTCCCGGCCTCGATCGCATCGGTGGCGCCGAACGGCAGGCCATGCTGCTGGCCAAGGGGCTGCGCCGGCGCGGCTGGCGGGTAAGCATGGTGGCGCTTTCCGGCACGGGAGGCGATGCGGCCGCGGAACTGCGCAATGCTGGCGTCGGTTTTATCAGCCTGGAGATGCGCAAGGGCCTCGCTGACCCGCGAGGATGGCTCCGTTTCCATCGGTGGCTGTGGCGCGAGCAGCCAGATGTGGTGCATGCGCACCTGCCTCACGCCGCGTGGCTGGCGCGATGGTCGCGCTTGGCCGCGCCCGTCCCAGTAGTGATCGATACCCTGCACAGTTCCTGCACCGGAAGGATGGGCCGGCAGCTCGGCTACCGCTGCAGCCGCTGGTTGCCGGACCACGTAACGGCGGTGAGCCAGGCCACAGCCGAGGCCCATTTGGTTGCCGGCATGGTGGAAGCGGACCATCTGTCCGTACTTGGGAACGGAATCGAGGTGGACGCCTGGCGGCCGGATGCGCAAGTGCGGGCCGCCATGCGGCGGGAGCTTGGATTGGCTGGTGAGTTCTTGTGGATCGCCGTGGGCCGGCTGGAGCCGGTGAAAGACTACCCGGCGATGCTTCAGGCGCTGGCCGGCCAGCCGGGGACGGCACGGCTGCTGGTTTTGGGCGCCGGCCCGCTCGAAACAGAACTGGTGCAACTAGCGGCGCGGCTAGGCATCGAGCGGCGCGTACGGTTCCAGGGCTTCGAGCCGAATGTGAAGCGATGGATACAAGCCGCGGACGGATTCGTCTTGTCGTCGCGCTACGAAGGGCTGCCCATGGTGATGTTGGAGGCAGGCGCGTGCGGATTGCCCGCCGTCGCGACGGATGTTCCCGGAACGCGCGAGGTGCTTGCCGACGGCGAGAATGGCTGGCTTGCCCCCGCAGGCGACCCGCAGGCGTTGGCTGCCGCCATGGCGAGGCTGATGCGCGCGCCGATTGAGGAACGCCGCGCCATGGGCGAGCGGGCGCGCCAACGCGTGGCCTATCGATTCCGCCTGGACAACGTGCTCGACCGCTGGGAACGGCTTTATGAGGAATTGCTCCATGGCAAGCGCGCCGCGCGGCGAACTCGCCCGGCAGTGCGGGAGAATTTGAGCCGCCAGAGCGCCGCTTCAGCCTGAAGGCGCTCGGCGAGGGTCAAGGTGGCAGGCTGAAAGCGAAAGAGCACACGATCGACAGAGGTGAACTGAGCCGCATGAGCGGCCAGGAACTGGCGCAATTGGGCGGCCTCTTCACCACGCGCAGTGTTTGCGTGTACGCAAATGGTCCACAGGCCGCTGTCTTTTTCGACGGGCCCCCAAAGCTGCTGCGGAATCCAGGCAACGCCGGCGCGCAGGAAGGGCGCGCGGGCAAAGCCGTCAGACAACGAAGAGATTCCCTCGGCGCGAAGCGCCGCCAGCGTAGATGCGTCGAAGCCGTGACGGGGCGCGACGAAGATTCCGGGATGGAGGCCGTGGCCGCGTAGAATCCGTAGGCCGTCGCCGATCCATGCGCGCTGCGTTTCGGCGGCGACGCCGGCAAACTCCGAGGTTTGCGCAAGCCCCAGCAGGCTCCGGCCCCGGCTTACGCAGAGATGGCGGTAGCCGTGCAGGCCGATCATGGCCCCTGCCGCCTCAAGAGCGCGCATCCGCTCCCAGAAAGACGGATCGGGCGGCGAAACCTGTAATTGCGGGTCGCGGTTGTCGGGAACAACAGCAAGAATCGGCTGCAGGAGAAACTCTTCGATCAGGGACTGGAAACGCAACCAGCGTTCAACTGAGAAAGTGGGACAAAGATCGTCGCACCGGAGAAGATACTGGGCCGGAGCAAGGATCATGCCGCTGCCTCCGTTGCCATTACGCGCGCGAGCAGCTTCCGGCTCCAATACCAGAGATAGAAGAACGTGCTCACGGTCCAGAGCGAGGTGGCGAGCGCGATTCCGGCCACGCCGAACCAGCGCATGAGGACGAGGTTCAATACCACGTCGAGGCCGAGGTTGAGGATGCCGCAATAAAGGATCAGGTCCGTGCGGCGCATGGCAACGATGAAACGGTAATAGACGCGGCTGGTGACAAAGAACGGAATTTGGATGGCGTACATGGCCAGCACCGAGGCCACGACGGTGGTGTCGCGCGGCCCGAACTGGCCATGCTGCAGCGCCACGCGGACGAGCGGGCGCGCGCCGGCAATGAGCAGGGCCGCGATAGGCACGGAAATGAATGCGGTGAGCCGGACCCAGATGCGGATGGTGTGGCGGCATCCGGCCCAATCGTGGTAGGCGATCATGCGCGAGAAGTACGGCACGATGGCGGAGGAAACCGCACCGGCCAGCAGCGTAAGCACTACGCTGACGAAGCGATTGGCATAGACCAGCGCGGAAACGCTGCCTGCGACCAGCATGGCGGCCATCGCCTGATCGACGAGCAGGCCGCTTGAAGACACAACGCTCGAGAGCAGCACAGGACCGTATTGGCCCGCCACTTCTCGCGTGGCTTCGGTCATGCCGTACCAACGCAGGCGGAAGCGATAGCCGTGCGCCTCCATCATCCCGGCGACAACCGCCGCGTGCAGCAGCGAACCGGCCAGCGTGGCGTAGACCATGGCCCAGATTCCGAAACGGCCACCGAACAGCAGAGCGCCGCAAACGATCGAGAAAGAAATAACCATCGGCGCGAGAGCGGGAAGGGCGAAACGGTCGAGCGTGTTGAGAACCGCAGTGCAGTTGGTAGCGATTCCGGTGATGAGGACGACCGGCAGCAGCGCGTAAAAGAGACGCACGGCGAGTTGCAGCTTGGCGGGCGAAAAGTGCGAGGCGATGAGGGGGAAGAAGGCGCGCGCCGAAAGCGCCATCCCAGCGCTAGCCGCGGCAAGGAGCAGGCACATCCAGAGCATGGAACTCGATAGAAGCTGCTGGGCGCGCTCGCGGCCCTCCTGCTCCCTCACCCGGACCAGCGTGGGCACGAGGGCCTGGTTCATCGATTCGGAGATGAGGTTGACGAGCAGGCTGGGGATGAGCGCAGCGGCGAGGAAGGCGTCCATGGCGTCGCTGCGGCCGTAGACGGAGGCGACCGCGATCTCCTTGAGCGTGGCCACAAGCTTGACGATGACGCCGGCCGCGCCCACGGACACCGCGGCGCGGAAGATGCTGCGATTGATGCTGGAGACCTGAGGCGGCTCGGCGATGGGCGTGGTGATAGACATGGCGGAGAACCGAGCCTCTAAGAATCCGCTTGCGCGACGAGCGGCCGGGCTGGAACCGAAGCTGGACGCAACGGCGTCGTAGAGAAACAAGCTGCCAGACCGTCCGGGTCTCCAGCCGCCAGCCGCCCGGCAACGGCAATGATGGCCAGCAGCAGCCATGTCGTGCGGTTCTCTTCTACCGTGGCGGCGAGGGAAGTTACGGCCCAGACCAGCAGTGACGTCACCAGGGCCACGCGCAGAGGACCCTGTGTCTGGAGCGCGTAGCGCGCCGCCAGCGCGACGAGCAGCGTGGCTAGAAATAGCGCGCAAAGGCCGCCCCCAACGGCGATGGAAAGCGCGGTGTTGTGCGCCGTATCGATGGGCGCCAGGTGCGCGGCAGCCACAAAAGACCCCGCGCCTGTGCCGAGGAGCGGCGCATGGGCAAAGGCGCGCCAGCCGGCGGACCAGATGTTGAGCCGCTGGTTCAGGTCGCCGCTCCGCAGTTGCTCGGGAATGGTGGCGAGGCGATCAAGAATCGCTCCGGGAATGATGTACCAGAGAGCCGCCAGGAAGGGCGGCAGGACGAATAGGGCGGCCACAACGCGTCTGGGATGGCCAAGCGTGAGAAGGAGAATGGAGCCGGCAAACGCGAGAACGGCAGCCAGGAACCCTTCGCGCGAGGCCGTGAGCAGCACGGCAACAAGACCCAGGGGCAGAAAGCCAAGCGCCATCAGGCGAGCCGGCCGGCGGCGTTCGCAGTTCAGGAGCAGAGCGGCGAGCGGAAAACCCAGATCGAGAAAACGGGCCACTTCGTTGGGATCCTGGCCATAAGCGGCAAAGCGGATCTGACCGGCGGCGATGGCCTCCGGCGATCGGACCGCGGCTAGCGTGAGCAGGGCGAGCACCCAGGAGCCGGCCACTGTGGCGCGCAGCAGAGCTCGCAGATCGGCGGGCGTGCCAGCAAACTCCCACACCAGCCAGACAATCATCATCTCCTGAAAGTAGGCGCGAATCTTTTCCAGGGTCGCGGAGGGATCGATCGTCCAGAAATACGTGCAGCAGAACCAGAGATAGAGTGCGAGCGTAAGCCACCAGAACGCGCCCGGCGTGCGCACGCATCCAGCTTGAAGAACGGCTGGAACGGCCGCGAGGAGCACCAGCAAACCGGCGATGCGGGCCACGTTCCCCAGCGGTTCGCCGAGGTCGAGGGAGTACTCCCAGGGGATGGCGAAGGCGAAGAAGAGAAGCAGAATCCACGCGGCTCTTCTCATCGTTGAACCTGCTAGTACCTCTGCGAATAAACCAGCGCAGAGTAGATGGTGACGCCGATGGTGGATTGAATGGCGGACTCCAGGGTGCGGTTCACCAGATTCTTGGCTACGGAATCGGGCACGTAGAGAATGTCCCGGTCCTCGACGGGCTGGTCGGGATCCTGGCCGTGCAACATGCGCTTCAGGTTGAGCGTGATCATGGCTCGGCCGTCTTTTTGTTCGCGGATGAGCACGGCTTTGCCGCTGGCAGCGTTCTGCGACGGCCCCCACGCCAAGGAAAGCGCCTGCACCACGGTGAGCCCCTGCACCGGATCCACGGGGAACCCGCCGGGACGGATCACATCGCCGACCACGTAGACCAGACCGGCACGGCTCACCTGCACGGTGTCGCCGGGGCTTAGCTCGGGATTGTGGTCGGACGTCGTATCGGTGCCGCTGGGGTCGAGCACGACCGGATGCGGCGTCTTGGGGTCGCCCTGATGGAAGACGTTGACCAGGCGGCCGGCATTGGGCGAAAGACCGGAAGCGGCCGAGATAAAGTCAAGCAAGCGATGATGGAAGGTGTAGGGATAGACGCCGGGGTGAGTCACTTCCCCGAGCACGCTTACGTCCTGGCCGGCGTAGGCCGTCACAAGCACCGAGACCAGCGGATGCAAAAGCATGCCTTTGGCCAGGAGAGCGGCTTCTATGGCGCGCGCCGCGGCGTGCTCGTCCATTCCGGAGATTTTCACGTCGCCAATCAATGGCAGAGTCACTGTTCCTTCGGCGGAAACGCGCACCGTGGAGTGGAACTCGGGCGTGTGGTACTCGCTGATGTCGAGAAAATCGCCGGGACCGATGGGCGCCGGCATGGGCGCGGAAGATTGCGTCGCGCCTGGGGGCGTCGCGCCGGCCACGCCCGCCGCCCCCGCGTTGTCCCAGATCGTAGGAGCTTCCTTGGGATTGGGCTGGCTTCTGGTCTCCTGTGTCTGCGGAAAGCTGGCGACACCCGTGGGCAGGCCAGAAGTGCTCGGAGTGGGCGCTTGCCCGCGGATGCCCGCGCCCGCCGCGAGCAATACGAGGATCGTAACGGCCGCCCGCGCCACTTTGGCGCCCAATGCATCTCGCAGCAGTGCGGCTCCTCCGGCCAGCCAGAGCCCTGCGAAGAATGTGATAGCGAGATACAGCGGCGGATCGGGCGCGACGGGCTTGACCGGCTGGCGGGCAGAATCGACTACCGAAATGTTGGAGGCGCGCACGCCCGCGGCCAGGCCCGCTTCCTCGGCCTTTTCCTGGACACGCAAGTACAGATCGTGACTGGCGTTCGCCTCCTGCCGCATGACGGCATACTGGGTTGCGGCCTCGTTCAGTTTCATGCCTTCTCCGGTCGCCAGCTCGAGGCTTTTGCGCACTAACTGTTCGCGGTCGAGGGCGGTCTGCCAGTTGCTTCGGAATCGTCCGATCAGTTTGGCGTCCTCGGCCTGTCTCTGCCGGTCGAGATCCTGCAACTGGCGGCCAATCTCGACGACCCGGGGAAAGCCGGGGCCGTGTTCGGCGCTGAGCTGGGCCTGTTCCTGTTCCAGATCGCTGCGGCGGGCGCGAATCTGCTCGAGGAGCGTGGTGGCAAAGTTGGCGCTGTCGGCCTGCAGGCGCGGATCGGAGGCGATGACCAGCTCCGGGTCGCCCTGCGAAGCGGCACGGTACTCCGCCTCGGCCAGAATGCGGTCCGTGGTGGCGGCCACAAGCTGCCGGCTGAGCTCGTCCATCTCGAGCAGCGCCGAACTGTGTTCGGTTTCGCCCGGCTGGCCGTTGGCCAGCACCTCCGGCGTGCTCACAATCCCGTGCCGATTTTCGAACTCAGCCAGACGCTGCTGGTCGCTATCCACGCGAGCCTTCAAACCGGCAAGCTGTGCGTTGAGCCATGCGGACGCCTGAGCCGTGGCCTGAATCTGCGATTCCGTCTCCTGCTCGCCATAGACACGGATCAAGTCGTTCACCACGGCGGCCGACAACGCCGCGTCGTGAGAGCGAAACCGGATCTCGAGCAGCAACGAGCGTGCCATCGCCTGCACATGCAAGCGCCGCGAGAATCTCTCCAGGAGCCACGCCTGGGCGTCGGGCGAGGGATTTTCGGCATGAAAGCCGGGAAAGCGGCGGGGAAAGCTGCCGCAGAAGCCCGGCGCCTGGTAGAGCTTGAGCCCGGTGATCACGCGCCAGGCAAGCTGATCGCTGCGCAGAACGCTGGCCAATGTCTCCAGGGCAATGGGCGCCGAAAGGAGGGAGGACGGGGCTGCCGGCTCCGCGCCATCGAGGCTGAGCGCTGAAACCGGAGCAGTGCGCAGCTCAACCCGCGCGGCCGCTTCGTACTGGTTGGGAGCAATGAGGCAATAGAGGAGGCACAGCAGCAAAAGTGCGCCTTCGATGGCCACAACCATGCGGCGGCGACGCCAAACCTGCCGGCAAAGATCGCGCAGAGAGGTGGACGCGGGCGGGATCGTCTCAGCGGCAGCCCGCGACCCCGAGTCGCCCGGCAATGCGTTCTGAAGAGGCAGAGTATCAGGCAATGAACGGAAACCTCGATCGCAAAGGTCCCCGCGCGCAGTTGCAGCCTCTCTTGCATCCAGCCGGATTTCCAGGATGGAATGCGGAGCTCTGCCGTGGCGGACCGCAGCGAATCTTCGCCATGAGCCCCTCTTTCGCCCTACACCTCGGAAGCAAAAGCGATAGCCCTGGCGTTCAGAACCAAAAGCACTGCTGGGGAAAATCCTAGTCAGTTTCGTTCATCGTTCACCGTTCGTCAATGGTTTGCATCACAAATTCAGCAGATTACCCCAAAAGGCGTACCCTGCCGATTCGGTCCGCGGCAAAATAGCGGACGGCCTGGAACAGCCGAAGTGGGGCAAAAAACCTACTGGCGCCGGGAAAATCGCGGTGGGTCCCGGCCCGTTAACTCTTTGTCACGAAGCCTTATACCACTCGACCGTGCGGCGGAGTCCCTCGCGAAAATCGACTTGAGGCGTGTAGCCGAGCAGCGCCTGCGCCCGGTGAATCCCGGCCAGCGAGTGGCGAATATCGCCCGGGCGTGGCTCCGCGTAGGCCGGCTTGCCGTGGTAGCCGGTGAGTTCGCAGAGAACGTCAAAGGCCCGATTCAGCGTGACGGCCGCGCCGGTCGCCACATTCATCATTTGGCCGGAGACCTTCTCCGCCGGCGCCGCCGCGGCCAGCAGGTTGGCCTCAACGACGTTCTGGATGAAGGTAAAGTCCCGGCTCTGCTCGCCGTCGCCGTAGATCGTGGGCTGCTCGCCGGCGAGCATTTTGCGGCAGAAGATGGCCAGGACGCCGGAGTAGTGCGAAGCGGGGTCCTGATAGGGGCCGAAGACGTTGAAGTAGCGCAGGGTAACCGTCTCCAGGCCATAGACGCGGGTAAAGACGCGCAAATAGTGCTCGCCGGCCAGCTTGGCCACGGCGTAGGGGCTCATGGGGCTGGGCAGCATCTCTTCGTGCTTGGGCAGCGTGGGCGTTTCTCCGTAGACCGAGGAAGAGCCGGCGTAAATGACGCGGCGCACGCCGGCTGCGCGAGCTGCCACGAGCAGGTTGACCGTTGCGTCCACGCAGTTGCGGTTTGTAGCTGCGGGGTCGGCCACGGAGCGCGGAACCGAGGCCAGCGCAGCCTCGTGGAAAACGATCTCCACGCCCGCGCAGGCCCGCTCGCAGACAGCAGGATCGGCCAGATCGCCCTTGATAAACTCCATGGCTTCAAGGCCGGCCAGATTCGCGCGTTTGCCGGTAATGAAGCTGTCAACGCCACGTACTGCTTCGCCGCGCGCGAGCAGCGCCGCGGCGATGGAGCGGCCGATAAATCCGGCGGCCCCGGTAACGAGATACTTGGCCAAGTCCGCACCCCAAAAAGACAAATAATGCGCGGCCGGATCGACGGCCAGCACAGGGTAGGATACTCTGCCGAACCGGTCTGACCGCGGTCTGGCCGTACAATCGACAGCATGAAAGCTGGGGCTGTGAACCGCGTCGCAGAACTCAAACACACGATGGAAACCCGCGAGGCCCGCATCGGGATCGTGGGGATGGGCTACGTTGGATTGCCGCTGGCGCTGCTGTTCAGCCGCGAGCGGTTCCGCGTGACGGGATTCGATATTGCGCCGGACAAGGTGGCGACACTCAATGCCGGAGGGTCGTACATCGTGCGCATTCTTCCCGATGCGATTCTGGAGGCGCGAAAGGCGGGTTTCCACGCCACGACGGACTACTCCGAAGCGGCCCGGATGGATGCGGTCATCCTCTGCGTGCCCACGCCGCTCGACGAGCACCGCGAGCCCGACATGAGCTACGTGGTCGGAACGGTGGAAGCGATTGCGCCGCACATTCATGAGGGCCAGTTGATCGCGCTGGAAAGCACCACCTACCCCGGCACCACGGAAGAGATCGTCGTTCCGCTGCTGGAGGCCGGCAATACGCGCGGTTTGAAGGTCGCGCGCGGTCCGCAGGACGCCGGCGTGCACGTGGTGTTTTCTCCGGAGCGCGAGGATCCCGGAAACGAGAGCATCGACCGGCGCGATGTTCCCAAAGTGCTGGGCGGATGCGGCGCGGCTGCCGTAGAGCTTGCCGCGGCCATGTATAGCGCCATCTTCCGCCACGTGGTGCCCGTCAGCAGTCCCGCGGTCGCGGAGATGACAAAGCTTCTCGAGAACATCTATCGATGCGTGAACATCGCGCTCGTGAACGAGCTCAAGCAGTTGTGCATGAGGATGGGCATCGACATTCACGAGGTGATCGCGGCGGCCAATACCAAACCCTTCGGTTTCCAGGCCTTTTATCCAGGTCCCGGCCTGGGCGGGCATTGTATCCCCATCGATCCCTTCTATCTTTCGTGGAAGGCGCGCGAGTTCGACTTTCGCACCCGTTTTATCGAGCTGGCCGGCGAGGTGAACACGGCCATGCCGTATTTCGTGCTCGATCAGGTATCGGCCGCCCTGAACAAGTACTCGAAATCCCTTCAGGGTGCGAAGGTGCTCGTGCTGGGGCTGGCCTACAAGCGCGATATCGATGACCTGCGCGAGTCGCCGGCGCTCACGATCATCGAACTGCTGCGCAAGCGGGGCGCCGACGTGGCTTACAACGATCCTTACTTCCCTGCCGTGGGCCGTGGACGCCGCTACGATCTGAACATGACCTGTACGCCGCTGGAGAATCTCGGGCAGTACGATGCCGTGGTGATTGTCACCGACCACTCCAGCTACGACTATCGCCGCATCGTCGAGCAGGCGCAGCTTGTTGTGGATACGCGCAACGCCACGCACGGAATCGAGTCGCCGAAGATCGTGCGTTGCTGAGCTTGCCCAGCCTCGATCCTCGCGGATTCGACCGTCCCGCTCCTATACAATCAGCAGCGTGAACGGATCGGGGATAGTGGCTTAGTTTGATGACTGCTTTTCTCCCAACCCTTGCCGAACCCCAGCAATTCTCGTTGGGGGAGAAGTTCGTCTTCGCTGCTCTTGCGGCCGCATCTCTCTACGGTTTCTTGCGGCGGTTCGGACCAATCCTGGCAAAAATCCTGCAATCGAAAAAAGACCCTGACTTCCAACTCTTTCCGATCGGCAGGCGTGTGTGCGATTTCGTCTGGGAGGTGCTGTGCCAGGCCAAGGTCATCCGCGAACGGCCACTCGCAGGCATGGCTCACGCCCTGGTCTTCTGGGCCTTCTGCGCCTTCGCACTGGTGACGCTGAACCACTGCGCTGCGATCTTCGGGCTCGCGTTTCTCGATCCTGCCGGCCGCGTGGGACGGCTGTATTTTTACTTCGCGGCCGCCTTCGCCGCCGCCTGCGCCGTAGGCATTTCGGGGCTCTTTGTGCGCCGATTCCTGGTGCGGCCCAGGTGGCTGGGCGAGCTTTCGTGGGGATCGGGCCTGGTCGCGCTGCTGATTTTCGTGCTGATGGTCACGTATCTGGCAGCGTTCTTCGTGGACGGCGCGGGCGGGGCGGCGCGGACCTTGTGGTGGGCGCACACACTCACACTGCTGGCGTTTCTGCCGGTGATTCCGCATACCAAGCACCTGCACCTGGTCCTTAGTCCGTTCACGGTCTTTCTTTCGCGGGACGGCTTCGCCCACATTCCTCCGCTTGTTGGCGATGAGGATTTCGGACTTGTCAGCGGCAAAGATCTGACACGGCTCGTCAGCCTGCAAGCGTACTCCTGCGTGGAGTGCGGGCGTTGCATGGAACATTGCCCGGCCAACAACACCGGCAAGCTGCTGAACCCGAAGGAAATCGTGCTGGGGCTGCACGGCTACTTGAATGAGTACGGACCCGTGTCGGAGGAGCCGCTGCTGGGCAAGTACAACGCACAGGAGGCGGCGTTCCAGTGCACGACGTGCGGAGCGTGCGAGTTCCAGTGCCCAGTAGGCATTGAGCACGTGCCGATTCTGGTGGGACTGCGGCGCGGCGCCGTGAATACGGGCGCGTGGCAAGACGACCATGGAGCCAAGCTCTTCCTCGCCCTGGAGCACGGCAGCAACGCGCTGGGCATGAGCACGGCCGAGCGCGATAAATTCATCGAGAAGAATGCCCTGCCCTTCTTCGACGGCACGCAGGAATACTGTCTGTGGCTGGGCTGCATGGGCGCGTACGATCCGCGCGGGCGCGAGATCGTCCTGGCCCTGGTGTGGGTGATGCGATACCTAGGCACGAGCTTCGGCGTGCTGCGTAAGGAAAAGTGCACGGGCGATCCCGTGCGGCGATTGGGCAACGACTTGCTTTTCGAGCAACTGGCCGGCGCGAACCTGGAAGCGCTGGCGCAAAACAAGGTGAAGAGGATCGTCTCGATCTGCCCGCATTGTGTCCGCGCCATCCAGGAAGATTGGAAGGCGTACGGAACACCGCCCCAGGTCGAGCATCACAGCGAGTTTCTGACGCGGCATTTGAACGAAATACAGGTGCCCCCGGTCTCGACTTTGAGACCGGGGAACGAAAAAATCGTCTTTCACGATCCGTGCTATTTGGGCCGCTATCGCGGGGTTTACGAGGAGCCGCGCCGGATTGCTGCGCTGGCCGGAGATTTAGTAGAGGCCCCACGCTCTCGCGAACGCAGCTTCTGCTGCGGCGCGGGCGGAGGACTGGCGTTCTTGGGCGAGGAGAAGGGCGAGCGTGTGAGCGAGGTGCGCGCGGCGGAACTGGCGGCGATTGGCGCAAAAATCGTCGCCGCGGCCTGCCCCTTCTGCAATACGATGTTCCGGGATGCGTTCGCGGCAAGAGGCGAAGGGGCGCCGGAGTTGATGGACATTGCCGAGATCGCCGCGCGCAGGCTGCCGGAATGAAATTGATTGCATAATGCAGATACAAAGCGAAAATGTCATCCTGAGTGGAGTCCCGCGGCAGCGGAACGGGGCCGAAGGATCTGCGGTTGTCTTTCCATCCAAAAGGATGTCCTTTACTTTGCCGTTCTCGATAAAGGTTCAGGAGCGTTTTAGACATGAAGATCGTTGTCGCCATCAAGCAAGTCCCCGACCGCGATGCGCCGGTGCGCATTGCCGCTGGCGGCAAATGGATCGATGAATCCGATCTGCAGTTTGCGATGAACGAGCCCGATGCCTACGCACTCGAAGAAGCTCTGCTGCTCAAAGAGAAGAACGGCGGCGAGGTCATTGTGTTGAGCGTGGGGCCGGAGCGCGTGGCTTCGGTGCTTCGCGAGGCGCTGGCCAAAGGCGCGGACCGCGCGATCCATGTCGTATGCGACGACCTGGTTGACCGCGATGCGCTGGGCGTTGCACGTCTGCTGGCCGCCGCGATCCAACCCGAGAATCCCGACTTGGTGCTCACCGGCCTGCAGTCGGAAGACCTGGGATTGGGCCAAACCGGCGTGATGGTTGCCGAATTGCTCGGCCTGCCGCACGCTACGCTGATCCTTCACGTGGAGAGGACCAGCGACGGCATTAACGCTAAGCGCGAGCTGGAAGAAGGCTGGTTTCAGTTCATCGAGATGCCTCTGCCTGCCGTGCTGACCATGCAATCGGGCGGGAACAAGCTGCGCTACGCCACATTGATGGGCATCAAGCGCGCCAAGGCCAAGGAACTCCGGGCCGTGAGCGCGGCGGAATTCGGCGTGGATACTGTGCCGGCGGTTGTGCTCGAGCAAATTGCCCTGCCGAAGAAGCAAAAATCCACGCAATTTCTGTCCGGCTCAGTCAAGGAAGCCGCTGCGGCGCTGGTTGAGAAATTGAAGACGGAGGCGCGGGTGCTATGAGCGGGATTCTGGTTGTGCAGGAAGCAAGCAAAGACGGGCGCGCTCGATTCTTTCAAGAAACACTAGCCGCCGGGCGCATCCTGTCGGGTCTAACCGGCCTCCCTTTGGAAGTTGCCGGGGTTGGCGACCCGAACACGAGCCTCTTTGTTGTAATTTCGGGGCCGCCGCCCGCGCTTGCGCATGCAATCCAGCATCCGCTGCTTGAAACCTACACCGCTGACGGTTATGTGCTGGCCTTCGAAGAGTTGATCCGAAAACTTGAGCCGGCTTATGTTGTTTTCCCTCATAGCTACCAGGCGCGCGATTTCGTTCCGCGTCTAGCTGTGCGATTCGGGCAGGTCTTGATCGGCGATGTGACGGCGATTGAGGCAGGGCCATTATTCGTACGGCAATTATTCCAAGGAAGGTTGAACGCAAGCTACCGCCATCAAGGCGCTGGGCCGTGTTTTGTCTCGATCCAGAGCGGGGCATTTTCTGACGATTTGCCCAGTGGCGGCAAATTCACCATTTACCCTTTCACTCCCACGGTTGCGGCCGAAGACATTCGCGCGAAACCCGGCGAGCCCTTCCGCGGTTCCGTGCAGACCGTGGACCTGGGTTCGGCGCAACGGATCGTGAGCGTGGGCCGTGGCATCAAGGGTGCGGAACACATTCCGCTCGTGCAGGAGCTGGCCACAGCTCTGGGCGCGGAGCTGGCCGCCTCGCGGCCCATCTGCGACAACGGCTGGCTGCCCATGGAGCGGCAGGTGGGCAGCTCCGGCCAGACAGTCGCGCCTCGCCTCTACCTGGCAGTCGGCATCTCCGGCGCCATTCAGCACCTGGTGGGAATGAAAGGCTCGCAGTGCATTGTGGCCATCAACAGGGATCCCGACGCGCCTATCTTCGAAGTGGCCGATTATGGGATCGTCGGCGACCTGTTCGAAGTGGTTCCCGCGCTCACTGCGGCGGTGAAAGCGGCAAAACAGTAAGCAGCCGCCTCGATGCCTTCGCGCGCGGAAGTGGACAAGTTTCTGAAGGCGAACGAGTGACTCAAAAAGCCCCTTGCTGCGATCTTCTCAGGCCACCAATGCCATCTCGCGGATGGTCTCCTTGCGCACGGTGAGCCGTTCGACCAGATCGGTACGAACCTCGTAGCCGCGACCGGGCGTTTCGGGAACTGCGATCTCGCCCTCTGCAGAAACGGTGACCTCAGGTTCGACGATGTCCTCGGCAAAGTAACGGGCGGAAGCTGAGACATCGCCGGGCAGGGTGAACCCTTCGAGGGTCGAGAGCGCGATATTGTGCGAGCGGCCCACGCCGGACTCCAACATGCCGCCGCACCAGACGGGGATACCCCGCTCCAGCGCCGCGTTGTGTACGGCGATGGCCTCGGAGAATCCCCCCACGCGGCCCAGCTTGATGTTGATGATCCTGCACGATTCCATCTCGATCGCCGCCAGCGCATCGCGGCGGTTGCGGATCGATTCATCGAGGCAAATCGGCGTGTTCAGGCGTTTCTGCAGCACGGAGTGGAAGTAGAAGTCGTCGTGCCACAAAGGCTGCTCGATCATGAGCAGATCGAAAGCGTCAAACGAAACCAGATGGTCTTCATCGCGCAGGCGATAGGACGAGTTGGCGTCGCAACTGAGCAGGATGCCTGGCCAGCGGCTGCGCACGCGCTCGAAGACCTCGACATCCCAGCCCGGCTTGCACTTGAGCTTGATGCGCTGATAGCCGGCGGCGAGCTCGCGTTCCACCATCGCAAGCAATTCGGGAATCGAGGACTGGATGCCGAGAGAGACGCCACAGGAAATGCTTTCACGCACGCCGCCCAGCAAACGGGAAAGTGACACGCCTTCGCGCTGGGCCTCAAGATCCCATATGGCGTTTTCGAGCGTAGCTTTGGCCATTGGGTTGCCACGCACCGCCCGGAAGATGCCCGGGCACTCGCCCCCGTGCTCTGGAGGCTCGGCGGCCAGCATCGGCGCCAGCTCATTCACCAGGACCTGCCACGCCGTATCGGTCGACTCGCTGGAGAAGTGCGGCCGCTCGCCGGCGGTGCATTCGCCCCAGCCGCTCAGTCCTTCTGACTGGACCTCCGCAAGCACGATTCTCCGGTTACGGGTGACGCCAAAGCTGGTTTCGAACGGGCGCACCAGCGGCATATGCAGTTCACGCAGAACGATCGCATCGATTCTCATAAAGTCGTGTTTTCCTTAGTGACACCTGAACCGGGGCTCGAATCCTCGTGGGCGAGGGATCCCAGTTCGTAGACTCCATTTCCTTCTGCATCGCAAGAGAAGCCTAGTATAGCCAGCCCCCGCGAAAACGCTTCTTGTAACTTCCTTCGATTCTCAAGCTGGACAGCGAGAGCTCTAGCGCGGCTCGCTTCGCTGGCCTTCCACTGGTCAATGGGGGATGGAACCAGTATGCTTTCTTCGATTCTGCGTACGGCCGCCGGGCGCCGAGCAAGGATTGCCTCCACTCGCGGGGAATCCAGCTCCCATTCGGCCAAGAGACGATCCGTCGGGAGCCCACCCTGCAGTCGAGAAGAGGATACACCATAGAAATCCACAAGGTAGGTACGAGAAATGGCGCCGAGCCTGTGGATATTCAAAAAAGCGTTTTTGATCGCCAGCGGATCGAAGGTCCACTCGATGCGCCGGATGCCCCGCGAAAGAGCTTCGCGCCGTTGCTCCCATTTAAGTTGCGCGCCGATGCCGCGGTTGCGGTGGGACCTCCGGACAGCCAGCATGTGGGAATGGAGATAAAGCTGCGGTCGTTTTGCAGTCTTCTTAATTCCCGGCAAAGACATGGCGAAACCAACGAGCGTCTTGGCCCTGGTCTCTTCTGCACTGTCCACAAGTTCGCTGTCGAAGGCGCCCATCACCTGGCCGCCAATCTTTTGCGCCAGCAGAAATGTTTTGCGCGGCACTACGTCGCTTTCGTCGTAGCCCCAGATCTCGATCTGGAGTCGAACGCAAGCCTCCATCTCGTCCAATCCCACGCAAGAACGAATATCGATCATGACTGAGCCTGCGATATGGTTTGCGCCGTGAGATCGGGGCCGGATACCGCCTGGCTTGCCAGCTTCTTCTTCGCCTGCGTCCACAGCGCCTCCAACTCGTCTGGCGAAAGTTCTTCCAGCGGCCGTGGTGCGGCCCGCTCCATCTCACGGAAGCGCTGGCGGAAACGCAGATTGCAGTTGCGCAAAGCCATCTCGGCATCGACTCCCAGATGGCGGCCCAGGTTGACCGCGGTAAATAGCAGGTCGCCCAGTTCGGCAGCGATCGCCGGCTCGCGCGCCGGATCGCCGGAAGCAACTTCCGCCTCCAGCTCCGCTGTCTCTTCGGCCAGCTTCGGCAACAGATCGCGCCAGCTTGGCCAATCAAAGCCGGATTTTTGCGCCTTGGCGCCGAGTTTGGCGGCTTCAGCCAATGCGGGCAGCGCGCGAACGACGCTATCGAGCCGCGAAGCCGGCTGATTCCCTGCCTTGGGCGCGGCACGGTCTTCATCGGAGGCGGGCGCGCGCTTTTCGGCGGCCTTGATCTCCTCCCAGTTGCGCAGGACGGCGGACGAACTCTCGACCGCGGCATCCACCTCCGCGCGGTTTCCTGCCGCACGCGACGCCTCATCGCCAAAGACGTGAGGATGCCGGCGCACCAGCTTGCGATTCAGCGATTCCAGCACATCGGCGATGGTGAAGCGACCCTCGTTGGCCGCCATTTCCGCATAAAACAGCACTTGCAACAGCAAGTCGCCGAGTTCCTCGGGGAAGTGGGCAAAGTCCCGGCGCTCGATGGCGTCAAAGACTTCGTAGACCTCTTCCAGCGTGTACTTGCGGATGGAATCGAAGGATTGTTCGCGGTCCCACGGGCAGCCGCCGGGAGCGCGCAACCGGGCCATGATGGCCACTGACTGCTCAAACAACGCCGCCGCCCGCGCCGGATCGGTGGTTTGCGGCGCGGGATCCTTCGCGCTCGGTCTCTCTGGCGGCAGATCCATGTGCTCCCAGTTTACCTTGCGCAGAACCGCGCCATTCTTGTGTACAGTACAGAGCAGCCCTTCGAAAACCACATCTTGAGACTGCGTGCCGAGGAGATATACTCTCTCTGCAATGATCCCCATACTTGTGACAGTTTTTGCCGGGGTTTTGGGGCTGGCGTTCGGCAGTTTTCTGAATGTCTGCGCAACCCGCTGGCCCCAAGAAGAAAGCATCGTCAAGCGCCGCTCGCATTGCCGCCACTGCGACCGTTCCCTGGCATGGTGGGAAAACATTCCCCTCGTGAGCTGGCTGGCGCTCGGCGGCCGCTGTCGAACCTGTAAAGCCTGGATTGGATGGCGGTACCCGCTGGTGGAACTTGCTGTGGGCCTGTTGTGGGCCTATTCCGCATGGCAAATCTTCAGTGCCGCTCCCGAACTGAAGTTGGGCATTCTCTCTTACGACGCCTCGCTGGCCCTGGCAAAGGGAATTGCGCGGACGATCTTCCTGTGGCTCCTTGCGGCCCTTGCAGTTCTCGATGCCGAGAACTTCTGGCTGCCTGACCGGCTCACCTTGCCCGGCATTGCCCTGGGGCTTGCTCTGGCCGTAACGCACGCAACGCTCGATACGTTTCTGCAGAGCAGCGGCAGCTTCGAAGTCTGGAAGCACTTCGTTGCCATTGACATTATTCGGTTCTGGTTTATCGGCGCCGCATTTTCCGCAGGCGCAATCCTGGTCATCCGCTGGATCTATCAAATGATTCGCGACCAGGAGGGTATCGGGATGGGCGATGTAAAGCTGATGGCCATGCTCGGCGGGTGGATCGGTTTCAAGCTCGCCATGTTGTCGTTCGCAATCGCGGTTCTGCTGGGCGCCGCAGTGGCTGTGATTTTGCTGATCGCTCCCTCGGAGCAGGCCAAAGGGCAAAAATGGACCCTCAAGAAGCTGCCCTTCGGAACGTTTCTCTCCGTGGGCGGAATCGTCAGCGGCCTGTGGGGCAAATTCGTCATCGCCGCTTATTTGCGCTGGTCGGGGTTTTAAGACAACGCCTTATCCGGCAAATGAACCGGGAGATGCAGCCTATTGCGCTGCCGGCTTAGCCGACGCTGGCGGTTTTGCGTTCGCGATCTCGGGGTCCTTCAAGGCCTTCTGCGCCTCTTTGCCGTGGCGGCTATCCGGATCGTAGTCGACAACCTTTTGGTAGTTCGCGCGCGCTTCGGCAAAGTCTCCCAGTTGCCGCTCGCATTCGGCCAGGCCCCAATACACATCGGGATTGTAGGGATCGAGGACCAGAGCGGATTGAAACCGCGACAGAGCCCCTTTCCAGTCTTTGTTGCTCAGATAGTAATTGCCTACATTCTCGTCCTCGGCCGCCGTCTCATGGTGCTCCGGCACAATCTCCTGCCCTTTTCTGCCGTGCTTTCCCGTTTGCGTCTCGTCATCCGGCGGCTGAAGCAGGTTGCCCAGGCCGGCCAAGCTCGAACTGGAGCTCGATTCGCTCGACTCGGCCGCAGCCGCTGCACCCTCCGGACTGCGTACGGGATCGGCATCTTCCAAAGGTACCGGGATGCGCCCGCTGCCCGCCTCCTCACCTGCTTCCGGCGGCAGATTGGGTGAGTTTTTCGAAGGCATCACCGGGACCGAGTTGGTGTCCTCGGGGAAAGGATTCCGATTGGTCTGCGTTTTTACGCGGGAGGGCTCCTGCGCTGGAGCGGAGTTTTGCGAATTCGCGGCCGGTTGGCTTTGGCTGGAGCCGGAGGCATTGCCGCTGTGCGGCGCCTGCGCACAGAGCCGCGGCGCGGGTGCCAGCAGGCAAGCCATGACAAGCGCCATGCCAAAGACCGGTTTCATTGCCAAACCCACAACTGCCCAACTCCCCCACTGCTTCGATGCGATCTAGCCCGGAACAGGATGCGTGCCGGCTGGCGCGGGCTGAAAGCCTGCATCCAGTTGAAGCATCGCACATTTACGCGGGTGATTTCATCTCGTGGCCCGATCCCTGCGCTGCGAACGGCAACTGTTTTGTTGGACTCGGCAAGGACCCGATGGTCATGAGCGGAAGCTATCCGGCAACGGCGCGGCAATCGGGTTTCGAGATGCGATTTTCCACGCCGCGGCTTCCTGCCCTGGAACGATAGAATCCCTTTAGGCTGTTTTTCCTTCGCGCCACCCCAAGGAGCGTCGTTCGCATGGGCTATCAGGTTCTGGCCAGAAAATACCGTCCGCAGCGCTTTGCCGACGTGGCCGGCCAGGACCACGTGACGCGCACGCTTCTGAACGCGCTGGAGCAGAACCGTATCGCGCACGGGTACATCTTCTCCGGCCATCGCGGCATCGGCAAGACGACCATTGCGCGCATTCTCGCCATGGCGCTCAATTGCCGGACGGTAGTTGGCACAGCACAGCGGCCCACGCATGAGCCTTGCGGCTTATGCGACGCCTGCACTGAGATTCGCCAGGGCAACGCGGTGGACGTGATCGAGATCGACGCGGCCACCAACCGCGGCATCGACGAGATCCGCGAACTGCGCGACGCGGCGCGCTACTCGCCGGCGCGCGACCGCTACAAGGTCTACATCCTCGACGAGGCGCACCAGATCACCGAGGCCGCCTTCAACGCGCTGCTCAAGACGCTGGAAGAGCCGCCGGCCCACGTCATCTTCATGATGGCGACCACCGAGCCCGAAAACATTCCCCAGACCATCCGCTCACGCTGCCAGCACTTCAGCTTTCATGCGGTCAAGTTCGATGACATCCTGGCGCAGTTAAGGATGATCGCGGCCGAAGAAAACGTCGCCGCCGAAGACGACGCGCTGGCGCTGCTGGCCGAGGCCGGCGACGGATCGATGCGCGATGCGCTTTCCATCATGGACCAGGCCATCGCGTCCGCCCCGCTCAAAGACGGCCTCCCCGCGCTCTCGGCCGAGCAGATTCGCGAACTGATGGGCTCGGTGCCCAACACGGTCTTCGAAAAACTGATGGAATCCGTCGCGCAGGGCCAAAGCGCCGGGCTGATGGAGCAGTTGAATGGCTTGGTCAACGCCGGGCACAGCCCGCTTTCGCTCGCGCGGCAGCTTGTTCGCTATCTGCGCAACGCGCTCATGGCCAAGCTGGGCGGAGAAAAGACCGAGTTGCTGCAGATCTCAGCGGACGAGCGCGCCCGCGCTGCGCGGACCGCGATGCTCTTCAGCGAAGAGGAGCTGACGCGCAACCTGCAGATCGCGCTGCGCACCTTCGACGACCTGAACTACCGCCAGGAGCAGCGCCTGCACCTCGAACTTGGCCTGCTCAAGCTGATTCATGCTCAGCGCCTGCTGCCCATCGAGGAGCTGTTGAGCGGCGTGGCGAGCGGATCGGGCGCTGGAACGGCGGCCGGCTCGTTGCGCACCGGCGCAGGCGCGGCAAAGCCATCGGGGATGGCCTCGCACGCGGCGGTTCCGGCGAGGGAAAAGAGCGTGTGGGCCGGCGATTCGAAGGCTTCATCCGCCTCCGAAGCCAGAATGGAAGCAAAAGTTGAGGAATTGGCTGTAACGCGCTCAATTTCAATAACGAATGAGATCGCAGTTCGCGAGTCTGTACCCTTCCCCGCGGTGGGCAGCCATGCCACTGGTTTCGCCGCGGCGGCCACGCTCACCGAGGGCGCGCTGGCCAAGGCTCCCGAAGCGGAATCCGCCACATCCAATGGAATGACGGCGGAGCATGTGCGCGAAGCGATCGTCGCAGCCCTGGCCACTGCCGGGCACAGCTCGGCCGCGCAACTGCTGGGCGCCGGCTTATGGTCCCTCGAAGGCGGCAGCGTGCGCGTTGCCGTGCACGCGCTCGGCAAGAAGATGCTCAGCCTCACGGTCAATGCCGCGGCTGAAAAGATCATCCGGCAGGAGCTGCAGCGCTTAGGTGTTCCCGCACGGTTTCTCGTTTCTGCCGGCTCGGGGACGGCTTCCGCAGTAGTCGCCCCGCCTGTTGTGTCCGCCGGTAGCGTGCAGGAAGCGGCGCTTGAGCATCCAATGGTCAAGCGGGCGCAGGAGATCTTCAATGCCGAGGTCCGCAGCGTGGTCGACCTCCGGCACAAGTGATCGGCGCGTGAAGAGGAGAATCATGATCAATCCGCTCAAGATCTCGGAGATGCTCTCGCAAGCCAGCCAGATGCAGGAAGAGATGCAGCGCAAGCTCGGCGAGACCGTGGTTGAGGCCTCGAGCGGCGGCGGCGCCGTCACCGCCACCATGAACGGCAAAAAGGAGCTGCTGAAGATCCGCATCGATCCCTCGGCAGTGACAAGCTTGTCCGGCGGCCAGGAAGATGTGGAGATGTTGCAGGACTTGATCGTGGGCGCGGTCAACGAAGCCGGCCGCAAGGCGGATGAAGCCATCAAATCGAGCGTGCAGGGCGTGCTGGGCGGGCTGAAAATCCCTGGACTCGGCGGCTGAGTGGCTTTGAAAGGGCACGGCCGGGGTACCCACCCAGTGGGTGGGTCGCGTGCCGTAACCGGAGCAAAATAACGTGGGGCTTTAGCCCCTGAGGGACGGCATCGAAAGGCGGTCGCTTTGTCACGTTATGCCGAGCCGATGGCCCGGCTCATTGAGGAATTGAAGAAGCTGCCCGGAGTGGGCGCCAAAAGCGCGCAGCGGTACGCTTTTCACATTCTGCGTTCAAGCGACGACGACGCCAACGCGCTTGCCGAGGCCGTCCGCGGGCTCAAGACGAGCCTGCGCCTCTGCTCCATCTGCAATAACGTCACTGATGTCGATCCCTGTGTCTACTGCGTCAGCCCGTCGCGGAACCAGCGCCTTGTGTGCGTCGTCGAGGAGCCAACTAACATCGCCTCGGTCGAGCGCTCGCAGACCTACCAGGGGGTTTACCACGTGCTGCACGGCACGCTTTCGCCGCTGCACGGCGTGGGGCCGGATCAGTTGCGCGCCGGAACCCTGATTGCCCGCGTAGGACGTGGTGAGGTGGATGAGGTCATTCTAGCCACCAGTCCCACGCTTGAGGGTGAGGCCACGGCCGATTGGCTGGCCGGCGCGCTGCGCGGTTTTCCGGCGCGCATCACGCGTATCGCTACCGGCGTTCCGGCCGGCAGCGACATCGAATACGCCGACGAAGTGACGATGGCGCGAGCGATCGAAGGCCGCAGGATTATTTAGGCATGGGTCAGGGCTCCGCCTGGTCTGAAGAATCTGCTCAGAGCGCATCGCTTTAATCCCGTACACAAAAAAAGCGGGAGGAGCCGGTTAGCCCTTCCCGCATGCTCATGGTTTTGGGGAGCCGCTGCTAAAAAACTATTTCGAGATCCGGTCGAGGGCCAGATTCAGATCCAGCACGTTCACGCGCGGCTCGCCGAGCAGGCCAAGCGTGCGCCCCTGAATGTGCTCCTCAATCAGCTTGTTGACCGCTGCTTCCGTCAGCTCGCGAGCTTTCGCTACGCGAGGCGCCTGAAAATATGCATTGTCCGGAGTGATGTCGGGGTCGAGGCCCGAAGCGGAATACGTGACCGCATCGATGGGAACGGGCCTGCCGGGATTTTCCGCTGCCAGCTTGTCGATGTCGGCCTGCATGCGCTGGGCCAGCTTGGCGTTCGATTGCGCGAGGTTCGAGCCGCCGGAGGAAGTGGCGTCGTAGCCGTTGCCCGCAGCCGAAGGACGGGGATGGAAGTAGCGGTCCGCGGTGAAGTTTTGCGCGATGAGCTCGGAGCCAATCACCTGTCCGTTACGCACGATGAGACTCCCGTCAGCCTGGTGCGGAAAAAGAATGTGGGCGAGGCCGGTCATCAGCAGCGGATAGCCCAGCCCAAGCAGCACCGCGGTCACCAGCGTGAACCGAATCGATGTTCCCCAGACCGAATGCTTCACCAGGGTCTCCTGCGCATGCGGCTTCTGCAGCCTGGTGTGAGTTCCGATCTCCTCGTGAATCGTCGCAACTGAATGCACGTTCAATCTCCTTTATGCAGCCCGCAGGCGCTTACGCCAGGCGCAATGCCACCAGACACAGGTCGATGGCCTTGATGCCGATGAACGGAATGACGATGCCTCCGACCCCGTAGATCAGGAGGTTATTGCGCAGCAGGATATCGGCCGCCTTGGGTTCGTACTTCACGCCTTTCAGCGCCAGCGGGATCAGCGCCACGATAATGACGGCGTTGAAGATGACCGCCGATAAAATCGCCGACTGCGGTGAATGCAGAAACATGATGTTGAGCGCGCCGAGCACCGGGAACACGCCGGCGAACATGGCGGGAATGATGGCGAAGTACTTGGCCACGTCGTTGGCGATGGAAAAAGTAGTCAGCGCGCCGCGCGTCATCAGCAGTTGCTTGCCGATCTCGACGATTTCGATGAGCTTGGTGGGGTTGGAGTCCAGGTCCACCATGTTGCCGGCTTCTTTTGCAGCCTGCGTGCCGGAGTTCATGGCCACTCCCACGTCGGCCTGGGCCAGCGCCGGCGCATCGTTCGTCCCGTCGCCGGTCATGGCCACCAGCTTGCCCTTGCCCTGTTCGCTCTTGATCAGGTCCATCTTGTCTTTCGGCTTGGCCTCGGCCAGGAAGTCGTCCACGCCGGCCTCGTGCGCGATCACCGCGGCGGTCAGCGGATTGTCGCCGGTAATCATGATGGTGCGGATGCCCATGGCGCGCAGACGCGCCAGACGGTCCTTGAGCCCGCCCTTCACGATGTCCTTGAGATAAATGACACCCAGCGCCGAGGCGTTCTCGGCCACCACCAGCGGCGTGCCGCCGGCGCGGGCGATCTCCTCAACATAGTCGCGAATCTTCTGCGGCATTGCCGCGCCCTGCTCCTCGAGGAAGCGCGCGATGGCGTCTGCCGACCCCTTGCGGATGCGAGTGCCGGGCAGATTTACGCCGCTCATGCGCGTCTGCGCCGTAAAGGGAACAAACTCGGCGTGCATGCCGGCCAGGTCGCGTCCGCGTAGTTTGTACTTCTCCTTGGCCAGCACGACAATCGAGCGGCCCTCGGGGGTCTCATCGGAAAGCGACGCCAACTGCGCGGCGTTGGCAAGCCGCTCGTGGCTCACGTCGGGCGCGGGCAGGAATTCGGTGGCCTGGCGGTTGCCGAGCGTGATGGTGCCGGTTTTGTCGAGCAGCAGCGTGTTCACGTCGCCCGCGGCTTCCACGGCGCGTCCGCTCATGGCCAGCACGTTGTACTGCACCAGCCGGTCCATGCCGGCGATGCCGATCGCCGAGAGCAGTCCGCCGATGGTGGTGGGAATGAGGCAGACCAGCAGCGACACCAGCACGAAGACCGTCTGCGGCGCGCTGGCGTACATGGAGAAGGGTTGCAGCGTGACCACGGCGATGAGAAAGATGATGGTCAGGCCGGAGAGCAGAATGCTGAGGGCGATTTCGTTGGGCGTCTTCTGGCGCGTGGCGCCCTCAACCAGCGCGATCATGCGATCGAGGAAGGTCTCGCCGGGGTTCGACGTGATCTTGACCTTGATCCAATCCGACAGAACTTTGGTGCCGCCTGTCACCGCTGACCGGTCGCCGCCGGCCTCGCGGATCACGGGAGCGGATTCGCCGGTGATGGCCGACTCGTCCACCGAAGCCACGCCTTCGATGACTTCGCCGTCGCCCGCAATGTAGTGCCCGGCTTCCACGTAAATCACGTCTCCGGCGCGCAGCAACCCGCTGATGACCTCTTCAAAGCCGCCGTCGGCGGTGTAGCGCTTGGCGATGGTCTCGCCCTTGGCCTTGCGCAGCGTGTCGGCCTGGGCTTTGCCGCGGCCCTCCGCCATGGCCTCGGCAAAGTTCGCGAACAGCACTGTGAACCACAGCCAGAGCGTGATCTGCAGGTTGAAGAAGAACGTCCCGGGGTGATGGCGGTAGTTCTCGATGAGCAGGAGAGACGTGAGCACGCTGCCCACCTCCACCACGAACATCACGGGGTTCTTGACCATCCAGCGCGGATCGAGCTTGCGAAGGCTGTCCAGCGTTGCCTGGGCGATAATTTTCGCGTTCCAGAGACTCGTTTTTTCAGCCATAACAGTCCGTTTACCTTGTCCTGACGTGGTGTGGATTCGGTTAGAACAGCTTTCCTGTCTGCAGCAGCAGGTGTTCCAGAATCGGTCCCAGGCTCAGTGCCGGGAAGAAGGTGAGTGCGCCGACGATCACCACGGTGCCGACGAGCAACACCGCGAACAGCGGCGTATTCACGGGGAAGGTGCCGGGCGACGGCGGAACGCGCTTTTTCTGTGCCAGATTGCCAGCCAACGCCAGCACGGGAATCATCATGAGGAAGCGGCCGATGAGCATGTCCCAACCCATCGCGATGTTCCACCACCAGTTCGGCCCTGACCAGTTCATCCCCAGCCCAGCGAAAGCCGAGCCGTTGTTAGCCGCGCCGGATGTGAAGGCGTACAGAATTTCGGTGAAGCCGTGAGGGCCGGCATTGTTGATGGCCGAGAGCCCGACCGGCAACAGCACGAACACCGCCGTAAAAGTGAGGACGATGAAAGTGAAGATGAGCGTATAGACCATAGCCATCTTCACGTCGTAGGCCTCGATCTTTTTGCCCAGATATTCGGGCGTTCGGCCCACCATCAGGCCGGCGATGAAGACCGCGAGCACGACAAAGATCAACATGCCGTACATGCCTGCGCCTACGCCGCCGAAGACCACCTCGCCGAGCATCATGTTGGAGAGCGGAATCATGCCGCCCAGCGGAGTGAAGCTGTCGTGCATGCCGTTCACCGCGCCGCAACTGGCGTCGGTGGTGACGGTGGCGAACAACGTGCTTTCGGCGATGCCGTTGCGGACCTCTTTGCCCTCCATGTTGCCGCCGGGCGCGGCCGCGGTGCGGGTTTGCGCCGCGCCGTGAATCATGTTGTAAGGGTGTGCCTCAGCCCAGTAGCAAACCAAGAATCCGGCCGCGAACAGCACATACATGGCGGCAAAGACTGCCCATCCGTGACCGGGAGAGCCCGTCATGCGACCCAATGTATAGGTAAAACCCGCGCCAATCAGGAAGATTGAAAGGATCTGGAAGAAGTTCGAGAGCGGGGTCGGATTCTCATAAGGATGGGAGCTATTGGCGTTGAAAAATCCGCCGCCGTTGGTGCCCAGCATCTTGATGGCCTCCTGCGAGGCCGCGGGCCCCTGCCCGATGGTCTGCATTTGCGAGGGTTGCTCGAGAGGATGTACGACCGTGTACGCGTTTAGGTTTTGCGGAACTCCCTGCCAGACCAGCAGCAGCGCGTAGACGATGCAGATCGGCGCGAGGATGTAAAGCAGCGTGCGCGTCATATCGACCCAGAAGTTGCCAATGGTGGCGGAACTGGTGCGCTTGATGCCGCGGATGAGCGCGATCGCCACCACGATGCCCGACGCGGCCGACCAGAAGTTGTGCGTCGCCAGGCCGACCATCTCTGTGAAATAACTCATGGTCGATTCGGGCGTGTAGAACTGCCAGTTTGTATTCGTTGTGAAGCTGGCGGCGGTGTTCAACGCCAGATCCTGTTCCACTCCGGCCAGATGCTGCGGGTTCCAAGGCAGATAGTATTGCAATCGCTCGATGGCGTAGGTGAGCACCATGGTCGCGGCCGAGAAACCCAGCAAGGCATAGGCATACTCGCGCCAGTTCATCTCTTTGTCGGCTTTGACGGCGCAGACCTTGTAGATGAGCCGCTCGAACGGACGCAGCACCGGATCGAGCCAGGTGCGCTCGCCTTCCAGCACACGCGCCAGGTAGATGCCCACTGGACGGACCGTTGCAAGCAGAACCAGACAGTAGATGGCGAATTGCAGCCAGCCGTTTACCGACATGTCAGAATTTCTCCGGGAACAGCAATGCGGCGGTGAGGTACACCAACATGAGGACGGAGAGCACGAGGCCGGTTGCCGAAATCCAATCGCTGTGCATGGGCTACCTCAACTTTTGGCAAGCCTTGACGTAGAGAAACGCCAGGGCGAAGAAGATTGCGGTGAACAGCAGCATCTGTGCATCTTGCATTCAAGATCTCCCAGCTATGGCCGGAACTGCGGGTCCAGGCTCGATTGAAAAACTGAATTCAACTTCGCAGAGGCATTCTGATCGGCGGACGTGGAACTCAGGGTTCACAAATTCTGTCTGCGCCCGAATCAACTGGCCCAAACGAATTCGATTGTGTCTTTCACCTGCTTTGAGATTTAAAAAGAATTGCTAAAGATTCCGTAAGGATGCGTGCTCGGCGACGGGAAGTCTTGGAAAATCAATCATCGGCGGCTGCGGAGGGTTCGCAATGCGATAAAAGCCGCGCTCCTCACTCTTCGTTGCCGGCCCAACCCTCGGGGATGAACCGGTAACCCACCCAGGGCTCGGTTTGAATGTACTGGCGGCCGGTTTCGCCTTCGAGTTTCTTGCGCAACTGGCCGACGAAGACTCGCAGGTACTCAGGCTGATGCACCGATTGCGCGCCCCACACCGCCGTCAGCAGGGCGCGATGCGTCATCACCTTTCCCGAGTTGCGGGCAAGGTGCAGCAGCAGATCGAACTCTTTGGGCGTGAGGTGAATGGGTTTGCCCTGGACCAGAATGCTATGGGCCCGCGCGTCGATCACAAAGTCGCCGGCTTCAAGGGCGGCCGTGGTGCGCTCCGGCGCGCGGCGCAGATGCGCTCTTACGCGAGCCAACAGCTCCTGAATGCTGAACGGCTTGGTCACGTAGTCGTCGGCGCCCGCGTCAAGCGCTTCCACCTTCGACCGCTCATGCTCGCGAACCGAGAGGACCAGCACCGGCGTTGCGCCCTGCGAACGGATCGTCCGGCAAACCTCGACGCCGCTCAAGCCGGGCATCATCAAGTCGGTAATTACCAGGTCCGGCGGCCAGTCGTGGAACAGCCGCAGGCCCTCCTCGGGATCGTTGGCGGTGCGAACATCGTATCCCTGCGCGGAAAGTGCGGCGCGCAGCACCCGCGTAATTTGGAACTCGTCGTCGATTACCAGAATTCTTCCGGGCATGTCGTTCTTCTTTCATCGGAAGCTTACAACACCCGGCATGGCATTTCACAAAATGCGGCAGCCGGGTATCATTCCGATGGGGAAGACAATGGACGTACCCGCCTTTGCAAGACCGGCCCTTCGCTGGTTCGCCGCCACGGCCGCGGCGGCTCTGACGACGCTGGTGCTGGTCTGGCTGGGCGCCAATGTGACCGTCGCGGGCATGGTGTTTCTGGTGCTGGTGGTCTGGTGGGCCACGCAATCCGGAACCGTACTCTCGGTTTACACCGCGGTTCTCTGCGCCATCTGCTTCGACTATTACTTTCTGCCTCCCGTGCACACTTTGTGGCTTGAAGGCGCTCAGGCATGGGTGGCGATGGTTTCGTTCGCCCTGAGTTGCATTGTGGTAAGCCGGTTGTCGGAGCGCGCGCGCCAACAGACGACCCAAGCGGAACAACGCCAGGCGGACGTGGGAAAGCTCTACGCCCTCAGCCAGGAGATGATGCTCTTTGAGGACGCCGATCGCCTCCTCCACGACCTGCCCGGCGCCATCGACCGCATTTTCGCGCTCGATGGGGTGGTCCTTTACGTCGGCGACTATGACCGTTTTTACTCCTCCACCGGCGAGGCTCCGGCCAGCGTGCAGGCGCACATGCAGGCGGTGGCGCAGGGCCTTAGCCCTACCGCAACGTCGTTCGCCGGCTACCTAACCACTGCGCTGATGCTGGGGTTGAAACCCGTGGGCGCTTTGGCGTGGCGGCCCGATGCGCTTTCCCTCGAGGTGGCCACTGCCGTGAGCGCGCAGGTATCGATTGCGGCGGCGCGCTCCATCGCCATCGCGGCTTCCACGCGCATCGAGGCTGCGCGCGAAGGGGAACGCCTGCGCACTGCCCTGATCGATTCCCTGACCCATGAATTGCGCACACCGCTTACTTCCATCCGCGCCGCGGCGACCACGCTGCTCGAGGGCGATGGGCTGGACGAAGCCGGACGCCTCGACATGGTGCGAATCATCGACGAGGAGGCGGCGCGCCTCGATCTGCTCATCGGCGAGGCGGTGGAGATGGCCGAGATCGACGCCAACGTGGTTGAGGTGAAGATGTCTCCCCAGCATCCGCGCGCATTGCTCGACCAGGCCGTAGAGGAATCGCGTAAGATTCTGGCCTCCCATAAGGTAACGATTTTGCCGGAGGCCGCAGACCGGCCCGGCACAAGCGACGGGCCGGCCTGGTTCGATCCGCATCTGCTGGGCAGGGCTCTCCGCCACTTGCTCGAGAATGCAGCCAGCCACACGCCTCCCGGCACGCGCGTCACGCTCGGCAGCAACCGCGCTGACGACCGCCTGGAATTCTGCGTCGAGGATAACGGCCCCGGCATCGATGCCCGCGATTTGCCATTGATCTTTGAGAAGTTCTATCGCGGCAAGCGCGCAGCGAACGCACGCAAAGGGTCTGGGATGGGTCTGGCCATTACCCGTGCCATTCTGAATGCTCATGGCGGAGGGATCGAAGCCTCCAGCGTTCCCGGCAGCGGCGCGCGCTTTCGGTTTTGGGTGCCGCTGATCGAAAAGGAGCCGAGCCGGCGTGCTGCGCCCGGTTAGCGACCATTATCAATGGGTGATCAGCATCAGCGGATCGGGTGTCACCTGGCAGGTCTTGCCTTGCGCCCGCGTCCAAGTCGTACCGTCCCCGAAAGCCACTGAGATCAACTCAACCGAGCTCACCGCCGTAAGCCCGGGCGCCCAGACGTCCGCCGAGGCCGTGCGATCCGCACCGGCCGTAAAAGGAACCGTCAGCGTCCGCACCGGCAGCGCAGCGTCGTTATCTTTGCCCGCCTGTTCCATTCGGCCCTTCGCCGTCCTGCCGCGCACATTCACCGTCGCGCTGGCGATGCTCCGGCTATCGGGGCTGGTGAGCGTCAGGTGCAGCCTCTGCCCGAGCCCCTTCGGATGCGCCATACCCGTCTTAATCGTTCTTCCGTCGGAAAGGTGGCTCACCCGCACACCCACCGGACACGGATTCGGCACCATTACGGTGTGAACAGGCCGCTGCCCATTGGGTCCCATATTCTCCATTCCTGCTACGCCATAACTTTGCGCGCCGGTCTGCGCGCCAATGGCCCATGGGGCAACCGTCAGTAAACATCCAACAAATGCAACCAGCTTCATGGCCCCTCTCCTTCCCGCCCAAACACCGTCTCCATTCTTCACCTTCCCCGCGTCCATGTCCAACTCCGCAAAATGGCTCCCGTGATCCCTGACCGTAATCCGTCCGCAAGGGGCAGTGCAGCGTCCAGACTACTTCGGCTCGCCGCTCCAGTCGCAGACGATTTCCCGCCGCTTTTCCGAGCTCTCCGCCGCCCACTCCAGTAGACGCACCACGCGCCAGCCGTCCACGCCCGTGACCGGCGCCGGGGCCTTGCCCAGCAGCGCATCGCGAATGCCCGCATAGTAGAGGCGGTAGTCTCCAGCAAGCGCGGGGACGGGACGGCTGACCGTGCCGCCTTCGATTCCCACATGCAGCACTCCCCAGTTGGCCGCAGGTTCCTGGCCCCAGGCCGGGTCCCCGGCTCGAGTATCGATGCGCGTGACCTTTTCGAGCGCGGCCTCCTGCGGATCGACGCCGGACTTCCAGTAGTTGCCCTCCGTTCCTCGCAGATGGAAACGCGGCGCAGCAGGCAGCGACAGGCTGTTGGCGCCGAGCGTAACGATAAGGCCGGGATAGCGCAGCCGGATGGTAAAGGAGTCATTTGCTCCAGGGCCGTCCTTCTCGCGCACAACCTCGGCGCTCACCCCCTCCGGTTTGCCAAAGAGCGCCAGCGTCTGATCGGCAAGGTGCGGCCCCAGATTCAGCAGCTTTCCGCCTCCGGTTTCAGGGATTTCCTGCCATAAACGCTCGGTCGGCGGAGCCGGCCGCCAGCGGTCAAAGCGCGACTCAAAGGCTACCAACCGCCCCAGCAAACCCTCCTGCAATAGTTTCTGAACTGTCAGGAAGTCGCTGTCCCAGCGACGGTTATGGAATGCTGAAAGAAGGACTTTATGCTTTCCCGCCAAGCCGATCAGATCGGCAGCCTGGGCCGAAGTCATCGTCATCGGCTTGTCGACAACCACGTTCCTGCCAGCATCAAGGATCTCTTTCGCGAGCGCATAGTGAGTCCCGTTCGGCGTCGCAACCACAAAGAGCCCGAGCGAGGAGTCAGCCAGCATAGCTTCGAGCGTCCGGTAGACGGCAATACCCGGGTAACGCTCCGCTGCATGGTTCGAGGTGCGCTCCAGGACCGCAGCCAGTTCCAGCCCTTCGACCGAGGAGATAAGCGGCGAGTGAAAGACGCGCCCTCCCAAGCCGAAGCCCACCAAACCCACTCGAATCATGGAAACCTTCCTTTGACTAATTCTTAATTCGATTCCTGCTTAGCCCTCAAGTTTAAACCGCGTTTCGGCCAGCCGGTAAAGCTTGCGCCACACCAGCCGGTTCATGGTGACCACCATGAGCGAGATGAAGATGGTGGCCAGAAGCAGCATGGCAAAGCGGCCGCTATCCGTGGCGGCGTCAATCTGGGCGCCCAGGCCGATGGTCTGGAGCGTGTGGCCCTGCACGTGCGAATACTCCGCCATCACGGAGGCGTTCCATGCGCCGCCTGACGCAGTGACCATCCCCGTGATGAGGTACGGGAAGATGCCGGGCAGGATCAGCTTGGTCCAGCGCTGCCAACGCGTGAAGCGGTAGAGCGAGGCGACCTCGCGCAGGTCTGAAGGTATGGACATCGCCCCCGCGATCACGTTGAAGAGGATGTACCACTGCGTGCCCAGCAGCATCAACGCAATGGATCCGATCCCCAGCCCGCCGCCAATCTTTACCAGCCCGATCAGCAGGATAGGGAAAAAGGCCGTGGCCGGCACCGATGCCATGACCTGCGCCAGGGGCTGCACGATGCGTGCCAGCCTTGGGCTCAGCCCGATGGCCACGCCAACGGGAATCGTCCACGCGGCGGAGATCACGAGCGATGCGTTGACGCGCAGAAACGTGGCCGCGGCGCCCTCCAGCAACAGCCGTAGGTCGGGCCAGGTGATGTGTCGGAGCATGAAGATGGCCTGAATGGCCGCCCAGCCGACGGCCAGACCACCCGCCACTGCAAACGCCCAAAGTGCCGCCGGAAGCTTCCCCGATTGCGCCTTATCCATGGGCTTCACCACGCGGCATTCGTTGGAGCGCGCCATGCGCTGGTAAACGGGTTCCGCGACATGATTCCAAATACTGCGGGGAAGAGTTTGGCAAATCCTCGACCGGCGAATGAGCTCGAGGATGGGCGAGGTGACCTGCTCGGCAGACTCCACCTGCTCGAATTTGAACTTGTCGCTCCAGGCAATCAGCGGCCGCCACACAAGCTGATCGGTGGCCACCACGATCAGAATCACCGTCGCAATGCCCGCAAGCAGCGCGTGAACGTCACCGGTGTTGGTCGCGGATTGGATGTAGCTGCCCAACCCCGGCAACTGAAAGTCGCGTTTGCCCATGGTGAACGTCTCGCAGAAGATCAGCGCGAACCAGCCGCCGGCCACGGAGACGATCGAGTTCCATACCAGTCCGATCGCGGAGAAAGGCATCTCCAGTTGCCAAAAGCGCTGCCAGCCGGAGTAGCGGAAGATACGCGACGCCTCCAGCATCTCCCTGGGAATAGTTTTGAGCGAGGAGTAGAAGCTGAAAGCGAGATTCCATACCTGCCCGGTGAAGATGAGCAAAATGACGCCCATCTCGATGCCGAGTTGATGGCCGGGAATGAGTGAAACCATGGCCAGCACTACGGGAGGCAAAAAGCTGAGCACGGGAATCGATTGCAGGATGTCGAGAACCGCGACCATCCACGGCTCGACGCGCGCATTGTAGGCGGCGATATAGCCGTAGCTGATGGCGAAGGCCAGGCTGAGGACGTAAGCGATGGCCATGCGCACCATGGAGTAAAAGGCGTACACCGGCAAGGCGCCGATGGAGTTCGAGATGGGCACGACCGGAATCGGCCTTTGAAGCCAGTAGACGCCGGTACTGACCACGGCGAAGAACAGCGCCAGGGCGCACGCTGCTACACCCAGATCAATGATGAACGGTGTGCTGCGGACGGTGACGAGAGTTCGCGCGAATGGATGAGGGAGATTCACTTGACTTTCTCGCTTGAGGCAATCTCTTCTTCCAATGCGTCGGGCAACACGAAGCGGCGGCGCGCGGCATCGTAGTCGAACAGTTCGGCGTAGCGGCCCCACGTCACGACGGTCTCCAGTTGGCGCTGGCTCTCCTCTTCGCTGAACTGCTCGTCGAGCATGTCGAGGAAGAAGTCTTCGGGAACCGTGTGGTCGCTCTTCGCGTCCAGCGCGCGGCGAATCTGGCGCAGCAGGAGCACGTTCTCGACGGCGGCGCTGCGGAACAGCTCCTTTTGGCGCAGGATCTCGGAGTTGGCGAACTCCTCGCCGCTCGGCGTGATCGCCGCGTCGCCCTCCTCGACGGCGAGGAAGCCCAGCAGTTGCCCTGCGTCCACGATGGGCAGCAGATCGTCGATCTCGAAGGCCAGGTCGTCGGCGAGGCGATACATATCGTCGCGGCCGCCCTTATCGATCAGGAGCTCGAGCAGGCCGGCGATGCCGCCGGGCCGGGCGTGCGGCAGCATCTGGTAGCGCATCTGGCGCTGGTCGCGCACGCGCGGCTCCGCAAGCGGGCCCGGCGCCTCCACCGGCGCCACATCGGGCCGCGTCAGAACCTTGTAAATGTAATCCACCAATTGCGTAAACGCCTCGGACTTGCGGTCGCGCGGCTGCGGCAATTGCACGGGAAAGTCGGTTCGGATGTGGCCGGGATTCCGCCCCAGCACAAGAATGCGGTCGGCCAGCAGCACAGCCTCTTCGATGTTGTGCGTGACCAGAAAGACCGCCTTGGTGGGCATAGTCTTTTTCGTCCACAATTCCAGCAGTTCGCTGCGCAGGTTCTCAGCCGTCAGCACGTCGAGCGCAGAGAACGGCTCATCCATGAACAGCACTTCCGGTTCGACCACCAGGGCCCGGGCGAAACCCACGCGCTGCCGCATGCCGCCGGAGAGTTCCTTGGGATAGGCGGCTTCAAATCCATCGAGGCCAACCGTGTCCAGCATCTTCATGCTGCGTTCGCGGCGCTCTGCCGGCGCAATGCCCCGCGCCTGTAGCGGCGCTTCCACGTTTTCCAGAACTGTGAGCCAGGGGAAGAGCGCGAAGCTCTGAAAGACGATGGAGACGTTGATCTCGGCCTCGGCGATCGGTGTGCCGTGCCAATAGACCTGTCCTGCCGTGGGTGTAGAGAGCCCGGTCAACATGCGCAGCATGGTCGATTTTCCCGAACCCGAGGGGCCAAGCAAGGCAACAATCTCGCCCGGCAAGATGCTCAGGTCGGTCGCCGAGATCACCTGGATGCGGTTCTGGCTCGGCTGCGCGTAGTATTTCTCGATCTTTTCGGCGCAAATGATCGCCTCCGTGTCCGGTGGCGCGTCGAAGGCCGTATTGTGGGGCGCAGTTTCCTGCATTTCCGGTTCTCCGGGTGGGCTTTGATTTGGCGATGCCGCAGCCCATTTTTGCCAGTATATGTTTTGAAGATTTGCCTTGAAATAAACTGGCGCCAGGCAAGCTCAAAGAGGCTGGGCCGCCGTGCCCCTCTTTCGCCGGCTTTCGCCTTGAAGGACGTACGCGCATTACACTGGTAAAGCGTATCATCCTTGTTGTATGCCATCGTATGGCCGATAAGGCATGAAATCTGCCGCAGCAGGCCGGCGCCTAACGGATCGGTCCGCCGTCAACGCCCTTTTTCAAGCGACCACGAGAATATGCCTCATACCCTCAAGCCAAAGGTGCTGGTAGCAGACGACGAGCGGGTCATCGCCGACACGTTGGCCATGATCCTGAATCAGAGCGGCTTTGAAGCCCGCGCCGTCTACTCGGGCGAGAAAGCGCTCGAGCTTGCCGCGACCTTTCAGCCCGACATGCTCATCTCCGACGTGATCATGGCCGACCTGAACGGCATTGACGCGGCCATCCGCATTCGCGCTTTGCTGCCGGCGATCAAGATTCTGCTTTTCTCCGGCCAGGCCGCCACTGCCAATCTGCTGGAAAAGGCGCGCGCCGATGGTTACGAGTTCGATATTCTTGCCAAGCCGGTCCATCCGCAGGATTTGCTCAACAAGCTTCGCGGATAGCACGGCAGGGCCGTCAGTACGATCCTGAATTTGCGGCCGGCCCAGCAATTCGTATGGCAACCATCGCGCGCCTGAGATCGCACGCGTCCGTCTCTCCGTGCTCAATCTGCATCATCTGCTTGCCTGCCTGAGCCCCTTTGGCGAGGACAACCCCAATCGGTAGTGTCTCAGTTTGAAGTCGTTTTGAAAGGGCACGACTTCAGTCGTGCCGCTAACGGCCATGAAAACGTGCTGGGCTTTAGCCCCTGAGGGATGGTCCCATCAAACTGAGACACTACCCCCAATCGCGTCTTTGTGCCCATCGAAGAGCTGCATGGTACCATCGAGGCCACCGTCGAACGTGAAGCAAATCCATCCCTTGTGAGAGACAGGCACGTGACCGGCACGGCGATCACCAAAGAGAAAGTGGATGCTCGCGGCGGCGCAGCCGAAAGCCACGGTCTGCGCGCAGGTGTGCTTGGCCCTGTGGAAACTCTTGCCCAGTCGGTCTCCGCCATGGCGCCTTCGACCTCTGCGTCGCTCACCATTCCGCTGGTCTTCGCGCTGGCCGGTAACGCCACCTGGTTCGTCTATTTGCTCGCCACCGGCTCCATGTTCCTTGTTGGCTTCTGCGTGAGCCGTTTCGCGCGTCTCTCCGCTTCGCCGGGATCGCTCTACACTTACACCGCGAATACGTTGCCTCCAGTTTTCGGCGTCGCGGCTGCTTTGGGACTGTTGCTTGCCTATCTGGCCACAGGCGCTTCGGTGGCCGGCGGGGCGCTTTACTACGCAACGGTGCTCTGCCAGCAGTTTTTCCACTGGGCCCCTCCGGCCATTCCCACGCTCGCCTCGGTCTGCGCCGTCGCCGGCTATATCGCCTATCGCGACGTGAAGCTCTCCGCCGACGTCATGCTGTGGATTGAAGCGGTTTCTGTCAGCCTGATTGCGATTCTGCTCATCCTGCTCCCCGCCCACATAGGCTTTCATTTCGATACCACCCAATTCCGCCTCCGCGGAGCTTCGTTTTCCTCGCTAGGGCCCGCGCTGGTGCTCTCCATCTTCAGCTTTGTGGGTTTTGAGAGCGCCACGACCCTGGGCGGCGAGGTGCGCGAACCGCTGCGCACGATTCCCCGCGCGGTGCTGCAGAGTGCGCTGCTCGCCGGCGTCTTCTTCATGCTCTGCGCGTATTCTGAGGTGCTCGGATTCCGCGGCCAGTCCGGCGCGCTCTCGAGTTCCACCAGCCCCCTGCACCTGCTGGCCGCAAAAGCCGGAGTCTCGCCGCTCGGCGTGGCTATCGACTGCGGCGCATTCATCAGCATGTTTGCCTGCGTGCTGGCTTGCGCAACCGCGGCTGCACGTGTCCTGTTGCGCATGGCGCATGACGCGCTGTTGCCTGCCCTGCTCCAACGCACCAATCGCCGTCACGGAACTCCGGGAGCCGCCGTCGCGCTGTCCATCGCGCTCATGTTCGCCGCCACCGCCGCCATGGCGCTCAACGGCAACACCGGCTTCACAATGTACGATCTGATGGGATCGCTTTCGGTTTTTGGTTTTCTCACCGCCTATGCGCTCGTGGCTCTCGCCTTGCCCTTCGCGCGGCGCGCCCTTGGCCGGCACTCGCATCTGCTCGCGGCCATCAGTGTTTCCGCTGTCGTCGTCGTCTTCCTGATTGCCGCCTTCGACCTCGACTCTACCGCCGACGCCGTTCACGGCCGAATCCCCTATCTTTATCTCGTCTACATCGTCGTTGGGCTCGCCTGGTACGGATTGCGGCGGCCGAGGACAGGGAATCTCCGCTAAGCTGTGGAAAAACCGTCCCTTTAGCGGTCTGCGCGCCCAAAATCCTTACGTGGAAATTATGCTGCTGCCATTAATATGTGCTTAACCAGCAGCGCGAGCAGGATCAATCCAATCAACGGTCTCAGATCGCGTTGGGACTTTCTTCCTGCGTGACAGTTCAACGCTCAAAAAACTCGAGTGAACAAAATCACTGCGGTGGTAATTGAATCCCCCAGGTTTCAGGGGGAAATCTCCATTTCGAGGTCAGTCTCTTGAATCGCTCCATGCGTGTGTTTCCCTTCTCCTTTCCTGGGCTGCTCGCAATGGTGGCAGCCGCTGCGCTGTGGACCGGCATCCTGCCGGCGCAGCAAACGCTTGGCGGAATTACGGGCGAGGTGACCGACGCTTCGGGCGGCGTGCTTCCCAACGTCACAGTCACGTCGACCGACGAACAGACCTCGCTGACCCGCGCGACCAAAACCAACGGCGCGGGCGAGTACACGTTTGTGAATCTTGCCATCGGCACCTACACGCTCACCTACACGGCCGAGGGATTTCAGGCGCAGAAGACTCCGCACATCACGGTGGAGGCCGACCGCACGGCCACGTTGAATGTGTCGCTTAAGGTGGGCCAGGCCACCACCACCGTGGAGGTCGAGGCCGCGCCGCTGATGAACGCCGTGGACACCACCAACGGCTACGTGATGGAGACGCAACAGATCGACACAGTGCCCTTGCCCACCGGCAGCTTCACCGGGCTGGCCATTCTTTCGCCCGGCGTGAACGCGGAGCTGGGCGGCGGCACCGGCGCGAATTCCGGCCTCGGCAACGCTCCCATCTGGGCCAACGGCCAGCGCGACACATCCAATGCCTTCCTGCTGAACGGCGTCGACGCCAGCAATCTCTTCAACGGCAAGAGCACCAGTCAGGTGGACTCGTTCCGCATTTCCAACAACACAGGCCAGGCCAACAACGCGGCCGGAGGCGTGGTTCCCAGTGCCGCCTCGGTCTATCTGTCCATTGGCAACGCCATCCCCACACCGGCGACGGAGACCCTCGCGGAGGTCCGTGTAAACGCCTCGATGTACGACGCGGAGCAAGGCTCCGACAGCGGCGCGCACATCGACATGAGTACCAAGTCAGGCACCAACCAGCTTCATGGCGAAGTCTACGCGCACCGCGGAACGAACTGGATCAATGCCGCGCCCTTCTTCTTCAAGAGAGACGACAACATCCCCGCCGCCGACAAGAATCCGCAACTGCACCGTTACACCCTCGGGGGCGACCTGGGCGGACCGATCATCAAGAACAAGCTCTTCGGATTCGTCAGCTATGAGCACCTGCATATCTCCGACCAGGAGACGGGCGACGAGCTTCTCGTCGTGCCGCCGGGGTTGAGCGATACCAACCGCACTCCGGCAGGTCTCGCCGCCATCGCCAATAGCAACTGGACCACCAGCGAAGGCACCTCCGGTGTGACGGTCAGCTCCGCCAACTGGTCCTCGAATCCAGTGGCGCTTGCTCTTTTCACTTATCCGTCCATTGCTGGTGAGCCGGGAAAATGGCTCATTCCCAACCAGAACGCTCCGGGCTCGCCGAACGTCTTCTCGCCCTACAATGCATTCCTGCCGGGTACGTCGCGCTTTACTTCCGACCAGGCCGTCGTCGATCTCGACTGGAACGTCACCGGCAAGGACGTCCTGGCGGCTAAGTACTACTATCAGCACGATCCCTCGAGCTCGCCTTACGCCTACTCCAACGTGCCCGGCTTCACGGCGCGCATGGACACCGGCTCGCAGGTTGGTTCCCTCAACAATGTCCAGACCATCGGCACAAGCCTCAGCATCTCCGAGACGGTCGGCATTCTCCGCGAGAAAGTGTACGCGACCAACGATCAGGCCTTCGGCCCCACAGACGTCGGGATGTCGTCGGCCTTCGGCAGTTATTTCCCCGGAATCACGATCAACGACGCCATCGGCGATGCGTTCGACTCGTCCACCGGGCCGCTCTATGGCGGCACGTCGCCTTCGCTGGCCATCGGTCCCGATGCCGAATACCAGGGGGCCAACACCGGTGTCTTCCAGAACCGCATCATGCCGTCCGGGACGGCCATCTGGGCCAAGGGGCGCCACTCGGTCGGCTTCGGCGGCAGTTGGTCCTACACCCAGTTGAATACGCGCGACCATCGCACCGGCACGGGGAATGTCGCCACGCCGGACTTTGTGGCCTTCGCCAACAACTGGATCACGCCCTACTCCACGCAGAACTTTACGGCCACATCCTTCCTGCAGGGCAATGCCGATCGCTACTATCGCGCCAACGAAGCCGGCCTCTTCATTCAGGACAAGTTCCAAATGACTCCGGCCCTGAGCATCACGGCCGGCGTGCGCTACGACTGGAACGGAGGACTCACCGAAAAGTACGGGAACATCTTCAACTTCGATCCTTCCATGTATAGCTTCGATAACGCGTCGGGCGCCATCGTACCTGGCCACTCCGGATTCATCATCGCCGGCAACAACGCCAACGGAACTCCTGGGGTGAGCAAGACCACGCTGACAGGCCGCCAGTGGGGCATCGCCCCGCGGCTAGGCCTTGCCTGGCAGCCATCCTTGTTTCACTCCAAGTTTGTTGTCCGCGCGGGCGGCGGTTTCTATTACGACCGCGGCGAACTGTTCACCTATCTCTCGCCCGGTTACGCGGCCGGTGAGGTCGACGGCGGTCCCTTCGGATCTTCCCAAACCGAACCCTTTGTCAGCCAGCAGCACTGCCCGTACAGCGCCTCCTATAACGCCACCAATCCAACCTATCTTTACCTGTATTACATTCCTATCTGCGGCGGGAACGGACTCACGGGCACGGTCGACAACTCGCAATACAATCTGGTTACTCCATGGGGACCGACGCGTTCCGTGCC
Organism: Occallatibacter sp.; assembly: GCA_049522315.1. GTDB lineage: Bacteria > Acidobacteriota > Terriglobia > Terriglobales > Acidobacteriaceae > Telmatobacter. The sequence continues at coordinate 612,801 of JBEKNY010000001.1, forward strand.
ACCCTCCAACCCCAAAGCCTCCGACATTGCGAACTACCTTCCCGATGCCGCGGAGATTATCGATGGCACCGTCTACAGCGACAACAGCGATCAACCGTACACGCTCGGCGTCTACAACCGGGCCAACAAGCTGCCCTATAGCATCAACTACACGCTCAACATCCAGTACCAGCCGCGCAACGACTTCATGTTCGAGATCGGTTACGTGGGCAATCTCGGCCGTCACCAGGTCATCCCAGTGCCTTTCAACCAGGCCCAGATCGCCACGCCATCAAGCCCCACGCATCCCGGAGGCCCGGCCACGCAGTATTTCAGCTACGGCTACACCGTGCTCGATCCCAACACTTTTTTCCCGATCTGCGTGAACGATCCGACTGAGACAAATTGCAATTATGACACCATGCTCAATAACTACGAAGGCGGAAACGTCGATCTCCGCGTGCCCTACATCGGTTACTCGTCCGAGTCCGAAGCCTACACCGCGGCAGGCATTGCCGCCTACAACGCCCTCGAGTCACACCTGGAAAAGCGGTTCAGTCATGGCTTCCAGGCCGGGGTCTCTTACACCTTCTCCCACGCGACCGACGAGCAGAGCGGCATGGGGCTCTTCTACAACGGCAATAACCCCACGAACCTGCGTAGCGGCTACGGCTCGGCCGACTTCGACCGCACCCACGTGCTGAACTTCACTTACGGCGCACAACTGCCCAAGTTCTTCTCGACTGGCACGTTGAAGGGCAAAGCGCTCGATAGTTGGGGTCTTCACGGCGTCGCGGTCATCCAAAGCGGCCAGCCTTACAGCGTGATCGACTACTCCGGAGCCGTCGGCAGTATCTTCTACAGCACCTTCAACGGCATCACCAATCCCATCGTGCCGCTGGCTCCCGGATGCACCCGGAAGAATGCGCTCACCGGCCAGAATGGCGCGTTCTATAACACCAATACCGGAGAAGGCGCGGCGCTTAAGGCCAGCTGTTTCGACGTCCCGCTCATCCCGGCCGGCGCCATGGGTGTTCCCGCCGGCGACTCCTATGAAACCAACTTCACCACCGGCGAGCGCAACATCTTCCGCCAGTCATGGCAGCGGCGCGCCGACGCTTCCCTGGAAAAGGATCTGCCCATCCATGACCAGTACAACCTGCACTATACCTTCGACGTATACAACATCACCAACACCGCCAGCTTCGATATTCCCCAAAACAACGTGAACCAGAATCAGGCATTCAACAATGTTCCCGTCGGCGGCGCCACGCCGTTGCCCACCAACGACTGCGTATCCAATCCACATGGCCAAAACACGGGCTTTTTCAACTGCCCTGTAGGTCTTGGCATCACCAAGCACACCATCGGCAGCCCGCGTCAGATTCAAATGTCGCTGCACCTGGACTTCTGATCCACGCGACTCCTCATCCGAAGGGCGGCCGGCACGGAGCCGCCCTTCGCCTTCTCATTCCTCTACGCGCTTCCGGGCAATTCCAATCCATCTGCTGGCCGGCTTCTAGAATTGCTGTATGACCGCTCCCTCGTGGACTATCCGCGATCTCCGCGCGGCGCTTGCCGCTGAATCCTCCCGGCCTTCCGATCTCGCCGAGCTGGCGCTTGCAAACGCCAACCGGAACGCCGGCCGCAACACCTACCTTTGGCAGGATGCGGCTTGGACCCGCGCGGAAGCAGCCCGCGCCGAGGCGATGCCGCGCTTGAGCGGCGGCCCGTTCGGCGACGGCCATTCCGCGCTGTGGGGCCTGCCCGTCTCGGTCAAGGATTGCTTCGATCTCGCCGGTTCCCCCACCACGTGCGGCGTGCGCTTCTACCGCGATCGAAACGGCACGGCGCAGAGCGACTCCTGGCTGGTGGAACAACTGCGCGCCGCCGGAGCGGTCATCGTCGGAAAAACTCACCTTCATCCGCTTGCTTACGGAATCACCGGCGAGAATCCGGAGTTCGGCGACTGCGTCCAACCTCTAAACCCCGGCGCGCTTACCGGCGGCTCTTCCAGCGGCGGAGCAGCCAGTGTGCAGGAGGGATCGGCCGTCGCCGCCATCGGGACCGACACCGGCGGCTCCATCCGCGTTCCCGCCGCGCTCTGCGGACTTGCCGGCTATCGCGCCACGATCGGCCGCGGCGACTGGCGCGGCGGTGCGCACCTCGCGGAATCCTTCGATACCATGGGCTGGCTTTTCCGCGATCTTCGCGATGCTCCTCTGCTGGCCGCGCCCTTCGCGCCGGCGGAGACTGCCCCGGCCGCGCCCTTTACCCGCTTTGCCTATCTCACCGGCAGCCTTCTCCAGGATTGCGAGCCGCAGGTGGTCGATGGCTTTCGTGGCGTCATTCGCGCCTTGCAGGCGCTTGGACTGGAAGCGCGATCGATTGCCCCGGACTGGTGGGCGGATGCCGTCGAGATCTTTGCTCCCATTCAGGCATCGGAAGCCGCGCGGCTGCACGCCGGAAACTTCGACCGCTTCGAACCGGCCATCCGCGACCGCCTCAAGTGGGGCGCAAGCATCGCGTCCGGCAAAATCGCGGAGTTGCGCCGGCGTCATTACGACTTCCGCGCGCGCATGGACGATCTGTTCGCGGAAAACCAACTCCTCCTGATGCCCTCTGCTCCGGTGGCGTGTCTTGCGGCCGGCGCCGATCACAGCCAGACACGCGCCCGTCTGCTGCGCTACACCGTTCCTTTCAGCCTCGCCGGCGTTCCCACCATCGCCATCCCCTGTGCGCGCGGAGGTATGCAGCTTGCCGCGGCGCGCGGCTGCGACGAGCAACTCCTCGATCTTGCCGCGCGGCTTGGCGCGCACATCGAGGCAGCAGCCTGATCGTCTTTGTTTCGAAAACAGGGATTTGCGGTTAGAAAGATTTTTCCGTCAGGAACGGTTCCGGCTTCACCGATCCGTCGCGCTGTTTCACCAGCATCTGCACCTTGCCCTCGGCGGCGTCCAGTTCCTGCTTGCAGGCGGCCGACAGTCCCACGCCCTCTTCGAAGAGCTTGAGCGAGTCCTCCAGCGCCAGATCGCCTTTTTCCAGTTGCTCGACGATGGTTTCGAGCTTCTTTAGCGATTCTTCAAAGGAAGCCATGGCAGATTTCCTCTCACTCCCGCGCCTTCAGGATAACTCATGCGGCGGCAAGACAAAACGCAGCTTCCCGGCGCAATTCGCGGCACAAAACTATTCCCGCTAACGCAGGGCTACAAACGCCATCAAAATCTCAACAACCAAAAAGAAGGCCAGCACCATTGGGACAATGATGGCAATTGTCTTCACCGTCCGCCGCGCCCGAACAACATCCGGATCTCCCGATACGATTCCGCCATACTTGTGCCACCAGCGCATGGCCCACAGCGGTATGCCTAGCAGCAGTAGGAGAAAGCCTATCCCCCCCACCAGGCGGATGAACGGAACGAAGCGAAGCACGAACAACACCGGCAACATGAGTGCCGCGCTCCTCATGGAGCTGGCGCCGCTACAAGCTTGGTTGATCTTTGCCAGGCGTTCGGCATCTCTGCTCGCCGCTTCGTGATCCACTTTGGCTCCGCAAAAGCTGCAGGATTCAGCGCTGGAGAAGATGGTTTCGTTGCAGTTCGGACACTGGAAGATGGCCGGTGACATCGCGGATAACTCCTCTCCGTAAGCAGCAACCTTACAGTTCTCGGCATTGCGTACGGCCGGGTTTGCCGGAAAGTGTACGCTGCTGCGCCGGGGGCTGCAAGAAGAGTTCGCCGGGGAATTTCCTACTTTCCCGGCGGCAATACGCTGGCGATCACCTCGGCCGCGGCTTCGTAGTTTCCGAAGGGCGCGCTCACCTGCACGCCTTGCACCAAAGGCCGCACCGCCTCCAGCATCTCCTGCGCGATCCTGATTCCTTCCGCGCGCGCGGCCTCCGGCGTCTCCGCCTGCGCCATGCGCAGCATCACTTCCTCGGGCATGGCTACGCGCAGATCGCTCTTCATATACTCCGCGTTGCGCAGGCTGGTCAGCGGCCAGATGCCCGCAATCACCGGAATGCGGTGGTCCCTGATCCGCTCCAGAAACTCCTCCAGCAGGCGCAGGTCGAAGACCGCCTGCGTAATCGCATATTCGGCGCCCGCATCCACCTTGTAGGCGAACCGCCGCAGCTCATTCTCGATGTCCGGCACGCCGGGATTGGCCCCCACGCCGATCGTGAAGTTGGTGCTCGCGCCGATGGCGTTCGATCCGATGTCGAGGCCGTGATTGAGCCGCCGGGCGATGTTTACCAAACCGATCGAGTCCACGTCAAAAACTGCGGACGCGTCAGGATAATCTCCCTGTTTGGGCGGATCGCCGGTCACGCAAAGGATGTTGTGCAGCCCGATCGACGCGGCTCCCAGCAAATCCGACTGGATGGAAAGCAGGTTGCGGTCGCGGCAGGTGTAATGCAGGATCGTTTCCATCCCCGTGTGCTGCTGAATCTGGATGCAGAGGCTCTGCCCGCTCATCCGCGCCGAAGCCTGCGCCGCATCGTACACATCGATGGCGTGCACGCCCATCCGCGCCAGCCGTCGAGCGCCCTCGATCTCCTTCGAGCAATCGATGCCCCTTGGCGGCAGAAACTCCACCAACGTGACGAATTTCCCTTCCGCGATCAACGAGCCGAGGTGCGAGCGTTGCGCCAAAGGCGCCGGCGGCGTCTCTTTGCTCATAGCCGGCGCGGCCTCTTTCCCCTCCACGTGCGCCTGTTCATCCATGGCACGAATGGCCGCGCGCATGGCCCGGATGTGATTGGGCGTGGTGCCGCAGCAACCGCCCACAATCTGCGCGCCGGCGGCAATCGCCTTGCGCGCAAAGCTGGCCATGTATTCGGGCGTGCACAGGTAGATGTTTCTGCCTTCGACGGCCCGCGGCATCCCGGCGTTGGGCATCGCTGCCAGCGGCAGCGTGGTAGCCGCGCGCATGGCTTCGATGGCCGTCAGCACCGTCACCGGCCCTGTGGAGCAGTTCACGCCGACGGCGTCCGCGCCCCACCCGGTGAGCAAGGCCGCCGCCTGCGCGGGCGAAGACCCATCCAGGCACTCGCTCTCGTCGTCCACCGTCACCATCACCAGCACAGGAAGGTGCGGGGCGACCGCCTTTGCCGCCTCCAGCGCCTCGCGGGCTTCATTCAGCGCCGGCATCGTCTCCACAATCAGCAGGTCGACGCCGCTTTTGGCCAGCACGCCGATCTGTTCGGCAAACGCGGCGCGAGCTTCGTCCAGCCCCGTCTTGCCCAGCGGCTCCAGCCGCACTCCAAGCGGCCCCACCGATCCGGCCACCCACACCTCGCCGGCTTGTCGATCCTTCAGATGCTCAACGGCCAGGCGCGCCAGGCGCACTCCCGCCGCGTTGATCTCCTCCACCTTTTCGCTCAACCCATGCCGGGCCAAGCGAATGCGGTTGGCGCCGAATGTGTTGCATTCCAGAATCTCAGCGCCTGCCCGCAGGTATTCCTCATGAACAGAAACGATCAAATTCGGGTCCGAGAGATTCAACTCGTCGTAGCAGCGGTTAGGGAACACACCGCGCGCATAGAGCACCGTGCCCATGGCGCCGTCGGCGAGCACGAAGCGGTCGGCAAAGATCTCGGCAAATCGCGTCATTCTGTTGTCATGCTACCGCATTGCCGGCCATATTGTAGCCGGAATCGGACAGCCTGCAAACCGCCCATGCAACCGTGGACCCGGCCGCGCCCCCGGAAGCGGTTCAGGAATTCAGAGCGGGCAGCGCATCCATCCCTTAAGCTTCATTCTCACCGTTGGCCTTGCACGCCATGGGGCTGGGTCGCTTTGTTATACTTCGAGAGTCATTACCTGCATGGAAACCGGCTTGCACATGCGTGTTTCCCGGCTCTTCCGTGAGTCTTTAACGCCATTGATTCGTCGAGGTTGCGGGTTCTTCCGCTCCATCGGCCGAGGGTTGCAATTTTGAAGCAGAGAAGTCTTTGGATCAGCGCCTGTGCAGCTCTGGCGGCGGCCGCCGCACTGGCTGGTTGTGGCACCACCTCTTACTTTGACGGCCGTACGCTCCCCCCCAGCCGATTAGTCAACCGCGTCATGATTGCCATCCAGAACCCCACTGTTGCGAACCATGGAACACTTGAGATTGTCGACGCGTATTACGACGAGCGCTTCGGCTACACCGGCGCGCCAACCTCCTTCTACGTCTCCGGCTACGGCGCCTCGCTGCCCATCAGCATTCAAAATGTGCCCGAGGAGCAATTCGGCGCCATCTACGGTTCCAGCGACGGCACTCTCACCGAGATCAGCTATACCAAAGAGGCAAAAGCCGGCACCGTCACCGGGCTCAACGGCCTGTCGTCCAGCATCTTCATCACGCGCAGCCAGGCATACGCCTTCGCTGCCGGCCAGGCCTCTCATGTCTTCACCGCTGTGAATCAAAGCCTCGGCTTTTCGACAGCCCTCAGTCTTCCCGGCGTGTACCGCGTCAGTGTGAACCCCGGAGGCTCCGTCGCCCTCGCCTTTGTCCAGAACTCCAACTACGTCTATTATCCGCGGCAACTCACGGCCGCACAGACCACTTCTTACTCCGGCGGGCCTCCAACCTGGCCCAAGGCCGCCGTCGATTGCGAACCGCAGAACGAGCCGGAGTGGTGCCTCTTTCAGATGCAAAGCCCCGACCAGATCGACGCAACCGGCAACTACTACGGCGCTCCACTCACCTTCGACCGCCCCGTCAAGGCCGTTTTTTCGTCCGATGGCAGCACTGCCTATATCCTCAATTGCGGTCCCGAGTGCGGAGGTTCTCAAGCGTCCATCTCCCTCGTGCCGGTCGCGCCCACGATCTTTCTTCTCGGCCAGCAGTCCGGCTTGTTGCCCTGCAACGTCGCGCCCTGCACCAACTCCCATACTGCGCCCATGACGAACATCCCCATCCCGGGCGGAGCCAGCAACGCATTGGTCGTCTCCTCCACCATGTACGTCGTCGGCCAGCAGCCTCAGCAAGTACAGGGGCAAACGCTCTTTGGCGGCAATCTCACCGTGGTCAACCTGAGCAACAATACGCCGGGCAGTCCGGTTGCCATCAGCGATGGTCAGCCCGGCGCGACTAGCCGCATGATCGAGGCCGACGACAATACCCTCTGGATCGCCATGAAGGGATGCACCACTGGCGTCCGCTACGCCACTGACCCCACGGGCGGTTACGGTTGCCTGACGATGTACGATACTTCCACGAACAAAGTCGTCTTGATCGAGCCGTACATCGGCGACGCCACAGGCATTGCCGCAGTCACAGGCTTACACAAGATCTACACTGCCGAGGGCGGACAGGTGTATATCTACTCCACCACAGACGGCTCGGCAATCGACAACCAATACGTGGCGGTGACCGGCACCGCCTACGACGTGGCTTACATGGACGCAACCAGCGACTCCAACAATACCGTCTACTGATTCCCATGCCCGCCGAGGCACTCGATTTCCGCGCCGATGTCCTCGCTATCGCCGCTCACCGCGACGACGTGGAACAGACCTGCGGAGGAACCCTGCTGCGCATGGCGGCGCGTAGCCTGCGTACCGCCATTCTCGACCTGACACAGGGCGAGGCCGGAACTCGTGGCACGGCCGCTGACCGCGTGCGCGAGGCCAATGAAGCCGCCCGCATCCTCGGCGTCGGCTGGCGTCAAGCGTTCAACTTGCCTGACGGCGCTGTCGCAAATACCCTCGAGAACCGCATCGCCATCGTCCGCATTCTCCGCCTGCTTCGTCCCCGTGTCGTTATCCTGCCCTATTGGCGGGCTCGCCATCCCGATCACTCCATAACGGCTACGCTTGGCTATGAAGCTTGCTTCCTTTCCGGCCTGGAAAAAGTAGAGACGGGCTCCGCGCCGCATCGCCCGTTCAAGATCGTTTACGCCAGCCTCTACGCCGACGTCCGGCCCAGCTTCATCGTCGACATCTCGCCCTTCATCGAGCAGCGTCATCTGGCGCTTATGGCTTACCGCTCTCAGTACGCCAACCAATCCGCCGGTACGGGACTCTTCGTTCCCGAAGAGGAGATTCGTGAGCGTACTTTTGCCGAGGCCCGCCACTACGGCCTGCTCGCCGGTGTCCGCTACGGCGAGCCGTTCGTGCAGAAAGAGGCTGGCCTCGTCGACGACCTCACCCTCCTGCCTGTTCAGTCCATTTAGAATGAAAACCGAAATTGTTGGAGCCCGTTTCCTCATCGAGTCCCGATGACTACCATCAGCCGCCGCCGGTTTCTTGCTGCCGCCGCATTCTCTGTTGCTGCAACTCGCCTTTGCCCGCAGGGTCAATCGGAGACTCCGGTCACTCTCTCCATTCCGCCTGAGGCCACGGGACCCCATATGCCCGCCGACTTTGTCGGCCTCTCCTACGAAGTCGCGCAGCTCTCCGACCCTGCCTTCTTTTCGGCGAGGAACACCGGATTGGTTCGCGCGTTCAAAGCTCTCGCTCCCCGAGGCGTCTTGCGCCTTGGCGGCAACACCGGCGAGTTCGCGTGGTGGAAACCAACTCCCGATTCTTCTGAGCCCGAACACCCACGCGCGCGCGAAGTCGTAGGCGAGCCTAAACCCCTGTACTATGCCGTGACTCCTGAAGCCGTGCGCAACCTGGCGGCCTTCCTCGAAGCAACCGGCTGGACCTGCCTCTATGGCATAAACATGGGAACCAATACGCCCGGCCGCGCCGCGCAGGAAGCCGAATTCGTCGCTAAAACTCTCGGGCCCCGCTTGCAGTACTTCCAGATCGGAAACGAGGCCGATTTGTTTGGCGGCCATTTGCGCGATCCTCAAACCTGGTCCGCTGGCGCGTACCTGAACCAGTGGCTCACGCTCGCCCGCGCCATCGGCGCTCGCGTCCCAGACGCCAGGTTCGGAATGCCCGACTTCGCCTCCAACATGTCTTGGCTGACGCAAATCGCCGGCGAATGGAGCGCCGTCGAGAATCCACCTCACGTCACCACCCTCACTCACCACTACTACTTCGGCGGGCCGGCCACGAATCCTGAGGTAAACATCCCTAACCTGCTCAAGCCCGCTACGATGGCCAAGGTCCAGACCATGGCGGATACCGCGGCCGCCGCCGCGGCCAAGATGGGTATCCGCATCCGCATGACCGAGGGCAACACTTGCTATCGCGGAGGCAAGCCCGGAGTCTCCGACGTCTTTGCGGCAGCTCTCTGGGCAGCGGACTACTCGCTCCTGCTCGCCAGAAACAACTATTCCGGGATCAATCTGCACGGCGGCAGCGGCATGTCTGTGGCCAATTCCGTGGGAGGGTTCCTTCCCGGCGACCAGATCCTCAAGGAGCAAGGCGCAACCCCGGAGCAAATTGCAGCCCACCCTCATCCGTTCTATACGCCCATTGCATCGTTCGGCTTAGCCTACGTTTTGCAGCCGGTTGCTTATGGCCTCGGATTTGCCGGTTCGCTCAGTGGAGGCGAATTCATCCAGGCCGATCTCTCCTCGAAGCTTCAGGCCGCGGGAGTGAACGCCACTGCCTATGCCGTAAAACTTGCGCGCGGACAAACATCCGTCATCGTCCTGAACAAAGACGCGGAAAACGATCTTGCGCTGCGCCTCGATTTTGGAGCTGGCAGAACAGGAGCAGTAGAGAGCGAGACCTTGCACGCCCCATCCCTTGACAGCCGCGAGGCCCACATCGTGCGATCGCCGAAACCAGGCTATCTCAAGGACGGGAAGTTCACCGCGCTTGTTCCGCATGCCTCAGGTCTTCGTCTCACCGTCGTTTGATCGATCGAAGATTAGGCTCGGCCGCGTTGAGGGATGAGAGAATAGAATTCTTACTGGGACTTTTGATTAGTCCCGCCGCAGTCTGCCCCATCAAGCGTTGTCGCCGCTCATCGTTCCGCATCTTGCGCATGTGCGAACGTCGAGCGAAACAAGAGCATCTTCGGAAGCGCGTGTCCCGAACATGATCTCCGAGGGTGCCGTTGAATGGGAGACAATCCATGCCTCAAACCTGGAACCCTGAAACCTATGCCCGCGACGCCGCATTTGTTCCCGAGCTGGCCGGAGGCGTGCTCGAGTGGCTCGCCGCCCAACCTGGCGAGCGCATCCTTGACCTTGGCTGCGGCGATGGCCAACTCACGCGGCGCATCGCCGCTACCGGAGCAAGCGTCGTCGGCATCGACGCCTCGCCGGAGATGGTGGCAGCGGCGCGCGCCCGCGGAGTGAAGGCCGATAAGGGGCCTGCCGAAATGCTCCCCTACCCGGATCACACATTTGATGCCGTCTTTTCCAATGCTGTGCTGCACTGGGTCCGCGATCAGGACGAGATGCTTTCGCAGGTGCGGCGAGTCCTTCGCCCCGGCGGCCGCTTCGTCGCCGAGATGGGCGGGCACGGCAACATCGCCGCTATCCGCGTCGCCTTCGCGGCCGTACTCGCGCGCCACGGATTTACCTCGATGGGCGACCGCGGCAACTACTATCCCACCGCGGAAGCCTACTCCCTCCGCCTGGAACGCCACGGCTTCGCCGTCGAGCGCATCCTTTTCTTCCCTCGCCCCACTCCGCTCAATGACGCTGGCATGTCCGGATGGTTGCATACCTTCTGCCGCGGCGTCCTCGATACCCTGCCTGAAGATTTGCGCGAGAAGATCGTTCACGAAACCGTCGCGCTGCTCGCTCCGGCTCTGCGCGATCACGATGGCCGCTGGATTGCGGACTATGTGCGTCTGCGCTTCATCGCAACTCTATGACGTCAATTCTTCAACATGGAACGGATGTTTATGAGGATTTCCGTGGAAAAGCCGCTCCTAGTCCACGGCTTCGCTGCTCTGGAGACATCTAACTAGGCCCTTCCTTGCTGCCACAGTCCGGGGTCGCCGGCGCAGACCGTGGCAGCAAAGCAACACCGGTAAGGGATGTTGCACCCCTTAAAAACTCGCGCCGGCTAAACGCGCTGACAGGAAGACTTCCCGTTTTCGACCGGGAATTGAACATATGCTTGCCGGTCCCGCCGCCGCCCTCGAGTCGAAACTCATCTTCCCGGCTTCGACACTGCCGCCACCACCATCTCCAACATGCGCAGCGCAGAGTCGTCCTCGTCCACGGTTCGCTTCCAGTTGGCACGCTCCCCATAAGGTTTCAACTCGGGTAGCCCCGTGTCTTTCGCATCGTATTGAGAGTCGGAGCCCCCCATCTTCCAAATAATCAGATCCAGAGAAGGCACAACGCAGATGGCAAAACCACCGGACCCACGCTTCCAGTATGCGTCGCGAGGTGCGGCGGGCGCGTCGCCGGCGGAGTTGAGTTCGAAATCCAGGCTGTAAGGGAAGTGAGGATCGTAGGGCGACGGCGTTGTGGCTTTGCGGACGTACTCGGCAGGCACAAGTTGACGGCTGCCCCACTTCCCTTGATGCAGCATGAGGTATTCGAATCGCAGCATGTCCGTTGCCCGCAGGCAGATGCCTCCACCGCCGGGCGTGTGCGTGATCTCTGGATGATCGTGAAAGCCGTAGCCCCAACGGCCCCACCCCAGCGGCTGTGCGAGATGGATCTCCACGTATTTCTGCAGTTCCATTCCCGTCAGGTGACGAACCATAGCGGCAAGGATCTGGGCAGACGCCGTGGCGTAGGAGTACCCTCCACCCGGGTCGACCCACAAACGCTCCGAGAATGCCAACGGCTCAACCATCGCTCGCCAGCCATCCAGGCCTTCAGGAGTGATGGGGACCGGTTTCTCTTCGATAAAGCCAGGGCTGTTCCCGGCCAGCCCCGCGCTCATGGCGAGCAGTTGGCCTAGCTTGATTTCGCTTTTCCTCGGATCTTTCACGGGGAAGGCTTCGGAAGGCAGGTATCGTGACGTGTAAACTTTCTGGCCTAACCCGTCGGGGAAGAGGTCCGGCCGTTCATGCATCAGGATGCCTACGGCAATACTGGTGAAAGACTTGCCGCACGACATGGTGTTAGGCGTTGCCTGACGGTTGGCGCGGCCGAAATATCGTTCGTACACGAGCCAGCCATGGCGCACAACCAGAAGGCCGCCATTTTGGCTGGACCCCTGGATGTACTGGAAAACCGCATCGAGCTTCTTAACGTCCAAACCCGTTTTTTGCTGGATTTCATCGGGCGCCGTTAGAGTGCGCCATCCCCCTTTGGAATCCGGGGGCGGAAAGTACTGGGCAAACGACTCTTTGGCGCAGACAAGCATCCCGACAGCCAACCCCAGGATGGAATATCGAATACGAATGTGTTTCATAAAGTCTCCCGAAGGGATGGCAACTGGGGCCAAGGATGCACGTAGCTGGACGGATCGATGCGCTCGACTCCGCTGATGCCCGCGCAACCAAACCATATCCTGACTTCGTCACCGGCCGTAGCGCTTTCCAGCAAGGTTTGAACTGTTCTTAGCCGGAATATCCATTCCGCTTTCCCGGCGGCGACAGTATACTGCCAGTTGCCGCTGCTGCGATCTTTTTCTGCATTGGTTCCAGAGCCAAAGAACCGGACACTCGGGGTATATTCTCTTGTGGCCGGGAAAGCTAGATGGAAATCCCGGTGAATTTTGAACGCGGCCGGGCGGGGCCGAGCGTTTCCGCCGAAATAGTTCAAGGAGAGAGTGTGAACAATTCCCGCTTGTCGCCAATCCGTGGAAAAACGATGCGCCTAATAGTCCCAACTTTGGCCGTCCTGTTCTTCGTAGGGGGTGTCAAGGCAGCCCATTGCGCCGGCTCATCTCGAACGCAATTTCCTCTCCATGTCAGCGACAATAACCGCTACTTGGTCGATAAAGCCGGGAAACCGTTTTTCCTGAACGGCGATAGTGCCTGGGAAATCGATTGGCAGCTCAATCGGCATGAGACTGAAATGTACCTCGAGAAGAGGCGTCAACAGGGTTTCAATGCCATCGGTATCGACGTCATTCCTTATTCGGAGTGGAGCGACCACGTCGCCGAAAAAGATCGCGAGGGGAATTCTCCGTTTTTGAAGCCAGGCGATTTCTCTACTCCGAATGAAGCCTATTTCAACCGCTTGGGTTGGCTGATAAAACAAGCGCAGGAAAAAGACATGTTGGTTCTGTTAATTGCCGCCGATCTGGGTTACGCGGGCCTGAATAAACCTCAATTCAATGCCCACGACGGAATGTGGCACTCGCAGTACAAGGCAAACGGTCCGGAGAAATGCTATGAGTACGGACGCTTCTTGGGGCAGCACTTCGGGAAATTCAAAAATATTCTCTGGCTTCTGGGGGGCGACCGTGATCCGGGAGATGTGAGGCCGGAGGTGTTGGCAATGGCCCGCGGCCTGGAAGAAACCGCGCCGGATCAGTTGAAGACTTATCATGCTGGCTCGAAGTCCAGCGGCGTGTTCTTTCAAGCCGAGCCCTGGCTCGATGTCAATATGTCGTACGGGTACCGCGATACGTACCTTATTCTTGCCGAGGACTACAACCGCACGCCCACTAAACCCGCTTTTCTTGGCGAGAGCGGCTACGAAGGAGAAAGTAACGATCAACGTGGCGGAACTCCGTTACGAGTCCGCCGCCAGGCTTACTGGGGCGTGTTGTATGGCGCTTTCGGTAATATGTACGGATCTTGTGCATGGACGTTTAACACGGGATGGCGCGATTGGCTCGATTCGCCTGGCGCCAACCAGATGAAATATTTCCGGAGCTTCTTCACCTCGCATAAGTGGTATGAATTAAAGCCGGATTTCGACCATAGGATTTTGATTGGGGGCTATGAAGAAGGAACCGAAATGGCCACAGCGGCAGCGACACCGGACGGCGATTTCGCGGTCGTCTACATGCCATCGGCGCGCACAGTCACGTTGGACTTAGCCAACCTGGGGCGCGATCTGAAAATCGAATGGTTCGATCCGGTAAACGGTGAGATCCGCCCCATCGCGGAATCTTTAACGGCGAACTACGGTCCGGCGAGTTTTACGCCACCTGAAAAGACCTTCGGATCTGATAGCGACTGGGTTTTGTTTCTGGTCCCTTCTCGACAATGATTTTGAAGTTGCACCTGGTAGGGAGCTTCTACTCGATGAGATGACTGGGGTTGTCCTTCGTGAATTAGAGAGTCGCTATGCAACACACGCTGAAACGGTATTTGCGCCGGCAGTCTACTGACTGGTCGGCAAGATTCGGCGCGACTAAGACACGTCACATTTGTAATATACCGGTTCTATTTAAGCAGTAACTAAAAAGGTGGCTGAACATAGGAAGGATACCGGAAAGTTATTCTTGTTTGACTCGGGAAAAAGGCCATATCGTGCGCTTGAAGCTACACCACTGCCCGCTTCTGCATGGTGTGCGAGATGGCGCACCATGCCACGCAGCATCGATGCTGCTCACCGAAATGTTTTCCGCCGCCGCGCCTACTCCGCTTCCAGCAGCTTTGTCCGAAACAGAAGCCCCGCCGCGATCCCACCCAAGCTGGGAAATACTAGAAATAGCCACACCTGTTTCAGCGCCTGGCCGCCTACCAGCAGCGCCGGTCCCAGGCTCCGCGCCGGATTCACGCTCACGCCGGTAATGTGAATGCCGAAGATGTGAATCACCAGCAGCGTAATACCAATGGCCAGCCCGGCAAAGCCGGCCGGCGCACTCTTCTGCGTGGAACCCAGGATCACGATCACGAAGATCAGCGTGGCCACAAACTCGAAAAGGATGGCAGACGTGATGTCGTATCCGCCCTGATAGCCCGGACCCCACCCATCCTGACCAAGACCATTCGCAGCGATGCTATAGCCCGCTGCACCGCTGGCGATCGCCGATAGCACCCAGGCTGCCAGAATCGCGCCCAAAAACTGACCCACCCAATAGCCGATCATGTCCTTGGCGGACATCCGTCCTGCGGACCAGACACCGAAGCTCACCGCCGGGTTGACGTGGCCGCCCGAGATGGGGCCGATCCCGTAGATCGCTGCGACCTGCGCCAGCCCGAATGCGAACGCGATGCCCAGAATGCCTACCTTATCGCCGGCAACCACCGCCGTTCCACAGCCAAACAGCACCAGAATGAACATGCCCACAAATTCCGCGAAGTATTTCTTCATAGTTCCTCCCTGGTGAAGTTGATTGAATCCGATGCTCTTGCATTGCCCTCACCGCCGCGCATTGCAATCCATGCCGGCCGCCGTGCCAGTGTGCACAGCGAGGAACAACACCCCCACGTGGAGGATCATCCACGACGCCCGCAAAATGCGCCTACGCAGTCTTGCAGAAGCGCTGCGGCGGAGTCAAGAAAAAATCCGCTCCCCGCGCAGCGCGCTACTTCGAAAAATAATTGCCTCCCGCCAGTCTGTTTCATCCCTCTACGACTTCGCCGCATTCACACCCAATGGGTCGTATCTTGCGCCGCTTTCTGTGCTAACTTTCAAGCGTGAGCGTTGGCGCACCAGGCAATACGGAAACAAAAAAACCGGTACCGCGCATTCTGCCGGGGCTTGCAGCAAAAGACGGCTTGATCCGCCATCCTTTCGATCTGGAATTTGGCGTGCGGACAAGTGGTCTGGTTGCCGGCCGGCACCTTGGCGCAGGCCACCGGCACGATCGCCATATCACGGCCTACTACGCCGTCGCGCCTTCCGTGTTTCAAGGCATCGTTGTGCGCTGGCGGCGATGCCGCCCGCTCGCGCCCATCGACGCGTATACGTTCGTCGATCTTGGTGCGGGCATGGGGCGAGCTATGCTGCTCGCCTGCGCCTATCCCTTTCGCGCGGTCGTGGGCGTTGAGCTGCACCCCACGCTGGCGCGCATTGCCCGCAAAAATCTTGCGCTGTGGCGTGCCGCCGGACGCGCGCATTCCCCCATGCGCATCCACTGCCGCGATGCCGCCGAGTTCCCTCTTCCTTCCGGCCCCTGCGTAGCCTTTCTCTTTAACCCGTTTGGCGCGCCTGTGTTGAGGCGGACCCTGCGCGCCTGGAGCCGCAGCCTTGTCCAGCGGGCGGGGCAACTGGATATCCTGTACGTCAATAACGAGCAGGAGAGCGTGTTGGAACGCGAACCGGGATTCGAGCGGCTCTTCCGGGGCCAGATCCGGCGTTCGCGCACGGATACCGTTGCCGACCGCACGATTCTCAAGCGCCAGCCCGGCGCCGAATATGCGGCAACCAGTTGGGAGGACTGTTCGATCTACCGCTGGGTGGGGACTGACAGGAAGTAGACAATAGGGACCAGGAAAATGAAAGAAGCGCATCTCATCCTGGGCATTGGCGAGCTGTTATGGGACGTTTTTCCGGACGGCATGCGTCTGGGTGGCGCGCCGGCCAATTTCGCCGTCATGGCCGGACGCTTGGGCGATCGCGCCGCAATCTTGAGCCGCATCGGCCGCGACGAGCTGGGCCGTCAGGCCATGGACCGCCTGGATCCCCTTCCCGTTGAAACCAGCTCCCTCCAGGTTGACCCTGCTCACGAAACCGGCCGCGTCATGGTCAGCTTCGTGGACCATGAGCCGCACTTCACCGTTCACGAACCCGCCGCGTGGGACTTTCTGGAGCTGTCAGATGCGTTTGTTCAGTTGGCCGAGCGGGCTGACGCCTTCTGTTTTGGCTCGCTCGCGCAGCGCAATCCGCAGTCGCGGCAGACCATCCAGACCTTGGCTGCGGAAACCTCCGCCGCCTGCATTCGCGTCTTCGACGTGAACCTGCGCGCGCCGTTTTACTCTGCTGAGGTGCTTCAGGAGTCGCTGGAATTGGCCACGGTGGTCAAGATGAACGCGGCTGAGGCGTTGTTGCTGCTTGATCTGCTGGGTCTGACCGTGAACGGGCATTTGGCTGGCGATGCAGCGGGAATGAGCACTGAGCGCCAGCGTTGGGCTGCGGAGCGCCTGCTCGGGGAGTTTCCCGCCCTGCAGATGGTCGCCATCACTCGGGG
This sequence comes from Occallatibacter sp., assembly GCA_049522315.1. Lineage (GTDB taxonomy): Bacteria > Acidobacteriota > Terriglobia > Terriglobales > Acidobacteriaceae > Telmatobacter. Next base: position 629,618 of record JBEKNY010000001.1, read on the forward strand.
CGCTCATGGCAGCCTGTTGGTCAACCGTGACGAATGGGATGAGCACCCCGGATTCTCAGTCAAGGTGGCCGATGCCATCGGCACTGGGGATGCGTTTACCGCCGCCATCGCTCATTACCTGTTGCGTGGCGCCGGCCTGGCCACCCTGAATGAGGCAGGAAACCGGTGGGGCGGCTGGATGGCCTCGCAGTCCGGCGCCATGCCCGCCCTGCCAGACTCAGTGCGCGACGCGATTGCCGCGGCCATCGAGAGAACGGCCTGAGTACGCTGGCCGGCAGCCCCGCGTTGGGCTCGATCCAAACCGGTAGATCGCCGCTCCAGCGCGGTTGATCGCGTCGAGATCGGCCCTGGAGCTCGAGTGCATGGCGATGGCGTTGGCGCAAAAGGTGTTGGTCAGGATCACCTGGCTGCCTGCTCCCACATATGTGCGCGCGATGGCTTCCACTTGCTCGGGATGCGTCAGGTTCCACGTGTCGGGGATGGTCCCGCTGGGCAGTCCGCGCGCTTGCAACTGCGCTGCCCCACGCGCCATCGGCAATCAGCACGCCGTTTTTAGACCCGCTCCTGCGGGCGGCTCATGTGCTCACGCGCTTTCGCGGCCGTGCATCCTTACAACGATTAGAGCGTGTTTCAAAAATAAGTTCTGTAACAAGGGCACGGCATACCGGGGTCCCCAGCGACAGGTCTTCGTCGCTGGGGTGACTTGATCCGGGTCGAAAAATGCAGGAAAATACGGGGGCTTTAGTGTCTGCGTGAGAGCCCGATTTTCAGCATGTCAGACTACAATATATTGGGTCTAGAAAATTCGTCGATCCCAATATGTGGCCGTCAAAACTAGTTCTCACGCAGACACTTTCGCCCCTGAGGGATGACAAATGAAATCTACGTAACCATTTTGAAACACGTTGTAGCATACCTTTTCATGGAACTGGTCATCTCGAAAATTATAGTCAACGCACTCTGGATTAGTGCATAATGTATTAAATCCGAATGGTGAATTATGAGATCTGCTTCGTCCTCCAGTTCACTGGGAGCGTGTCATGGCGCTCCCGCCGCTGACAGGCATCCTGCTATCCTTCTCATCTCAACTCCGGGATTTGCATTTGGATGGTCACCTTACGGCATAGCACGGTTAAAGGCGTTCCTGAGGGCAAATGGATACCGCGCAAATTGCCTGCCTCTCAGTGTCATGTTTACCGACTATCTTCGTCGCCACGCGCCCAGCTTAATACCCGTCAACAGGCAGGCCGGGGAATTCGGTACATGCTGGCACGAGGTCTTCTACTCGGGTTTGTTCTTTGGCCACGCCCGGCCTGACGACCTTCTGATTGAATGCTTGAGAGACCGCCACGCCAACATAGATATATATCGAACTTTTATGGACTTTAAGGGAGGACGGCAAAGCAAACCGAAAGCCAAGGCAGTTACGGCCGACTTCCACCGAATTCGCCGCTATTGCAACCTTATGCATTCCTTTTTGATCGGTATCCTGGAAGAAACCAAGTGGGATCGTTACGCCGCTGTCGGGTTCTCTTGCCTCGATACGCAGGTCTTGACCAGCCTATATCTGGCCAGACTGATAAAACAGCGCACCCCAAAACCGCGCATGATCTTTGGCGGAGAAGCTTTCCAGTCTTACAACGTCTCCCAGTTTGTTGAAAACTTCCCGGAGATTGACCACATAGTGGTTGGGCAGGCCGAGGAGTCGCTAGCGCACTTACTCGGCCGGATCTCAAGGGGGGAGAAAGCTCCGCATCTGTCCGGTGTAATGCCGGACCACGGAACTTACCGCTACATGCGCTCCGGTTCTGACCGCATCGATTCCTTTCCCACGGCGGATTTTGACGAGATACGTGACCGCGGCGTCAAGAAATACTCTTTGACATTAAGTTTAGGAGCGGGATGCACAAATTCCTGCTGCTCCTTCTGTCCGATAAGCAGCGTTGGTCAACATCTACGCCCGCCGCGGGCCGTTCTTCGCGACATACGCCGTCTTTACGCTGTGCACGGCAAACGGGATATCGATTTCGTGGACTGGGAGATCAATGGAGACCCGCATTACCTTGAGGAGTTGTGCGATTTGCTCGTGAAGAATCGCCTCAAGCTAAACTCCTGGGGCGAGCTGAACGCACGGAATACATCGCCAAGGCTGCTGAGAAAGATGAAGCGGGCTGGAATAAGTTACGTTCAAATCGGAATCGAGTCGTTCAGCGAACGCATGTTGAAGATAATCGGGAAAAGAGCGACGTTAGTAGACAATATTAAAGTTCTCAAGTGGGGGATTGAAGCAAAGATGACTTCGCTCCTGTTCAACATATTGTGTAACCACCCTCTTTCGCACGCCGATGATTTAACCGATAATCTCCGTACTTTGCGGCTGATTAGTCACTTACTGCGTCCTCCCGTTTGTCTGATTCTCAACGAGGTCAGCTTATACCGTACCAGCCGCATGTATCGTCAAATCGACAAATTTGAGCTTGGCCAACCACGGCAATTCAAGTTTTACCGGCGCTTGTACCCGGCCAGCCATCTGCGGAGCGAGATTCCGATGTTTTGCATGGACTACAATGCAAAACCGGTGGCAAATGAGTGGAAGAAGGCCGACAAACTTCTGGCACGGCTAATGCGCGCTCCTGTCGCTCTCACCGCGCGAAAATTGAAAAATGGAGCGACGCTTGTATATGACTCGCGAGGTCGTCGAAAACGGCGAATCAGGATTGAATCGCTTGAAGAAGAAGTGCTCTGGGCTTGCATGGACGATACGCCTACCGTCACTGAGATCGCCGCCAAGCTAAACAAGCAGGAAAGCACCGTGGCTGCAGTAGTCACTCGCTTGATCCGCTGTCGCCTGGCCGTACAAAGTCAAGGCAGAATACTATCGCTGCCTATAAAAGCTGGCCGACGGTAAACAAGCCCTTTTTCATCGCACAAGAGTAAAGTTAAGTCATTGTGATTATCGATCTCGCCCGGCGCGCGCACGATCACAACTGGGAGATGGATCCCATCACCCGCTCCCTGCTCGACACCGACTTCTACAAGCTCCTCATGCTCCAGTTCATCTGGAAGAACTTTCCCCGCACGCGCGCCACCTTCACCCTCATCAATCGCACTTCCTCCGTTCGCCTGGGTGAAATTGTCAAAGTAGAAGACCTGCGCGAGCAGCTTGAAGCCGCGCGCCGTCTTCGCTTCCGCAAATCCGAGCTGGTCTGGCTCGCCGGCAACACCTTTTTCGGCCGCCGCGGCATCTTCGAACCCGCCTTCCTTGACTGGCTCGAACACGATTTCCGCCTTTCCGAATACGAGCTCTCCGTGCGCGACGGCCAGCTTCAGCTCCGCTTCGAGGGCCTCTGGTCGGGGGCCTCAATGTGGGAGATCTATGCGCTGGCCGAGATCTGCGAATTGAAGACGCGCGCCGCGCTCAAGCAACTGAGCGAACTCGAACTCGACATTCTCTACGCCCGCGCCAAAACGCGCCTCTGGGAAAAGATTGAACGCCTGCGCGGCGTTCCCGATCTCAGCATCGGCGATTTCGGCACGCGCCGCCGCCATAGCTTTCTCTGGCACGAGTACGTGGTCAACGCCATGCGCGATACGCTCGGCGAATGCTTCACCGGCACCTCCAACGCCTACCTGGCTTACAAGCACGATCTCGAAGCCATCGGCACCAACGGTCACGAACTGCCCATGGCCATGGCCGCGCTCGCCCGCGACGACGAGGAGCTGCGAACCGCACAGTACCGGCTGCTGGAGCTATGGCAGCAAAGTTATCAGGGCGAGTTGCTCATTCTTCTTCCTGACACCTTCGGCACCACGCAATTCCTGCGCGACGCGCCTACCTGGGTAGCCAATTGGACGGGCCAGCGTATCGACAGCAAAGACGCCTACGTGGCCGGCGACGAATACATCGCATGGATCGAGCGCCACGGCAGCGATCCCCGACAGAAGCGCCTGATCGCCAGCGACGCGCTCGACGTGGAGCAGATTCTCGGCCTGCACGCCTACTTCGCAGGAACCCTGCTCAACGGCGCCTCGCCCGGCGATTTCCGCTCGGCCAGAGACTTTCACGATGCCAACCGCTGGATTCCCGAGCGTCGTATCCGCTTCAGCGCCGGCTGGGGTACCCTGCTCACGAACGACTTCCGCAATTGCGACCCGCAAGGTGACGACGGCTTCAATCCCGTCGGCCTGGTCTGCAAGCTCGCCGAGGTGGACGGCAGGCCTGCCGTCAAACTGTCTGACAATTATTCCAAGGCGTTAGGCGATTCCAAGGAAGCCGAGCGCTACCGGCGCGTCTTCGGTGTGGCCGGCGTGACGGATGTTCCCGTGCTGACGTGATACCCACAGGTTCGTATGCTACGCAGCTTCGTCAGGAGCTAACCCTCCGCAATCGCGTCTATGCGCGTGGGCGCGCGCATGTGGATAGCTACGGAAGCGCGCCGGTGATTGTGTACGAGCCCGAAGGCGGCTGCCACGGGAACTTCTTCGATGTCGCCTATGCCGCCATCGCCGCGCGCCCCGATTGGATGCGCCGCTTCAACAAGGTCCACGCGCAAGCGGCGCGCTCGTTGCCGCGCCCGCAACTCGACCCTACACGCCGCTGGCGCGAGCTGGACTCCTCAATGAGCTCTGATGCCCTCTTGATGAACATCTTCTGCACGCCCGGGGTTCCCGAGTCCGCAGCGATCCGCAATGCGCTTGGCGTCGAGAATGAGGCCGTCCCCATCTTTGGCTGGAAGGCACGCGTTCCCCTCGCCAATGGCCGCTTCGACCGCACCGAGGTCGATATGCGCTTCGGCTCTCTGCTGGTCGAAGCGAAACTCACGGAAGTCGGCTTCCAGACGCGCGCCGCCGCAATCGTTGAGGCCTACCGGGACTTCGACCTCGTCTTTGACCGCGATCGGCTCCCTCACGTCGAGATCGCCACTTCGCGCTGGATGAAGGCCAGCGAATTTCCCGAGAACGATTCGCAGGAATTCGAGAGCATCGTCGGCGATCCCGCGCTCGTCACCCGCGTCGATCCCGTTTTTCGCCCTCCCGGCGAGGCCGGCTACGCCGGCTATCAACTCATCCGCAGCGTGCTCGCCGCGCACGCTACCGATTGCAGCTTCTGCGTCATCCATGACGGACGCCGCCCCGACCTGCGCGAGGAGTGGTTTGAAGTAATGGCCGCGGTAAAAAGCGCCGATATGCGCGTGCGCCTGAAGGTTCTTACCTGGCAGGAACTGGCCGCCCTTCTTCCCGCCGCACTGCAGAAGTTTCTCGATGGGAAATACGGCATCGTCGCGCCGGGTAAGACGGCCTCGCCGGTCGGCGAACTGGCCGGCCTCTCTGGTTGACGCGCCCGCGGCGCCTTACAATCCCAGGATCTTCCGATTGTCCTCCGCATCCGCGCCGCCGCCGGCAAAGTCGTCAAAGGCCCGGTCCGTCACGCGAATAATCTGCTTGTTGACAAACTCCGCGCCCTCCACCGCGCCCTGCTCCGGATGCTTGAGGCAACACTCCCACTCCACCACGGCCCACCCCGGATAGTCGTACTGCGCCATCTTGCTGAAGATTTGCCGGAAATCGACCTGCCCGTCGCCCAGCGAGCGGAAACGCCCCGGCCGGTCGATCCAATCCTGGTAGCCCCCATAAACGCCCGAGCGCCCGTTCGGCCGGAACTCCGCGTCCTTCACGTGAAACGCGCGCACCCGCTCGTGATAGAGATCGAGGAACGCCAGATAATCCATTTGCTGCAGCACCATGTGGCTCGGATCGTACAGAATGTTGGCCCGCGGATGATCTCCGACCGCGCCGAGAAAGCGCTCGAAGGTCGCGCCGTCGTGCAGATCCTCGCAAGGATGCAGTTCAAAGCACACATCCACCCCGGCTTCGTCGAACGCATTGAGTATCGGCAGCCACCGTCGCCCCAGCTCCCTGAACGCTTCGTTGATCAGTCCCGCCGGCCGCTGCGGCCACGGATAAAAGAACGGCCATGCCAGCGCGCCGGAAAACGTTGCGTGCGCCTTCAGTCCCAAGTTCCTGCTGGCCTTCGCCGCCCACCACAACTGCTCCACGGCCCACGCGGTCCGCGCCTTCGCGTTTCCGGCGATCTCCGCCGGCGCAAACGCATCCAGCAGCGTGTCGAACGCCGGATGGCTCGCCACCAGTTGCCCTTGCAGGTGCGTCGAAAGTTCTGTGACGGCGATCCCCGCTCCAGCGGCAATGCCCTTCACCTCTTCGCAATACTCCTGGCTCTCGGCGGCGCGCTCGAGATCGAAGAGCCGCCCGTCCCAGGTCGGAACCTGGATGCCCACGTATCCGTGGCCCGCCGCCCACTCGGCCAGGCCTTCCAGCGTGTTGTAGGGCGCCTCATCTCCGGCAAACTGCGCCAGACAAATCCCCGGTCCTTTGATCGTTTTCATCGTTCCTCCCCATGGCGGCGCATGACGCTAAAAATCGACCCAACTCTCCTTTTGATGACTCTCGATCGCGCGCTCGATGAACCGCATCCCTCGCACACCCGCTTGAATGCCCGGCAGCGTGGCCGGCAGCGGATTCGCCGTCCCCTGCTTCCACGCCATCAGCGCATCGGCATACTCGCGATAGAGCACCGCGAACGCCTCCAGATACCCCTCCGGATGTCCGGCCGGAGTGCGCGCCACCGCCTGCGCATCGCCGCTCAGGTAACCCATCGATGCGTGATGAATCTCCTCCGGCCGGTCGAGCTGCTTCACGATCAGCCGGTTCGGATCCTGTTGCCGCCACGCGAGCGACCCCTCCTCGCCATAGATGCGCAGGTGAATCCCGTTCATCTCGCCCGCGGCCACCTGCGAGCAGGCCAGCGTGCCCGCCGCTCCGTTGCTCATCCGCACAAACGCGCTGCAATCGTCGTCGAGCCTGCGGTTTTCCACCACCCTGCGCAGCGTGGCGTTGATCTCTGTCACGTCAAGGCCGCTGACGTATTCCAGCAGATGAAAGGCATGGGTGCCAATATCGCCGATCGAGCCGCCCGCTCCGCTGCGCTTCGGATCGGTCCTCCATTCCGCCTGCTTATGCCCCGCCGCCTCAATCGGCCGGCTTAACCATCCCTGAAAGTACTCGACGGCAACCTTGCGAATTTTCCCCAGTTTGCCCGCCGCGCACATTGCCCGGGCCTCGCGCACCATCTGGTAGCCCGCGTAGGTATACGTCAATCCGTACGGCAGCCCGGACCTCGCGACCGCGGCCTCCAGTTTCAACGCCTCCTCATAAGTCGCTGTCGCCGGCTTGTCGCTCATCACCGGAATTCCCGCTTCCAGCGCCGCCAATGCAACCGGCAGGTGCAGATCGTTCGGCGTCACGATCGCCGCAAAGTCGATCCCGTCCGGCCTCTTCCTCTCCGCCTCGATCATCTGACGGTAATCCGCATACGCGCGCGCGGGATCGATATGGTACATTGCGCCGGCTTCGCGAGAACGCTCCGCCGACTGCGAAAATGCCCCCGCAACCAGCTCGATCTTTCCGTCCAGTTCCGCCGCCATGCGGTGCACCGGGCCGATAAACGCACCTGGCCCTCCGCCCACCATGCCCATCCGCAACTTGCGCCCTGCCGGCTTACTTAGCTCTGCCATCGCTTCCTTCCCTTCCCTTGGCTCGCCGATCCTTGCGCTTCGGGTGTCTTCACTCGGCCTGGCGGTTCACGCCGCTAGCCAGATAGTCGCCATCCACCGCGATGACTCCTTGGCCCCGCTACCCCGCCGCCTCGCCCGTCTTCGCCTCCGCAAACAGCCAGGCGTAGAGCGCCACGCAAACGTAGCAGATGACCGGGATCGCATATGCCGCACGAACGCCGCTCATATCGCGCAGCACTCCCATCAACTTCGTAAGCGCAGCGCCGCCCAGAATCGCCATTACCAGCAGCGACCCCGCGGTCTTCGTCTTCTCGCCCATCCCCTTCAGCCCGAGAGCAAAGATGGTTGGAAACATGATCGACATGAAGAGGCTCGTCGTCAACAGGCAGCCCACGCCCAGCCAGCTTGGATGGACGACCGCGGCCAGGCACAGCGCAATATTGATGACCGCATAAACCACCAGCATCAGCCGTGCGTGAAAGTGCCGCATCAGCCACGCCGAGCTGAACCTCCCTACCGCAAACGCCGCCAGCGTGCCCGTCAGCATATAACCAGCGGCCTTGTCGCCCACCCCTGTGGCCGATTCCACATAGCTGATGAAGTAACTCCATGTGCCCACCTGCGCACCCACATAAAGGAACTGCGCCAGCACGGCGAACACAAAGTGCCGTTGAAACAACCGAACGTGCATCTCGCCGCCGGCTGAACTCTCTGCAGTATCCTCGCTGCCCAGATCGGGGAACTTTGTTACCAGGATCATCAGCGCCCACAGCAGCGCCAGCGAACCAAGCACCATATACGTCGGCACAACGCGCAGTGTCTCGGAATGCAAATACGTCTGGTATGTTCTCGCGGCTTGCTGCGCCGCTTTCTGCGCGCCGGTCATCTCCACTCCCGAGAAGATGAAGATCGTTCCCACAAGCCCCGCTGTAATCGACCCCAGCGGGTTGAACGCCTGCGAAAAATTCAGCCTGCGCTCGCTCGATCCGGACGAGCCCAACTGTGCGATAAAGGAATTCGCGCCGGTCTCTAAAAACGACAGCCCACTGCCGATGACGAACTGGGCAACGACAAAATAGCGGTACACGCCTGCATGCGCCGCGGGCCAGAACAGCCAACAACCGGTGCCCATCAGGATCAGGCCTGTCATCAAGCCAGCTTTGTATCCAAAATGGCGCATGATTTGGCCGGCGGGAATGGCCCAAAGAAAATATCCGATAAAAATTCCCAACTGCAGCTCTGCTGCTCCCGACGCGCTCTCTCCGAACGACTTCATGAACTGCCGGATCAGGATGTCTGTAAGATTGTTGGGAATCGCCCACAGGAAAAACAGCGGCGTCACCACCAGAAACGGCAGTAACCTGCCTGCTGGAATCAGCGGCGCTTCAATGTCTTCATTGTTCTGCGAAGATTCGTTTCCTTGTCCGATCGGTCCGGCGGAGATGCTCAAGGTGTTTTCTTCCTTCCTGGAACGCGAGATGAGATGAGGCGCTCTCTCACCGGAAAGCAGCGCTGTTTTCGCGCACCGCCTGCTCCCGTTGAAAAGGCTTTCACCTTTCTACCGAATTCGCGTACCTGCTGGCAAATCCATCCACTGTGCGCTCGCCTGGCCCTCCTACGATCCGGCGGTGCGCTGACACGCCTATAATGCCTGCGTAAGGCGGCGGCGTCCCTTTTCAAGGTCGAAGCTACGGCGCCGGTCAGCGCGATGCAAACTTCCACGGCCGATCCGATCGAATCCGCGCGGCGCATGTATGCGGAGGAGCTGTGCCGCACCAACCACATCTCCTCGCCCGCCATCCTCGCCGCCTTTGCCACCGTGCCGCGCGAGCGCTTCGTCGGTCCCGGCCCGTGGCTCATTCAAAGCAGCGGCGCTCACTGGTTCACGGAAAGTTCCGACCCCCGGCAGGTCTATCGCGACTCTCTCATCGTCCTCGACGAGGCCAAGCGCCTGAATAACGGCCAGCCCAGCCTGTGGGCCTATCATCTCAGTCTGCTCGACGTCAGCCCCGGCGATCGCATTCTTCATCTCGGTTGCGGCGCCGGATATTACACCGCAATCCTGGCCGAGCTCGCCGGCCCGCAGGGCAATGTCATCGCCGTCGAAATTGACGAAGGCCTCGCGGCCCGTGCCCTGATCGCGCTCAAGCCCTGGCCGCGGGTCACCGTGATCCAGGCCGACGGCGCCCATGGCCCATTCGATCCAGCCGATGTCATTGTCGTCAGCGCCGGCGCAACCCACCCGCTCCCCGTATGGCTCTCGGCTCTCCATCCCGAAGGCAAGCTCCTCTTTCCGCTCACCTCCACGCATGGGCCCGGCACGATGGCCTACCTGACGCGCAAAAGCGCCGATCGTTTCGCGGCCATGCTCTGCGGCTCGGTCTTCTTTGTCGACTTTGCCGGCGCACGAGACCCTGCCGTCAGCAGCGATCTTGCTCGCGCGCTTTTGCGCGACGACGGCGCCGGTGTGCGCAGCCTGCGCTGCGATGTGCACGAAAAAAACGGCTCCTGCTGGCTGCACGGCAGCGGCTGGTGCTTCTCGCGGCTCCCTGCAGCCGCGGCGGAAGCGGACTGACACGCTCACAGCATCCGCGCCAGCCACTTCCCTGTGTACGAATGCAGATTGCTCGCAATCTCTTCGGGAGGGCCTTCGGCCACAATGCGTCCGCCTGCCTCGCCGCCCTCCGGTCCCAAATCGATCACCCAATCCGCGCTCTTGATCACGTCCAAGTTGTGCTCGATCACGATCAGCGACCCGCCGCCGTCGATCAGCTTGCGAAACGCCGTCAACAGCTTCGACACATCGTCAAAGTGCAGGCCCGTCGTCGGTTCGTCCAGAATGTACAGCACGCGGCTGGCCTGCGAGGGCTTCGCTGTCGCATTCACCGCGCGCACCGCGGCCAGATGCGCGGCCAGCTTCACGCGCTGCGCCTCGCCGCCCGAAAGTGTCGTCGCCGACTGTCCCAGCCGCAAATACCCCAGCCCGATCTCATCCAGCACCGCCAGCTTTTCCAGCAGCCTAGTATGTCCGGCAAAAAAACGTAGAGCCTCCTTCACCGTCATCTGCAGCACGTCGTGGATGTTCTTTCCCTTGTACCGCACATCGAGGATCTTCGCCTGGTAGCGTGTACCGTTGCAGTCCTCGCAGGGCAGCTCCACGTCGGCTAGGAACTGCATCTCCACCGTCACCGTTCCATCGCCTTCGCACGTGTTGCAGCGTCCGCCCGGCACGTTAAACGAAAAGTGTCCCGGCGTAAGCGAAAGCCGCTTCGCCTCAGGCTGCGCCGCAAACAGCTCGCGAACCAGATCGAAGCCTTTGATGTACGTAATCGGATTTGAGCGCGGCGTTCGCCCGATGGGCGTCTGATCCACCAGCACCACGTCGTTCAGCCTCTCCGCGCCGCTCAGAGAAGTGAAAACCCCCGACGGATCGCCGCCATCTGTTTGCCCCAGCGCCCGCGCCACCGCGCGATACAGCACCTGGTGCACCAGCGTCGACTTGCCCGATCCCGATACTCCCGTCACCGCCACCAGCAGCCCGAGTGGAATCTCCACGTCCAGTCCGTGCAGATTGTTGGCCCGCGCCCCGCGCAGCACCAGCCGCTCGCGCCCTGGCGCGCGCCGCCGCGTGGGCACAGGAATCGCAATTTTCCCGCTCAAATATCGACCCGTAAGCGATGCCGGATTCGCCTCGATCTCCGCGAGCACGCCCTCGCCCAGCAGCTTCCCGCCGAACTCGCCCGCGCCCGGCCCCAGATCGAGCAGATGATCCGCAGCGCGCAGAATATCGGCGTCGTGTTCCACCACGAGGATCGTATTGCCCAGGTCGCGCAACTCCTTCAAAATGCGAATCAGCCGCGCGGTGTCGCGCGAGTGCAAGCCAATCGAAGGCTCATCCAGCACATAGAGCGCACCCACCAGTTGCGAGCCCAGCGATGTGGCGAGTTGTATGCGCTGCGCTTCTCCTCCGGAAAGCGTCGACGCCAGCCGGTTTAGCGTCAGATACTCGAGCCCCACAGCCACCAGAAAACTTAGCCGCTGCCGCACCTCGGTGAGAATCGGCCCTGCAATCTCTTCCTGCATCGGCGAAAGCTTCAGCGCGTCGAAGAACTCCTTCGCCTGCGCAATCGTCATCGCCGTCACCTGGCAGATGTTCTTGCCGTCAATCCGCACCGACCGCGCCTCGGCCCTCAACCGCTGGCCGCGGCAATCCGGGCACTCCGCGTAGCCGCGATATTTGCTCAGCATCACGCGCACGTGCAGCTTGTACTTCTTACGTTCCAACTGCGCGAAGAATCCCATCACCCCCACAAACCCGTCTTTGCCGCGCAACACCGTCTCACGCGCCGCTTCCGGCATTTCGCGCCACGGCACGTCCAGCGGCACTCCCAGTTCCGCCGCATGCTTGCGCAGCTCGCCAAACCAGGCCCGGTACTTCGGCCGGTTCCACGGATCGATCGCGCCGCCAAGCAGGCTCAACCCCTGGTCGGGAATCACCAGGCTCAAATCGTAATCCACCGTGTTGCCGAATCCCTGGCACCGTGGGCACGCGCCAAAAGGATTGTTGAAGCTGAACAGCCGCGGCTCCGGCTCGCGTCCCGGCCGATGGCAGTTCGTGCACTCATACGAGCCCGAAAACCGCAGCCGCCTGCGCTTCGTTTCCTCGCCGCGCGCCTTCGGGGTCCCCGCGGACAGCTCTTCGTCCGTGGGGTGACGGGGCGCCTCCTCAAAAATCACCTCGCCCGCCTCGCGATACGCCACCTCTACCGCGTCCACAATCCGCGCGCGATTGTCACTACTGACAACAATTCTGTCCAAAAGGATAAACAACGGAGCGGATAGATCCAGATCGATCAGCGACTCCGGAGCCGAGAACTCGAAGAGTTTTTCCTCTTGCCACAACCGGTTGAACCCGCCGGCCCGCAACTCTGCTAACCGGGCCTTCACCGCTTCAAGGTGCAGAGACTCGATCGCCTTCCCCGCTGGCCTGGCCTTTGCCGCCGCTTTCGCCGCGCGCGCCGAGGCCTTCCCCGTCTTCTCTTCGGTCTCCGCCACAGGCGCCGCGCTCATCGCCGGAAACAACGCATTCAGCCGCGTTCCCTCGCCCAGCGCCAGAATTGCCTCGGCCGCCTCGTCTACCGAATTGCGTTTCACCAGCCCGTCGCAGTAGACGCAGTGCACCTCTCCGCACCGAGCGTACAGCAGCCGCAGATAATCGTAGATCTCCGTCGCCGTCGCCACCGTCGACCGCGGATTGCGCGTCGTGTTCTTCTGCTTGATGGCGATGGCCGGCGCCATCCCGTCGATCTCGTCCGCGTCCGGCTTCTCGATCCGCTCCAGAAACTGCCGCGCGTAGGCCGACAGCGACTCCACATACCGCCGCTGCCCCTCGGCATAGATGGTGTCGAAGGCCAGCGAGCTCTTGCCCGAGCCCGACACGCCGCTGATCACCGTCAGCTTGCCATGCGGTATCTCGCACGAGAGATTTTTCAGGTTGTGTGTCCGCGCGCCGCGGATAACAATGGCATCGTTCAAAGGGAAGGCACCGCGCAAAATCTTCGGGCAGCGCCACAGTCCGCTTCGCGAGCCTGGGGGCGCAACCGTCCATTTTCATTATAAATTGCGCTGCAACCCCGCCGGGCAGACCCTCGCCAATATGGCCTAACTTGAGTCCCTCTAGCCCAACATTCCGACTCGACACTCCTCCGCCAGATGTATCATGTTGCTGTGATCCGCCGCCTTTACGTGAATAACTACCGGTGTTTGCAGAACTTCGACCTGCCCATCGCGGGCATGCCGTCTGCGCTGCTGATTGGGAAAAACGGCGCAGGCAAAACAACAGTCGGGTCCGCGCTTGAAATTCTTCAGAAGATCGCACGAGGAACGAATCGCGTCGGCGAATTGGTGAAGCCTAAAGACTTTACCCGCGGCATTACCGATGTTCCCATGCGTTTCGAGGTCGAGGTCGAGTTAAACAAAGAGATTTATGGGTATGTCCTCGCTTTCGAACTTCCCGAGAAGTTCAAGGAACTGCGTGTACTTGAGGAGAAGCTGACGGTCGAGGGCAAAGCGGTCTACACGCGTGAAGTGGCTCAGGTGCATCTTGCAAAATGGGACCAAGACAAGATCGCCGACTTCGTGATCGACTGGCACCTCGTGGCCTTACCGATCATTCAGCTCTTTTCACCTGATGACCCAATTTCTGTTTTTAAGCAGTGGCTCGCCCAAATGCTCATCCTCCGCCCGATCCCGCCTTTGATCCGCGGCGAATCCAACGAGGGAACACTGCAACCAAACCGCACTGTCACCGACTTGGGTGCGTGGTTCACAGGACTGCTCGCGTCCGCACCATCTGCATACGGGGAGGTGGATGACTACCTCAAACAAGTGATGCCCGACCTCAAAGACATCCGCAACCCATTGGTCGGCGTTGAATCCCGCAATATGGTCTTCCAATTTGCAACCGAACAAGGAAGCTTCGCAATCCCGTGTGAGGACCTTTCTGACGGCGAAAAGTGCTTTGTGGTTTGCGCGTTGGTACTTGCCGCAAATTCCTCGTACGGTCCACTTGTCTGCTTTTGGGACGAACCCGACAATTACCTTTCGCTCGACGAAGTCGGGCTATTTGTCTCGGCGCTTCGTAGGGGATTCCAGTCGGGTGGCCAGCTTATCGCCACGTCACACAACCCCGAGGCAATCCGTAAGTTTTCAGGCGAAAACACGTTTGCGCTGTATCGGAATAGCCATCTTGAACCCACAGTAGTGCGCTTACTCGGGGAACTCCAAATCAACGGCGACCTCGTGGAATCGCTGGCGCGGGGCGACCTCTGGCCATGACTCCAAACAGATTTCGGCCGCACGTTATGGTACTCCCCGAGGATCGCGCCAACAGCGAGGTGGCAAACGGTTTCTTACTGGACCCATCGCTCGCGCCTCGATCCGTTCAAGTTCTAGCGGAAGCGGGCGGATGGACCAAAGTCTTGGACCGGTTTGAAACAGACCACATCGTGGAAATGCAAAAGTACACTCAACGGCACATGGTGCTCCTCTTCGATTTCGACGGCCAAGAGAACAGACTGGCGGATGCGAGGAATAGAATACCTCCACATCTGGCGGAAAGAGTCTTTGTCATAGGAAGCTTGACTGAACCAGAGGAACTGAGGCACGCGACTGGCCTCTCTCCCGAGAAGATCGGTTTGGAGTTGGCAAAGGACTGCCGTGAGGACACTGCCTTAGTCTGGGGACACGATCTCCTCAAGCATAATGCCGGCGAGCTTGTCCGCATGCGCGAACGCGTGCGCCCAATCTTATTCCCTGCCCCATTGACGGCTTGATTCTTAGGATTGAAGGCGCTCGGCAGAATTCGCCCCAATGCGTCTATGTGCTCTTCGCGAGCCTGGGGGCGCAACCGTCCATTTTCATTATAAATTGCGCTGCAACCCCCGTTCGCAAGAACGATACAACCCAAGCGCTCCGGCAAACGCGCATCTATGCGTCGCCGGATCGATCGAATGCCAAAAAGTCATGCCGCCAGGGCGCGCCCGCGTGCGGATGCAAATTCGATCGAATTACTCTCCGCCTCGCGGTCGAGAATACTGGCGAGTCCCAACAGAACCCGCGACGCACATGCCGGGCAGTGCTCCGCGCAGTTGCCGATGCAGTTGCAATCCGGGCACAGGTAGGCATACGCCAAGGGGATATGCTGCATGGTGATGAGTTTCATGACTTCACCTGAACATTTTTGGCGTTCGGCGCGAGCATGCAACCTTCTGACCTCCGCACACTCTTGCACTGGCATTTGGATGCCGCGCAATATTCCAAAGATGCACTTACAATTGAATCCGCGCGTAAGTCCTTTAGTTAACCGTCGTCGCTACCGGTGCGCCCTTGACCGATTACGCAAGTGGCATCCATCGCCAGACCACTCTCGCGCCATTTAAACTAGGAACTGGCCGCTAACACACCTTATTTCTTGAGGTTTTGCTTGTCTCGTTCTGTTTTTCTTGTGTTCCTCTCTGCTGCGCTTCTCGCCCCTGCCGGCGCAGTCGCTCAGCAATCTTCTTCGTCCTCCGGTGCTCCGCCGCCCGCCTCAAGCGCCTCCGCCGCATCCACCCAGCCCGTCCCCGCCGAAGTCGCCGCCGCCGAAGCCGCCATCGCCGGCTCCGACTGGAAAGCCGCCGAGGCCAAACTGGATCCGTACCTCGCCGCCCACCCCGCCGACGCGCGCGCCCTCTTCGATGCCGGCTACGTCGCCGACGCGCAAGACCGTCTCGACGACGCCGCCGCTCTCTATCGCCGCGCCATCGCCGCCAACCCCAAATCGTTCGAGGCTCACATCTCGCTTGGCCTGCTTCTTGCCCGTCAAAACAAACTGGACGAGGCGCGTCCAGAACTCGTCACCGCCACCACCCTCGATCCCGGCCTGGCCGATCCAACACTCAAGGCCCGCGCCTGGCGCGCCCTCGCCCACATCGATCGCGATTCCGATCCCGCTGCTGCCTCCAACGACCTGCTCGAAGCTCTCAAGCTCACGCCGGAGACGCCCTCCGACACCCTGCTCGCCGCGGAGCTGGCTGAAAAGACCGGCCAATACGATGCCGCCGCGGCCGCCTATCGCCGCGTCCTGGACAAAGATCCGCAATCCGTCCCCGCCAGCGCCGGCCTGGCCCATTTGCTCATCCTGCGCAAGCAGTATCCCGAGGCCGAGACCCTCCTGCGTGCCGCCCTCGCCAAAAACCCCGATGACCCCACGCTCACCGCGCAGCTCGCCACTGTGCTCGCCGATCAGGACAAGGCCGAAGCGCTCCCCCTCCTCCAGAAGCTCCACGACGCCCATCCCGCCGACCCTGCGATCACCCGCATGTTGGCCGCCGTCCTTGCCGAAGCTGGCGACTTCGCCGGTTCTGACCAGCTCTACCTCCATCTCCTCGCCGCCGCTCCTGAAGATCCCCATCTGCTCGTCGCTCACGGCCAGAATCTTGTTCGCCAGGCGCAGCTTGACAAGGCCTACGCTGTCTTCGATAGGGCCACGCAAATCGATCCGGCCAACGTAGACGGCTGGAGCGGCCTTGCCTTCACCGCATCGCGCACCGGCCATCCCGACGTCACCCTGCACGCGCTCGCCATGCGCTCCCGCTACTCGCCGGAGAACGCCTCTACTCTCTTCCTCTGGGCCTCCGCCTACGACTCCTTGCACCAGAAAAGTCAAGCCGCCGCCTATTACCATCGCTTCCTCGACGCCGCGGGCGGCAAGTTCCCAAATCAGGAATGGCAGGCTCGCCAGCGCCTGCTGATCCTCGAAAAATAGCTTCCGCGCCCTACGCCATCCCGTCCCAGCCAATTCTTCCCCGTTTGGGTCAGCCCATCTCGCGGTACCCGCGCTATTCGCCCCATCAAAATCCTGCATCTTAGTTCTTGCGGTTCGTTGCGTAATGTGGGTACTATAGGCACAATTCGGGGGCAGAACCGCATCGGAGGAGGTTCCTTATGCGGACTGTGGTTCCCATCGCCGCGTTGCTCGTGCTCAGCCTGAACGCCGGCTCCTTGCGCGCCTCGTCCGCCGATAATGCCGAGCCCACCCAGCAAAGCATCGATGCTCTCGAGGCTCGAGCCAGCCAGGCGCAACCGCGCGAGCAGTGCTTCCTCTATGCCCAGCTCGTGCAGCAGATGACCGAGCTCAGCATCCGCCAATATACGGCCGGCGACGTGACCAGGGCAACCGGCCTGCTCAAGCAGATCCAGCGCATCGCGCAAAAGATCCATCTTTCCCTGGCCGATAACGACAAGCGCCTCAAGAACGCCGAGCTCCTGCTCAGCCGCACCGCCTTCCGCCTCAACGAAATGCTTCAATCCAGCAGCATGGAAGACCGCCCTCTGGTGGAGCAGACCCTGGCGCGCGTCACGGATGCGAAAAACGAAGCCATGATGCAGGTCTTCCGCAAATAGTCCGCCGGCCCCTCACCTCAACCGCCTCCGCGCGTCGGACCCAAATGGGCCAGGGCGGGCTCCTTGGGTCTCCATCCTGCGGCGTGGAAGCGAAATCGCCTTCGCCGCTTCGCCCGGTTTGTGCTTGAATGGAAGCGCTGGAGGCATGTCGTCATGCGCGCTCTGGTTGCCCTTGTCTTCTGTCTCGCGTTAGCCGCGCCGCTCGGCGCGCAAAAAGAGAAGCGCGAACCGCTGACTGAAGCCCAGCAGGACCTGATCGCCGAGTATGGAATCGACCCCGTTGCGCGGGTCAATCTATACGTGAAGTTTATTAACGAATATGCTGATAATATTCGAGTTTTGATCAAGCACTCCCAGTCGGCTGGCCCCGCCCGGCGCCTCGACGATGAGCTCCAGGACTTCGCCGCCCTCCTGGACGAACTCGGAGACAATCTCGACACCTACTCCGATCGCAAGGCCGACATCCGCATGTCGCTCAAAGGCCTCAATGAAGGCATCGCGCGCTGGCAGGGCGTCCTGCACGATCTGCCCAGCCGACCTGGCTTCGAGCTCTCGCTCAAGGAGGCGCTCGACAGCGCCGGTGACCTCGCCGATCAAGCCAGGCAAATCACAGCGGACCAGGAAGCCTACTTCAAAGCCCATCCCGATGAAAAGGGCCAGGACCGCTACGAACCGAAGTAAAGCAGCTTCTAGCTTCTAGCTCTTAGCTTGTAGCTCCCTCCTCGCTAGCGCGATCTGAGATTAGGACTTTAGACCTTGAATCGACGGATCCCCCGGGTCCGACTCATCCTTCAACGCGAAAAAACCTTGGCGGTACCAGGAAAGAGCTAGCAGCTAGAGGCTAGAAGCTAGAAGCTGCCGTCTGCTACCCTCTGCATTGGTGCCAACTAACGTCGTCCCCATCTTTCAACAGGAGTACCGCGCACTCCGTCCACGCGCGCCCATGCCGCCCATTCATGTGCGCTTTCGTCGCTTCACTTCTCTCAACACCACCATCCGCCTTCGCGAGGGCCAGATTTTCGTCTCGCTCTCCGATCTGCTCGAAGGCGCGCCTGAGTCTGTCCTTCATGCCATCGCCCACATTCTTCTTGCAAAGCTCTATCGCAAGCCCATCGATCGCGGACACAACCTGCGCTATAAGCGATTCGCCTCCTCGGCCGCCGTCACGCGCCAAACGGAGCTCATTCGCCACGCCCGTGGCAGCAAGCGCTATTTCGGCCCCGAAGGCCGCTACTTTCATCTCGAAGAGGTCTTCGATTCGCTCAACACACGCTTCTTCGGCGGGCTTCTCGGCCGTCCCGGCCTCACCTGGAGCGAGCACCACGCCAAGCGCTCGCTCGGACACTACGACGCCGCCCACAACACCATCGTCGTCAGCCGCGTCTTCGACCGCCCCTCGAGTCCCCTCTACGCGATCGAGTACCTGCTCTACCACGAGATGCTGCACCTCAAGTACCCCGTGAAGGCGCGCGGTCTGCGCCGCTCGATCCACTCCAGAGAATTCAAGGCCGAGGAGGCGCGCTTCCCCCAACTTGCCGAGGCCCTGGCCTTCATCAAGCGCCTCTAAAACTTCTTGAAACAGGTTTCGCGCGGCCATTTTCGGGCTTTAATAATGCCGTACGAATTTCACTCCCTAGGTCCGGGAAAGACTTTGGTGCTCGCGCTCACAAAAGTGCTGCGAGGCTCGCGTTATGCTTTCTCGAATGATCCTTGACAGCAAGTCGAGGAGAAGGAGCAGTGCGTGGGGACAGCATTCAAGGATCTAGTGGTTTGGCAACGGGCAGTCCAGATGAGCCTGGCGATCTATAGGCTTACCTCGTCATTTCCGGGCAGTGAGCAGTTTGGTCTCACAAACCAGATGCGGCGCGCAGCGGTCTCCGTTGCTAGCAATATAGCAGAGGGTTATGGAAGATCGACCAAGGGAGAGTATGTCCAATTCTTAGGTCACGCCAGGGGATCGATTTGCGAGATTCAAACCCAGCTTGTGATTGCTGAGGCTCTCGGTTTCGGCAATGCAGAGTTGAGAAAGGCATCGAATGGCCTCGCCAGCGAGGTGAGCCGGATGCTCGTGGCCATGTTGCGCAAATTGCAACAATGAACGAGGGCTTTCTAATCCCTGGTCCCTAATCCCTGGTCCCTGCATTTAACGCCCCGGTCAAACTTGCCACCTTCGCCACGTCGTGATTCTTGCACCAGGACTCTAACCCACGCGCCAGCCGCTCAGCCGCCCGCGGATCGGCATAGCTCGCCGTGCCCACCTGTACCGCTGTCGCCCCGGCGAGCAGAAACTCCACCGCGTCCTCCGGCGTCATGATCCCGCCCATGCCCAGGATCGGAACCCTCACCGCCTTCGCCGTCTCGTAGACCATGCGCAGCGCGATGGGTTTAATCGCCGGCCCCGACAGCCCTCCCGTCACGTTGCTCAACCGTGGCCGCCGCCGTTCGGCATCGATCGACATGGCCAGGAAGGTATTCACCAGGCTCACCGCATCGGCTCCCGCGTCGGCTGCCACCCGCGCCATGTGCGCGATGGAGGTCACATTGGGTGTCAGCTTCACAATCAGCGGGCGCGACGCGGTGGCCTTCGCCCGGCTCACCAGGTACTCCAGCGATCCCGCATCCGCCCCGAACACCATCCCGCCGGCGTGCACGTTCGGGCACGATACGTTTAATTCGTACGCCGCAATCCCCTCCGCACGGTTCAGGCGTTCGATCGTTGCGATATACTCCCCCGCCGTGTACCCGAACACATTCACAATCACCTTGCACTTCGGGTACCGCTTCATGGGCGGCAGCTTCTGCGCAAGGAACTCTTCCACGCCCACATTTTGCAGGCCGATCGCGTTCAGCATTCCCGCCGCCGTCTGCACCATGCGCGGCGGCACGTGCCCCGCCATCGGCTGCAGCGAGATACCCTTGGTGACGATGGCCCCCAGGCGCTCCAGCGACACGATCTCTTCAAACTCGATACCGTAGCCAAACGTCCCGCTGGCGGCAATCACTGGATTCACCAGCTCCAGTCCAGCGAACAAAACTTTCATGTCGGGTTTCACTTGGCGGCAATCGTCCTTTCCTGCGGCATTGCAGAGATCCGTATCCCAGGCGTCGCTTGTGCGGCTCTCCGATTCATCATAATTGGCGCGCGTCATCCACACTCGCCGCGGCTCAAATGGGAAAAGCCCTTCTGTACACGCCGAAGGGCTTTCGAATCAAGCTGGAAGCTAGAGGCTGGAAGCTAAAGGCTGTTTTTACGTCGGCCCCGGATACGCGCTTCCCCGGCAATCGGCATCTACGGGGTAAGCATTCGAGCCTGACTGCTGCCCCATCAGCCACAAATACGTCGTCAAATGGTGCTCACATACCACGTTCGCCTGGATCACGTCCTTCGGTGGCACCAGCTCGAACGCCGTGTTGATGTGCTCATACGGAAGCGGAAGGATCGGCGGCAAATTCGGAACCAGGTCGCAGCGGTTATAGATTCGATAGCTCGCGGTCACCGCTTTATCGAAAGCGCCCGCAAACGAGGGATCCCCGGTCCTTGGGCTGGCGAACGTGTACGCCACCGGTGCGCGGCGACCCGTGTTCAGCGCCACATCGAGCGTCAGCAACGTGGCCAGCGCCCCGCCCAGGCTATGTCCCGCCACGGTCACATTCTTCGCTTGCCCTGACTGCGCATACTGCCCAATCGACGACGCCGCTGTCGCCGCTCCAGCATCGCGCCCCACCCGCAGCGATTTATAGATCGCCGTGAATCCATCCTCCGTCATCCCCGCGCCGCCACGAACCGGATTTGGCGCCAGCAGAAACACGGCGTCGTGTATCCACTCCATGATCGTGTCCGTCCCGCGCACCGCCGCCACCAGCTCGCCGCCCGGTGAAATCGCCAGGAACCCATACGTCACCGTCTCACCTGCGTGCGGGTTAATGTCCGTGGCCAATTCATTGCCGTAAAGAGTCTGCGCAAACGAGTAGCCCAACGCCTGAATCGCGGCAATGTTGGCCGGCGAATACTCGTCCCCCGGCGGAACGTCCTCGGCCACTGCCACCAGGCGCGCGTAAAGGATTGCCGCATTCCAATCGATTCCAGCCATGGCTGGACCTCCGTCCTCGTTTTCTTTTGAAGCCCCACCAGCCTAAGTCACGCGCGCTCGAATGACAAGTAAATATCAACCGAACGCGCGCGCCGCGCGGCACACCCCCTCAGCACACGCTGAGAGCCTCGCCTATCCCACTTACAGAAAGGCCCCTCGGCACATGCCGAAGGGCCTTTGTCTCAAGCTGGAAGCTGGAAGCTAGAGGCCAGAAGCTGCTTTTTACGCCGTCACCGTCTCGCTCGCGTCCACCTTCACCGGCGTCAGCCATCCAAACCGGTCCGGCTTCAGTCCGTTGGCAATGCCAAAGAACTCGTCCGCGATCTTCTTGGTAATCTCGCCCGGCTTTCCGTCGGCAACCACAATGCGGTCGATGGACCGGATCGGTTGCACCTCCGCCGCCGTGCCCGTAAAGAACACCTCGTCGGCGATATACAGCAGCTCCCGCGGAAGCGGCTGCTCGGTCACCGTCAGTCCCAGGTGCCGCGCAATCGTCAGCACGCTGTCGCGTGTTATCCCCGACAGCGCCGAGTTCGCCAGCGGCGGCGTAAACAGCACCCCGTTGCGCACCACGAAGATGTTCTCGCCCGATCCCTCGCTCACCAGGCCATCCACGTCCAGCGCAATCCCCTCCTGGTAGCCGTTCACCTCGGCCTCCATGTGGATGAGCTGCGAGTTCATGTAATTCGCCCCCGCCTTGGCCAGCGATGGCATGGTGTTCGGCGCCAGCCGGTTCCAGCTCGAGACGCATACGTCCACGCCTCCGTGCCCGGCCAGGTACTTGCCCCACGCGAAATTCGCGATGTACACATCCACCGGGCACCCCTTCGGGTTCACGCCAATCTCTCCGTACCCGCGCAGAGCGATCGGCCGGATGTAGCACGGCGCCACTCCGTTCGCTTCAACCGTGTCCACCACTCCCGCGCAAAGCTCCTCCAGCGTGAACGGTACTTCCATGCGGTAGATCTTGGCCGAGTCCAGCAGCCGCTGCATGTGCTCCGGCAGCCGGAAGACCGCCGACCCGTGCGGCTGCCCGTAGCAGCGTATCCCCTCAAACACGCTCGATCCGTAATGGATCACGTGGCTCATCACGTGAATCGTCGCTTGTTCCCAGGGAATCAGGTTGCCGTTGTGCCAGATCTTCTCGGTGGTTTGGATGGGCATGGGGATTCAAATGCTCCTTCGTTTGCGAAATTCGCGCACTCTATTCAAGGGTGTCATGCATTGCCGTTCGCTGGCAAGCGCGGGGTTCCGGGAACGTCACCACCTCGTCTCTCGTCCCTCGTCCCTCGTCCCTAGTTGTGCAGTGTCAATAGGTTGTTCCGATCGAGGCCGGCTCTGCTGATCGGGGTGTTGTGGTTGAGGCTGGCATGAGGTCTGTGCCAGTTGTATTCGTGGAGCCAAGGCATAAGAGAGGAT
>JBEKNY010000002.1:0-237500 GCA_049522315.1 Occallatibacter sp.
TCTTGCTTCTCCTGTGCCTGTCGTGTCCCCATCCCCATGCTTCCATCCTACCCATGCCTCACTTCACACTCCAGGATTTCCTCCGCTCTCGCACCCAGACTTACACCACAGGCTGCTAGGCCGCATCGGTCATTGCCTGCAAAATATTGCCGGACTAGAAGGCAGCCACCTGCGACAACACCGAACACCGGAACCTGCCGGCCCCGGCATTAACTCACCGCCAATCGTCGCGCGCGTTGGCCAGACACAGGGCAGTACGCTAAACGGCGAGAAGGCGCGGTTGAAAACCCGCCTCATCTTCAACGAAGACAGGCTCGCCATGGAGAACATTTGCGTAGAGGTGCTTCATTCTTGCCACAGAAAGTCCCTTGGGCAAGAAGCGAAGCACGGAACCAGCGACGTATTCGCGGCTTGATTCAAAAGCCAGCCACCTGCGGCCCTCGGCCTCTGCCACCATACCAGTAGTGTTCGAACCGGCGAAGATATCAACGACAAGGTCGCCAGGGTCGGTCAGCATACGAATAAAGAACTCCGGTAGCTTGGCTGGAAACCGTGCAGGGTGCCCCTTTGCTCCTACTGCCTTGCAAGCCCCCAAGTAGACGCCGTTGCTCTCGGAGTTTGGAATCTGCAGGAGATTAGAGGGGATCGCGCCACCGTTATCGTTCGCGAACGCGAGCCCGATCTCGTGCCCGGAAGGGCGCGCCTTGGGAGTGTAAAAAGCCGCAGGGTCCTCCAAGAGTTTCTTCATGCGGGGGCTGTACTCAGTCAGGACTTTAGAAACATTCGCTTTCGGCCATTCCGAGCGGGAAAACCACCACAGCGTATTGACCGTGTCCTTAGCCCTCAGTTTTCGCTTGTTTACCCATTCAATAGGACTCGGCAACTTTGACGAATTGTGCCAGAAGAACTCCTGCGCCAGATGGAATCCAAGCTCATCGCAGAACCGCAGCAATACACGGAACTGATAGAGACTACGCACAGGAACGCCCTTCCGGTACGCACCGCCGAGATCCAGGACAAAACTCCCGTCCTCACGCAGCTTCCGATGAACCAGCCGACCGAAGCCAAGCAGCCAATCAACGTACTCTGCCTGGTCGAGATTGCCATACTCTTTTTGCCGTTGCAGAGCGAAAGGCGGACTGGTGATGACAAGATTGATGGAGGCGTCGGGCAGCCCCTCGAGCAATTTCATCGAGTCGCCCACGTATGCTGCGCCAAGCGGCGTTGAATAGGCGGGACTTGCAGAAACAAAGGTAGCCGACATCGTTACCTCATACAACCTATAGGCTGTAGATTTCAGGCTAGCACAGGGCTGAGCATGGAACCTAATGAAGCTCGCCAAACCTCAGATTACAACTCGCGGAAGATTTGCCGTCAACCTCAGAAAAGCTCGCATCGCGGCAGGCCTTTCCCAAGAGGAACTCGCTGCCAAAGCGGGACTTCACAGAAACTATGTAGGCAGCGTTGAGCGAAATGAAAAGAATATCTCTATCGATACCATGGAGCGTCTGGCGATTGCCCTAAGGGTGGATGTCGTGGCCCTATTAGCGCGGGAGGAGGCATGAGGCCTCATCCCGACCACGTCAAGCTAAGGAATCTGCTCCCATCTATACGGAAACTGCAACGTCTCGCGTCCAAGCACGGAATCGATGACGTCTTTCAGGACAATGGCGGAAAGATTCTCCAAATCGTGCTTTGCACAGGCCTGACGATCCTACCGGGGCGCGAGGGAAACGATGCACGTGACGAAAACGGCCGCGAGTACGAAATAAAATCGGTCAATATCAGACTCACACAGAGTTTTTCTACCCACCACCACATGAATCCGCACATCATCGGGAAATACAGGCAGGTGGATTGGGTGTTTGCGATATACGATGGGATAGAACTGGTCGAAATTTATGTTATGACGCCCGCACAAATTGAGCCGTACTTCACCAAATGGGCTAAGAAGTGGGCGGACGATGGGAACAAGGATATCAACAATCCTAAGATTCCATTAAGATTTGTGCGCGAAACCGGCAAGCTCGTCTACTCCACCAATAAGCCAGCCTAAGAGGCGGTTACCGCCAATCGTCGCGCGCGTTGGCCAGCCCCTCATTCATCACCGCCTCGAAGCCGGTGTTCTTCTTGATGAAGATCTCGCTGAAGTGCCGGTCCTGCCGCAGCAGAATGGCCTGCAGGCGCACCAACTCCAGCAACGCCAGGAACATGGCGATCAGCGCCCGCTCCGAGCGCGTGTGGCTCAGCAGCCGCCGCAGCGCCACCGGCCTGTCTTCCATGGTCAGCCGCCGCGCCAGGAACTCCATCATCTGGCTCACGGTCACTGTGTCTTCTTCCAGGTCGAGGATGGGGCGGTTGCGCGCGCGCTCCAGAATATCGCGAAAGATGCGCACCAGGTCCGTGGTGTCGGCGGCCATCTCCGGCTCCGCGCCGGTATCTTCGCGAAACTCGCGCACGCCGGGATTGGTCCACGTGGCCGACTCCAGCATCTGCTTTTCATGCAGCATCTGCGCCGCATTCCTGAAGCGTTCGTGTTCCAGCAGCCGCTCCACCAGCTCGCGCCGCGGATCTTCGCCCGGCTCTTCCGGCCCCGCCGGCGCGCGCGGCAGCAGCATCTTGCTCTTGATGTGAATCAGCAGCGCCGCCGTGTAGATGAACTCCCCGGCCACGTCCATGTCGCTGGCCCGCAGCCGGTTCACATACGCCAAAAACTGCGCCGTGATCTTGGCGATGGGAATGTCGTAGATATCGATGTCCTGCTTGCGGATCAGGTCGAGCAGCAGGTCGAGCGGCCCGTCGTACACCTGGCCCACGAGGACCGAGAAAGGCGACTGCTCGGCGTCCTGGCCACGCGCCTTCAGCGCCGCCGCCACTTTCTCGGCGGTGGTCGGCTCGACCGCCGGCTTGGCGTCAAACGGCAACGCCGCGGCTGCTTCCTGTGGCGGAGCAGCTTCCTTCTCTTTGGCCGCTTCGGCCGCGGGCGCCGGTTCAGCTTCCGGAGTTGGAGCCGCCGGCTCCGCTGCCGCCGCCGGCAACTCCTCCGCGTTCACTGCCGCATTTTCTTCCGGCGCAGCCTGCGCCTGAACCTCAATATGCTCGGCCGAATCGGAGGGATCGTTGGCTTTCGCGGCCTCCACAACCCGCTCCTCGGCGCAAGGCTCCGGCTCAATCGCCTCCGCCGCCGGCTGTTGGGGTTCTTTGGCCGCATCGGCCGCGGGCGCCGGCTCAGCTTGCGGAGTTGAAGACGCCAGCTCTTCTGCCGCCGCCGGCTGTTGGGGTTCTTTGGCCGCTTCCGCGGCTTCTTCCACGGCTTCCTGCGCCGTGGGAACCTCGCCGCCGCTTGAAACCGCCTCGGCCGCCTGCTTCGTTTCGTCTGCCGCTTCTTCGGATTGTGGGGAAGTTTGCTTCAATGCACTCTCTTCTTTTGGCGCTTCCAACTTTTTCGCTTCCTCGGGCTCGCCTGCAGCCGTCTCCGGCCCGGCGCAGTCGCCTGCAGCGCTGCTCTCCTTGCCCGTTTCAACTCTTCCGTTGTGCCGGAACAGCCCGAATCCCGAGCGGATTCCGCCCAGAGTAAACTCGAGCGCCCTGCGCCACCACGGGACTTTCTCTTGCATCGCGTGCACGTTTCTGGCCCGTCAAACAGCGCTCATTCCCGCGGCGCGTTCTCCTCGGCCCGTTCTTTGCTTCCCGTGCGCCGGCTCACGCCCCGGTCACGGTGGTCAACGTCATCTGCATGGCTTCGCGCACTTCCACCATGGTCTGTTCTGCGCGGGCCTCGGCGCGCCGCGAGCCTTCGTCCAGAATCTCGATGGCCTGAGCCTCGGTCATGCTGGCCCGCCGCTCCTGGATCGGCTCGAGCACCTTTACCAGCCCATCCGCTACCCACTTCTTGCATTCAATGCACCCGATTCCCGCCGAGCGGCAGCCCTCGTACACCTTTGCCAGGGTTTCCGGCGTCGAGAACACCTTGTGCAGGTCGCCCACCGGGCACTTGTCGGGGTCGCCCTTGTCGGTCCGCCGGATGCGCGCCGGGTCGGTCACCATGGTCTTCAGCTTCTGCCGCACCACCGGCTCGGGATCGCTCAAGAGAATGGTGTTGCCGTAGCTCTTCGACATCTTGCGCCCGTCGGTGCCGGGGAGCTTGGGCGAGGGCGTCAGCAGGACCTTGGGCTCGGGGAGAACAGCTTCTAGCCGTCCAAGTTCAAGAACTGGCGTACCTGCTTCAAACGGAGATCCCCAGCGAGCGTCTTCAGCAGCTTCTTGTCCGGACAAGACGCCTAGGCCCTTGGGTCCGTACTTCTTCGGATAAAACGAGTTGAACCTCCGCGCAATCTCACGTGTCAGCTCCACGTGCGCCTGCTGGTCCTGGCCCACCGGCACAAAGTCGGGCTGGTAAATCAGAATGTCCGCGGCCATCAGCACCGGGTAGCCGAGGAAGCCATACGTCGCCAGGTCCTTGTTCGCCAGGTTCTCCTGCATCTCTTTGTAGCTGGGCACGCGCTCCAGCCAGCCCAGCGGAGTGCTCATGCCCAGGAGCAGCGCAAGTTCAGCATGCTGCTTTACCCGGCTCTGCAAAAAAAGCACGGTCTTTGCCGGGTCCAGCCCCGCCGCCAGGTAATCCAGCATCACCTCCAGCGTATTGGGCGCAATCTGGCCGGGGTCGGCGTAGTCCGTGGTGAGCGCATGCCAGTCGGCGATGAAAAAGTAGCACTCGTACTGGTCCTGTAGCTTGACCCAGTTGGCCAGCGCGCCCATGTAGTTGCCCAGGTGCAGCTTTCCCGTGGGACGCATGCCGCTCAACACGCGCGGGCGTTGCGCCGCAGGACCTTGCGATTTTGAATTTTCCGTTACTGTCATGATGCGGTTCAGTTCCTAGCCGGCGCAAAAGAGAGCGCCGGAAGTGCTCAGGAAAATGGCCGAAATTGGCTCATTCCATTGTAGCGGGACAACCTGCAGCGAGCACCCGGAGATCAAAGGCGCGAAAGGAGCGAAAAAACCAGCACCAGCGCGGGCGTGAGCAGCAGCCGCAGCACGAAGCCGCCCACAAAGATCATCAACAGGTAGCTGATCCAGCCGCCGATCCGGTCGTATTGCTGCACCGCGTTATACGGCAGCATGTTCCGCACCACGCGGCTGCCGTCGAGCGGCGGAATGGGCAGCAGGTTGAAGAAGAAGAGCGACAGGTTGATCAGGATGGCAAGGCTGAGCAGCAGAGCGACCGGCTGCGCTCCGCTGACCTCGGTGAAGCCCAATGCGGCAGCGAACGACAGCCTGACCATTTGCCCGCCGTTGGGCATCGCCACGGCCATCGCGGTCAGCCCTGCGAGCGCCACCAACACCAGAATCAGATTCGAGACCGGCCCGGCCAGCGTCACCAGGTTGTCGTCCCGCACAATTTTCTTGAAGTTGCGCGTGATCACCGGCGTGGGCTTGGCCCAGCCCACCAGCATGAAGGGAAGGTGAAATCCGACGAGCGGCCCAAAGATCACCATGGCGGGAAACAGAAGAGTTCCAATCGGATCGATGTGGTACATGGGGTTCAGCGTGATGCGCCCCTCGAGCCGCGCCGTCTGGTCGCCCATTCGCGATGCCATCCAGGCGTGCGCGCACTCATGAAAACTGAGCGAGAACAGCAACAGAACAAACTCGAAGACGGCGATTACGAAGGCGGTGGGCTGCAAACAATCTCTCCAGAATCCATGCCCTCAACACACGGTTTTCGCGCGTCGGCGAACAAGGCTCGAAGGTTTAGGTTAGCACGATGAACCTGCGCAAATTTGCGCGCGTTTGATGCCGCGGCCGGCCTTTCAGCTCTCGATGTACTCCCAGAACGAATCGGCCAGATCGGCGCCAAGCTCCGTGGCCATGCGCCGGGCGGCGCGCTCCGCCTCTTCCATCAGCCCGTGCAGGTAGTCGCGCGAGCGGGAGATGGCCGCCACGCCCAGCGTCGCCGACTGCCAAGTAACCGCCTCGTCCAGCTCCGCCACCGACACATTGAAGCCCTGCTTCAACTGATCCTTGAGCGAGCGCACCACCTGCCGCCTGTCCTTGAGCGACTGGGCGTGCTCGATGCGGAGTTCGAGAGTCAGTAGCGCGACCGGCATAGCAGCCTGGGATAGTCACCGACAGTGTAAGACCGCCGTGCCCGCCCGGAACAACTATTTTCTTGAGCGGCAAGCGCTGTTGGAGGATTGGTCTTGCGACAGCACCGAAAGATGTCCATTTTTTGATCGAAGTTTTCGTTTCGGGAACACCTCTTGAATTCCACACTCGATACGTGAGTTTCGTTGTTTCAGTTGACTCATTCGCCTGTAAACTGAATGCGTAAAAGCATGAGATTCTCGGCTCCGCACCCGATTCCGTATCAAGGAAGCAAGCGGCGGTTAGCGCAGGCAATCCTGAGCTACGTTCCAGCGGGCTCTCTTACGCGGCTTGTTGAGCCGTTCGCTGGCTCCGCAGCCGTCACGCTGGCCGCCGCTGCTCAAAAGAGGTTCTCTTCCTACGCGATAGGCGACACGCTGGAGCCTCTGATTGCGCTTTGGAAAGCAATCCTAGTAAGCCCGGAGGAAATCGCGCTGCAGTATGGCGCCCTTTGGCGCAGCGAAAGGGCACTCCCCATTGATGCGTATTATGAGGTTCGTGCGCAGTTCAACCAGGACCACGAACCCGCGAAGCTACTTTACCTGCTGGCAAGATGCGTGAAGAACGCGGTCCGCTTCAACCCCGCCGGAGAGTTCAATCAATCCCCCGACAAGCGGCGCAAAGGCACTCATCCCGATACGATGCGTCAGGAGATACTCGCAGCAAATCGAGTCCTCAAAGGAAAGTGCCGGGCTGTTCATTGTGACTTTATGCAGCTATTTCAAAATGCCCGCCAAGGAGACTTTTTCTACCTCGATCCGCCATATCAAGGAACCAGCAGTGGCCGCGACCAGCGTTACTTCGCGGGGCTGAGCCGCAGCAGGCTTGTCGAGGGTTTGGAGTTGCTCAATCGCAAAGAGATTCCGTTCATTCTGAGTTACGATGGCTCGTGTGGGCAGCGATCCTATGGCAGCCCCTTGCCGGATCATCTCGGAAAGAGAATTTTGCTTGATGTTGGCAGGTCGAGCCAAGCCACGCTGAATGGACGCAAGGACGTCACGGTGGAATCCTTGTACGTATCCCATCTGCTCCCGGTAGCTCATCGAAGATCGGTTTTATCTCTCGATGATTTCGCATCGCAGGCTTTGCTTTTCGGCTAGCCGTTCCGCAGTAGCTGCTTAATGTATTCGGGAACTGCCGCCGCTGCCCGCCGCGCCTTTTCTCTAAGCCTCTCATAATCTGCGACTTCATCTTTTCGCCAGACGACATCGGCCCTGCGCTGCTGTTCCGTCGCGACATGCAAGTAATCAGTTCGTCCCACCCAATAGCATGTTTCGCAAACGGCTACACTGCGCTTGCCGGTCCAGTTTGGGCAGTGCTCGCAGCTCCACGATTTCTTACGATTGCATGATCCGCACAGAACCATGAATATCGCTGTACTGTCTCCGTCGGTCTCACCGGCAACTTCGTAGGGGACGCGATGGTCCACTTGTACGTTCTCTGTCGCTCCGCAAATCTGACACTTTCCTCCTGCCGCTTCGATAATCGCGTCTCTCTGCCTCTTTGTCAGAGCTCGTCGTCCGCCCTTGCCACGCCCGAAGCGCGCATTTTCAGGAAAAATATACGCCGCGATGGTCCGCCCATTCGAGTGCTTCACCTTAATGGTCCGGATGGGGAACCCAAGTTCGCGTGCATCCCGAACCGCGCGGGGCGGATGCTCGTACCCTGCCTGGTTGATTTCCTCGGTCGTCACCATCCCCTTCTTCGCGATGGCATCCAGGACAAAGCGGGCGCGCTTGTTTGTCACTGCCGCGATTTGCTCGGCGAGGTCACCTGAAATTCGGCTTCTGTCGGTCATGGATTTTGAGCTTTCTTCAAGTCAAGGTTAATGCTCTGATCGTTATCGGTCCGCCACCTTCGCCAACTGCTCCGCCGTCGGCCGGGGCGTGAACGCGCTCACCACCACCAGCGCGATCACCGCGGCAAACAGCGCGGGAAAGATCGCGTCCCGCTGCGCCAGGATCGGCGGAAACAGCGCCTTCACGCCCGGCGCGTCCCACACCAGCGTGACCACGGCGCCTGTGGCGATAGCGGCCACCGCGCCCCACGCAGTAGCGCGTTTGGAGTAGAACGCAGCCAGCACCACCGGCGTGAGCGCGGCGGAATAAATCGTGTACGCGTAGAGCATTTTTTCGAGGATGCTCTCGGCATACACCGCCTGGTAGAGAGCCCAAACGCCCAGCGCGACCACCGCGAGCCGCGAAATCAGCAGCACGCGCCGGTTCGAGGCGCCCGGCGCGATATAGCGGACGAAAACGTCCTCGACGAGGTTCGTCGCCGGCGAAAACAGGTAATTCGACGCCGTCGAGATCACCTTGGCGAAGACCGCGCCCAGCAGCAGCGCGCCCATCACCGCCGGCAGCCCGTGCCGAGCCGTGTAGGGAATAATCTCGCGCGGGTGCAGCGCCGCCTCGCCCGTGGGATACATCGCACGGCCAAAGACCGCGATGGCCACAATCAGCGTCTCCAGAACTAGCGTGCCTACGATCCAGCCGACCACCGAAACACGCGCATCCCGCTCCGAGCGCGCCGAGAAGAACTTCTGGTACATCACCTGGTTGCCCAGCATCAGCAGCAGCGTCGGCACCAGGAATTCGAGCGCCCTCACCACCCCCATGCTCGCCGGTCCGCGCACCCCTCCGCTCATTCGGTAGTTGCCCAGCACTTGAAAATACTGCGGCGGCAGCGCCGCGTGCAGTCCCGTCCATCCGCCGGCCTTGGCCAGCAGCATGGGCGCGGCAATGATGCAGATCACCGTGACCATCGAGCCGATCGCCACATCCATATACGCCACCGACGACATGCCGGCCAGCGCCGTCGTGACCACCACGAACGCGGCCACGATGAACGTCCCCTGCTCGGCCGTCACCGCATCGGGAAAGATGAGGTGCAGCACGTCGCCGCCGCCCTTGAACTGGTAGCTGGCAATGCCCACGTAGGCGAACAGGATGGCGATGGTGCCCAGCACGCGCGCCGTCTGGTTGTAGCGCGCTTCCAGCAGGTCGGGCAGGGTGAACTGCGCGAACTTCCGCGCCCGCGGAGCAATAAAGTAGATGAGCACCAGGCCCAGCCAGCCGCCAGCCGGCTGCCACAGCGCGGCAAAGCCGTTCTTATACGCATTCTCAGCGCCCGCAAACAGCGATCCCGCGCCAATCCACGAGGTGAGCAGCGTAAGCACCAGAACCACCGCCGGCAGCGAGCGGCCGGCCACCAGATAGTCGGCCTTGGTCTTCACCTGCAAGGCGCGGGAAACCGCCACCGCCAGCAGCACAGCGGAGATGGCGACCAGAACAACCACATAAAGTGCGGACATGCGCGGGTTTCCTTGGCCTCATTCCAGGAGTTTAGGGTCTGTTCACACGACCTGGGGTGAGGAGCGTTGCGTGGGAAAATCGCGTCAGACGAGGCGGAGGACGACGGCTGTGGTCAGCCCACTGTCTAGGACGACAACGAAGGATGACGCGATTTTCCCCGCAACCCGAAGGGACGGGGCCGGTTTTGCCCATTTCGTTGTCGCTCCTCGCTCCAGTAGCCGGCTACAGTTCGCTCGTCGCTCCTGGAACTGAGCAAAACCGGCGCCCGTCGCTGCCATCCCAGGTCGTGTGAACAGGCCCTGGAGCAGTGTAACGGAAGAAGCGCACGGCGCGTGCATCGCTTCGCCGCAATCATCATCGCTCTTCGTGCCGGCTTCCGGCTCGTCCGCGGTTCGACAGGCGCCCGTCGCACAGGTATCTTCCAAGGCACGAATCCATCCAAAAGTAACAGGGGGCCGGTTGACGCGCCGCCCGGCTCGCGCTAATCTCGCAATACCGGATTTGGTATTCGACCCCAACCCGCGGTTTCGCAAGGCAGCCTGCAAGATGGACCTGGGTTCGCCTCGCGCTCATCGGCTCCCTCAAAAACAAGCCGTTTGCCTGCAAGCGCCCTGCCGGGGCGCGCGTCCGCATCGCTCGCTCCTGAGCCGCCCTGCGCTCGCGCGCGCCGCTTCAAACGCCCATAACTTACCTGCCAACCCACCGGCAGCAGCCCCTCGCAGCCGCTGCCGGTCAACCTTAAGCCGCCGTCCCGGAGGACGTTGAACCCTTTGAAGATCGCCCTGGAGATCACGCCCAACCTTGAGCCCCTGTTCGGGACCCGCGATGAAAACCTCAGGCTGATGGAAGACTCGCTCGGTGTGCGCATCGATCTGCGCTCCGACGCCGTGCGCGTCGAGGGCCCCCAGGAAAGCGTGGCCCGCATCCAACGCATTTTCGAGGACTTCGAAGCGCTGCGCCGCCAGGGAATCCATCCCCACAACGGCGAGTTGAACGGCATGTTGCGCCTCGTCGTTGCCGATCCCTCCGCTACCCTGCGTTCCGTGGCCGAAGCCGGCAAGCAACGCTCGGCGGGCATCAAGCGCACCGTCCAGCCGCGCTCGCTCAACCAGCGCCGCTACGTGGAGGCCATCGAGCAGAACGACATGGTCTTCGGCGTGGGCCCCGCAGGCACCGGCAAAACCTACCTGGCCGTGGCCATGGCCGTGGCCGCCATCAACGCCAAGCGCGTCAGCCGCATCGTGCTTGTGCGCCCCGCGGTCGAGGCCGGCGAGCGCCTGGGCTTTTTGCCCGGCACGCTGCAGGAAAAGATCGATCCCTACCTGCGCCCGCTCTACGACGCCCTCTTCGACATGCTCGATATCGAGAAGGTCGACAAGATGCTCGAACGCAACGTCATCGAGGTGGCTCCGCTGGCCTTTATGCGCGGCCGCACCCTCAACGACGCCTTCATCATCCTCGACGAGGCCCAGAACACCACCATCGAGCAGATGAAGATGTTCCTCACGCGCATGGGCAACAACTCCAAGGCCGTCATCACGGGCGACATTACGCAGATCGACCTGCCCAACCCCAGAAAATCCGGCCTGCTCGACGCCATCAATATTCTCGACGGCGTCGAGGGCATCTCCTTCTGCCACTTCGAGGAGTGCGACGTGGTGCGCCACGCGCTGGTGCAGCGCATCGTGCGCGCCTACGAGAGCGCCAAACCTCAGCAGCAGGAGCTGCCGCTCGAAGGCGCCATCGAGGTCGGCGTTCCGGCCCGCGAAGAGCGGCCGCAGGCGCAGCCTGTGCATCCGGCCAAGCCGCAGTAGGCTGTGCCTTCGCGTATCATCCCATTAGACCCGGAGCCACGCTAGCCGCGCTTCGCGCACGATGATCCTCATCGACCCAGAACTGGAGCCTCACCCCGCGCTGGCATCCACCGCAGCGACGCAACCGGCCGCGTCCGGACCTCTCAAGAATCTCCGCCTGCCCTCCACGCGCATCCTCTCCCGCTTCCTCGCCAAAGCCAAGGCCGCCATCTGGCTCCGCGGCCAGGTGACCGTGCTGCTCACCACCGACCGGCAAATCCGCCGCCTCAATCGCCGTTTTCGCGGCAAAGACAAGCCGACCGACGTGCTTTCTTTCCCCGCCACACCCCTCCAAAACGCAAAACCCGCGGAGCGGGTCGCCGGCGACCTCGCCATCGGCGTTCCCACCGCCCGCCGCCAGGCCGCGGAGTTGGGCCACTCCCTGGCCGTCGAGCTTAAGGTCCTGATTCTCCACAGCCTGCTGCACCTCTCCGGCTACGACCACGAATCCGACTCCGGCCAAATGCGCCGCCGCGAACGCGATTTGCGCGCAAAGCTTGGCCTGCCGCAAGGGCTAATCGAACGGGCCACAACCAAACGATCCACTCGTCCAAAACTCCGCCCCACCGCAGGCGTGAGAAGTAAACCAACCACTAAAGCGGGGTGCCCCATCCTTGCGCCAGCCTTTGGGCGCAAAGGTGGGAAAGCACAAACGCCAATCCGCCCGCTCGGAAACGCCTCCCGGAGGGAGGCAAGGAAAATAGCCCCGGATGGAGTCGGGCGCGGAACGCGACGGACGCAATCCGGGGAAAGCCAGCCAAATTCCCCAAAGCCCCGTAGGGGCGGCGGAAATGCGTCCGCACTCGCCGTACGGAGCCGCACCCCATGACCCCGCTCGCGCTCACCCTTCTCGTTCTCCTCGTCGCCGTGGCCACTCTGGCCTCTTACATCAGCCGCGTCTATGCGGAGTTCGGCAAGATCCTCAGCCGCGAGGTGCAGGAGAACCTCGACGCATGGGAGGAGCGCATCGAGCCCCACCTCGGCCTCAGCCGTGAGCACGCCGATCTTTGCGCCTCCGTTCTCAAGCAGCTCACGCTCGGCCTCATTGCTCTTGGGTTCGGCGCGCTTCTCTTCATCCGGCCCACGCATCCCGGCCCGCCCACCGCGCTTGAGATCGCCCAGGCCATTCTTGCCCTGGTGCTGGTCATCGTCTTTGCCTACCAGCTCATTCCCTCGCTGCTTTTCAACCGCACGCGAGGCCTGTGGGCGGCGCGCCTGCTCTGGCCCATCCGCCTGCTGCTCTGGCTGGTTACGCCCGTCACCGTCTTCATCCGATTTTTCTTCTCCGTCGCATCGCTGGCTGAGCAGCCCACCACCCCCGAAGAGGAGACCGCTGTCGATGTCGAAGCCCTTATCGAGGCCGGCGAGGAAGAGGGGATCCTCGAGCAGAGCGACAGCGACCTTGTCCGCTCCGCCGTCGAATTCGGCGACATGCTGGTCCGCGAAGTCATGACCCCGCGCCCCGAGGTCTTCGCCGTCGAAGAATCGATCACACTTGAGCAATTCCTCGAGGTGCTGCGCCGGCAAAATTACTCGCGCGTGCCCGTCTACTCCGGCTCGCTCGACAACATCAAGGGCCTCGCCTTCGCTCACGACCTGCTGCAGATCACCGACGACGAGGCCCGCACGCGCACCGTCGCCAGCATCCTGCGCCCGGCCGTCTTCGTCCCCGAGACCAAGCGCGGCTACGAGTTGCTGCGCGAGATGCAGCGCGAAAAGCAGCACATGCGCATCGTCATCGACGAATACGGCGCCGTCGCCGGCCTGGTCACCATCGAGGATCTCCTGGAACAGATCGTGGGCAACATCCGCGACGAGCACGACGAAGAGGTGGAACCGCAGCGTGAGCCCAACGGCTCATGGCTCCTTCCGGGCAGCTTTCCCGCCGATCAGCTCGGCGACGTTCTTGGAGAATCGATCGAACTGGGCGAGTCCTACGAAGCCACAACCCTCGGCGGCCTGGTCAGCGAGATCGTGGGCCGCATTCCCAAGGCCGGCGAAGTGGTAGCCCTTGAGCCGCTCGGCCTGCGCGTCGAAATCGTCGCCTCCACCGGCAGCCGCATCGAGCGCCTGCGCCTTTTTCCGCCGACGGCGCGCCTCCCGTTCCCAAAGGAATCCTGATTCCTACCCACGCGATTCAGTGCCCGGTTTGGCAGCCTCCATGCCGGCGCTGCGGCGCATCAGTCAGCAGGAGCGGTTTTCGAACTCATTTTTGTATAATCGTTCGGACTTGCCAGAGGAGCTGCGGCTTTGCCTTTGAAGGGTGCGCGATTGTCGAAAAGCGGATCGCGGCGGTTGGGGCGCGAGACCTTTGGCTTTTCTGCGGAGCATTTGCGCACGTTGCGCGCGCTGAAGACGCCGGCGCGAATCCAGCGGTTCGTCGACGCACTCGAGTACCAGTACGCGAACACGGCGTGGTCTCCCGCGCGCGTGCTGCGGGAGCGCAAAGGCCACTGCCTGGAGGGAGCGCTCGTTGCCGCCGCCGCGCTGCGCGTCAACGGCTATCCGCCGCTGCTGATGGATCTGGAGGCCGTGCACGACGACGACCACGTGGTGGCCCTCTACCGCGAACGCGGCCTGTGGGGAGGCATTGCCAAGTCAAACTTCGCGGGACTGCGCTTCCGCGCGCCCGTCTACCGCACGCTGCGCGAGCTGGCGCTCAGCTACTTTGAGCAGTACTACAACCTGCGCGGCGAACGAACGCTCCGCGCCTACTCGCGGCCGGTGAACCTGGCGCGCCTGGACCGCCGGCACTGGATGACCGCGGAGGAAGACGTTTGGTGCATCCCGGAACTCCTCATCGCATCGCGGCACTACCCGCTCGTTCCGGACAAGGTGGCGCGCTCGCTGCCCCGGCTCGACCGCCGCAGCTTTGAAGCAGGAATGCACGGCTGGATGAAGCACTGAAGAGAGCCGCGCGCGGCGTGGTGCCCGCCTCTTCAACGGTCAGAACCTTCGCACGGCCGGCGCCTGTCTTGACGCAAGATGCCGTACACTCAGTCAGGAGCCGCATCGCGCGTGAAATCCGGATTCGTCGCCATCCTCGGCCGCCCCAACGTGGGCAAGAGCACCCTGCTGAACGCGCTCACGGGTGAGAAGGTGGCCATCGTCACGGCCAAGCCGCAAACCACGCGCAACCGCATCGCCGGCGTGGTCGAGGTACCCGCGCGCAAGGGGGTACACCCCGCCGCGCAAATCGTCTTCGTCGACACGCCCGGCGTGCACAGGCCCGGCTCCGAGCTCGACCGCCGCATGTTGCAGGAGGTCCACGAAGCTCTCGAATCGCGCGACCTTGTGCTGGTTCTTGTCGACGCCACGCGCAGAATTCAGCTCGGCGCTCCTGTGAACCCGAATGCGGGTGCCACGGCGGGTGCCCCGTCTACGGCGGGTGCCCCGGGTCCCTCGCATTTGGGGACCCGGGAGAGCACGTCCGCCCCCGCGCCGAACGCGGAGAAAATACGAAAGACCGGCGCGCCCAGCGAAGACGAATTTCTTTTTTCCCTCGTCCGCAGGCTCGATTGCCCCGTTTTTCTCGTGCTGACCAAAATCGATCTCGTCCGCAAGGACCAGCTTCTGCCGCTCATCGAGTCGCTCACCCTCCAGTACAACTTTGCCCAGGTGATTCCCGTGAGCGCGCGCAAGCGCGACGGCCTCGACGTGCTGCTGCGCAAAATCGTCGAAGTGCTGCCCGCCGGCGAGCGCTACTACCCCAAGGACCAGTACACCGACCAGCCTCTGCGCTTCATGGTGGCCGAGCTCATCCGCGAGAGCATTCTCATCGAGACCGGCGAGGAGGTGCCCTACGCATCGGCTGTCGTCATCGAGGAGTTTGAAGAGCCGGAAGCACAGCCGAGGCCCGGCAAAAGACCGTTGACTCGCATTGCCGCCGTGATCTACTGCGAGCGCGACGGGCAAAAGGCGATCCTGATCGGCAAGGGCGGCTCAAAGCTCAAAGCCATCGGCACGGGAGCGCGGCGCAAAATCGAGTCGCTGCTCGGCACGCAGGTCTATCTCGAACTGCACATCATCGTCGAGCCGGGCTGGCGCGAATCGAGGGCCTTCGTCGATTCGCTCAACTGGCGCAGGCAGTTGGAGAAATTGGGCGGCCAAGAAGACGGCTGATTTCCAGGTCAAAATTTCGATTGGACCGCTACAGGGTCAACGAAGAACCTTGAAGGGTCCGGAATTCGCCGGCCCGGGCTTCGCGTTTGCTGCTCCGTAGTCCGAGTCGAAGCCGAGTTGCAGCTTCGCGCCCTCCGACATCATGCCGGGATTCCAGGGCGGATCGAAGACGATCTCGACGTGAACCTCTTTCACCTCGGGCAGCGCGGCGAGCTTGCGCTCCACTTCCGCCTTGATCGCGTCTGACATGCTGCACCCCGGCGCCGTCAGTGACATGCGCACGTCGATACGCCGCCCGCCTTCGACCTCCGACGCAGACGCCGCATAAACCAGGCCCAGATTCACGATGTCGACCGGAATCTCCGGATCGCGCACCGTCTTGAGCTGCTGCCAGATCATCTCTTCGCGGAACGGCCCGGAAACCGGCGAAGCATTCTGGTTGGTTGGGAGCGGAGCTGTCATCTGAATGCTTTACTCGGTGGAGACGGTTTCGTCGTGGCCCTCGAGAGCCGATTGCAGCGTGTGCCAGGCAAGCGTGGCGCACTTCACGCGTGCGGGAAACTTGGAGACGCCGGCAAACACTGCGAGCTTGCCCATCTCCGATGCGCTCGCCATCGCTTCCTCGTCGCCCGTGACGAGGCGATGGAACTGCTCGAAGAGTTGCTCCGCCGCTTCCTTGCTCTTGCCCTTCACGATCTGCGTCATCATCGATGCCGACGCCCGCGAGATAGCGCATCCCGAGCCCTGGAAGCCGATGTCCTTGATGGCATCGCCCTCCATGTCGAGATACACCGAGCAGCGGTCGCCGCACAGCGGGTTATATCCCTCGGCGTGATGATTCGCCGACGCCGGCTTGCGATAGTTCCGTGGCGCCTTGCTGTGCTCCAGAATCACTTCCTGATAGAGATCGGAGAGTTCGCCCATTTCCGCCGTCACGCGAACACCTCACGCGCCGCGTGAATTCCCGCGACCAACGCATCGATTTCTTCGCGCGTGTTGTAGACGGCGAAGGAGGCCCGTGCCGTGGCGGGAATGCCGAAGCGTTCCATCACCGGCTGCGCGCAATGGTGTCCGGTGCGGATGGCGATGCCTTCGCGGTCGAGAATCGTACCCAGATCGTGCGGATGTACGCCGTCGAGCACGAAGGAGAGCACTCCGGCGCGTTCCCTTGCCGTCCCGATTAGTTGCACGCCCGGTACAGCGCCAACAGCTTCTGTCGCGTAGGCCAGCAGCTCGTGCTCGTGCACGGCGATCTTCTCCATGCCCAGGCCGCTGATGTATTCGAGCGCCGCGCCCAGGGCGATGGCGCCCGCAATGTCCGGCGTGCCCGCCTCGAACTTGTAGGGCAGAACATTGTAGGTGGTCTTCTCGAAGGTCACCGTGCTGATCATGTCGCCGCCGCCCTGATACGGAGGCATGGCCTCGAGCAGCGCGCGCTTGCCGTAGAGCACGCCGATTCCCGTGGGCCCGTAGACCTTGTGGCCGCTGAACGCATAGAAATCGCAATCGAGCGCCTGCACGTCCACGGCAAAGTGCGGAACGGCCTGCGCGCCGTCCACCAGCACGGGTACGCCGCGCCGGTGCGCCATCGCGATCATGTCGCAGAGCGGATTCACCGTTCCCAGCGCGTTCGACACATGCGTGACGGAGACGATCCTGGTGCGAGGCCCGATCAATTTCTCAAACTCGTCCAGCCGCAGCTCACCGCGATCGTCAATCGGCGCGACCGTCAGGTGGGCGTGCTTTTCTTCGCACAGAATCTGCCACGGCACAATGTTCGAGTGGTGCTCCATGGCCGTGATGAGCACCTCATCGCCCGCGCCGACGTGCGCGCGCCCATAGGTCTGCGCCACGAGATTGATAGCTTCTGTCGCCCCGCGCACAAACACGATCTCGCGCGTATCGCGCGCGTTCACGAACCGCCGCACCGTTTGCCGCGCGGCGTCGTGCGCCTCGGTGGCGCGCACGCTCAGCGTGTGCACCCCGCGATGAATGTTGGCGTTTAAATGTTCGTAGTAATGCGCGATGGCGTCGAGAACCACGCGCGGCTTTTGCGAAGTGGCCGCGTTATCCAGATATACCAGCGGCTTGCCGTGAATCCGCTCGGCCAGGATCGGGAAGTCGGCGCGAATCTTCGCAAGATCGAGGCCAGAGGCGATGGATGACGCGCTTTGCGCCGCAACTCCGCGCGGAAGCGGCTCGTGGACGACGGGCTGGGCGATTGCCGTCATCCCACTTCCTCCCAGTTCTGCGCCTCTTCTTCCGCCGCAGCGGCCGAGGCAGCAGCCTGCCGGTTCCGCGTCAGCTCATTCAGCCTTTCGCGAATCAGGCCTTCGGCAAACTCGCGCGCCGCGGGCTCATGCATGCGGTCCAGGCACTCCGCTGCGAAGGCGTAGAGCAGCGTGTTCCGGGCCGAAACTTCGTCGATGCCGCGCGAGCGCAGGTAGAAAAGCTGCTCCTCTTCAATTTGTCCGATCGTCGCGCCGTGCGTGCACTTTACGTCGTCGGCGTGAATCTCCAGTTGCGGCTTGGTGTCGATGCGCGCATCGTCACTGAGCAGCAGGTTGCGGTTGGTCTGCTTGGCGTCGGTCTTCTGCGCGTCCTTGTGCACAATGATGCGGCCGTGAAACACGCCGCGCGCGTGGCCGTCGAGTATGCCGTTGTAAAACTGGCGGCTCGAGCACTGCGGCTGCGCGTGCTCCACGAGCATGTAGTTGTCGAGGTGCTGGCGTCCCGCGCCCACGAATAGCCCGTTGATCAGGCACTCCGCGCCTTCGCCGCCCAGCACGGGATGCACGTTGTTCCGCACCAGCCCGCCGCCCAGCAGAATGGAGTGCGACGCCACGTTCGCGCCGCGCGCCTGCTCCAGGCGCAGCGTGGATACGTTGAAGGCTGCGAGATTTTCGCGCTCCACAAGGAAATGCGAAACCACGGCGTCTTGCCCGGCCACCAGCTCCGTCACCGCGTTCGAGAATGCGGCCTCGCTGCCGATGGAAACATAATCCTCGATCACCGCCGCATGGCTCGTCGGCTCCGCGACGATGAGCGTGCGCGGATGCGTCATGATCTCGGCGCCCGCTCCGGCGGAAACATACAAAAGATGAATCGGCTGCTCGATCACCGCGCCTCGGCGAATGCGTAGGTAACCGCCGTCTTCCCACAGCGCCGTGTTCAGCGCGGTAAACACATCGCGGCGAACGTCGGCATATCGGCCCAGGTGCTGCTCGATGCCCTCGGGCGCGCAGCCCTCGGGCGCGGCGCCGATCATGCCGCAGTCGATCGCCCGCTCCAGCGAACAAATCTCCAGGCCCTTGGGCAGGTTCCCCAACTCCGAGAGCTCCGGCGCAAAGTGCCCGTTGACGAAGACCAGCTGGCAGGCCGCGCCCGGAACGCGAAATTTCTCGATCTCCTGCGCGGAAACGGCGACGCTACCCTTCGTCACGCGCTGAAACGGAGTTTTCGCCAGCGCCGCGAGATTGGTGAACCGCCAGTCCTCGTCGTGAGTGGTCGGGAATCCCTTGGCGTGGAATCGCGTCCAACCATTCTCGCGCAGTTGCCGCAGCCATACCGGATCGCGCTCCTGCCGCAGCGCGATCAGTTCGCCATACGCTTCTAAATACTTGTTCGGCCTTCCGGTCACCGTCGCCATTGCTTTCTCGCTTCCCGTCTCTCTCGCCGCCGTTCTCATGCGGGCAAAGCCTCGGGCGCGTCCACTTCCGCCCGGCCGTATCCCTTTTCTTCCAGCTCCAGCGCCAGTTCCGGCCCGCCCGAGCGCGCGATCTTTCCATCCACGAGTACATGCACGAAATCCGGCGTGATGTAATTCAGCAGCCTCTGGTAGTGCGTGATCACCAGGAACGCCCGCTCCGGGCTACGCATGGCGTTCACGCCCTGCGCCACGATGCGCAGCGCGTCGA
The DNA here is from genome assembly GCA_049522315.1 of Occallatibacter sp. GTDB lineage: Bacteria > Acidobacteriota > Terriglobia > Terriglobales > Acidobacteriaceae > Telmatobacter. Next base: position 19,351 of record JBEKNY010000002.1, read on the forward strand.
TGTCGAGGCCGGAGTCGGTCTCGTCCAGAATCGAGAGCTTCGGCTCCAGCACGGCCATCTGCAGAATCTCGTTGCGCTTCTTCTCGCCGCCGCTGAAGCCCTCGTTCACCGAGCGGTTCATCAGCTTGTCATCCATCTCAAGCAGCTTCATCCGCTCCTTGTAGAGCGGCAGAAAATCCATCGCGTCCAGCTCTTCCTGGCCGCGGTGCTTGCGGATCGCGTTCAAAGCCGAGCGCAGAAAATATGCGTTGCCGATGCCGGGAATCTCCACCGGATACTGGAACGCCAGAAACACGCCTTCGCACGCCGCCTCCTCGGGCTTCATCTCCAGCAGGTCCTTGCCGTCGAACAAAACCCTGCCGCGCGTGACCTCGTAAGTCTCGCGCCGCGCCAGCACCGCGGCCAGCGTGCTCTTGCCCGAGCCGTTGGGGCCCATGATGGAATGCACTTCGCCCGCATTCAGCGTCAAATTCACGCCCTTCAGAATCTCGTGGCCGCCCACGCTGGCGTGCAGATCTTCGATCTCTAACAATGCCATTTGTTTCTCTCTCTCTCCTTGAGAACTCATGCCAACATGAGCAAGGTCGCCATGACGATCGGGTTGAAGCACATGCTTTCTGACCCCTGATCTCTGTTCCCTGATCCCTGCTCTTACCCCACGCTGCCTTCCAAACTCACGCCCAGCAGCTTCTGCGCCTCGACCGCAAACTCCATGGGCAGCTCCTTGAACACCGTCTTGCAGAATCCGTTCACAATCATTGAAACCGCATCTTCCGCCGTCAGTCCGCGCTGCCGCAGATAGAAGAGCTGGTTCTCGCCAATTTTGGAAGTGGAGGCCTCGTGCTCCATCCTCGCCGATGCGTTGCGCACTTCGATATACGGGAAGGTGTGCGCGCCACAGCGGTCGCCGATGAGCAGCGAGTCGCACTGCGTGTAGTTGCGCGCGCCCGTAGCGCTCTTCATGATCTTCACCTGGCCGCGGTACGTGTTCTGCCCGTACCCCGCCGAGATGCCCTTCGACACAATCGTGCTCCGCGTGTTCTTACCGATGTGGATCATCTTGGTGCCCGTGTCGGCCTGCTGGCGGTTGTTGGTCAGCGTCACGGAGTAGAACTCGCCCACCGAGTTGTCGCCCTGCAGAATGCAGCTGGGATACTTCCACGTGATCGCCGATCCCGTCTCCACCTGCGTCCATGAGATCTTCGAGTTCACGCCCAGGCACTTGCCCCGCTTGGTCACGAAGTTGTAGATGCCTCCGCGCCCTTCCTTGTCGCCGGGGTACCAGTTCTGCACCGTCGAGTACTTGATCTGCGCATTGTCGAGCGCCACCAGCTCCACCACCGCCGCGTGCAGTTGGTTCTCGTCGCGGATGGGCGCCGTGCAGCCTTCCAGATAGCTCACGGTCGCGCCCTCGTCGGCCACGATCAGCGTGCGCTCAAATTGCCCCGTCTCCGCCGCGTTGATGCGGAAGTAGGTCGAAAGCTCCATGGGACAGCGCACACCCTTGGGCACGTAGACAAACGATCCGTCAGTGAACACGGCCGCGTTCAGCGCCGCGTAGAAATTATCGGTATGCGGCACCACCGAGCCCAGGTACTTCTTCACCAGCTCGGGATGCTTTTGCACCGCCTCTGAGAACGAGCAGAAGATCACGCCCATCTCCGCCAGCTTGCACTTGAAGGTGGTGGCCACCGAGACCGAATCGAACACCGCATCCACGGCCACGCCCGCCAGCAGCTTCTGCTCGGTCAGAGGAATCCCAAGCTTTTCGTAGGTGCGCAGAATCTCGGGGTCCACGTCCTCAATGCTGTCGAGCTGCGGCCGCTGCTTGGGCGCCGAATAGTACGAGATGTTCTGGTAGTCGATTGGAGCGATAGTCAGGTTGGCCCACTTCGGCTCGCCCTCTTCGCGCTTCATCCGGAACCAGTGGCGCAGCGCGTTCAGCCGCCACTCCAGCATCCACTCGGGCTCCTGCTTGCGCGCCGAGATCAGCCGGATGATGTCTTCGTTCAGACCCTTGGGCGCACGATCTTCGGCAATGTCCGTGACAAAGCCCCACTTGTATTCCTGTTCCGCCAGTCCGCGAATTGTATCGACACTCGAACTCATTCGACCTCCACGGGATTCGCGCCCGAAATCCGGTTCAACCCGGTCTTGCGGCGCCTCGGCTAGCCATCGGGATTCCCGGTGGCCCTCACGGCGACTGACCGCTGCCCGGACCGCGCGAGGAAGGGCGCGACCCCTGATCCCGCAATATAGGACTCTTTTGGTCCTATATTGACTTTAGTGTACCCCGACTCTCCGCCGTTTTCAAGACCGGCCGGATCTTGGCCCAATCAACCTGGTTTTGTGCCTGGAACAGCGAAGGGGCGGATTCCCCTCCGCCGCAGATTCCTCTGGAGATAGGATGCCGGATGGGTCCCTGACGGTCGCAATTTGTTCCGAATTAGTGGAACTCGCTTCTCTTGTGCGGTCCGGGCTCGCGCACCCGGCTGGCCTCAAAGCTCACCACCTTCCACGCCCCCTGAGCATTCCGGACGTAGACGCGAGTGTAACGGTAGTTTCCGCTCAAGTGCCCGTCGGGCGTGGTGGCCTGGATGTTTGCCAGGGACGTGACCACTGCCGTAGATCCATAAAAGCGCACTTTCCTGTCTGAGATGTTGAGGGCGGTGAAATGGATCCGGCCGGAGCGCAGGCTTTCCAGCGCCTCCTCCCGCGATTGCAGCGTGCCCGAAGCGGTGATCGCCATGTAATCGTCGGCCAGCAGGGAATCCATGGCTTTGATGTTGGAAGTCAGCATGGCTTCGCGCCATTCATCCTCAAGCTGATCGATCTCGTGGCGAATCTCGTGCTTTTGCGCCATGACCATTGCGGCGGAAACGGGGAAGTGAAGGGCCGCCAATGCAAGAGCTATGGCGATTGTCCGTGCGGCATTCAGCCGACGCCAGCCATCGGGGATCCATCGCTCGACCGAAGAACCCGGCATACGCGTACACGTTATTCCCGAAACGGTGCACAGGTCAAATGGAAATCTCATAAAGACGATCCAATGCCTTAGGAGGTCACCCGCTCCAGCGCCTCGGCAAACTCCGGTAACACAATCGTCTGCCCGCGGTCGGGCCCCGTGGAGATCATGCCGATCCGCGCCCCGCTCTCGCGCTCCTGGAAGGCCAGGTAATCGCGGGCCGTCTGCGGCAGCTTGGCGTACTCGGTAATGCCCTCGGTCGGCTGTCGCCAGCCCTTCAGCGTGGTGTAGCGGGGCTGGATCTCCTCCAACCCGTGCACGTCGGCGGGAATCTCATCGGTGACCTTGCCCTCGATCTCGTATCCAGTGCAGACGGGAATCTCGGCCAGCTCGTCCAGCACGTCCAGCTTGGTCACCACCAGCCACTCCGCGCCGTTCACCTGGTTCGAGTAGCGCAGCAGCGGAATATCCAGCCAGCCGCAGCGCCGCGGGCGTCCGGTCACGGCTCCGTACTCGTGGCCGCGCTCGCGCAGCGCATCGCCAGCAGCGTCATGAATTTCCGTGGGGAACGGCCCGCCGCCCACTCGCGTCACATATGCCTTGGTCACGGCGATCACCGTCCCGATGGCCGTCGGCCCCACTCCGGTTCCCGTCGCCGCTCCTCCCGCAGTTGCCGAAGAGGAAGTCACAAACGGGTACGTCCCGTGGTCGATGTCCAGCATCGTTCCCTGCGCGCCCTCGAACATCACGCTGCCGCCCTTGGCCAGGATGCCGTTCAGCAGCCGGCCCGTATCCGCAACGAAGGGCCGCACCTGCTCCGCCGCCGCCGCGTACTCGTCGTACATCTTGGCAGGGTCCAGCGGGTCGGTGCCGAAGAGCGCGTGCGCGATCGCATTCTTCTCCGCGCAGGCCGCCTCAATGTGCGTCTTCAGCAGCGCCGGATGCAGCAGATCCACCATGCGCAGCCCGCTGCGCGCCATCTTGTCCTCGTAGGCCGGCCCGATGCCTTTGCTGGTAGTGCCGATCTTCTGCCGGCCCGGCGCGCACTCCGCCGCCAGCTCGATCATGCGGTGATAAGGCAGAATCACTTGCGCGCGGTTGGAGACGAAGAGATTGCCGTCGACGTTGACGCCCAGCTCGCGGATCCTGCCGACCTCGCTCAGAAACGCGATCGGATCCAGCACCACGCCGTTGCCGATGACGCCTGTGCATCCCGGCCGCAGCACGCCGCAGGGAATAAGCTGCAAGATGAACTTATGCTCGCCAATAATGACCGTGTGGCCTGCGTTATGTCCGCCGGCGTAGCGCGCCACCGCGGAAAACCGCTCGCTCAGCACGTCTACGATCTTTCCCTTGCCCTCGTCGCCCCACTGGGCGCCCAGCACCACAGCCGTCTTCGCTCGCATTGCCGTCCCGATTCCACACGTTCACCCGCCGCAGCAAGTTGTTCGGGCCGCTGCGCGCGGGCGCAGATTTGGATGCGGTCCACTTCCCCGCAACCAACTCGATTCTAAACCGTGGGGTGTTCTGGGGATGGTTCCGGGTTCTGTCTCCGATTTAACCCCTGAGGCATTGCGCCCTGAATGCGGCTGTCATTTTTTGAAACACGTACTACGCAATCGCCGTCTGCGCCCGCGCATAGGTGTATGGGCCATCCGGCAGCAGCGCCACGCGCGCGCCGGGAGCCAGCCCCTCCACCAGCGCCGCGACCGCTTCGTCCAGATTGCCAAACGCCATCGCGCCCAGTCTGCCCAGTCCATCCTTCGCCACTCCCGGCGTGTAAAACTGCAGCTCGTACCTGAGCCCCAACAGCGCAATCTGCTCCAGTTGCCACTGGTCGATCTTCACTTCGGCATCGCGAACCGATTCGAGGAACCGCGCGTGGCCGGGGTAACCCTTCAGTTGCCGCGCATACTCGGCCGAACCGGCCCCCTCCGCGCACTCGCCCAGCAGCAGGATCCTGCCGCCCGGCTTCACGATGTGCTGCGCCGCGCTCAGTCCCTTCAGGCACTGGTAAAACGTCAGGTCCAGCGGATAGCCGGCCGCGCATGCGATCGCCGCATCGGCCGGCTCATCGAGCCATGTGAGTGACGTGCGCTCGTAGAACTCCACGGCCGCCGCATGAGCCTCCATGGGATGGCCGGCAAAGACGCCCGATATCTTCCGCTCCCGCGTCAGCGTCACGTCGAGAATGAAGTCGTGCCGCGCCATGGCGGCAATCTTCACCAGTTCGTCGTGCACCGGATTGCCCGCGATCGACCCCTCGGTAGCCAGCGGCTCGCGCACGAAGCGCGGCGCGTGTACCGCCTTGATCGTCTCCTGGGACGCCAACCCCGGCGCAATCATCTTGCGTCCGCCGCTGAAGCCCAGCATCAGGTGCGGTTCCACAAGGCCCAGCGTGATGTGCAGGTCCGCCGCCACAAAGCGCTCGTCGATATACACCGGAGTCTCGCGCCGCGTTACGCCCAGCGTGCGATGTGCGGCAAAGTCGCGCGCGTCGTGGCTCGCTACGCTGTACTTTGCCGCGATCTCCGGCCCCAGAATCGCGACGAGTTCTTCCCTGGTCGCCGCGCGGTGCAGTCCGTTGGCGATCAGAATCGTTACGCCCTCCACGGGAATGCCGGCTTCGTCCAGCCGCTTCAGCAAGGGCGGCAGCGTCAGGCGATTGGGCGCGGGCCGCGTGATGTCGCACACCGCGATCGCCGCCGTGCGCTTGCCCGCTGCCAGCCCGGCCAACGGCTCGCAGCCGATCGGCCCATCCAGCGCCGCACCCAGCGCGCCGGCCGCATCCTCCAGCGCCCGCGCCGCGCGGCTGCGCACCACCTCGCAGCGGATCTCGTCAGGAACCGTAACCTCAATGCCGCGTTTGCCGAAGGCGAAGCGGGTTCTCATAGGCTGGCGTTCGCGCGTCTTCCTGGGCGCCGCGCCGTGAAGTCATTCTAATGCAACCTCTGACGTTCCATCCGCTCTGTACGCCCCGAAAGCGCCCGGCCAGGCCGCCTGTTGTGGCATACTACAGCCGTATTCCTTTCTTCTATATGGTTTCGAATGCGGTGCTTCCCGCGGAAAGAGCGTGCCCCCGATGACTGGCCTGGAACGGATTCTCGCTGTTCTTCAAGGGCAGCCCGCCGATCGTCTGGCGGCGATGCCCATCACCATGATGTTTGCCGCGGATGTTTTGGGCGTGAAGTACGGCCAGTACGTGCGCGATTTCCGCACCCTGGCTGACGCGCAGGTCAAGACGGCGGAGACTTTTGGGTTCGATTATGTTTCGGTTATCTCCGACCCGGCCCGCGAGGCTGCCGACGCGGGCGCGACGGTCCAGTGGTACGACGATCAGCCTCCGGCCATCGTCGAAGCGCAGGCGCTGCTCTCCGACAAATCGGTGCTGGGGCGCATCCAGGCGCGCGATCCGGTTTCGGGCGGGCGCATGGAGGATCGCATTCGCGGCGTAGAACTGCTGCGCCAGCGCGTGGGCGGCGAACTTCTGGTGGAAGGCTGGGTGGAAGGGCCTTGCGCGGAAGCCGCGGACCTGCGCGGCATTGGCCGGCTGATGACCGACTTCACTGACGATCCGGAGTTCGTGCACGCCCTCTTCGCGTTCAACGTGGATCGCGCCGCGCGGTTTGCGCAGTTGCAGACCGAGGCTGGGGCAGGCATCATCGGAATCGGCGATGCAGCGGCGTCCCTGGTGGGGCCGCGCATTTACAAGGAGTTTGTCTGGCCATGGGAGAAGAAGCTGGTTGACGCCATCCACGCACAGGGAGGAAGAGTGCGCCTGCACATCTGCGGCAACACTCGCCGCAGTTTGCAGGAAATGGGCGCGCTGGGCTGCGAGATGGTCGACCTCGATTACCTCGTTGCCATGAGCGACGCGCGCGCCGCCATGGGTCCGCAACAAACGCTGGCCGGCAACCTCAATCCGGTAAAGGAGCTCCGCGGCGGCACGCCGGCTGCCATCGCGCAGGAGCTGGAAAGGTGCCTCGCGCAGGCTGGTCCTCGCTGGATCGTGGCCGCCGGCTGCGAAGTCGTTCGCGACACGGCGCACGAAAACGTGCGCGCCCTCGTGAACTTCGCTCAAACGCATCGCGCCATCGCCGCTGCGTGAGCGCGCCTTCGCCGGGGTTCGCCCCCAGTTCAGAGCCGCGGTTGAAAGCCGGCATCCGTGTGCAAGTCCCCTCAAAACCACGGATGGGGATGCCCCATCCTGACTGAGCGTTGCGGAAGCGGCGCTCGGTTCGGGTGGGATCGGACAATCGTCACGCCGCGAGAATCGCGTCCGCAATCCGCGCCGCTTCCACCGCCGGCCGCACCGCGTGCACGCGCACCACCGACGCCCCGTGCAGAATCGCCGCCGTCAGCGCGGCCAGGCTCGCATTCTCGCGCGCGTCCATCGGCGCTTCGCTGCCGCCCCCATTCCCATCGAAGAGCGGCGCCAGCGTGTGTCCCAGAAAAGATTTGCGGCTCAGCCCCGCGAGCAACGGCCGTCCCAGCGCAAGCAGCTCGCTCTGCCGGGCCAGCAGCGCGTAGTTCTCGTCGAAGCGCTTGCCGAACCCGTAGCCGGGGTCGAGAACGATCGCTTGGTCCGGAATCCCCGCGCGCCGCGCGGCGTCCACACTCGCCGCCAGCCCCTCGCGCACCATCTTGAGCAGCGCATCGGCGTCAAGCTGCGCCTGCCCGCGCCATTCCTCCGGCCGCCCGCGCGTGTGCGCCAGCACCACGCCCGCGCCAAACTCCGCGCACACCGCCGCTACGCCCAAGTCCCAAGTGAATCCGCTTACGTCGTTGACGATCTCAGCCCCCGCCTTGAGCGCCGCCCGCACCGTCTCCGCCTTATACGTGTCCACCGAGAGCACTGCGCCGGGCCGCGCCCGCAGAATTTCTTCGAGCACCGGCAGCAGCCGCGCCTGTTCTTCTTCGGCGCTGACCACTGGGGCCCCCAACAACAGGTCTTTGTCGTTGGGGTGAACGGGGCCGCCCGCATGGGATCCCGGCCGCGTGCTCTCCGCGCCCACATCCAGAAGGTCCGCGCCCTCCTCCATCAGCTTCAGCGCGTGCGCCACCGCGGCGTCCCGATCGAGAAACCGCCCGCCGTCGCTGAACGAGTCCGGCGTAACGTTCACGATGCCCATGACCAGCGTGCGCCGTCCCAACTCAATGGTCCGCGTGCGCAGCCGCCAGTTTGCCGTGTGTCTCATACGCTTTCATCCCCGATGGTACGCCACGGGATAGGAGATAGGGGCCGGGGAAAGCGCACCCCCCGTGCGCAAAATTTCACTCCCTCAAAGGGTTAAGAAAACGATCGGTCGAGACAAGTCCGACTGTCAGGACTGCCGGATCCAGCGAATCCTGCTGCCCGGTACACAGCAATTCCGTCACCGGCAGTGCGAGGATATGCGCAGCATCATCCACGCGAAGGCGTGCGGGAATGTTTATCAATCAGTAACATCCGGTTTGGCGGTGATACGCTCGGAACCGCGGCCTGTCCGTCCCAAGGTTCTCGATGGGTTACTCGGCGATTTTACGAGGGCCACGGCTATTTGCGGTTATCGGAGTCCTTCCCGATTACACAGCCAAATACTCTTTACGCGCTTCAGGTGGACTGACTCCCGTTCAGCCATGCCCTCAATCATTACCTCGCCTCGGAAGGACGCTGAATTCAACACGCCGTCAATTTTGACGAAGTGCGTTTGCACGATCTCCTTTTTGGAGGGATATTCGGTGAGGTGTTCTACCCAGTCGCCCTGAATGCTCAAATTCTTGCCTGAAATGCGGCCGGAGAGAGGTATGGCCTCTTTGTTCGGCGCTCCTTCGTAGACGTAAAAGAATGCTTCCACTGTAAAGTCATCGTGCCGTTTAACTGCCAACTCATACCCCAGAATGTCTCCTGTTTCCTGGTGAGCAAATGCATTCGAATATACCTCCATTGCGGCGGTTCGAGAGCATTCGTCTGACGCGCCCAGGCTTTGAACGGACGTGAGGACGAGAAGGACGCCGAAGGTATTGCTTGAGATTCCTTTTCGCATCGCTGTATTTCTCCGCTTTCTCCTGCACGATCCCCGGGTTGTAATAAACATCTAGCCAGTCCGGCGCAAGACTTGCCGCCTGCTCGAACTCCTTGATTGCTGAGGCAAAATCGTCTGGCGACTTTGCCGTCTCAACAGCGGCCATGCCACGGTCGAAATAACGTTTCGCTTCTTCGGGAACTGCCTGTTGTCCAGAGGATGATGCAGCACCGCAAAACAGGATAAAAAGGATCGCCTGCACAACAATTTGCTTTTTCATTGTTCACCTCGCCCCATGCTTCCTGAGCAACTCGGCCACTTTTTCTCTGCCAGCAGCGACGGCTAGATCAAGCGGTGTACTGCCGGAATTGTTCTTGGCATCAACGTCCACGCCCTAGGCAATCAATAGCTCAACCACTTACCTTAGACCATCATTGGCGGTTACTATCAGCTAACGCACTAAGACAATAATGTCAGGATGACTTTCATGCTTTTGAACATTTCTGCATGTTCTTCGATTGAAAAGTCCTGGAGGCCTTTCCTCCCAGGTGAAATCATAGTATGTATACTTAACCGTAATAGTATTATTATCTTCTCCAATAGTTATCGTACATTCCATATCCTGTTCCGGTGCAACACAGCCATCACCATCAGCTAACTTGCCACCGGCTATTGTTATTACTCCAGGGAAGAACGATCCATGCATTACACCACGAATCTTATATCCATATGAGTTGACCGCCTCCAAGAGGTTACCCGGTGTGACAGCGACTCGATATTCAATCAATGAATCCTTATTTTTCCAGGTTCCACTGAGTTCTGGGACCTTCGCCTGCTGTTCCTCTCGATACTCTAACTTATAGATTTCATCGCGAACCTTCGCAGCATCTGGTGCGTTGGGAGCTAACTCCAGGTAGCGTTTATATTGCCGCATGGCCTCTCCATAGTTACCAGCTTTTGCTTGAACAGACCCTAGGTTGAAATAAATATCGGGCCAGTCTGGCGCAAGCTTCGCAGCTGCCTCGAACTCGCGGGCAGCATTTTCGTAATCCTTTTGCGTCTTGGCCATTTCCACAGCAGCCATTCCTCGTGACATGAAGCGTCGTGCTTCTTCGGGGACTGCCTGTTGGCCGAAGGCGGGGGCTGAAAAGCTCATCAGCAGGATGGTAAGGATGATGAAGTCCGCTTTCATTCCTCGATATTTGTTCATTCGTAACTCCTTCCCATCAATTTAGCGGCGGAGGCGGCGTGGAAAACCTGGTCTTCCCGGTGCACTTGTCCATGCATTTGTCAGTATAGGATTGCAGACATCCCCTGAGGCATTGCATCTGTTTTTCGCTCATCTCCATCCTGTACGAAAGCGATGCGATCTCCCGGGCATACTGCTCGTTCTCCTTGGTGAGCCGGTTGATGGAGAACCAGCTGTAACTGATGGAGGAAAGGTCGGCATAGGTTTCGCCGATCATTTTTGCCTGTTCAAAATAATCGCCCGGCAATGTCTGCAATATTCTTGATTTTTCAAGCATTTCTTCATACTTTGCCGCACCCCCACTTTCCAGCAGGTCGTTCACGAAGAGGAGAGCATCGAGGTTCCTCTTGGTTTCTTCCTGTCCGCCCGTAAGCGCTGAGGCAAAATCTCCCGAAAGATTTCCCACGTCGACGACCTTTTTCACCCGGCTCAACTGAATCTGCCTGCTCCCGATTTCCTTCAGCAACCATCCTTGGACGGCCGGGTCATTGCTGTCGAGAACAGCACTTAGTTCTTCAAATTCGGACTTCTGGACACTTCTCTCCAATGCGCCGAGAAGATTGTGCTTGAGAAACATCTGGGCAAGATATTCTTTCGAATTATCGAGGACACTGTTGTACGCTGTATCTACCGTCTCTTCCCACTTTTCAAATTCCGACCTATTCCCTTGCAACGTCCTGGAATAGCCCCGGAGAAGGGTCTGGATGCCAGCAATCTGGCGCTGCGACTCAGCAATCCTCGCCCGCACCTCTTGCATGTCCTGCTCATTATTCTGGGTGCCGCCAACTTGGGGCACAGTGTCGTCACCCTTAAGTTCTAAACCAGCAACCGGCTCCGTGCCAGTCTTCAGCCCAAGCGCACCTGTACCGCTCCCCTTGAGAGTCTCCAAGAGCTGTTCCTTATCCTCAGTAAACTTCTTCTGTCGCGCAAGCTCCAGTTCCCTTTCTGCCTGCTCGTTTTGCAGTTGGAGTTGCCGCTGCTCTTCCTGATCGCGCGCCGCGGCGCCGTTGTCCCCGCTGGGGCTACTCGGTGCGCTTGGCGTGTAGGAAGGGGTATCGTACCCTGAGCAGTAGGAGTTATTCTGCTCAAAGACTGGCTGGGCGGTTCTGACAGCTTCACATTGAGAGCGGGTTGCGAAGCTTCCTCTCCCCCCGGACCCGAACATTCCTGCCGCCTGGCCTGTGTAATAAACCTTCCAGTCGGCACGGGCGGCCTCGGGCGTGATGACCGCAAGCGTCAGAATGATGATCCCGATAATCTTGATTCGGCTCATGGGCGGCTTTTACCTCCAGGTCCAACGTCCTGCTCGACAATGAAGCCGGGGGGGGCGAACATGGTGAGTGGGATGCTCTCCTCTGTCTGAGCTGCTTTTGGGTACGTCGCCAATGGAAAACATACTTCCCACCCCCAAGAGCTAAGCCGATTTGCAACGCTTAGGCCTTCTCGCACCCACCACGGCACCCAGGCCATTTTCAGAGGTGTGGACGCGTATGCTGGAATGAAAGGAAGCGCGTCCTTCTGAAACTATTCAAACAAGATGAGGTTCATGCTCAAGTCTCAGGACAAAACAATCGGGCATCTAAACTGCCTGCGCGTCTGTGCGCAGGGTCACAATTCGATGTGACATCTACTGCAAGACCACTCACGGCTTCTGTCCCGGAAGGCCCACTGGCCGAATGAGCAGCTCTGCAATGTCCCGCAACAGGCAGTCATTGACTGGAATCGGAATCGTGTACTTCGCCCCACCCTCTTCCAATGCTTCGTGGATCTCAAGCTTGGCGAAAGCTGCATCAGCCCGGAACCAGACTTCCTTACCCAGCTTCTGTTGCCGTTCGATCTCCGGCACAAGAAGTTGCTCCCAACCATCGGCGCTGTGAACGCTTCTTGGCCGCAGTTGAGCGCCAACGCAGTCGCCTGCGCTGTTGAGCACGAGTAGCGGGTGATAACAGGTAGACTCATAGTGCTTGTTGTAGGCGCTCTGTTCCTGCTCTCCGTAGACCGGAATCACGGTGCTGTCCATGTTCAGTACCGCCCCCACGACCTCTCCTGTCCTTCGACCTTAAGCTCAGGGCGGGCGCAGTGGCGCCCGGCGGTCATGGCCTGGCGGCCGCCTGCTCCAACAAGGCTTTGACATCGACGTGTTTTTCTGCCGTTGCCACATCGAGAGCGGTCTTGCCGTCGTTCGTCCTGACATGGACATTGGCCCCCTTGGCGAGCAGCGCCTGCACCACCTCAAGGTTGCCCTTGTAAGAAGCATACATCAGCGCGGTCCAGCCATCGTTCGTCCTGGCATTGACGTCGGCCCCCCTGGCGAGCAGTGCCTGGAACACATCAAGGGTGCCGTTATCCGCGGCATCCATCAGCGCGGTCCCACCATCGCTCATTCTGGCATTGACATTGGCTCCCTTGGCGAGCAGCGCCTGCACCACACCGAGGTCCTCGTTATCGGTGCCATACATCAGCGCGGTCCAGCCTCTTTTATCTTGAACATTGACCTCGGCTCCCTTGGCGAGCAGCGCCTGCACCACCTCAAGGCGGCCTTTGTAGGCGGCTATCATTAGCGCGGTCCCGCCATCCTTCTTCTTCGTGTTGACGTTGGCCCCCTTGGCAAGCAGCACCTGCACCACTTCAGCGTGGCCTTCTTCTGAGGTCAATATCAGCGCGGTCGTGCCATCATCCTCTGTGGTCTTGGCATTGACCTTGGCCCCCTTGGCAAGCAGCGCCTGCACGATATCAAGGTCGCCGATTGAGGAGGCCATCATCAGCGGGGTAAATCCATCTTTCGCGTGGCCATCGACCTCGACCCCCTTGGCAAGCAGCACCTGCACCACATCGAAGTGGTCGCCAAGGCAGGCCGCATACAGCGGGGTCCAGCCGTGGTCTCCCTCGGCGTTCACATCGGCCCCGGCAGCGAGCAGCGCCTTGACACGGGACAAATCGCCCTTGTAAGCCGCATCGATGAGACCTTGCGCTTGTGCGTTGGCCCGCGAGCCTGCCACAACGCAAGCCAATACCGCCAGAATGCCCAGCATCAACGAGCGCTTCCGCAAGCGTGTCACTTTCAATGAAGCCATGGAACTCCTCCAAACGGGAAACGCAGGGAGTTTAGCAGAAAGCCGGCGGGTTGGCTGTGATATCCCGGCGCCTAGGTCTGTTCGCCATCTTTGGTGGAGAGTGGCAGGCCGCCGCTGCCCTCTCCCTATTATTCGCTGCATGGAGATTTAACGCCATCTCCGGTCCATGCGTGATGAGAGTAGGGATCCGTTTGCTCATTTACCTAGAGTAGGCCAATTCGCGGAAACATCAAGATGCAAACGTGCCAACCGTTGTTAGCAGGACAAAGCGTTCATTGAGGCCATTTTCCTGGGCAGTGGCTGGATCGTCGCCGATCCGGAAGTAACGCCCTTTGGGGAGCTACTGCCGGTTGGCCGGCATCGCTGGTTACGCTCGGCATAGTTTTGGTTTCAACCGGGCAGCCTACGGTTATTTTTGCAAGCCGCGCGCGGCTCATTGTAATGTAAGGCAATTTGTATTAGAATGTAAGGAGATTGAATGATGTCCTCAACCTCTTTCAAACCCGCTACTACCGTTGAAGCTACAGTTACCTCCAAGGGGCAGGTAACCCTGCCCAAGGAACTGCGAAAGCGCCTTGGAGTCCAAAGAGGCAGCCGAATCCGGTTCAGTATCCCTTTCCGCGGTGCCGTTCATGTCGAGCCGGTCCTGTATGACCTCGAAGATCTTTGGAGAATGGCCGATCAGGGCGGTCAATCCAAAAGCATGATGACTTTCGAGCAAATGGATGCAGCGAAGGCTCGGAGGAAATGGTGATGCTCGCAGCCGATACCAACGTTTGGGCTCGAGCTTATCTGAACGATGACACAGCGCAGGCAGCGAAAGCACGCTCTGCTCTTGCGCAAGCCGGGTCCACGGGCGGAGTATTCGTCCCTCTCATTGTGCTTGCGGAACTGTCATGGGTGCTTCGTGGCAGATGGGACAGAGAAAGAATCCTGAGCACCATCGAAAGCCTTCTCCAGACACGAGGGGTAGTCGTCGAGTCACCGGCCTTGGCCTGGAAGGCCTTGAAAGCCTCCCGCAAGGGCGCGGTAGGCTTCGCCGATCACCTAATTTCAGAAATTTCCTTCGTGTCTGGTGCCAGCGAGATGATCACTTTTGACAAAACCTTCGGACGCTTGCCGCGCGTCCGCCGCTTGCAATAAGTTAGACGCACATTACATTGCAGCACATTGTGCCTGCGGCTTCTCCACTGCGGCCTCACATGCGCGATAACGGGCGGTTCGTCCCCAAACCTCCAGTAACTCTTCGGTCACCTTAAACCAACAAAGCGCCCCCTGCGTTTGTCTGGAACCCGAGGCTCGACTCAGGCGCCCCATTCGCCGAAGGATCTCGGCCAAAAGCGCCGCCCCGCCTCGGCCTCCTGCTACACTCCGGGCATGCGTACTTTCAGGCGCATTCTGGCAGCAGCGTTCTGCGGCCTCCTGGCCTGCGTTGCGGCGCTGCAGGCTCAAGCCCCGGCCCAGGCCCGCCACAACCCGCATCCCGCCGCGCACCCCGTGCCCTCGACCGGCCCGCTCGACGCCCGCATCCAGGCCATTCTCGCCGATCCCGCCCTCAGCCACGCCGGCTTCGGCATCAGCGTCGTCACCCTCGACGGCCAATCGCTTTACGGCCTCAACGACGCTCGCCTGTTTACGCCCGCCTCCGACGCCAAGCTCACCACCACCGCCGCGGCTTATGCGTTGCTGCCCGTTGACACCCTCACATGGACCACCTTCGTGGTCGCGGATGGCGAAATCGACGCCGCCGGCACGCTGCACGGCGACCTGACCCTGCTCGGCGTGGGCGATCCCACCATCAGCGCCCGCCATTATCCCTACGTCGAACCCGGCGCCGCGCCCGCAACTCCTCCGCCCGGTTCCGAAGCCCAGCCTAACGAAGCTCCCACCTCTGCCCCGCGAACCGCCATGGCCGTCCTCGATCTGCTCGCCCAGCAGGTGGAGGAAACTGGCGTGCGTACGGTCGATGGCGCCGTGATCGGCGACGATACATTCTTTCTCAACGAGCCCTACGCGCAAGGCTGGGCCTGGGACGATCTGCAATGGAGCTACGGCGCGCCCGTCTCCGCGCTCACCTTCAACGACAACGCCGACGAGCTTTCCATCGCCGCCGATGCCTCGACGCCCGCAGCGACCGAAGCCCAATGGACGCCCGACGTGGACTACTACGCTCTCGACAACCGCATGACGCCCGTCCAGCCCGGCGAAGAGGCCCACCCCGGCATCGAGCGCCGTCCCGGCTCCATGTACGTGCGCGCCTGGGGCGCCGCGCCCGCCGGCGGGCTCCATGTTTCGCTGGCCGTCGAGGATCCGGCCCAGTTCGCTGCCGCGGCATTCAAGCAGGCCCTTCTGCTGCGCGGCATCAAGGTTACCGGCGGCGCCGAGTCGCGCCACAAGGATCCGGCCGGCACGGGCGATTTCGCCCAAGAGCGCGAGCAGCCGCTCAAGCTCACGCCCATTGCGCCCTCCACCATCGCCGCTCCGGTTGAGGACCGCCGCGTTCTCGGCGCGCACCGCTCCGTGCCCATCGCCGAAGACATCGCCGTCATGAACAAGACCAGCCTGAACCTACACGCCGAGCTGCTCCTGCGCCTGCTCGGCAAGTTTTACGGGACCGACGGCAGCTTCGAGCAGGGCGCGCGCGTGGTGCGCCAGTTCCTCGCCGATGCAGGCGTCGGCGACGCGGACTTCTTCCTCTACGACGGCTCGGGCATCAGTCCCGGCGACAAAATCTCTCCCCGCGCCTTCACCGGCCTCTTGTCCTACGCGTCGCGGCAGCCCTGGGGCGCGGCCTGGCGCGATACCCTGCCCGTCGCAGGCGTCGATGGCACGCTCGACAACCGCTTCAGGGATTCGCCGCTCCAAGGCAGGATGTGGGCCAAAACCGGCACGCTGAACGAGGTGAACGCGCTCTCCGGCTATCTGGTGGCGGCGAGCGGCCGCACCCTCGCATTTTCCATCCTCGTCAACGGCCGCTATCCCGGCAGCAGCGCCGGGGAGCAGGCCATCGACCGCATCGCCGAAGCCATCGCCGCGGCGGAGTAACCGCTACAGATCTGCCGCCGGCCTGTCGAGCGCGGCCCCATACGTTCGCATCAGCTTCATCCCCGTATCGCACAGCACGGTCGCCACGCTCGCGTGCGGACCCAGACTCTTCCGCCCATCCGCTTCCGCCGCTTCCATCATGGCCGGCGCCACGCGGTCTTTCATGCTGCCGGTGGGATTTTCGCTCTCCAGCCTCGGCAAAAACGCGAACAACTTCCAAATGCAAATGCTGCACGCCGCGTAAGCCGCTGTATCATGGATGCAAATGCGCGTTCGGTTTCTTCTTATGTCTTACGCACTTTCCACACTCGCGTTCGGTTTCGCCGGCTGCCGCTCCCTGCCGCCGTCCAAGCTCTCCTCCGAGTGGACGCCCCAGGAGGCGCGCGGCGCGGCGGTCTATCAGGCCAAATGCGCCCGCTGCCACTATCCGACTTCGACCATGTCCCTGCACGGGCCCGGCCTGCAGGCGCTCACCAGGCTCAAGGCCATGCCTTCCGGCGCGCCGCCCACTGACGAGCGCCTCACCGCTGTCATTCTCTATGGCCGGCAGATGATGCCCTCCACACCGCTCACCGGCGAGCAGCTCAACGACCTGCTGGCCTACTTGCACACGCTATGAACGCCGATACCAAGACGCAGGCTCCCCCTCCCGCCAAGCTTCCTCAGCGCGTACCGCGGAAGGCGCAGCGGCCTCTGCTGCTCCAGTTCCCAGGCCTCATCGCCATAAGCTTCTACATGCTGTTGCTCGCCTTCATTTCCATCGTGAGCGTCGTCAATCACCGTTTCGGGCCGGTTTATCTTTTCTTCTCCGTCCTCTTTATCGCCGGCGCGCTGGGCTTGCTGCTGCTGCTCCGCTGGGCTTGGGCTCTTTCGCTTGCCGCCGTTGCGCTCCTGGTGGGCTTGCTCCTATGGACCTACACAACCCAGCACAACTCCTCGTCTCTGGTCCAGGGACTGCTCAATTTGGTCATCTTCCTCTATCTGATGCGCACGGACCTGCGGGAAAAGTTGCGCTGACGCATTTTCCCCCATGGCGTATGAAGCGTGTTTTTTAAAATAAGTTTTGTAACAAGGGCACGGCTTTAGCCGGGCCGAAAAATGCAGGAGAATACGGGGGCTTTAGCCCTTGAGGGATGACAACGGAAATCAACGCAACCATTTTTTGAAGCACGCTGTAGGGATTCAAGACCGCAAAGTGGACGCGAACCCCAGTGAGCGGCAGCCTCCTGGAGAATCGGGCACTCTCTGCGCCGCTACAATAAGAGCGTGAGCGATCTCGTCCAGATCGAGCCCGCGCGCCGCGTGACCGCGCCCAAGCCCCCGTGGCTCAAGGCCCGCGCCCCCATGGGCGAGAACTACCACGATCTCAAGCGCCTGGCCCGCTCGCTCTCGCTCCACACCGTTTGCGAAAGCGCGCAGTGCCCCAACATCGGCGAGTGCTGGCACCATAAAACCGCCACCTTCATGATGCTCGGCAACCTGTGCACGCGCCGCTGCGGCTTCTGTGCCGTGCCCAAGGGCCGTCCCCAGCCCATCGACTTCGACGAGCCCCGCCGCGTGGCCCTGGCCGTCGCCGCCCTCGGCCTCGAACACGCCGTCGTCACCAGCGTCAACCGCGACGACGACAACCTCGGCGGCGCGCGCGCCTTCGCCCTTGTCATCGCCGAGATTCGCCGCCAGGCTCCCGGCTGCCGCGCCGAAGTCCTCATCCCCGACTTCCAGGGCGACCGGCAAGCCATCGGCATCGTCGTCGAGGCACGTCCTGACGTCCTCAATCACAACACGGAGACGGTTCCTCGCCTCTATCGCGTGGTCCGCTCCGGCGCGCGCTACGAGCGATCTCTCGAATTGTTACGCTACGCCAAAGAGCTGCGGCCCGCCGGGCTCACCAAGTCCGGCGTGATGGTCGGCCTCGGCGAAGAAACCCATGAATTGCTCGACGTCTTCCGCGATCTCGCCTCCGTGGGCTGCGACATCCTCACCATCGGCCAGTACCTGCGCCCGTCGCGCGACCATCTGCCCATGGCGCGGCTCTACCCCCCCCGCGAGTTTGCCGAGCTCAAGCACGAAGCCCTCTGTATGGGCTTCCGCCACGTCGAATCCGGCCCCCTCGTCCGCTCCAGCTACCACGCGCACGAGCAGGCCGCCTCCACCGGCCTCGCGGTCGTCACATAACGTGTTGCAAACACTGGCGCCTTGACCGGGTGGTTGTAGAATAAGCCGTTGACGGTTTCGCGCCGACTTTCGCACTGAGGACGATTCCCAATGTCATCTTTCATGGCCGGTCATCCGGCGCTCAAAGACCTCTATGGCGACCTCAAACGCCGCATGGACCACGCCGTCGCCGATTTCCAGGCCAATCTGGCTTCCACCCGCACCGGCCGCGCCAGCGTGCACATGCTCGACCAGGTCAAGGTCGACTACTACGGCACGTTTACGCCCATCCACCAGCTCGCGCAGCTCTCGGCCCCCGAGCCGCAACTCATCACCATTGCTCCCTGGGACCCGACCATCCTGAAAGAAGTGGAAAAAGCCATCCAGATCGCCGACCTCGGCTTCAATCCCATCTCCGATGGCAAGGTCATCCGCGTTCCCGTTCCGCCCATGACCGAGGAGCGCCGCCGCGAGGTCTGCAAGCACCTCAACAAGGTCCTCGAAGAGCACCGCACCGCCGTCCGCAACGTCCGCCGCGACGGCAACGAAGCCCTCAAGAAGCTCACCAAAGATAAGAAGATCAGCGAAGACGACGAGAAGCGCGCTTTCGACGAAGTACAGAAGATGACCGACGCCGAAATCCACCGCATGGAAGAGCTCGCGCAGAAGAAGGAAGCCGAAGTGATGCAGGTGTGACGCGCAGCGCGGCTAGTTAATTGCCGCCACACGCTTGCGATAGACCTACACGCTCGGCAACCTATTTCCGATCGGCGACTTACCTCAGGACAAAAGCAGTCTGCCAAAACCCGCGTATGCGGCAAAACTCCGTCTGCGGTGCGGGAAAAACTGCGCCGCGAACCGGCGATTCGACGATTTCACTGAATTTCGACGACCTGCAAGTCACAAATTCCGCCGATCGCTCCACCTGCAGGTGCAGTTTTCCGCGAGCTCCCGATGCGACGATTTTTTAAGTAGCGCCACGCTCCGGCTTTTGTGACCTATAGGTGGAGGGAATTGGACGCGTGCGCGCTACTTCTTCGCCCGCTTGTAGAACGGCAGCTGAACCTGCTTCGCCCGCACGCGATTCGCGCGGCACTCGACGATCGCATCGGCGCCGCTGGCGGCCACGGATGCGGGCACCAGCGCCATCGCAATGTTGGTCTTCAAAAACGGCGCGGGGCTCCCGGACGTCACCGTTCCGATCCGGTTGCCGTCAACATCGTGCACTTCGTACCCATCCCGCGCGATGCCCCGCTCGATCATCTCAAGCCCCACAATCCTGCGCTTCGGTCCTCCCGCGGCTTGCACCGCCAATAACGCATCGCGACCGATGAAATCGCCCTTGTCCAGTTTGAGCCAGCGATCGAGCCCAGCCTCGAACACGTTGATCTCCTCCGAGATCTCGTGCCCATAGAGGCTCATCCCCGCTTCGAGCCGCAGCGTGTTGCGCGCGCCCAGCCCGCACGGCCGGATGCCGAACTCCGCGCCCGCCTCCATCAGCGCATCCCACATCTTCACCGTGGCCGCCTCGTCCGACGGAATGTACACCTCGAACCCGTCCTCGCCCGAGTAGCCCGTACGCGCGATGAGCGTATTGGGAATGCCGGCCACGGTTCCCCACACAAACCAATAATTCCTGATCGCCGCCAGGTCCACCTTCGTCAGTTTGCTCAGCGTCTCCAGCGCGCGCGGCCCCTGCAGCGCCAGTTGCGAGTAGTAGCTGGAGTAGTCGTTCAGGTGAATCCCCGGCCATCCGCCCACCTGCTGGCGAATCCAGGCGAAGTCTTTGTCCTTGGTGCCCGCGTTCACCACCAGCAGATAATCGTTCGCGCCCAGCCGGTGCACCAGGATGTCGTCCACGAACGTTCCCTGCGGCGTAAGCAGCGCCGAGTAGTGCGCCTGCCCATCCTGGAGCCGCGCCGCGTCGTTCATGGTGATGTGCTCGACGGCGGCCAGCGCGCCCGGCCCGCGAAACTGGATCTCGCCCATGTGGCTCACGTCGAACAGGCCCACGCCGGTGCGCACCGCCAGGTGCTCGGCGATCAGCCCTCCGCCCGGCCCCGGATACTCGACCGGCATGTCCCATCCGCCAAAGTCGACCATCTTCGCTTTCAAGGCCCGGTGCGTCACATTCAGGGCGGTCTTTTTCAGCGGCGCGGCGGGCGTGGTTGCTACGGAATCGGGCATGGAGAGATCCTTTCCCTGGCTTGGCATCACCTACCCACCATAGGCACTCCCTCGACAGGGGGTCAATCCGGCATCGGCAAGGGTTAGGATGAATGGGACTGGCGGCGCGGAGACGAATCGCAGAGAAAGGCGCGGGAATGAACCGGTTTCGAGGCTTCGTGATGCTCGTGGCCGCTGCCCTGGCCGTGTGGAAGGGCTGGCGGATTCATCGCGGCGAGATGGCCGCGCTGGCCTTTGGGCTCGGCGCTCTGGCTCTTGCGCTCGCCATCTGGCACCTGACGCGCAAGCCGCCACGCACGTTGCCGCGATAAGGCCGTTCGTCCCATGGTTTCTTGCCTCTGCCGCGAAATTCCTCCGTGCGTTCACTAGAGGACGATTACGGCCGAGCCGGAGCCGGTTTCGTGCTTGACGGCTTCGAGCGCGCGGTTGGCGTCGTCGAGCGGGAAGGTTTGGACGGCGGGAGAAAGCGCGAGATCGCGCGCCAGGGCGAGGAAGTCGCGCGCGTCCTCGCGCGTCATGTTGGCCACGCTGCGCAACTGGCGCTCGCCCCACAGCAGGCGGTCGTAGTCGAAGGCGGGCATCCGGTCCAGGTGAATGGCGTTGATGGCGACGACTCCGCCCTTGCGCAGGGCGGCGAGCGCGCTGACGACGACCTTGCCCGAGGGCGCAAAGGTGATGGCGCGGTCAAGCTCGGCGGGCGGCTTTGCGTCCTCGTCGCCGACCCACGTGGCGCCGAGCGATTCGGCGGCCTTGCGGTGCTGCTCGCCGCGCGTGACCACGTAGACCTCGCAATCCCAGGAGCGCAGGACGCGGATAGCCAGCGAGGCGGAGCTGCCGAAGCCGTAGAGGCCCACGCGCTCTCCACGCTCGACGCCCGCTACGCGCAGGCTGCGGAAGCCGATGACTCCGGCGCAGAGCAGAGGGGCGGCGGCGATGGGATCGAGGCCCGCGGGCAGCGGATTGGCGAAATCGGCGCGCACCGCCGCGAACTCCGCATAGCCTCCGTTGACCGAGTAGCCGGTAAAGACGGGGCGGTCGCAGAGGTTCTCCATGCCGTGGCGGCAGAACCAGCAGTCGCCGTCCACGCCCCCGATCCAGGAGACGCCCACGCGCGTGCCGGCGGGCAGAACCTCCGTTGCGCCCTCCACCACCTCGCCCACAACCTGATGACCTGGGACGATGCGCGCGTGGAGAGGTGGCAGATCGCGCTCGACAATGTGGAGATCGGTGCGGCAAACGCCACAGGCGATCACCTTGAGGAGGACGGCGCTAGGTTGCGGCTGCGGTCGCGGGACCTCTTCGATGGAAAGCCAAGCGCCGGAAGCAGAAGAGGTGGAGTCGAAGACGGCTGCGCGCATCGGAGATCCTCCGAGGACAAGGTTAGCGCAGGAGATAAGTGAGTGGGCAAGCGAACACGGATTCTTCGGCTGCCCTCAGAACAGGCTCCGAAAATGAAGACTTAGTCTTCGTCGGGACCGGACGTGTCTTCGGGATCGTAGTCGGGGCATATTTTGGCCCTGGGGCAGGTGTCGCAACTGTCGTAGGCCGGCTCGCAGTTGATTCTTTCAGGGGCGAGGTCGTCGCCGTCGCGCGTACGAGTGATGGATTTAACGACCTGGCCCAGACTCGAAACGCGACTGCGATCGACGGTTTGTGAAGCGATCTGGAGGCCGTAGAGCAAAAGCCCGGCGCGATGGCGGTCGATTTTGCCGTTGACCAGCGCCTTGAGGACCTGGGCAAGAGCGAGCTGAAGGGAACAGCGGTCCTCGATGACGGGGATCTCGATCGAGTCCATGGGCGTGGATTGTTTTTTGGCGGCAATGTGAAGCCTGGTGTGGTAGTAGCAAAAATGCTCGCCCTTGAGGGCTGGCGCCTCACACTTTTTGCCGCTGGTCATGACGTGCCGACATTCCGGATACAACATCGCTGTTTCCCTTTCGATTGCTCCACCCCGACTCCCCCCTATCTTTGAAGCCAAGTACGTCATGGCAAAGGGGTTGCGAGGCGGCCATCTCTGTAAGTTCTTGATTCTAAAGAGCCTTCTTTTGTAAAGGCGTCAAATCATTGGAGTTACCTGAATTTCCCGGGCAGTTCGAGGCGTCCGGCGGCAGCTCCAGATGGGAAAAAGGGCCGACGGCAAAGACGAATGCCTGGATTTGGATTTATGAAGCGATTATGCCGCGGGTAGGGCGAAATGATCGGCAAAGTTGGTGAAGGGGTTTTTGCGAGTGTTTTCAGTGGGTTGGGGCGAATTTGCGGGATTGTGCCATTGACAAACGCAGTTACCTGCAGCTTCCATGATTGATCCACGACCCAGCAAGCGCAGCAAGTGCCCCGACAATCGCGGCTAATAAAACAGCAATTGGGTTCATCAATGACTTCCACCACTCGGCGGCGCTAACTTGGCGATCGTGAATAGTAATAGCTGTCTGGAGGAGTGCCCCAACAAAGTCGGGGGGAAGGGCAGGGCGTTTTTCTCCGTCTTTTGGCAGCACGTATCGCGCAACGAGGGACAGTCCATGTTCATGCGCAGCAACCCTAAAAAACTCGCGGTGTTCTTTTGCCACTTCAAACCATTTTGCGGCTGACTTCGGTTGGCCTTGGAGTTCCTTTGTCATTCCGTCTTCGCTGCGTGCCGTATCCGGGTCAAGTGCAAGCACCTGAATGAGCGCAAGCACATCGGCAAGTCTGCCTGGTTTGGTGTATGGTCTTTGGGTCATTTATTCTTTCGCGGGCGGTTCTCCCCTTGCTTGTTTTGCGGCCTCTCCGGCGGCCTCACCTTCAGCACGTCCTTCGTCACTTCCTCGGACGGGAGCGGGATGTGTGGAATTGGCTTCTCGTTCGTCGGAAGTTTTGGCGCTTGGCCTTGGGGCGTCTATCACTGATTCTGGCTTTGGGCCGTCCGGCGCTCCGTTGGGCACTGCGGATTCTTCCGGTGCAGCTGTCGGCTTCGGTTGGAGCAGTGGCGGCGTTAGGTCGAACAATTGCGCCTGCTCGCCCGATGGTCCTATTTCGATGGCGGGAGGTTCCTTTGGCGGCGGAACTGGCAGGTCACATATTCTCATCACCGGGATTTTCAATCGTTTCGCAAAGTTCTCAATATCCTGATCGTCAGAATAGATGGCGGTCGCATCCTCAGCTTTGGCAGTCGCAACAATCTGGATATCGAATTTAACCTTTGCGTGGGTTCCCCACGTCTCGTGTTTGGACTTAATCAGCGCTATCAGTTCGGCAGCCTCTATTGCTCCTCGCGCATCGAACGGCAGCAACTGGAACCGCATACGATCACTAAGAATCGAAACGAATTGGGCTCTGCCCTTCCCAGACCTCACTAGAACTTCTGCCATTGCCGGTGTAGGAATCCCGATTTGTTCGCCGGTTGAGTTCAAGGAGCTTGCAAGATATTCGACACGCTCTTTAAACCGGGTCACAGGGTTCCCCTGGCGATCCTTCGCTGGTTCAGGGTTCTTGTTGAGAAATACCACCAGATAAGAGGCGTCGAAGATAATCATTGTTGCGTCATCTCCTCGCCGTGTCGTATCTTCCGCAACTCTTCTAACGGATCGGCGACCTCGGCCCACTCATTTCCTTCAATGGACCGCAGTTTGTCCATCGTTTCAATGAAGCTCTCGTCGATCAGCGGCGCCTCGTCGAAGGATTGAATTTTAAAGTTCTCCATTTTCCACTTGCCTTCATTTCCCCGGCTGTACGTCGCGATTCCATGAATCCTAATAGGCTTGGAATAGTATGGAGCAAGCTGCTTCGCAAGCTGCTCGTTGGCTTCGCAATACAGAATTGCGCCGTCCTTTCGCAGCAGATGGATCGGAATCGTTTTATCGAAACCGCCGACCCGTCTAAGTTCTCCCGTTACAGACGCTCTCTCGCGGATGTTTTCGTAGATCTCCGGGATGTTCGCTTTATTGCCCGGAAACTCTATGATCTCGGCCTTCTTGACTGCGTCGAAGATGCGCCCAGTCGCATTATCGTGGCGTAGTAATGTATCCAACTTCTTGTACGCTCTGTTGGCGTTTCGAGGCCCCATTCCCTTTTGTGCGTTTCTCACCTGATGGATGACTCTGGATTCTTCTTCCGGGTCAACGTAAAAGACGGGCTCCGCACTGCCTTCGTCCACCTTCATAAGGTGGACACTTTCGCTGTGACCGAGAAGCTGCGCCAAGTCGATAAGATAAAGGGCAAGACGGGACAGGGGCATCGTGTATGGCGTGATCTTCACGCCATCGATTTCCCCGTCAATTTTGAAGCGAAACTCTTTCCAATCCTTCACGGCAGCCCCCTATGATACACTTATCGTGTTGGGTCTGGCATCGTGGGAGAGGCCGCCGACAGAGTTTAGATTGTAGGCACAAAGGTCAGCTGGCAGGCTGGCCTTTCGCCGTTTTAGGGTCTTTGAAATCTCGTCTCGTTCCTTTCAATTCGGCTGTCTTGAGTCCCGCGGCATCAACCGCTTTCCGGTCGTGCTTTTCAGAGCGTGGACGGTCCGCATAGAATCCGTCTCTTTCCTATTGTACCGATAGTCGGACTCGGTCAAGTAGCGACGCAGGTGTTGATGCAAATTCCATTCTCATGCCGAGCGTATTCCTTGACAATGTGGTTCACCTGATAGTGCTTGTGATTCCTTCGCTGAGTTGGGCGGGTGGCACATGTGCCCGTCTTTGTTCCAGCACCGGAATCTGGGTGCCCCAGGTGCGTCCGCAGCGGCGGAGGACCTGGGAGACCACGGACCTCATCCATCACCCTCCTTGAACCGGTAAGCTCTCGGCGGTCAATGGTGCAGGGGCTAAAGCCCGCTCACGTTTTGTGCGGTTTGCGGCATGGCTGAAGACAAGCCCTGATACAAGACCGGTTGATTTGGGTTCGTGCTATCCCACCCTTCCGCAGAAGGAGGCGGAAGGATGGGCACCCACGTTCGGTGAAAGAACTCGCGGTCCCCAGTTCGTGCTTTCCCAGGTCCCCAAATGCGAGGGACCTGGGGCACTCACAGGTTATTGCGCGCGGCGGCGGAGTTCGAGCTCGACCACGTGGAGCATCTCGCTTTCGGGAGCGGGCTTGCCCGTCCAGATTTCGAACTGGCGCGCGCCCTGCTGGACAAACATCTCGAGGCCGCCGATGGCGGCCAGGCCGCGCGCCTTGGCCAGCGCGAGCAGCGGGGTCTCGAGCGGGTTGTAGACCAGGTCGAAGATGAGCGAGGCGTTGAGCTCGCTCTCCTTTACGGGGAGCTGCTGCTTGACGCCGGCCATGCCGCAGGGCGTGGTGTTAATGATGGCGTCGAAGCGGCTTTTGGCCAGCAGGCTCTGGCGAAGGACATGGGCCTTGGCCTTGCGCGCCAGGGCGACGGCCTTCTCGTGCGTGCGATTCACGATGTAAACCTCGGCGCCCTGCTCGACGAGGCCGAAGACCGCGGCACGCGCCGCGCCGCCCGCGCCGAGGACGAGGATGCGCGCTCCCTGGAGATTCATGCGCCGTTCCAGCGGGCGAACCACGCCGGCAACATCGGTATTGAAGCCGTAGAGCTTGCCGTCAGCGCCGGTGCGCAGCGTGTTGCAGGCGCCAATGCGGGCGGTGAGGGGGTCCATGTTGGCCAGGTGCGGCAGAACCTCCTGCTTGAGCGGCATGGTGACGGCCACGCCATCCAGGGGCAGGTCGCGGACGACAGTGAGCAGGTCGTCGAGAGAGCGCACCTTGAGAGGAAGCATGACGGCGTTGACGTTTTCGCGCCGGAAGGCCGTGGAGTGCATGAGCGGCGAAAGGGAGTGGGCAATGGGATTGCCGGCCACGCCGAAGATGCGGGTTGCCTGGTCAATCTGCTCCAGGCGGTAGACGTCGAGGAGGGTGCGCGCGGAGACCTGGCCGGGAGCGGTTTCAGCGCCCTCGGCGGCCGAGGCGAACGTGAAGGCGGCGCCGGCTCGCGGGCTGAGGACGCGGCTGATTAGGCCCTCTTCGCCCATGGCGATTCCAACCACGTGCGCGGTGAGCGACTGGTCCTCGATCATCTGCAGGACGGCAAGGTTGTCGGCCAAACTGCGCGCCGTGGTGACGACCTTGACGAACTCGGGCTCGTAGGCGGCGATGCGCTGGGCGGTTTGGTTGAGGCCCTCGGGGCGGCGGGTGCGGGTGAAGTCGTGCGAACTGATCAGGAGGGACGTGCCGGCGGCGCGGAGGGCGGCGCGGAACTTGGCCAGTTGCGGGCGGGTACACTGCTCGGCCGACTCGACTTCGAGATCAACGATGTGGAAGCCGGTTTGGGCGGCTTTGAGAAGGATGTCCAGCTCGGAGTTCAGGGACCCGGCGAAGCGACCGCCAAAGGACTTGCGGCGGCAGGTGGCGATGGACGTGATGTCGCGACGGCGGGCCAGGAAGGCCTTGAGCTCGGGCAGCGCGGCGGCGGGTTTTGCCAGGAAGTCGATCCGGAACTCAATGAAAACAGAGTCTTTAATTGCGGCCTCAGCGCGGGCAAGAAGCTCGGCAGGGGTTGCGCCCTGGACGGCGATACACAGCTTTCCCACGCGCAGGCGCGGCAAAGCCACAGCCGGCGCGGGCACCGAATCGACCGTGCTGGTGACCGCGAAAGGCATTTCCTTCAATTGACGCATGTTAAAGGGGATTCGCCGGTTGTGCAACGAAAATATCGCGTACTAAGGGAATTTGGTCCTCCGGATCTGCCGCTCATCGGGGTAGAGGCGGAGCCGAACTGCGCGCTTTGGGCAGGCATGGGGAGGGGTTGGCGGTGTTCCGGGGTTTGAGCCGGTCTGGGGCGCTCCCGCCCTTGACGGCCCACCGGCAACTCGGCTCTCGCCGGGCTGGGTTGGTAGCGGCTGCCGAAGCGGCGCGGCGGCGCGAAGCGGCTTGTTAGTCTAGAAGTTCGGAGGATTTCCCCGCAATGAATCCTGAGACGCTCTGCACCGTTGCCACCCATGACCTGCACGCGTGGCAGGCGGGCGGCGCTGCGTCGGCCGAGGCGCTGGCGGCATGGGTGAGCGCGCGCCTTGCTGCTCACGAGCATGCATTGGCTGCGCTGCTGGCCGTGGAGGGCGAGCGCACGCCCGGGAATTCGCTGGCGCTCTACGACACGGCGATCGAACAACTGAACCTGGCCGGCGCGCAGGCAGGGATTCTGAATTCAGTGGCCGCCGACAAGCGAGTGCGCGACCAGGCGCAGGCGGAGGCGCAGCGCGTGGCCATGGCGGGAAGCGCGTTGAGCCTGAATCGCGCAGTATACGACGCTCTCGTGGCCATCAAGCTGGACGGCGCGAGCCCGGCGACGAAGCACTATGTGGAGCGGACGCTCCTCGGCTATCGGCTGTCGGGCGTGGATAAGGACCAGGCGACGCGCGACCGCCTGCACGCGCTGCACGACAAGGCTACGGGCTTTTCGCTTGCGTTCAGCCGCAACATCCAGGAGGGCGCGAAGACGATCGATGCGGCGCCGGAGGAGCTGGAGGGGCTGCCCGCCGACTACATCGCGCGCCACCCGGCGCAAAAAGGCGAAGACGGCGGGAGCCGAGTGACGCTGACCACCGATCCGCCGGACATGATGCCGGTGATGACCTTTGCGGCGAGCGCGGCGCTGCGCGAGCGGATGTTTCTCGCCTATAACACGCGCGCGTATCCGGCGAACCGGCAACTCCTGCTGGACCTGCTGGCCACGCGGCAGGAGATTGCGGGCGTGATCGGGTTCCGCAGTTGGGCCGATCTGGCGACCGCCGACCAGATGATGGTGTCGGCGGCGAACGTGCGCGCGTTTTTAGCCAGATTGGACGAGGCCAGCCGCGAGGGCGCGCGGCACGAACATGCGCTGGTGCTCGATTTCGCGCGCGAGCGGCAACCGGGGCTGAGCGAGATCGACATCGTGAGCCGCGGCTACTGGTACGAGCAGTTCCGGCGCGCGCGGTTTGACTTCGACTCGCAGTCGGTACGGCCGTATTTTCCCTACGCACGGGTCGAGGCCGGCGTGCTGGAGACGGCGGCGAAGCTGTTCAAGGTGGAGTTCCGGCCGTCGAACGCGCCCGTGTGGGATCCGGCGGTTTCTGCCTTCGAGGTCTTCGAGGACGGGCGTCTCGTGGGCCGGTTCTATCTCGACATGCATCCCCGCGAAGGCAAGGACAAGTGGTTCTCTGCCGCGCCGGTGGTGACCGGCGCGCGTGGGCGCGCGCTGCCTGAGGCGGCGCTGATCTGCAACTTCCCGGCGGGCGACGCGAACGATCCTGGGCTGTTGCAATACTCCGATGTAGTCACGTTCTTCCACGAGTTCGGCCACCTGATGCACGCCATTCTCGGCGGGCACACGGAGTGGGCGGGACTCTCGGGGTTTGCGACCGAAGGCGACTTTATCGAAGTGCCGTCGCAGATGCTGGAAGAGTTTTTCCGCGACGAGAAGCTGCTGCAGGCCTTCGCGCGCCACTATGAGACGGACGAGGTGCTGCCAGTCGAACTGATCCGGACGATGAAGCGGGCGGGCGCGTTCGGGCGCGCGGACTGGATCCGGACGCAGCTCTACTACACGACGCTCTCGCTCAACCTGCACGACCAGGATCCCGCAGGCATCGATCCCGACGTGGTCACGCGCGAACTTTATAAGCAATTCCAGCCGTGGACGTGGCTCGAGGGCAACCGCATGTACGCAAGCTTTGGCCACCTGACAGGCTACTCGTCGAACTACTACACGTACATGTTCGACAAGGTGATCGCTCTCGATTTCTTCGCGCAGTTCGATCCCGCGGATTTGCTGGGCTGCGAGGCGGGCGCGCGCTATCGCAAAACGGTGCTCGAACAGGGCGGGTCAAAACCAGGAAAAGAAATGGTGCGTGACTTCCTGGGGCGCGACGAGGAGTTTGCGGCGTTCGGTAAGTGGCTGAACGAGGAATTTGAAGAGCCTGAGCAGCCTCCTTCCATTTAGTCCAGCCAGAGAGAGCTGGCTCAGGGAAACCGGACAGGGTTCAACTTGTGAGACACCGCCTTCTATACTGAACCCACGATGATCTCTCGCCCTCCGGCCATGAAGCACACCCGCTCCCGGGCCCTCCAGGCCCGCGCCGAGCGCCTCTTCCCCGGCGGCGTCAACTCGCCCGTCCGCGCCTTTCGCGCCGTCGGCGGAGATCCGCCCTTCGTCGATCGCGCCGGGGGCGCCTATCTTATCGACGCTGACGGCAACCGTTACATAGACTACTTCGGCTCCTGGGGACCGATGATCCTCGGCCACGCCTTTCCGCCCGTCGTTGAAGCCATCCGGCGCGCCGCGCGCAATTCCTCGAGTTTCGGCGCTTCCACGGCCGCCGAGGCCGACCTCGCCGAGCGCATCACGGCCTGCTATCCGGCCATCGAAACAATGCGCTTCACGAGCTCAGGAACCGAGGCCGCCATGTCAGCCATTCGCCTGGCACGCGCCACGACCGGCCGCAAGCTCATCGTCAAGTTCGATGGCTGTTACCACGGCCACGCCGACGGGCTGCTGGTCAAAGCCGGCTCCGGCGTCGCCACCTTCGGCATCCCCGGCTCAGCCGGCGTCCCCACGGAGATCGCACGCCTCACCCTCTCTGTGCCGTACAACAATCTCAAAGCTGTCGAAGCCGCCTTCACGGCCCACCCCAGGACCATCGCCGCGGTCATCGTCGAGCCCATCGTGGGCAACGCCGGCTGCATTCCCCCAGCGCGCGGCTTCCTGGCCGGCCTGCGCAAGCTCACCGCCGCTCACGGCGCTCTGTTCATCGCCGACGAAGTCATGACCGGCTTTCGTGTCGCGCTCGGCGGCGCGTGCGAGCTCTACGGCCTCGATCCCGACCTTGTCACACTGGGAAAGATCGTCGGCGGAGGCCTTCCCGTCGGCGTCTTCGGCGGCAAGCGTGTTTTCCTGGATTTGGTCTCGCCTCTGGGGCCTGTTTATCAAGCCGGAACCCTCAGCGGCAATCCGCTCGCCATGGCTGCCGGCCTGGCCACCGTCAGCTATCTCCAGGAACACGCGGATGAAGTCTACCCGCATCTCGAAGCCACGGCCAAAGCCGTAGCCGAAGGCGTCGCGCAGGAAGCCGCCCGCGCAGGAATCCCGCTGACCACCAACCGCGTAGGCTCCATGTGGACCTGGTTCTTCACCAAAGCTCCTGTCACCAACTACGTCCGCGCCGCCCGCAGCGACACCCAGGCTTTCGGCCGCTTCCACCGCGCCATGCTCGATTGCGGCATCTGGATTCCGCCGTCACAGTTTGAAGCCGCGTTTCTGTCAACCGCCCACGGCGACGCCGAGGTGCGCGCTACCATCGCCGCCGCACGCGAAGCGTTCAAAGGGGTTCACGCGGAATAATCCAGGCGCCCCGCCCGCACTGAGTCTTGGTTCGTGCAGCTCACGGGAATCAGTTCAGCTGCGCAAGCGGGTCTGCTCTACTTCAGGCAGCCCCACGCCTCCACCGTCACAAACCGGTGCGTCTCCTTATACCGCGCGATGAGCTTCTCCGCTGCGGCCACCGACGGCGCGCGATTTGCGGCCGGGTCGCGGTGGCCGCCGTCGTGCAGCACGATGTTGGCCGCGCGGCCGCGCCGCTCGAGTCCATCGATCTTCTTCGCCAGCCGCTCCGCGATCCGCTCCGCCGAGGGCTCGCTCCAATCCGAGGTCATCGCGTTCCACAGCACCGGCATCAATCCCATCTCGCGCGCCACGCGAAACACAGCAGGCCGCCGCGCTCCGAACGGCGGCCTAAAGAATTTGACCTGCGCGCCCGTAATCTGCTCCAGCATGTCTTGCGTTCGCTTCAGTTCTTCCCGGATTCGGCTCGAAGAGATCCGCGCCAGGTTGGGATGCGACCACGAGTGCTCCCCGATCACGTGCCCCGCAACCGCCATCCGCCGCACCAGATCCGGCTGCGCCTCGGCACGGCTGCCCAGCAAAAAAAACGTCGCCCGCACGTCATGCTTTTCCAGCAGATCCAGCAGCCTGGGCGTCCACGTTGCATTGGGCCCGTCGTCGAAGGTGAGCGCCAGCTCGCCCGGCCGCGCTGGCGCAATCAGCGCCTTGCCGAAGATGCGCGAACCCGGCCACAGCGATGCGTACGCATATCCGCCCGCCGCCAGACCTACGGCTGCCGCGGCGCCCAGCCCGGCGTAAATCCCGGTCGCGAATGGAGAAATCATTCTGCCTGTCAGTATGCGATGCTCCGGCGCACGCGGGCAACTTGCGATTGCAGGCGCCCGCGCCATCGCGCTTCACGTCGTCTTCGCCGGCATCTCTTCCTCATCGCTTCCGTTTGCTGCCGCCGCGATCCGCTGCCGGGCGCGCTGCTCGCTCGATCGCCGCGCCTGCCGCCACGTGGTCATCGAGGTCACGCCGTAGTTCCACACCGCAGTGAACATCAGTCCCGTCACAGCCGCCAGAACCCACGGCACCCCGCGGCGGAACGCCTCGTTCGCGATGGCCACGTTCGCTGCTACGCCCAGTCCGCAAGCCAGGCAGAACGTAAGCAAGCCGCCGAGAAATTTCCACCCCCGCAGCCGCCGGTCGCGGTAGGTTACGGAGTTGTTCAGGATGAAGTTCAGGATCATCACCAGGAACGTGGTCACGGTCTGGCCGGTGGCGAAACTGAGCCCCCCAACCTGGAGCAGCGTGCGCAAAATCAGTAGATGCACGCCCACACCCAGAGCGCCCACCATGCCGAAGAGCACAAAGCGCACATTCACCACATCGCCCAGGTGCTTATCCACCAGCAGCTCGAAGTACTCCAGCCCGACCAGCACGTCGAGCTTGCTTTCCCCGTGTTCGCGCAGGCGGAAGCGATAAGGCACTTCGCCGATGCGCAGCCCCGGCCCCGCCGAAAGCACGATGTCGAGCAGGATCTTGAAGCCGATCCCCGAAAGCCTGTGGGCATACCGCTCAAAGGTTGCGAGGCGCACCATGAAGAATCCGCTCATGGGATCGCTCAACTCGTGCTCCGCGCCCATCAGGCTGAACCGCCTGCCCAGCTGGCTCAGCTTCACGCGCCACTTGGCAAACTCCCCCATGCTGCCGCCGGCAATGTTGCGCGAGCCCACTACCAGGTCGAGATTCTCTTCGCGCATGCGGCGCAGCATCTCCGGCAAAATGCTTTCGTCATGCTGCAGGTCCGCGTCCATCACCGCAACATACGGCGCTGCCGCGGCCAAAATCCCCTCGATGCACGCAGAAGCTAGTCCGCGCCGTCCAATGCGCTGCAACACGCGGAGGTTATCGCGGTCTCGGGCCAGCCGCCGCACCACGTCCGCAGTGCCGTCGGGCGAATCGTCATCCACGAAAATCGCTTCGTAGCGGATGCCCTTGAGCGCACCCTCCAGCCGATCGACCAGCGGACCCACGTTACCGCTCTCGTTGAAAGTGGGAAGCACGATCGCAAGATCGTAGGCCATTCTTTCCTCCGCCGCGCCGGGCAATTCCAAGTCGGCTCCAATTCGCACTCGCTGCCCGCTCTCATCCTTATAGCACTTTAGAAGAACCCATTAGACCGCGCTGTTTTCATGGGAATCTCTGTCGTATACTGGACTTGTTCGGGCCGCATCCTGAGTCTTCGGAGCGGCACTGGAGCCCATCATGAGCCTTACCCAGCCTCCCGCGAGCGCGCATCTCTCGCCGCCCGGCGTTCCCATCCCCAAAGTCACCATGCCCGCGCTCAGTGAAATGAAGCGCCAGGCCAAGCCCATCTCCGCTCTTACCGCTTACGATTACCCCACCGCGCGCCTCGCCGACGAGGCCGGCATCGACCTCATCCTCGTCGGTGACTCGCTCGCCATGGTCGTCCTCGGCCACGAGAACACGCTCGCCGTCACCGTCGACGAGATGCTGCACCACACCCGCGCCGTTCACCGAGCCGTCCGCCGCGCCCTCGTCGTCGCCGACATGCCCTTCGGCAGCTACCACGGCGCCATCGCCGAAGCCCTAACCAACGCCGTCCGCTTCGTCAAGGAGGCCGGCGCCGAGGCCGTCAAGATCGAAGGCCCGCGCGTCGCGCTCGTCCGTGCGTTCGTTGAGGCCGAAATCCCCGTCGTCGGCCATCTTGGCCTCACGCCGCAAAGCATACACCGCATGGGCGGCTATCGCGTGCAGGCCCGCACCGCCGAGGCCGCGCGCCGGCTTCGGGCCGATGCTCTCGCGCTCGCCCAGGCCGGCGCCGGCGCCATCGTCCTCGAAGGCGTTCCCCGCGAAGCCGCCGCCGAAATCACCGCCGCGCTGCCCATCCCCACCATCGGCATCGGCGCCGGTCCCGGTTGCGATGGCCAGATTCTCGTCTTCCACGACCTCGTGAATCTCACCTTCGCGCCACCGGCCAAATTCGTCCGCCGCTACGCCGACGCCGCCGCGCTCTTCCGCTCCGCCATCGAGCGCTACCGCGAAGACGTCGAGCATCGCGCCTTTCCGTCGGATGCGGAGAGCTATCACCTGCCCGAGTCCGCGCACAAAATGATCCGCATCGACCGCGACAGTCCGGATTCAGATGCGGGCGAAGGCGCGAGCAAACCGCTAAGCCCCGGATCGAATCGGCGCTGATGCAAATCCTTCGTACCGTCGACGAACTCCGCCGCTGGTCCCGCGCGGCACGCTCCACCCCCGGCAGCATCATCGGTCTGGTGCCCACCATGGGCGCGTTGCACGCGGGCCACGCCTCGCTCGTCCGCGCCGCCCGCGTGGCATGCACTCACGTCGCCGTCAGCCTCTTCGTCAACCCCACGCAGTTCGGCCCCCATGAGGACTACGCCCGCTACCCGCGTTCCTTCGACGCCGACTGCAGCCTCGCCGCATGCGAAGGCGCCGATGTCCTCTTCGCCCCTTCGGTCGAGGAACTCTACCCCAACGGTCCCGATTCCACGTTTGTCGAAGTCCCCGGCCTTGGCGATCGTCTCGACGGCGCATCCCGTCCCGGCCATTTTCGCGGCGTCGCCACCGTCGTCGCCAAGCTGCTCCTCGCCGCCGAGCCCGACCGCGCATTCTTCGGCCAGAAGGACGCGGCCCAGGCCGCCGTTCTGCGCCGTCTCGTTGCCGACCTGCGCATTGCCACGGAGATCGTCGTCTGCCCCATCGTCCGCGATTCCGACGGCCTTGCGATCAGCTCGCGCAACGCCTATCTCAGTCCTGCCCAGCGCGCCCAGGCCCTCGCCCTCAGCCGCGCCATCCGCCGCGTCGAGTCGCTCGTCGCGCAAGGCGAGCGCCGCGCCGAAGCGCTGATCGCCGCCGCACGGGAAATCTTCGCCGCCGAACCGCAAGTCCGCACCGATTTCCTTGCCCTCGTCGATGGGTCCACTCTGCTGCCGGTTGAAACCGCGGCGCCCGGCACGCTCTTCGCCGTCGCCGCCTGGGTTGGCTCAACTCGCCTCATCGACAACACGATCCTGAACTGAGCCGCGAAAGAAGCCATTGCGCGCCTGCCCGCTCCGGCCCCGGCCCTCATTCCATGCCGGAACTCTCTGGGATCGCCGCCTGCTTCACCGCCCTGGAACCGCGCCTCTTCGGCTTCGGCTGGCCCCGCCCGCACATCTCGGGCTAGAGCGGGTCTCCTGCATGTGTAGACCAAGGCACAATCGCCAAGCGGCTTTTTCATCGAGAAAAAGCCGCCTTGAATACTGTCCGAAATGGCTCATAGTTGCAGGAGAACCGCCGTATTACCACTTCTGCGTCACATCTCTCGATTTATCTTGACAGTACATCCTGGCCTCCAGCAGAGTAGTTGGGGACAACTCCTTTCAGATCCTGGCGGCGATTCCTATTGTGCGGGGTTTCTGTGGGTCGGAGTTGTGTATCAATCCCGTAGTGGAGGATTCACGAATGCACTTTATCAGCTACTCAGGGCTCTTTTCTGCGGTGGTGTTTTCCAAGCACATCGCGATGGCCGTCCTGGTTTCGGCGATCGCTCAGTGGGTGCTAGGCATTCTGTGGTACGGCGTTATCTTCCGGAAGTCCTGGAGTGCCCTGGTCGGACTCGCTGAGGCGGCGAAACAGAAAAGCAGGGTTTTCGGCTTGATCGCGTCTTGTATCGCCTGTCTGCTCCTGTCGTTTGTGTTGTCGCACCTCGAGGGGTGGGCGGGGACAAGCGCCTTCAGCGGTGGCGTAAAGATCGGTGTGATATGCTGGGCCGGTTTTATCGCGCCGCCGCTCTTTACGCAGCACATTTTCGAAAACCGCCGCGCCAATCTCTTCGCCATCAATGCCGCCTATTGGCTCCTGGCCATGGCGCTTGGCGGCGGTATCCTGGCGGCAATGCACGCCTAAGCCCTCTCTCCTGCCCGGAGTTTGGGGCTCGTAACCGGAAGGGGCAATTCCCTCGCGAAGTTGTCCCTCCGCATCCGGCCATGGAAACTGCATCTCCCGCCGTAGGCGCCTCGAGTTCGCCGCGTGCAGCCTCACGTGTATACACGCGGCGGTGGGATCGGTGAATTCGGTCCTCCCCATCGCACGGCCGCTGTTCGCATAGCCCCGTAAATCCGGTTTCCCGCCGCTTCTGTCCAGGCCGGGTGAACGGGCCTATCGCGGTTCCGGGGTTACTGTTTCCCGTTGCTCCCTCACTTAAGTCGATGCGGCCAACAGGGGGCAGCGGCCTTGGCGGCACTTAAAAATGGGTAGAGCTGCCCTGGAACCGCCGTACAATCGGCCTATGACACGATCGATCATTACGACAGATGGCGCGCCCGCCGCGATCGGCCCCTACGCCCAGGCCGTGCGCGTGGGAAACCTCATCTTCACAGCCGGCCAGATCCCTCTTGACCCGCTCACTCAGCAGGTAGTCGCCGGCGGTATCGCCGAGCAGACCAAGCGCGTGCTCGAGAACCTGAAGGCCATCCTCGAAGAAGCCGGCAGCAGCCTCGACCGCGTCGTCAAGGCGACCGTATACCTCAAAGACCTCGCCGATTTTGCCGCCATGAACGCCGTCTACGCCGAATATCTCGAGTCCGACGGCGAAGCGCCTGCCCGCTCCACCGTCGAGGTTTCGCGCCTGCCCCGGAACGTCCTCATTGAGATTGATCTCGTCGCCGAAGGCTGAGCGCCCGCGCGCTTCCGTCTGTTTCAATGGAAGAAGGCGCCTGAGCCACGCGGTCCCCACGCGGCTCGCCGTACCCCATCGCGCCATCGAACACGCAGGAGGCCCCCTTGAGCGATTCGCAGGAAAAGGTCGTCCGCACCGAAGCCGAGTGGCGCGCCATGCTCACGCCTGAGCAGTATCGCGTGCTGCGCGAGAAGGGCACCGAGCGGCCCTTTACCGGCACGCTCACGGAAAATCGCGAAACCGGCAACTACCACTGCGCCGGCTGCGGCGCGCTGCTCTTCCTGAGCGGCGCCAAGTTCGACTCCGGTTGCGGCTGGCCCAGCTTTATGCTCCCCGCCGGCTCCAAAGCCGTCGAAGAGCGCGAGGACTTGAGCTTCGGCATGAGCCGCGTCGAAGTCAACTGCGCCCGCTGCGGCGGCCACCTCGGCCACGTCTTCCCCGACGGTCCGCGCCCCACCGGCCTGCGCTACTGCATCAACTCCGCTTCGCTCACCTTCACCCGAGCGGAGTGAGTCAGCAGCGGAAGCCCGGGTCAGAAGTGGCAAGGAAAGGAACCTGGCCATGACACCTGCCGCGAATCAACAGGTTTTGCATCATCGAGGAAACTATCTCGTCTGCCGGCTTCGCTTAGCCCCGGGCGAAGCTACTCCCTGGCATCGCGATCCTTTTCATCGCCTGTCGGTAATTCTGAGCGGGGATCTCGTGCACATTGAATTCCGCGACAACGGAGAAGTCATACCGTGGAAAATTGCTGTTGGCGAAGCCGATTGGTCTGAGCCGAGCGATCGCATTCACCGCGCCGTAAATGTTGGGAAACAGGTATTTGAGGAGGTTGTCACCTTTTTCCTTGACCGCCCCGATGCGAATCCGCAACCAGAAGACCGCTCCGAGTGAGCGACATCGGATCTGTTTTCCGGCTTGAGTGGCCTATAACCAAGCGGCACTGATCCACTTTTGCGCACAATGAAACCCCGTCCACATGGGACGGGGTTTGCCTTTCAACCGGATTCCGCCATCGGTCGAATCGCGCCGCTTCTTACGCCTTCGCGACCTTGCCGCTCTTGATGCAGCTCGCGCACACGCGCAGCTTCTTGGGTGCGCCATTTACGATCGCCTTCACTGCTTGCAGGTTCACGTTCCAGCGCCGCCGTGTAATGTTGTGCGCGTGCGAGATGTTATTGCCGAAGCGCGGCCCTTTGCCGCAGATGTCGCAAACTTGTGCCATGATCCAACTCCAGATTCTTCTTATGTCTTCGGGCGCCGCGGCTGCGGCCGGAGCGCACACTGCGTCGCGCGCCATCCCTTTGCCGAATCTTCAGTATACCCGCAGCCGGCGCTCCCAGCCAAGAGAGGCAGGGAACAGGTAGTGACTCATTTTGCTTGAGCCGCTTATGCTTGCAAAACTAGGGCCAATGGTGCAATACTGGATGCATGAGGCGCTTAAGCAAAATGCCATCCGATCCGAACAAGGCAGCAGCCTTGACTGTGAAACTTGCAACGGAAGAACTAGAGGCGTCACCGGGAAGTGTGAGTGCAATCTCACAATACTTGGCGACAATTGGCCGGAAAGGTGGTATAAAGGGCGGCAAAGCGAGAGCCTCAAAGCTCACCCCCAAGCGACGCAGCGCGATTGCTAGGCTTGCGGCTCGTTCTAGATGGGCTGATAAAGGGAAATAGCATGCCAACTTCGGCTCCAGCAACCCCGATTCCTGTGACGGCAAATGAGTTTGTCGAACAGCAACTGCACGAACGCCTGTCTGCAATAGAATTGAACTTTAGGGCGCATGCACTCAGCTTCTCTGGCCCACTATACTTAGGTGTTGACGATATCCTTCGCACCATAGTTGAAAAGAAGTGCGGGCAAGTGCCAGCCTCACGAAAATTGGTGGTCCTGCTCACAACGCCTGGTGGATATCTTGAGCCCGTTCAGCGCATGGTGGCAACGCTGCGCCAGCATTACCGCATCGTCGATTTTGTGGTCCCTAATTACGCATACTCGGCAGGAACTGTATTTGTGCTATCTGGGGACGAGATCTACATGGATTACTATTCGCGGCTCGGTCCAATTGATCCTCAGGTCAAATCTTCTAAGGGGAAGCAGCTTGTTTCCGCCTTGGGTCACGTTGAGAAGTACAATGCGTTGATTGAGAAGGCGAATAGGGGCACGATCACGGCTGCCGAAGTTCAGCTTCTGATCGACGGCTTCGACCAGGCGGAACTCTACAATTACGAGCAGCAAAGAGAGCTGTCAATTGCCGCGCTGGAGGAATGGCTCGTCAAGTATAAATTCAAGAACTGGAAGAAGACGAAAACGCGGGGCTTGAAGGTAACTGCTCGGATGAAAAAAGACCGAGCCTCAACCATCGGTAAACAGTTGAACGACACAAAGAAGTGGCACTCTCATGGATATGGAATTTCCATCGACGTTTTGCAGAGAGTCCTGAATCTGGAGATCGAAGATTTCGGGGACAACGCATCGATGTGTTCAGCCATCAGAGCATACCATGACCTGTTGTCCGACTACATGGCGAAACGGAATACTTATGGGGTTATTCATATCCCAGGAGACTACCGTCAGTTCATGTAACGAAGGGAAAACGCTATGCCTCACAAAATTGATCTTGACGAAATCGCCCGAAAGAATCCGCGTCTCGATCTAGAAGAGGTAGCCCGCTGGAGAAGGCTTCGGAGAATCCTCATCGAGACAGGTATGCGTGGCAAGCGAGAGCGGGGATCATCTCCATTTGCGGGAGGGCGCGCGCGGATTGTTGATGATGCTGAAAGCGATCCCCGACTTGTAAAGTTGTCGCGAGAATAGCTACTTTCCACCCGACATGCTTGAGCGGATCATGCATAATAATTGCATGAACCGTTGAGTACGTCTGAACGCGCCCGAATCATTGCAGCCCTCGTGGAAGGCAATTCCCTTCGCTCTACAGCGCGGCTCTGCAATGTAGCCTTTAACACCGTTCTGAAGCTGGTCCCTGAGATCGGGATTGCATGAGCCGACTATCACGATGCGCAAGTACGCAAAGTGCGGGCGAAGAGAATTCAGTGTGATGAAATCTGGCAGTTCGTGGGAGCCAAGCATAAAAATGCTTCGCCTGCGCAAAAGGCACTAGGCTGGGGCGACGTTTGGACTTGGACAGCGATTGATGCCTTCACAAAGCTGTGCATCTCCTGTATGGTCGGCGGTCGTGATGGCGGATGGGCATACGACTTCATGCAGGATGTTGCTCGCCGCGTCCGTGGACGTGTGCAGTTTACAACGGACGGCCACAAACCCTATCTGGAAGCAGTTGAGAATGCTTTTGGTGCCGATGTGGACTTTGCCACACTCCAGAAGATTTACGGCGCGTCGGACGAACCAGAGAAGGGATATAGCCCGGCGAAGTGCATTGGCTGCGAAATGAAGGTCGTCATTGGCGATCGTGACCCTGCCCATGTCTCGACTAGCTACGTCGAACGCAAGAATTTGACCATGCGTATGTCTATGCGGCGTTTCTCTCGGCTGACAAATGCGTTCTCAAAAAAGATCGAAAATCACGCGTATTCAGTTGCCCTTCACTGGAGTCACTACCAGGGAACAGCGCGTAGCGGCCGGTTCAACGCCAACTCCGGATTCTTCGGGCCTCTTCGCCGTCCGCCATTCACCGGCAATCGGGACCCGCGAACCGTCCGCCGTTCACTGCCCGCCGTCTTTCAACGCTACCCGCGCCTTCGCCTCATACCGCGCTCCGTCGGCCTCCAGATGGCTCTCATACAGCACAAACTCCCCCGCCAGGAACCGCGTGAACGCAGGCCCTTTGCCGGCTCGGGCCGCCAGCTCCCGCAACCCGCTCCCGCGCCCCTGTCCCTTCGCTCGCGCCAGCGTAATGTGCGGATGAAAGGGCCGCACCTCCGCCACGAATCCGCACAGGTTCGTCGCCGCCGTCACATGCTGTTGAAGAGCGGCCAGGCCGGGCGTCACGTTCACGCTGGCAAAGAACACGCCCGCGCGATCGAAGCAGCCCAGCTCGCCCAGTTGCACGGGTACCGCTGCCGAGCGCACCTCGCCCAGCCGAGCCCTCAGGCACTCCAGTTGCTCCGCTGTCGCGTTGCCCAGAAACTGCAGCGTGATGTGCCACGACTCAGGCGCGGTCCAGCGCAGCCCGCCGCTCCGCGCCACACTTTCGCGGCTCCGCATCCGCGCCACCGCCGCCGCAAGCTCGCGCGCCGCCGCATCCGCCAACGGAATTCCCACGAACAGCCGCATACCGAGCAGTGTAATTCCACGAAAACCCGGGCGCCCCATGTCCGGCTTTTGAGACCTGAGAGACGATGTCGCCAAAGCCGCAAATTCTAACGGCCGGCAATCTAATTCGCCGGCGGGATCGGCGGCGCGCCCGCTGGCGGACCACCTGCCGGCGGCGCCCCGCCCGCTGGAGGCCCTCCCGGCTGCTCTTCCTTCGGAATCACGAACTCCTCGGGCATCTTGTGCCCGCGATGGCACGTCCCGCACGTCACCGGCGTGCCCATATCGTCCGTGTCCAGGTCCATGGCCTTGCTGATGGTGTCCGCGTTGATCTGCTGCGTCATCGTATACATGATCCGCGCGATCTGCTTGTCCGGCTTGGAATCGTCGGGGAAGTTCAACTGCGGCCGTCCGTCGGGGCCAATCTTGCCTGGTTCCGCCACGTGGCAGGTGTCGCAGTGCACGCCCA
The DNA here is from genome assembly GCA_049522315.1 of Occallatibacter sp. GTDB lineage: Bacteria > Acidobacteriota > Terriglobia > Terriglobales > Acidobacteriaceae > Telmatobacter. The sequence continues at coordinate 60,737 of JBEKNY010000002.1, forward strand.
GCGATCCGGCCCACTTTTTCATGATCTCGCGCACCTCGCGCCCCGTCAGGTTCTTGGGCAGCACCTTCAGGTTGGTCGGCGGCGGATAGTTGCGCATGGGCCGCTCCATGCCCTCGGGCGCCGTACCCGGCTGCGGTGTCGCCGCGCCGGGCAGATTCGGCGCGGTCTGCGTAGCCGGCTGGCTGGCCGGCGCGGCCGGTTGCTGCTGGTCTTGCGTCGCTTGCACAGCGCTGTTGGCGGCAAGCACGGCCGCGGTCATCAAGCCAACCGCAGCGGCCGATGGGAGCAGGGAAGTGAGCTTCACTTGGCAGGGATCCTCTCGGGGTCTGGTCTTGAGACCCCGGGCCGATTACGACTTCAGTTTACCGGCAGACCTGGAGCGCAAAACGATGCGCTTGCCAACGATCGTCCTGGGCCCTGAAACACAAGCGTTTCCCGGAATGGCAAAGCGCAGCGGCAGCTCCACGGCGTTCCGGATGCCGATTCGCCGCGTCACCAGAACCCGCTCGACCCGCGTCCCGTCGTCCCGCACCTGCAACGGCGAGTCCGCATCGACGAGATCGAGCCCGTTGTGCGCCTCGCGTGTGAGCCCCATCGCCTGGCACAACCGGCCGGGACCGCTCGCCAACTCGCGCTCCATCGGCGGTTCGATCTTCGGGTTGCCCCACCCTTTTTCGTTCGCCGTGGCGAACGAAAAGGGTGGGAGGCCTCGATTCCGCGCCATCTGTTCGAGCCCTGCCACCGGCTCCAGCGCCCGCAGCAGCACGCACCCAGCCCGGCCCTCCCGCTCGCAGGAGATGTTCATGCAAAAGTAGCGTCCGTAAATCGCATAGATGTACGCATGTCCCGCGGGGCCAAAGAGAACGGAGTTCCGCGGCGTTGGTCCACGATGCGCGTGTGCCGCGGGGTCAGCCGGCTGCCGGTGCGGTCCCAGATACGCCTCAACCTCGACGATCCTGCCGGCCAGCATTCCGCCGCCCGTCTTATGGACCAGCACCTTGCCCAGCAGCCGCGGAGCCACATGCTCCGGCGCCGCCTCAAAGAACGCGCGCTCGAGCAGCCGCCCGCGCACCGGCTCTTTCCTTTCGCGCCCCACAACCCCCACTCCGCGTCACTCGCCGACTTGCTATCCTGCAAACTTGCCGACTCCCTAGCCCCGCTAGCTCCGCTAACCCCGCTTCATCCCCTCAATCAGCGCCAGAACCTCCTCGGCGTGGCCCTGCGGCGTCACCTTGGGGAAGATGTGCAGCAACGTCCGGTCCGGCCCGATCACAAAGGTCGTCCGTTCGATGCCCATCGTTTTCATCCCATACATATTCTTTTCCTTCAACACGCCAAACTGTTTGCACACTTTCTCGTCTACATCAGCAAGGAGCGTGTACGGAAGGTCGTATTTCGCGCGAAACTTGGCCTGGGCGCGCGGCGTGTCGCGGCTGATGCCCAAAACCACTGCGCCCGCCGACAGCAGCTTTTTGAATGTGTCGCGGAACCCGCAAGCCTCTATGGTGCAGCCGGGGGTGTCGGCCTTGGGGTAAAAGAAGAGGATGACCGGCTTGCCGGCAAAATCCGAAAGGCTCACGGTCTTGTCCTCGTCTGTTTGCAGCGTGAAGTCGGCTACTTTCTGGTTGAGCTCCATGGGGAATATCCTCGTTATAGAGATAGCGGGCTGAAGAACCAGCCTCAAGATTCGATTATGGTCGAGGGATGTGCAAGGTGTCATCGCATGGCGCAACTCGCTTGTGGATAACGGCAGCGGCACTGCTGGCGCCGGTCGCGCTTGTCTGCGCGCTGCCCGCCGCCGCCCAATATCCCGGCCAGATCAAGAACGACGATCAGAACGCTGCCGGGCTGCGCGCCGTCGGCGTGCTGGAATGGACTGGCGGCGAAGACCACCCCAAAGCCGGCCGCCTCATTCCCATCTGCATCTACGATGGCCAGGATCTCGAAGACGCCGGCGAATACATGGCCCGGCCTGCTCCACTTGCCGTCGAGAGCGAAGTCGAGTATCAGCTCTTCGAAAACGGCAAGCCCGTCGGCCTCTTCGATATCGACACAGCCGGTCAGCAGCAGGGATTCTGGGTTGGCTTCGGCAAATGGAAGCCGCTGCCCAAACCCAAGCCCGCTCCGGCCCAGGTCGCCCGGATCGACGAGGACGATGCGCAGAGCGACGTGCCCATCCTGCACCGCAAGCACAATTCCGGCAGCGGCTCCGGCAACGGCTCCGGCGACGCCGCCTCCGATTCCAGCGCGTCCGCGCCCGATCCCGACCGGCCCACGCTGCACAAAGGCGGCGACGCATCAGCCGGCAGCGATTCCAGCGGCTCCGGCAGCAGCTCCGGCAGCGGCTCCGGCGACACCGCCTCCGATTCCAGCGCGCCCGCGCCCGATCCCAACCGGCCAACCCTGCACCGCAGCGACGACACCTCCTCCTCTGCCGGCGCATCGCCCTCCGGCTCCGGCCGCCCCAGGCTGAAGAAGAAAAACGATGACAATGAGGCCTACGTGGAAGACGTCGCCACCGTCACCAACCCCGACCGGCCCCACCTCTTCTACGGCAAGGCGGCAGGCTACAGCTCCCCGGTTCTGTCCAGCCTCGTCGGTCTGCCGATCGATATGCATCAGGAAGTCGCCGTCTCCGACGCCAAAAGCCGCCCCGAGCACCTCTGGAGCTACATCTGGGCCAACCCCGGCGACGAGGACAAAATGAAGGCCGCAATGGAAGACCTGGCGCGCACTGCGCTCGGCCTCAATCCGCCGCCCGCTCCTCGGCCAAAACCCGCGCACAAATCGTCCTCCGCGCGCAAACCCTCCACGCCCGCTCCACCTCCTCCCGCGCCCGCTCCGCTGCTCGTCGATCAATTCCGTGTCTTCGAGCTCGCCTACGGCTCGGGAGCCACCATGGTCCTCTCCGCGCATACTCTTAGTACCGGCGCGCAAGAGAAATTCGTCACGCTCGTCGCCCAGCCCGATCTCTACGGCGGCGTCGCCGTGCTCATCAAGAACATCACTGACGCCGCCCGCCTCGACTCGACGCCCCGCATGAAGCTCATCGATGCCGTTGACGCCCTGGCCGACAACCGCGGCGAACTCCTCTTCGAACTCCGCGGCGCCACCCAGCGCCAGTTCGCCCTCTATCGCGTCCTGCGCGGTGACGCTACCCGCATCTTTCTCACCGCCGCTACTGCCATCGGCGCCGCGGCCGCCGCCGCCCCCACCGGCGAATAAAGCCCCGGCACTCCTCCCCAAAAAGAATCATTCCTACCCGCGTCTATCGCGCCACATCTCCTATATAATGGGGGTGAAACTAGTGGGCACGCTGCCACTTTTTGAAGGATTCCCCGTTCAATGGCGACTGCCCTGTCTGCACCTTCCGCTGACTCCGTACTTGAAGACCGCTCCGATTCGCTTCCTGTCACAGAACCTCCGGCTCTTGCGCCGCCTGGCGCCGCCCACGCCGTCCCGGCACGCCGTCTTCTTCGCCTGGGCCGCACCGCCGCCGTCAGCGACGGCTTAAGCTGGCCCATGCTCCTGCTCATCGGCCTATTTCACGCCGGCGCATTGGCCGCGCTCTTCCTGTTCAGTTGGCAGCGCCTGCTGGTCATGGCCATCATCTATGTCCTCGCCATCAACGTCGGCATCGGCATGTGCTATCACCGCCTGCTCACGCATCGCGGTTACCAAGTGCCCAAGTGGCTGGAATATGTGATGACCTTCTTTGCCACGCTCTCGCTTGAGGGCGGACCCATCTTCTGGGTCTCCACGCATCGCGTCCATCACCAGCTCAGCGATAAGGAAGGCGATCCGCACACGCCGCGCGAAGGCGGCTGGTGGGCGCACGCCGGGTGGGTGCTCTTCGGCCAGTCGTTGCACTCGCAGACTGAGGCGCTTTCGCGCTACGCGCCCGACCTCAGCCGCGACCGCTTCCACGTCTGGCTCAGCGAATACCACTGGCTCCCCATCTCGCTCAGCGCCGTGCTGCTTCTTGTCGGCGGCTGGTACTGGGGCGGCTTTGTGAACGGCATCGCCATGCTGATGTGGGGCGTTTTCCTGCGCGTCACCATCGGCCTGCATGCCACCTGGCTGGTCAACTCGGCAACCCATATGTGGGGCAGGCGCCGCTTCAACACTCACGACGACTCCCGCAACAGTTGGTGGGTCGCTCTGCTCACCGGCGGCGAGGGCTGGCACAACAACCATCACGCCCATCCCGTCTCCGCGCGCCACGGCCTCACCTGGTACGAGATCGATCCCAATTTCTGGGGCATTTGGGTCCTGTCCAAGCTCGGCCTCGCCCGCAAAATCCACGTCGCCAAGTTCGACCGGACCAACCCCAAGCCCGCCGGGCTGTGAGCCGCCGCCGCTACTTCTGGATCTTCGCCTTTACCCACAGCACCCCGAAGAACGGCAGCGCCGCCACCAGCACCAGCACCGCCGCCGGCAAGCCGACGTAGCGGTACGTATCCGCGTAGCTCACCGAGTGCCCGCCCAGCACGTTCCACCCCAGCAGCGCGAAGATCGCCAGGCACGTCGCCGCGAAGAACGTCAGGAACGCCGACGCGAACGCCAGCAGCAGGCTCTGCAACAGGCTGAACCCCTCCACCGGGAACCCGAAAATCGTCTTCCCGCCTTGTCTCTTCGCAGTTTGCACCGTCAATCGTGACCTCTCTCGTCTAGAATACAAATCCATGGCCGGTACTGCGCAAATCGAGCTGTGGCATGTTGAGAAAGTGGCCACGCAGGTCACCGTGCTCATCGCCCCCAACGGCATCCATTACGCCTCCTGGGGCGAAACCCGCGTCTCCGAATCCGACGTCGAGCATCTCGTCGGCGCCGTCCCCGCCGCGCTCGCTCCCGCGCTCCGCCAGCGCGCCTACTACTTCGTTCCCCTCGCCATTGCCGACACCGGCGAGAACCTCATCGCGCCCGCCTACACCGTCGAGCTCGGCGACCGCGCCGTCTGCCATCGCAACACCGCCTTCGGCTCCACTGAGGCCGTCTTCCTCTCCACGCGCCTCGTCGAAGACCGCTTCGGCCTGGCCTTCGAGTTCTTCATCAACGTGGCCCACAACTTCGTCGAAGCCGCCGGTGTCCCCGAGAGCTTCTCCACGCTCGCATGGTCGCAGGCCGAGGCCCAGGTCCGCGGCGAAACCAGCCAGGACGCATGGGAGACGCGCCGCCGCGCTCATGAGCCCCACCCCGGCTCCAAATCCCCCGCCGCTAACACCATCGACGAGCGCGCCCGCTTGAGCTTCTTCGAGTCGTCGTTCTCCGACGCCCTGGCCATCTACATGCTTTCGCTTGCCGTCGACTTCGACTATCACGACCTGCGCGAGCGCGAGTACCCGCTTCTCGCCGCGCCCGCCCTCGCCGAGCGCCTCCGCCACGTCGCCGCGCTCTTCCCCGCCAACTCCGGCTATGAATTCCTGATTCACTACCGCCGCAAGGGCTGATCCCTGACCCCCGTTCCCTGATCCCTTGTTCCCTGTCTCTCTCATTGCCCCGGAACAGGATGCGTCGGCGGCGCCAACCGGCCCGAAATCAGCTCATGTCGTCACCATCCCCGCTCCCGTAGGGAGCGTAGAAGTTAGCCCAGGGCGTGAGCCCTGGGAAACCGGCACAACAAAACCCCGGAAGCCCCGTAGGGGCGGCAGAATCCTCGCGGATACAAACTCGACGCCTTGAAAGGGCACGAGCGGGGCACCCACCCAGTGGGTGGGTCGCGTGCCGCAAACCGGCCGCCCATTTTCTGAGAAATAAAGTACGCGGCGAAGCCGCGCGCCAACCCCGCCCACCCATGTGCTGTCATTCTGAGCGACCGCAGTTCGCGGAAGCGGACGGAGGGAGTCGAAGAATCTGCGGTTGCCTTTCGCTCGTATCAGGGCACGACCTCAAGGCCTTCGGACAAATCAGCGCCGCGTTACACGGAAGGAGCGTGGGTTTCAGCACCACGAATTCCCGCCCGCCCATTTTCTGAGAAATAAAGTACGCGGCGAAGCCGCGATCAAACCCCAAGCGGGTACCCGACCCTCGACGCGTTCTTTTTTGGGCTAGGGTGGGATCGGTGCTGATTACTGATAGCTGACGGCTGAGAACTGCTTTTCTCCGCCCCTGCCGGCGCGCAATCCCTGCGGTCGCGCGCCGAACCAACCCGCCAATCCGAAATAACGAACCAAGTATTAGAATTGTTACTTCAATCACCTGCCAATTCCCTCGTCTTGGAGGATTCGGTGACCACTCTTCCACCATACCTCGGCGCGTCCTTCCACAAAACCGACTTGCAGGTCCACTCATTGCGGGATCACCAGTGGACGGGTCCTTACCATCCAACATCCCAACGGGACGACTTCGCCAAAGCCCTCATAGCGTGTTGTCGGCGAAAGGGCCTCGGCGCGATCGCGATCACGGATCACCACGACCTCTGCCTTTGGTCCTATGTTCGAGACGCAGCCTCATCAGAACTCAAGTCGGACGGAGCGCCCTATGCTCTAGAAGATCAAGTCGTCGTCTTTCCCGGGGTCGAACTCACCCTGTCGACGCCGCCCTGCCAAGTTATCTTGCTGTTCGATCCCGACCTACCCGAATCAAACCTGCAGCATATATGGGGTGCCTTAAATATTGTCCCCAACCCGAATGAGCACGAAAAGACCACGACGACTCAGCGGCTAAGCACCGACCGGACAATTGAGACCATAACTGCTGGGCTAGCAGCACAGCGCCTCAACCCAGATGAGACCAACCCGAATCTGTTTAAGTTTCTCGACGGACATTTCATCCTCTTGCCTAATGTGAAACCGGGCGGGCACCAGAATCTTCTTCGCCATAACTTCCAAGGGCACTATAGCCAAGCTCCGTTCTGCGGTGGGTACATTGAGAAGTGCCTCTATAGCTCGCTGAATATAGGCGATCTAAATAAACTCGAAGGGCGGGACCTAGCCTGGGGTCGCAAAGCGATTGGAGTGTTCCAAACATCCGACTGCCGCGCAGCGACGGCAAGCCCCACCGGCGCGCCAGTCGACTTCATTCAGCTCGGCGATTGGCCGACGTGGGTTAAGTGGGCCAAGCCCTCGACAGAGGCGCTCCGGCAGGCTTGCCTCGCCAAACAATCGCGCATCTTGCACACTGAGCCAACGTTCCCGCTACTCCAGATCGTAGGAGTGCGAGTCAGCGATAGCGTCTTTCTGGCCACGGTAGATCTGGGGCTGAGCCCCCAACTCAATTCCTTCATTGGGGGGAGAGGTACTGGAAAGTCCTCACTCTTGGAATACATCCGGTGGGCGCTGTGCGATGACCCAACAGGGACCGGAACTGACGAGCGTGAGCTGCCGAACTTCGAGAAAAGGCGCAAGGCACTCATCGAGGAGACGCTTAAACCAAAACATGCGCGGGTCACCGTTTTCTATAAGCGAAACGAGGTGCTATATGCGATTGAGCGGAACGTAGAAACCAAAGACGAATCCTGTACCGTCACAGACAACAACGGCAACAAAGAAACAATGCGCGCACCGCAGGTCCGCCAGCAGTTTCCAATCATCTCCTACGCACAAAAGCAGTTGAGCTCCGTTGGGACATTACCCGATGAAATCCACCGCCTTATAACCGACCCGATCAAGGACGACCTCGAACGGATCAACGAGAGCATTGAAACCGATATTCTGCCATCCCTTCGACAGCAGAGGATAAACCAGCGCCGACTGGGCGACCTAGACGTCCAGATTTCAGCCGCAAAAACCGCAAACAAGAACCGAAGGGATCAGATAAGCGCGCTGCAAGGCCAGCTCCAAGCGCTGACGCCAAGCCAGCAGAAGACCATCGACGAACACAGCTCCTTTTCGGAATTGGAACAATGGAAACGGAGGTCTGAGGACACTCCTTCCGAACTCCGCAAGATACTTAGCGACGCGCGAGGTAAAACACAGTCGCTACAAGACATTAAGCCTCCCGCACAACTGCCTAATGCCAAGGAGATTTCCAGCTTGGCGAGCGCAGCAAACCAATCTCGCCTAAAGACTCTAGCAACCCTGAACCAACTTTTGGACGAAGTATCAGAAGGGAAGTGGCTCGATGCCGGGCAACAGAGTTCCCTCACCCTTCTAGAAGCTGCGATTTCCCAACACGCGGCCGAATACCAAGCCTGCATCGCAGAGAGCGCAAAGAACCAGAAGCAACTAGAAGAGATTCAAAGCCTAAACAAGCAGTTATCTGACTCGGAAGCGGCACAGATCGCATTGGAATCCGAAAGATCATCATTGGATGCAGCCCTCACCGAACAAGGCGATAGCCCCATGAAGCAATTTCTGGCCGCCTTGAAGGAGAGAGGAGAGATTCTCGAAAAACAATGCAGCCAAATTTTTGAGCAGGCCCAACACGGCTTTCGACCTGTTCTTCGGCGGCTAGGAGATGCTAGAGGAATCCGTGCGGCCATTGCCGAACTGATTGAAGGAAGAAACGTAAAGGACAGCGAACAGAAAATATCTGACTTGGGTTCAGACACTATCAAGGCAGAGAATCCGGCATCTAGGTGGCAAGAGCTTATGGCCGAGCTCGACATATTGGTCGGGAACCGGGAATCTGCAACCCTACCTTCAACACCAATCCTCTCAGTAGCAGGATTCACCTCGGCGAACATTGAGTCCCTACGGAAAGGGCTCTCACGGGACACGCAAGAAAAGAATCGATTCTTCAACATCCACGACCTCATAGAGTTCGAATTCAAACGCGGCACGAAGCCAGACGGCACAGAGAATTACGTACCCTTCATTTCTGCGTCCCCCGGACAACAGGCCACATGCCTGCTAGAAACACTGCTTGCCCAGGACGGCGCACCACTGCTAATAGACCAACCCGAAGAAGATCTCGACAACGAGCAGATCCAGAGCGTCTCGGAACGGATTATGACCACAAAAAACCTTCGTCAGCTTATCTTCGTCAGCCATAACGCAAACATCGTCGTCAATGGGGATTCTGAGCTGGTAGCGTGCTTCAAATATCACGACCAAAACGACAACACAGCAGGGCTCATCGATCCAGTCGGATCAATCGACTGCGAGCCGGTCCGGGAGACGATAACATCCGTGATGGAGGGCGGCAAACGAGCCTTCGAGCTGCGCAGAGAGAAGTACGGGTTCTAGCTCGGCACCCCCTCGCCAATAGTTGAGCACCGCCAAACACCCGCAACCGCTTCAGCCGTCGCCAACCCCGCCTCATCCCCAACGCCGAGCCCGCCCACGGAGCCCATCCCGAGTCAAGCCGGAAAATCTCTAAGTGCATGATTCTCCGCATCTTCCATTTGCTGGTAATTAAGCCCGCTTGGCGCACAATCAATCCATGATCCGATTCCACCCAAAGACCCGTGCCAGTCGCCGGCCCGCCCCGTTCGGCAGTGTCAGGTATGTCCCCGGTTCAAAATGTCAGCGATGTCACCGGTCCGTACCGGCTGCCTCACCCCCTACCCCCCTACCCGCTTTTTGGTCTATTTCCATAGTTAACTCATTTGGAATCAACAAATGCCGCTCAAAATCGCGTCGCCAAACGTCGCTAAAAATCCAATAAAACAGCGGTTTTCGCTCGATTTTGCCGGGGAAACGCGCACTTTTCAGGGAGGGAGCACTGAACGCCTCGCCAATCGCGTGCTGACGCATTTCTCCCCATGGCGTATAGGGATGCAAGCCGCAAAGTTGACGCGAACCCCGGCGAGCGGCAACCTTCGACGTCATTGGGCACTCTTGAGGATGGGGAGAAATGCCTTAAATCGCTGCTTCGCCTGCTGATTCGCTGGCTCGCTCGCCTCGTTCCCCGCCTCTCGGTGTTAGCCTCATAGGTTATGGCCAAAGCCTCCTCCGTCGACTTCCTCGTCATGGGCGCTGGCGTTGCCGGTCTTCGCGCCGCAGTCGAGCTCGCCCGGCACGGCGACGTTTTGGTCGTCACCAAGGAGTCGGTCGGCGAATCGAACACTCACTACGCGCAGGGCGGCATCGCCGTCGCCATGGAAGGCGCCGAGGACGTCGCCCTTCATCTTGAAGACACGGTCAACGCCGGCGATGGCCTTGTCTACCGTCCTGCCGCCGAAGCGCTCGTGAACGAAGGTCCCCTGCGCGTCGCCGAGCTGATCGAGTGGGGCGCGAACTTCGACCGCGAGAGCGGCCCCGCCGATCCTTCCGGCGGCCAGTTCCTCCGCACGCGCGAGGGCGCGCATTCGCTGGCCCGCATCCTGCACGCGCATGGCGACGCCACGGGCGCCGAGATCAGCCGCGCCCTGCTGGCCTTTACTCGCACGCGCGAGCGCATCCGCTTTGCCGAGTGGACGCGCGTTGCCGGCCTTGTCGTTGCCGATGGCCGCGCGATCGCCGCCGATCTGGCCAGCGCCGAGCCGTCCCGAGCCGAACTCGGAGACGCCGGCCGCAAGCCGCGCACCCGTCTCCGCGTTGCCGCGCGATCCATACTCGTCGCCTCCGGCGGCGCCGGACAGGTCTACTCCGACACCACCAATCCCGCCGTCGCCACCGGCGACGGCATCGCCCTCGCGGTTCAGGCCGGGGCCCCCAACGACAGGTCTTCGTCGTTGGGGTGGGAGGCGAACGCCGAGCTGGCCGATATGGAGTTCTACCAGTTCCATCCCACCGCGCTCGCTCTCCCCGGCGTGCCGCGCTTCCTCCTCTCGGAAGCCCTGCGCGGCGAAGGCGCCTACCTGCGCAACGATCGCGGCGAGCGTTTCATGGAGCGCTACCATCCCTTGTTGGAACTCGCCCCGCGCGACGTGGTCGCCCGCGCCATCGCCCGCGAAGCCATGCTCGATCGGGCCGCGCATCTCGACCCGGCCGCGCCGCACGGCAGCGCTCCGCAACCGCGCCTCGTGTATCTCGACATGCGCCATGTGCGCAACCTCGACTTGGCCGCGCGATTCCCGGGTATCAGCGCCTTCCTCGCGCAATACGGCCTTGACCTGCGCCGCGACCTCATCCCCGTTCGCCCCGCGGCCCACTACCTCATGGGCGGCATCCGCACCGATCTCGGCGGGCGCACCAGCCTTGCCGGTCTTTACGCTGCCGGCGAGGCCGCCTGCACCGGCGTCCACGGCGCCAATCGTCTGGCCTCCAACTCCCTGCTCGAAGGCCTCGTCTTCGGCGCGCGCGCCGCCCGATCCATGCTCTCTGACTCGCTCCCGCTCGTGTCCACCGCGGCTTCCGCGGACGCCGGACCCGCACTCAAACATCTGACCGCAAAAGAGCAAAAGCGCGTCGAAGGTCTCATCGCTGCGTTACGAGCCTCCATGTGGACCCATGCCGGCCTGCTCCGTGAAGAGTCTTCGCTTCTCCAGGGTCTGGCCGCGCAAGCTGCCTGCGAAGCCGCTCTGGCCGAGGTCGCCGCTGGTGGCAGGTCGAGCCGCCGCCTGGCCGAAACGCAAGCCATGTGCCGCGTCGCCCGCGCCATCCTCATCTCTGCGCTGGCCCGCACCGAGAGCCGCGGCGCTCACTTTCGCTCCGATTACCCCCGCCGCGACGACCAAAACTTCCAGAACCACTCGGTGATCGGCCGCGATGGACAGGTCCGCTTCGAGGAGTGGTGAAGCGTCCCGCGAATCACACTTCGCAACCTACTCCTTGTTCTCTTGGTCCCTCGGTCCCTCGGTCCCTGCCTTCGCCGCCGTCGCCACCGCGCACGCCGCCAGAATTGCGCCGATCACCGCCAGCGAAATGGCCGCCGGCACCGCAATCCAACGCGCGGCAATCATTTTGAGCGCGGCAAAGGCAAGGATCGCGCCCAGCCCGTAGTGCAGGTAGCGGAAGCGGTCGAGCAGGCCGGCAAGCGCGAAGTAGAGCGAGCGCAGGCACAGAATCGCCGCCACATTCGACGTGTACGCCACGAACGCATTGTGCGTAACCGACAGCACCGCGGGAATGGAATCGGTGGCGAACAGCAGATCGGTGGCCTCGACCGCCACAATCACGGGCAGCAGTGACCCCTTGGCTGGCTGCAGGCGCACGATCCACTCGGGAATCGCTGCGCGCGGCGAGCCGCCGCGCACCAGCCGCCAGGCCGCGTAGAGCAGGATCAGGCCGAAGGTCCACGGGATCCACTCGAAATGCTGCAGCAGCGTGACGCCCGCGGCAATGAACACGGCACGCAGCACAAAAGCGCCCCACACGCCCCAGAGCAGCGCCTTGTGCTGGCGCTGCCGGCTAATGCGGAACCCCTCGAAAAGCACCAGGAAGACGAAGAGATTGTCGATGCTCAGCGAGGCTTCGATGGCGTAGCCGGCCGCGAATTCCAGCGCCGTCAGCCGGCTCATGGTTACGGCGATCCAGCAGGCAAAGCCGGCCGCAGCCAACCCCAGCCCGGCAATTCCCAGCCAGACGAAGGCCTGCGCATGCCGTGACTCGCGCCGGTGGCCGGGCAGGAACGAGCCCGCCAACAAGACCGCAGCAACCACCGCGTGAAATCCCACCCACCACGCCCAGGAAACGCCCGCAATCATAGCTGGATGCTACAGCACGGCAGCGGCATGAGCGCGTGCGCGGCTCCGCCAGCAGCGAAAGCTCAGCGAGCACGCAGGCGCAACGGCTCAATCCGCTATCAATTGCTGTCACCTTCGGGCTGGGCCGAGCATCCTTTAGTTAAAGGCATGGAAACCGGATCGCCGGTAGAAAGGTATTCCGTGAGCGAGGCGGCGCAGCAGGATCGAGGCGAACCCGCAGTTGCCGGCATCGCGCCCCCGCCCCTCCGCCCCCGTGTCGTTATCGTCGGCGCGGGCTTTGCCGGCCTTCACGCGGCCAAGGGGCTCGCGCGCTTGCCGGTCGATGTCACCGTGGTCGATCGCCGCAACCATCACACCTTTCAGCCGCTGCTTTACCAGGTCGCGCTGGCGGTGCTGTCGCCGGCCGACATTGCCCAGCCCATCCGCTCCATCCTGCGCCACCAGAGCAACGCCCAGGTGTTGATGGACGAAGTCGTCGGCCTCGACGCCGCCGCGCGGCAGGTCACACTGGCCAGCGGTGCGCGCCTCGACTACGACTATCTCGTTCTCGCCACCGGCGCCACCCACTCCTACTTCGGCCACGACCAATGGGCGCCGCTTGCGCCGGGCCTCAAGACCATCGAAGACGCGATTGAAATTCGCCGCCGCGTGCTGCTCGCTTTCGAGCTGGCGGAGCGCCAGATGCTCGAACAAGGCTGGCACCCTCCGCTCAACTTCGTCGTCATCGGCGGCGGACCCACCGGGGTCGAGCTGGCCGGCGCCATCAGTGACATTGCCCAGCTTTACATGCGTCACGACTTTCGCCACATCGATCCCGCCAAGAGCCGCGTGCTCCTGCTCGACGCTTCGCCCCATGTGCTGGCCACATACCCTGAGGATCTTTCGGCCAAAGCCGAAGCCACGCTCCAACGGCTGGGCGTCGAAGTGCATACCAAAACGCAGGTCACCGCCGTCGGCCCCGGATGGGTTGAAGCGCAGGGCCAGCGCGGCAATCTACATGTCGAGGCCGCCGTAACGCTCTGGGCCGCGGGTGTGCAGGCTTCGCCTCTGGGTAAGATGCTGGGTATGCCGCCCAAAGTGAATTTTGACCACAGTGGATGCGTCATCGTCGACGACAAGCTCAATCCGCCGGGCCTGCCGCAGGTCTTCGTTCTCGGCGATCTGGCTCACTTCGAGCAGGACGGCCATCAAATTCCCGGCGTGGCCCAGCCCGCAATGCAGATGGGCGATCACGTGGCCAAAATCATCGCCGCCGACCTCGCCGGCAAGCCGCGCCCCGCCTTTCGCTACTTCGATAAGGGCGATATGGCCACCATCGGCCGCATGTCTGCCGTCGCCAAGGTCGAGTGGCCCTTCGAGGCGCACATGAGCGGCTTTCCCGCATGGTTCACCTGGCTCACCGTCCATATCTTCTTTCTCATCGGTTTTCGCAACCGGCTCTCCGTCATGGCCGCCTGGGCATGGACCTACTTCACCTTCACGCGTGGCGCACGCCTCATTACCGGCGATCAGACTCTCCCCGGCTGGAAGGAACAAACGGAAGCTGGCCCGGCGGAAGCAGATGCACAGGCCGCGTCGAAGACCGTCGAGTAAACTGGGAATAGAATGCTCGATTTGGGATTCGTTCGTGCCAACCTGGAGTTGGTGGAAGAAAAACTACGTATGCGTGGAGCCGACCCTGCTGCTCTGCTGGGCGATTTCCGCGCCCTCGATAAGAGCCGGCGGGAAGCGATCACACTCGCTGAGCAGTGCAAGGCCCGCCGCAACGAACTGAGCCAGCAGGTGGGCGCCCTGAAAAGGGCCGGCAAGAACGATCAAGCCACGACCGTCATGGAAGAGACGCGCGCGCTGAAAGAGAAGCTCGACGAGCTCGACAAGTCCGCCTCCGATCTCGACGAGCAGTTGCGCCAGTCCCTCGCCCGCGTTCCCAACCTCACGCGCGACGAAGTCCCGGTCGGCGTCTCTGAATCCGATAACAAGACCGTTAAGATCTGGGGCGAGCCGGGAAAGTTCGGTTTCGCGCCCAAACCCCACTGGGAGATCGGCGAAGCGCTCGGCATTCTCGATCTCGAACGCGCAGCCAAGCTGAGCGGCGCTCGATTTGCCGTTTACATGGGAGCCGGCGCACGGCTCGAGCGCGCGCTCATTGGCTTCATGCTCGACACGCACACGCGAAAGCACGGCTACACGGAAGTGCTTCCGCCGTTTATGGTGAATTCAAAGTCGCTATTCGGCACCGGCCAGTTGCCCAAATTCGCCGAGGATCTCTTCCGCTGCTCCGACGCCGACGCCGAGGCTGCCGCACGCGGCGAATTCAAAGACAACGACCACTGGCTCATCCCCACTGCGGAGGTTCCCGTCACCAATCTCTACCGCGACGAGATTCTCGACGAGGCGCGCCTGCCCATCTCGCTCACCGCGTACACGCCCTGCTTCCGCGCCGAGGCAGGCGCTGCCGGCAAGGACACGCGCGGCATCATTCGCCAGCACCAGTTTCAGAAGGTCGAGCTGGTCAAGTTCACGCGTCCCGAAGAGTCGGACGCGGAACACGAAAAGCTAACCCGCGATGCCGAGGAGATTCTGGAGGCTTTGGATCTGCCGTACCGCCGCGTCCTGCTCTGCACCGGCGACACCGGCTTCTCCTCGGCCAAAACCTACGATCTCGAGGTCTGGTTGCCTGGCCAGAATCTCTATCGCGAGATTTCTTCCTGCTCCAACTTCGATGCCTTTCAGGCACGCCGCGCCAACATACGCTACCGCCCATCTGGTCCCAAAGCCAAGCCCGAGTTTGTGCACACGCTCAACGGCAGCGGTCTGGCCGTAGGCCGCACCTGGCTGGCTGTCCTTGAAAACTACCAGCAGGCCGACGGCTCGGTGCTCATCCCCGAAGTCCTTCGCCCCTACATGGGCGGACTCGATAAAATCGTGAAGGAGCCATGATGGCATCTTCCAGCTCAAGTGGAGCGGTTGCGCAGCCCAGGCGTGGCGTCAAGCAGATTCTGAAGAGTTATTTCTACTGGACCTATGAGCGTGGCTCGTTCCACTACGACATCATGGTCACGTTGATCCTCCTCTTCATCTTCGTCACCCCTCACCTGTGGGACTACGGCGCCAAACCATCCTCAGTGGCCGTCTCCAATCACCCTTTCCAGGTTGTTCCCATTGGCCGCGGCGTCATCATCACGGTGCGAGCTTCCGATGTTCATGTTCCTGCCGGCGCTTCCGACCGGGAAGTGAAGAAGGTGCTGCGCAAGGCCATAGAGCCCGTCACCGGAGACGACGTCTTTGTGGAGCACTGGGAGACGGCTACCGACGCCCAGGGAAACCTAACCTGGAAAGTCTGGGCGCACCGGTAATCACGCTTGTGTGAATCCGCCGGCCCTCAACGAACGTCAAACACAATAAGGAAAATTATGCACGGGAAAAGCAAGCTTGTGGTATTTGCCTTCCTTACGGCGGCATGGCTGCCGGTATCGGCCGCACGCGCTGACGACCTTGCCGGCGTGCTGCAACGGCTCGACGCCGCGGCCAAGGATTTTCACACCACGGCCGCTCACGTCGAGTTCGACACCATCCAGACCGACCCGGTTCCCGATAAGGACATGTTGACCGGAACGGCCTACTACGAGCGCACAGGGAATCGCTTCCAGATGGCCGCCCATATCACGGCGCATAACGGCCGGCCTGCAGCAAAAGCTTATATCTTTTCCGGCGGCGTGCTCCGCGAGTCCGACACCGGCAAGGAGAGCGACGCCAAGACCATAACCCAGGCCAGCAAGTACGAGAGCTATGTGATGCTTGGTTTCGGCGCAAGCGGTCGTGAGCTTGAGGATAAATGGACTATCAAGTACCTGGGCACGGAGATGGTCGACGGCATCAAGACCGATAAGCTCGAACTGGTTGCCAAAGATCCCACGGTCCGCAAGACCTTCCCCAAAATCACCATCTGGCTCGACACGGCTCGCGCCGTCAGCCTCAAGCAGGTCTTCGATGAAGGCGAAGGGAATTCTCGCGTCTGCTATTACACCAACATCAAAGTGAATCAGCTATTGCCCAAAGACGCCTTCAGTTTCGACCCCGGCAAGTGAAGCCGCAGCGCCATAGTGCATAGCGCAATCCCACCCGCCGCAAAGAGCATCGGGAAGCACTCCAGCGTGTAGCGCGCCTCGGGTGCTGCCAAGGTGAGCAGCAGCGCGCTGCGCAGCAGCATGTAAGCCGCCAGGGCGCGCCAAAAGCGCGGCCGCATGATCAAACCGGCGATTCCCAGCAGCAGATAGACCGCGTTCAGGCCCGCGTAAGCCCAGCTAAACTCCGTCTCGGCGTAATGATGCGCGTAGACCCACCAGTCCAGATCGATATTCAGGTTCTCCACGCGCGGGCGCAGCCACATGTCGGCCACGCGGCCCAGCGGCAGCCACACGTAGTAGCGCAGCGGATGCGCGGCGATGCGCTCCTCGGCCAGCCACTCAAAGCGCGCGTCCTGTTCCGGCGAAATATCCTCGCCGTTGTCCTCATAAGCGGCAGCTAGCGCGGCGGTTTCGGCATACTGCGCGGGCGAGTCGAAGGCGCGGCTGGGCAGCTCGCTCACATCAAGCTTGTCCCCCGGCACGTTCCAGTAAATCTCGTAGGTCGAAACGAAGTCCAGGCACCAGCTCTTCACCCAGCGTTCCCAACCCAGGTTGGGGCGATCGCCTGGATCGGTCGCCAGTCGCGGCGCAAGCGGCTCAAAAACATGAAAGACGCGCCAGTTGCGGGCCGTCCACACGGCAAACGGAGCCAGCGCCAGCAAAACGCAGGCCACCGTCATGCGCACCAGCTTTCGCAGCGGAATCGAGCCAGGTCCATCGCCGTGCGGCAACCCAATCACCAGCGCAGGCGCGAAGGCGATGGCTGCCAGCGCTCCGTCCGGCCGCAGCAGCGTTGCGCAGGTCACGGCCAGGGTAAACCAGAGCGCACTCGCCCAGTTCGGCTGGTCACGAAACCGCGCCATCGCCCACAGCGCTAGCGCCAGAGCGAACAGTGTCGGCGCTTCCGTGAGCGGAGCAATCGCGTACGACGCGGTGAACGGACAAAGCGCAGCCAGCCACAACGTGGCCAGTGCCGCGCCGCGGCTCGCCGCCGCAGGCGCGATACGCCGCACAAAGCTGGCCAGCAACAGGCAGCCCAGCAGGTCGAGCGCAATCTGCACGCACGCCGCGGCAAAGTAGTTCTCCATCCCAAAGAGCCGGAAACACACTGCCAGAAAAAGAGGATAGCCGGGCAGCCGTATCAGCGTCGGATACATCTCCCCCCCGGGCAGGGTCAGCGCAAAATGGCCGTGCTGCAGCAGATTCTTGGCCAGGTCTCCGTAAACCAGTGAATCGCCGTTGACGTCAAAGAGGTTCCGAAGCATCCGCAGGCGCAGGGCCAGCCCCCCGGCAAGGGCCAGCAGCACGGGAAGCGCAGCGCGCGTTCGGGCCCCGCGTTGGGCCATGCGCCGCCACACCGTCAATTGACTCCCTGCGCCAGCTTCCATACGATTTTATGTATAGCGTACGGCATTTCCAGGAATTCCGCGCCCCTGCCGGTCACACGTCAAGGCCGCCTCATTCGTGGGATGCGGCTGCCTGTTTGCGCAGTCATTGCGGAGCCGTTTAACACACAAGAGATGCCTGACCAACAGATTTTCTTCGACCCGGAACGCAAGCGCTGGAAGCGCCTGCGCCGCATCCTCGATGCGACAGCCGTGGTTTCCACCCTCGTCGTCGCCGGCTTCATCTTCAACGTGCTGCGCAGCCAGCGGTTGCCCGAGCTCCTGTTGCCGATGCCCAAGCACAATTATCGAGCCCTCCCCGAACCATCCATCCTGGCGCGTACCAGTAAAAACCAGCGCCCCGCGCGCCGCAAGACCAGACGCAAACCCTCCGATATCCCGCTTAACACAGGCGAAGGGTTGCGCGCCGCCTATTACGTGCAGGACGACGCGGCCAGCTACTCCTCGCTCAAGCAGCACATCCACCAGATCGACATGTTGTTCCCTCAGTGGCTGCACGTCGATTCGCCCGGCGGCACGTTGATGATGATGAGCGGCGACAACCTGCGCGAGTATCCGGTGATCGAAGGCGCCACGGTGCACGATACCGACTACCTCAACAAGGTCAAGCATGTCATTCAGGCGGCCAAGGAAGACACCGAAATCTTCCCAGCCGTCAACAATTTCAATCCCCATACGCAGAGCTGGGACACCGGCGTGGGCGACGTGCTGGCCGACCCGGACAAGAGCGCGTCGCTCCAGCAGCAAATCATGCGTTTCCTCACAACGTACCCGGCCTATCGCGGCCTTTCGCTCGACGTTGAAAGCATTCCCGACGCAGATGATCCGGCCTACCTCAGTTTCATTCAGGCGCTTTATGCCCAGATGCACCCGCGCAATCTTCGCCTGTACGTCAACGTGCCGGTCGCCACCAGCGACAAGGACCTGAAGACCATCGCCGCCAACTCCGACGGCATTGTGCTGATGAACTACGACCAGCACCAGTCCACGAGCGATCCCGGCCCAATCGCCAGCCAGCAGTGGTTCGTCGGCAATCTCGTCCGCGTGCTCAAAATCGTGCCCAAGGACAAAATCATCTGCGCGTTGGGGAACTACGGCTACGACTGGACGCTCTCCATCCCCAATCCAAAGGATCGCCGCCATCGCAAGCCGCAGGTCCTCGATACCGAGAATCTTTCCATCTCCGACGCCTGGGAGCGCGCCTCCGACGCCGACGCCGACCTCGATCTCGACTACGACACTCTCAATCCTCACTTCGAGTACATCGACGAAGACAATAACCAGCGTCACGTGGTGTGGTTTCTCGACGCGGTCACGGTTCTGGACGAGATGCGTGCCGCGCGCCAGCTCGGCCTGCAAACCTTCGCTCTGTGGCGCCTCGGCGAGGAAGACAGTTCCCTATGGAGCATCTGGGATCGTCCCAGCGATCCGTCAGCCCTGCAAGCGCTGGGCACCGTTCAACCCGGCCACGATGTGGATACCGAGGGCGATGGAGACATCCTGCGCATCACCGGCCTGCCGCAGCCCGGCAAGCGCACCGTGGAAGTTGACAGCGACGAACCCGACCCACGCAAAAAGCTCATCGTCGACGAGCACATGGAAGTGTATCCGCGCTCTTATACCGTGGAACAGTACGGCTACCACCCCAACGAAATCGCGCTCTCCTTCGACGACGGCCCCGATCCCAAGTGGACGCCCTTGATTCTCGACGTGCTGAAGCAAAAGCAAGTCAAGGGAACCTTTTTCCTGATCGGCGCCGAGGGTGCGGACAACATCAGTCTCATGCGTCGAATCGTGCGCGAGGGCAACGAGATCGGCAGTCACACCTATACGCATCCCGACATCAGCGAAATCTCCCCCGGCCAACTGGACCTCGAGATCAATCTCACCGAGCGCCTCTTCGAGAGCAAACTCGGCGTGCAACCCCTCTATTTCCGTCCGCCCTATGATAACGACGAAGAACCGGAAACGGACGACGAAGCCGCGCCAGTAGAGCGCATCCAGCGCGACGGGCTGACGATTATCGGCAGCAAGATCGACACCAACGACTGGAACGAGCACCCCCGCAAATCTCCCGCCGAGATGACGGATTCGGTGCTTGCCCAGTTGCAGACGATGAAGACGAAGCCGCAGTTCCGCGGCTCCATCATCCTGCTCCACGACGGCGGCGGCGACCGCTCTGCCACGGTAGCTGCGCTGCCGACCATCATCGACACCCTTCGCGCTCACGGCTATCAGTTCGTTCCCGTCTCCGCTCTCATGGGCAAGACCACCGCGCAGGTCATGCCCCCGCTCACCTTCTGGCAGCGCCTGCGCACCATCCCCGATTCCATCGCCTTTTCCGCGCTCGACATCATCGGCAACTTCATCGTCCTGGTCTTCTTCGTCGGCGACATCCTGATGAGTGCGCGGCTTGTCATCGTCGGCCTTTTCGCCGTCATCGACCGCTTCGTCACGCCGCGCCGCGAAATCGCGCCCGGCTTCAACCCGCGCGTCGCTGTCCTCATCCCCGCCTACAATGAAGAGCCGGTCATCGTCCGCACCATCCGCTCGGTGCTCAACTCCGACTACAAGAACCTGCACGTGATCGTCATCGACGACGGCTCGCTCGACCGCACCGCCGAAGTCGCCGCCGCCGCCTACGCCCAGGAAATCGCCGCCGGCCGCGTTCAGGTCCTCACCAAGAAGAACGAAGGCAAGGCCGCCGCGCTCAACTACGCGCTGGAGCGGATGAACGAAGAGATCTTCGTGGGCATCGACGCCGACACCGTCATCGCCGCCGACGCCGTCTCCAAGCTCATCCCCCACTTCGAGGACCCGCGCATCGGCGCCATCGCCGGCAACGCCAAGGTCGGCAACCGCCTGAACCTCTGGACGCGCTGGCAGGCCCTCGAATACATCACCAGCCAGAACTTCGAGCGCCGCGCGCTCGATCTCTTCCACGTCGTCACCGTCGTCCCCGGCGCCATCGGCGCCTGGCGCACCCCCCCGGTGAAGGCCGTCGGCGGCTACCCGCTCGACACCGTAGCCGAGGACGCCGATTTGACCATGAACCTGCTCGAGCACGGCTTCCGGGTCGACTACGAGGACCGCGCTCTGGCCTTCACCGAAGCGCCCGTCAACGCCAGGGGCCTCATGCGCCAGCGATTCCGCTGGTCCTTCGGCATTCTGCAGGCGGTCTGGAAGCATCGCATGGCCTTCGTCCGCAACAAGGCCATGGGCCTCTTCGCGCTGCCCAACATCCTCATCTTCCAGATGCTCCTGCCGCTGGTTTCGCCGTTCATCGACATCATGTTCCTGGCCGGCATCGTGAACTATCTCGTCGATCGTCACTACCACCCGGAAGCGGCCTCCGCGGCTAGTTTCGAGAAGCTCGTGGTCTACTTCCTTGGCTTCCTGCTCATCGACTTCATCACCTCGTCGGCGGCCTTCAGCCTGGAGCGCCGTCATCCCGCCAACAAGGGCGACGGCTGGCTGCTCTTCCACATCTGGCTGCAGCGTTTCGCCTACCGCCAGGTGTTTTCCATCGTCCTTTTCAAGACGCTCAAGCGCGCCATCGACGGCAAGCCCTTCAACTGGGACAAAATCGAGCGGACCGCGCAAATGAGCAAGAATACCGAGATACTGACCGAAGTCGCCCGCTAGGGCACCGAACTCTGGCGTTGGACTGCGGGTGCCCCCGGTCTCGCATTTGAGACCGGGGAAGTCGCGAACGCACCGCGTTGGCAAACCCATTCGGCGGCGGGAAGGGCGTGTCGAAACACTACTGTGCTCGCAGGCCGGAGAGCATGTCCCTTGACACCAACGATGAGATAATATACGTTATTAACGACGTACAATTATTCCAACGTGCAAAAGCCGCGCGACTAATGAGGTAGGGACATGCGAGCTAATCCGGGCGGGGTTCTGGCGTCAAAGGAAGTTATCGGTCGCGACCAGCTGAGTGCCGCCATCTGGCGAGCTCTCGAAGTGCAGAGCGTGGTATTGACTTCGGAGCGTCGTATCGGAAAGACAAGCGTCATCCGCAAAATGGCGGCTGAGGTTTCCGCGGCGGAAACCCTCGCAATTCTGAGAGATGTCGAGGGCCTTAGGACTCCCGAAGAGTTCGTCGAAGCAGTCTACACCGACGTTGAGAAACAGCTCAACAAAATCGACCGCGCGAAGCTCGGCCTTTGGCGCCTTCTGGAAAAGCTCGGCGGCGGCCAAATTGCCGATGTAAAACTCCCGACGATCCGCATCCACTGGAAAGGGCTGCTTACGGCGCTTTTCGAGGATCTCCTTGCAGTTGAGCAACGCAGAATTGTCTTCTTCTGGGACGAATTGCCGCTCTTCATCTTTAATGTCGTTCGATCCTCCGGCGAAAATGCGGCGATGGAGTTGCTCGATGTCCTGCGATCACTGCGCCAGCAGCACTATAGGTTACGAATGGTCTTTACGGGCTCCGTAGGTCTCCACCAGGTTATCAATACCCTGAAAAAAAGCGGCTACGCGAACGACCCGACGAACGATATGGCAATCATCGAAGTTCCGCCCCTCGACCCACCCGACAGCCGCTGGCTGGCTGAGCAACTGCTTGAAGGAGAGGGCCTGTCCCGTCCCGAACATCTTCCGGCGCTGGGCCCCGAGCTAGCGAATGCGGCGGGGCACGTCCCATATTACATTCATGTTCTTGTTTCTCGAATGCGCAGCCGCGGCGGTCTCGCCACGGTCGAAAAGATACGTTACGAATTGGACTCAATGATCCAGGACCCGAACGATGCGGCCCACTTCTCGTACTATGAGGAACGTTTGAAGACCTATTATTCTGCTCCTGACGCTCGATTGGGCCTGTGTGCGTTGGACGCTCTCTGTGTTGCTCCCGCGCCTTTGGCCTTCGACGATCTGACGAACCTTGTCCGACACAAGGTCGACGACGTTGATGACGACAACATGCGCGACGTTTTGAAAGTGCTCATGAAGGATCACTATCTTCAGCGCGACCGAGACGGGTGCTACTCGTTCCGCTACAGCATCGTTCAGAGTTGGTGGCACTACGCCCGAGGGAGGCGCTAGATGCATTCGACTTTCAACCCATCCCTTATGACGCAACAACAACTTGAAGCGACGCTCGTCGATCGCAACAAGATTGTCGAGCGCGTTTATGATCTCCTTAAAATCGGCGCCGAGACGCGATCCAAACACCATGTACTTCTCGTTGGGCCGCGCGGGATTGGAAAATCTCATCTCGTGACCCTGATCTACCATCGCATCCAATCGATAGGCGCGCTCAAAGACAAGCTCGCAATTGCATACCTGCGAGAGGACGAGTGGGGCCTGACCTCAGTTCTCGACCTGCTCGTCAGAATCTACGAGGCCCTCGTTTCGGCGGAGCCCTCGGCCATCCCTCCCCTAAGGAGCGGCCTCAGCGGGAAACCCGCCGAAGAATCTGAACAGATCGTTTGGAGGTTGATTGAGGCTCTTCTCGGCAATCGCTCCTTGCTTCTCATCGCCGAGAACATGGACACAATTCTCGGAGGCATAGGAACCGAAGGGCAAGCACGTCTTCGTGCGCTCATCCAGACCCACCCGGTCTGGAGCATCCTCGCCACCTCTACGACCATTCCGCCGGACCTATCGAGCCAGCTATCGCCATTCTACGGCTTCTTCGACCTTATCCGAATTGAAGAACTCACCGTGAATGGGGCCGTAACTCTGCTGCAGCGGCTCGCGTCCTCTCGTGGAGACGCAGCGACAGAATCATTCATCGACAGCCCAATCGGACATGCTCGTGTCCGCGCCATTCAACATCTGGCAGGTGGCAATCCGCGCATCTTCGTCCTGTTCTATGATCTCCTGTACGGGCAATCGGCAGCGACTCCCCTCGACAAGGATATTTTCGAATCCCTTCAGAAAACCGTTGACGCGCTTACACCTTACTATCAGTCGAAGATGGCATCGTTGTCTCCTCTGCAGCAGAAAATCGTTTTCCATTTATGCCAGAGACGTGTTCCCGCGACCGTCACCTCGATCGCCAACAAATGCTTGGCCAGCCATCAGACAATCGCCAGTCAGCTCAAACAGTTGCTGTCACTCCGGTACGTACGTGTCAACCGGCTCGGCCGAGAGTCCTACTACGAGATCGCCGAGCCCCTAATGAGGATCTGCATCGAGGCGAAGTCTCACGACCAAGAACCCTTGCGTGTCATGGTGGAATTCCTGCGATATTGGTTCTACCGGGACCAATTGGAAGACCAATTGAGGTCCATTGACGCTCCCGAAGAGATGAGAACCTACCTCTTAGCGGCCCTGAAAGAGTACGACTCTGCTGAGGCCCACCTACATCTGAATGATGAAATCGCGCGGCTATGTGTCGCGCTCAGCGCCGCGCCGCCAGCACGGGAAGCCGCTGTGGCGGAGGAACTTGCAAGCGTTAGCAGGATAGCGGAGGACTGGGGCCACTGTACCCGCGCTCTTACGAAGCTTGGACGAGTCGAAGAGATCGTTCCACTGATCGAGAAGGCCCTGGCTCAGCAGCCGGACAGCATCGATATCCTTCTGCCTATGGGAGACGCCTACGTTGCCATTGGCAGGTACGACGATGCCACGGAGATATATCGACACGCAATCGAGGTCGACCCCAAGAACTACGTGGCGTGGTATCACCAGGGCTGGGCCCTGTATCGGACGGAGAAATACGAAGAAGCAATCGTCTCATTTGATACCGCCCTCCGGCTGAGGCCACGAAACTCGGCGGAAATTTCGGTGAGGAAAGCGAACGCACTCATGCATCTCAACCGGTACGCGGAGGTGTTCAAACTCCTTCGACCGTTCCTACGCACTGGCAAGTCCACCGAAGGGGTGTTCGCAATGTACGGTGGGGCGCTGGCCGGACTCAATCGGCACTCGGATGCGGTCGAATACCTCAAGAAGGCAACCGAGAGCTTCCCTGACAACTATTTTGTCTTGGCGAAACTTGGCCTGTCTCTCGTGATGATCGGGAAGTGGGACGAGGGCATAGCTACCCTCAAGAGAAGTCGTGCGCGAGATCCGCAGAATCGATGGATTGAGAACCAATATTGCATCGGACTCTTTGCGACGCGTCAATACGAAAAGGCTCTCGAGGAGTTACCGAGCGAGACTGTCGCGCATCAGATATTCCACCTTCTACTAGGCATTCGCAACGACCATCCTAAACAGGGGGAACTTCAAACCCGCCTAAGAGCCGTCCAATCGGCGGCCTCAGATCCGGCATGGGAACGAGCGTTCCAAGGAGGCTTGACGGAATATGTGGGGTTCGCAGCAGAGAAGACCGCATCGAGCGAGGAGATCGAAGAGCTGGAAACCTGGGAGGACGCGCTACGCGAGCTTTTCGGAGAGCAATCGTCCTACCAAATGATCCTCGAAGTTGTAACCGTTCTTGCGCAATTCAAGAAAGGCGCGGGACTCCGTGTGTTGCTTTCACTGCCATTAGAGCAGAGGCGGCTTCTTGTTTCAGAGGAACAGGAGCAGTTGCTCGGCAGAGCTTAGGTGCCTCTTAGCACGGACTTGGAAGACCACCGTGGAATTTCTGCGTCCAGAAGTATCGGGGAATAGAGCGACGCTCCTCGATCCCGGCCGTCCAGCGCGCCGCCCCCGCACGAGCGCCGTGATCTGGAGGCATCAAATTTAGCCCACCCAAAGCCGTTGTCAAGCCCCTCCGCCAGAATAAATCCTCCCGGCTCCCGTAAGTCGCTCATTCCCTGGTCCCTAATCGCTGGTCCCTGTCTCGCGAAGTTTGCCGGTTAATTCCGCGATTCCTTCATACTTGTATTTGGTAGCAGAGGGGCCGGCGATAGCGCGGCGTGGCGATGCTGATTCCGGATTCGGTGACCTGCGTCCCTCGCGCCGCCGATCTTTCGCAAGGTGCACCCCCGTGACGGGCTGAGGAACAACGATGCACGAAGAGTTAAAAAACGAACCGAACGGCGCAGGAAACGCCCGTAACTCCTGTGAATTTGTACCTTTACGGTTAAGTCCTTTAGAATCAAATATGGGCTCCATACCTCCCTGCCGTAAACCCTTTGTTATCAAATATGGAGGTATGGCATACCGGGGGAGGTTGGAGTAACCAAAAGATTAACAGCCGGTCGGTTCTGAAGGCGCGCCGGCGGGGCGCCCTCGCTCCCTTGCTCCCTGTTCCCTGATCCCTGACCCCTGATCCCTGTTCCCTGCCTCTACGGCCCCAGATACAGGCTCACACCCGGCGGCGCATAGCTGAGTTGGCCGGTTTTGGGATCGTAGTCGAGGTCGAGCGCGCCGCTCTTGCGGCCGTTGATGAGCACGGCCACCAGCAGCCCGTTGCCATAGCGGCCGGCGAGCGCAATCTTGTGGCTGTGGATGGCCCCGTATTCGTTGTCGGGACTGGTCGAGCTCCAGTCGCCCTGGAACCGGCTGAAGGGATAAACGCTGTACTGCTCCGGATGCTGCTGCCAGTTCTTGTCGTGGACCCAGATACCGTACGCCCTGGGCAGGTCGTTGGCCTCCACGGCGCTGAGAAACTTGTTCACCGTGGCGCGCCCGAACAAGTAGCGGTTCCAGTTCCACGGCCAGTCCACGGGCCGGCTGGCCACCAGCCACCAGGCCACAAAAAGCAACACCAGCGCACCCGCGCAGCACTCGATGATGAAAGTGTTGCGCTTGGCACGCGCGGCATCGAACTGAGGAGCATCGAGCAGAGTCATGGGAGTCGTTCCTTGAAATCAGAATACGGCACGAAGCAGGGGTCAGGGGTCAGGGGTCAGGGATCAGGGATCAGTAATGTCTTCCTGTGCACTTGTGAACACTACTCCCACGACCTATCGATTCAGACACCAGCAGAGCGCCCTCCGTCTCCCCTTTGCTGCCGGGCCCATTCTGTTCCCTGCTTCTTCACTCTTCTCTGCTGTATGTCGTCTTGTCCTTCTCCGCCTTGCGCTCCAGCGCCAGCTCAATCAGCCGCGCGATGAGATCCTTGTAGCTCAGCCCTGAGGCCTCCCACAATTTTGGGTACATGCTGATTCGGGTGAATCCGGGCATGGTATTCACTTCGTTTACAAAGATGCGCTTCTTGCCGTCAGGCTCCATGAGAAAGTCCACGCGCGCAAGGCCCGAAAGATCGCACGCTTTGAAGGCCGCAACCGCCATCTCCCGGATCTGCCGGCTCTGCGCGCGGGTAATGGGAGCCGGAATCACCGGCACCGATCCCTCCGACAAATACTTTGCTTCGTAGTCGTAAAACTCCTTGCCTGGAACGATCTCGCCCACCACGCTGGCCTCGGGCGAGTCGTTGCCCAGCACGGCCACCTCGAACTCGCGTGCGCGCGCCGTTTGCCCGCCGCGACGGCTCTTGCCGCCCACGCCCTGCTCCACGATCAGCTTACGGTCGTACTTTGCCGCCAGCGCCAGAGCCGGCCCGAGTTCCTTGCGGTTGTGCGCCTTGGTGATGCCCACTGAGGAACCCAGGTTTGCCGGCTTCACGAACACCGGAAACTTGAGCGTCCGTTCCACCAGCGCGATGGCTTTGCGCGGCGATTTTTCCCAATCGGCGCGGAGCAGCGCGACGTGTTTCACGATGGGCAGTTTGGCCTGGACGAAGAGGCGCTTCATCACGTCCTTGTCCATGCCCGCGGCCGAGCCCAGCACGCCCGAGCCAACGTAGGCGATGCCAGCCAGCTCGAAGAGCCCCTGGATGGTGCCGTCTTCGCCAAAGGTGCCATGCAGCACGGGAAAGACGACATCGATCGCCTTCCCCTCCGGGCCTTGAGGACCGGGCATAGGCGCCAGCAGCGTGGGAATGCCTTCGTGCAGCAGTTTGGCGCCCGGCGTGGCATCGGGATCGCCCGCGCGCAGCCGCCGCGCCACCGCGCTCATGCCGCCATTCAGTAGCCCGTGCGCGTCCGCAGCCGCCAGCCAGCGGCCCTCCTTGGTGATGCCAATGGGCGTTACGTCGAATCTTTCGCGATCAATCGCCCCCAAAACCGATGCCGCCGACAGCAGCGAAACCTCATGCTCGCCGCTGCGGCCGCCAAAAAGAATGCCCACCCGTATTTTTTTTGCCATTTTTCCGTCAAATCGCCGTTTCCGACTCGCAAAACGGCTCACTTCTCTTCCAGTGTAGAACCACCTACAGGATCTTCTTCCCAAATGCCGAGCAGGCCAGCTCGACGGCGAGGTCGGCGGTGCGGTTGTGTTCGTCGATCACCGGGTTCACCTCGACAATTTCCATACTCAGCAGCCGCCCGTGGTCGGCCACGATCTCCATGGCCAGATGGGCTTCGCGGTAGGTTGCGCCGCCGCGCACGGGCGTTCCCACTCCGGGCGCGTCCTCGGGATCGATCCAGTCCATGTCCAGAGAGACGTGGTAACCCGCAGTGCCGCGTCCCGCCGCGCGCAGCGCCTGTTCCATCACCGCTCTCATGCCGCGTTCGTCGATGTCGCGCATGGTGTAGATTTCGGTCATGCCGGCGCGGCGCAAATTCTCCCGCTCGGCCGGATCGATCTTCCGCACCCCGATCAGAACGGTATTCTCCGCGGCGATCTTCGGCGCGTAGCCGAAGATCTTCGCCAGCGGCTCCGGCCCCAGCCCCAGCAGCGCGGCCAGCGGCATTCCGTGAACATTGCCCGACGGCGAGGTTTCGGGCGTATTGATGTCGGAATGGGCATCGATCCACAGCAGGCCGATCTTCTGTTCGCGCCGGCGGTAGAATTCGGCCACGCCGGAAACCGACCCCGCCGCCAGCGAATGGTCCCCGCCCAGCAACAAGGGAGTCATGCCCGCTTCCAGAGCCGCCAGCACTGCCTCTGCCGTCCGGCCGCAAGTTTTCGCAATCTCCTTCAGGTAATGGGCGCTCTTGTTGCCCGGCGCCTGGGTTTCGGCAATCTCGACGCGGATGTTGCCGCCATCTGTAACCTGATAGCCAAGCGTTTCCAGCCGTGCCTCAAGGCCGGCCACGCGCACCGCCGAGGGCCCCATGTCCACGCCGCGCCGGCTCGCGCCCAGGTCCAGCGGCACTCCGAGCACACGAATACGACGGGCGGGTTGTGCCGCGCCGCCGGGCGGCAACCCTCCGGACCCGCCGGAACTCGGCTTTGGCTCCTTGCTCATCGCCATGGCTTGACCTCGCTGCAGCCGGACTCGACAGGGTATCCGGCCTCCAAGACCGTAAGGCGTTGATTTCCCATGCCCGCCAGCGCATGGATTATACCAAGCACCGCGCACCAAAAAGTGCTATTCTCAAACACATCCGAGTGAGTAAGATAGGTCCAAGACCTTTCCCCGCAGGGTTTCCACCTTTCGGGCGCCGTACCGCATTAGGCGCGCCGGCACAGGAAACGGCGAACGGCTCTGCGAGCAGAATGCGGGTGGGAAAGACCGCAACGGCGGAAAGAAATTTGAACCCATGAGAAGAATCCTCTTCCCGGCTGCCATGCTCTTCGCAACCCTCCCGGCTGCAGCCGCGCCCCCGCCGCCGATCACGCTGCATGCCGCGGCCACGATGACCAATGCGGAAGCGAGCCTGCACCCTCCGGTCTCCTTCGAAGCGACCGTCACCTACTACCGCTCGTACGCCCATGAACTTATGGTCCAGGATGGCACCGATGCGATCTATGTGGACCCCACTCAAGTCCTCAAACTTAGCCCCGGCGACCGCATCCGGGTGACGGGAACGATGCACGAGAGCTTCCGGCCTTTTGTCAACAGCAACGACATCACGCTCATCGGCCCCGGCGCATTGCCCAGACCCGAGCATCCCAGCTTCGAGCAGATGATCTGGGGCGAGTCCGATAGCAAGTTCGCCACCGTGCGCGGCCTGATCTGCTCCGCTGACTTCGCTCCCGACGATCGAACGCCGAAGCCCGTCACCTATTTTCACATGCTCGTGCAAGGAGGCCCGGTAGTTGCCATCGTCGACAACGCGGATGAGAACGCCATCAAGGACCTGCTCGGCGCCGAGGTCGAGATCACCGGCGTTATCGGCGGCATATTCGACAACAAGATGCAGCAAACCGGCATCCTGATCCACATTCCGTCGATGGCCGATGTCAAAATCCTGAAACACGCCGGCACCGATCCCTGGTCGCTGCCGGTTACGCCCATGAACCGTATCATCGAGGGCTATCGTACGGTCGATCTTTCGCAACGAATGCGCGTGCGGGGAACCATCACCTACTATCAGCCGGGCAGGGCGCTGGTGCTCCAGGACGGCCCTAGAAGCCTGTGGATCCACTCCGACAGTTGGGACCCTCTGCACGTGGGCGACGTCGCGGACGCGATTGGATTCCCGTCCGTTGAAAACGGCTCTCTCACCCTCATCCACAGTGAGATCCGCGACAGCTTGGTGCGGGCGCCGGTCACCCCACCCCTGCTCGCATGGCGGGCTCTCCTCCGTGGCCGCAACGCAGGGCTTAGCCATATCTACGACCTGGTCTCAGTCGAAGGCCAAGTGGTCGCGGAGGTGCAGCAGGCTACACAAGATGCGTACGTGCTCGAGTCCGAAGGTCATCTGTTCTCCGCCATCCTGCCCCATCCCGTTTCGATTTCGCCGACTCCGGCTCCTCCGCCGCCAATGATGAAAGTTCCCTTGGGTTCGCGCATTCGTGTCACCGGCGTCTGCATTCCGGTAAACGCAAGCATTCTCAACGACCAAACTGAATTCGAGATCCTCATGCGCGATGTTGACGACATCGTGGTCGTCGCACGGTCTCCATGGCTGAACGTTCGCAATCTGACGTTGATTGTCGGAATTCTTCTCGCATTGGTTATCGCCCTTGGCATGCGCGGGTGGTACATGGAACGCAGGAACCGGCGCCGAATCGGCTCCCTTGCCTATGTCGAGCGGCGCCGCAGCAAGATCATGGAAGACATCAACCACTCCAAGCCGCTGGCCGAGATTCTGGAGCGGATCACGGAGCTGGTTTCTGTAAGGCTGAGCGGCGCGCCCTGCTGGTGCCAGGTCGTCGATGGCGCCACTTTGGGCAATCGCCCGGCCCAACTTCACTCTTCGTCCCTGCGCACCGTCGAACGCCCGATCGCTTCCCGCTCCGGCTCGACTCTGGGCTCCATTTTCGCAGCCTTCGACGCTCGCACCAAACCCAGCCCCACGGAGAACGAGGCTTTGGCGATGGCGGTGGAACTGGCTACGCTGGCTATCGAGACTTCACGCCTCTACTCCGATCTCGTTCACCGCTCGGAGTTCGACCTCCTGACGGACGCGCAAAACCGCTTCGCTATGGAGAAGACTCTGGACGCGATGATTCAAACCGCGCGTGAAACCGCCGGAATCTTTGGCTTGATCTATATCGACCTGGATGAATTCAAGCAGGTCAACGACGTGTATGGACACCAGGCCGGAGACCTGTATCTGCAGGAATTGGCACAGCGCATGAAGCGCCAACTGCGTCCCGGCGACACGCTGGCGCGCCTGGGCGGCGACGAGTTCGCGGTGCTGGTTTCAGAAGTTCGCCAACGCGCCGATGTCGAAGAGATTACCGCGCGCCTGGAATGCTGTTTCCACGAGCCCTTCATCGGAGAGAATTACGTGGTGCAGGGCTCCGCCAGCTTCGGCATGGCCCTCTATCCCGATGACGCTAGTTCCGCGGACAGCCTGCTTCACGCCGCGGATGCCGCAATGTATGTTGCCAAATCCGCAAGATTGGAAAAAAAGCGCTCGTCCGGCGATCGGGCTGACGCCGGACTCGCGCATAAAGACCACGCCTGAGGCCCTGCGGCTACGACGATGCATCGTAGAATACCCCTTCGCAGCGCTCCAATACCGCATCTTCGGAAACCCGCGATTCCTGCTGCGCGGACTTCGTGGAGCACAAACCGGGATCGGCCTGGCAACCATGGCCTACAACCTGAAGCACATGACCAATGTCCTCGGAGGCCACAAGCTGGCTGTGGCGCCGGCTTGCTGAACAACCCCTCCAGGCCGAACCACCTAACCGATCCGATCTCGCTCGGAAAACATCCTTCTCCAAAAACAAAAAGCGATGCCCGGGCAACCGGAACACCGCCTTTCGTCTAAATCAATCGCCCGTTTCGTAACAGCCTGCGTGGGCCGGGCTCTCTTGTGGATCAAAGCTCAAGGAACGCTTAAAGCTTCTCGTAAAAATCGCACGCGGAGCAGGAAATGTAAACTCCGCCCGGAACGCCGCGCTCGCGGTCCTTGACGCGCTTGACGATGCGCGTTGGCTTGCCGCACTTAGGGCAGTCGGTCGACTTCGTTGTGTCCATGATCTTTTTGCGATCGGCTGTTTTTGCAATTCTGGCCATCGGTGAGGGGTTTCTCCTTTTCGGTGTCTCTGCACGCACGTACAAGCAATTGCACGCGGCTTCAACGGTGCGTCCGCCGCTCGCCTGACGCCGCAAATAAAACGCGGACCGCATCGGATTTGCGCGCAGAGAGCGGGACTCGCTCTTTCAGTTTATACGAAGCGGTGCGCTGGCTCAGTTCTGCTGCGTAGCGGCGCCCGGCGGCACAAACTGGCTCGTGCTGGCCTGCGGCTGCTGGCTACCATTGGCTGCCGGGGCCGTGTTGGCCGGCGCGGATTGCGGCTGCGACCCGCTTGTGGGCGGCGGCTGCGAGTTCCGCGGGGAAGGCTGCGCAGCGCCCGATGGCGAAGACGGCTGGCCGTTGCTTTTCTGCGATGGCTGCGCACTTGCAGGCGGAGCGCTTGATTGCTCATCGGGATTCGCGCCCGGCATCTCGTCCGGATGCGGCTTGGGCATCTGCACCGGCCGCATCACGCCGGTGCTCTGATCTTCAGTGGGCAGCGTCTCGCCCGGCATGCGCAGGCTGGGCGGCGGCGCCGGCGCTTCCTTGTTCGGATCGCGCTCCACATCGCCTTCCTTGATGATGCGAACGTTCGATTGCGCCAGCTCCGGCGTGCCGTTGGCCACCATCATGGGCGAGACCACGTCCTCGGTGAAGATCTCGATCGGCTTTCCTTCCTTCGCAATCTCCACCCGGATCACCCGGTTGCCGTTGATGCGGACGAAGTTCACATCCTGCGGAGGCGTGCCGTAGATCCACTCCTCAAACGGCATCTGCCCATCCATCTCGCGCGACTTCGAGACCGGTTGCCCTTTGGCAAAGAGCACCATGTCCGTGGTCATTCCCACCAGCACCTTGTGGCCGAGGATGGCGTCTTTGAGGGCCGGAGGCAGCGTATCCGTGAACGCCTGGATGGGCGTCTTCACATCGAAAGAAATAAGCGGAGCCAGCAACGCCTTCACCTGGTCCGCGGTTAGCTCGGGAACGTAATTCGCAAACACCAGCGTGAGGCGCGAGCCGGTTGGTTCGCCGGCCTCGTTCAACAGCGTAGGATCGACGTCCGGGTCGCCCATCTCCGGGCCTACCCCGATCTGAATGTGGCGCAGGAAGCGGTGCTTGACGTCCGGCCCCCCGTCCAGAATGAAAACGATCTTCGATCGGTCGATCTTGATGTCGGTAATCACTACACGCGACCCGGGCTTGGCCGAAAGTCCCTCGCTGACGACCATGTTCAGGTAGCTTTCTCCGGCCGGTTCCAGCTTGCCGTTTGCCTGGAGCGTCAGCCCCTTGTGGCCGCGGGGAAACGGGCGCATGGCGAATCCCTGCTCTGACTGCATGGCGCGAAGGAGCAGCAGCCGCGTCCTGGAGTCCAGCTCGGCCTTTGAGAGTGCCACATGGGTCGGCTCAACCTGGGCATACCGCCGGTCGACCGGTCCATTGCCCGCTACCCGGCCCTTGCCGCTGGTATCGACGGTGAGGACCTGGGCTCCCGCTGCGGCGACGGCCAGCGCTGCAGCCACGGCACACCCGGCCGCTACGCACAACATACCGTACCCGGAGTTCCTCTTTTCGGCCGGCCCGGGCGTTAAGCCAATCTGGTGGGGAAGCAAACGCCGGTTCATGGGAGCCTCCCATGCGTGCGCATAGCACTACGCAAAGTTAGCCCTATTCCGGTTGAAAAGGCAAATCAAGCATTCAGCAACGGTCGCCTATTCTTTCTTCATTTCCTGGGGATTCGTCTCAATTTGCACCAGTGTGGGAGCCGGAGGATCGGCCGAGCTCATGGCGGCTTCGTGCTGCGCGCGCGCGGCTGCTTCCAGATCCACGGGAATGCCGCCGGGGACAATCACCGGGGCGTTGTAGCGGAAGTTCAGGTCGCGCGTGACGCGAAAAACAACCGGCAGAGCCGCCAGAAGCGCCAGGCATGCAAACCAACTGCCGTCCAGCCCGTAGCCCCCACCCGTAAGCCAGAGCGGCCCCATGGGATCGCCCTGCACCACGGGGGAATGACTGGTGACGCCGCTCACCGCGAGCCCGAAAATTAAGGCGCGGCTGGCCTTCCAGCCGAAGTTGAGGCCCCAGCTCACCCACAGGGCGCGCGTGCGTAAATAGGCTGCGGAGAGCAGAAAGCTGAATGCCAGGGAGACGGCGAAACTGGCGTGATCCGCTCCCGGCGTGAGCGCCTGCAAAATGGCGTAGATGGCGGCAAAACCCAGCGTTGCCCCAGCCGGACCGACCGCACGGAGAAAACACTGGAAAGCGTAGCCGCGGAAGGCAATCTCCTCCGCAAGTGCGGCCAGCGCGAAAAATGCCGCACCGGCCAATAGCCAACCCCATGCGGAAGGCCGCGTGGCGACAAATGTCGAAATGCCGCCAACGATCGCCATGGGCAGTACACAGACCAGCGCTACGCCCCAGCCGGCCGCCAAGCCCAGCCCCGCCTCGCGCTCCCAGCCCTCGCGGCGCGGCAATCCCTGCTCGTTGATGGGGTGAACCTGGCGGTCGAGCCAGAAGCCCATGGAGGCAAAACCCAGCAACAGCAGAAAGACCAGCATGGCTTGCTCGACAAGCCGCGACCACGCATCGCCGGCCAGTCCCCGCGCACCATGAAAGGCAAGCGAGCGCGCCAGAAAGAAGTAGAGAATGGCGCCGAGGAACTGCAGATAGGCGCGCAGCCGGCCGCCGGGAGAACCAGGCTCGCTCATTCTGCCCTCCGGGCCTCGCGCGCACCGCGGCGGGCGCCGCGATCCGCAGCGTGACTTGCTCCGCATACATTCAACTTGTTCTGCATCATGGCGGTTGATCGAGTTTTCCTGAATCGCCCGGTCCCGTGGGAATCAGCCTTGCACGTAGAACTTTGCAATATTGCGGTACTTTTTCTGCCGCGCGGCCACGAGAGCATCGATGGGGGTCGCCGCCAGTTCGGCCAGGTGCTTTTTCAACGCAAAGCCGAGCAGCCCAGTTCCGGCTTCGTGGTCGGCGTGGATGCCTTCCGGCGGCTCGGCGACGATCTCGTCGACGCAGCCCAGCGCAGCGACTTCGGGCGCGGAGATGCGCATCGCTTCGGCGGCCAGCGCCTTCTTGCTCGCGTCGTTCCACATAATCGAGGCACAGCCTTCCGGCGAGATCACGAAATACACCGCGTTTTCGAGGATCAACACACGGTCGCTGACGGCCAACGCCAGCGCGCCGCCCGAGCCGCCCTCGCCGCTGATCATCGAGATAGTGGGCACGCGCAGTCGCGCCATTTCGCGCAGGTTGCGTGCGATGGCCTCGGCCTGGCCGCGCTCTTCGGCTCCCACGCCGGGATACGCGCCCGGCAGGTCGATGAAGCTGATGACCGGACGGGAGAACTTCTCAGCGAGTTTCATGGCGCGCAGCGCCTTACGATAGCCCTCGGGATGCGGCATGCCGAAGTTGCGCCGCACCCGCTCCTTGGTAGTGCCGCCTTTGCGGTTGCCGATGACCATCACCTCATCGCCGCCCAGCCGCGCCATGCCGCAGGCCACAGCCTCGTCGTCGCCAAAGGCGCGATCCCCGTGAATCTCGCAGAAATCGGTAAAGATTCGCTCGATCAACTCCATGGGGTAGGGGCGCTGGGGATGCCGCGCCCGCTCGATTCGGTCCCACGCCGGCGAGGCGGGCTGCGTCTGGGGGTAAACCGCTGTTTCCTGTTCGCTCATCGATGTACGGCGCCGTACGGTCTACCCCGCCGGCTCTCTCGTCATTCTACGGGGCCGGGGTCCCAGGGACAAATCAGGGGAAAATAGATCAAGGGAAACGAGCGATTTCAAGACGCAGGGGGAAGATGCGCCGGCCCCCCGGCTCCGCCGCACCTGTCAAACTGTGCCCGGCAGAGATTCTTTCAGGAATTTGCGCCGTTGGCGTGGCTGGCCCGCTGCGTGGCCAAGCGGCTGATCTGATCGCTTTGCTTGACCATTTCGTGCACCGCGAAGCCCTTTTCCGCGAGCGCGCCCGTGGGGCAGGCCTGCACGCATTTGCCGCAGGCGGTGCAGTTGTGCGCGTTGCCCCAGTCGTCTTTGAGATCGCTGACGATGCGAGAGTAGATGCCGCGGCCGCCGATCTCCCACACGTGTGCCCCCTCCACTTCAGCGCAGACGCGCACGCAGCGCGTGCACAGGATGCAGCGGTTGTGATCGAGAACGAAGCGGGGATGCGACATATCGACGGGCAGGCGGGGATTGTTGTAGGCGTAGCGCACGTGCGTGACGCCCAGAGACTGCGCCAGCGATTGCAGCTCGCAGTGGCCGTTGGAAACACAGGAGGAGCAGATGTGGTTGCGCTCGACGAGGAGCAATTCGACGGCCATGCGCCGGTAGAGATCGAGCTTGGTGGAGTCGGTGACGATCGACATGCCCTCCTGCATGGGTGTGGTGCAGGCCGGGAGCAGGCGATCGGTTCCGGCCAGTTCGACAACGCACACGCGGCAGGCGCCGACCGCGCTGAGACCCTTGAGATAGCAGAGCGACGGGATCTCTCTTCCGTTGGCGCGCGCCACTTCCAGGATGGTTTGGCCTTCCTGCGCGGTGATCAATTCGCCATCGATGCGGACCGAAATGGTTTTGCTCGGCAAGTTGGCGCTCCTTTCCCGTTCCTTTTGCTCACCTGGCGGTTACTGTGCTGCGGAGATCGCAGCGCAGGCAGCGGCGGCACTCATCCAAGGCTTCCTGAGGACTGAGACCGGCGATGACTTCTTCTTTTGAGTGCACACGGGCGCCTGCCGGCATGAGCTTGGCCGAATGGCGCCGGCTGAGGCGCGGCTCGGGCGGTGTCTGGCTGCCGTACTCGAATGGCGGAAACAGCTTTTCCCAGCGCGACTCGTCCATGAGACGCTCATCGATGTTCATGGCCGCCTGCTTGCCGCAGCCCATGGCGTTGGAGACGTTGGAGGCGCCAGTGATCACGTCGCCGCCGGCGTAGAAATTGGGCCGGCTGGTTTCAAAGGTGTAGCGGTCGACGATGATGGTGCCCGACTCCTTCAGCTCCAGGCCTGAAGCGCGGCAGAAATCCTGATCGAAGGTTTCGCCCACGGCCAGAATCACGCTGTCGCACTCGAAGCGCTGGACTTCATCGGTGGGGATGGGCCGGCGGCGGCCCGACTTGTCGTACTCGCCCGGCCGCGTCTTCACGATCTCAATGGCCTTCACATTGCCCTTCGCATCGCCCAGGATGCGGTGCGGCGCGGCGAGAAAGACAAAACGCACGCCTTCTTCTTCGGCGGACTGGATCTCCTCGTCGATGGCGGGCATGTCCTTGCGCTCGCGGCGATAGAGGATGGTGGGCTGCGCGCCCATGCGCAGCACGGTGCGCGCGGAATCAATGGCCGCATTGCCGCCTCCGACGATGGCGACACGCGAACCCACGATGATCTCATCTTTGCGCGCCACCGCCTCGAGGAATTCGAGCGCCGGATAGACGCTCTTCATTTCCGTTCCCGCAAGGTAAAGCCAGGATTCCTTCCAGGTTCCGATGGCGATGAAGACGGCGTCGAACTTGCCGGCGAGTTCGTTGAGCGGAAGATCGGCGCCCACGCGCGTGTTGAATTGCATCTTTACGCCCGCGGCCTCGATGAGGTCGAGCTCGCGGCGAAGAACGGACTTGGGCAGCCTGTACTCCGGGATGGCGAAGCGTAACATGCCGCCGGCCTCGCTGTGCTCGTCGAAGACGGTTACGTCGTGGCCGAGCATGGCGAGGTAGAACGCAGCGGTGAGGCCGGTTGGCCCGGCGCCGGCCACGGCCACTTTGCGGCCACTGGAAGGAAGCTTGCGCTCCAGAATCCGTTTTACCAGCGGCTCGAAGCGGTCGGACTGGTAGATCGCGTCAGCAATGAAGCGGTGTACCTCGCGCATATTCAGCGGTTCATCGAACGATTGCCGGCGGCAGCGGTTGTCGCAGGGATGCTGGCAGACGCGCCCTGTCGAAGCGGGCAAAGGATTGTCGAGGACGACGGAGACGAACGCATCCTCCAGCCGGCCCTCCTGATAGAGCGTAAGGAAGCGGGGGATGTTCATGTGCAGCGGGCAACTGTTCTCACAGGGCGAGAACGTGAGCTCCTGGCAAACGCCGGCGCGGCAGCGGTGAGCGACGATGTGGTCCTCGTACTCCTCGCGGAAATGGCGCATGGTGGTGAGCACGGGATTGGGCGCGGACTGGCCGAGACCGCAGAGCGAGCACTCGCGGACCATGCGGCACAGTTCGTCGAGGCGCTCGAGCAGTTCGTGCGATCCGTCGCCCTTGGTCATGGCTTTGAGGATGCGCAGCGCCTTGTCGAGGCCGACGCGGCAGGGCACGCACTTGCCGCAGGACTCAGGATGCGTGAACTCGACGAAGTAGCGGGCCACGTCGACCATGCAGTTGTCTTCGTCCATCACCACCATGCCACCGGAGCCCATGATGGAGCCGAGCTGGGCGAGGCTCTCGTAATCCACGGGCGTGTCGAGCATGGTGGCCGGGATGCAGCCGCCGGAAGGTCCGCCGGTCTGCACGGCTTTGATCTTGCGGCCGTTGATGGCGCCCTCGCCAACGTCGTAGATGAAGCTCTTGAGCGGCGTTCCCAGCGGCATCTCCACGAGGCCGGTGTTGTGAATCTTGCCCACCAGAGAGAAAACCTTGGTGCCGGTGCTTTTCGCACTGCCTGTTTCAGCAAACCAGGCGGGGCCGCGCATGACGATGGGCGCGATGTTGTACCAGGTTTCAACGTTGTTGATGTTGGTTGGCTTGCCGTAGAGGCCCTTTTGCGCGGGATAGGGCGGGCGCGGACGCGGCCGGCCGGCGTGGCCTTCGAGGGAGGCGATCATGGCCGTCTCTTCACCGCAGACGAAGGCGCCTGCGCCACACACAAGTTCGATATCGAAGTTGAAATTGCGGCCGAGAATGTTGGGGCCGAGTACGCCGTATTCCTTTGCCTGCTCGAGGGCGCGCTTCAGCCGGTTGATGGCCAGCGGGTATTCCGCGCGCACATAGATGATTCCTTGCGTGGCGCCGGTGGCGTACGCGCCGATGATCATGCCTTCGAGAAGCGAGTGCGGATCGCCTTCGATCTCGTTGCGGTTCATAAAGGCGCCGGGGTCGCCCTCGTCGGCATTGCAGATGATGTACTTCGCGTCGGACTTGGCCTTGGAGAGATAGTCCCACTTGTTGGCGGTGAGGAAACCGGCACCGCCGCGACCGCGCAGCCGCGCTGCCTTCACCTGCTCGATGATAGTTTCAGGACGGCCTTCAATGAGCACCTTGTAGAGCGCCTGGTAGCCGCCGACGCCGATGTACTCCTCAATATCGGAGGGGCTGATGAGGCCGCAATTACGCAGCACGATCTTCTTCTGGCCCTTGAAGAATGGAATGGAATTCCAGAGCGGAATCTCAGGGTAACCCTGGCCGTAGCGCACGTGGCCGGTGATGTGATCCCACTCCTCGATTTTGCAGAAGATGAGATCGGGAGGCATGACGCCTGAAGAGACGCCCTCGAGAATGCGCGTTGCGTCGTTGGACTGCACGCGGGAGAGCACGACCATCGGGTACCCCGGCAAGCGGACGCTTACCAGCGGTTCCTGAAAGCAACAACCGAAGCAGCCCACGCCAGCTAAAATCACGTCAAGGCCGCTGTGGTCAATGGCCGCATAGAGGGCGTGATACACCTCTTCGGCATCGTTGCCCTGTCCGCAGGTTCCCATGCTCACGGTGATGCGAGGAACGGCAGGCGTAAGCTTGGCAAGCCCGGCCTCGCGGACCGCGTTGAAGACGCCGATGTCCTGAATGCGCGGCATCACTTCCTCCCCTGTGTCAAGGCCTTGACTTCGCGCTGCAAGGTGCGTTCATTCACATGGCTAAGAATGTGGTGGTTCACTTCGACCACCGGGGCCAGCGCGCACTGGCCGAAGCAGGCAACGGTGCGCACGGTGAATTTGTTGTCGTTGGTGGTGAGCGCCAGCTTTTCGGTTTCCTTGGTGTCGCCCGATTCATGCTCGCTGAGGCCGAGGTCGAGGCAAACCTTCTCCAACAGAACGCGCGAGCCTCGGGTGTGGCAGGCCGTCCCCCGGCAGACGCAGATCACGTTGTCGCCCTGTGGATCAAGGTTGAAGAGCGAATAAAACGTGGTAGCGCTGTAGACCGTGGACGGAGGGATGCCGGTTCTCTCGGAGATGTAACGCAACGCCTCCATGGAGAGATACTTGTGCGCGTTGGCGGCCTGGACGTCTTCCAAGACCCCCAACAGCGCCCCAGGCCGGTTTCCGTGCTTGGCGATCGCCTGGTCGATCAGCAGACGCTCGTGAGCGTCAAGGACTTCGTGGGCGACTCCCTGGGCGGCGCTAGCCATGATCCCTCCCTGCCCGGTCCGGCGCGAAGCGCGTGCTCCGGACCCTCCCGTATGTGCACGGACCCTCCGGGAAAAAGAACAGAAAAATGGAAAAAGTCCTTGGAGCTTGCGCGGCGGAGGCCGGTCAAAACAATGCGGGCGCATAAGATACACGACCGCGCTCGAGACTTCTCCTCACAGAAGATCCTCTTCGGACTTTGCACCTTGCCGCGGCCGCTGCGATGTGCCTGGGGTCACATTCGATTGTGACGATTGGACTTACGCAAGCAAACAAAAGGCCTTGCGGAGTTTGCGTCCGATGGCGATGTCCACAGCACGCGCGGGTGGTTGCCGGATGCGGATCACGCGCAAGGTTAACTCTTCCGCTTGCGCCTCGGTCTCTTTGCCTTCGCGGTTTCCGCTTTCGGCGCGGGCGATTCATCTTGGTCCAGCGCCGCGACCGGGCTAAGCAGCGCGTCGATGCGATAGCCGGCGGCCTCGGCCGAAGCCAAAGCCGCTGCCACCGTCTTGCTCAACTCTTCCACCGCGGCGCGGCTCGGCGCGGTCTCGCCTGCCAGGCGCAGCAGCGAAGGCATAAGCAACCACCAGAGCAGTTCCTCATAAAGCTCGCTGATCAGGTAGACATGGCCCTCCGTTTCATGGACGCCGCAGAGCCAGCGCACATCGGGATCGAGCCAAAGAACGGGCGCCAGCGCCACCTTTTCGACTTCGGTTTGCGGCATTGCCGGTTCCGGCTCCTCTTCCCGGGCCGCACCCCCTGCCGCAGAGACGCCCACCGCTTGCCGGGCAGGCGCTTCGGCAACAGCCTCTTCAACTTCAGCCGGAGGTACAGGCTCCTGCTCTTTGCCCACGCCGGCGCCCGTGAGCAGCAGAACCTTGATCCGCGCCGCGACGCGCCAAGCTTCCTCGCCCTCGAACCCGTGAGCGGTAAAGGCATGGGCAAACGGTTCGCGCAGCCGTAGACGATCGAAGAGATCGAGCGCGGTGCGTTCAGGCTGCGCAGGATCGATGGACTCGGCGAGCAACTGGAGCGCGCACCAGGCCAAAACCGGCCCCCACATTTCCGTGGCTGTGAACTGCGGGCTGGAGCCGGGCAAGACGCGGCGCGCGGCCGCAGTCCAGGGAGCTGGAAAGAGCGCCTCGACGGCCGGCATGAGCATGGCCGCGCGAAGCAGCTGCGTGAATCGCTGCGACTGGGACACCGGTTCAGCCGGAATTTCTCCGCGTAAGGGCTGGTTTTCCTTCCTCAGGCGCTCGGCGTAGGCCGCTTGCGCCAGGCGTAGAAATACCTCGCCTTGTGCCCACGCATGT
Source organism: Occallatibacter sp. (assembly GCA_049522315.1). Taxonomy (GTDB): domain Bacteria; phylum Acidobacteriota; class Terriglobia; order Terriglobales; family Acidobacteriaceae; genus Telmatobacter. Next base: position 102,661 of record JBEKNY010000002.1, read on the forward strand.
TTCAGGAGTTCGCTCCGCTGGCGCTCGATTTTCTTGTTTCTTTCAGCGCCCACAGCGCGGGGATGCTCGGCGACATCGGCAAAGCGGCGCACCAAGTGCGGATCGAGGAACTGGCGCAGCGCATCGTGCACGGGCCGCAACTCCAGATTGACGAGCTCGTCGGCAAGATCGGGTACGCCGCGCCCGTCGAGCCAGTCCGCAAGCCGGTCCCAGGGCTGCACGGCCGTGGGACGGAGTTCTCGCCAATCGAGGAATACGTGGCACTGATAGGCGTGAAGATCGAGGGTGAGTCCGCAATCAAGTAATTCATGCGTGCGGCGCAGATATTCCAGGCTTGTGAGCGAGTCGCGCCAAGCCATCACGGCGCCGCGGTTTCCGCTCAGGCCCAGCCCATCGGCAAGCCTCCGCTGGCGAAGCTGGGCTGACCCCTTGCCGGCGTAGGCGGCGGAGAAATCGATGGTTCCGTGCGCGTTGGCATACCGGTTGTGATAGACCACCAGGGCACATTCTCCGCCGGAGCGGTTCGAGTAGGCGAAAACATCCTCATTCACTTTGCCATTGGCGTTAAAGAAGTCATAGAGCAGGAAGTTGGCGCTCTCGGCGAACAGCCAGCGGCGCTTAAGCAACGGTGCAATCTCGCGCTCGTGGCGCTCGACCAGCCAGTGGTCGGGCGACTCCTCGTAGCGTGGCCAGCGGTACTCCATGCCGTACTTCTCAGTGAATCCCTCGATCTGGCCGTGGCCGAACATGGGAAGGCCGGGAAGCGTGGACATCATGACTGCGACACCGAAGCACTTGTCACCCTTGCCGAACTGATCGATGGCCGTGCGCTCGTCGGGATTCGACATGAAGTTGACGTACCGCTTCATGATGTCGGGATCGAATTCCAGCGTGTTCTTGATGACCGAGCGGTATTTGGCGTTGTCCTCGTCGCGCAGCATGATCATGAAGGCGCTGTTGTACACGCGATGCATGCCCAGCGTGCGGACGAAATAACCCTCCATGAGCCAGAACGCCTCGGCCAGAAGCAGCGTGCCGGGAACCTCTGCGGCCACGCGATCAACCACCTCACGCCAGAACTCATGCGGCATGGCCCGGTCGAACTCGGCCTGATTCATACCGTATTCGGCGCGCGAGGGAATGGCGCCGCTCGATCCGGGGCCGGGAAACCACAGCCGGTGAAAGTGGCGCTTGGCCAGCGTCATGGCGGCATCGAAGCGAATGACAGGGAAAAGCCGCGCCACATGCAGAATGGTTTGAATAACCTGCTCGCGCACCGCCGCATTCAGGTAGTCGAGCTGCGCCGTGTCGTTCCACGGAAAGCTCGTGCCGTCGTTGCCGTGGTAGATATAGCGGGTTTCTCCGGTGGTTTTGTCGCGGCGCCGGAAAACCACGGCGGCGTCGGACTGCTCGTAGTAGTGGTCTTCGATCTTGATCTCCACGCGGCCGTCGTGGGAGAGATCGGGCCCCTCGAAGCTGTAGGCGGGATAGGGTGGATCGGGGCGCGAGATGAACCACTCGGGGTGTTCGATCACCCAAGGCGAGTCGATGCCCATGTGGTTGGGAACCATGTCGCTGGCCAGGCGCACGCCATGCCGGAAGGCGCGGTCGCGCAGGTTGATGTAGGCCGGCTCGCCGCCAAGATCGTCGGCGATGCGATAGTCGAAGAGCGAGTAGGCCGAGGCGACGGCGTCGCGGTTGCCGCAGAGCTGCTTGATCGTCTCCGACGCGCGGCTGCGCTCCCACACGCCGATCAGCCATAGCGAGTTGATGCCGCGGTCCGCCAGCGTGGCCAGCTCCGCATCGGGAATCTCGTCAAGGCGGCCGATAGGCCGCCCGTATTGCCGGCTCAATTGCGCCAGCCAAACGTAGGTGCTCTTGGCCATGAGCACCGCGCCCGGCATCCAGGCCTGATCCGGCGAAAATTGTTCGTATTCATGCATCGCATCGCCGAAGGTTGGCACCTCGGACTTGCTCATGAAGGACGGCCACTGCTGCGGCCCTCGCCGCGTTCCCGGCGGATTGAACTGTGCCCAGATGGCCAGTTGCTCCTCGCGCAGGATCTCCCCGGCCATCGCGAGAAAGCGCTCCAGCATATCGCCGAGCAGCGGCCTCCAAAGTTGGCGGATGATCTCGAGCTGATCGCTGAGCGACCGCGGCGAGCGCAGCGCCGGCGCGCGCAACAGATCGAGCAGGCTTACCGCCTGGGCCCCCGGCAGTGGAATGAGCGGCCGCGTGGCGAAATACTCGGGCATTCGCTCCGTTACCTGCTTGTAGACTGTCTTTTCCGCCAACGTCCGGTCTTCATACAACTCTTCAAACGGCTTGAACGCCTCATTGCGATTGGCCGACCAGAGCAGCAGCAGTTCTTCCAGAGCCGCGGCACGGTGCGGCATTCCGCCGGTCTCGCCGGCGAGCCACTGTGCGGGCGTCTCCAGGCCGCGCATCACGCTCTGTCCCGGAAAGTTCTCCACAAACGTGAGCAGCATCTTGTCCAGATTGCCGGTGCCCACCTGCGCGCCGAACCAGTCGAGGGCAGCCGTCATCACCTGGGGATCGAACTGCTCCCGGTAGCGGGCCATCAGCGCGTGGCTGGCCTCGTCGATAAGCCCCATGGCGAAGAGCTGCCCGGCGTGGACAGCTTGTTCGGGATGCTTCTCCACGTCGCGCACCTGGTTCATGCGGTGAGCGAACTCGCGGCAAGCGGGGAGATTCGCCAGAATCACATTGCCGTTGTAAGAAAAGAGCGGCTCCGCGAACCCGTAGCGGTCCCTCGCCTTCCGCGATATGTGAAATTCCATCGTCAAGAGTTAAGCTCCGTCGTCATCCGGGTGCGGTCAGGCAAGTTTGAGCCCGAGTTGCGCGCGCTGTCGCTTCGCGAGCCCCAACCGCGAGGCTCGGCGCATCTCTCCGCAGCAAATTCATCCAAAGCTAAAGGTACAGCAACGGGGCCAAGGTCGATCAAAGGAGACAAGCCTTTCGGAAACTGTGATTTTAGCCTCACCGGGCTTCATGCTGCAGCCGGTGCGGCTGGACAACAGCCGCAAGCGTACAGCCGTGGGACTGGCACGGCAAGCATCGCGAAACGAGGCGCTATAGCGGGTCTCCTGCAGGTGTAGACCAAGCACAATCGCGAAGTGGCTTTTTCATCAAGAAAAAGCCGCCTTGAATTCTGTCCGAAATGGCTCATCGTTGCAGGAGAACCGCCGTATGACGGCGGCCATAGGCGCGGCCCAGGCAAATCCTATTCGGTTGTTCGCTGGTAGATGCCGGCGATTTGCCCCTCGGCAAGCACGTGCTGGCTCATCGCTGACTCCAGTTGCTCCCGCGCCACGCCTGGCGGCAAACTAAGCCGGGCATCGAGCGCATACAGATGGAACACATAGTGGTGGGGTTTGCCCGCCGGCGGGCACGGGCCGCCATATCCGAAGCGGCCAAAGCTATTGGTCCCCTCGGCAGATCCTCGGGGCATGGCGGCGTGCGCCGACGCCCCCTCGGCCAGTTCATGGGCGCTCGCCGGAATGTTGTAGGCAATCCAGTGCGTGAAGTTCATCGGAGCGTCGGGATCGCTCATGACAAGGGCAACGCTCTTGGTCTCCGCAGGCACACTTAGCCAATGCAGATTTGGCGAGTCGTTGGATCCGTCGCAGGTGTACCGCCGTGGAATCGCTCCTCCGTTCGGAAAGCTACTGCTCTGAATCCGCAGAATGGAGTGCGGCTGTGCTTGTGCCGTTGCCGCTTGCCGCTGCCATAGAGCAGCGAAAACCAGCGAACAGCAGAAGAAAATAATCGCCAAGGAGCAGATCGTCTTGGCGCGCTTGCACGGCTCAATCATCCGCATCTCCGGGCTCATCGCTCCTCCCGCAATCGACATCACGCTGGGGGGATAGCCAAGCTTACTCGCCCCCGATCGTTCTGCGCAATGCCATGATCCCCTGCCCTGCTCCGGCAGGCTGTCTGTCCCAGTAGGCTCCGCCCGTCGTCATCGCAGCGCCGATTCGGTCGTCGTCGCTTTGCGAATCGTATGCCGCGTTCTCCGCTCTGCTTTCCTCTGCCTTAGGCAGGCGCTGCATTGCCATGGCCGATGGTTTACCACTAGACTGAGAATGGCCGCGCATGTGTGCGAGGCCGCCGGCTTGTTCGTCGAACGGACCATTCTCAATATGACGTTGACCGCGGAGAGGTGGCAGAGCCCGGTTGAATGCACCTGACTCGAAATCAGGCATAGTCGTAAGGCTATCGGGGGTTCGAATCCCTCCCTCTCCGCCATGTACATTTAGAATCAACAACTTACGAGATGCAAACCCTCGATACTCTTGATCTTCCCCGCAAATTGGCAGGTTTCCTGATCGTGATGGAACTGGAGAGCGTTCTCCAGCAGGAGCCATAGGCGCCGTTTTGTCGGCACTTCTCTGTTGGCCAAACGGGCAGTTCCGTTTCGATGCGCCGTGTAACTGGAGAAATTTGACTCTGCGGTGATTGCATGATCCGGCCTGGACGCGACATCGTCTGCATCGGGAAAGCCCAAGCAGCCGTGGGTTGCCTGAGGAGTTGGCAGATTGAAGAATTGGCGTGCTCGTTACGTGGACTTTGTAGGCAGGCCGAGCGACTGCTCGCGCCAGTCCAGTGGGATCGCGGCGAGCAGATCGTTGAGCGAGAGGGGCAGCGATTCGGGCCGAGTCATCGGATTCTCGATTGACTGCGGGCTCAGTTGAACCAACTTCATCTGCATACGGATAAAGCGGGGTGACACGCCGTCGATGGCGGCCAATTGCGCGATATTCGTAGCTTTGCCTGTGGCGATCTGCTCGTACCATTGGCGTGCGCGAGCGATAGCTTTCAGAATGGCCTGACCGCTCGCCTCTGTCGTGATGTTCGTATTGCCGACGATCAGGCGCAGGGCGCGGCCCTGGGGAATGTGGCGGAAGGGGCATTCGATCGAGGATATAAGTTGCAGTTGCGCCTGGGGTGTACCGGTGGTGTTTCCGGCTCGGCTGTCAGCCATAGGAGTGCTGTTGCCGAGGAGTTGTTGGATGAATTGGGTCACGCGGATTCGGATTTCCACCCGGGTTGGGTGAATGATGACGCGGTCGATGACCGCTCGGAGGAAATGCTCTCGGTCGGGGCCGGTGAGGGATTGCCAAGTCGCTGCGGTTGATGTAGCGCGGGCGACAATCGCAGTGAAGAAACCACCCGGTAGACTTGCCCCCTCTTGGGAATAGAATGCACCATCAAATGCCGGGACTAAACATCTAGCATCTACATTCGCGCAAACGTGGAGAATGTGATATCGCCAAGTCTGACTTCGATCCCATTGCTACAGTCGATAGGACGCCGACTCTCCGAGTAACTCTTGGCCCGCCAACCGAATCTCTACTACGTTCATGCGTTCCTTATGTCCAAAATACCATCCTCGATTCATCCTTGCTGTTGTCTGCACAACGATGGTCCGGCGTGTGACTTGATCGCGGCCTCATGCTTCTTCGAATAGAGGTCGATGTCCGAACACGCGAAGTTGGACTGGACAAGGTAAGCAACGCTTTACGTCACGTTGTCTTACGTCAGGGGATACTGTGCTCTTTCTCTCTTTATGGTTTGTTTATAAGTTGCGAGGAACATAACCCTTATAAACAACCTATAACACGTTTATGTTTTTCTGATGGCCGCCAGTTTCCAATGGCGTTGAGCAATGAGGCGTAGAGATATCGCGACCTCAGCGATCGATACATTACTGAAGTAGTCATTATGGCTCTTTCTTGAAGTACGCGTCGCCACTTGTTGCACCTATTTGCACGGCGAACCATGCGCACGGGCTTTGTATTTAGCCCTGGACTTAATCCAATACTCTTGATCAATTGCCACGGAGAGCGAGAGGTAAAAATGAGAGGTTTCCTTCGGAATGCCATGACGCTGACGGCGATAACCGTCGGCCTGACCTGCGCCGCAAGAGCACAGACCGCCGCAACCCAACCGACCCTGAATGCAAGGGTCGATCCACCCGCAAAGCCCGGCGCGGACACAAATACAAGTCAACCGCCGGCGACCGCAGCTCAACCGGAATTACAGCCCACAGTCACGCAGGAGATTGAGGCACTGAAGGGCCGCATCGATGAGTTGGAAAACGAGGTCAAGGAAGAAAAAGCACGGGCCCTGGCCGACAGCGCCGATACGGCAGCGCTGAAAGCGGCGGAAAAGGAATTAGCGGCCGGTAATGGAGAGCCTGCATTGAGTTCTGCGAAGCCGGCAGGGGTCAAGCCTGCGCTGCAAGCGGCCGCGCCTGCCGCGCCTGCCGAGCCGCCCCCTCCGGATATTCCGGCTGAAGTCACCACAAAGTCAGCGCCATTTGCGTACGCGGACTGGACCTGGCTCAACGGCAATCCGCGCAACGAGGATGAGCCGCTGGCGACGAAATATTTTACGCCGGAATTTCGCGCCGACGTGAACTACACCTACGACTTCAACAAGCCGTCGGATGACTCATTGGGAGGTTCGACCGAAACGTTCCGCGCCAACGAAGTGCAGGTTGAGCAGCTGAGTTTCGGCGGCGACCTGCGCGTGCACAATGTGCGCGGGCGCTTTCTTACGATGTTCGGCATGTTTGCAACCACCACGCCGCGCAACGACCCAAGCCCTTCGCGCGGGCAATGGGACTTAGCGAACGCTTATCGCTATGTATCTGAGGCGTGGGGCGGTTATCACTGGAACGTTGCGCACGGATTGAACCTCGACGGCGGCATCTTTGTCTCGTATATTGGGCTGTTCAGTTACTACAATTTCGACAACTGGGCCTATCAGCCATCCTACGTTTCGTCAAACACTCCGTGGTTCTTCAACGGTCTTCGGCTACAGTATTTTCCGACTGACAAACTAAAGATCGAACCGTGGTTCATCAACGGATGGCAGTCCTACGCGCGGTCGAACTCAAAGCCTGGACTGGGCGGGCAGATTCTCTACCGGCCCAAGCCGTGGCTCTCGATGGTGTTCAACAACTACGGTCTGGGCCAGGATGCGCCGGGGATCCTAAATGGCAACGCGACTCAAACGCGGTCCCGCATTCATACCGACGACAGTTGGGAGGTCAAGTACTACGACAGGCCATCGGCCGGGCTAGACAAGATGGCCTTCTCGTTTACAGGCGACTTAGGTTGCGAGATGGGCGGCGGCGTCAGGTGCACCACGGGCAAGCCGACGTCTGTCGCTCCGAAGCAGGCTTTCCTCGGCTGGATGGCCTACAACCGCTTCTGGTTCAAGAAGGACTTGTTCGGCATGACCTTCGGCGGTGGGCAGATGAACAATCCCGGCCGCTATTTGACGCTGTTGCCTCCGATCAACGGCGCGACCGCGATTACCGGAACGCCCTACTTTACTGAAAATCCTGGCGATAAGATGCATGCTTACGACGGGACGGCAACATTCGATTACATGCCCAGTGAATTTATCACTTTCCGCTGGGAGTGGGGCTACCGCCATACAGACGTGCCCTATTGGACGGGACACGGAGGCATTACGCCGCCGGGAGGAAACAACGGGTCGCCCGCGCAGTACGCGTGCACGGTGGCAGGGTCAAATGGAAACACAGCCTCGGGATTTACGGATCTCCCTGATGCCCAAGCCGCGTGTGTGTCGTTTGGGGGAAAGGTGTGGTTCCCGGATTTGCGCACGCAACAGGCCTCAAGCACATTTGCCGTCATGGTGAAGTTCTAGCTCTCTCAACAAACCGCGCGCGGCCCACTCTCGGAGGCAGGTGGGCGCGGGCCTGCGCGCGCAAATCTCGCCCGGAACAACGCAGAAATGCGCGGATTGGGCAACGGGTATGCGACATGAAACGCAATGCAGTTGGAGTTCTTGCCAGTGCCATTGTAGCGGTTTTGCTGGCCGGCACGGCCGGATGCCACGAAAAAGAAGCAAATGCAGCCGCGGAGGCGCCTCCGCCGGCGAAGGTGGTGCCCGATGTCAATGTGGCGAGCTGGTCTGTCGATGACCCATCGAAATACCCGGTGGTCACTGCGACCGAGTATGACGCCTACCCCACGCTCCAGGTGACGGGAACCGTGAATCCCGACATCGATCGAACGGTGCCTGTGATCTCGCTCGCCACGGGCCGAGTTGTTGCGATCAAGGCGCGCCTGGGCGATGTGGTGCGAAAAGGGCAGGTGCTGTTGACGCTGCAAAGCGACGACATCTCCGGCGGGTTCGCGACCTATCAAAGCGCGGTTGCAGATGAAGTGCTGGCAAAAGCGCAATGGGATCGAGCACAGGAGCTCTATCAGCATGGCGCCATCGCGCTCAACGATTTGCAGATTGCGAAAGACACCGAGGACAAAGCAAAGATCGCCGTCGATGTTGCTGCCGAGCATCTGCGGCTACTCGGCGGGAACCCCGAGCACCCGTCGGGAGTTGTGAACCTTGTTGCTCCGATATCAGGCGTAATTACTGATCAGGAAGTGACGAATGCCGGCGGCATCCAAAGCCTGGGAACCAATCCGTTCACGATCTCAGATCTCTCAACTGTCTGGATCATCTGCGACGTTTACGAAAACGACATCGCGGATGTGAAGGTGGGTGATTCCGCAGCCATTAGCCTGAACGCATTTCCCGGAATGGCCTTGAAGGGCACGGTCAGCAATGTCGGCGCCATTCTCGACCCAAACATCCGCACTGCGAAAGTGCGCATCGAAGTGCGGAATCCCGGATCGTTACGCGTGAATATGTTTGCAAACGCGACTTTTTCGGGCCGCAAGAAGGAGGTGCACACCGAAGTCCCGGCCACGGCGATTCTGCGCCTGCACGACCGCGACTGGGTGTACGTTCCTGCGCCGGACAACAAGTTCCAGCGGATGGAAGTCGTTGCCGGGGATTCTCTCCCGGGCAACATGCAGGAAGTAACGTCAGGATTACAGCCAGGACAAAAGGTTGTGCTGAATCCGACGTATCTGGAAAACATCATCGAGAACAAATAGGGACGCGGAGCGAACAGGAAAAGCAATGATTCGAACATTGGTTGATTTTGCCCTGAACAACCGCTTCGTGGTGCTGGCGGCCGCTGTTTTGTTGACCGCCTGGGGAATCGTCTCTTTCCATTTCCTTCCGGTCGAAGCCTATCCCGACATCGCGGATAACTACGTCACTGTGATCACTCAATGGCCGGGCCGCGCGGCTGAGGAAGTCGAACAACAAGTCACGATTCCCGTTGAAATCGGAATGAACGGCATTCCGCACATGACCGCACTGCGGTCTGAGTCGATTTTCGGGCTCTCCTTCGTCTTGATGATCTTTGATGACCAGTCAAACAACGACTGGAACCGCGAAAAAGTTTTGGAGCGCCTAACGCTCGTGGATTTCCCGCCAGGCCTCCAGGGACAGATCGGAACCGACTGGAGCTTAGTAGGCCAGATCTATTGGTACACGCTGCATAGCTCCAATCCGAAGTATGACCTGATGGAGTTAAAGACCATCGAGGACTGGACGCTGGAGAAGCAGTTCAAGTCAGTCCCCGACGTCGTGGATATATCAACCTTTGGCGGTACAACGAAGGAGTATCAAGTTCGCGTCGATCCGGATAAGTTGGTTTCGTACGGGCTTAGCATCGGCCAATTAGAGCAGCAGCTCGTGAATAACAATGTGAATGCCGGCGGCAGCTTTGTAGAAGCCGGCCAGCAGCAGATGAATGTCCGCGCACTTGGTTTATACCGAAACGTGCAGGATATTGGGAATACGGTTCTGAGCACCAAGAATGGCACGGCGCTGCGCGTGAAGGACGTTGCCGATGTTGAGCAGGGACCACGGATCCTGCTCGGGGCCATGGCCAGGGCCGATCATCTTCCCGGCGGGACCGTTGTCGATAATCCCGAAGTGATTCAGGGTGTCGTGCTACTTCGAAAAGGCGCAGACGCGCAGCCGACGTTGGACGCAATCCACGCGAAGGTCAAGGAACTGAACGATCACATCCTGCCGGAAGGCGTGAAGATTGTGCCGATGCTCGATCGCTCCGACCTTTTGCATTACACACTGCACACGGTCCTGCACAACATGGCGGAGGGGATGATTCTGGTAACGATCATCCTTTTTCTTTTCCTGGGCAATGTGCGCGGCGCGTTCATCGTTGCGCTCACCATTCCCTTCGCGCTGCTTTTTGCTTCCATCTGGCTCGACGTGAGCAAGATTCCCGCGAATCTTCTGTCGTTAGGCGCTCTGGACTTTGGAATGGTCGTGGATGGCGCGGTGGTCATGGTGGAGAACATTGTTCGCCATATGAGCCGCGAATATGGGTCGCGTCCCGGGAACGGGTTGCAGCAAAATGGCCAGGCCAGTGGGAGGCAGACCCTGCCGCGGCCTGTGAGCGGGGTGATTCGCGAGGCGTGCCACGAAGTGCAGCGCCCGGTTTTCTACGCCATAGCCATCATCATTACCGCTTATCTTCCGATTTTCACCTTGCAGCGCGTGGAGGGGAAGCTGTTCAAGCCGATGGCGTGGACGGTGGCGTTTGCTCTCCTGGGCGCCATGACGTTCTCCATCCTTATCGCTCCGGTTCTCTCGAGCGTGCTGTTCAGGAATGGAATCACCGAATGGCACAACCCCGTCATGGCCTGGCTGATCAAGCAGTATCGGTCGCGGTTGCGCTGGGCCATTCAAAACAAGAAGATTGTGTTTGGTGTTTGGGCGGGCGCCTTCGTAGTTACTCTCTTCCTGGCATTCAGTGGAATCATTGGCTCGGAGTTTCTTCCCCATCTTGACGAAGGCGCCATCTGGGCTCGCGGCACGCTGACGAACTCAACCAGCCTGACAGAGGGCAAGGCGTTCGCGACAAAGGCGCGACTCATCTTCGCGTCGTTTCCCGAAGTGACGAAAGTCGTCTCAGAGGTGGGGAGGCCCGACGATGGGACAGATACCGGAGGCTTTGGCAACACGGAGTACTTTGTGGACCTGAAGCCCAAGGATGGGTGGCGTCCGGTGTTTCATGGCGACAAGGATGAGCTGATTGCAGCGATGAATCGCGAGGTGTCGAAACTGCCGGGCGTGTTCTGGAACTTTTCGCAGCCGATTGAGGACAACGTGGACGAAACCCTGACCGGGACCAAGGGAGGGTTAGCAGTCAAAATTTTCGGGGAAGATCTGAACGTCCTCGAAGAGAAGGGGGATGAGGTTTTAGCGCAGATGTCGACGGTGCAGGGTGTCAAGGATCTGGGGCTCATGCGGGACACCGGGCAGCCGAATCTCGATCTTGTTATTGATCGCCAGGCTGCGGCACGCTTTGGAATCAACGTTGCCGGCATTCAGGATGCGATTCAAACCGCCGTGGGCGGAAACGCGGTGAGCCAGGTTCTGCAAGGCGAAGCCCGTTTCGACGTCGTCGTCCGCTACAAGGAGCAGTACCGCAATACGCAGGAGGCAATCGCGAATATTCGGCTGCTGTCCCCGTCTGGCGAGCGCGTTTCGCTAGCCCAGCTCACCAAAGTGCAAGTGAGGGATGGCGCCTACGACATCTTCCGGGAAAACAACCAGCGTTACGTGGCTGTGCGCTACGAAGTGCGCGACCGTGACCTGGGTACGACCGTTCAGGAGGCAATGAACAAGGTCGAGAAGAATGTCTCGCTCCCCAAGGGTTACCACATCGAATGGGCGGGGGAGAACGAAAGCCAGAAGCGCTCATCGCAGAGGCTGATGGTCATTGTTCCAATCACCATTTTGGTCATCTTCATCATTCTCTACACCATGTTCCGCTCGGCGAAATGGGCACTGCTGATTCTTGCAGTTGTTGCCATGGCGCCACTGGGCGGATTGCTGGCGCTCCTGATTACCGGCACCCACTTCAGTGTCTCGACTGGAGTCGGCTTCCTTGCCCTTTTTGGCGTCTCAGTGCAAACCGGCGTCATCATGCTCGAGTACATCAACCAATTGCGCGCAAAAGGCTTCACGGTCGTCGATGCGGCAGTGGAAGGAGCGGCGTTACGGCTGCGGCCCATCATGATGACCATGCTCGTAGCAACATTCGGCTTGATTCCTGCGGCGCTGTCGCACGCGATCGGATCCGACTCACAGCGCCCCTTCGCGATTGTGATTGTCGGAGGACTTATGGCTGCCCTCACGATGAGCCTTGTGCTTCTGCCGACATTGTATGTATCGATTGCCCGCAATGGAGACAAACTCCCTGAACCGGAAAATGGGGCGTCCTTTGAACACTAAACACACATTCCTCGAAGTATCGCGGATCGGCGTGAAGGGTCGTGTTCTACCCTTGATCAGCGGACTCAGCTTCGTGTTGGCCGCCGCCGGATCTGCCGCCCAGCAGCCGCTCAGCTGGGATCAGGTGAAAGCCAGATTCGAAGCCAATAACCCGGCGCTCAAAGCCGATGCCGATAATGTCGATGAAATGACGGCTGAGGAGATCACGGCCTACCTTCGTCCGAACCCGCAGGTTGGCGTTACCGCGGACGGAACGCAAATCGTTCCTCACGGGGGCGTCTGGGTGCCAATGAAAGGCACTTATGTTGTGCCCGCGGTCAGTTATCTGCATGAACGCGAGCACAAACGCGAGTTGCGACTGGAAAGCGCCAAGGAAGGTACGCGCATTGCCGAATCGCTGCACGAAGATCTCGAGCGCAACATGGAGTTCGACCTGCGTACGGCGTTCGTAGCAACGCTTCAGGCTAAGTTCATCCTTGATCTTGCCAAGGCAGACTTGGATTACTACGACAAGATCATCGACATCAGCCAAGCGCGCTTCACGGCCGGCGACATGGCGCAGGTTGATCTGGACCGCATTGAGCTGCAGCGCGTCCAGTATGAATCGGAGCTTGAGACTGCGGCCGTCGATCTCCGTACTGCTAAAATCCAGCTTTTGCAACTCTTGAACGACCGGACGCCGGTGGATCAGTTCGACATAACAGGCCCATTCGATTTCTCCGATTCTGTGAAGCCGTTGGAGGATTATCGCCAGGCAGCGCTGGCTGCGCGCCCAGACTTGCAGGCGGCGCTCCAGTCTATTCAGCAATCGGAGACCAACCACAAGCTGGCAATCGCCAACGGATCGGCGGATCCAACCTTCGGCGCCTGGTATACGTGGAACTCATCCAACAACAACCCCAATGGTCAACAGACCCTGGGCCTGAATGTCAGCATCCCACTGCGCATTTTCGATCGCAATCAGGGCGAGAAGAAGCGCACGCTTATCGACATCGATCGCAGCCAGCAGGCCAGCGAGGCGACGCGCGCGCAGGTATTCAGCGATGTGGATTCATCATATGAGCAGGTGCGCAGTAACATCGCGCTCCTCAAGCCTTACAAAGAGAAGTACAACGACCAGTCATTGCGAGTCCGCGACACTGTGACCTTTGCCTACGAGCACGGAAGCGCTTCGCTCATGGACTTTCTGAATGCGCAGAGCGAATACCGGCAGGTGCAGCTCGCCTATGCGCAATTGCTGGGTTCCTATCAGACTGCGGTAGGTCAGCTAGCTCTTGCAGTTGGGAGAGACAACGTTCCGTAAAGTAAGATGCGTCATACGCAAGGCAGCTCCGTAGTGAAGGTTAGGAGTCAAATCTCCAAACGAGGTCAGGAAATCTGTATGAGTCGGGACGAAGTGAGGACACGCATTGAGGAGATCGGGATATTTCCAGGCATTCGGCTGAAATCTGCAGAACAGGCACTGTATGCAGCTGAAACTCTGTGCCAAGCCGGCATTCCCGTCGCCGAGATCACGATGACTGTTCCAGGGGCAGTCGGTGTGATCCGGAAGCTCGTGAAGAGTTTTCCTGACATGGTTGTCGGCGGGGGCACCGTACTTGATCGTGAATCCGCGGAGCGATGTATCGAGGCCGGCGCAAAATTCCTCACCAGCACCGGATTCGTTCTGGAGGTTCTGGAAGCGGCACTCATGGCCGATGTGGTTGCGATTCCCGGCGCACTGACTCCCACGGAGGTGATCGCGGCGTGGAAGGCAGGCGCAGATTTTGTCAAGATCTTCCCGGCGGCTCCGGTCGGCGGCGATCGCTACATCAGGTCGCTCAAGCTGCCTCTGCCGCAGGTGAAACTGATTGCGGCAGGTGGCGTGAACCAGCAGACAGCGACGGGCTATATCCAAGCTGGGGCATCCGCCATTGGCGTGGGAGAGGAACTATTGCCGCGCGATGCCGTGCTGAAGCGGCAGGATCATCGCATTCACGAACTGGCTCGGCGGTTCCTGAACTTCGTGAAGGACGGCCGGACGCTCGTCTAAGCCACCGATTATTCGCAGTCGGGATACTTGCGGAAGAGTTATAAGCCTATATATCAACTTCATATAAAAGCTTCATGCCTCCTTCACCTCGTATGGCGAAACATATGGATGAAGGAGGGATACAATGACACGATTCATTCCCCTTGCACTCGCAATGACTGTTGCTGTGGCCACCGCCGGACCCGCCCTCGCGCAGCCAACGGATCAGCGCACCTACACGAAGAGTGAGATCAAGCAGATGATCCGCGACGTGCGCACCGTGCAACAATATCACGAGATTGCGGCGTACTTCGAAGGCCGGCAGCAGTATTTCGAACAGCAGGCGCAGTCAGAGAAACTCGAGTGGGAGCGGCGCAGCCAAAATGTGACCGGCCCCGCGGCCAAGTACCCGAGGCCTGTGGACTCATCGCGGAACCGCTACGAGTATTTCACCTACGAGGCCCAGCAGATGGCTCTTCAGGCGGAGCACTTCGAGAGCCTTTCAGCGAAGAGCCAGTAGTTAGAGCCGTATCGCAGTGAACGACAAAGAGGGTCAAATCATGAACGCCGCGGGCGTCCTGTTTAACCCTCATAGTTTCTTTGCAAGTTGTTTATGTTTTCTTGATTCTTTTACCGGTACCGTCTTTGTACAGGCTCCCCGCCCCCCGGAGCACACAACCTTGAACGTCATGAAGATTTCGGCATTCCTTGGGAAGCGGGATCGCGTTACTCGTGCACAGTTCATCGGCGAAAGCCTAGCCGGGTGCTGGGTCATAGCACTCCTCACGTTTACCGGGTATGTGCTCCATTTCAATCCGGCGCCTGTAGGGTTTCTTTTTTTGCTCATCGTAGTATGCGAAGCGATCCTATGCGGGTTTTGGCAGGCCTCCGTAGTGTCGGTTGTGGCATGTGGCTGCCTGGATTACTTCTTTTATCCACCCCTTCTGAAGTTCACGATCAACGACCCGCAAGACTGGGTTGCGCTTGGCGCATTCGAAATCAGCGCACTTCTTGTCAGCCGGTTGTCGTCGCGCGAGCAACTGCAGTCGCGAGAAGCGCAGATCCAGCGCACGGCAATGGAGCAGCTTTACGAGCTGAGCCGGAGCACTCTGCTGATTAATTTGCATCAACAGCCGGGCCCGCAATTGACGCAGCTGATCCAGCGCATTTTTTCAGCAGAAGCAGTTGCAATCTTCGACGCTAATTCGGGGACCAGTAACCTGACAGGGGCATGGTCAAAAGATGAGCAGGATATCGCGAAGGAATGTTACCTCCACCAGATTGACGATGAAGATAAGTCGGCTGCGACTTCAAGAAGGCTTTTGCGGGCTGGTGCAGATTCGATTGGTGCGCTCGCTATCAGGGGACGACTCGGTCCATTGGTGATCAATGCTCTGGCATCACTCACGGCGATTACGCTTGACCGTTGTGATTCGTTTCAAAAAGAGAGCGAGATCGAGGCGGCGCATCAAAGCGAGCGATTACGCACCGCGGTGCTGGATTCACTTGCGCATGCAGTGAAGACCCCACTTACTGCAATTCAAGCGGCAAACGCCGGGTTGGGCGAGGTCGGGAAGCTGAATGCATCGCAGATGGAATTGGTGTCGTTAATCGACGACGAGTCGAACAAGCTGAGTCTGTTGAGTACGCGGCTTCTGCAGACGGCAAAGCTGGAGGCAGAGGAATTGAGCGTCGCGAAGGAAGAGATTGTTGTTGAAGATCTAGTGACGGCGGCGCTCAAGGGGCAAAGCAAACGCCTGGCGGGCCATCCAGTGGAAGTTGAGGTACCGGACCACAATCTGACGATTCACGGCGACCGCGATTTGTTGTCGATGGCGCTAGCGCAGTATCTCGACAATGCGGCAAAATACTCCTTCGCCGGGACCATGGTGAAAGTGAGCGCGCGGGAAAGTCATTCGGAGGTGCTCATCTCGGTGCATAACTTCGGCCCGCCGATTCCTATTGTGGACAGGGAACGCATCTTCCAGCGCTTTTACCGAAGCGAGGGAACGATGCACCGCGCACCCGGGACAGGGATCGGGCTGTCCACGGTAAAAATGGCGGCCGAAGCGCACCGGGGCCATGTTTGGGTAATCAGTAACACCAGAGAGGGAACGACGTTCTTTCTATCGCTGCCGCAACAAGGAGGGAAAACCCGGTGAATAGGGAATCAGGGAACTTGCTCATTGTGGACGACGAACGATCGATCCGGCTCTCGCTGAGGACGATTCTCACTAATTTCGGCTATGTCGTCGTGGAGGCTGCACGTGGAGAAGAAGCGCTTGCTCTAGCGCGGACAGCACAGTTCGATGCTGTTTTGTTGGATATCAACATGCCCGGAATGGGGGGCATCGAAGTATGCCGGACGTTGCGCAAAAATGATCCGCGTCTGCCGATTGTCATGCTAACGGTGCAGGAAAGCGAAGATCGGAAGGTCGAGGCTCTGGATGCAGGCGCCGACGACTACATCACAAAACCCTTCCAGTTAAGGGAGCTGACGGCGCGGCTGAAGGCCGCCGTTCGTCGCAACAAACTCGATGATGACAGCAATCGGATCATCTTAATTGGCGATGTTCTCTTGGATCCGGATCGTCACATAGTAGAGAAAAAGGGAAAGCCAGTGCACCTGACGCCGAAGCAATTCGAGATGCTGCAATATCTGATGGTCAACGCAGGCAGACCGATTCCTCATGCCAGATTGCTGCGATCTGTTTGGGGACCGGAATACGGCAATGAGTTGGAGTATCTCAGGACTTTTGTCCGGCAAATCCGCATGAAGATCGAAGACGATCCTACCAACCCAGTCTACCTGCTTACAGATTCACATATCGGCTATCGCTTTATCGAGGTTGTGGGAGACGCAAGTTAGAGGCAGTGCAAGCCTGCGTTTTGGAAGTCCATCGTTTGAGCATCGCCCGGCAGCGCACTCCTGTCGGTTACGAGAAAAGTCTGTCCAACAACGAATTTGTCTACGGACCTTCTGCTGCCGTTCTTTATGAGCGTCCGACGAGACGAATGTCCAGGTCCATCCCAACTGCCGCGGCGTAGCGCATCAGCGTTCGCATGTTTGCGTTCTCCGGCCTGCGCTCGGTCCGGCTCAGCTGCGGGGCGCTGGTTCCAATCCTTCTGGCAACTTCGGCCTGTGTCAGTCCCTTGCGCCTGCGCTGATTCGCCAGTTCCAAGCCGATCTTCAGCCCCCTCGTTTCTTCTTCGTACGCCCGCCGGACGGCGATCTTGCGCAGTTCCTTCTTCACATAACGATCCCATACCGTCGTCATTTGTGCACTTCTCCTTTTCCCCAATCGGCACCGCGCGTACGCCGTTTTGCCGCTAGGCGAATTTCGTGTTTCGCCATTCTTCCGCGAGCCGATGCGCCTGTCGGCTTCCACGACGGCCGCTGTGTTTTTCGTGAAGCTGACCCAAAACCCCAAAACTAAGCCATTTTGAAGTTGAGAGATTTCGGCCTCCGTGGTTCTCTGGAAAAGTGAGGAGAACCCGGGTATGGGGAAACGAGGACACAGCGAAGAGGAGATTCTGCGGGTACTTCGGGAAGCGGAGTCTGGCGAAACGGTGGTCGAAGTCTGCCGCAAGCACGGGATCAGCCAACAGAGCTTTTACCTGTGGAAGAAGAAGTATGCAGGACTGGGTCTGAGCGAACTGCGGGAGTTGCGCCAGCTTCGCGAGGAGAACGGCTGCATCGAGAGCTTCAACGGAAGACTCCGCGACGAATGCCTGAACGAGGAGGTGTTCTTCAGCCTGGCCGATGCCCGCCGTAAGCTCGAGCTGTGGCGGCATGATTTCAACCACCACCGGCCGCATTCGGCATTAGCCGATCGCACGCCGGCCAAGTTCGCAGCAGTATGCAGCGGTGGAAATGACGGCGATAAAACCGCCTTGGAAAACGCTTCGCGTTTCCCGCATTTCCCCCGCACGGCTACGGCGGCAGGCATAAGTCTGACAAGCCGCCCCATCTCAAGCCCCTTGCTTGAGGTCACCACTTGAGTTACGTTAACCGCAAACATGCCCGTCAATCGGGCACAAAACGAACCACGCAGGTCGAAATTTCCAACACATTTTGGCGGGGTTTTCCGGGGTAGGTCAGGTTTGCGCTGAGAGACGTGAACCTTTGCGGGGGGCCTGTGAAATCGCGTCGAAATGTTGCAGAAATGGTGCAAATGACAGCTTCCGGGGTCCGGTAACAGCCTTGCCGGGCACGCTCCGGCTCTGGCGTTGGAATTGATGCAAAAAAAATCGCCCGGTGGAGGCAAACGGGAGTATATTGGGTTGCGGTCGGTAGGCAAGATAGAAATCCCGGCTCAAACCAACCCAGTGCAAACCAACCCTATCGAATAAGGAGATTCCCCTGTGAAAAACACACACATTCACTACTTCCTGTTCGTGCTGTTGATCCTAGCGTTAGGCCCGCTGGCTTTTGGCCAGGTATGCGTGACCAGCGACCCGGGGGGCATATGCGGACCGTACCTCTACCCGCAGGTCACCGGCAGCGACGGCTACAACATAAATGTCCAGAATGGCTTTTGGAACGAAGCAGCCGCCGCAGCGGCATTTCCGACCGAGACGGTGGCGCAAATGCAGACGATGTACACGACCGACCCCGGGAACTGGTACGTGATAGACGATTTCCCGGCTGGACAGACGGAAATCTGGACTTACCCCAACAGCGACGCGTTATACGTCAATGCCCCACCCCTTGTGAGTAGTTTCTCTTACCTGTACTCGTCGTTCGGGGAGGACATGAACGAGAACCCCAATACGGACGCTGAGGCAGCCTACGACATCTGGCTGAACGGTTATAACAACGAGGTGATGATCTGGAACGATGTCTCCAACCGCGGCGGACCCCTCTATTACGGCGGGTGTACCTCCAGGCTGAGTGCCAATGTCGAGTTCGGCGGGACGCACGGGGTCCCGAAACATCTCTGGAACCTTGCTAAATGTGGCAGCGAGCTCGTCTGGCAGCTCGACCAGCAGTCTCTCAGCCTTTGCACCGCCACGAACCATCAAAAAAACGATCCAGGATTCCCGCATGAGAGCATAAACATAGGGACCGGTAGCGTTTACGGCATCACGAGGGGCAGCGTGGACGTCCTCGCCATGCTCATGTGGCTCGAGAACAATGGGTACCTGCCGACGACCAGCACTATAACGCAGCTTGAGTACGGCTTCGAAATTGCCAGCACGGGCGGGGTCCCGGAGAAATTCCAGGTCACCCACTGGTCAGTTACCGAACAACCGGGGCTACCCCAATAACCCCCCCAACCCCATAGTTGAAAGTTGAGCGGCGTTTCGCAACCCGATTCTTAAAGGATCGGGTTGCGAACCTTGAAGGGAGGACCGCCATGAAGAAATGGGGTTGCCCCCTCGGCTGACACAAACAGTTAAGACTCTGTTCGCCGTTCGCTGCACATTCCTCGCAAATAGAAATGTTTATGAAACACGCTGTAACAATCTAACTGTACATAACATCGAGAAGACCAATGTGCGCGCGACTACGCCGCTTGCGAGGCTCGGCGCGCTCCGATCAGTTCGAGGACGCGACTCCAACTCTTGATGAAACTGCTGCGAAACAAACGCACGGGACCGAATTCCTCAAATTCCTCAATGTCCAACCCGTCCTCCAAATAACCCCGCCTAAAATCAGGCAATTTTTCCATCAATTCGTCGAGTACCTTTTGCGGGACCGGATTGAATAAGCGATAAACCACAGGTGGATCTTGTTCCAGCAGCGCATCCGCCGTACCTTCCCAGTTGATTGTGCAGCATACTTTTCCACCGACCATTTCCGTGAAATGATGAAGACCTCGTGCTCCTCCGGCAACAAATATGCCCGGATACCCTCGCTCCTCCTTCAATGCATACAGCTTGCGGAACACGGCAATTCCTGCCTGCCACAACACATCGGGCGAGATATCGATACGCTCTTTTTCAACAACATTTCGGAAGTGATCGTCGTAAATGCCGGCAATGTGCGAGATATAAAGTTTGGGGCGCTTGCCGGTGCGCTGGGAAGCTTTCACGTAGGTCTCACAAAGTGCGATAGCCTGGCTGATGCCGAAAATTTCTGTAGCATTCATGGGTATATCTTGCTCCACCAAATACTCCATGGCAGCCAGTCCGCTCTTGGTCGTGGGGATCTTGCAGCAGATGTTCGGTGAAACCTTACGGTTTTCCAGCGCCTCTCGTATCACTACATCGGGGTCATCCTCATGGATAGGGTCGCCCTGAATGCTTACGAAGCCTCTATCGCCCGAATGCTGTGTATAGATCGGCATAAATCTTTCGGCGATCGGGCCAACCAGCCTCCGCTGAAAGATTGCAGCTACCTCATCGTCGTTATCCGATTCACGGATCACATCGTCGAGAATCCTCAGGGCGCCCGGTCCTTCCTTCGGATGGTCCACCATCTTCTGCGTGTAGGACGGGTTGTTTGTGCAGCCGCTGGCGCCGTTGGCGATGGCCAGGTCCGCATGCTCGCGGGTTGGATTGTTTATCCAAAATTCGGTCGGGGATTGAGCGGCTACGCGCAAAAAATAAGGTTGTTTCACCGGAGCTCCTTAAGCAACTCTCAGAGCGGACACGCTAAGAGGGATTTATTGATCTCAACTCGATATCTTACCAACTCACATCACTGCTACCCAAATTAGGCGTGGTAGGGCCGGGCAATCGCACTGGGAATTGCTTTGAACCGGTGGTGATACTTCCGCACTGGCGTCGATGTCTTTCCCCACCGGCTCGCGCGTGCAACATTTGTTCTTCGATATGGTGTGCGCGCACAAAGCCCGCTAAGCGCCGGCCGGCCTTCGCTCCCGCGGGCTTGCCTCAGTGTATTCTTGCCACCCGCTCCAACTCTTCGAGGGACTGCCCCATGGTCTCAGGAACTGACAGGAACACAAAAACAGCGCCCGCAAAGCAGACGCCTGCGTAAATGAGGAAGGCTCCGGAGGCGCCCAGCGAACGGTTCAGGAACGGAAACGTGTAGGTAAGCACAAACGAAGCCACCCACAGCGATGCAACCGAGATGGAAACCGCCGAGGCGCGTAAGCGATTGGGGAAGATTTCGGTAATCAGGACCCACGTCACGGGCGCAAGCGACATGGCATAGCACGCGATGGCGGTGAGCGTGAGCGCCAGCACCCAGAATCCTTGCAGGTGCGCGCGATAGGCAAGGCTGGCCGCGAGATGCGATGCACCGATCGCCAGACATCCAAGGATCATCAGCCGCCGCCGGCCAAAGCGGTCAACCAGCAGCATGGCGACCACGGTGAAGAGCAGATTCACGCCGCCCGTAATCACGATGTTCGCGAGGATGTCGCTCAGCCCATAGCCCGCGCTGCGGTAGACTTCTTCCGCGTAATTAAACAGTACATTGATGCCGCTGCCCTGCTGCAGCACGGCAAGGGCTGCACCGATCAGCAGCAGCTTGCGGCCCGGAGAGGCCAGCAACTCCCTCCAGCGAGCTGTTTCGCCTGCGCCGGCGATCGCCTTCTGGATCGAATCGAGTTCGAGGCGCGCATACCGCTCGCCGCCGATGCGCCGCAATACCTCCAGCGCCTGCGCAGGCCTGCGCCGAAGGGCAAGCCACCGGGGGCTCTCAGGAAGAAACGGCGCCGCGGCAAACAGAATCGCTGCCGGAACCGCAACTGCTGTAAACATCCATCGCCATCCGTACTGTGCGTTCCATGTTGCCGCCATTGCCTCCGCCCGCAATCCGGGAGGCACCTTGTCGGCTATGCGCCAGTTCGCGATCTGCGCCGCCAGAACGCCGGCCACGATGGCGAATTGATTGAGGCTCACGAGCCGACCCCGCCATTTCGCGGGGCTGATCTCGGCAATGTACGTGGGGGACACGTTGGATGCCAGACCGATGGCGAGTCCGCCCGTAATGCGCCACATTACAAACGACCAGAAATGATTCGACCATCCGGTAAGGACCGACGAAAGGCCGAAGAGCAATGCCGTTGCGCTCAACGTCTTTTTGCGTCCCATCCTGTCGCTGCACGGACCCGCCAGAAGCGAACCGGCGAAGCAGCCCAGAAGCGCACAGCTGTTGGCCCAGCCGATCAGCGCCTCGGAATTCAGTTGAAAGTACGCTTCGTAGAAGGGTTTGGCTCCGCCGATGACCACCCAGTCGTACCCAAAGAGCAATCCGCCCAGAGCCGCGACCAACGCAATCGTCCACAGGTAGCCAAGGCGCAGCTTCGCGCTGGAGGTTGACGGCGGCAATGCCGCGGAGGACGGACTATACATGCTCAACGCACCGCTCTAGCTTCCAATTGCCATTCGGGCTGCTACAGGAGATTGGCTGCGCCGCCCGTGCCCACCATGTGAAAGCCACCTCTTGCCGTCCTTGCTGGCCGAAAGCTTCGCCCATCCGATACTACATGCCGCTCTCGCCTGCAATCAGGCGCCGCGCGTAAAATCTTGAATGTGGCCCCGTAGCTCAGGTGGATAGAGCAGCAGTTTCCTAAACTGCGTGTCGGAAGTTCGAGTCTTCCCGGGGTCACCATCCTGCCTGCTACGCTTCACCGTTTAGCTGCTACTTCCGATGGCCGCATGTACTCGATTTCCACACTTTGACTCTGTCGCCTTCTGCGGGTATAAATATTGATGTCGTGGAAGTCGTTTCCATGACATCGTAGCTGCAGCCACATACTGCGGCATAATTCATCTTCACGATCGCCAGGATGCTCGGGAAGGCGGTGAGATTCCGCTACTGCCCCGCAACTGTGAGCGCACTTGCTTCTGCTCCCGTCCTATAGTGGCGTTTAGGGGCGTTGGAACGAGGCAGGATTTCAGCCAGGCATTTCCGCTGCCAGCGGAAATGCCTGTGAAGCCACTGGAGTCGAGTCCCTGCGGCTCGGCCTTGGGAAGGCGGCTGAAGCGAGCGCGAGTCAGGAGACCGGTCCGCGGCGTGCTCAACCGCTTGCACGTTCCGAGGGGAACGAAGGAGCTCAGATGCCCATTCCCAATTTTTCGCGCTTGGTCTCCGGCCACGCTCTGCTTCGCGTGTTTGCCGCGCTCACCCTAGTTTTCTTTGCAGCCGTCAGCACGGCAGCTTCCATCCGCGGCGTGGTCACCGACGCCACCGGCGCCAAGGTGACCGGCGCAGGCATTTCTCTTGTCAGTAACGGCAAAGTCATCGCCTCGGCTGTCTCCATGGCCGACGGCAGCTTCCAGATCCTCACCGGCTCTTCCGGCCGCTTCTTCCTCGTCGTCTCCGCCAAAAGCTTCCGCCAGCTCCAAACGCCCGACTTCTACGCCGGGCAGTTCGACTCCATCGAGCGCGACGTCGTCCTCGAGCCCGCCTGGGCGCGCGAGTCGATCGTGGTCGCCGCCACCGGTTCGCCCACGCCGCAGCCTGAAACCAGCGCCGCTACCACCGTGCTCGGTCCGCTCGACCTCGCCCTCCGCGACGATCTCTCCGGCGTCCTGCGCCTCGTGCCCGGCTCGTTCGTCGTCCAGGACGGCCAGCTCGGCGCGCAAACCTCGCTCTTCGTCCGCGGCGGCGACTCCAACGATAACAAAGTTCTTCTCGACGGCGTCGACGCCGGCGATCTTGGCAATCAATTCAACTTCGGACCTCTTTCCACAACAGCTGTCGAAAACGCCGAAGTATATCGCGGCCCCGACTCGAGCCTCTATGGAGCGGGCGCTGACTCGAGCGTCATCAGTCTCACCACGCCGCACGGCACCACCAGCTTCCCTTCCTTTCTCTTTCAAGGCAGCGCAGGCAATCTCTCCACCTCGCGCGAGCAGCTTGAACTGGCCGGCGCGCACAAAAAGCTCGACTACCTCGGCGCATTCAGTTGGCTTGAGACCGCGAACGATCTGCCCAACGACGAGTACCATGCCGCCACCAGCGCGGCCAACCTCGGCTGGTCTCTCTCCGGCTCCACGCAGCTCCGCATGACGGCGCGCTACGACGTTGCCGGAACCGGCGTCCCTAACGCGTGGGATTTCTACCAAGCCGCCGACGACGCCACAGAAAAAACCCAAGACATCTTCCTCAGCGGCGCCATCGACAATCAGACCACCGCGAGCCTGCACAGCGTCTTTCGCTACGGTCTCACTCGCAAGCGCGAGCAGGACTCGCTCTGGGCCCAATCAGGCACTCAAGTCCCCTCCACCGACTACGCCACCGACTATTGCTTCGGGCCGGAGACGTTGGGCAACACCGTCACCATCACCGGCGCCAACGGCTACTCCGCCACCGGCCAAGCCGTGCTCGACTGCTCCACTTACGCGGTCAACTATGTCTCGAACCGTGACCAGATCGGCTATCAGGGCGACCTCACCATCACTCCCCATCTGTTCGCACTTGCCGGCTATCAATATCAGGACGAGCGCGGCGCCGAGCCTGGCAGCACCTACTACAAGCCCGTCAAGCGCAACAACTACTTTGTTCCCCTCGCCGTCCACGGCGATTTCAAGAATCGCTTCTACTACACGCTCGGGGGCAGCCTCGAGCACTACTCCTTGTTTGGATTCGAGGCCTCGCCCCGCGCCGGCGTCAATTATTTCGTCCTGCGCCCGCGCAGCGGCGTCTTCTCGGGCACCCGCATCCTGTTCAACTTCGGCGAAGCCGTTCGCGAGCCCAAGCTAACCGATCAGGACGACTCTCTCTACACCTTTCTTGCGACATACAACCCATCTGCCATCCAGTCGCTCCACATCAGCCCGCTTGCCGCGCCTTCCATTCGCACCTACGAGGGCGGCGTCGAGCAATCGTTTCTCTCGCAGCACATCGTCTTCCGTTCGAGCTACTTTCACAGTGAGTTTGGCCGTGAAATCGAATACGTCGGCCTCGACCTGGTTCCCGCGCTCACGCCCAATCTCACACCCTCCGAGCAGGCCACACTCGAATCAATCCTGCGAGCAAACTTCGCCTACGAGCTCACCATCAACTCTGAGGCCTTCCGCGCGCAGGGCTTCGAAACTTCCGTCGAATCCGGCATCGGCGCCAACCTCTTTCTGCGCGGCGGCTACACTTATCTTGACGCCGTCATTCAGCGCTCCTTCACCAACGACGACGAGATGCTCCTCGGTCCCATTCCCACCTTCGACGGCATCCCCGTCGGCCCCTATGCGCCGCTCGAGGGCGCACGCCCCTTCCGCCGCGCGCCGCATACCGGCTACTTCACCGCGACTTACGCCGCCCACCGCTTGACCGGGATCTTCAACGCCGCATTCGCCAGCCGCAGTGATGACTCAACTTACCTCGAAGGCGAGGATGCCTCCGGCTCGAATGCGAATGGCCTGCTCTTGCCCAACCGCAATCTCGACTACGGCTACGCCAAACTCGACATCGGCGGCAGTTTCGAGTTGCGCAACTGGGTCGACATCTTTGCCCAGGCCGACAATCTCACCAACAACCGCCACATTGCGCCCATTGGGTACCCCAGCCTTCCCTTCACCATGCGCACCGGCCTGCGCCTGCGGTGGGGCCCTGGCAGCGGCCACTAGCACTAGCCACTAACCGGCCTGAATAGCGCGACGGCTGGCACGCGCCCCCGCCGCGCTTTTCTCTGACTTCCTTTGCATCTCTCCATCTGCCGCTGCAACCGGGATCACACTCTCAAGGGCCTTTTGCTTTACCGCCGGTCACGCAAACCAGTCTTTGTCAGAATCGTGGAGGTTACCTCGTCTGCAGCGACAGTCGGATCGCCGCCAACCCCAAGAAGCAGTGAAAACCGTCACGCTGCCTTGCTCCCATCTCCGATTCGACCCTCCAGCTCAGTTTTCCATCTCCGCAATTTAGCTTTCATATAATAGAAAAATAGTTGCGTATTACCAATGCTAATGTTACTTTCGTACATACATTGGGCTTATCTTGTTGAAATCTCATCCGAATTTCCGCTAAATTGAATTCCTCCCTCAATTTTCTTTTTGGGGGGTTCCGTTAGTTGGACCTCCTGAGGTGTGTAAATGATCTGCCCCAAGTGTCAATCTGCCGCGGTTTCCGTCGTCCCGGCAGAAGTCCGGCTCTATCGCAACAGCCCTCGCACATTGAGTCACCCGCCCATGACTCCCTCCCCCGACATTCGTGTTTGCCTCGATTGCGGTTGGTCGGAGTTCGTCATTCCGCGTGCCTGGCTTTCTGCTGGTTGGTTACGGTCCCTGCGTCCGCAACCCGTTGTGAATGCGACGGGAATTGCGCCCGCCGGCGTATCCGCTGTCGTTATGTAGTGCGGAGACAACTCGCTGCCCCAGTCCACAGTCGGGCCGCCCGGCGGTATTTCCACAAGTGCCGGGCATCATCAGGTTTTTTGCGTGAAAAAGGCCCCCAGTCAAAGCTGGGGGCCTTTCATTTGTGCGCCGTTAGCGCGCCTTTCCATCGGCAACCTGAGCACTCGCCTGATCGTGCTAGCTTCTCTCCGATCACTGACAGGTGTAGTTAGTACATGTCTCCCATACCGCCGTGCCCGCCGGCCGACGGCGGAGTCTTGGGCTCCGGGATCTCGCAGACCAGCGCTTCGGTCGTCAGCAGCAGCGCCGCGATCGAGGCCGCGTTCTGCAGCGCCGTCCGCGTCACCTTCGTGGGATCGATGACGCCGGCCTTCACCAGATCCTCGAACTTGCCGGTCAGCGCGTTGTAGCCGAAGTGGTTCTCCTTCGACTCCAGCACCTTGGCCAGCACCACAGCGCCCTCCTCGCCGGCATTGCCCACGATCTGGCGCAGCGGCTCTTCCAGCGCCCTCAGTACGATCTTCGCGCCGGTCTTCTCGTCGCCGCGGAGCGTGCCGATCAGCGTCTCGACCGCCGCCATGCAGCGCACCAGCGACACGCCGCCGCCGGGGACGATGCCTTCCTCCACGGCCGCGCGCGTCGCGTGCAGCGCGTCCTCCACGCGAGCCTTCTTCTCCTTCAGCTCGGTCTCGGTGGCCGCGCCTACCTTGATGATGGCCACGCCGCCCACCAGCTTCGCCAGCCGCTCCTGCAGCTTCTCCTTGTCGTAGTCTGAGGTGGTCTTCTCGATCTGTGAACGGATCTCCTCGATACGGCCATTGATCTCGCTGGCCTTGCCCGCGCCGTCCACAATCGTAGTGTTGTCCTTGTCGATGGTGATGCGCTTCGCCTTGCCCAGGTCCTCGAGCTTCACGCCTTCCAGCTTGATGCCCAGATCCTCGGTGATGGCCTTGCCGCCGGTCAGGATAGCGATGTCGCCCAGAATGGCCTTGCGCCGGTCGCCGAATCCCGGAGCCTTCACGGCAGCCACGTTCAGCGTGCCGCGCAGCTTGTTCACCACCAGTGTCGCCAGCGCCTCGCCTTCCACGTCCTCGGCGATGATCAGCAGTGGCTTGCCGCCGCGCGCAATCTGCTCCAGCAGCGGCAGAAGATCCTTCATGGCGCTGATCTTCTTTTCGTAGATCAGAATGTAGGGATCTTCGAGGGCCACTTCAAGGCGCTCTGCATCCGTAACAAAGTAGGGGCTCAAATAGCCGCGGTCGAACTGCATACCGTCCACCGTCTCCAGCCCGGTATGCATCGTCTTCGACTCTTCGATGGTGATCACACCGTCCTTGCCGACCTTGTGCATGGCCAACGCGATCATCCCGCCAATCTCCTGATCGCCGTTGGCTGAGATCGCGCCCACCTGGGCCACCGATCCCTCGTTCACCGGCTTCGAGAGCTTGCCCAGCGCGCCGTCATGCAGCCACTTGCCGTCCTTGTCGCGCGTGCCGATCACCGCCGTCACGGCCTTCTCGATGCCGCGCTTCAGGGCCGTCGGATTGGCCCCCGCCGCGACCGTCTTCACACCCTCGCGGAAGATCGACTGCGCCAGCACCGTGGCTGTCGTTGTGCCGTCGCCGGCCACGTCGCTGGTCTTCGAAGCAACCTCACGCACCAACTGCGCGCCCACGTTCTCCATCGGGTCCTTCAGTTCGATTTCCTTGGCCACCGTCACGCCGTCTTTGGTGATAGTGGGCGATCCAAACTTCTTCTCGATGACTACGTTCCGGCCCTTTGGCCCGAGCGTCGCCTTCACGGCGTCCGCCAGCGTGTTCACGCCGCGCAGAATCGCCTGACGGGAATCCTCACCGTACAGAATTTGCTTTGCCATGTCCTCAAAATCTCCTTAGTCAGTTGTCAGTCATTCGTTGCCAGTTGTCAGCTTTTCCGTCCCCTCGTCATCGGTCGCAGCCCTTCACGCAATGGACCTGCCGAAAACCGAGAACCGAAAACTGACAACCCGTCCGCCGCGGCGGACGGGTTATTTCTTCACGATCCCGAGGACTTCTTCCTCGCGCATGATCAGAAACTCTTCGCCGTCAATCTTGATCTCGGTGCCGGAATACTTGCCGAACAGGATCTTGTCGCCCGCCTTCACGTCCAGCGGAAACACCTTGCCCTCGTCGTTCGATTTGCCCTTGCCCACGGAGATGACCTCGCCCTCCTGGGGCTTCTCTTTGGCTGTGTCGGGAATGATGATGCCGCCGCGAGTTACTTCTGCTTCCTCGATACGACGGACCAGGATCCGGTCGTGGAGCGGAGTGAACTTGGTCGCTACAGATGGATGCACCGGAGGTGCACTAATTTTCCCAGTTGGTGCCATTGCTTCGCTTCTCCTTGTTGCACGCGAACCGGGCTATGCCCGGCACGCGGGTCTCAGTGATTGGTAAGAACAAAAAATTCAGGAGGTTGCGGAGTGCCGACCCCCGAAGATGCCGGCGGATCGGTTGAGCGCTCCCACTACAGGATTGCTAGCACTCCTGCCTTCCAACTGCTAAAGATAGGGAAATCCCCGGCTCTTTGTCAAGTCACTCTCTGTAAGATCTGAGTGTTTCTCACTCATATTTTATGGCAGTTTCGTGAATTTCGCTCCCCGTTCCTGAACACTACACCGGCCGATGCTCCTGACCCC
Source organism: Occallatibacter sp. (assembly GCA_049522315.1). Taxonomy (GTDB): domain Bacteria; phylum Acidobacteriota; class Terriglobia; order Terriglobales; family Acidobacteriaceae; genus Telmatobacter. The sequence goes on from JBEKNY010000002.1 coordinate 131,739, forward strand.
AGGTGTCCGTCCTTCCAATCTCAGACCCTTGCCACCCTCCAGGCTTTCGTGCTGACTTCCGTTTACAATGGAAGGCATGCTCCGCCGTTCCTTTCTCCGTTTCTGTATTGCTCTGGCCTCTTTCGGCCTCATTGCCGGCTCGCTCGCTCTTCCCGCCCAGGACGACAACTCCCGTCACGGGCGCAAATACAAAGCCCCGCCGCTCTCCTCGCGGATTGAAGTCACCGTTGTGCGCGACTATAACGGCAAGCCCATCGAACAGGCTCATGTCATCTTCCATCCCATCGAGGGCGACAAGGACAAGGGAACTCTTGAACTCAAGACCAATGAAGACGGCAAGGCCCTCATCAACGTGATTCCCATAGGAGACACGGTCGCTCTTCAAGTGATTGCCAACGGTTTCCAGACCTATGGCCAGGTCTACAAGATCGACAAGCCGGATATGTCGATGGAAGTTCGTCTCAAGCGGCCCGCCCCGCAGTATTCCGTTTACAAGAACTCCACCGCAGACCCCGGCTCAGGCAGTAGCTCCGGCACGAACAACAATTCCGGTTCCGGCAAATCCTCCGGCTCGTCTCCAAATTCCGCGCCGCCCGCCTCCGGCAGCAAACCCTCCGGCTCTGGTGGTCAATCGGACGCTCAACCGAATGCGTCCCAGTCACAGTCTCAGAGCAAGTGAGCGGTATCCCGCCGCGCGCACCGATGGTCGTGTCCTGCGATTTACAGATTTTCCCGCGCCGGGACCTGGAGGCGTTTCGCTATGGCCACTGAACCTCTCGCCGGTAAATCGGCACTGGTGACCGGAGGCGCGCGCCGCATAGGCCGCGCCATCGCGCTGGCGCTTGCCCAAGCCGGGGCTGACGTTGCCATCTCCTATCGCACTGCCCAGTGCGAAGCCGGGCAAACCGCCGCCGAAATCGCTGCTCTGGGCCGCCGCTCCCTCGCCGTCCCCTGCGACGTCCGCTCCGAAGCCTCAGTCCGCGCCGCCGTCGCCCAAGTCATCGCCGCCTTCGGCCGCCTCGACATCCTCGTCAACAACGCCTCTGTCTTTGCCTCCGCGGCCCTTGAGAGCCTGCCCCTCGATCAGTGGGACGCCGTCTTCGAGACCAACGCCCGCGGCCCGTTCCTCGCCGCCCGCGAGGCTCTGCCGCATCTGCGCGCCGCCCACGGCCGCATCGTCAACATCGGTTCGCTTGGCGGTCTGCACGCATGGGCTGGGCATGCCCACTACTGTGCGTCCAAGGCCGCGCTGCACATGCTCACGCAAGCCATGGCCAAGGCCTTCGCGCCAGAAGTCAACGTGAACTGCGTCGCACCCGGCTGGATTGAAATGAATGATACGCCCGATCAGTCCAGCGCAGCGCCACGCGGCGCCCCCGATCGCGCGCAGGCCGCCCGCTTTGCAGCCAAAACGCCCATGGGCCGCAACGGCGACGCCAACGACGTTGCCCAGGCCGTCCTCTTCTTTGCCACCGGCCCGCACTTCATCACCGGTCAAACCCTCGCCGTTGACGGAGGCCTCGGCCTCTCCTGAGGAACCCCACGAACAAGTCTTGTTCTGAAGGAATGCGGCCCTGCTTTGTACTGTATGAGAGATTTCGCACGGCCAATCGAACAGACGATGCTTCGAAGCGCACCGGCTGGAGCCGTTGCAGGAACGATGGCTGATCCGGAGTTGTTCAGTGGCGGCGAACGCGACGCCTGCTTCCCGGCCTCTACCGCCCAAACAGCCGTTTCCAGAATCCCGCCGGCGTTCCGCCCTCCGCGCTCCGCCCGGCCCGCGCCTTTTCCACCGCGGACCGTTCGGTAAAGGCAAGCGGCACTTTCTCCCAGAGCCCTTCCGGCTCCGGCTGCTTCGGCCACGCCGCACCCTCCACCGCAGCCCGCGGATTCGTGACGCACAAGCGTTGGGCCGTCTCCTCGCCCATCCGCTTCGTCACGTAGTCATAACCGTTTTTCAAGTGTGCTGGCCGCCATACCGGATGGTGCGCATCCGTCGCCAGAAAATGAACCCAGTTGCGTTCCAGCAGTTCGTTGGCAAACGCCTCCTGCGCTTTGCCGAACCGCCCGTAAAGCGAGCCGCTCGTCACCTGCGTCAGGCATCCATGCCGCATCCAGTCGCCCAGCAGGTGCGGCTGCCGCAACACCGCCGCATAGCGTTCCGGATGCGTGATGATCAGCGTGTACCCCGCCGCCTGCAGCCGGAACATCGCCTCATTCATGCTTGGCGGAATCACTTGCGAGGGAAACTCGATCAGCAAATATCCCTTCCCATCGATCGAGTAGCGCAGCGGATGCATCACCGCATCCAGAACATTGTCCGCCGTCAGGTGGAAGTCGCACCCCAGGCTCAACTCCACCACGCCCTTCAAGCGCTCCTTGAGCTCGGCAAACCGCTCTTCGACCACCGCAGCCCGGTAGGGGTACGCATCGCTCGCATGCGGCGTGCAAACAATGTGCGTCACTCCCTCGTCCGCCGCCTCGCGCGCCAAGTCCAGCGACGCCTGCAGATCCGGCGCGCCATCGTCCACTCCATAGATGAGGTGATGATGAATATCGATCATGATCCTATCAGTTCATAAATTGGCCATACATATTCTTGGATCTCTTTACCGTGCTGTCCGGTTGTCTCAATACGCCCGAGCAGCTCACTTGGCCGCCAGCGCCTCCATCATCGACGCAAAAATCCCCCAGCCATCCACCGATCCCAGCAGCGCCTCGCTTGACCGATCCGGATGCGGCATCATCCCCAGCACATTGCGTCCCTCGTTCAATATCCCTGCGATATTGCTCAACGACCCGTTCGGATTCGCATCCTGCGTAATCTCGCCCTTCGCCGTCGCGTATCGGAACGCAATCCGATCTTCACTCTCTAGCCTCTTCAGCTCATCCGGCTCGCAAAAATAGTTGCCTTCCATGTGCCCGATCGGAATCTGGAGCACTGCGCCCTTCTTCAACTGATTCGTAAACGGGCTGTCCGCCGTCTCCACCCGCAGGTGCACCTGTTTGCAGATGTACTTCAGCCCCGCGTTGCGCATCAGCGCGCCGGGCAGCAACCCCGCCTCGGTCAGTATCTGGAATCCGTTGCAGATCCCCAGCACCAACCCGCCTTCCGCTGCAAACCGCTTTACCGCCTGCATCACCGGCGAAAAGCGCGCAATCGCGCCCGTCCTCAAGTAGTCGCCGTAGGCAAACCCTCCGGGAACCAGCACGGCATCCACGCCGTCCAGCGCCTCGCTGTCATGCCACAGAAACGTCACCGGCTGCCGCGCCACTTGGGCAATCACGTCGAAGGTATCGTGATCGCAATTCGACCCGGGAAATACCACCACCCCGAATTTCATAAATTCAGAGTAACAGCTTCGCCATTGCGCAACGGCCACCCGGCAGGTGCAGCCATCGCGCCGCGCCGCCCGCATCTGCCGGATGGAAATCGGATTCAGTCTGCCAACGCGCCGGCATCCACGAGCAGCTCGCCGGCGGATGCTCGTTCCCGCACCGCCCATCCGGCGATCAGCAGGCTCGGCGGCGCAGCGGGCTCGACCTCGCCCAACGCGCCCAGGGTCGTGTGGACCGCCTGTTGGCCGGGTTGCGCGGCCCGCGAGACCACCACGCACGGCAAGTCCGCAGGCAGTCCCTCCGCCATCCACTCGGCGGCAAGCAAGGTCAAGTCCAGGCCGGGCATATAGACGACGCGGGTTGCGTCTTCAAGCGCGGGCAAAGCCGCGCGGTTGTGCGACTGCGCGTGATGGCCCGTGGAAAAAATCACATTCGAGGCCCAATCGCGGTCGGTAAGAGAACAGCCAATCGCCGCCGCCGCGGCAAATGCCGCCGAGACGCCGGGCACAATCTCAAACGGTACGCCGGCCTCGGCAAGCGCTGAAAGTTCTTCAGCGGCGCGCCCGAAAAGCAGCGGATCGCCGCTCTTGAGCCGCACCACGCTACGGCCAGCGCGCGCGTGCCCGACCATCAACGCGTCGATCTCCTCCTGCGTGATGGTCTTCACGCCGCAGCGCTTGCCTACGTTCACCACCTCGGCGGCGTGCGTTGCCAATTCGAGGATCGCCTGCGGCACCAGATCGTCGTGCAGAATTACATCCGCGCTCTCGATCAGCCGCACCGCCTTCACCGTCAGCAAATCGGGGTCGCCGGGACCAGCTCCAACCAGATAAACGCTGCCGGCAATGGGCCTCGCCGCTTCCTTGCCCGTCCGCGCCAACTGCTTTGCCGCGCACAATGCCGAATCGCAAATCCGCCGGCTGGCCAGCTCGTGCAGCAACAGCCTGCGCTCCTCGCCGCGCGGATGTGTTGCGAGGACTTCACGCCGCAGCTCACCTAACTTCGCGAGCCACGGCCCCAAATCCTGTGGCAGTTGCTCCTCGATCTCACGCCGCAGCCGCTGCGCCACGGCCGGGCTCTCGCCGGCCGTCGAAATTGCGATCTGCAGATCGCCCCGGCTCACCACCGAACCAAAGAAAAAGTCGCAGTTGGGGATGTCGTCTACGCTGTTGCAGGGAATGCCGCGCGCCACCGCCTCTCGATAGACAGCCGCATTCACCTCCGGCACGTCGGTCGCAGCGATGACGATGGAATTGCCGTCAAGATCCGCCGGCGCGAAGGGCCTTTGAATCCACTCGAGCTTGCCTTTGGCCGCCAGTTGCTGAATTTCCTCCCGCGCCTCGGGCGCGACCACGCGCAACAGTGCGCCGGTCTTGAGCAGCGACCCGATCTTTTCGAGCGCGACGGTCCCCGCGCCCACCAGCAGGCACCGGCGCCCTTCAAGCTTCAGGAATATTGGCAATAAGCTCATATCGCGGTTCTCACTCGCCAGTTAACAGTTCTCCGATGATGCTTTCCTCCCTGTTCCCTGCTTCTCACTCCGCCACCGCGTGCGGCACAGGCCCAGCCGGCAGGTCGCGCTCCACCGGTGCGAGGATCTCGCCGGCCAGTTGCGCGCGCAGTTCGTCGTTGCCGTGGCGGGCAAACCATGAGCGAAGATTCTCCTCCGGCTCACGGCCCGCGAGGTAGCGGCGAAGCAGCCGCTCAATCGCTTCGGGCACCAGAGGCGCGGGGCAACGGTAGCCCACCGGCCGCGCCACGCCCGCATTCTGACCCACCGCTCCACCGAGACAAAAGTAAAAGGCGTCGGTGAGCTTGCCCTCATACTTGATCTTCTTCCCCTCCAGGCCAATGTCGGCAATCCAGTGCTGGCCGCAACTGTTGGGGCAGCCCGTGACGTGCAGTTTGAGCTGTTGATCGAACTGCGGCAACCGCTCTTCGAGCTCGTCGACCAACCATCGCGTGAAACCTTTGGTCTCTGAGATCGCAAGCTTGCAGAATTCAGTTCCTGTGCAGGCGATGGCTCCGCGCCAGAACGTCGACGCTTCCACATGCAGGCCGATCTGGCCCAACTCCCGCGCCAGTTCTCTGGTCTGGGCGTACGGAACGTCGATGATGACCAGGTTTTGCGAGACGGTGGCGCGCAGCGCCCCGCTGCCGAAGCGCTCGGCCAGCCCGGCTGCGGCTTCAAGTTGCTCGCCTGTGACGCGGCCGCGCAGCACGGAGGCGCCGACATAGGCCAGCCCCGGCTGGCGCTGCGGATGGATGCCCACGTGGTCGCGCAGAATCTCGTCGGGAACCTGCTCGGGCACAGCCGGATCGAGCCTGAATCCGATCTTCGCGTGTAGCTCGTCAAGAAAGCGTTCTGCCGTCCACCCCTCGCGCAGGAACAAATACTTGAGGCGCGCTCGCTCGCGGCTCTCGCGCAGTACCTGCTGGCCGCGGAAGATCTCCGTCACCCCTCGCACCACGCGGATCGCCTGGTCGGGTCGCACAAAAACATCGAGACGGACAGCCAGATGCGGCTCGCACGAGAGGCCTCCGCCCACACGCAGCGAGTAGCCCACTTCGCCGTCGCGCACCACCGCAGTCAGGGCAATGTCGTTGATCTCGGGATAGGTGCACCACCAGGGGCAGCCTGTGGCGGAGATCTTGAACTTGCGCGGCAGATTGTAAAACTCGGGATTCGCCGTAAGCTCGTGCGCGATGCCGCGCGCGATGGGCGAGGCATCGATAAGCTCGTCGCCGGCAACACCGGCAAGCGGACAGCCCGTCACGTTGCGCACCACGTCACCGCAAGCGCCCTTGGGCGAGAGCCCGATGGCGTCCAGTGCATCCACAACTTCGGGCAGCGACTCGATGGTCAGCCAATGAAGCTGGATGTTCTGCCGTACCGTAATATCGGCCAGATTGCGCGCGTGTTGACGCGCAATGCCTCCGATGGTGCGAAGCTGGCTCGCCGAAACGATGCCGTTGGGGATGCCGATGCGCATCATGAACCATTCGGTGGCCAGGCCTTCGCCGCCCTTACCACCCGTCGCTCCCACGCCGTCGCCTTGCGTGTAGACGCCCCACCATTTGAAGTACGCCGATGCCCACTCCGGCACTACGCTCGACCGCCCTGCGCGCGCGAACGCGCGAACTTCGTCAAAGGCCTCCCAGGGATTCTTTTCGCGCTTCAGGCGCTCCATCCGCTGGGCTTTGGTTTCTTTTTGTTGAGCAGCTTCGGTCATTTGGTCCTTTTTTCGAGCAAAAATGGAATGCCCGCGAGAGCTTGTGGCTCAATCGCGGGCATCTGGGAAGCCGTGGACTTTATGTTAAGAAGTTCAGACCCACGTCACCTTTGCCGCGCGAGCAGCATACAGCAGCGACAACAGGCCATCCCTTCCATGAAAAGAATAATAGACCAAATTGGTCCAAATTGCAAACTCAGGCGCGGGATAAAGGAAGGGACAGCAGGAATCACGCGCCCGCAGCTTCTTTACTCAGTTCCGCGAGTATCTCGCGAGCGGCTACCTGGGCGGCCTGAGCGCAATCAGCGGAAAGTTCCATCGAGATCGGCTGCCTGGGATCGATGGCGATAGCGTACAGGGCCACCTCGCTCGTCCCGCCCTGCATACAGAAGGGGCCTGCTGGCGCCGGGATCCGCTCATCAAGAAATGCCTCAGCCCTCTATTTTCTTGATGTACATCCGGAGCCCAATCAGCATGACGGCGATGGCGATGAGGCTGATGCCGAGGCCGATGCGGCGATGGTTACGCTCCACCATGGCGTCCTTGCCGACTCTCAGGTCCGCGTCTGCAATTTTCATGCCGGCTTGAACATCCGCATCCACAAGGACAGGCTGGAACGTATGGATGGTGACACGAGCCTTGGTGAGCGCATCGCGCGCCTGATCCTGGGTGAGGAGGGCCGTGCTGACTTCCATGCCGGAGGACTCGGCAAGGCGGAGAGACTGGTCGGCATTCGTGATGGCATGATCCAACTGGGTAAGGTCAGCCAGGATGGCTGCCCGGTCGCGGTCGCAACGGTCGCCGCGAGCATGACAGCGCATGCAGACGCCGCTGGGGCCGGTGTCGAGCATGGCGTCGGAAGGCAGGTGGATGCCGTGATTGCTGTGGCAGACGACGCAGCCGGGAAGACCCTTATCCTGAAAGGCCTTGAAATGCGAGCTCTTTCCGTACATCTGGGCCTGGAAAACGTGACAGGTGGCGCACACATTCTGAACTTTGTCCACTCCCGGCGGGACCGCGCCGTGGTTTCCGTGACAGGTGGTGCAAGTGGGAGCGCTGAGGTCGCCGCGGACCGCCAGCGCGTCGTGGTGGACGCTGGTGTTGTACCTGGCAAACTGATCGGTGGGAATCCCGTACGGCTTCATGGTTACCGCGTCGGAGTGACAGCGCGAACAGGTCGTGGCCACGTTGACGGGGTTCACCGTGGAACGGAGGTCGCCGGGCGGCCTTATATCGTGAACACTATGACAATCCGTGCACACGGCAACTTTCATGTCTCCGGCAGCGAGGCGCTTGCCGTGGACACTGGTGTGGTACTGGGCCAATTGGTCGGTGCGCAGGCTGGGGTCGTACTGCCGCATGTAGGCCGGATTTGCGTGGCAGCTTCCGCATAACTGCGGGATCTCTCTGCGATCGATCTTGCCCTTAAAGCCCGCCTTGCGGCTCATGGCCTGGTCTGGATCGTAGCTGGTTGCATCGCCTCCATGGCAACTGGTGCACGTCAGCCCCTTTTGCGCGTGGATGTCCTGACTGAACTTCTCCTGGGTGACTCCAAGGGGCTCGGGCAATGCGGAGTGACAATCCAGGCAGGAGTTCACGGCTTGCCCGTACCCCAAGCATGCCGCGAGCACGAGGAACCCGGTGAGCCAGACCGCGCCGGAAGCGGGCAGTCGCCTGAGCTTATTTCGCAAGGTAGCCATAAGCAGTCATACCAATCACGTAAGCGAGAGCGAAAATTCCCAGAGCGCCGATCCACGACTTTGTGCGCGTGGGCCGGTCACTCTCAAAGAAAGGCAGCAGCAGCCAGAACAGGCCGATCAGCGCGCAGCCCACTATTCCCAAAACCTCTCCATCGACAAACCACACTTTGGCGGGAATGAGCTTGAGGGTCTGGTACATGAACAGGAAGTACCACTCGGGCTTGATGCCTGCCGGAGCAGAGGCAAAAGGATCTGCCTTGACTCCCAGGTTCCACGGAAAGAGTGCCGCGAGCGCGCCGAGCGTGCCGATCGCCACGTACCAGGCCATCAGCTCCCGCAGCATAAAGTTGGGAAAGAATTTCATCTCCCGCCGCAGAGAAGGGTTCCCGGCCCACTTGGCTTCAACCTTCGGCGGGACGCTCATGCCCTGGCGCTGCACCAGAAACAGGTGAATCGCGATCAGCACCACGACCAATCCGGGCAGCACAGCCACATGGAAGCCGAAGAAGCGGGTCAGCGTGGCCCCGGTCACCTGCGGACCGCCGCGGAGAAAGATCATGATGGGATGGCCGATGATGGGAATCTCCCCGGCCATTTGCGTGCCCACCGTGGTGGCGAAGAAGGCCAGCTTGTTCCAAGGCAGCAGGTAGCCGCTGAAGCCGAATCCCATGACCAGAAACATAAGCAGCATGCCGCTGACCCAGGTCAGTTCTCTGGGTTTGCGATAGGCCTTAAGAAAGAGCACGCTGAACATGTGGGCAAAGGCGGTAAAGATCATGAGGTTGGCCGCCCACGCGTGCACGGAACGGATCAGCCAGCCAAACTGCACCCGGGTCATGATGTACTGCACGCTCTCGAAGGCCTCATTGGCGCCGGGACGGTAATAAAGCAGCAGCAAGATCCCCGTCAGCACTTGGATCACGAACAGAAAAAGCGTGATGCCGCCGAAGAAGTACCAGTAAGACAGCTTGTGCTTGGGAACGGTCTTGTGACGCAGCGGGGCGATGAGACCATCCAAATCAAGTCGTTCATCGAGCCAGCGAACCAGGGCAGCCAACACGGTCACGCCTCCCGTTTCCGGCTGACGAAGATCTCCTCGCCGCGGAGGTGGACATTGAAGACATCGAGCGGCCGGGGCGGAGGACCGGAGACGTTGCGGCCGTTCAGGTCGTAGATTCCGTTGTGACAGGGACACCAGATCTCGCGCAGATCGGGCCGATACTGCACCGTGCAGCCGAGGTGAGTACAGGTGGCGGAGAATGCGCGATAGGTGCCGTCGCTTTCCAAAATCAACAGGCCGGGACTGCTTCCGAAGCGAAAAATCATCCCCGTATTCGGTTTCATTTCTCCGGCCTTGGCGGCGACCACCTCGTCTCCGCCAAGATCGGCCACCGGCGGAGGGACGAAATAGCGCAGCACCGGATAGATAAAGGAAGCAAATGTAGCCAGAAAGCCTCCACCCAGGAGGATTCCAATGATGCCGCGGCGCACAGGTTGGGGACTGGAAAGTTGTTCACCGCTCATTCCCTGCACCCCCTGCCGCACTCGCCGCTCAGGATCAGAACCGCAAGCCTCATCGCCGGCTCCCCCAGGTCAAGTAGAATGCACCTCCACGGTGCGCCGCATCTCCCGCAGTCACATCGTCTGAAACAAGTGCAGGCGATGTCCGTTCACAACTACCGGATTCCGAGCTATCCTACGCCCCGCCGCCCCACTTGATAGCAGGGCAGTTTGTTTTTCCACAGGGCAACGGCGGCAAAAGCCGTTTCCCAGAACGAAGCTCGATTGGTCTATTTATAGCGAGTTCTGCACCTCGGCTTGTTATTCTTGCGCTAGTTTGTAGACGAACCAAGCAATTAAGATCAGGAAACCCAGTAGAATCGCAAGGCTAATTGCGAGGACGGGCACGATCCCGTTTCCCTTCTTGACAGCTGCCGTTTCAGGCGTCAAGGGTTTGCCACAATTGGCACAGACTAAAGACCCAGCGGGATTCGGGTGATTGCAGGCATTACAGGGGGTTTCCATACAATCCCTCCAGACCAGCCCCACATCCGCTGCTAGCCGGGGCCCAGGGGATATCTTGCCGGCACGACATCACGGAGGGCGAGTTGGTTGATCTGAGGCAAGGCGTCAGACCAAGCACGGACGGCCTGCCGGTGCGTTGCAGACAATGAATCGATCGGACCCAACTGCTCTGGCCACGGGTACCACTCAGGATTCGAATCGCAAGTCTCACCGGTCGACTCCTCTGAGTCAAGCAGAATGCACCTCCACTGCACGCTGCATTTCGCGCAGCCACATCGTCTGAAACAGATGCAGGCGATGCCCAATGACCACGGCCAGGTTTTGCGTGATTCTACACCCTGCCGCTGGATTGGCGGCAAAATACTCGTGTAATGCCTGCCGTGGAATGGCGATCACTTCAGCTTCAACGGGCGCGGTGGCGGTGAGGGTGAACAGGTAGGGCGGAATCAGGGCCGACCAGCCCACGGTTTGACCTGCGGAAATTTCTTCCGCGAGGATGTTCTCCTCCTGGCCCCGGATCTGCATCGGCAATGTAAGCCTAATGCGGCCGCGTGTGGTCAGGAACAGGCAATCGGCTGCGTCTCCCAGCCGGAACAGCGGGGCTCCGCTGGGAACGATCATCCTGGCGCCGAGCTCCAGAACCCGCTCGACCTCGGCGGACGTGAGATCGTTCAGCAGTTCATATGTCATGAGCCGCCCCCCTCAGTTCACGAACGGCGAAGTTGTCTTGCTGCGCAACAAGGCTTGCGTGGGAAATTCTATGAACGATTCCGCGGCGGCCTGCTCCAGCCGGACGTGGTTTTCGATTTGCAGCAACAGCAACTCAATGGGAACCTGCTGCGGCGTCAGAGCAGGCGGCATCGCCGCCTGAGCCGGAAAAAGGCGGGCCGGCACAGCCGCCTTGGCCAACGGAAGGTCGGGCCGCACAGCTGCGTCTGATGACTCCGCGCGCGTGGCTGCGCGAAACGCAAGAGCTACCACTGCCAGTCCGAATGCGCTCACACACAAACCCATCAAGAGCATTTCCATGGCAAAAACCCCCGTTCTGTACCTCCGATTGCGCTTGGCCCATATACGACTCCATTGCATCCGACCTTAACTGCCAAATGGATTCGCCAAGCCTACTTCGCTCACAGTACTGCGTCGGCGAATCCCCAGGGGGCCGGGAGGCCATCAGCATCCCAGGGATTCGCCGGTTGATGTGACCGACGTTACTTATTGCAAAACACGAGTGGCTGTGAGCGCCATCACATGTGTTGTATATCACTTTGCTGCCAAGGAATGGCGAAGGAGTGTGCTGACGATCACTTTTAGTTGCGGAGGCGGATCTCTCCGAGGCGGTTCCTCGATCTACACACGGAGGAACGGCTTTGGGGGTGAGCTTGCTCAAGAAAGGGCTGAGAAAAGGAGGAGAAAGTGGCTTTTAAGGCATTTCTCCCAATCCTATAGAGTGCCAACCGTGTGGAAGGTTGCCGCCCACTGGTGTTCGCGTCAACCTAGCCGTTTGGAATTCCTATATACATGATAGAAATGCGCTGGCCACCCGGAAAAGACTACGCCGGCTTCTCGACCGGCGCCGATGCCTTCTCTGTCACCCGCACAGGCCGCGTCGCCGCCCACCATGTGAGTGCGACACCCGCCAGAACCGCCCCGGCGCCGGCTAGTTGTGCATTTGATAACCCCCAAAGAACCTTCGGGTTGCGACGAATAAACTCAACTAGAAAGCGAGCCAGTCCGCTCAGCACCAGGTACTGGCCCACAATCGCGCCCGTCGCGTGCCGCTTGCCGAGGCGCCACCACAGCCACCAGCCGATCAGGAGGCCCGCGCCCAGCTCATAGAGCGGCGTCGGGTAAACAGGATAATTAACCGGCTCAATCCCATTCGGAAAAGCCATTCCCCAGGCGCGAAAAGTGAACCCAAGAACATGGAACGGATGGATCGCGATCCCGTAGCAGCCGTCGCCGGAAAGAAAGCATCCGATCCGCCCGATTCCGTAACCGATCGCCGCCGCCGGAGCAAGCAGATCAAGCGTCCGCAGCGGCCCGATCTTCGCTCGCCAACCCATCAGCACCAGCGCCGCGATGCCAAAGGTCAGGCCTCCGTACCATGCAAATCCGGCGTTGCTCCACAAAACGCGCCAACCCTCGTTCCGAACCTCGTCCATTGAGTCAAGCACATGCCAAATCTTGGAGCCAATGAGACCGACCACAAGGGCAACCGCCACCATCCCCACCGCGTCTGCGTCAATGTGCGCCCGCTTGAACGCCCGGTCGGCCACAATCGCCGCAATCACGACCGCCACCCACAGCATCAGCCCGAAGGTGGGCAGGTTGAACGATCCGATGTGCAGATAGGGAATCATCTCTCTTTCAGTATAGACGCGCTGTCATCTCAAGCTGCTGCCCCCACCCAATTCGCGTTTCCACCCCCGATTTACACAGTTTGATCCAATCGAATTCCGCGCGATACTGTGTTCATGGCTGCCATGGCAACCCAAGGCCTTGACGTTCTTTATTCCCGCCAACAGATTGCCGACCGCGTCGCCGAGATGGGCGCGCAGATCTCGCGTGACCTGAACGGCGAAAAGCTGGTCATGATCGGGGTGCTCAAGGGCGCGGCGTTCTTTCTCGTCGATCTCTCTCGCGCCATCCAGGCCGACGCCACTTTCGACTTCGTGGCCGTCTCGAGCTATGGCAGCGGCCAGCGGTCCTCCGGCGCCGTCAAGGTCATCAAGGACCTCGATCAGCCCATCGAAGGCAAGAACGTTCTCATCGTCGAGGACATTCTCGACACCGGCCTCACCCTCGCCTACCTGCGCAAGCTGTTCCTGCAGCAGCATCCCAAGACCTTGCGCATCGCCACGCTGCTCGACAAGCCCTCACGGCGCATCGAGAAGATCGAGGCCGATTACGTCGGTTTCTCCATCCCCAACCTCTTTGTCATCGGGTATGGTATGGACTATGGCGAGCGTTACCGCAACCTGCCCGACATCTGTATCATGGCGCCGGACCAGACCGCGTAGTGCAGCCGCACATCGCTTCTTCCTTTCCAGATACGACCGGACAATCGCAAGATTGGGCAACGATTCATCTGTCACGGGCGGGCGGCGTCGTATACTCAACTCCCGGAACTCTCGGATGAACCGGCCTGCCAGCTGTGTCCGCCGAGTACAAGGAGCATCCCCCATGACTGTTTCCATCTCCGTCCAGGATTCCGATCTGGAATTTGACAGCGGGACTTTTGACTCGGCCGCGTTTACCGCCGAAACTCTTGCCAACTGGCAGTCGCTCGCAGCGGTGATCGACCATACACTTCTTAAGCCAGATGCTACGCGCCAGCAGGTGGAAGCCCACTGTGCCGAGGCCGCGCGCTACCGTTTTGCCTGCGTCGTGGTCAATCCTATCTGGGCATCCACAGCGATCAGTTTGCTCGCCGGTACGGGTATTCCGGTGGGCGTTGTTCTCGGCTTCCCTTTCGGCGCCTCGCTTGTATCAACCTTGCGGCAGGAAGCCGCCGCGCTGATCCGCCTGGGCGCCCGCGAGCTTGGAATGGTCCTTCCCATCGGCCAGCTCAAGAGCGGCAACCACCACGCTGTCCATCACGCCGTCCACGCTGCCGTCACAGTGGCCCATCATCACGGCGCCCTGCTCAAGGTGAATCTGGAGACCTGCCTGCTCACCATGGAGGAGAAGCTGCGCGCCTCCGAGATCGCTATCCAGGCCGGCGCGGACTTTATCAGCGCCTCGACCGGATTTGCCTCCGGCGGCGTGACACCGGCCGATATCGCTCTGTTGCGCGGCGTGGCGGGCGCGCGCTGCGGCGTCAAGGCTGCCGGACGCATCCGTGCTCTTGCCGCTGTTCGAGCCCTGCTGGAAGCAGGCGCCAACCGTATTGGTTCCGCAGCCTCGGTCGCCATCGTGCGCGAACTCGGCGCGGAGTAAGAAAACTTCTGGCCGCTAGCTCTTGGTTTCGAGGGTCGAGCACAATGGCTTCGTCCAATCGAATTTGACGAGATTGCCTCCACCCACACCCGCAAAGACCGATTTTCAGAAGGACCCCGCTGCTCTTTTCATCGCAGGCTGACCTTGAGTTAAAGCTAGTAGCTAGAAGCTGGAGGCTAGAAGCTGTTCCCTGCGTTATCATTCCTTGACCGCCAATGTCTGACGCTCCTCCATCTCCGCCGCCGCATGACTTCGAAGGCGACTATCGCCCCGCCGACTCCTCTGCCTCGCCGGCCGCTCTCGACCCCATCAACGCGCGCATCGAGCCCGCCGACGTCGCCTATCTTATGCGTCTCACCGACGCGCTGAACACCACACTCGACCTGCAAACCCTGCTCGCCCGCACCTCCGAGCTGGTTCGCGCCCTCATCCCCTACCGTATCTTTGCCATCTTCCTGCTCAACGACCGCACGCACGAGCTGCGCATGCGTTTTCAGATCGGCCACACGCCCCAGGTCGAGCGCACGCGTGTCCCTGTCGGCAAGGGTGTTGTCGGCCAGGTCGCGCTCACGCGCCAGCCCATCCTCCTCAACGACGTCTCCACCGCGGAGTACTACATCAATGCCAATCCCGACGTGCGTTCCGAGCTGGCTGTTCCCCTCATCGCAAAGAACCGCCTCATCGGCGTCATGGACATTGAAAGCGAGCAGCCCAACTTCTTCCGCCCCGAGCATCTTCACGTGCTCACCCTCACTGCCTCGCGCATTGCCCAGTCCATTGAGAACGCCCGTCTCTACGCCCGCGTCTCCCGCCAGGCGCAGACCCTCGAGGTCCTCAACGAGATCGCCGTCGAGCTGGCCTCCATCCTCGATCTCAACCCCCTCCTGGAGCGCGTCGGCCAGCTCCTGCGCCGCCTCATCGACTACCAGATGTTCACCATCATGCTGCTGGATGAGAAAGGCGAGACCCTCGTCACACGCTACGCCTGGCGCTTTGGTTACGTCCACGCGCCTATACGCCGCGTTCCCATCAGCAGCGGTCTTGTCGGCGCCGCGGTGCGCGAGTGGAGACCCATCAATGTCCCTGACGTCAGCCAGGATCCGCGCTATCTGCCCATGAACCCCGAGACCCGCTCGGAGCTGATCGTCCCGCTCTTCTACAAGGGCCGCGTCATCGGCGTGCTCGACCTTGAGCACACCCGTCCAGGCTTCTTCAATAAAGAGCACGAGGGCATGCTCGCCACCCTGGCCTCGCAGATCGCCATCGCCATCGAAAACGCGCGTCTCTACCAAGCCGTGCATCGCCAGGAACGCCAGCTCGAGAAGGACATCGCCATGGCTCGCGAGGTGCAGCTTCGCTTGCTGCCCAACGAAGCGCCTTCGCATCCTCACGCCGATATGGCCGTGCGCTTTCTGCCCGCCCGCACCATCGGCGGCGACCTCTACGACTTCCTCGACTACGGCCCCAACCGTACCGCCATCGTGCTCGGCGATGTCAGCGGCAAGGCCGCGCCCGCCGCGCTCTTCGCCGCGCTCGTCAGCGGCATCATGCGCGCCGCCGCCGCGCAACAGCCCGAGCCGGCAGCTATGCTCGCTCTCCTCAATGACGCGCTGCAGGAGCGCAAGCTCGAGTCCCAATATGTCACCATGCTCTTCGCCCTCTGGAACGACGAGAACCAGACCCTTCAGGTCGCCAACTCCGGAGCCGTCCAGCCCGTCGTCTGCCGCGCCGGACAGGCGCTCCCTGTCCGCGCCGAGGGCTTTCCGCTGGGCATGTTCCCCAACGTCACCTATGAAGAGTTCAGCGTCGCCACGCAACCCGGCGACGCCATCGTCTTCGTCTCCGACGGCATTCTCGACGCGGAAAATGAGAAGGAAGAAATGTACGGCCAGGATCGCCTCGCGGGACTCCTCTGCGAAAGCCGCGATCTGCGCGCCCAGGAAATCGCTGACGCCATCCTCGCCGATGTCATCCGCTTTCAGGGCACGCACGACCGCTTCGACGACGAAACCATCATTGTGCTGCACGTGCGCTAGCCACTGCCCCGCCACGCTCCGATACACTCAAGAATGACGACACACTCACCGGAGCTCATTTGCCCATCGCCGCACAGGAACGCCTCATTCGCCCCGCGCGAAACGTCTACGGAAGCCTTCGTCTGCCCGGCGACAAATCCATCAGCCATCGCTATGCGATGCTTGGCGCTTTCGCTGCAGGCACTTCTCGCTTCACAAACTTCTCCACCGGCGCCGACTGCGCCTCCACCCTCGCCTGCATGCAGGCCCTTGGCGCGAAAGTCGCTCGCACCGGCAACGACTCCATCGAGATCACCGGCGTCGCCGGCCGCGTCACTCCCACCGCTCGTCCGCTCGACTGCGGCAACTCCGGCACGACCGTGCGCATGATCTCCGGCCTGCTCGCGCCGCAGACAGGCCGTTTCACGCTCATCGGCGACGAATCCCTCTCGCGCCGCCCCATGGAGCGCATCCGAAAGCCGCTCGAGCTCATGGGCGCGCGCCTCACGCTGACCGAAGGCCACGCGCCTCTCACGATTGAGGGCGGACCGCTTCGCCCCATTGACTACACAACGCCGGTTCCGAGTGCGCAAATCAAAAGCTGTGTCCTCTTCGCAGGCCTGCAAGCCACCGGCATGACTACGGTCCACGAGGCCGTCCGCACCCGCGATCACAGCGAACTCGCCCTCCGCGCCTTTGGGGCCACGCTCACGCGGACATCGGATTCGGTCTCCATCGCCGGCCCGCAACGGCTCCGCGCCATCGACGCCGCCGTCCCCGGCGACCTCTCCTCCGCCGCATTTTTCCTCTGCGCCGCCTCTCTCTTTCCAGGCTCCAGCCTCGTCGTCGATTCCATCGGACTCAATCCCACGCGGGCCACACTGCTCGACGTACTCACCGCTCTGGGCGCGCGCGTCGCTGTCCTGCATCTTGAAGAGAAACATGCCGAGCTGGCAGGTACGGTGCAGATTTCAGCTCCGCCGGAGGGCCTTGGCTCGACGGAAATCTGCGGCGTGCTCGCGGCACAACTCATTGACGAACTGCCGGTGCTCGCGGCCATCGCACCCTTCACACGCGGCGGTATTCGCATCCGCGGCGCACGCGAGCTGCGCGTCAAGGAATCCGACCGCATCGCCCTGGTCGCAAAGAATCTCCGCGCCATGGGCGCCGAGGTCGCGGAATTCGAGGACGGCCTCGACGTTCCCGGCGGCCAAGCGCTTCACGGCGCAGTCATCGACTCCGGCGGCGATCACCGCATCGCCATGGCATTCAGCATCGCCGCACTCCGCGCCGAAGGCGATACGCTCATCCAGGGCGCTGGCTCCGCCGCCATCAGCTTTCCCGAGTTTTTTAACCTGCTCGATTTGGTTGCGGAGCGGTAACCCTTCCGAGCCCGCTTTTGCACATTAAAGAAAGAAACGGCCCGGCACAAGGCCGGACCTCGTCTTCCATGCGAGCGCCGCCTAGTTCGCCGCCGGCGGAGTCATCGACGGCTCATTGCCCGGCTTGGCCGGTTCCACTCCAGGCACCACCGGCGCTGTGGTGACGGTTCCCGCTGCTGCCTCCGTCAGATTGATCTCGTAGTGCTGCAAGGTTGAGGCCAGTGTCTGGTAAAGTCCCGCGCGGTCCTTCGCGTACCCTGCATGCGCCACAATCAGGTTGTCTTCCGCCATCGCTAGGTTGCGCTGCTGCTGCAACACGTTGGCGGTCGTCGAAGCGCCCAGGCGCAGCTTCTTCACTTCTGCATCCAGGCTCTGCTGCGCGTAGTCGCGCGCCGCCACCGCCGCTTTCACCTGCGCGCGATCGTTGGTCAGCGCGTACATCGCGTTGGTCACCTGCATCCGGATCTCCGTGTGCAATTGCTCCAGCCTGAGCTCCGCCTGCCGGTACTCCATCAGCGACCGCTCCTGCTCGCTCTGCGCCTCGCGGTTGCGCAGGTTGATGGTCAGGTTGAAGCCCGCGCCCTTGTTCGGCGAACTGCTGTTTACCAGTTGGTTCAGTGTGGCGCCGTAGCCGACCGTGGGATATAGACCCGGAGCGCACGGTCCCGGAGGGCTGGCGAGAAAGTTGTAACAATCCGGGCTCTGCGATCCACCCACCCCGCTGCCACCATAGAATCCGTACACATTCAGAGTCGGCAGCAGCGCGTTGCGCGCGCCCTTCAGCGTGATCTCGTCGTTGCGCAGCGTAAGCACGGCCTGTTCCAGCTCCGGCCTCTGCTGGAATGCCTCCTGCACCAGAGCCTCCACCGGCTGGCTTTCTTCCGGCAGCGCCTCCAGGCTCACGCGGTCCGTCGGAATCACTGGCGCCGCCGAAAGCTGCGCATCGTTCAGGTTCCTCGTGATCGCCTGCTTGATGATCTGCTGCTGATACTCCAACGCGCTCTGCGCGCTGATCAGCGCCTGCTCATCGGTGGCCACCCTCGATTCCGAGTTCACCACGTCCAGCGGCGCCATCGTTCCAATCTCCAACTGCTTCTTGTTGTCGGAAAGCAACTGCTGGCTCTGTTCCAGCGCCCGCTCCTTGGCCTGTACGTCCTCGTACGCCTGAACCAGGCCCCAGTAGATCGTCTCCACCTGGTTCACGGTGTAGAGAATCTGCTGCCGGAACGAGGAGTCCGTGATGCGCCGGTCGTTCAGCGCCTGGTACATGAAGCGCTTGTTCACCCAGATCCCCGCGCCCTGCAACAACTGCTGTGTCACTTGGGCCTGGAAGCTCGAGCTGAACAGTGGGCTGTAATCGTAAAAAGTATTGTTCGTCGTCAGTCGCTGGTTGTTGAAGCTCACTTGCAACGCTGTGCCCGTCACAAAGCCCTGGTTGTACGTAAAGTTGTACTGGTTGGTATTCGTCGAGGCGCGCGGAGAAAAGATGCTCGTCTGCGGCGACTCCTGCCTCTGCAGTTCGATCATGCCGGTCAGCGTGGGATCCAGAACCTGAGGGTTAGGCCCAGCCCCGGCTGTCGTCAGCGTCAGTCCATTCACGCCAGAACCCGCGCCACCCGAGCCCACCGTCGTTCCGCCGGGTCCGCCGCCCGTCGACAGCGTCGAAGTCGACCCGCCGAGCGTTCCCGTCACCAGCCCCGATGGCGCGCCCAGCGGCGTCGCTCCCGTCCGCGTCCGCAAAATATCGGTTTCGGCAATGTCCAGGTCGTAGCGCGCAATCGCAATGTCGTAGTTGTTCTCGATCGCCAGCGCCAGCGCGTCGGAAAGGCTCAGGTAAATCTTTCCGTCCTTCATCAGGTCGGCAAGCCGCACGGAGTTCGTAAAGCTCGCCTTGGGAATCGTCGTTGGCCGGAAGATGTTGATCGGATTTCCGATCCACGTCGCGAAAGCCTTCGAATAATCGCGGCTCGACGTAAGCAGCGGAATCGGCTGCGTCGGCATCGGCGCGGGCGCAATGGGCAGTTCCGAAGCCGCCTTGTCCGGTCCCTTCGAGCCCGCTCCGTTTTCCTGCGCTACGCCGGGCGGCATGGTCGCCGTCAAGGTCAGCAGGACGGCCGCAACGGCGCGCAACCGTTCGCCCGCCCGAACCCGCTTTCTTTCCTCCTGCTTCGTTCCTACGCGTTCCCTGCCTGCTCTACCGCGCTCCCGGTCAGATACACCCATTCTGAATAAATGCATATTCCCTCTCACTAAATCGTTGCGCCGCGGATCATGATGCCTCTTGGCGGCCAATCAGCCGCACCGGATGCACGTTTCGATTCTGTTTAGAACGATTATCGCTTTCCTCGTGGTCAATTAGGCTCATCGTTGATTACGAAATGGATACCTCTCTCGTTCCAATCGCTTGCCATTTCTCGCGTGTCCGCGCCGTCAGAAAATTTTGCCGTTTTGCTTACCACCAGCCGCCAGCGACATAGGCCGCGCAATTCCGAAATTTAACTAACTAGTTAGTAAAATACATCCAATCCGTCCTCTGGACTACGAATTCCCCGAAAAATTCTTCCGAAAATTTACAACTCATTTCGCAGCAACCACTTAGTCAGAAGCAGCCGCTCCTCTTCACCCCCTCTGCCGTTCGTCCCCAGCCGCAGCAGCTCGCGCATCGATGTTCCTCCCCAGTCCGCGTCAGATACCCTGATTGCAGCAACTCCTATGACCGATTGCGCCAAGCACAACTCGGGCCTCAGGACCTGGATGCTCACCCTCGCCTACGACGGCACCGATTTCCAGGGCTGGCAGGTGCAGCCCGGTCAAACGACGATCCAAGGAGAGCTGCAGGCGGCTCTGGGGCGCATCACCGGCGAAACCCCGCTGCCGCAGGGTTCGGGCCGAACCGATGCTGGAGTGCACGCGCTGGCCCAAGTGGCCAGCTTCGCGCTACAAGCTCCCATTCCGGCGGAAAACCTGCGTCGCGCGCTGAACCGTACTCTGCCGTCGTCGATCAGAATCCTGGAAGCCAGGGCCGTACGAAGCGGCTTTCATGCGCGGCACTCCGCGGTTGCCAAAACCTACGAGTACCGGATCTTTCGCGGGGCAATTTGCCCGCCCTTTCTGGCTCGCTATGTCTACGCACGCCCCTGGCCACTTGATTTCGAGGCGCTGCAAGCTTCGGCACGGTTTTTTGAAGGCGAACACGACTTTCAGAGTTTTGCCGCCACCGATCCCGACCTTGCACGCCGACAGCTTGTGAGCGGCTCGGAACTGGACCATGGGGAAAAAGCGCTTGCAGCGCAACTCGCGGCAGTATCGCCAGAGTCCACCGTCAAAACCATTTTTTCCTCGGCTTGGGAAGAGCGCTCCACGGATGCCGGTGAGCTTCTTGTTTACCGTGTCCGCGGCAACGGCTTTCTGCACCATATGGTGCGCAACCTGGTGGGAACCATGCTCGATGTGGGCCGAGGCCATCTTGCCTTGCAACAGCTTCCCGGAATTCTCGCGGCGACGAACCGGTCAGCGGCCGGCCCCACGGCGCCGGCGCGCGGCTTGTTTCTTCATTCGGTGGAGTACCCCCCGAAGGAACTCCTGCAAGTCGCAATTTGAGATTTTGCCGCCTACGCCTGGGGCATGGAACGAGAATCACCATCGGGGCGGTTCGCTCCTGCTACTCTGAATGCATCTCTATGCCGGTTCTTTCCCCAACTTCGGCATTTTCACGGGTCACGGCGCTCGCCGCACAAAGACCAATTCACGCTGCATTTGCCTGGCTGCACGCGAATCCTAAAACCATCCTGGACTGGCAAATAGAACTGGTGGCAATACCTGCGCCGGCTCACGGCGAAGAAGCGCGGGCCAAGTGGCTCTCCCAACGATTTAGCGAAGCGGGCCTGAGCAACATTGAGATCGACGCTGCCGGAAATGTTCTTGCGATCCTGCCTGCCATCCGCCGTGGCGGACCTTCGGAAAGCACCGGGCCGCTGGTTCTGCTCTCGGCACACATTGATACCGTGTTTCCCGCCGGCACGCCGATCCATCCCATGCTCAACGGAGAGCGCCTCGAAGCGCCCGGCGCATGCGACAATGCGGCCGGCGTAGCAGGACTGCTGGCGATCGTCCACGCCCTGATCCAGTCCCAAGTGCAGCTGGCGGCGCCGCTAGCCGTGCTGGGCAATGTCGGCGAAGAAGGAGAAGGCAACCTGCGTGGCGTGCGTCATATTTACGAGCAGAGCCAGATGGCCGGCCGCGTCGCTGCTCACATCGTTCTCGACGGCGCGGGCGCGGATGCGGCCGTAACCCAGGCGTTGGGCAGCCTCCGCTACCAAGTCACGATTACCGGGCCAGGAGGTCACAGTTTTACTGACGCGGGCACGCCCAACCCTATCGCGGCGCTGGCCTCTGCGCTGGCCATGCTGGCGGAGACGCACCTGCCCGAGGAACCGCGCAGCACGCTCAACCTGGGCACAATCCATGGAGGCATCAGCGTGAACTCGATCCCTGAAAGTGCGCAGGCTACGGTTGATTTCCGTTCGACGGCTCCAAACGAGCTTCTACGTCTCGAAGCTGCGCTGCACCGCGCCGTCGAGCAGGCCGTTGAGCACAGCAATGCAAGAGCGAAGGCTGCAAATGCCGGTTCTCGCGGGTTGTTGTCGTTTGCAGTTTCCAAGATCGGGGACCGCCCCGCCGCGCAACTACCGGACGGCTCCCCGCTGCTGGCCGCGCTTCGCGCTGTCGACCGGCATCTGGGCCTCCGCACCGACCTCCGCGTCGGCTCAACGGACGCCAATATTCCGCTCGCGCTCGGTGTTCCTGCCCTTTCCATTGGCGCCGGAGGGGAGGGCGGCGCTGCGCACACGCTGCGCGAATGGTACTCGCCCAAGGACCGCGAGCTCGCGCTCAAGCGCGTGCTGCTGCTGACTCTTGCCACGCTGGAGTGGGCAGCGGAGCAGTAACGCGAGCTTGTCAAAATGTGCGCACAACTTTGCGCCAATACGCGGCTGTCTTACCCGGCGCCGCGTCTAACTGTCTAGGTACAGCTTTTGACGCGCCCCTTGCCAGTGCGCTCCGCATAAGCCGGCAGACGAGCCGGGATGCTTTTGAGTTGGCTATACTATGAAGAGGTACTTTCCACATGCCGGCCGTCAGGCTGGGTGCCTTATGAGGTCATTGAATTTTATGAAACTGCTCTTCGAACGGCTCCGCTCGCGCCGTCTTGCCTCGACATTTCTGTTGCTCGCCACGCTCTCGGCCGCTGTTGTTGCCGGATCGTTTGCCGCACACGGAGTTCGCGGACAGGAGAAGCAGAGCGACAGCGCGGACGCCACCCCCCTCAAGGTCGTTAATTCGACGATCCCGCCGAATGATTTCGTGCGAATCGCCAAAATGGTGGGACCGGCGGTGGTGAACATTAATACACAGACTTTGCCCAAGCAGTCGAGCAATCACGGCCGGCGAAATTTCCATCAGTTCCGGTCGCAGCCCGATCAACAGAATCCCGGCGACGACGGCCAGGATAACGAGGGGCAGGCTCCGGACAACTTCCAGGACTTCTTCAATCGCTTCTTCGGCCAGATACCGACGCCGGATGAAGGCGACAATGGCGGCGTACAGGAGTCTCTGGGCTCGGGCTTCATCGTCGATCCCAAGGGTTATATCATCACCAACGATCACGTGATCGACAAAGCCGACAAGATTTACGTCAAGCTCTCGACGGATCCCGACACCCAGGACCTGGGCCGGCCGGCGCGCGTCATCGGTACCGATAAAGCCACGGACCTGGCGGTAATCAAGATCGATACCAGCACCCCGCTCCCGACGGTCAAGATGGGTAACTCCGACACGGCGCAGGTGGGCGACTGGGTGGAGGCCATCGGCAGCCCGTTTACGCTGGCGCAGACCGTCACCGCCGGCATCATCTCCGCCAAGAACCGGACCATCGATCAGGGCGCTCCGGGGCAGTTTCAGCACTTCATCCAGACGGACGCGGCCATCAATCCCGGCAACTCCGGCGGCCCGCTGCTGAACATGAACAGCGAGGTCATCGGCGTGAACACGGCCATCTACACGCAGTCGGCCGGCTATGAAGGTATCGGCTTCGCTATGCCCTCGAACACGGTGGTCGCGGTCTACAACGACCTCATCAGCCCCAGCCACAAGGTTACGCGAGGCTCCATCGGCATCCGGTTCCGCGAGGGGCTATCAGGCGCCGTCAATCGCGTATACGGCTTCAAGAATGGCGTTCTGGTGCAGGAAGTGCAGCCGGGCGGGCCTGCGGATAAGGCCGACCTGAAGTCGGGCGACATCATCACCACCATCGATGGGCGCAGCATCAAGGACGGCGACGACCTGGTGAACGAAATTGCCAGCCGCCGGCCTGGATCGACCATCCGCCTGGGGTACATTCGTGACGGCAAGCCGCAAGGTACCACGGTGACCATCGGCGATCGCGACAAGGTCTTCGCCGATCTGAATAACTCGCAGCCCGAAAGCAATCCGGAAGGCGGAGGCGGCGCAGGCGAAGCCAAGCTGGGCCTCGCGGTCCACGGTATCACCGCGCAGATGGCCGCCAAACTGCACACCTCCGGCGTGATCATCGATTCGGTCAGGACCGGCTCCTTCGCCGATCTGCAGGGATTGGAGCCTGGGCTGGTCATCACGCATGTCAACAGGCAGCCTACCGGCACCAGGGAGGAATTCGATGCCGTGGTGAGCAAGCTCAAGACCGGCGACGACGTCGTCCTGGAGGTGATCGATCCGCGCCATCCTGAGAGCGGTATCAACTACCCCGGCGGGACGTTATAGCCACACGGAACTGGCGCCGGCGGCGGACAGCCGCCGGCGGCGCTGGTTTCCAAAGTGACTCCGGCGCATGGCGTGCGGTTGATTTTTCCCTTGCCGCATTGCGATACGTTTGGTTAAATTGCAACGGAGAGTTCCGCACATTTTAACTTTTTTCACGGCGGTACAAGCATGGCTTTATCTCATGCAAGTCTTGCATTCTTGATTTCAGCGGCCCTTATCGCGCCGTCCGCATACGCATCGCACGTGCATCGGCCGCCCACCAGCGGCCAAATCAGCTCCTCGCACAAGCACGCGCACAGTAAGCATCGATCGCACCGGGCTCGTGGCCAGCAAGCCATCGATCCGGAGCGGGTGACACAGATTCAGCAGGCCCTTATCCGCGAGCATTACCTGAACAGCGAGCCGAACGGCAAATGGGATGCGACCACCATCGCCGCGATGCAGAAGTATCAGGCCGATCATGGATGGCAGACCAAACTGATGCCTGACTCACGCGCTCTCAAGACTCTCGGCCTTGGGCCCGATTACTCCGGGGCCATCAATGCCAATGGTTCAACCTTCGCCGCTCCGCCGCCTTCCAGCGCCGCCCCTTCCTCGCAGATTGCCGGCTTTGCCGCGGCCTCCGGCGTAAAACAGTAAGCAAACCTTCTGTTTTCGTCAGCGCGTTTCTTCTGAGAGTCCCTTGAGCAAGAACTCGTAGCGCGGCCGCACCGTGTCCGGACCTGTAGTAATCTCGCTGTCCAGATGCAGAAGCATGCCGCTTTGTTCAAACCGCGGCCACTTGGGCAGTCCAGGCCCGTTGGGGTCACCGGTCTTCGCAAAATTCGTCCAGTAGCACATCATCTGCTCGCTCAGCTTGCGGTCCTCCGGACGCCACGCGGCGCCGGGCCGGGTATCGAGCGTTCCAAAAACATATTCGATGTCGTCGGAGTGGAACGCGAACCAGCCGGGATGATACTTGCTGGGTGGCGCGGCCAGCTCGAAGTGGTACCGGTACACCGGCGCATCGCCGGTCTTCACCTGCGCCTCGACCCACTTCCACGTACCGAAGGCAATAAATGTATCGCCGGAATAATCGATGGCCGAGCGCAGCGCCTGTTCATCGTTTCCGGCCGGGTAGAGATTGAGAAATTCCGCGGAACGATCGCCGAAGAGTTTCTGCGCAGTATTCTTCCACTGTTCGGCTGTCATGCCCTCTTTGACGGCGCCGCTGCCTTCGTCGCGATTCCATCCGGCCAGCAGCGGGATATGCGCCTGCTTTCCGGCGGCGTAGGTATCGGCCACAGGTTCCGTCAGCAGTTTCCCGTCGATAACCGGCGCGAACCGCGGCGCACCCTGCTTGCCGGCAGCCTGGAGAATTGCCGCAGTGGGCATGGCGCGCAGATCCTCAAGCGACTTGGCGCCCAGCGAAGCAACCCACGCGCTCTCCAGATGCGCCTGCTTGGCAACAGTATTGCCACCCAAGCCGTTACCCAGCGCGGCTCCGCTCTCGCCGATTCCCTTTTGAAACAGCCCTTGCGCCAAAGGCGACGCCATGAGCGTGCTCACGGCAAAGGAACCGGCGCTTTCGCCGAAGATGGTCACATTGCCGGGATCGCCGCCAAAGCGCACGATGTTGGCCTTCACCCATTGCAGCGCCGCCACCATGTCCAGCAAACCGTAGTTCCCAGCCGTTCCGTTGCCTTCTTTCACCAGATCCTCAGTAACCAAAAAGCCAAAGACGCCGAGCCGATAGTTGATCGTGACCAGCACAACACCATTCGTGGGCAGAAAATCGCCGTCGTGGCGCGGCTCTGAGGCGGAGCCGTCCATATAGCCGCCGCCATGAATCCAGAACATCACAGGCAGCTTGCTATTGGACTTCGCGCCGGCGGGAGTAAAGACGTTGAGAAAAAGGCAATCCTCGCTGGGGCCGCTATCCTGAAAGGTCATATCTTCAGAGACAGTGTTCTGCGCGCAGCGCGCGCCATACAGGGTCGCGTCCCGAACTCCCTTCCAGCGCGCGGGCGGCTGGGGCGCCTTCCAGCGCAGGCCGCCCGCTGGCGGCGCGGCATAGGGAATGCCAAGAAACGCGCGTACTTTACCATCGTTGATGAGTTTGCCGTGAACCTTTCCCTGCCCGGTCTTCACTTTCAAGGAAGCGGCGTGAGCCGGTACGAATGATCCCAACGCCAGCGCCGCAATCGCCGCTACGCCCTCAATTTGGAGTCGAAAGTGCATGGTGAATCCCCCACTCGATCATAGAGCGGGCACTATGGGCTGGCGCGGCAAATTCGAAACTATGCCGCCCGTCCGATGTTCCCGGCGCGAGCCGTGGCGTTAAATCCTCTCCGGCGCCAGCAAATCGCCGATCGTCTCGCGGCGGCGGATGAGCCGCGCTTTCGCGCCCTCCACCAGCACTTCTGCGGCGCGAGGACGCGAATTGTAGTTGGAGCTTTGCGCCATGCCATATGCTCCGGCATCAAGCAGAGCCACAAGGTCGCCGGGCTCGACGCGCGCAAGTTTGCGGTCGCGCGCGAAAAGGTCGCCGGATTCACACACCGGACCCACGACATCCACGATGCGCGGCTTCCCGGCTCTGGGCCGTACCGGCACAATCTCGTGATGCGCCTGGTAGAGCGCGGGGCGGATCAGGTCGTTCATGGCTGCGTCGGTAATGACAAAGGTCTTCCTGCCGTTGCGCTTGACGTAGAGCACGCGCGCCACCAGTGCTCCGGCCTGCGCCACGAGGAAACGGCCTGGCTCGATGAGCAGGCGGCCATCGAAATCGCCCAGCGCGCCTTCGAGCGCCGCAGCGTACTCCGCAACCTTGGCCGCTGCGTCAAACGCGCCGCCGTGATAGTCAATGCCCAAGCCGCCGCCGGCATCGACGGCCTGGAGCGCGATGCCCTCGCCCCGGAGCTGCCGCACCAGCTTGCTCACCCGCTCAATGGCCGCGCCAAATGGGGCCGCGGAGCGAATCTGCGAGCCGATGTGGACGCTGACGCCATGCGCCTCGAGCCAGCGGTTGTCTGCCGCGCTCTTGTAGATGGCGGACGCGCGGCGGATGTCGATGCCGAACTTGTGCTCGCGCAGGCCGGTGGAGATATAGGGATGCGTATCGGCGAAAACATCGGGGTTGACACGCAGCGCGAAGCGGGCGCGGATTTTGAGCCTGCGTGCGCGCGTCGCGAGCAGCGCCAGCTCCGCCTGGCTTTCCACGTTGAACTGGAGAATCCCCGCGTGCAGCGCCAATTCAATCTCCGCAACCGTCTTGCCCACGCCGGAGAAAACCACCCTGCCCGCCGCTTCCGGAGCGGCGGCCAATACGCGCTCAAGCTCGCCGCTGGAGACAATGTCGAAGCCCGCGCCGCGATCGGCAAGCAGCTTGAGAATGGCCAGCGCGGAGTTGGCTTTCACCGCGTAACAGACTAGATTGTCCCGCCCGGGAAAGGCCTGCTGGAACAGCCCGAGCCGCGCGGCAATCTGTCCGGCGGAGTAGACGTAGAGCGGCGTGCCGAAGCGGCGGGCCAGGGCCTCCAGCGAGGCGCTATCGCAATGCAGCGCGGCGCCGGGCCGCGGATAGTGAAAAGGGCGCGAAGGTGTTGTTGTTTGTCCCACGAATCCAGTCCAAAACCAGAAGAAATCCTCTTTTGAGCCTACAGCATCCCCGCTTTCAGTATCTCAGTGCGCAGGCGCTCTACCGCCAGCTAATTACAATGGCGGAATGGCTGAGGTACCCCAAGTTGACCTGGTAGGCGTGGGCCTCAACGCCACAGATACGCTCATTCCGCTGCCCGCATACCCCGAGCGCGGCTCGAAGATCGAGTACAACATGGCGCACGTGATGCCGGGAGGCCAGGTGGCGACAACCGTGGTGGCTTGCCAGACCTGGGGCCTGCGCACCCGCTACGTGGGTAAGCTGGGCGACGACGACGCGGCGCGGCTGCACGAGCAGGCATTCGAGCGCGCGGGCGTGGAGGCGCGCCTCATCAAGGCGCCTGGCGGCGTGAGTCCGCAGTCGCTCATTCTGGTGGACGCGGGCGGCGAGCGCACCGTGCTTTGCCGCCGCGACGAGCAGATGACCCTCAAGCCGGAAGAACTGCGCCGCGAGTGGGTGGTCAACGCGCGGCTCCTGCATATAGACGGGCACGACACGGCGGCGGCCACTCTGGCCGCAAGCTGGGCGCGGGCGGCCGGAATTCCCGTGGTGGCCGATCTCGATGACACCTACCCCGGTATCGAAGAGCTGGCGGCGAACATCGATTATCTGATCGTCAGCAAGGATTTCTCCTGCCGGCTGATGGACGATAACAACCTGGCGCGCGCGCTGCGGCGCATGAAGTCGCGCTACGGATGCCGGCTGAGCGCGGCAACGCTTGGCGAGGACGGCGTGCTGGCCTGGGACGGCAAGCAGTTGCTGCACAGCGCCGCCTATCGCGTTCCGGTGGCCGACACGACGGGGGCCGGCGACGTCTTCCGCGCCGGATTCATCTACGGCTTGCTGCGGAACTGGCCTCTGAAGCGGCAGCTCGATTTCTCCTGCGCGGCGGCAGCGATGAACTGCATGGCGCAGGGCGCGCGCGGCGGCATCCAGCCCGTGGGTGCGATCGAGAACCTGATGGCGACCGTTGCGCGCCACGAAAGCGAGTACGGCGTGCGGGTGTTCGAGTGAGCAGCCCTGTCGCTACTGAAACTCCGATGAACTTTCTTCGATCCAATTAGAATGAAAGCGGCGGGACAGGACGCCTGCACGAGCTTGGCGTTTCCCCCAGTTCGCATTGCACTACGGAGACAACTCATGGCATTGATCAAGACATCGAATCCAGCCCTCGGTCAGAACACTTTCAGCGACTTTCAGCGCAGCCAGTACGGCGGCCAGCTGGTGGACGCCTCGGCGCGCATGACGCTGAACGGCACGGTGAACAAGACCGGCATTCTGCTGCTGTGCGCGGTGGCCACTGCGGCGTGGACGTGGAACTCGTTCGTGCAGACACAGGACCTGAGCTTCGCCGGTCCGGCGATCGTGATTGGCGTCTTCGGCGGCCTCATCTTCGCCTTGATCACCGCCTTCAAGAAGGAGTGGTCGCCGGTCACCGCGCCCATCTACGCCCTGCTCGAAGGCCTCGTGCTCGGCGGTCTGTCGGCGGTCTTTAATCTGCGCTATCCCGGTATCGCCATGGAGGCCGTGGGGCTGACCTTCGGTACGCTGTTCGTGCTGCTGCTCGCTTACAAGTCCGGGCTCATCAAGGTCACGCAAAAGTTTCGCCTCGGCGTAGTGGCGGCCACCGGCGGCGTTTTCCTCTTCTACATGGCCCAGATGCTGCTTGGCTTTTTTCACGTCTCCTTCTTCAGTTCCGTTTACGGCTCCGGCATCGTTGGCATCGGCTTCAGCTTCATTGTGGTCGGCATCGCCGCGCTCAATCTCGTTCTTGACTTTGACTTCGTCGAGCAGGGCGTTGCCTACGGCGTTCCCAAGTACATGGAGTGGTACGCCGCCTTCGGCATCATGGTGACGCTAGTGTGGCTATACATGGAGATCCTGATCCTGCTGAGCAAGCTGCGCAGCCGCAACTGAACGAGAGCTTGTAGCTGTTAGCTCTTAGCTGATCTCTGATCTCTGTTCTCTGCCCTTTTCACGCTTCGAATCGGCGCAGCCAGGGCGCCATCAGCGCCGCAACCTTTTTCGGTTGCTCGTAAGCGGCAAGGTGGCCGGCGCCGGGTAGCACGTGGAACTCACAGCCGCCGGGCGCGGCGTGGAATGCCTCCATGTCCGCGGGAGTAACGCTGGAATCCTCAGCCCCGGCAATGGCAAGCACGGGCACGCGGATGGTTGCGACCGTGGGAACAGAATCGGGCCGAGAAGCCAGACCCGCCTGCACGGCAACCAGAGCCTCTGGCGTGAGGGTCATGCGTGAGCGGACTTCGGCGACAAGTTCGGGACGATCGCGGCGGGCTGATGGGGCCAGCAGGTTCTGCGCCATGCCGTCGAAGAGCGCGGGCACGCCTTCAGAATGGGCGCGCGCAATGGTTTCGGCGCGCTTGATCAGGTTGGCTTCGGCATCCGGCTGCGGCTTGGAACAGATAAAGATCAGGCCTTGTATGCGCTGCGGGGCCTTCCGCCACAGTTCCAACAAAACGTAGCCGCCGATGGAGCAACCTGCAAAGGCAACCCTTGACAGGCGCAGACGATCGAGCAGAGCGAGAACATCCGAGGCGAGCTGCGCCATCGTGAGCACCGGCGCGCTGGGGATGCGGGCAAAACCGCCCGCCGGCAGCGGCGCCCCCAGCTCCGAAAGCCCGTGGCCGCGCAAATCGGGGACGATGGCGCGAATGCCCGCAAGCTCCCGCGTGAGAGGACGCCAGTACTCGCGGTCGAGAGGGGTAGGGTGCAGGAAAACAACAGGAAGTCCCGCGCCCGCGTCAGCGAAACTCAACCGGGCGCCATCGGAGAGGTACTCGCCGCTCATACTCCAGGAGGATAAGCCCCCGGACACGGCGCCGTCTCCTCGGGAATGCCAATCCAGGCGGCGAGATAAGCGACGCCCACCAGCCCGCTCGACAAGATCAAACCGAGCACGGTGAAAATGCGGACCACCGCAACGTCCCATCCGTTGGCCTGCGCCAGCGCCAGACAGACTCCGCCGATCTGGCGGCCCAGGCGCGGACGGATGAGCGGCCGGCCGGGGATGGGATGCGATGCGGGCACAGCGGCGCCGCAGCTCGAGCAAAAGCGCGCGCTGATGTGCAAAGCGTTTCCACAGTGCTGACAGTAGGCAACCATAACCGGTCCTCCCACGAATAGGCCAACCTTGGCAAGGATACGAAACCTGGTCTCCGGCGGTTCCAATTTCCGCCCGCTGCCGGATCGCCCGGTCGCTCGCTTATCCTCCCTTGTAGGGGCTCCGCAGATACCTTCGAGCCTGGTCGGCTCGCGAGGTATTGGGGCCAGCGTCGATCGCGGCCCGGTAATCGCGGATGGCAAGCTGGCGTTGGCCCATCAGATCGTGACACTCGCCAGCGTCGAGCAGGGAGCGGATCTTCAGTTCCGGCCCCACCGCAGGCGTCCAGGCTGCCTGCTCATAGGCTTTCGCCGCCTCATCGTAGTGGCGCTGGCCGTGCAGGGCGTCACCCAGGCCGAAATAGGCCAGTTCGAGCTTGGCCGAGGCGAAGTAACCCGGCCTGGCATCGTCGGCCAGAATCTGCCGGTAAGCCGCCACCGCAGCCATGCCCTCGCCGTCATCCTTGCGCAGGTTGGCCTCTTCCAGGCAGAAGAGGAAGTCGTGCGGGTACTCTTTCTCCAGGCCGCGCACCACCTCGATGGCTTCTTTGTACCGGGCCTCGCGGCGCAGGAAAAGGGCAATGGCCGTGCGCGCCTCGAGGTTCGTGGCCACACCGCGATGCGCAGCATCCCAAAGCATCGCAAGACCCGTAGACTTGGAACCGGTGATGCCGGCAAAGCCGATCATCAGCTTAAAGGGCCAGGGAAGAGCGCCGACAACGTACTGATAGACCCCCGTGATAAGCTTCGCATCCGCGTAATCTGGGTCCAATTGCAAAACCCGCGCGGCGTCGTCCTTGGCTTTCGTCGCAAGGCGGAAGCCGGTAACATAGGCCCGCTCCACCATCGCTACATAGGTGCACCGCAGAGCGCGCACCCAGGCTCGGGCAAAGAGGGCGTCCACATCGTTGGGGTTCCTGCTCAGCCGCCAGTCTGCCTCGCGCACGGCCTCATCGGCAAAGTCGAAGATCCGGTCGCGCTGTTTCGGGTCTTCGTCCGTGGCATGACGGCCGGTAAGGAAGCCGTCGTTGGCGTAGAAGGTGGTATCGAGCAGATCGAGCCGGTAGAGTTCCTGGAAGATGAGGGCGTCGAGCAGATAGGCCGTGGCCTGCGGGTCGCCGGGGTGCGCGGCATGAAACTGCTGGAACTGCGCGACTGCGACCGGAAAATCGAGATTGTAAAAGCTATTGTAGGCCGCGCGCACCTGCGGATCGTAGTTCATGGGGTTGGTATGTACAGCCTCTCCCCAGGCCATGCTTCCCACGACCAACCACACAATTCCGGGAAGAAAACCCCGTTTCATCGACGCCATTGGCATCTCAGACCCCTTTTTTCAATGTAATTGTTGACTGCCTGCCGGTTCCACAATCCGTTACCTCATAGGGGGTTCAAAAACGGGTTCGAGTAGGTTACTATAGAGAGGTAAAAAATCAAATGCCATGCTCTCAGGTAACCAAAAATAGTTACCTCGGCATCGTGTTGTTTCATCATTATTTTGGCGCTATTAAAGCAGCGATGTGAGGACATGCCAGATGGGCTTGATCGGTTGTGGCGCACAGGGCATCATGACTCCGATACTGGAGCATACTTGGGCGGAACGAGTTCGCGAGCACGTACCGTGGCTGACTTGTGTGGCTTTTTATACCGTTTTCGCCAATCTCCCGTATTGGCTGGCAGCGCATGAGTTCACGTTCTCTCGCACTGGATTGTTCTGCGTCCAGTACGCTGTGGCTGGCCTCATTTCCCTCTTTGTGCCGCGGCTTTTCACCGCAGTTCTGCTTTTTGCCATGATCCTCTCGGATGTGCTCTGCGGAATCTGCGAGACCTATTACCTTCCCGTTCGAGAATGCCTGGAAAACTTCCGCGCGGTTCATGCATTCACTGGCGTGCATTTCTTTTATGCAAACTTAATTTTGCTGCTTGCGCTGCTGGCAGCGGCAACCGCGGTATTGATGCCGGTAAAATCATTC
This sequence comes from Occallatibacter sp., assembly GCA_049522315.1. GTDB lineage: Bacteria > Acidobacteriota > Terriglobia > Terriglobales > Acidobacteriaceae > Telmatobacter. The sequence goes on from JBEKNY010000002.1 coordinate 164,900, forward strand.
TCCAGAAGCCAGCGGTGGCGCGCGGCTTTGTGCCTGGTTGCATTCCTGGCTGTAATCCTAGGTAAAGACATTGTCTCCATTCGCCTTTCTACTGGCCGTTTCCCCTACGCGGCGAGCACGGCCACAGGTGGGGACCGCCTCAATCTTCGTGGCGCCAGTGTACGGAGGCTTTCACGCACGCCAATCTTTCGTCTGGTGCGCCTGGCAAGAATCGATTTTGCGATACGGCAAAAGGTAGAGAAATCCAAAGGGCCGCTGCTCCCCGTGCCGAGCGCATCGGCAGCCGCCCTCCGAGCCGCGGGAATTACGTCCGGCGGGGATCATCGCGTATTGCCCAATCTGGTTCTGGTGATGGTCGAATCCTGGGGACTCGCCGAAGACTCACCCCTGCGCGATGCGTTGGTCCAGCCGTATTTGCAACCGAGTCTCCTTGCCAAATATCAAGTGATCCAGGGAACTGCTCCATTCAATGGGGCGACAGTAGCCGGCGAAGCCCGCGAACTATGCGGCAATTCGGTTGGCTATTACATCATCAGCGCTCCGGCCGTAAATTTAAGCGGCTGCCTTCCCTCACAGCTTGCGGCTCTTGGCTACGACCGTATTGCGCTCCATGGGATGAGCGGATATATGTTCAATCGCGCCGCCTGGTACAAAACGCTCGGGTTCCAGGAAATATGGTTCCACGACGCATTCAAGCGAGAGGGATTGCACGATTGCGCCGGCGCATTCGTGGGAACCTGCGACGCGGATATTGCTGCCTGGATAGGACGCCGCCTCGGAGAAGACGACGGCCGCCCCTACTTCATTCACTGGATGACATTAAATTCCCACCTTCCCGTCGAGGTCCCCGCAACCCTTCCGGATGGCGCTCCCTGCCTGGCCGACTTTTCGCTGGAGCCAAATACGCCGCTCTGCTCCTGGTACCAGTTGGTCGTCAATGTCCATCGATCGGTTGCGCAACTGGCCACTGGAAACCTGCCGAGGCCTACGGTCTTCGTGATCGTGGGCGACCACGCGCCGCCGTTCGGCGATCCGGCACGGCGCGGCAGATTTTCGCAAACCGATGTGCCTTACGTCATCCTCTTGCCCCTCTCCGATCGCAACCTATCCAAAACCCTCCTCACTCACAACGCCCCGACTCCCAAATCCGGAGCAGCCGGGACCGTTTCCCTGACTCGCTGAGGGAACAAGGTCTGGACCGATGGGTTCGCAGGGCCGCGCCAATCCATCCACGGTGTTGCGTTGACGCTTTGGGTATAGCCTCCAATTGCGGAACCAAGCGTTTCGTACCGCGCTTCGGGCCTTTATAGCTGCCCTGCAACGCAAAATCGGTTAGCATTCTTCTATGCCAATCCCCGAACGGCTGAAACCCCGCTTCGCCGCTGGATGCGCGCCTGCGCCTGACAAATTGGCGCAGGCGCGCCAGCGCCTGATCGTTGCCCTCGATGTGCCCGATGCCCGGGCTGCCAGCGAACTGGTCGAGCGGCTGGAAGGAACCTGCCAGTGGTTTAAGGTGGGACTCGAGCTGTTTACCGCCGCCGGGCCCGTCGTCCTGCAAGCGATGGTGGCGCGGGGACACTCCGTTTTCCTTGACCTCAAATTTCACGACATTCCCAACACGGTGGCCGGGGCGGTACGCTCGGCCGCTGCATGGGGCGTGCGCATGATGACCGTTCACGCCGCCGGGGGGCCTGCGATGCTGGCCGCTGCGCGCGCGGCGCTGGGCGGCGTGGCCAACCCGCCCGAACTTCTGGCCGTGACCGTGCTGACCAGCATGGACGTTGAGCAGTTGCAGGCGACCGGGGTAAAGCGCTCGCCCGCGAAGCAGGTGGAGTTGCTGGCGAAGATGGGTTTGGAAGCGGGGATTCACGGTTTTGTCTGTTCGGCGCAGGAGGTTGCGGCCGTGCGCGCCCTCACTGGCCCCAAGGGCGTGTTGGTAGTTCCTGGCATCCGTCCTGCCGGCACACAGGCCCCACGCCGGACCGATGACCAGAAACGCATTGCAACGCCAGCCGAAGCGCTGTGCGCGGGCGCCAGCTACCTCGTCGTGGGCCGGCCCATCACGCAGGCGCCTAATCCGGCCGAGGCGGCCGAAGCGATCCTTGAGGAAATGACCCAAGCGCTTTTGCCGTAGGACCAGAAATCAAGGGACATACAAGGAAAGGTCCGGCCTTGCCAGGCTGTTACGAAAGTCTGAATGAACCGGGAAATCATGGGAAAATGCCCTCGTGGTGAGCGAGGGCATTTTTCATGGGATTCATTCAAGGTGAGGGACGAAGCCAAGGCACATTGTTTCCAGTGGTGCTCGACGATCTTGTCCCGGACAATCCCGTCTGCCGGGCGATCGACGCTTTCGTTGGGCGGCTGGAGATGAACGAACTCGGGTTCGTTCGTGCCGAGGCGGCGGAAACCGGGCGCCCAGGCTATGATCCTCGTGATCTATTAAAGCTGTATTTAATGGATACCTGCAGCAGATTCGGTCCTCACGGCGCCTGGAGGCGGAGTGCCGTCGAAACCTGGAAGTAATGTGGCTTTTGGGCCGTCTGGAGCCGGATTACAAGTCCATCGCAGAGTTCCGCCGCCTGCACCGCGAGGCAATAACCGAAGCCGGAACGGAGTTGGTGCGCTTTGCGCGCTCGGTGGGTCTGGTGCGGGGAGAGTGGATAGCCATCGACAGTTCCAAATTCCCGGCGGCCCGCAGCGCCCGCAGCGTAGGAGAGCGGGAGGCGATGAAGCGATGCCCGGACAACCGGAACACCGCCTTTCGTCTAAATCAATCGCCCCGTTTCGTAAGAGCCTGCGGGGGCCGGGCCCCACCGATCACTGACAACTGTTCTTATTCGGTGGCCATCTCCTCCGCCTCGCCTTCCTGCCGCATCAGCTCCAGCTCGCGCTCGGCTGCCTCGATCTCGGCGTGCACTTCCTGCTGCACGCGCGCCGCTGCCTCTTCGAGCTCCGGCGAGAGCTGCACATTGCGGTAGTACTCCAGGCCCGTGCCGGCAGGGATGAGCCGCCCGACGATCACGTTCTCCTTCAGGCCGCGCAGGTTGTCCACCGCGCCGTTGATGCTGGCCTCGGTGAGCACGCGCGTGGTCTCCTGGAAGCTGGCCGCGGAGATGAAGCTGTCGGTCGAAAGCGACGCCTTAGTGATGCCCAGCAGCAGCGGACGCCCGATCGCCGGACGGCCACCGTTGGCCAGCACGCGCTCGTTCTCCTCCTTGAAGCGGAAGCGGTCCACTTGCTGCTCGAGCAGGAAGTTGGTGTCGCCCACCTCATCGATGCGCACCCAGCGCAGCATCTGCCGCACGATGGTTTCGATGTGCTTGTCGCTGATAGCCACGCCCTGCAGCCGGTAGACCTCCTGGATTTCGTTCACCAGGTAAGCCTGCAGCTCCTTTTCGCCCAGCACGGCCAGAATGTCGTGCGGGTTCAGCGGGCCGTCCATGAGCGGATCGCCGGCGCGCAGCCGTTCGCCCTCCTGCACGTTCACGTGAATGCCGCGCGGCACAAGGTACTCCTTCTCGTCGCCGTTGTCGGCCGTCACGTATATCTTGCGCTGGCCCTTGGAGACCTCGCCGAAGCGAACCACGCCGTCAATTTCCGAGATGATCGCGGTTTCGCGCGGCTTGCGCGCCTCAAAGAGCTCCACCACGCGAGGCAGACCGCCGGTGATGTCCTTGGTCCGCGTGCTTTCCTTGGGAATCTTGGCCAGCACGTCACCCGGGCCCACCTCGGCGCTGTCCTCGACCATCAGGTGCGCGCCGCGCGGCAGCAGGTAGCGCTTGTGGCTCTTCGCGCCCTTTACCGCAATGGCCGGCTGCCGCTTCTCGTCGGGCGAGTCGGCTACCACCCAGCGCGAGAGGCCGGTCACTTCATCCACTTCCTCGTTGAGCGTGATGCCTTCCTGCAGGTCCTTGAACTGCACCGCGCCGCCGATCTCCGTAAGGATGGCGTAGGTGTACGGATCCCACTCGGCCAACACTTCGCCGAGCTTCACCGCCGAACCCTCGCGGACACGGAGGCGTGCGCCATACACCACCTGGTAGCGTTCCTTTTCACGGCCGCGTTCGTCCACGATAGCCACCGAGCCGGAGCGGTTCATGGCCACCAGTTCGCCTTCCTTGCTCTCCACCGTGTTCAGGTTGATGAAGCGCACGAAGCCGTTGTTCTTGGCATCCAGGCGCGACTTGTCGGCCACGCGGCTGGCTGTGCCGCCCACGTGGAAGGTGCGCATGGTGAGCTGCGTACCCGGCTCGCCGATGGACTGCGCCGCAATTACACCCACGGTCTCGCCCAGCTCCACCATGCGGCCGGAACCAAGGTTGCGTCCGTAGCATAGCGCGCAAACGCCGCGCCGCGACTCGCAAGTGAGCACGGAGCGGATCTTCACGCGCTCCACGCCCGCGCCCTGGATCGCCGACGCAATGTCCTCGTCGATAGGCTGATTTACTTCGACCACAACGTTGCCGTCGTAGTCCTTGATCCTTTCGAGCGACACGCGGCCGATGATGCGGTCGCGCAGCGGCTCAATGATCTCGCCCGACTCGACGATCGAGCCGACGTAGATGCCTTCCAGCGTGCCGCAATCCGGCTCGGTCACGATCACGTCCTGCGCCACGTCGACCAGCCGGCGCGTCAGGTAGCCGGAGTCTGCCGTCTTCAACGCAGTGTCGGCCAGGCCCTTGCGCGCGCCGTGCGTCGAAATGAAGTATTCGAGCACCGTCAGCCCTTCGCGGAAGTTTGAGGTGATGGGCGTCTCGATGACTTCTCCCGAAGGCTTGGCCATCAGTCCGCGCATGCCGCTGAGCTGGCGAATCTGCTGCTTCGATCCGCGGGCGCCGGAGTCGGCCATGATGTAGATCGGATTCATGGCGCCTTCGTCGTCTGCCTTTTTCATATTGCTGAACATCTCGTCGGCCACCTGGTCGGTCACCGCCGACCACATCTGGATGACCTTGTTCGAGCGCTCGCCGTTGGTGATGGCGCCGTCCATGTACTGCTTCTGCACCTCGATCACCTTCTTGTCGGCTTCCTCGACCGTTTTGTACTTGCTCGCCGGGATCACCATGTCGTCCAGGCCCACGGAAAGACCCGAGCGCGTGGCAAACTGGAAGCCCAGCGACTTGATGTGATCGAGCATGCCCACCGTCACCTCGAGGCCGAGGTTCTGGTTGCAGTAGTTCACCAGCTGCCCGATGCCCTTCTTCTTCAGCAGGCCGTTCACGAACGGTAATCCGTCGGGAAGCGCATCGTTGAGGATCACGCGTCCCACCGTGGTGGAGAGATATTCCTTGCTAAAGTCCACCGGATCGGTGTGCGTCAGATCCTGATCGTCGTATGCGGTCGTCATGTCGAGCACTTTGCCTGTGTAGCGCAGCCGGATGGGCGACAGCGTCTCCACCTCGCTGGCCTCCAGCGCCATCAGGATCTCCTCGGTGTTCGCAAAGACGCGGCCCTCGCCCTTGGCGCCCTTTTTGGCTTTGGTCAGGTAATAGAGTCCCAGCACCATGTCCTGCGTGGGCACGGTGATCGGCTGTCCCGAGGCCGGCGACAGAATATTGTGCGAGGCCAGCATCAGCACGCTGGCTTCGATCTGCGCCTCCGGCGACAGCGGAATATGCACGGCCATCTGGTCGCCGTCGAAGTCGGCGTTGAACGCGGTGCAAACCAGCGGATGAATCTTGATGGCCTTGCCTTCCACCAGCACCGGCTCAAAAGCCTGAATGCCCAGGCGGTGAAGCGTGGGAGCGCGGTTCAGCAGCACAGGATGGTCCTTGATGACTTCCTCAAGGATGTCCCACACCACCGGCTCCTGCATTTCCACCATTTCCTTGGCTTGCTTGATAGTCGTGCACTGCCCGGTCTGCTCCAGCCGGTGATAGATGAACGGCTTGAACAGTTCCAGCGCCATCTTCTTGGGCAGGCCGCACTGGTGCAGCTTCAGCTCCGGACCCACCACGATAACCGAGCGGCCCGAATAATCCACGCGCTTGCCCAGCAGGTTCTGGCGGAAGCGGCCCTGCTTGCCCTTAAGTGTGTCCGAGAGCGATTTGAGCGGGCGATTGTTGGCGCCCCGCAGCACGCGGCCACGGCGGCCGTTGTCAAACAGCGCGTCCACGGCTTCCTGCAGCATGCGCTTTTCGTTGCGCACAATGACTTCCGGCGCGTGCAGGTCCATCAGCTTCTTCAACCGGTTGTTGCGGTTGATCACGCGGCGGTAAAGGTCGTTCAGGTCCGATGTCGCGAACCGGCCTCCATCGAGCGGCACCAGGGGCCTGAGCTCGGGAGGAATCACCGGCAGCACATCGAGAATCATCCACTGCGGCTTGTTGCCGCTCTTGCGGAATGCCTCCACAACTTTCAGGCGCTTGGCGTACTTGAGCTTTTTCTGCGCCGAGGTTTCGCTCTTCATCCGCTCGCGCAGCTCCAGTCCCAGCTCGTCCACATTCACGCGCTTGAGCAGCTCCTTGATGGCTTCGGCGCCCATCATGGCCTTAAAGCCGGAGGGACGGAACTGTTGGTCGAGCTCGCGATAGCGCACTTCGTCCTTGATAATCTCGCGTTCGCGCACCGGGGCGTCCCCGGCATCGACCACTACGTAGGACTCGAAGTAGAGAATGCTCTCCAGATCCCGCAGCGAAATGTCGAGCAAATGGCCGATCCTCGAGGGCAGGCCCTTGAAGAACCACACGTGCGAGCAGGGAGAAGCCAGCTCAATGTGGCCCATGCGCTCGCGGCGCACCTTGCTCACCGTCACTTCCACGCCGCACTTGTCGCAGATCACGCCGCGGTGCTTCATGCGCTTGTACTTGCCGCACAAGCACTCCCAGTCCGTCACCGGGCCGAAGATGCGCGCGCAGAACAGGCCGTCGCGCTCCGGCTTGAAGGTGCGGTAGTTGATGGTCTCCGGCTTGGTCACCTCGCCATGCGACCAACTGCGGATCTTTTCCGGAGAAGCCAGCATGATGCGGATGGCGTCGAAATCGGTGATGGGGCTGGTAAGCTCAAATGGGTTCGAACGGAACAAGGCGACCCTCCAGTTTCTAGCTGCTAGCTCCTAGCTTCCAGCTACCAGCTTTTGGCTTCCCAGGTTCGAGAAGCAGTTGTTTTTTCTCCCGCTGTCAGCACGCGTGCCAAAAGCAGTACACACGCACCATAACTTAGTTTTGTTCCGGCCGCAGGCTTCAGCTCGACGCAGCTAGGAGCTAGTAGCTAGCAGCTAGAAGCTGTCTTTAATCCGCCACCGCCGCCACTTCCGGCGTCGGCGCCTTCTTTGCAATATCCGCGCGCTTGATCAAATCCACGTCCAGGCACAGCGACTGCAACTCGCGGATCAGCACGTTGAACGACTCCGGAATGCCTGGCTCCATCGCCGTCTCGCCCTTGACGATGGCCTCGTAGATCTTGGTCCGGCCATACACGTCGTCCGACTTGGCGGTGAGCAGCTCCTGAAGAATGTACGCGGCGCCGTAGGCTTCCAGCGCCCATACTTCCATCTCGCCAAAGCGCTGCCCGCCGAACTGCGCCTTGCCGCCCAGCGGTTGCTGAGTGATCAGCGAGTACGGCCCGATCGACCGCGCGTGAATCTTGTCGTCGACCAGGTGCGAGAGCTTGAGCATGTAAATGTAGCCCACCGTCACCGGCTGCTCGAACTGCTCACCCGTCAGGCCGTCGTAGAGCATCGTCTTGCCCGACGCCGGCAAGCCCGCCGAAGCCAGCAGCGCCTTGATCTCACTCTCCTGCGCGCCGTCAAAGACCGCCGTCCCAAACCAGATGCCCTTACCCATACCCCGAGCGACACGCACCAGCATCTCGTCGTCCAGCTCCAGCAGCTGCCGCAACACGGCCGTGCCGGCGAACTCCTTCTTCGCCATCTCGCGCACGTACGCGGCGTCGGAGTTGGCCTTCACCAGCTCGGCCACTTTCTGGCCCAGCTCATGCGCGGCCCACCCGAGGTGCGTCTCCAGGATTTGCCCCACGTTCATGCGCGAGGGCACACCCAGGGGGTTCAGCACAATTTCCACCGGCGTTCCATCGGGCAAATACGGCATATCCTCCACGGGAAGAATGCGCGAGATCACGCCCTTGTTGCCGTGCCGGCCGGCCATCTTGTCGCCTACGCTCAACTTGCGCTTCATGGCCACGTACACCTTCACCAGCTTGATCACCCCCGGAGGCAGCTCGTCGCCCTTCTGCAGCTTGGCCACCTTCTCGTTGGTGATCTTGCGCAGCACTTCGATCTGCCGCGAGGTCATCTCCTCGATCTCGTCGATCTGCTCATTCACCCGCGGGTCCTTGTCGGCATAGCGAATGCGCTTCAGGTTCTTGGTCGAGATGCGCTCGATGGTGTCGCGGTCCAGGATCGCGCCCTTGACCAGCAGGCGCTTGTTGGTGCGCTCGTCGTGCAGGTCGGCCAGAACTTCCTTGCCACCCAGGATGGCCTCCAGACGCTTCAACCGCTCGTCGGTCAGAATGCGGATCTCGTCGCCAAGGTTCTTTTCGAGCTTGGCCACGTACTCGGCCTCGATCAGCTTGGCGCGCTCGTCCTTCTCCTGGCCCTTGCGGCTGAAGATGCGCACGTCCACCACCGTGCCCTCAATGCCGGGAGGGCAGGTCAGCGATGCATCGCGCACGTCGCCGGCCTTCTCGCCGAAGATCGCCCGCAGCAGCTTCTCTTCCGGCGTCAGCTGCGTCTCGCCCTTGGGCGTCACCTTGCCCACCAGGATGTCGCCGTGGCCGATCTGGGCGCCGATGCGGATGATGCCGCTCTCATCCAGATCGCGCAGCGCATGCTCGCTCACGTTGGGAATGTCGCGCGTGATCTCCTCGGGGCCCAGCTTGGTGTCGCGCGCCTCGATCTCGAACTCCTCGATGTGCACGCTGGTGTAGTAGTCCTCGCGCACCAGTTGTTCGCTGATCAGGATGGCGTCCTCGAAGTTGTACCCGCGCCACGGCATAAAGGCCACCAGCACGTTGCGCCCCAGCGCCAGCTCCCCATGTTCGGTGCACGGTCCGTCGGCGATCACCTGGCCCTTCACTACACGGTCGCCCTCGTGGACCACGGGCTTTTGATTGATGCACGTGTTCTGGTTCGACCGCTTGAACTTGATGAGCTGGTAGATGTCAGAACCCACTTCGCGCGAAAGCTGCGTGGGATGGTGCTCGCCTTCAACGCGCACGATGATGCGCTCCGAGTCAACCGAATCCACAATCCCGTTGCGCTTGGCCAGGATCACCGCGCCGGAATCGCGCGCCGTCACGCCTTCCATGCCCGTGCCCACCAGCGGCGCCTCGGCCGCCAGCAGCGGCACCGACTGGCGCTGCATGTTGGCGCCCATCAGCGCACGATTGGCGTCGTCGTGCTCCAGAAACGGCACCAGCGATGCAGCCACCGAGACCAACTGCTTCGGGCTCACGTCGATGTAATCAACCTCGGCCCGATTCACCAGCACAAAGTTCCCCTGCCGGCGCGCGTTCACCAGGTCCTCGGTGATCTCTCCCTTGTCGTTGAACTCGATGTTGGCCTGCGCGATGGTGTGCCGGTCTTCCTCCCAGGCCGACAGGTAGAAGCTGTAGGGAATGGATTCGATGGCGCGCTTGGCCGCCTTCTTCAGTTGCGCGTTCAGGCGCTGTGCCTCGTCCTTCTCGATGTGGCCGCCCACGCGCAGCCCACTTTCACCGGCGTTCACGATCTCCACGAAATCCAGAATCTTCGAATCCTTCACCTTGCGATAAGGCGACTCGATGAATCCATATTCATTGATGCGCGCAAAGCAGCTCAGCGAGCTGATCAGTCCGATGTTCGGGCCTTCCGGCGTCTCAATCGGGCAGATACGTCCATAGTGCGTGGGGTGCACGTCGCGCACCTCGAAACCGGCGCGCTCGCGCGAAAGCCCGCCCGGCCCGAGGGCCGAAAGCCGCCGCTTGTGCGTGATCTCCGACAGCGGATTGGTCTGGTCCATGAACTGGGAAAGCTGCGAGGAGCCGAAGAATTCGCGGATGGCCGCCATCACCGGCTTGGCGTTGATCAGGTCGTGCGGCATGGCCGTGTTCAGTTCCTGATACACGCTCATCTTTTCCTTGATGGCGCGCTCCATGCGCACCAGACCGATGCGGAACTGGTTCTCCATCAACTCGCCCACCGCGCGCACGCGGCGGTTGCCCAGGTGGTCGATATCGTCCACCATGCCGATGTTCTTGCGCAGCTTGAGCAGGTAGCGGATGGTCACATAGAAGTCCTCCGAATCAAGCGTCCTGTGGTCAAGTGGTCCCTGATGCTTGCTTGGATCTCTCTTCTTCTCCTCCTCTACTAAACGCAACCACGACGCAGATGCATATTCGGGATTCTCGTGAATCTTGATGTTGAACTTCAGCCGGCCCACGCGCGAGAAATCGTACTTGCGCGGATCAAAGAACATGCCTTCGAAGAGCGCGGTCGCAGTGTCCAGCGTCGGGGGGTCGCCCGGCCGCAGCTTGCGGTAGATCTCGATCAGCGCCTCTTCCGGCTTGTGTACCGAGTCGCGCTTCAGCGTATTGGAGACGATGTTGCCCACGTCGTCGCGGTCGGGGAAGAACACCTCGAAGGCCGCCGCACCGCTGGAGAGCACCTTGTGCAGCCGGTCGGCGGTCAGCTCTACGTTGGCCTCCACCACCACTTCGCCGGTGGACGTGTCGATCACGTCCGCCGCGGTCATCGCGCCATCCAACTCCGCGGCCTCTACTTCCACCTTGTCAATGCCCGCGGTGCGCATAGCTTTCAGCGCATGCGGCGTGATCTTGCGCCCGGTGTGCGCAATCTCCTCGCTGCCGTGCCGGACCGCGTGCGCCGGCTTCACGCCCACCAGGTGCGTACCCTTCGCGGCATCCTGCGGCACTGCCCACAAGAGCTTGCCGTCCTCGATGTGCAGCCGGTCGACGGTGTAGAAGGTTTTCAGAATCTCCTCGTCCGAGCGCAGACCCAGCGCGCGCAGGAAGATGGTGCCCAGGAACTTACGCTTGCGATCGATGCGCACATAGAGCGTGTTCTTCTGGTCGTATTCGAACTCCACCCACGAGCCGCGATAAGGAATGATCTTGCCCAGGAAGTAGGTGCGGTTGTTCGCGGTCTCGAAGAAGACGCCCGGCGAGCGGTGCAGCTGCGACACAATCACCCGCTCCGTGCCGTTCACGATGAACGTTCCGTTGGGCGTCATCAGCGGAATGTCGCCAAAGAAGACCTCCTGCTCCTTGATGTCGCGGATGGTCTTGTTGCCGGTCTCGGGGTCCTTGTCGTAGATGGTCAGGCGCACCGTCACCTTGAGCGGCGCCGAGAAGGTCATGCCCCGCTCCTCGCACTCCTGCTGGTCGTATTTCAACTGCAGGCTCACCGGGTCGCCGCACTTGTTGCAGAAGTCGGGCGCGTTCTTGTTGTAGGTGCCGCACTTCTGGCAAAGCACGTCGCCGGGCAGGAAAGGATCGGTGATCACCATGGCCCCGCAATGCATGCAAGCCGTGCGCAGGTGGTGCAGCCCCTTCAGGTGGCCGCACTTGCACTCCCAGTTGCCGATGGAGAAATCCACAAAATCCAACTGCGAGATGCCGCGGAAATCGGTGATCGGGAAAACCGACACAAATACCGACTGCAAGCCGCTGTCGTCGCGCTCGTTGGGCAGCTTGTCCATCTGCAGGAACCGCTCGTAGCTGCGGCGCTGCACTTCGATCAGGTTGGGAATCTGTGTAGCAGTGGGAATTTTGGAAAAATCGAGCCGGCTGCGAATCGCGCGCTTCTCGTTGGGCATGGTCACTCCTGAGTCTCGTTGCTCCGGCGCTATGTGCTCGCCGGTCCGGCGTCCGAGTCCCCGTGGCGCCGGCATGGTTCCGGAAGAAATCAAAAAATACGCGGGAGCGGGGATGAATCTCCCGCTCTTTATGCTGCCGGCAGCCTGGAATGTGAATTCCAGGCGCACCGGGAAGAACCCAGATCGGGCGGGTTCTCATGAGAGCTCGGTCAATAACGCGTGGTGGATATTGCGCGTTTCGGGCGGGTGCGCTAGACTGCGCACAATTGGAAGTCATACGTACAACGGTCGAACCCGAAAATTCCGGTGAAACCGGAAAAGGGGGCCTGTGCGCATACGCCTGCTCGCTTCTTAGACCTTCTAATCAGCGCACCGGAAGACACAAATAGCCCGTAAGGACGCAATGCCTCACGAGCGCAGCTCAACGCCTGTGCTCCCTATCGAATTTTCTTCCATTGCCCTCGCCGATCGCAAAATCCGCTTCCGCCGCGAATTGCCAGCTACCCGACCCTCATCAACGGAAGCCCCGCCTGACCCCAGGACAATCCGTTGACCTAAAAGAACTTAACCAACTCACAACGCCCGACCTCAGAGATCCTAACGCTACCCTGAGCAACAGACGCTTGCGTGAACGCCACGCTCCGCTTCCCGCACGGCCCAGCCTCCGCCCCGCGATGAAACCTAGCGGAACCGCCAAGACGCGCAACGTATATCATAGCGCGTCCCGGCGGCTCATGCAAGTCTCGTGCCGTTTACTTGACCTCGACCGTGGCGACGCCCTCAAACTTCTTCTTGATGGCTTCGGCCTCTTCCTTAGTCGCGTTTTCCTTGATTGCCTTGGGCGCCCCGTCCACCAAGTCCTTGGCTTCCTTCAGGCCGAGCGACGTGACTTCGCGTACCGCCTTGATGGTGTTGATCTTATTGGCGCCTGTGTCCTTCAGAATGACCTGGAACTCGGTCTTCTCCTCGACCGCCGGAGCCGCTGCTCCCGCCGCCGCGCCGCCGGCAACCATTACCGGGGCCGCAGCCGCAGCCGAAACGCCAAGCCTCTCTTCCAGCTTCTTTACCAGAGCCGCCGCTTCCAGCAGGCTCAGGCTCACAATCTGTTCTTCCAACTGTGCAATGTCCGCCATGTTCTTCTCCAATCAGAACCGTTTGATTTGGTATTTCCCCGGCCGTCCCAGCAAGTTTGAAAGTTTCCGATGCGCCAGACCCGCGCCCTTTCAAAATGCCACGGCCAAAACCCTTAAAAGCAGCTCCTAGCTGCTAGCTTCTAGCCTCTAGCTCTTCCTCGATGGAACCCACAGCCTCAACTTCAGTACGAAAAGGCTAGAGCTAGAAGCTTGCGGCTTCTACGCCGCCGCAAACTTCTCTTTCTCCACGCCCTGTCCCAGCACGACAGCCAGATCGCGTCCCGTGGCATTGAGCACTGTAGCCAACCGCTGTGCCGGCGCATTAATAAGGAAGAGCAGCTTGGAAAAGATCTCATCCTTGCCCGGCATCGTAGCCAGCGCCTTCACCTCGTCCACGCTCAGCAGCTTGCCGTCCACGATGCCCAGCTTGAAATGGAACTCCGCCGCGTTCTCGCCCGCCCATTTGGCGAACACCTTGGCCAGAGCCACCGGATCGCCCGCGGTAAACGCCACCGAGTTCACGCCCTTCAAGCCTTTCAGCGCCGCTTCCACCTGCGTACCCGTGCCGGAGATCGCGGCCAGCGCGTTCTTCACCACGCGGTATTTGCCACCGGCCTCACGAATCACCTTGCGCAGCTCGTAGTCCTTGGCCACGGTGAGTTTGTTGAAGGTACCCACGATCGCAGTGGTCGAAGGAGCCAGCTCCGCGGCCAGCCCACTCACCTTCTCCGCCTTCTTCGCTTTCGAAATCGCCATGTCTTCGCTCCGCTACGACAGGTGTCAGGTTTCAGGTGTCAGGGATCAGTGCCCCTGAACAATGCCTATTCCTTGCCCCTGCCCTCGCTTTCCGTCGCCCATAACGGGCGCTCCACTGAAAATCCCACCGTCTCGTTCTTATAAAATCTCTCGGGCCTGTCCGATCGCCCACGGGGTCACCGCATCAACCGACCCCTGATCCCTGAAACCTGACCCCTATCTTTTTCCCGCCGCGTCCGCAACCGCCGAATCCAGCGGAACGCCCGGCCCCATGGTCGAGCTCAGCGTCACGCTCTTGATGTACTTGCCCTTGGCCGCCGAAGGCTTGGCGCGCACGATCGATGTAATCACCGTGGTCGCGTTGTCGATCAGCTTTTGCGGCTCGAAGCTCAGCTTGCCCACCGGCACGTGCACCAGGCTGGTCTTGTCGGCGCGGAACTCCACCTTGCCGGCCTTGATCTCCTTCACCGCCGCGGCCACGTCCATGGTCACGGTCCCGGTCTTGGGATTCGGCATCAGCCCTTTCGGACCGAGAACCTTGCCCAGCCGGCCCACAACCTTCATCATGTCCGGCGTCGCAATCAGCGCGTCGAAGGCGGTCCAGTTCTCCTTCTGGATCTTCTCCACCATCTCCTCGCCGCCTACAAAGTCGGCGCCAGCCGCGGTGGCTTCCTTCTGCCGGTCGCCGGTGGCAATCACGGCCACGGTCTTGGTCTTGCCCAGCCCGTGCGGCAGAACCACGGTGCCGCGCACCATCTGGTCGGCGTGCCGCGTATCCACGCCCAGACGCATCGTCAGATCGACGGTCTCGTCGAACTTCGCGTACTTGACTTGCTTGAGGAGATTCACTGCTTCAGGCAGCGGATACGCCGGCTTGTTCACAGCGGCGCGCGCCTTCGCAATATTCTTGCCCGCCTTGGCCATTCTTCCCTCGTCTCCCACCGCTTTTGCCAGCCCGCTATAGCGGAATCCGTTGAACCGGACTGAGCATTCGTCCAAAACGTCGCCCGTCCGGCAAGGACCAAAAGCCGTGGTGCTAATGACAGCGCAGGGATTTCCCCTACGTGTATCTATTTATGGTAGCGAATCGGCCGCTGAAATGCAAACCGGCGTCGATCATTCCGGTCAAACCCGGGATCACGAAAGCAGTAGGAATCTTGCCCGCAAGTTCAAGCAGGGCGCGGATGAAGCGCATCCCCGGCCAGCTTGAGGGCAGCGTCACGACCTCCGCCTGCTCGGGTGGAAATTCGCCTGAAGGATTTTGATAATCTCGACCGCATTAAGGTCACGCCCGGTGAGGTTTTTCCTGAAAGGCTCAAAGACCGACAACATGCGCCGGTATGCGTCAAGCGTCCGCATGTGAGCATTAAGATCGCGGCCCTTGAACTCGGTAAAGCGGTCGAGTTTATGAACGAGGAACCTCGCGATGCCGATGTGCTCGCCCTCATGATTGCCGTCGAACCCCGCGAACACCACGTGCTTGCCGAATGGCTCCGCCTCTGCGGCAACCTGGTCCTTGTCCTCCTTCGACAACGCCTCAAAGCCGCGCTCCAGAAAAGACCACATGTCGAGGATGTCTACCACTTCTGATACAACGGTAGCTGCATCTTCGTGGCGATGAAACAGGCCCGAATACTCCCAGTCGAGCGCCCAGTAGTGGCCTCCATATATGACTTCTTCCACAAAGTCGGGGTCAATTTCACCCTTCACTTCTAGGTGTTTAAAAAGTTGGCACAACATCATAATGATCAACCTCTCGCCATTTCCAAATGTAATGGCCGTTTCGGAGCTCCTGACGAGGCCTGCCTCGACGAGGCGGCGCACTGCTTCTGAACGCGAGGGCAAATCGTCCTGCCTGGCGCGCCAAGAATCGAGTTCCTCCAATACAGACTGTCCGAGACGCATTTCAAAACGTTCCGTCATTGCTTGCGCACTCATTCGATTTCCTCCATGATGCGACTGCCGGCACTTTTCCGTAACAGTCGGCATATGTACGTATAATACGAAATCTGTCCGGTTTTTGTCTAGAGAGATTCCGACGGGGCGTGGGCGAACCGAACGGAATTTCAGTTTGAGTCGTCCCTACGGGACTCGAAGCCGTGATAGGTCTTGCCTACCCCACGTTAAAACGCGGGGCTAACAACCATCGCGCCTACGGCGCATGGCGCGCCGAAAATGTTATCCGAATCGTCAGTCGGGTGCCCCATCCTAAACGTGCATTTTACGTTTCGGGTGGGAACCACGAACCTCTACCATCCCCCGCTCCCGCGCCGTAGGCGCAGCGTTCGTTAGCCCCGCGCCTCGGCGTGGGGAGGGCGAACAGAATAGAATTGGGAGTCCCGTAGGGACGGTGCAACCATGGCTCACACCTACGCCAGCAATTTCATCCATTGCATTTTCAGTACAAAGGGCCGCCGACCTATTCTTCCCGCCGGCCGCATGCCGGATCTATACGCATATCTCGGCGGCATCGCTCGAAGCGAGGGGTTTACCCTGGTCGCCGCCGGCGGGACCGCCAACCACGTCCATCTGTTGTTCGTTCTGCCGGCCACATCCTGTCTCGCGACCGCGGTTCAGAAGCTCAAGGGCAGCTCATCCCGTTGGCTTGGGCAGCGCTTCTCCTGGCAGGAGGGGTATGGCGCATTCAGCGTGAGTCCTTCCCAGGTTCCGGCGGTGAAGAAGTACATTGGCAATCAGGAAACACACCATCAGAAGCGCAGTTTCGAGGAGGAATTCATCGCCCTTCTTCGCAACTGCGGAATCAAATATGACGAGCATTTCGTATTCGGCTGATCGGATTTGCGTCGTCCCTACGGGACTCGAAGCCGTAATATGGCTCGCCCACCCCACGTTGAAACGCGGGGCTAACAACCATCGCGCCTACGGCGCGTGGTGATGAACGCCGTCCTTCGCGCTTACGTCGACGCGGAGAAACGCAGCATGTAAGCGAGCCTGGCAGTCGGCGCGGTTTCAGGCAAACGCCTGGCGTGTACCCACAAGTCACTCAAATCAGCCGTATCACGGCCAAGCCGGTGCGGTAATCTGGCTCTGGCTCCGAAAAGGTCGGTCCCAGGGTCGAATCTCGATCTCACGATCGCCGGATGGCCGGAGGTTTCCGCATTTGCACGTCGCGTTCTCAGTTCGCAAGGCTCTCCTGCTTGGGCCGCTCTTCTTCCTCATCTGCTTCGGCCTTGGCTATCCCATTCTGAATCGCTACGACCCAGGCAAAATTCCCGGCACATCGGATGCGGCGGACTACTGCGATATGGTCAGAAACCCGCTCCATATCGCCTCCTACCGCCCCCTGGTTCCTGCCCTGGCAAAACCTTTCTATTGGATGGCTGAGGGGCGAATCGCCAGTTGGGATCCCGCTCTCTTCGGAATGCTCGCGGCCACATCCATCCTTACCGCCGCAACCGCCATAACCATCCTCGCCATCGGCCTTCGCTGCGGTTTGTCGTACGCCACGTCGCTCGTCGGGGCGATGCTTTTCCTGGTGAATTTCGCCGTGCCCAACTGGAATCTGGCGGCCTACATCGATTCCGGCGAGGCATTTTTCCTCGCTCTCGTCGCCTGGTCGCTTCTCTCCGCGCGCTGGTACCTTTTGCCGCTCTGGGCCATTCCGGGCAGCCTCTCCAAGGAGACCTTCGCGCCGTTCGCCTTTGTGTTCGCCATGGTCTGGTGGCTCTCTGACCGCCCTCTTCGCCCCCGCAGGCTGGGCTGGATCGCCGGCCTTGGGCTCCTCGCGTCCGCTACGGTTCTGCTTTCATTCTCCTCCTCAGGAGGATTCGCCTTCGGCGCCTTGCGCTACACCACCGCCATGGGCGTCTTCTCCAGGGTTGGGTTCGTCCCCGCGCTGCTCCACTGCCTCACCGCGCATGAGTTCTGGTTCACTTTCATTTGGCTGCTGCCGCTCGGCCTCCCGCGCCTGAATCGGCTGGATCGCCGATGGGTCTGGGCCACTGCCGCCACCTTCCTCCTGGCCCTGCTCTTCGGCGCGTACAACAATGCCCTGGGCAACACCACTCGCGCTCTCTTTAATATTTCCGGACCCTTGTTGAGCCTCTCCGCCGCCGCCTTCCTCACAAACTCCAAGTCACAGACGGCTTGATCCTTGTGGCAATCCCCGATCTCGTCGTGCTAACCGCTCGTCTCCCGAACGATAAACTAGATCCAGGAACCTTCCCGCCGGACTCGACCTTGCATTCTCTCCTTGCTCATCTCAATCCCGAACAACGCGCCGCGGTCGAGGCCACCGAGGGCCCGCTGCTCATCCTGGCCGGCGCCGGCTCGGGCAAAACGCGCGTCATCACACACCGCATTGCCTGGCTCATCCGCGAGAAGAACATCGCGCCCGACGCGATCCTGGCTGTCACCTTCACCAACAAAGCCGCCGGCGAAATGGCCGAGCGCGTGAACGAGTTGCTTGGCCACTCCTCGCTCGCCAAGCCCCTGATCTCCACGTTTCACTCGTTCTGCGTGCGCATTCTTCGCCGCGACGTCGAAGCGCTGAAAGTCGGCGGCCAGGGCCCCGGGGTCCCCACGGACAGGTCCACGTCCGTGGGGTGGAAGGGCCTCACCCGCGCCTTCGCCATCTTCGACGAGAACGACCAGTTGGGGCTGGTCAAGCAGATCATGAAGCGCATGGGGCTCGATACCAAGCAGCTCACTCCGCGCACCGTGCAGAGCCGCATCTCCCGGGCCAAAAACCACATGGTCGATCCGCAGGAAACCTTCCTCAACTCGAAAGATCCCACCGGCGAGCGCGTCGCCCACATCTACCAGGCCTACCAGGACGAGCTGCGCAAGAACAACGCCATGGACTTCGACGACCTGCTGCTCGAGGCCGTGCGCCTGCTGAAAGCCTCGGGCGAAGTGCGCGAGCGATACCAGCGCCGCTATCAATATGTATTGGTCGACGAATACCAGGACACCAACCGCCCGCAATACGAGCTCATGAAGCTCCTGGCCGGCGAGCGTAAAAACGTCTGCGCCGTCGGCGACGAGGACCAGAGCATTTATTCCTGGCGCGGCGCCGACATCCGCAACATCCTTGAGTTCGAAAAAGACTTTCCCAACGCCCGCATCGTCCGCCTGGAGCAGAACTACCGCTCCACGCAGATTATTCTCGAAGCAGCCGGAGCGGTAGTCGCCAACAACCGTCAGCGCAAGGGCAAAAAGCTTTGGACCGACCGCCAGGGCGGCTCGCTCATCGGCTACTACGAAGCGCCCGACGGCGAAAACGAGGCCCTCTTCATCGCCGACAAGATTCAGGCATTCCTCCGGGCACAGAACTCCTCCGAAGGTGAAGGGGGAGGGAGCCCCCACTGCGCCGTTCTCTACCGCACCAACTCGCAATCGCGCCTCATCGAGGAAGCGTTGCGCCGTTACAACATCAGCTACACCATGGTCGGCGGATTCAGCTTCTACGAGCGCGCCGAGATCAAGGACCTGCTTGGCTACCTTCGCCTCGTCCGCAATCCCCACGACTCGATGGCATTGCAGCGCGCCATCAACACGCCCGCGCGCGGCATCGGCAAAACTACGCTCGAAACCCTAGAGAGGCTGGCCCTCGAAACCGGCCGCTCCACGTGGGACGCGACCGCCGCGGCCATCGCCAACCGGCTCATCCCCACGCGCGCGCTCATGGCGCTCGAATCCTTCCGCCAGCTCATTCTCGACGCGCAGGCCATGATGGACCCAGACTTTGCCGGCAAGCTCGCCGCCGACGTCGCCGAGTCGCACGTTGGCGCCTCCGACACCGGCTTCGCCTTCGGCGAAGCTGCGCCGGACCAACCCGAGGAGCGCTCACAGCCGAGCCCCGAAGTCGATTCGGACGCCGAGGAGGTCGCAAACGACGAGGAGAAGGAAGTCAGCGGCTTCCGCTCTCCCGGCGACTCCGCCACGCTCCCCGAGCTGATCCGTTTCCTCATCGACCGCACCGGCTATATCAAAGCGCTCGAAGCCGAAGGCTCGCCGGAGGCTTTCAGCCGCATTGAGAACCTGAAGGAGCTGGCCAACGCAGCGCACGACGCCGAGGAGCGTGGCGAGACTCTCGCCGAATTCCTCGACCACGCCGCTTTGGCCTCCGACACCGATCAGTTCGACCCCAACGCCCGCGTCACCCTCATGACCCTCCACGCCGCCAAGGGCCTCGAGTTCCCTCTGGTGTTCCTCGCCGGGCTCGAAGAGGGACTGTTTCCGCACTCGCGTACGCTCTCCAGTCCCGAAGAGCTCGAAGAGGAGCGCCGCCTTTGCTACGTGGGCATGACGCGCGCCATGAACACGCTCATCCTCACCCGCGCCCACTATCGCCGGCGCTATGGCGCCGACATGCCTGAAGCCAGCGTTCCTTCGCGCTTCCTTGAAGAGGTTCCCTCGCAACTGGTCGAAAACATGGGCAGCCGCAGCCCAGCGTGGTCCACGCCCGCTTACACGCCCGCCTATGACGCTGCCCGCCGGCATCGCCGCGCAAGCGGCTCCCACGGCGCGCACTTCAACTACGAGGATGAGAGCCAGGAGATTCCCCACGCCGCCGCGCCACCTGTCTCTCCCCGCCGCGGCACGATTCCAAAAGATAAGAGCGTGCGAACGCCGGAAGCGCCGCAGCCGAACTCCATCGACAATATCGCCCGCTTTTTCGGGGGCAAATCCGGAGCCCCAACGGACAGGTTTTCGTCCGTGGGGTTGAAATCCGGCGCTGGCCGCCCCGGCTCGTTCGCCCGGCCAGCGATGGAGATTCCAAAGTCGAGCGGCGCCTCCGGCCTCAAAAAAGGCCAGCGCGTCATGCACTCCAAGTACGGTGAAGGCACGGTGCTGCTGCGTGAGGGCGACGGCGAAGACGCCAAGCTTACCGTGCTCTTCGCCCGCCACGGCATCAAGAAATTGATGGAAAAGTTCGCCAACCTGCGCAGGATCTGATTCTGCAGGTTCGAGCGTCTCTCCTTTAGACTGAAAGCGCCATGCAATCTGCAAGAATCCTGTGGCGGGTGCCCCAGGTCTCGACCTTGAGACCTGGGCAGGACGCGCGCACGGTAATGGCCTTCGCCGCCCTCATCGCCACATTCGCCCTCACCGGATGCGGCATGCCGGGCGCGCCGCAGCCGCCTTCCTTGGCCCTTCCTGTTCCCGTCAGCGATCTCTCTGCCGTCCGCACCGGCGGCCAGGTATCGCTCACCTGGACCATGCCCACAAAGACCACCGACAAAGTCCTGCTCAAGGGCGACATCGCGGTTCGTATCTGCCGCAATGAATCGAGCGCCGCGCGCTGCAACGCCGCTGCCACGTTGCAACTCGCTCCCGGGGCCGACGCCGCATTTACCGACACACTGCCTCCTGCGTTAGCCGCAGGCACGCCGCGCGTGCTCGCTTACTTTGTCGAGCTCGACAATCGCAAAGGCCGTTCCGCGGGCCTGTCAAACGGCGCAAAAACTCTGGCCGGCCAAGCGCCCCCCACCGTCGACGGCCTCACCGCGGAGATGCAGAGAGGCGGCGTGCTGCTGCGTTGGACTCCTGCGCCGTATGAGGCAGAGCCGGTTGCCATTCGCCTCGTGCGCAAGCTGCTCACGCCACCCGCGCAGAAACCCGGCCCCGGAGAAACCGCAGAAAACCCGCTTGCTCAACCCGCCGAGCCGCTCGAGCGCAACCTGCTGGTTGAAGCCGGCGCGAACCACGGCCGCGCTCTCGATACCGGCATCCGCTTCGGCCAGACCTATGAGTATCGCGCCCAGCGCGTGGCTCGCCTCACCGTGAACGGCCAAGCGCTGGAGCTCGCTTCGCCGCTCTCCGCTCCCCTGCGCATCGAGGCCGAGCAGTTATTTCCTCCAAGTGAGCCCAAGGGCCTCGCCGCTGTGGCTACGGCAGGCGAAAACGGCGCTAGTCCTGCGATCGACTTGAGCTGGCAGCCAGACACCGAGGCCGACCTCGCCGGGTACATCGTCTACCGCAGCGAGCTCGCTGCAACCGGTGCGGGCGGCGCCTGGCAACGCATTTCCCCCACGCAGCCTGCGGTGGGACCCGCCTATCACGACACAAACGTGCAGCCCGGCCATGCCTATGCGTATGCCGTGAGCGCCATCGATCAGGAGGGCCACGAGAGCGCGCGTTCCGCCGAGGCGCAAGAAACCGTACCCGGCCCGTAACACACTTTAGCCCAGGGAGTTTCGTTCTTATGAAATATTGCCGCTTTTTGCTCGACGGCCAAGCTCGCTACGGCGCCGTCGAAGACCGCCACGGCGAGTTGTGGATCATCGGCCCTGCCGCTACGCCCGAAGAGGATCTCCTCCAAAGGCTTCAGCAAGCAAACGCCGCGCCCTTTTTCGCGCCCATGCCGCTCGCAGCCGCCCATCTTCTTCCTCCCGTCACTCCCTCGAAGATTGTCTGCGTCGGACGCAACTACCGCGCGCACGTACTCGAGATGGGCAACGAAATGCCCGCCGAGCCGCTAATCTTCTTCAAGCCGCCGTCGTCGCTGCTTCGTCCCGGCGGCGCGGTGCGGCTCCCAGCCATTTCGGAGCGTGTCGACTACGAAGGCGAACTCGCCATCGTCATCGGCAGCCGCACGCGCAACCTGGGCCCCAAGGACGATTGGCGCAGCATCGTGCGCGGCTTCACGCAGGCCAACGACATCTCCGCGCGCGACTTGCAAAAGAAAGACGATCAGTGGACGCGCGCCAAGGGCTTCGACACCTTTTGCCCCGTTGGGCCGCTGGTGAGCGATGAACTGGACCTCGATTCCGGCCTCACTCTTGAAACGCGCTTGAACGGCGAACTCCGCCAGCACGCCTCCACGCTCGACTTCATCTTTCCCGTTCCCGTGCTGCTGCGTTTTATCACCGCGGTGATGACTCTCGAGCCCGGCGACCTGGTGCTCACGGGAACCCCCTCCGGTGTGGGACCGCTCCAAGGTGGCGATCGTGTCGAAGTCTCCATCTTCGGGCTGGGCGTGCTGTTCAATACCGTCGCGCTGGAGTAAGCATTCGCGCGTTCAGCACACCCGCCGCGCATTCAGCGCATCTTAAACAACAAGAGGTACACTGGTGCCGTAGGACGTCGGCCGGAATCCCGCATTCCCCGCAGGAGGAATCATGCCACAGAATCTGCTTGAACAGTTGCGTCAGTACACCGTCGTCGTGGCCGACACCGGCGACATGGAGGCGATGGAGCAGTTCCACCCCCAGGACGCGACCACCAACCCCTCGCTGATCACCGCCGCCGCGCAGATGCCTCGCTATCAGCCCATCGTCGACGGTGTTCTGATGGACGCGCGCAACGAACTGGGCGAAGGCGCGAGCGATCAGGCCATCGCCAACCTCGCCTTTCAGCGGCTGGCCATCGCCTTCGGCAAAAAGATCCTCCAGATCGTCCCCGGCCGCGTCTCCACGGAAGTCGACGCGCGCCTCTCTTATGACACCGAGGCCACCATCGTGCAGGCGCGCAGCATCATTGCGCAATACGACGCGGCAGGCGTCGGCCGCGATCACGTGCTCATCAAGATCGCCTCCACCTGGCAGGGCATTCGCGCCGCCGAAGTCCTCGAAAAAGAGGACATCCACTGCAACCTGACGCTGCTCTTCGGCCTGCATCAGGCCATTGCCGCGGCTGAGGCGGGCGCGACGCTCATCTCGCCCTTCGTCGGCCGCATCCTCGACTGGTACAAAAAGGACACCGGCAGGGACTATCACGGCGCCGATGATCCCGGCGTGCAATCGGTCACGCGCACCTACAACTACTTCAAGAAATTCGGCTACAAAACCGTCGTCATGGGCGCCAGCTTCCGCAACATCGGCGAGATCTGCGAGCTCGCCGGCTGCGATCTGCTCACCATCTCGCCGCAACTGCTCGCCGAGCTCGAAAGCACAGAAGGCAATCTGCCGCGCAAGCTCGATCCCGCGAAGGCCACGACCACGCAAATCGAACGGATCGTCGTCGATAAGGCCGCATTCGACCGCATGCACTTGGCCGACCGCATGGCCACTGACAAGCTCAAAGAAGGCATCGAAGGCTTCTCCGCCGCGCTCGTCAAACTGGAAACGCTCCTCGCCAGGCGCCTTGCGGAGCTCGAATCGCGCACGCCCGCTGCGGTGTAAGCGCGCGGCAGGTTCGCGCGATCTCTCACCGCCCGATTTGCACCGCCACCCCGCCCATGATCTCCCGCGGCGGCATGTTCACACCGGTGATCTCCTGGTATCCCGTATTGCTCGCATTCATGAGCCGCAAATACGGCCGCACCTTCCAGGCATTGCGCGTCAACGTCGCGTTCCACACCGGATACACCGTCTGTTGATAGCGCTCGGCAAGCTGCACCGCATTCGTCAGTACGATGTCGTGCCCCATCGCCCAGGTCCACGACGCATGAATGTTCTCGACCGGATAGTTGAACACATACTCCGATTCAAGCCCGTGCAGCGCGGTCTGCGCTCCGTGCAAAGCCGTCCACTCGATCCGCACCGTCTGCGATTTCTTCGGAATCCACGTGAAGCTCGTCTCGACTCCGGCAAAGTGCAGCCCATTCAGGTTGTCCGCGCACCAGATGTTCGCCGGGCAACCCGCGGGAAGATTCGCATTCGGCACTGTCGCGCTCTTCACATAGTCGATGGTGCCGTGCTGCTGCGAATAGAATCCCGTCGCCGAGAGCTCGATCTTCGTCGACGGCGTCCAATCCGCGCCTCCATCCCCGGTCCAAACCGACTCTGGTTTTAGATTCGCGTTTCCCAGCGTCGATGGATCGGAGTAATAGAGATCGGTGTACGTCGGAATCCTGAATCCATACCCTCCGGTCGCGCGTAGTTTCAGGCTGCTCGCCACGCGCAGGCTCCCCGCCAGTTCCGGAGACAATACCGCCTTCGCTCCTCCTGAAAAAATCTCCTCGCGCGCGCCCGCCGACAAGCTCCAGCGTTTTTTCGCAGGCCGCAGGTCCACGTCCACGTAGCCCGCGCCCCGATTCCGCGCATGAAGGCCCAGATTGTTGCTATGGATGCTGTCGCCGTCCGCCTCCAGCCCCATCAGCAGCAGCGTTCCCGCGGGCAGATTCTCCGTGCGCCGCAACGATCCCTGCCACGACCCATCCATATGATTGTTTTCATAAATCGCCGGATCGTCGCGGAAGAGCACGAACTCATCCGTGTGCCGCCGGTACGCGAACGCCGCCTCCGTCTGGCTACCCAGTTCTTGCCGCGCCGATCCGAACCAACCCTTCGTTCGCTCCCACGAGGGGTAATCGCCATAGAACTGGTTCGCGCCAAATGCGCGGTCGCTTCCGGCAAACATCAAATCGGTCACGCCCAGCTTTGACCCCATCCAACTCTCGCCCGACGCATCCTCGTTGCGGTAATCGCGGTCGGCCATGAATCCCGTGGAAAAGTTACGCTCCGCGGTCACCCGTCCGCTCCATCGTCCGCGTGTAGCCCCCGCCAGCAGCGTTTCCTCGTTCGATTCGAAGCTGCCCTCGCCGCCGCGCAGAAAAATCGAATCGCGATCCGGCGCCGCCGTCAAAAAATCGACCACCCCGCTCAGCGCATCCACGCCGTGCAGTGTCGAACCCGCGCCTTCCAGCACCTGGATCGAGTCCATGGCCTCCAGCGGGACCGGCAAATCGAGATTGTGGTGCGAAGTCTGCGCGTCGTTGATGCGGAATCCGTTCAGAAGCACCAGTGTCTGTTCAAAGCTGCCGCCGCGCAGCACCAGGTCCGCCTGCCCTCCGCCCGCGCCGCGCTCCTCAAGAAATACCGAGGAGTCCTGGCGCAAAAAATCCTGCGGCGACTCGGCGGCCAGCGATTCTCCCTTCACCGGCAGAATCTCCACCGACCGTTGCGACTCGGCCAGCGGCACCGGCGTCGCCGTCCCCAGCACCACCATGGTCTCCGTCTTGCCCTTCACAGTTGCTGTTGGCGGAGCCGGGGCATCCTGTGCGACCGCGCACAGCGCTGCCACCAGCAGGAAAAGCCCCAAATCTCGGATCGTTTGTCTAAGTTGCAATCGACGCATCGGCCTGCCCAGAACAAGCATGACCGGCAAAGAGCCGCCGTTCAACAATGATTTTGTATGATCTCGAATAGTTGAAGTGCTAAACTACCTTGGTTTCCGTATGCGTATCGACGCCTTTCTCCGCGAAAGCCCCATGTTCGCCGTCAACCGGTCGGCGAGGCGTTTTGAATCGTTCACGGCGCGCATGCTCGCCGCCGATGGCCTCGGCTTTCTTGAAGCTCTCGTGCTGGCTGCGCTGTTCTTTGAGGCGCCGCGGCAGGTCAAGCCGTCGCAATTGGCGCAAACCTTTGCCACCACACGCGGCAACCTGAGCCACTGCCTTTCGTCTCTCGAAGCCAAGGGGCTGCTGCAGCGCAAGATCGATCCCGGCGACGCGCGCGCCTACCTGCTCATGCTCAAGCCCCACGGCAAGCGTTGCGCTCTGCGTGTCATCGCCACCCTCGACCGCATGCAAAGAGAGTTCGAAAGCGAGATCGGCAAAGCGGCGCTCGCCGAGATGCTCAAGTCCCTCCGCAAGCTCGAAACGCTCGCCGCTGCGCTGTAGGCTGACGCCTAACGTGAAATCTTTACCAGGCCATGCCCCGAGAAGAGCATAAGGTATTTATTGTCAGCCACTTATGGAATGGTTAGGCTACAGCCGAATTGCCCGGCGGCGCGGGCATTCCCAAAGCATATCGCTGCTTCAAAAACGGGATGATTCCCGTGAAAGGACCAGCTATTTCTTTCACATTTTTGCTTCTTTACTTTGCGGCGGGAGAGATGCTACTTTCCTAAGCATTCCCAGGCCCCCAGGATAGGAGAATCGCCATGTTTTGCCGCCGATGCGGGATGGAGTTGCTTCCGGAGCACAAGTTTTGCAAAAACTGCGGGACGGCGGCCGGAACGGTGGGGGACGCGCAAAGCGTTCCGGCCGTCGCCGCGGCCCCAACCGCGCAGTACGGCGCGGCGCCGCAGCAACCGCCGCCGGGGATGGTAGCGGTGGTTTATCAGGCCTACCCCGGCGGTCCGCAACAGCTCTATTACATGCCGGCGTCGCAGATGCATCCGCAGACCCACCAGTCGATGATGGAAGGCTTGAGATCGCGCATCCGGAACATGGCCTCGACCGATAAGCTCGAGGGCTTCAGCCTGGGGCAGATGTTCGGCGAGGTGTTCAAGCGGCGGGGCGTCGACGAGCTGGAAGATTACTTTATGGTGGGCGCGAAGAATACCACGCCGCCCATTGGCCTTGCCGAGACCGGCTGGCCCAAGCCGTGGATGTTCTTCCGCGTTCTTGCGACCCTGGTGATCGCCTATGTGATCCTGGCCGTCATGTTCCACTTCACCGCCAACCAAAACCTCGTGCCGGCGCTTTTGCTTCTGGGATCGTTCGCGACGCCGCTGGCCACACTGACGCTTTTCTTCGAATTGAACTCGCCGCGGAACGTTTCGATGTACCTGGTGGGAAAACTGTTCATCACCGGAGCCGTGGTGTCGTTGTGCGCGGCGCTTGTGCTTTATATGTTGCCGGTCTTCGATCTATTGACGGCGGAGGCGGGCATCGTGGAGGAATGCGCCAAGCTGTTCGCCGTGATCGTTGTGGTTCGCAGCGTGCGCTTCAAGTACCAACTGAATGGAATCCTGTTCGGCGCCACGGTGGGGGCGGGTTTTTCGGCCTTTGAGACCATGGGCTATGGGCTGCAGAGCTTTTTGCCGGCCTTCATTCAGGGGCTCCAGCAAGCCGGAACATCGCAGGCAGGGCAGAATCAGGCGTTGAGCGCAGCCACTGCGGCGATGATGGGCGAACTGTTCCTGCGCATGTTCACTGCCGCACCGCTGGGGCACATGGTATGGACGGCGATTTCGGCGGGCGCCTTCTGGCGGGTGAAGCAGGACCGGCCGTTCAGCGCGGGGATGCTCCTGGATAAGCACTTCCTGATGGCGTTTGCGATTCCGGTGTTGATGCATGCGGCCTGGGACGCGCCAATTCAGTTGCCGTTCCTGGGGAACGAGATTATCACGGGTACGATCTCGTGGTATGTGCTGTTCACTCTGATTCAGCAGGGACTAAAGCAGGTGAAGCAGGAGCAGATGTCGCATCTGCAAAGCACTCTGGCCAACGTGGAAGCGACGATGTTGCCGGGGACGATGGCGGTGC
The DNA here is from genome assembly GCA_049522315.1 of Occallatibacter sp. Classification (GTDB taxonomy): domain Bacteria; phylum Acidobacteriota; class Terriglobia; order Terriglobales; family Acidobacteriaceae; genus Telmatobacter. Next base: position 192,688 of record JBEKNY010000002.1, read on the forward strand.
AGCCGGTGGGGACGGTGCCGGTGGCCTAGACGCCGCGGACCGCGAGGGCAGGAATGCGCTGAGGCGGGTTGAGGCGCTGCGGCAGGCCGTGCAGGCCGGAAACAGGCAGGCGCGCCGGGCAGCGGAGATTGGGCTGGCAGCAAGAGCAGCATGCGAAAGCATGGCGAGGAGAAGAAGAGCATATGGCATTCTGCGGCAAATGTGGCGCACAGTTGGAAGGCAATGAGCGCTTCTGCGTGAAGTGCGGAAACGATTTGAGTGCAGCGGGCGCGACGGCGGGCGCGTCAGTTGCGGCTGCTGCGGCAGCTCCGGCGGCGGCTCCGGTTGCACCTCCTCAAGCAGCGCCTCCGCCTTTCGCGCCCTTTCCGCAGGGCTATCCGGGGCCGGGAGCTGTCATCCCGATGGCCCCGCCGACGCAAGTCAAGGGCCGGGGATGGCTCTGGGGGGTGATCCTCGTCGTTGCGATCCTGTATGGGCTCTATTACATCGGCAAGCACAACCAACAAACCCAGACGCCGGGACAGAACCCAACACAGCAGCCGGGAGCAGCCCCCGGCCAGCAGCCAGTTCAAGGGCAGCCCGGGGCCCCGGACCAGCAACCGGGTCAGGACCAGCAACCTAACCAGGGCCAGCAGCCGGGGGTTGGCCAGCAGCCCTATCAGGGCCAGCAGCAGGGGCAGGGCGGCAATTCGGCGCTGGTCCAGCTGCAGAAATTCACCGGGCGATGGGACAACATAAGCGGGATCGTCCAGATATCGAACGCGCTTTGGCGGAACAACTCGAATGTCACCATCCAGTCGGCGACGCTGGAGTGTGCGCAGTTCGCCGCCAATGGGACGATGATCACGCACGCGCAGATCACGCTGAACGGGCCGCTTCAGCCCAGCGGAACCGACAGCTTCAAGCCGTTCACGATGGGAGCAATCCAACCGGGCCTGGCCAGGGTGGACTGCGGCATTGTGGGCGTGACCCCGGCGCAATAGCTAGGCCGCTCGCAAAACCCCCCGCCGGGAACGGCGCCGGCGGGATACCCGGCCGCCCCGGGGCAGTCCGCGGCAGGCCGATTCCGTGCCGGCGTCACACGTGGCGGGAACTGGGCTGGCAGGCGGAGCAACATGCACGAGTTTGGCGAAGAGAAGAGGTAAGTATGGCGTTCTGCGGCAAGTGCGGCGCACAGTTGGAAGGCAATGAGCGCTTTTGCAGGCAATGCGGGCACGATTTAAGCGCTGCAGGAGCCGCGGCGGCTCCGGTGGCAGCTCCGTTTGCACCCCCTCCGGCAGCGCCGTTCGTGGCGCCTCCCCCACAGTTCTATCCGGCGCCGGGACAGATCCCGATCGTGACCATGCCGCAACCGGTGCCCAAGAGCCATGGGTGGATCTGGGGCGCGATCATCGTCGTCGGGATTTTGTACGGGCTCTACTACATCGGCAAGAACGATCAGAACCAGACGCAGCCTGGAGCGGCGCCGCAGCCGGCGGGTACACAGCCGGGCGGGCCGAATGCCACGCTGCTGCGGCAGCAGATCTTCACTTCGCAGTGGCGCGTGACGAACGGAGATGTCCAGATCTACAACCAGCTATGGGAGAACAGGTCGACCGTGGCCGTCGCGTCGGCGACAGCCGAGTGCGACGAAGTTGACCAGAACGGCTCCGTTCTGGCGCAGAAGTCCATCGACCTATCGGACCAAACTGGTGGAGCGGTTCAACCTGGACATACATTAACCTTCGACCCGCTCGATATAGGGCAGGCCGTGCAGGGCCTGTCCAAAGTGAATTGCGGGATTGTGGCCGTGACGCCGGCGCAGTGACGAAGCCGCGAGGCAGATGTGTCCGGATGGACGCCTGAACAATCTTGCTGTGCTCTCGAACCTTGCGGTGGCCTTACCGCCCGCAGGGTTTGCTTTGCCTACTCGTAGCGCAGGGCCTCGATGGGGTCGAGGTTGGCGGCGCGGATGGCGGGGATCATGCCGCTCACCAAGCCGGTGACGATCAGGATCGCCGTCGCCACGATGAGCGAGGCGGGGGAAATGATGAGGCGGATGTCGGCGGAGGTGGCGTTTTTGGCGATGGCGCTGTAGAAGGTGATGCGGCCGACCATCACGGAGACTAGCCAGGCGAGGGCGATGCCCCCAACGCCGCCCACGCCGGTGATGGCGAGGGCTTCAGCCAGGAACTGGACGAGAATGTGATGGCGGCGCGCGCCGAGGGCTTTCTCGATGCCGATTTCCCGGGTGCGCTGCTGCACGCTGACGAGCATGATGTTCATCAGTCCGATGCCGGCAATGCCCAGCGTGAGTGCGCCGACCAGCGAGAGCAGCGCCTGAAGGGCGATGGTGAGGATTTGGAACTGGTGGAGTTGGGAGCGGAGATTGGCTACGAAAAGAGCGTCGTGATCGGTGGGCCGAAAGTGGTGGGCGGCGGCGAGCGTGTTGCGGATGGTGGTTTCGATCTTCTGGTAGTCGCCGTGGTAGCCGATCCACACACCATCGAGGTAGGTGGTGTCTTTAAGGTCGCTCATGGTGTTGAACGGCACGTAGACGGTACGGTTGATGTCGTCGTTGGTCTCCTGCATTTTAGGTTGCAACGTGCCGACGATGGTGAAGATGACGCCGTTCAGCCGAATGGTTTCGCCCACCGCCCAACCGCCTGAGAAGAGCTTGCTCTTGGCCTCGGAGCCCAGCACGCAGACATGGGCGCGCTGCTCGTCTTCGGCGCCATTGAAAAAGCGGCCTTGGCCGGGGACGAGCTTGACGATGTCGGCATAGGAGGCACGCGAACCGACCACTGTCCATGTGTAGGTGTGCAGATCGTTCTGCACCGTTACATCCTGATACTCGGCGGGCGAGATGTGGGTGATTTCAGGGAGGGCTGCGGTGACGCGATCGACGTCGTCGAGGGTCAGTCGAACTTTGACTCCGGCTTTATCGCCGCCGGCCTGCTGGCTGGTGCGGCCGGGGAAGAAGCCGATGGTGTTGGTGCCCCACTGGGCGAAGATGGTCTCGATGGCGGTGGAGAAACCGTTGCCATAGGCGAGGAGCAGCACGACGGTGGCAATGCCCCAAGCCATGCCGATGGTGGTGATGGCGGTGCGGCGGCGATTGTAGAGCATCGCTTCCCAGGCTTGCGCCAAAATGTCTTTCAGCATGGTCTTGCTCCTGGCTGTTAGCTCTTTAGCCCTTAGCTTCTTGAATTGCATATTCCGCCTTCGCCGCAGAGCCAATACGCACAATATTCTGCAACAAATCGTAGGCGCCGCTCCTCGCGGCTAACAGCTAAAAGCTAACGGCTCATAGCTGCTTTACTCTCTGCGCAGCGCTTCAATAGGGTCGAGCGCCGCAGCCTTGCTTGCCGGGTAGAGCCCGGAAACAATACCGCAGATGGTGAGCGACCCGAGTGCCAGCGCGGCCGACCAGGGAACGATGCGCGGCGGATCGAAACCCGGAATCTTGTCGGTGAACGCGGCCTGCAGCAGGGCCATGAATACGGCGGAAACGGCGATGCCGATGAGGCCGCTGATGCCGGTGAGCAAAAGGCCTTCCCAGAAGAACTGCGCCAGAATACTGCGCCGGGTGGCGCCGACGGCCTTCATGACGCCGATCTCGCGGGTTCGTTCGGTGACGGAAACCAACATGATGTTAATGATGCCGACGGCCCCCAGGCCGAGAGTGACAATGCCCACGCTGCCCAGGAAGATATCCATGGCGGTGAAGATGACGCCGATGAGATGCGCTTCTTCAATGGTGTCCCACTCGTTGAAGGCATCCTTGAGTGAGGGATCGAAGCCGTGGTTCTGAGCGATGACGCGATGCACCGCGATGGAAGCGGCGGTATCGTCGTTCTGAATGGTGGGGCGATATTGGATCGAGGTGAGCGCATCCTGCGGAATGTTGTCTCCCTTGAGAGGGAACAGTTCCTGCATAGTGGTGACGGGGACGTAAATCTTCTCGTCGTCGTATGTATTGTTCCCGCGGCCTATCTTTGCCGCTTCGCCGATCACAGTGAAGTCGGCTCCGCCAACGGTGACGGTCTCGCCGATCAGGGGACGGCCTTGAAAGAGAAGCGAAGCCGTCTTCCAGCCGAGAACCGCGACGCGGCGGGCTTCGCGAACGTCGTCGTCATCGAGGAACCGGCCGGCGGCGATGGGGATGTAGCGGACGGCTGTGTAGCTGGGCTCAGTGCCAGTGACGTGGCCGGAGGTGTTGTTCCACTGGCTCACTTCGTAGAGATCGGAGCGGGCGAGCTCGTCGGTTACGGCGCGGAGCTCAGGCAAGCGGCGTATCGCCGCCTCGTCGCGAAGGGTGAGCTCGTAGGGACGCATCCCCGTGTGTTGATTGGCGAGCGCGGGGATGGTGCCATTGAAGACCATGACGACGTCCTGGCCGAACTCGGAGAGTTGCTTGCGCTGGCCTTCGCGAAAGCCTTCGCCCAAGCCCACCAGGACAAGCAGCGAACCGACACCCCATGCGATGCCGAACATAGTGAGAAAGCTACGCAGCTTGTTGGCCATGATGGCGCGGAAGACCTGCCCGAGCGTGTCAGAAAAGCTGCGCATGAGAATAAGACGGCAACGTGCCGTCTTTGCTTGTTCCTTTGATTGAAGAATACGGCAGAAATGGATCCGGGGTTCCCAGGAAAGGGCATCGCGGTGCGCTTGGGACGGCGATTCAACCTGATGCTGATCCCGTTGGACCCGATTCGGAAGTGATTTACATCACGGAGTGGAACCTTGCGGCGCCCGTTTGCGTAAAAGGGCCAAGAGGGTTACAACGGTGGGTAGCCACCGTCATAAAGGTTGAGCATTTCCTTGTTCGCCAACGTTCGCCGGGAAAACCCCGCTCCCGTCGCGATTTGGGGAGGAGTTTGTGGCAGCATCGCGTAAAAACAAACGGCTTTGGATCGTTGTGGGCACGTTGGCTGCCCTTGTACTGGTTGTGGCAGGAATCGCGCTGGTGCGTCTCGCCAAGGGCGATCCCATCGATCCCAACAAACTAGCCAAGGTGACTCGCGGCGATGTGGCGAAATCTGTAGTGGCGACGGGCCAGATCCAGCCGATCACCAAAGTTGAGGTGAAGAGCAAGGCCTCCGGCATTGTGGAAAAGCTCTACGTGGACATCAACGACAGAGTGCACAAGGGCCAGGAGCTGGCGCAGCTCGATCGGCAGGAGATCGAGGCGCAGGTGGACGCAGCGCGCGCGCAATTGGCGAGCGCCGAAGCCAATGTGACGACGTACCAGGCGAACATCGAGCAGGACAAGGTGAACGCCGCGGCGCCGGACCTGCCCATGTATAAGGCGACGCTCGACCGCAACCTCCAGATGAACAAGGACGGGATCGTAAGCCGGCAAACGCTGGATGACGCCAATCGCGACTACCTGGCGGCGCTGACGAAACGCGATTCGGCGCAAGCGCAGATCGGCGTGGACGCGGCCAAGCTCAAGCAGGCGCGCGCGCAGGTGATGCAGAGCCAGGCCAGCCTGAAGCAGCTCGAAGAGGAGCTTTCGTACACGACCATCGTGGCCCCGATGGATGGAGTGATCCTTTCGCGGGACGTGGAGATCGGCGACGCGGTGAGCTCGATCCTGGTGCTGGGCTCGACGGCCACGCTGGTGATGACAGAGGGCGACACGAACGAGGTGTACGTACAGGGGAAGGTAGACGAGGCCGACATCGCGCACGTCTACATGGGGCAGCCCGCGCGGATCAAGGTGGAGAGCTTTCGCGACCGGCTGTTCTACGGCAAAGTGACGAAGATTGCGCCCATGGGAGTGGAGAAGGACAACGTGACGACCTTCGAGGTCCGCGTCTCGATCAACAATCCCGGCGGCGAGTTGAAAGCCAACATGACGGCCAACGCCGAGATTCTGCTGGACGAGCACAAGGGCGTGCTGACGGTGCCGGAAGACGCGGTGATTTACGACAACAAGCAAAACGCGTTCGTCGAGGTTCCCGACAGCCATAAGAAAGAGGGCTGGCGCAAGGTTCCCGTGACCGTCGGCCTGTCGAATGGATCCGTCACCGAGATTGCGAGCGGCGTGAAGGAAGGCGAGCAGGTTGTGCTGCAGCAGTAAGAAGCGCGGCCTGGGGCGGGACCATTTGGAGCGTCCACCCAAACGGCAGCAATAATCCTCAACACATAGACAACTGTTGACGCGGATGAGCGCAGGCAGAACCTCGCGTTTTGGTGAGTGCGTTGTGGAATCGGCGCGCCCTGGCGCAGCGGTCGCCGCGTTCAGCGGGGGAGGAAGTTTTCGTGGGCGAGGATGCGGTATAGGGTAGAGCGGCTGATGGCGAGCTGACGGGCGGTGCGGAGCTTGTTGCCGCGATTGAGGTCGAGGACGTACTGGACGTGGCGGCGGATGACGGCATCGAGAGAGAGGCTGGAGGCATGGACGGTCAATTGCTGGCTGAAGCTCACGGCGGGGTTTGCCGTGGGATTGGCCCAAGGATTGGCGGCGAACTGCGAGTCAAAGGACGGCGGAGGGTCATCGGGCAAGGCGAGGTCGGCAGGTTGGATGACGCCGTTGTCGGCTGCGAGCAGAGCGTTTTCGAGGACGCTCAATAGCTCGCGCACGTTGCCCGGCCAGGAGTGCCGGAGGAGACGGGCGAGGACGCCGGGCCCGAGAACGATGGGGCGCTGCTGGTAGCGGCTGCAAATGCGCTCGAGGAGAAACTGGGTGAGTGGGGCGATGTCTTCGCGGCGCTGGCGCAGCGGTGGGATAGCGAAGCGGATGGGGGTGAGGCGAAAGGCGAGGTCGGGAAGCAGAAGTCCTTGGCCGGCCATCTGGCGAAGAGGGGTTTGCGAGGAGGCGAGGATAGCGGCGCGGCCTGGCGGACGGTCCTGAAGGGTCTTGAGAATGCCGAGAAGCAGGCCCTGTCCGGGAGTGGCGAGGAGGTCAACGCGATCGAGATAGGTGAAGCCGGCGAGGGTGGAAGGATCGGCGTCGGTGGCGAGCCACTCGCGGGCGTCGCGGCGCTGAAACGTGGAAGAGACGAGGGGCGAGCGGCTGAAGAGATAGCGGGCAAGAGTGTGCTTACCGGTACCATGCTCACCCTCGATGGCGGCAACTTGCAAGTGGGGCGCGGCCATCTCGGCCTGCATGAGCAACTTGCGCCATGCGGCGCTGACGCCGACAACCTGGATGGAGGCAGTGGAGGAATCCAACTCCACGAGCGCAAGGCCGGAGGCGGAAGGCTGCGAGTGGAAATGAGCGGAGTTCTGCATGGTTCTCAACGTGCCTCGCCTCCGTGGCAAAGGTCATGTACCAAAGCGACATTGGCTTCATCGGCGGGGCGGGTAAAAACATGAATGGCAGGGAGCGAGGGAACAGGGGAGTATTCCTGGGGCAGAGATGCGTGTCAACAGCGGCAGGCCTGTACGCGGAGATCGGCCTTTCAGCGAGGTCCTCAGCGACATCCGAAAAAGCGACTGCGGAGGGCCTCTATTAGGTGATCGCTTTGTGAGCGCGGCCCAGAATGGAACGAAAACAAGCCGGGAAAGGCGCGCCGAGGGCCGGTGACAGCAGTCACTCGACATAGGTATACCCGGATGATAGCCTGCCGTTGGCTGTTCCCCTAAGGTGTTCGCGAGGTCCGTTCAGGAGCTGTCCGTCATACGGCTTCAGAACCTTAAGTATGGAGGAGATGTGACTGCACTGGGTTGGGTGTACTTCTTTCTCGGCGTGAGCGGGTTGTCGCTCCTTGTGGCCGTGTTTTTCGCGCGGCAGGTGATCGGATCGGGCATTGGCACGGCGGATATGGAGAAGATTTCCGCCCAAAGCCGGCGAGCGGGCATGGGAGAACGTAGGAAGAGCAATTTGTTTTTGTGGCGCTGGGCAAGATTCTCGAGCGTCATTGCCACACTGACCCTGCTTGGTAAAGGCGCAGCTTTTGCGGCGCCTGTGGAGGCGGCCGGAGGCGAAGCCAATCTGAAGCTCCCGGATTTGACTCAGGTCCAATTTTTGGGCATGAACGGCCACGCCCTGCTCATGTACGGACCTCTGTTTTGCATTTTGGGAATGGTCTTTGGTTTCTTCATGTACGTTCACCTGAAGGGCCTGCCGGTGCACCGATCGATGAAGGAAGTGTCGCAGTTGATCTGGGAGACGTGCAAAACCTATCTGATCAACCAGGGCAAATTCCTGCTTCTTCTCTGGTCCTTCATTGCGGTCGTCATCCTGGTTTATTTCGCCGTGCTGCTTCACTTCAGCGCGCTGCGAGTGACCATCATCCTTGGGTTCAGCGTGCTGGGAATGGCGGGCAGCTACTTTGTGGCGTGGTTTGGCATCCGGTTGAATACGCTGGCGAATTCGCGCACCGCGTACGCTGCGCTGGGCGGTAATCCGTATCGCACATTTTGCGTTCCGATGAAGTCGGGCATGAGCATCGGCATGATGCTAATCTCGATCGAGCTGCTGATGATGTTCAGCATCATACTTTTCGTTCCGGGAGACTATGCCGGGCCGTGTTTCATCGGCTTTGCGATCGGCGAATCGCTGGGCGCCGCCGTGCTCCGTCTTGCCGGCGGAATTTTCACCAAGATTGCCGACATCGGCGCCGACCTGATGAAGATCGTGTTCCACGTGAAAGAAGACGATGCCCGTAACCCGGGCGTGATTGCCGACTGCACGGGAGACAATGCCGGCGATTCGGTCGGACCCACTGCCGACGGTTTTGAGACCTACGGCGTGGTCCAGGTCGCCCTCATTGCATTCATCATGCTGGGCGCGAAGAGCGATGTCATTGGAGTGCAATTACTGGTCTGGCTGTTTGCGGTTCGCGTGGCCATGCTGGTGGCCGCAGTTGCGGGCTATTACATTAACGAGCTGGTCGCCAGGGCGAAGTACAGCAAAGCGTACGAATTTAACTTCGAAGCGCCGCTCACCTCGCTGGTGTGGATCACTTCCGTGGTGACCATTGGCGTAACCTATCCGATCACCTATCTGCTGCTTTCCAATCTGGGTGGAGACCCGACACTCTGGTGGAAACTGGCGACGATTACATCCTGCGGGACTATTGCGGGTGCTCTCATTCCCGAGCTGGTGAAGGTGTTTACATCAACCAAGGCCCGCCATGTGCAAGAGGTGGTAGCGTCGGCGAGGGAGGGTGGAGCTGCTCTCGGTCTCCTGTCCGGGTTCGTCTCCGGGAATTTTTCCGCCTACTACCTTGGGGGCGCGGTCATCATTTTGATGTCCCTTGGCTACGCAGTGAGCACCGCGGGATTCGAGCAGGTAATTCTGGCTTCGCCGATGTTCGCCTTTGGCCTGGTTGCTTTTGGCTTCCTCGGCATGGGACCGGTGACCATCGCCGTCGATTCATTTGGACCGGTGACGGACAACGCGCAATCCATCTACGAGCTGTCGCTCATCGAAAACGAGCCAGGCGTGCGCGAGGATGTGAAAAAGCAGTTCGGCGTGGAAGTGGACTTTGAGCGCGCCAAGAGGGTGCTGGAGGCGGGCGACGGCGCCGGTAACACTTTCAAAGCCAGCGCCAAGCCGGTGTTGATTGGCACGGCCGTCGTGGGCGCCACCACTCTCATCTTCGCCACCATCATGGCGCTGACCAATTCCCTTCGAGACCCAGTGGCCGTTGCAAAGCTCTCGATTCTCAACGCTCCCTTTCTGCTCGGCCTGATTACAGGCGGCGCGGTGATTTACTGGTTCACCGGCGCTGCCACGCAGGCGGTGACCACAGGCGCCTACCGCGCCGTGGAGTTCATCAAGAGGAATATCCACATTGAAGGAACCGAGAAAGCTTCCACCGCTGACAGCAAGAAGGTGGTGGCCATTTGCACCCGTTACGCGCAAAGCGGGATGCTGACCATCTTCGTCTCGCTGTTCTTTGCCGCATTAGCTTTTGCCTTCCTGGATCCCTTCTTCTTCATCGGCTATCTGATCTCGATTGCGATCTTCGGGTTGTACCAGGCCATCTTCATGGCCAATGCCGGCGGCGCATGGGATAACGCCAAAAAGATCGTCGAGGTGGATTTACACGAAAAAGGAACGCCTCTGCATGAGGCGACGGTGGTGGGCGACCTGGTGGGCGATCCATTCAAGGATACAGCCGCCGTGGCGCTCAATCCGGTGATCAAGTTCACCACGCTCTTTGGGTTGCTCGCTGTCGAGCTGGCAGTTCAGATGACTGCTACCAGCGGCGTGTTTTGGACGCGTCTGCTGGCAGCGGTATTCTTCGCTGTATCGTTCTTCTTCGTTTACCGATCGTTTTACGGTATGCGCATCAAGAGCGACGAGCCGGCTGAAGCGTCTCAGCTGAAATGAGGGGTTATAGTTTGAATGCTGCCGGCTCAACACGCTGCAGACGGTTAGCGGTTGAGCCGGTGGCCGGCTTGCTGATGGTGGGACGGCCTCGCGAACCTTCACCTGGCTGGCGGACCGGCTGATCCGGGTTCGGTTTGTGCGGGTAACCTAGATTGGATTACTCGGGGACAGTGTTCCTTCGTAACGTAGTTTTCTTATTCAAGACCGCGTTTCCCTCTTGCATCCAGTGAATTCCGAGCTATGCTGCATCCAATCCCCCCGATGGATCGGGTCTGTTGATGCTTGCTGGCTGCTGAGGGCTGCGGGCGTTCCCCCACATATTCTTCCCGCACAGGGTCACAGGCTTGGGTTTCGTGCGCGCGGTGGTCCGCGGTTCCTCGCCAGGGCCGATGATTGGGGTCTCGAAGGAGGTTTTGCCTTGAAGTACCTTTCGCGGATTCTCAACATAGCCGCAGTAATGGCGCTAGCGCTGTCCTTTGGTGCCGCCCGTCTTCGTGCACAGCAGATTAGTTGCAGTGGCATATCGACACCGTCCGTGGTCATCCCTGGCGGCCAACCGCAGTCGTTTTATTACTGCGATGGCAGTACATCCTCCACGCCTCGCGATGTTCCTATTCACTTGAAAAATGCGAGCTCCTTGACGATTGTCGTGAGGGGGATCAATCCGCTTGTGCGAAGCTTCACCGTCTCGATCAGCGGCACGAAGTACGCGGAGGTCAACGGGAGCAGCTTTTTGAGCTTGCTTAGCGTCCCCTCCCCAACTGGACAAGCGCAAGCAGCGGAAGCCAAAGCCCCGCTGCAGTCGTCCGAAAACCCAGCTAATAAATCGCTATTGTGCTCGGTGCAGTACGCGAGCGCCCATTCGGCCGTCAATGGTCTTTTGGGCCAGGAGAATGCTCTCGCTGGGCTCGCAGACGCCTACCGGGACAGGGTGAACAAGGCGCAGAATGCCTACCTACAAGCGATCGACAATCTTGAGAAGAACGTTCAGTCGGATGGATCGAAGCCGAGCCAGGCTGATTTCTTGGACCAAACCAAAACTCTGGACATGGCCTCGGTCCAGGCGTTGTCCACGGTGCCCAGCGTCACATCCGGCGATGTGAAGAGCAACTCCGCGCTGGCGTCATTCGTGGGCAAGTCGTATTCCGACGTCGCGACAAGCATTTCCGCCCAGGCGCTGCAGCTTAACGGGACGTTGAAAGCGCCTGAGAACTGCGCCAATGATGCCGGCGTGCAGCAGCTAATCAGCGCGGACCAGACGTTTTTGCAGACACTCTTCAGCCCTGCTGGGTCGGCGAATTCGAAGATGGATCAGTTGACGAGCGAGGTGAACGGAGCAGCGGCCGCAGCGACTACTCTGGCCACCAATATCGCATCGCTTCAGCAGATCGCGATGGATCCGAGCAATTTTGAAATCGAGCTGCGGATCCCGCCCGAGGATCGGGTCCAGACCGCGGTGGTCGTTACGGTTTCCTGGACGAATAAACCCCCGTCCTCCTGCGTGTCGTCCCAGGCGTCGCAAAACTCATCGCCGGTATCCAGCCCAACCGGCTCCGCCCAGGGGCAGAAGGCGGCGCAACCGGCGGGCTGCTCCACGCCAACGCAGGGTTCGACGTCCTTTACCTTGAACTTTGGCCAAGGACCGCGCACATTCGAATCGGCGGGCATCGTGTTCTCGCCGCTGGCACAGCATTCCTATTCAACGGCGGCTGCCGGCTCCAGTGCGGCGTGTCCCTCTAGCGCTGCAGGGGGCTGCATTGTCGATGACGGAGGCGCTGGCTGGCGCATCCTCCCGATGGCTTTGGCGACAGTGCGATTCGCGGATGTTTCTTGGAGTCAGTGGCGGACATTTGTCCCGAACTACTTCAGTTTTGGGGCGACGATCAAGTCGAATTCAAGCAGTGGAACGAACCTGGAGTATTTGGCCGGCCTGTCCTGGGCCTCGCCCGGCCAGCACGTCTTCCTGACCGCTGGAGCTTATGCGGGAGAGGTCACTCAACTCGCCGGTGGACTATCTGTGGGACCGCAGACCGTGGCGCCTACCACCACTTTGCCGACCTCTACTCCATATCGTTGGGGATTCGGTTTCGCAATTAGCTACAAGCTTGGATCGCAGGGCGGGAATGGCAATAACGTACAGGGCCAATCTCCCGCAGGCGGGACGCAAGCCACCACGAACAGCCCTGCAGGTCCCTCAGGTGCAAGCACTCCCCCGGCGAGCACAAACTGAACCGGTCGCGAGGCGATTGGCAAGCTTGGCCGATCGCCTTCGAGCCGGGCCGCCGCCCGCAGATCGCTCCAAATGTCCACAAGTTGAACAGGCGCAGGGGCTAAGTGCACTGTTCCTGCGCCTTGTGCCGGGATCGGGATAAGGTTAGGCTTGGAGGAGTGGGCCAAGGCTAGAATGGAACCCACTATAGCGGGTCTCCTGCTGGTGTAGACCAAGGCACAATCGCTAAGTGTCCTTTTCATCAAGAAAAAGCCACCTTGAATGCTGTCCGGAATGGCACTTAGTTACAGGAGAACCGCCGTAGAAAAACATTTGCCCTCAACAAAGCAACCTTGTGCCGCCTTGGATCGTCTCACCTAAAGCGGTAGAAGGTTCGTCACCGACATCCCCGGGGGCTTGGCAATGCCAATTCGCATCGTTTTTCTCAGCAAAGAGCTGGATCCCTGCGTTGATTCTCTTGTAAAGAGAGGGCGCTATGCTAGCGGCAGCGAAGCGATCCGCGCGGCGCTGCGCCTGCTGGATCGTGAAGAGCGGGAACAAGAGGGAAGGCTGGCTGCGTTGTGTTCTGCGATCGAGGAGGGGCTTGCCAGCGGAGACGCGGATCCGGGCGTTCTCGACCGGATGTTTGCGTTCATCGACGCGTTGACCGAGCAGAAAGAGGCGCAGGAGAATCCATGCGGAGCTGCAGCGTAACCAAACTTGCAGAATGGGATATGAAGGCGATCGCAAGATATATCGCAAAGAGCCAGGGAAGCGCTGAAAGCAAACGTTATGTACAAGGCCTTTGGAAATGCTTCCAACTCATCGCCAGCGACCCGACACTGGGCCGGCGCTCAGAGGCCGTCCTCCCAGGGCTGCGCAGGATCGAGTACAGCGCGCACGTGTTTTTCTATGCGACCGAGGCAAAACGAGTGGTGATTGCGCGCGTCCTGCCCCGGCACTTGATTCCGGGCATACCCCAGCCGTGAACCCGGAGACAGCCTGACCGGCCTTAATTGTCCACAACTTAAACAAGAATGCCGCCAAATGCACAGTTTCTGCGCCTTGTGCCGGGGTCGGGATAAGGCTAGGCTTGAGGAGTGGGCCAAGGCCAGGATGGGACCCACTATAGCGGGTCTCCTGCAGGTGTAGACCAAGGCACAATCGCTAAGTGGCTTTTTCATCAAGAAAAAGCCGCCTTGAATTCAGTCCGAAATGGCTCATAGTTGCAGGAGAACCGCCGTAGAGCAGTTTCGGAAATACCGTGTCCGATCAAAGCGTTTGCAAGGGTCGTCGCTCCCTGCTGGTCGCGCCGGCTTCAATCTCGTGAATGCGGCTATACCATTTCAGAAACTGCTGTGTTTGCTCCAGGATTTAGGCACTCTGGACCGCGCAACCCCGCGCCGCGTAAGGCTGTTTCAAACTTTCCACAGGCAAATGACGGGGTTTAGAGAGCAGGTGCGCGAAATGTGACCAAAATACTAGATGTTGTGGTTTGTTGTTGACACGCACCACGGACAGCGGTATTTTTTCATCTGCGGCTGTAAACAGACTGTAACGCAAGACCGGAGCGAATCGAGCAATTCCCGAGTTCAGGTGCTCCTTCCAGCGTCTCGCGAGTGGGCATACGCGACAGCAGTTCCTGCTTGGCGAAGATAGCTGCGGGGCACGGCGACGAGGGGAAGGCTGGAGCGTCGGCAAGCCGCTGGCGACACCGAAGCTCGTGGAGTTTTAACCCCGTCTTCCGTTTGTTTTCAAAATGTTGCGGGCTGGCCCGCACTCTGGCCTCGCGGCCGGACGCAAGGATTTGTTCACTGAATTTTCCCCTGGAGAGGATCAAGATGAACGAGGCTTACCTTCAGACTTCGGCTGTTGCCTTCCAATCCACCCCCCGCGCTCAGGAGGGCCTGACCTTTTCCCGCCGGTTTTCGAAGGAGGGCATCTCTCCATACGACGAGGTCCAGTTGGAATGCCGGACGGCATTGATCACGGACGCCAAGGGCAACACGATCTTCGAGCAGAAGGACGTCGAGGTTCCGGTGGACTGGTCGATGACAGCGACGAACATCGTGGCCTCGAAGTACCTGCATGGGCAGTTGGACACGCCGGAACGCGAGACGGGCGTACGGCAACTGGTAGCGCGCGTGGTGGAGACAGTGCGCGACTGGGGCCTTGCCGGGGGGTACTTTGCCACGCCGCTGGATGCGGCGATCTTCCACGACGAGTTGGCGCACCTGCTGCTGGCGCAGAAGGCGGCGTTCAACTCGCCGGTGTGGTTCAACGTGGGTTGCGACCGGCTGGAGCCGGAGGCGGACGGACAGAACTGGCACTGGGATCCGGTGACGGGGGGCGTGCAGTACTCGGCGACGGGCTACAGGAATCCGCAGTGCTCGGCCTGCTTCATTAATGCAGTGGACGACTCGCTGGATTCGATCCTGACGCTGGCCAAGACGGAAGGAATGCTGTTCAAGTGGGGATCGGGCACGGGGACGAATCTGTCGTCGTTGCGCGGGTCGATGGAGCTCTTGTCGGGCGGCGGCGTAGCCAGCGGTCCGTTGAGCTTCATGCGCGGGTTTGACGCCTTCGCGGGAGTCATCAAGAGCGGCGGCAAGACGCGCCGCGCGGCGAAGATGGTGATCCTGAACGTGGACCACCCCGACATCTTGGATTTTATCGAGTGCAAGGCGAAGGAGGAGGCGAAGGCGTTCACGCTGATCAAGGCGGGCTACGACGGAAGCGGGCCGGATTCGGAGGCATTTTCTTCGATCTTCTTCCAGAACGCCAACAATTCCGTGCGGGTCAGTGACGAGTTTATGCGCGCCTACGAGGCTGACGGCGACTTCACGACGTACACGGTGAAGGGCCGCCAGCCGGTGAAGATCTACAAGGCGCGGGAGATCATGCGCAAGATTGCCGATTCGACTTGGCAGTGCGGCGATCCGGGGATGCAGTTCGACGACACGATCAACAGGTGGCACACGTCGAAGAACACGGCGCGGATCAACGCTTCTAATCCGTGCAGTGAGTACATGTTCCTGGACAACTCGGCGTGCAACCTGGCCAGCCTGAACCTGATGCGGTTCGTGACGCCGGCGGGGACGTTCGATATTCCGGCGTACCGGCACGCAATCTCGGTGCTGATCACGGCGATGGAGATCCTGGTGGACAACTCGGGATATCCGACGGAAGCTATCGCCCGGAACTCGCACGACTACCGGCCGCTGGGGCTGGGCTACGCCAACCTGGGCGCGCTGTTGATGTCGTTCGGGCTGCCCTACGATTCCGAGGCCGGGCGTGACCTGGCAGCGAGCATGACCGCGATCATGACCGGGCAGGCGTATCTGCAGTCGGCGATCATCGCGGCGCAGTGCCCGCCGCTGAGCTCGGCGACGCCGCTGACCGCATCCGTGGAGCACCAGGGCGGAGCATGCCCCGGCTACTACGTGAATCGCGAACCGTTTCTCGATGTGGTCCGCATGCACCGCGCCGAGGTAAACAAGATTGGCAAGCCGGTTGCCGCGGCGCCCCGGGAGCCATTCACGGTGCCGCAACTGGACGCGCTGATCGGCGCCAGCCGCGAGAGCTGGGACATGGCGCTGCTCTACGGCGAGCGCTATGGCTATCGCAACTCGCAAACTACGGTGCTGGCGCCCACGGGAACCATCGGCTTCATGATGGATTGCGACACCACGGGCATCGAGCCCGACCTGGCGCTGGTGAAGTACAAGAAGCTGGTGGGCGGCGGCATGATCAAGATCGTCAATCAGACGGTGGCGCCGGCGCTCTTCAAGCTGGGCTATGGCGAGGACGATGTGAACGCCATCGTCAGCTATATAGACGCCACGGGCACAATCGAGGGCGCGCCGGGCATCAAGCCCGAGCACCTGGCGGTGTTCGATTGCAGCTTCAAGCCGGCCAAGGGCACGCGCTCCATCCACTACATGGGGCACATCAACATGATGGCGGCGGCGCAGCCGTTCCTCTCGGGAGCAATCTCAAAGACGGTGAACCTGCCGCACGAGGCAACAGTGGAAGACGTGGCCGAGGCATACGCGGAAAGCTGGCGCCAGGGCATCAAGGCAGTGGCGATTTACCGCGACGGTTCGAAGGGCACGCAGCCGCTGAATACGAGCATGGACGCGAAGAAAGAGCCTTCGCCGCTGGACGCGGCGGGGAACCGTCTGCTGGGGCACATGGCTGCGTCGCAACCCGCCGCGGAAGCCGACCTGAAGACGCTGGAGACGCACTCCGGCGACAAGGTGGAGGTGAGCGCCATGCAGTTGCTGGCCGGCGTGCAGGCCTTCCAGAGGGCGCTCGACGAGATCGCCACCGCCGCCGCGGTGCCGGTGCTGACGGCAGCGCCGGCGCTCGATGCCGGAAGAGAGCCGGGCAAGGACGAGCAGGACCTGAACGCGCCGCCGCGCGCGGTGCGCCACCGCTTGCAGGAAGAGCGGGCGTCGATCACGCACAAGTTTTCCATTGCCGGCCACGAGGGCTACATCACCGTCGGCCTGTATCCCAACGGCCAGCCGGGCGAGATCTTCATCCGCATGGCGAAGGAGGGATCGACGGTCAGCGGCCTGATGGATGCATTCGCCACTTCGGTTTCGCTCGCCCTGCAGCACGGCGTACAACTGAAAGTGCTGTGCGAGAAGTTTGCGCACACGCGCTTCGAGCCCTCGGGCTGGACGGGCAACGAGCAGATTGGCTATGCCAAGAGCCTGATGGACTACATCTTCCGCTGGCTCAACCTGCGCTTCCTATCCGGCGAGCAGTTGACGCTCTTCGCCGGGCTGGCGCCGAAGGCGCCGCAACTGCCTGCCTCGCCGAGCCTGCTGCCGGAGAGCGATGCCGATGAAGACGCGGACGCCTCGACGCAGCAGCACATTGCCCGCCTGGCCGAAGAAGTGGCCAAGCGGCTGAGCCAGATGGCGGCGACAGGCCCGCGCCCGGGCGGCGGCATCGCTCCGGAGCCGCAGCCGGAGCCGAGCGCCGGAACACCGAGGCGGATGACCGAGCTGCAGGCGCAGCGCGAAGCGCAGGCTGGTCTGGCGCATGGGCCGACGCATGCTCCGACGCATGGGCCGAGCCTGCAGGATCGCGGCCTCTACCATGCGGCCGATGCCATGCGCGGCATGTACGACATGGGCGACGCGCCGAGTTGCGGTACGTGCGGAGCCATCATGGTGCGCAACGGCAGTTGCTACCGCTGCATGAGCTGCGGATCGACGAGCGGATGCAGTTAGGAGCAGGTGAAGGCAGCGGTTAACACGTGTGACCCGGGGCATGAAAGCCGCGATTGTTTTGCGACGTTTTGCGACGTTTCGCGACGAATTTCGCCGCGGTTTCGGGCGTTTCGAGGAAGTCCCCTGCTGATTCCAAATGACTTGCTCAACAAAATGAGCTGTTTTAATACCCCATCCGGGTATAGGGGGGTAGGGGTATGCGTTCGCGAGCTTGGGCGGCGAGATTGCGGGCGGGGTCGAGGCAGCGCGTCTGCGAGGGAAAGACGGCTTGGTTGAACGCTCATGGATTGAGTATGCGCCGGAAGGCCGAAATTACCTGCAAAGTAGGCAGAGATCAGAGATCATGGGTCAGAGAACAGAAAATGAACGACTTAGAACGGACATGGCAGGCTTGTTGGCGTGGCGAGGGGCTTGACAGAAAGCAGGGACTGAGGGACGTAGGTGCCCAGGGACAAGCGAGTCGGCAGTGACGAGTACACGGAAAGAAAAATGGTATATACTTATGATATTGACCATCTGGAGGAGCGTGTGCCGTCAAAAGCTGAAGCCAAGCTGAAATCGACCGACGCGAAGCTGTTCTGGAACGGCCGGAGCCAGGCTGTGCGACTGCCCAAGGAGTTCCGTTTTGCGGGCGATCGCGTGCGGGTTACGCGCATGGGCGCGGGCGTGTTGCTGGAGCCGGTTCCGGATGCGAAGAAGGAATCGGTCGAGGAGTGGTTTGCACGAATTGACGCGCTCAAAGGGGATCCGATCTTTCCCGAGGGGCGCAAGCAGAATTTGGCACCGATTCGTGAGTACTTCAAGTGAACTACCTGCTCGACACGAATATCTGCATCGCACTTATCAATGGGAATTCGCGCAACGCACGAGCGGCCTATTTGAAGGCTGAGCGTAGTGGAGCCTTGTTGGCGACCTCATCGATCGCTGTCCATGAGCTGTGGTATGGCGTAGCAAAGAGCCAGTTGGCGGCGCAAAACGCGCTCGCGTTGTCAGCTTTTCTGAGCCGGGAAGTTACGGTGCTCGATTATTCCGCGCAGGATGCCCAGGCGGCAGGGGAGATTCGCGCGGAACTCGAACGACAGGGCAAGCGCATCGGCGAGTACGACACGCTGATTGCCGGACAGGCCTTTGCCCGGAATCTCGTTCTGGTGACCGCGAATACACGCGAGTTCCAAAGGGTGAATGGGCTGGTCGTGGAGGATTGGACGGTGTGAGCGGGGTGGAGGTGGGTGGAATCTTGTTATGAGCGTTGATGAATCGAAGTTTGATTACAACTATGTGCCGGAGCACCTGAAGGAGAAGGTGAAGAACTGCGCAAGCCTTTCCGTCGGCGAGCGGATGGAGCTGGTGTCTGAACTTAGCCTGGCGGCCTGGGAAAAGCTGGGCGTCGTCTACGATCCGAACAAGCCGGTGGATAAGACGATTCGGCGGTTTCGTCGCAAAAAGAATGGGGAGCTGGAACCCTATTGACCGGGGCAAACGCTTGGCGGCGGACCTCCCAGGTCTCAAAATCGGAACTCGGGCACCCGGCCGATGGATAAGACGATCCGGCGTGTGGAGCGCAGGCGGGGTTGACGGATGGGTGACTCTTCAGAATCCCAGGTTTCGGAGGCGAGACCTGGGGCGCCTCTGGTCGTGGTGAGCTGGCTGTCTAGAACATGGGCCAGCCGCTCAGGTGCCTATTCGTTCCGATTGGCTTCAAATTCCGCATCTTCGAGCAAGGTTTTCCACCAGCCCTCTTGGACAAACCGCTTTTCCAGAAGCTCTTGATGCAATGCCGGCAACGCCGAAAGCGGTGGCCGCCCCTCGGTGGCAGCGCGAGTAATGTGCTCTTGCCAAATCTTGAGCTCCTCTGGCGGATAGTCTCTCATGCCCGCAACCATCGCCTGTGCTTCACATAGGCGCTCCCAAGCAGTGCTGCGCCATTCGGCGAGGCTCGGGCAATGCGAAATGAACTTCCCTGAGACCTCAAGGCAGTCTGAGTAAATCGCGTGTTGCTTCGAGGATTCAAGCTGTTCCGGTCCCGGACCAGCCTCAGCAAGTTTTTTTGCATCTTCTCTAGAGATTTGGGGAAACGTGACCCGAATTCTGGATTCGATGGCTGGGTTCAGCCAAGCCGTCTTTGCGCGGTGGTTGCGATATGATCTCCAGAGCTTCGTCCGATCACTTCCGATTCCGAGAAAAATCATTAGGAGCAGAGCTAGCTTTGAAGATTCCTCGATTGCCAAGATGGACATGGCAGCGGAGTGCTGGAACCTCTTCAGTGCGAATAGAAGTTCTGCTGTATCGAGTAGGTCGCGCGCTGTGATACGGGCGGAACGGATCGCGTTCGCAGCATCTGCTGGCTTGAGGATTCCATTGAACATAATTGCGTCTTCCCCTTTATTTTTCATGGGGATCTCTCGGCCGCTGGCCTTGCGCCCCAGGTCTCGTCCGCCGCGGCAGACGCCCTGGAAGATAGCTCCGATTCACTGACAATTATCCTATTGCAGCAGCGTCGGCTGTTCCTCGTGGCCGTTGCCGTTCAGCTCTTCCGGCGGGATGATGACGGCGGCGGCGACCTTGTCGTCGGGCTCCAGATTAAGAATGCGCACGCCCTGGGTGGCGCGCCCTGCGGAGCGAATGGTCTTGGTATCGCAGCGGATGATCTTGCCGAACTGGCTGATGACCATCAGCTCCGACAAATCGTCGACCAGTTGAATGGAATTCACGCGGCCGACGCGCTCGGTGACGGACAGGTTCTTGACGCCCTTGCCGCCGCGCGTTTGCAGGCGATACTCCTCGACATTGGTGCGCTTGCCGAAGCCGTTTTCGGTGACGGAGAGAATGCGATAGGCGCCCGCCGCGTGCTCCTTGGGCGTGACCGCGACGCCGACCACGTAATCGTTCTTGATGAGGGCGATGCCGCGCACGCCGTAGGCGGGCCGGCCCATCGACCGTACGTCGCCCTCCTCGAAGCGGATGGCCATGCCGAGGTGGGTGGCGATGAAGATGACCTGCGAGCCGTCGGTGATGCGCGCCGCCACAAGCTCGTCGTCCGCGTCGATGCCGATGGCGATGATGCCCCGCGACATCACGTTGGAGAAGTCCTTGAGCGGCGTTTTCTTCACCGTGCCCTTTTGCGTGGCGAAGAAGATAAACTTGCCCTCTTCTTCGAGATCGCGGACGGGCAGGATGGCGCACACTTTTTCGGTCGACTGCAGATTGAGCAGGCTCTGGATGGATTTGCCCTTGCCCGCGGCGCTGACGTCGGGGACCTCGTAGACCTTGAGCCAGTAGACGCGGCCGGTGTTGGTGAAGCAGAGCAGGTAAGCGTGCGTGGAATTGACGATGAGCTGCGAGACGAAGTCCTCCTCGCGGGTCTTCATGCCCATGCGTCCAGTGCCGCCGCGGCGCTGCTGCCGGTAAATCGAGATCGGCGTGCGCTTGAGGTAGCCCTGATGGCTGACGGTGACGGCGACCTGCTCATCGGCGATGAGGTCTTCGAGCTGCAGTTCCGCGCTTTCGTCCACAATCTCGGTGCGCCGCTTGTCGCCGTACTTGTCGCGCACCTCTTCGAGCTCCTTCACGATCACGGCGCGCAGCTTCTTTTCGCTGGCCAGGATCTCCTCGTAATCGGCGATCTTTTCGCGAATCTCCTTCAACTCTTTCAGGAGTTCGTCGACGGAGAGCTGGGTGAGGCGATAGAGCTGGAGTTCGAGGATGGCATCGACCTGGCGGAGAGTGAGGCCGCGCTCCTCGTGCCGCTGCAGCTCGCGGTCGAGCACGATGACGATCTCAGTGCCCTTGCCCCACGCGTACAGGTTTTCGCGCGCCTCGGCCCGCGAACTCGATCCGCGAATGATCTTGATCACGGTGTCGAGGTTGTCGAGCGCGATCTTCAAGCCTTCGAGGATGTGCTCGCGCTCCCGCGCCTTGCGCAAGAGGAAGACGGTGCGGCGCTGGACGACGTCGATGCGATGGTCGATGAAGACGCGGATGGCTTCGGCGAGGCCCATCTCGCGCGGCTGGCCGTTGACCACGGCCAGGAAGATCATGGAAAAGCTCTCCTGCAATTGCGTGTGCTTGAAGAGCTGGTTGAGCACGATCTCGGGCTGTGCGCCGCGCTTCAGCCCAATCACGAATCTCATGCCGTCGCGGTCGCTCTCGTCGCGCGTGCGCTCGCTGCCGATGTCGATATCCGAGATGACCTTGCTCTCTACCAGTTCGGCGATGCGCTTGAAGAGCGTGGATTTGTTCACCTGATAGGGAAGCTCTGTGACGACCAGCGCCTTGAGTTCCTTGGTGACGCTTTCGGTAGCCACGCGGGCGCGCATGAGGAATCGTCCGCGGCCGGTGCGATAAGCCTCCGCAATGCCGCTGCGGCCATAGAGGATGGCGCCGGTAGGGAAGTCCGGCCCGTGCACGTGCTTCAGCACCTCGGCCAGGCCGGCTTTCGGATTTTTTATCAGATCGATGGCCGCGTTTACTACTTCGGTCAAATTGTGCGGAGGAATGTTCGTCGCCATGCCCACCGCGATGCCACTCGATCCGTTCACGATCAGGTTGGGGATTCGCGTGGGAAGAACCGTCGGCTCCTCGGTGGACTCGTCATAGTTAGGCACGAAGTCCACGGTCTCCATCTCGATGTCGGCCAGCAACTCGCCGGCAATGCGCTCCATGCGGCACTCGGTGTAACGCATGGCGGCGGGCGGATCGCCGTCGACCGAGCCGAAGTTGCCCTGCCCATCCACCAGCGGATAGCGCATGGAAAACGGCTGCGCCAGACGCACCAGCGTGTCGTAAATGGCGCTGTCGCCGTGGGGGTGGTAAACGCCCATGGCCTGGCCGACTACCTTGGCGCACTTGGTGTACTTCTTGTTGTACTCCAGGCCCATCTCGCTCATGGTGTAGAGCACGCGCCGGTGCACGGGCTTGAGGCCGTCGCGGGCCTCAGGGAGCGCGCGCCCGATGATCACCGACATGGAGTAGTCGAGATAGGAGCGCCGCATCTCCTCTTCAATGTTGATGGGAATGAGATTCGTGCCGCCGGGAGGGTTCGATCCGTCGAGAGGGAGTTGGGGATTCTGATCGTCTGCCATAGATTTTTCGTGGCCCGCAGGAGGGCGGCAAAAAGGTCCGGAAAAAGCGGGGCCGGGTCCGCAGGTCTCTGCCTTTATTTTAATGGCTCGAAGGGGGTTTTAGCAAGGCGGAGATGTGAAAATAAGCTCTTATTTTACTTATAGTTATGAGGCTACGCCGGGTTTACGGCAAACGCCGCTCATTCCTCGGGGACACTCCCGATTTCTTGCTTGAATTTGGCGGCGGCGAGGCTTGTTCGCGGGCCTCGTCCGCGCGCATTGGTAGGGCGCGCAGCTTTCTCTCCCCGCCCCCGGATCGCTACAACAAACCCGGCAGGCTCAGCACGCAGAACACCGCCTGCAACAGCACAATCGCGCCGCCGGCAACCAGCGTCAGACGCCCGCGCGGGCCTTCGTATGCGTCGGCAAACACGCCGCCCACAAACGTAAGCAGAAACGGCAGCGACCACAGCCAGGGACTTCCCGGCGCGCCGGTCATCACGAGGGCCATGAGAATCAAAGCGCAGAGCAGGGGGACCGTATTGCCGAAGTAGCGCGACTTGCGCGCGGCCAGATAGAGCACGCAGGCCGCGCCGCAGGCCACCGTCACTCCGCCATTGGCGAGCGCCAAGAAGAACCTCCGCGCCGGATCCGTGGAAAGCCACAGAAACCCCGCCGACGAACGGAACACATAACTGTACGCATCCGGCGAGAAGCCGTAGCAGGCAAACACCAGCACCAGCGCGCCTGCCGAGCCGGCGAGCACCACGGGCAGCGCCTGGCTTCTGCGGCCTTCGGCGATCCACACCATGGCCGCCAGCCCCAGCAGCGCGGCAACAGGCAGCGCCACGATGTGAGCCACCGCGGCGATGCCGAGGATGACGGTAAGCAGCACAATGCGCGGCCGCCATTTGCGCCGCGGTCCCAGCATGGCGTGGGCTACGCCGATGCAGGTATACACACCGCCATAGACGCCCAGCGCGGCCCACACCTCGGGGCTGGGCGTCACGCAGGCCTTCAATATCGCCGGAGAAAAGCAATAGAGGGCAAGCGCCGTGTAGCCGCCCAGGTTGCCGTAGAGCCTCCGCGTCACCCACCAGATGCACCCGCCCAGCGCGCAGCCGGCAAAGAGAAACGGCAGGCGCAGCAACAGCAGAATGTGCGTCATCTGGTGCCGCAGTTCCCAGGTGCTCAGCTCGCTGCCTCCCTCCTGTACTACGCGGTTCTCCGGCTTGCGGAACAGATCCATTCCGCGTTGGGCAAGCAGATTCAGCGTGAGCGGGAGCCCGGCGAGCCGGTAAGCCAGAATGCCGTCGTGAATGTTCCCGCAGGAGGTGTAGTAGCCGGCCAGAGGAGACGGCCTTTCCCAGGTTTCGCGGCCGCAGCGCGCGTATTGGTAGTCGTTGTCCGTCAGCGTCTGGCGGCTGGTGAGCCAGAACCCCTGGAGGAGAAAGAGCGCCAACAGCCCCGCCGCAATGCGCTGCGGCAGATTGAAGCGAAAGCGGCGAAGCATGCCAAACCGGTGAGCCATTACTCTCGATCGAACTCTTTTAGTCTAAACCGCCGGCTCACGGAGTCCCCCGGTGTTCCGCAACAGACATTTGCCCAGGTGCTATTCTCATTTGCAAGGGCTTGCGTATGAGCAGCTTCTTCACCGTTGGCCATTCCAATCACGCGATCGATATATGGCTCGGCCTCCTGCGCCACCACAAGGTCGAGGTAGTGGCCGATACACGTAGCTCACCCTATTCGAAGTACGTCCCGCAGTTCGATAGGGAACTCATACAGTTCTCGCTGGAACAGGCGAGGATCCACTATCTTTTTTTTGGCGCCGAATTGGGTGGGCGCCCGGCCGATCCGGCCTGCTACGACGCCAAAGGGCATGTTCTTTACAGCCGCCTGCGCGACGACGCCCGCTTCCAGGTGGCCATCGCGCGGCTTGAGGCCAGGATGGAGCGTTTCCGCGTCGCCCTGCTCTGCGGCGAGGAGGATCCAGCCCACTGCCATCGCCGCCTGCTCGTCGGCCGCGTCCTCACGGAGCACGGCAACACCATGCTTCATATCCGCGGCGACGGTCGCGTCGAATCCGACGCGCAAGTTACCGCGGACTCGGGGAAGCCGCTGGTCGACGCGCAAGGAGAACTCTTTGCGGAAATCGAAGAGGACAAATGGAGATCTACAGCATCGGTTTTACCCAAAAGAGCGCCAGAGAGTTCTTCGGCACGCTGAAGGCCAACGCTATCGAGCGCCTGCTCGATGTGCGGCTAAACAATACATCGCAGCTCGCCGGGTTTGCCAAGCAGTCCGACCTGCCTTACTTCCTTCGTGAGATCTGCGGAGCCGCCTACGAGCACGAACCCCTGCTTGCTCCGACGCAGGAGATACTCGACGCTTTCAAGAAGCACAAGGGAAGTTGGGACGTTTATACCGAAGCCTATCTCGCCTTAATCCGCTCACGAAAGGTCGAGTCAGTTCTCTCCCAGGACAGCTTCCGGGAGAAAACCGTCTTGCTGTGCAGCGAGCCGACCGCGGAGCACTGCCATCGCAGGCTCGCGCTCGAATATTTGCAGAAGCACTGGGACGGCGTTAGAATCATCCATCTTTAAAAGATGGATAGATCGATGCGCGAAGTGAGGTTCTTGTGCCTGGCCGTCTCAAGAAAGATGAACGGCTATTGCATCGCCGGGATCGACATCAATACTGGCGAATGGATTCGGCCTATCAATGCCAAATCGCACGGTGCGTTTGCAGACCCCGAGATCACCGTAATAGACGGCGAAACTCAAAAGCGTAGGTTGCTAAAACTGCTAGACATTTTGCATCTACGCCCCGAAAGGTATGTGGGCAATAGTGTGCAGCCTGAAAACTGGGAGATTGTCCCTGCATCTTACGATGATGCGTGGCCAGTTTTGGGGCGTTTCGATGGACGGCAGAGTGCAGGTACTCTAACTTCTTACTTGGATCATGACGGCCCGCTCTTGCACACCTACAGCAGCACAGTCCCGGCCGATGATCTATTCGCGCAAAAGCTGAGCCACTCCTTATCAATAATCAGGCCGGTACAACCTTATTGGAAAGTTGGGCCGCATCCGACGTACCCGGACAGATTGCGGGTAGAGGCTGATTTCTGCTTTGACGGCGATAAATATCTTATTTCCGTCACTGATCCGACATGGGAAGCGCGGTGCCGGCGCTCCGGCCCGGGCCGACACCCGCATTCCACAATCGCCGGAGATAGCGCCGGACCGGTTTTTCTGACGATTAGTCTCGCCGAGGTACCGCTTAACGGGTATCACTACAAGCTGGTGGCGGGAGTGGTGAATCTGCCTGCATAACCACATCCCGTCTGCGTCGCCGGTTGCAACGCAACCGCAGCCCACTCGCAGCAACCAGACTTCGCCAGTGCCGCAACGCCTGAAGTCCGCAGACACAAAAAAGCCGCCCCGGGGGCGGCTTTTCTGCTTGCACTTTTGCCTTAGTTAAAAATCGCTCCCACCGTGTCGCTGAAGGTCAAAGTAACCTGGCAGGTATTCGGCCCGCCCGCAGTCACGGCCGAGGTTGGTATGCAGTTGTAAGACCATCCTCCGAAAGCTCCCGCACCGGCGGGCGCCGTCAGGGTCACGGTCGTGCCTACCGGGTAGGTCGCCGCGCAAACCGACCCGCCGAGCCCGGCAGCGTTCGAACCAGGTCCGCAATGGAGCACGTCAGGCGTGCCCGTGGCGGAAGGCGCCGTCACCAGCCAGTCGGTGGTGTTCAAGCCTTCGTTATAAACCGTCAGAGTGGAAAGCAGTGCCGATGCCTCCGAACCCGGATAGCAGGAACCGGGGGTCGTCGGTGTCGGCAACACCAACGGGCAAGCGAAGGTTGCCGTGGCGGTCTGGATCGAGCCGGTTTGCGCGTCCGTTGCCTCGGCGATGATCGTGGCGCCTCCGCTACCGTATGCGGTCACGACCCCCGCATCCGAGCCCGTACTTCCAGACCCAGTTCCGTTGGAGTCGACAGGGAAAACGCTGGGGAAGGAGGTCAGCCAGGTAACCGAGTTGGTCAAATCCCTCACGGTTGGAGAAGTCGAAAACGTCCCGATCGCTAGAAATTGTCCCGCATCCAGCAAATTGAGCACGCTGATCTCGCTCGGAATGATCGTCAGCGAAAGCAGCGGTTCCGGCGCCGGCGTCAGCGTCACGTTGACCGTGGCGGAATTCGACACCAGGGAGCCATCGGGGTTGGTCAACAACGCGGTGATGGTGCTGGTGCCCTGACTCACTCCTGTGGCAAGCCCGTTCCCCGAGGCAAGCCCGGATGTGACGGTAGCAACCGATGGAATACTCGACTGCCACGTGATTTGCGGCGAGTTGGTCGCATCCACCTCGAGGCCCGTGGTGCCCGATGTCGCCAGCGCGATGAATTGGCCGGTCTGGCCCGATGCCGAGACGGATTGCGAACCGGGGATGATCGTCACTGCGGTATACTCTTCGGCGTTACCGCCCAGCACGGTAAAGGTGGCAGTCCCGGTCAGCGTGCTGCCGCTCGAAGAGTAGAGAGCGGTAATCGTCACCGTGCCCTGGCTCACCGCCGTGGCGAACCCGGTATTTACGCCGATGGTCGCGATCTGCAGGCTGCTTGAGCTCCAGGCGACCGAGCCGGTCAGGTCGACTGTGGACCCTGAAGAAGTCGTCCCGATGGCAAGGAATTGGGCGGTTTCCGTCGGCACGGCCACCGATTGAGAAGCCGGGATCACCGCCAGAGAGGCCACCGTCGCTCCCGGCGGAACTCCTCCTCCTCCTGAGCTTGACACCGTAAGTGTCGCGCTTGCCGAAACAACGCCCGTAAATCCATTGATGGTCGCAGTGATCGTCGTTGAGCCTGCCGATACGCCGGTGGCAACTCCGGTGGCGCTGATGGTGGCCACGGCGGGCACGCTGGATGTCCAGGTGACGGAATCGGTGATGTCCTGCGAACTCGAGGGATGGTTACTCCCATGGCCGTAGACTCCCAGAGCCGTGAACTGCGCGGTCTGGCCCACTGCGACCGATTGCGAGGTGGGCGAAACCGAGACGGAGACCGCTAAGGGATTGGTGCAGCCGGCTATCGGCAGCGCAATGCCGATGAGAATAAGCAGCCGTGGTAAAACTCGATCATGCATGGTTGACCTCCGGAGCCCGCAGACCGCTTTGACGTTGCTACATCGCCGTCATGGCAGACTCTCGCTGGCCTGTATGCCTTCGACTATAGGGCATCTATTCGCTGCGCCGCCCTCACACGAACGTGTTACTTTTTGTTTGGCATCAAGACAGTCAATAAGCCGTTTGGCGCAGTTCCTGGCCGGAGCAGCGAATCGTATCGCTACACTGTCCGCACGGTAAAAAATGCGGAGCGCGCGCCGGGAGTGAAAGCCCTCCGGCAGGTGGTTCGCCGGCCGGTTCCTTTGCGGCGTTTCTTTGGGGTTTCTGCTTTGCCGCCGGCAGGAACCGCTATCGCAAAACCGGAGAAAATGTATTCTAGAGCCGCAACATTCAAGGCGAATCGGCCCCCGGAGCGGCAACCTTGATCGAAGCCGGGCCGGGAACTGCTCCCATGGTCTTGCTGTACACTTCTGCTCAGCATGGCCATCGCCCGCGACAACACTCCGGAACGGCTGGTCAGCGCCGCGCGCGCCGACGAAGAACAGAGCTTCGAACTCAAATTACGCCCGCGCTGGCTGCGCGAATTCATCGGCCAATCGAAAGCCAAAGAACAGCTCGCTATCGCTTTGGAAGCCGCCAAGTCGCGCGGCGAGGCGCTGGACCACGTGCTGCTTTTCGGGCCTCCGGGACTCGGCAAAACCACTCTTGCCACCATCATCGCCAACGAGCTCGACGTCGGCTTCCAGCAGACTTCGGGGCCGGCGCTCGTAATTCAGGGCGACCTGACCGCCATCCTCACCAATCTGCGCGAGCGCCAGGTGCTCTTCCTTGACGAGATTCACCGCCTGCAGCCCGTGCTCGAGGAAAAGCTCTACACCGCGCTCGAAGACTACAAGCTCGACATCATCATCGGCCAGGGGCCGGCCGCGCGCACCCACGTCATGGAGATCCGGCCGTTCACCTTTATCGGCGCCACCACGCGGCCCGGCCTGCTCAGCTCGCCCTTGCGCTCGCGTTTTGGCATTCTGCTGCGCCTGGAGTTTTACACGGAAGAGGAGCTGCGCATCATCGTGGAACGCTCCGCCGACGTGCTGCAGATTCCCATCGACCGCGACGGTGCGGCAGAGATTGCACTGCGCTCTCGCGGCACGCCGCGCATCGCCAACCGTTTGCTCCGCCGCGTGCGCGACTACGCCCAGGTGCGCGGCTCGGGCACGATCGACCGGCCTACGGCCAACGCGGCGCTCACCATGCTCGAGGTGGATGCGCACGGCTTCGACGAGATCGACCGCCGCCTGCTGCTCACCATCATGCAGAAATACGATGGCGGGCCCGTGGGCCTGGGCACGCTGGCGGCAACGCTCGCGGAAGAGGAAGACGCGCTCGAAGAGGTCTATGAGCCGTTCCTCATTCAGATCGGATTCCTCGACCGCACGCCCCGCGGCCGCGTGGCCACGCGCCTTGCTTACGAACACTTCGGCCTCGCCGCGCCCGGCCGGCAGGCGGGGTTGTTTTAAGAGGCTGTGTCGGGGTGAATCCTTCGCAACAAATCGGCATCTCTCTCAATGGGAAACAACACGGCGGGGCGCCCCATCCTCGCCGCGTCTTTGCTTTTGCGGCTAGGGTGGGGACGCAAACCCTCTAACCCGCTAACCCTCTAACCCCCTAACTTGCTGACTCGCTGACTTGCTAAAGGAGAAACAGTTATGTCCCTCACCGAATCCACCATGCTCGCCCTCGGCACCATTGCGCCCGACTTCGCGCTCACCAACGTCGTCAGCGGCAAGATCGTCCACCGCGACGACTTCCGCGGCAAACAGGCGCTGCTCGTGCTGTTCATCTGCGCCCACTGCCCTTATGTCAAGCACATCGAGAAATCTCTAGGCAAGCTCGGCGCCGACTACGCCGGCAAGCCGCTGGGCATCGTCGCCATCAGCGCCAACGATGCGATCACGCACCCCGAGGACAGCCCAGCGGACCTGAAGCAGCAAGCCAAAGACAATGGCTTTGTCTTTCCGTATCTCTACGACGAATCGCAGGACGTGGCTCACGCCTACAAGGCCGCCTGCACGCCCGATCCCTACCTCTTTGACGCCGATTTCAAACTCGTTTACCGAGGCCAATTCGATTCGAGCCGTCCCGGAAACGGCATTCCTGTGACGGGCAAAGACCTGCGCGCCGCCATCGACGCCGTGCTCGACGGCAAGCCGGTTCCCACGGAACAGAAGCCGTCGATCGGATGCAACATCAAGTGGAAGGAGCGAGAGGCAGCGGAGTGAACGCAGATCGCGGCGTTAGCTGGTACGGCAACCCGCGTTAACTCCGCGAACTACTCGAACACCGCTAACTCCGCTTGTCTTTATGCGCTAACCGGCGCGGGAGCGAGACCGGCGAGCAATTCGCGAATCTCGAGCAGAACCTCGTCGGGCCGCGATGCTCTGAGCGGCAGCTTCAGCACGCCTTGCGGCGTGAACTGCGCGCCGCGTTTGGCGTTGCGCGAAACCAGTTGCATCACGTAGGCCGGATCTACTGAAGCATTCTCCATGAAGCGGATCTGCAGATCGTTGCGTTTGCGGTCGACCTGCGCGACGCCCAGGCGCTCGCACTCGAGGCGCAGGCTGGCTGCCTCAAGCAGAAAGACGGTGGCGTCAGGCGGCGCGCCATAGCGGTCTTCCATCTCCGCCCGCACCTCGTTCACTGCCGCTTCGCTGCTTGTGCCGGCAATCTTCTTGTAGAGCCGGAGGCGTTGGTTCTCTTCCGGCACGTAGCTCTCGTCGATGCGCAATGCAATGCCCAGATTGAGCTGCGTGGCCGGCCGCTCTTCGGCTGCCTCGCCCTTCAGCTCCTTCACGGCGGTTTCCAGCATCGAGGTGTACAGCTCAAATCCCACCGCTTCGATGTGGCCGCTTTGCTCGCCGCCCAGCATGTTGCCCGCGCCGCGCAACTCCAGGTCGAGCGCGGCGATCTTGAAGCCTGCGCCCAGGTCGCTGAACTCCTTCAGCGCGGCGAGGCGGCGGCGCGCGATCTCTGTCAACTCGTTTTCCGGCGGAATGAGCAGGTACGCATAGGCCCGGCGGTTGGAGCGGCCCACGCGCCCGCGCAACTGGTATAGCTCGCTGAGGCCGTGGCGTTCCGCGCGATTGATGACGATCGTGTTCGCCAGCGGAATGTCGAGGCCGTTCTCGATGATCGTCGTCGCCACCAGCACGTCGAACTCGTGCCGCATGAAGGCGAGCATCACCTTCTCCAGCTCGTTTTCGCTCATCTGCCCGTGCGCCACGGCCACCCGCGCGGCGGGCGCCAGCTCCTGGATGCGCGCGGCAATTTCGTAAATCGATTCCACGCGGTTGTGCACAAAATACACCTGCCCGCCGCGCTCCAACTCCACCTCGATGGCCGAGCGCACGAGCTTCTCGTCGAACCGCGCCACCACGGTTTGAATGGCCATGCGATCCTTGGGCGGCGTCTCGATGATGCTCATATCGCGCAGGCCCACCAGCGACATGTGCAGCGTGCGCGGAATTGGCGTCGCGCTCATGGCCAGCACATCGATCTGCTTGCGCAACTGCTTCAGCCGCTCCTTGTGGCGCACGCCGAAGCGCTGCTCCTCGTCCACGACGAGCAAGCCGAGATCCTGAAACTTGATGTCCTTTGAGAGCAGCCTGTGTGTACCGATCAAAATGTCCACCCGGCCGGTCGCCACGCGCTCGATGATGTCCTTCTGCTCCTTTGCCGTGCGGAAGCGCGAAATCATCTCAACGGCTATGGGAAACTGCGCGAAACGCTGCTTGAAGGTCTCGAAGTGCTGGAAGCCAAGCACGGTCGTCGGCGTCAGCACCGCAACCTGCTTGCCGTCCTGCACCGCCTTGAACGCGGCGCGCATGGCCACTTCGGTTTTGCCGTAGCCCACATCGCCGCACAGCAGCCGGTCCATCGGCGTCGGCGATTCCATGTCATCCTTCACCGCGCGGATCGCTGTCGCCTGGTCGTCGGTCTCGTTGTAGTCGAAAGCATCCTCGAACTCGTTCTGGAACTCGTTGTCCTTTGAGAACGCGTTGCCCTCGACGGTTTGCCGTTCCGCATAGAGCTTGAGCAGTTCGGCGGCCATATCCTGCATGGCCTTGCGTACGCGCGCCTTGGTTTTGGTCCACTGCTGCGAGCCAAGCCGGCTCAGCACCGGCGCCGGCCCCGCATCCGTCGATCGGTACTTCTGGATCAGGTCCAGCCGGGTGAGCGGAACGTAAAGCTTCGCGCCCTCGGCAAACTCAAGAATCATGAACTCGATGGAGAGGCCGTCCTGCGCGATCTCCTTCAGCCCCTGGTACTGCGCGATGCCGTGCTCCACGTGTACCACGTAATCGCCGACACCGAGGTCGCGGAAATCCGACACAAACGCCGCCGTCTTCGACTTCTTCGGAACCGGCCGCGCCGCCACGTCGGCTTCATCGGAGAAATCGTTGGCGCCGAAGACGATCAGGTTCGCGTCCGCGAAGACCACCCCCGCCGCCAGCGGGGAACGCACAATCACCGGTACGCGCAGGTCGCCCGCCATGTGGCTGGCTTCTTCCAGCATGGTGTCGCCGCCGGGGCGCGGCGCGCGGCTGCCCAGACGGTAGGGAACCTCGTATTCGCGAAGCACCGTCGCCAGCCGTTCCACGTCGCCCTGGTGCAGAGCGGCCAGCACGATGCGGGTATCCATCGCCATCAGGTTTTTCAACTGATCGGTCAGCGCGGGAATCGAGCCATGGAATCGCAGCGTGGGCCGCGTCGGCAGCTCGATCTCGCCCAGCGTCGCGTCTTCCTCCAGCACATCCACCGCGCCTAGTTGATCCAGATCGAGGCCCATGTGCGCTTCGAGCGACGCCTGCAAAACTTCGGGCCGCAGATAAATGTCCTCCGGCCGCACCAGCGAGCCAATCCCCGAACGGTCATGCCGCTGCTCGACCTTGTTCCACCAGCGGTCGATCTGGTTGCGCACCATCGCCGGCTCGTCCACAAACAGCGCGCATCGCGGCATGAGGGTCAGCAGCGACCGCTCCGCGCCGGCCACAGGCGCAAAAAACTCCCACCCGGGAAACACGCTCAAGCCGCCCGCCGCCGCAGCCTCGGCCGCCATCTCCTCGTTGTCAGTTTCGATGCGCTGCGCGCTCAACCGCCCGTTCACCGCGGCCAGCAGATGTTCCGTCACCGGCGTCTCGGTCAACGGCAGCAGTTGCGTCTCATCCAGCCCGCTCTGCGAACGCTGCGTCTCCGGATCGAATTTGCGGATGGTTTCAATCTCGTCGCCGAACAGCTCGATGCGCACGGGGCGGTCAGCCTCCGGCGAGTACACGTCCAGAATTCCGCCTCGCCGCGTAAACTGCCCGGGCATCTCCACCAGATCCACCTGCGTATAACCCACGCTGGACAGGTGCGCGATGAGCGTCTCGAGATCGACCTCTTCGCCGCGCTTCAGCGCCACCGCCAGCCCGGCGTAGTACTCCAGATCGAAGAGCTTCATCGCCGCCGACTCGACGGGAGCGATCAGGATATCGACGGCGCCGGTCGAGAGCTTCCACAACGCCGCCGCGCGCTGCTCCTGCACGTCGGGGTGCGGCGAGAGATTTTCGAAGGGAAGCACATCGTGGGCCGGAAAGCGCACCACGCGCGCGGGATCCACTGCACCGGTCAGCTCGCATCCCGCCTTGAGCAGC
Source organism: Occallatibacter sp. (assembly GCA_049522315.1). Classification (GTDB taxonomy): domain Bacteria; phylum Acidobacteriota; class Terriglobia; order Terriglobales; family Acidobacteriaceae; genus Telmatobacter. Next base: position 226,292 of record JBEKNY010000002.1, read on the forward strand.
GGCTCCAGCGCCTCGGCGGCCTTGTTGTCGGCCACGATCGCGATGACCGTCTGTTTGGCGGCACGCGCCATGAGCGGCAGGTACAAGGCCCGCGCCGTCCAAGTCAATCCGGACACACGCCGCCGCCCCGCACCCAGGCTTAGGTGCCTGCGAACGCGTTCAAACCCCGGGGCCTGCTCCAGCTCCGCGAAGATTTCGCGGACAAACGGGAGGATCATCAGAGTTCAGTTTAGCAGTGATTGCACCCCGGCAAACTTCACCGGCGGCGCCAAAGATTGAAGAGATTGGCGCTGGCTCGTTCAAGCCTTGCGCAAGATCGCCGCGTGACTGCGACGAACTGCAGGCTGGCTCACGCTCTCCATCCCGGCTTGGCGCGCCGCATGGAGTTCCTTCTGGAAGCTCTCCTGGGCCACATGGCCGGAGGGCTCGGCGAAGAATAGCAAGCCGCCAGGTTTGAGCGCGATCGCCGCCTCGTTGAAGAACGCTCCAGCCGAAGGCATCTCATGGACCACAGCGAACGCGAGCACAAAATCCACTGCTCCCTTCAGGCCGTCAAGCTCCATGCTTTCCGGCTTCGCGAGCCGCGTTTCGACGCGGTCCTGCACGCCGGCCTTTCGTGCGCGGCGCTGCAAACTGCTCAGCATCCTTGGCTGAATATCCACCGCGACCACGCGTCCGGCCGGGCCAACCAAGCGAGCCAGCGGCAGAGTGAAGAATCCCATCCCAGGCCCCGGCTCAAGCACCGTCATTCCTTCCCGGACATAAGGCTCCAGCAGGTTTTCGGGATTCCCCGCCATCCACCGGCGCACCGGGCTGGCCAGGAGATAACCGATCCACCACGGACAAACACGTTCCGCCATTGCGCGTCCTTGCCTTTGGCAACAGTTCGATTGCGAAATTGCCGACGGGGATTGGCCGGACTTCTCCGCAACTGCACAGATTTTACTCAACTTCTGTTGCTGTGGTATTACGCGAGTCCTGTTGTTCCGGTTCGCGATTTCAGAAGATCTCTCCAGGCAAAGCGCCTGGCCTAGCGACACGTTCAGTCGATGCGCGGCGTTCCGCGGCGCAACAGCAGCCCGGCGATGCCGAAGACCACAATCAGGATGAGGGCAAGGAAGAAATAGTACGCCATGGGGTGCGCCCAGCCGGGCGAGTACTTCAGGTCCTGGCCCACCCAGAGCAGCAGGATGGTGGCGATCACGGCAAACTGGCCGGCAATGACCAGAAACGTGTGTCCCAGGTCGCGCCGCTTGTCCAGCGCCTCCACCTGGTCTGGGGTCAGGTTGCGCTCTTCGGGGGGAAGAAGGGAATTTGCCATTTTCAGCTCCGTGCCGGCAGTGCGATGACCTCCAAGTCCGGCTCTCCTACACTCGATTCAATCACACGCCGCCGGACCCGCGCCAGCGGCCCTTTCCGCTCAATCCACCAGAAATGCCAATGACTGCAGCGCGGTGATCTCGAACGGCTTGCGGCAGCGGATATTGGCACATTGCAGCTTGTCGTCGCGCCGCACCATGTAGGATTGCGCCTTGGCGAAGCGGGCCCGGTCGCGCTCGTCGGCCCCGCGCGGCAGTTGCGCGCGCTTGCGCCGCACCACCCAGGCGACCTTGTATTCGGCTGCCTGACCGCACTTGGGGCAGGTCAGACTGTGCATGCGCTGTTCCACCGTCTCGTTGAAGAATTCCCGCTCTTCCATCCCGTTTTTCCTTTGTCGTCCGGTCCTGCGGATTGCCGCTGCCGCCACCCATTCGCCGCAGCCCAGAGACTCCGCGCCGCCACTTCCGCGCCGGCGGAATCTATTCCATACTCATCCTTGTCATGGGGAAACGCAAGCCAGCCCGCTTCTCGGCGGCCAAGGCCGTCAAAGCCAACGCCCGCGAGCGCGTGGGCCAGCCCAAGCCGTCTCGGGTTGTGGCCGACAAGCCGCGCACCGGCCGCAAGGCCAAGCACAAGCCAAGACTCGAAGAGATCATCAGGCAGGAGGAGTAGACGTGGCCAGATTGGCGGGCGCGGGAGTGCGGGTCGAGTGCGGGGTGTTCGGCGGCGCCGTGTAAGACAGTAAGACGCGGCGCAAGACGGCAATGCACATGCCCAACAACAGCGTCTTACGCTGTCTTACGCCGTCTTGCATTTGTCGGGCGGCGTAAGACAAATATCGAACTGCCACGCAGCGTGTCCCGCCGAACCCGTGCGCCATCTCTTCCTTAGTGTTGTACGCTATACGGCCCGGGAAGCGATGGTGCTGTTGGCTCATCGCTCGCTTTGGTCAAAACTGCAGTCCGCTTGGAATAGATGCGGAACTCCACCACCAGGTCGAGCAGCACAGGGACCGGCTTGCCATCCTTGATCGCCGGCTCAAACGTGACCTTGCGAATGGAATCCACTGCGTTCTCGTCCAACCCGAAGCCGATCGGTCTTGCCACCGCGATCTCGCCCGGCTTGCCGTCCGCGCCGATCACAACGTGATAGAGACACATCCCCGCCACGCCGTGGTCCTGCGCGTACTGGTTCGATGGCGGCTCGAATTGCGTCAGCAGGCGAGCCTTCTTATCCACCATGCTCTCGCGCAGCACGGCCGGATCCGAGGGCCGGTAATCGGTCTTGGCCGCCGCGGCCTCGTAGTAAAGCTTCCAGAACCCCGGCATTGACGCCATCATGCGGCTGTCGAAGCCGAAAGCGAACACATTGTCCAATGCGTCCCGCAGCACCTTGCTTGCGTGCGCCGGCGAGGTGGTCGTGGTCACGCTCTTCGCGTCGGCGGGGCGCTCGGCCAGGGGAGCGGCGGCAATCTCAGCCTGCGCTTCACTCGCCTCGCTCGTCTCCGCGGGCGGGCCCGCCGAAGCGGTTGTCTGCGCCGCCGGCATCGGCGCGCCCGCAGTCTTCCCTTTCTCTTTTTCCCGCTTCGGCTTTACCACCAACTCGCGGTCAATCGTGATCCTCACCAGCTTCTTCTTCGGCGTGATGTTCACCCGGTCCACGGCTTTGGTGGGATCCTCATAAGGCAGCGCGCCCAGAAAGTGCAGCCCGAAGCGCTGTCCCTCCAACTCCACCTTGTTCCGGGTCAGGCGCACCTTGTCGATCTGGATTCCGCTGAGCGTGTAGGACCCCTGGGGCGAGTGGCCGATCAGCACGCCGTGCTCGTTGAAGCTGAGGGTGTTGTCCAGGTAGCCGCCGCGCAGGAAAAGCTCCTTGCCGACGAGCAACCGGCGGATCTCATCTTCCGTGATTTCTCCAGGTTCTGGAGCGTGGGACAGGCTGCCTTGCGAGACCGCGGGCGCCGGCGCGGGCTCGGCTGGAGCAGCAGAGGGAGCGGGCAGGCTTTGGGCAGGTACTACGGGAGACGCCGGCGCTGCTTGCGTTTGCGCAGAGGGTTGGGCATCCGGGGCAGGAGCGGCAGCCGGCGGCGAAGATGGGCCGGAAGCCGGCGCGGCGGGCCGATTGCCGGCCGCAGGCGCCTGTTGCGCGTTGACTCCGTTAAGAACAGACGAAGCCAGTACGACAAGAATAGCGGCGCCGAAGACCAACAGGGTGAGCCGCGCCGGGGACTTTGCAAACAAGAAGGAGAGGAAACGAGAAATCATGTGCGGCATGGGGGAGCCTTTGAACGCCACTTTATCAGGAATGTTTCTCTCTTCGCCGTGAAATTTCGTCGATGGTAACCGGCTTGCGCCGGTCTTCTCGCTCCCTTCATCGCTTCAGCCGCCACAGAATCCGCCGGAACAACCCCAGAATCCGCCGCGCGTCGCGCCGCGTAAGGGCCAGCCTGCGCAGCAACAGATGCAGATCGTGCCGGTTGGCCTTGCGCATTGCCGCCGGGGAGTAGTTTGCCGCCAGCATGGTCTCTTCCACCACCCCGGCCAAAAGCTCCAGGCCGTCCGCGGAAGCGGGAGCCGTCGAACCGTCTCGATCGAGGCTTACGCCGTGCTCTCCCGGTTTTGCGGCCTCGCCGGGCGCGCCTCGATCCGCCGCCGGTTCACGCGCCTCGCCGATCCGCGAAGCCAGCTCATAGAGGCACACCGCAACGGCCTGTCCCAGATTCATCGAAGGCTGCCGCGGATCGGTGGGAATCTCCGCGAGCAGATGGCAATACGAGAGGTCCTCGCGCGTGAGGCCGCGTTTCTCCGATCCAAATACCAGCGCCACACGGCCGGCGCGCGCGATCTCCCTCCACACCAGCGGCGTCAGTTCAGGCAGCGCGACCACCGTCTGTTCCGGCTTCCGCCGCGCCAGGGATCCGGTACCCACCACCAGCGTGCAATCGCGTACGGCCTCCGCCAGGCTCTCCGTCTCCCTCGCGTTGGCGAGCAGCTCCGGCGCTCCCACGGCCGATTTTGCCTCGCGCCAGTGCGCTCCGTAGGGAGCTACGACTGCCAGCCGCTGGAACCCGAAGTTTGCCATGGCCCGCGCCGCCGCTCCTATATTGAGGGGGTTGCGCGGCTCGACCAGCACCACTGCGATGCGTTCGCGTTGGGATTCGGCAAGCAAGAAATGATTGTAGAGCGGCGAAGGCTCCATGCCCGATCGGGAGAAAAAGATATTGCGGCGCGTTGCCCGTCGTTCGCAAACGATGGCGGGCCGCCACTTGGGTCGCAGCCGTATCCTGGGCGCCGGTCCCGCTGTTTGACAATTCACCTAAACTTGATTCATCCCTTCTAGTTGCTCCAGAGCATTTCATTTGTCACTCCGAAGCATTTCATTTGTTAATCCCACTAGCCTCAAAGGGATTGCAAGGGGTGTTCGGATATCGTAAGGAGATTATTCTGTGAAAAAAACGCACACTTGTTTCTTCCTGTTCGCGGTCTTAATCCTTGCATTCGGCCCGCTGGGCTGCGGGAGTTCCAGTGGGACTACAACCCCTCTGCCGCTGACCTTTGACCGTTGAGTAGATGCCAGGCAAAAACTTGTACTCATTACATCGATACCGTCAGTAACCTACACCATTAATTGTTCTGTCAGCACGCTACTTAGAGGGGCTGCGGGACATAAGTTATATAAAAATAACCCTTCTACACTCCAACGGATAGAAGATGATCGCAGCATTCAGGGAAGGACACTCCTGTGCCCATTCTGCCTAAGGTCGATTGTGTGCCGTAGAGTACTTGTTGATTCGCCTGTAATTAACGTGGGTGCAAGCCGAATAGTCTGATAGTTTCCCTTAAGCTTACCCTCTATCCGATCCATTAGAATCGTCGCAGCGCGTGAGCCTATTTCGTATCCGGGCTGGACAACCGTGGTCAAGGGTAGATGTAAAAGCTTACCGAGGGCCAAGTCATCGAAAGTGGCTAGCGCTATATCTCGCTCGCATTGAATACCTAGCTCATCAAATGCTTCAAGCACGCCGGCTGTCATTACGCCATTGCACACGAACAGAGCGGAGGGGCGATTGCGCATCTTGGCTAGCCGCTTGGCCAGCTTATAACCGGACTCCTTTCGGTAATCTCCTTCGAGAATAAACTGTCGAGGAATCTCTATTCCTGCTTCTTGGAGTGCGTCTCGATATCCCTGGTATCGTTCGCGTGCGCTTTGTACGGCAAGCGGCCCGGCAATGATTGCTATTTCGCGGTGGCCGGAGCGGATAAGGTGCTGGACGCACCGTTGTCCGCCCCGCACATTGTCAAGCAGAACAGCATCGGTCTCTATTCCCTTGGCAGTTCGATCCACGCACACCACGGAGATACCATTCTCCATCGCCGCGCGAATATGCCGCACATCAGCTCCAGGACTCGCCGCCAAAAGGATTCCATCTACTCGTCGCGATCGCAATGCTGACACAACCCCTCGCTCCCTTACGATACTTTCGTCAGTATTGGCAGTCAGCAGCAAGTACCCGCGCTCATATGCGCGGTCCTCGGCACCGCGCATCATTTCCGGGAAGAATGGATTTGTGATATCGGGCAGAACCATACCCAGCATGCAGGTCTGTTTTACGACATCACGCGCAACGGTGCCGGGATAGTACTCCAGTTCCCGAATTGCCGCGACCACGCGTTCGCGAAGAGTCTGGCTCACTCGCGCCGTACCGCGTATCACATGGGAGACAGTTCCGATCGAGACTCCTGCTCGCTTGGCTACCTGCGCAATAGTGGACATTAAATAGCTTCCCCAATCATTGAACCTCGTCAGCAATCTCGACTTCAGAGGTGAATCCAGGAACAGGGTTTGTGGCTCCAATTGTACCCACGGTTTGCCCCGCCAAGCAGCCATTCACGGATTGATAATACAGGCAGTTATTGAAGATTTTCAACCAATCATAAAAGAGCATTCTAAAGTCGGACATGGAAACCGTTAGAGGAGAAGGGTGGCTTCGAACAAATTCCGAGTATCTCGCACATTGTAGAACTCATAACATATGTCTAATGTTGTGTATAGCTATTCATGTTTCTGTGTGTGGAAATATTTTTCAATTTTCTCTTGACACTATAGCTGAAAGCGATATATCATCCGGTTCGCTTGAAATTTTTCAAAGCCATGCTAAACGAATGAAGTTTCTGTATGGCGATTTCCGAAAGAAAAAAGCCTCGTCATCCTAAAGAAGTTGTCGAGGCTGGAAATGATTGCGCGATGGCGTAGAAACAAGACTGCCATTCTGCCTGAAGTCCCCACCTAATCTGCTTTGGGACGCCCAGTAGGGCGATCGAAGATAGTGCGCCAAGATTCTTTGGCCGCGGAATACTCGTCGAATAGCCACTTGTGGTTGTAGGTCTAAATGGAAGCTAGGACGTTTAGGACACATTGGCTGGGAATTTCGAAGGGGAAATAGGAATTGGTAGCGTCGATTTCAAATCGTCGAGGTCCAAGAAAGGATTTTTGTGAAAAACACACGCAATCGCAACTACTTGCTTTTGGCGCCGATGCTAATGGTCGTTTTGCTGACTGCTGCCTCTGCGCACGCGACGATCAATGTTGTGCAGGCCAACGCCGGAATGGCTTCAAGCGCCAGTTCCGAAGCGCTTGCCTTCAGCTCCAACACCACGGCCGGCAACATCATCCTGGTAGGGTTCGATTTCGCCAGCGGGCCATCCTTTTCTTCAATTTCCGATTCGCAGGGGAACACGTTCACCGAAGTCGGCAGTCAGTTGACCACTCCGGCTGGATCCAGAAGCCGACTCTACTACGCCAATAACATCAAAGGCGGCGCGGACACGGTGACCGTCCATACTACGGCCAGCGCCAGTTTTATTAAGGTGCAGGTGGTGGAATACTCGGGCGTGAACACAACCACTCCGATCGATGTTCAATACAGCAGTACGGGCAGTGCCGGTTCCGCTGCCGCCGGCGGACAAACGAATTACTCTAACGAAATGATCTTCGGCTTCCTGGCCAGCGACGGTACCGGTTCAGCGGCAGGGGGCTTCACTACCGTTTCGGCCGCGAACGGCAACGTAATCATCAACGACGCAGGCGGTTCCCCTGGTGGTTGGTATTACAGCGAGGGTTCCTCCACGGCCGGCTGGTCCATGCAGATGGCCGCTCTCGAATCGGCGAGCACCACCGAGGCGTATGCTTGCTCCACATCCTCCGCGAGCGGCAACTGTGGATCGTACGGCGACACGGACGTCACCGATAATGCCGGTGGCAACTCCAATGTCCAGAACGACGTCTGGAACCCCCAAACCGGATGGTCGCAGACGCTGTACACGGTCTCCGAGGGGAGATGGTGGGTGACGGCCAACATGGAATCGGGCTATACGGGCGTGCAATCGTACCCCGACACGGACATCCTGTTCAGCAGTTGGTCGCCGAGCGCCAACCCCACAATCAGCAGCTTCTCCTATATGTTTTCCTCGTTTGTGAGCACAGTACCAACCACCTCCGGCACCATCGAGGATTCCGGCTACGACTTGTGGTTCAACAGTTACGGCGCTGAAGTGATGATCCAGAACCAGGTCGTCAACCGCAGCGCCTGCACCCAGTACATGACCGTACTGGCCACCAACCTCACCTTCGGCGGGTCGTACGGCGTCCCGACAAATACATGGAACCTGTGCCGAAACGGCGGTGCGGGTTCGGAACTCGTCTTCCAGTGGGTTCCACCGCAGTCCACCTCTACGAATTTCGGCGTCTCCTCCGGGACCGTAGACATCTACGGCATGCTCAGCTACCTGGGGACCAATGGGTACCTGGCATCGAGCTCCACGATTACCGCGATCCAATACGGCTTCGAAATTGGCAGCACGGGCGGCGTGGCCGAGAACTTCTACGTGGACGCCTTCTCGCTTACCGCCAGTCACTAAAGGGGTAGGCACGGTCAGCGCCATGCTGACTGACAGCGGGTTCCAGCTTCACCCTGCCCGGCGCGATCTCCGAGCTTGCTCGGAACCGCCGGGCAGTACATTCAGCGGGAGTAGGAATCATGGTCACCCATAACCCCCTCCGCGGTCCGGACGAGCGGGTCTTCCGTCCACCCGTGCGCCGACATGTAGACTTTGCGCGCTTCGCAAGAGGTTTTCATGGAAGTAAGCTTCCCCAGTGAATGCCTGCGAAATGTCGATCTCCTATACGACGTGGCCAGAGCTCCCAACTGAGCGATGAATGGATTCGAAGCGGTCTCCAGGCGCGACGCTCCAGCCGCCATAACGAATAGGGCAAAGAACAAGACCCCGTAGCTCTCAAGCCCTGCAGCCAGGCAAAGAAATGAACCCATAGCAAAGAGGGGCAGCTCGAGATGAAGCCGGCATTGTATTCCCACGGCCGACTTCGCCTCGCGCCAATGCTCCTCAAACGGCGACACCACGGTCAGCCGCCGAAAGCCGAAGTTCGCCATGGCCCGCGCCGCCGCTCCTATATTGAGGGGATTGCGCGGCTCGACCAGCACCACTTCGATGCGTTCGCGTTGGGATTCGGGCGGCAAGTAGTCATTCTACGACGGTTCCAGGGGAACAATCCTCATTTCCGGGTGTCTTCAAGGCCGCTGCCCCCTGGCGTTCGCATCGGCTTGAGGGACGCGGCTTCGAGGTACGGCAGCCCCTGGAACCGCTACAGCCTTCTCGCAAAGCAAATGCTGGACACGACAACCCTCGCGGCGTATGCTCATCTCCAAATTCCGGTCCCTCCATTTGATTTGTTTCCGCTAATGCCGTGGCAGCGCGGCGCACTGCGCCTGCCTCGCGGAAGGGAGTGCCTCATGACGAATTCCATGTTCCGTCTCGTATCCGCCGCCGCACTGCTCGCATCCTTCGCCTTGGCATCCACCGCCGCCGCGCAGGAGGAGATCGCACCACCGCAAGGCAAAGGCCGCGTGGTCGTTTTAGTCTCCGGCATGGCAGGCCCCAAACATGACAAGGCTCTCGCCGGCGACATCGCCGCGCTCGGATACGATGTGGTGGTCTACGACGGCCGCAAGATGGAGAAGGGGCAGGGCGAAGCGCTCAGGGCCGGCATCGAGCAGGCGCAGCAGATGCCCCACGCGCTCCCCGGTAAAGTGGCTCTCGTCGGCGTCTCCCTGGGCGGCGGGTATTCCCTGGCCTTCGGCTCCAGGTGGCCCGATCTGGTCGCCGTCGATATCGTCTGGTATCCGGCCACCGTATTCCTCAAAAGAATGCCTGGCTTCATCGCCCGCGTCCGCGTTCCGGTGCTGATGTTTGCCGGCGAGGCCGACAACTTCGAGAATTGCTGTCTCATCGGCACGGCGCGTTCTCTCGCCGCCGATGCCGCGGTCGTCAAGGCTCCCTTCGAGCTCATTACCTACCCCGGCGTCAACCACGATTTCATCCCGGGAGGAATGAACTACAACGCGGCGGCGTACAAGGACGCCTTGGCTCGCACCGCGGCCCGGCTGAAAGCGGCGTTTGGCGATTGATCGCCGCACTCCCGGCCGGGCGGAATGCGAGCTACCGGCAAAGCCATACAACAAAGAGGACGGCGCCGTGCCCCTATACTCTCAAGCGGGAAGAGTGTTCTAGCCGTTCAACGTGTTCCTCGCTAATCCAGCCGCGGTGGCATTGAACGAACTCAGCCAGGCGTCCACACTCTGGGGATGGCAGATGGGCGCCATCCTGGGCTCCATCACCATCACCGCCCTGGTCAGCTATTTGGTCCTAGCCTGCATGGGAAAAGTCCGCGGCGTCCTCAGCGAGGACGGCATCCGCATCCTGGTCCGGATCATGGGCGTGCTGCTGGCGGCCCTTGCCGTACAGTGTTTCGTGACTGGTCTGACGGGTTTGGGACTGTTTCTACAGCATGGAAAGATGGCGGAGGCCGACCGGTTGATTGAGATTGTGCTACTCCACGCCAGACGCATAAGCAAAAATGAGCTGCCCAGAGGGCGCCCAGGCGGGGCACCCGCAAATGATAGATTCAATAAAGATTGGCCGCAACAACACTCTCACGCCGCCGAGGAACCCTCCATATGGGCTTGTTTCGCAAAAAGATGAAGGCAGCGCATAAGGCCATGCTTCAAGCCGAGCGCGCGGGCGGGGCGCTGATGCCCGAGTACCACCGCGCTACTCCTGAGTGTCCTCATCCGGAGCGCTGGAGCATGTACGATTCGATGACCGCCGAAGTCGAGGTCCTCGAGTTCCTTCGCACCCTCGTCACCACCGTCAAGCCCGGCCTCATCGTCGAGACCGGCGCCTTTCTGGGTGTCAGCACCCAATGGTTCGCCCAGGGCCTCAAAATCAACGGCCGCGGCCGTATTATCAGTTGCGAGTACGACCCCGTGATCTTTGAAAAGTGCAAACAAAACATCGCCAACTCAGGACTCTCTGATTGGATCGAGCTCCGGCAGGAATCCAGCCTTGAAATGAAGATCGAAGGCGCCATCGACCTCTTCTTCTCTGACAGTGACGTTCCCATCCGCGGTGAAGAGGTTCGCCGCTTCCTGCCTCAGATATCTCCTTATGGCCTCATCCTCATGCACGATGCATCTTCCCACCTCAAGCATGTGCGCGAAGCCGCTCTCCAACTGGAAGACGAAGGCCTCATCTCCGTCGTCATGCTGCCCACCCCCCGCGGACTCGTAATAGCGCAGAAGCTCGACGGCCGGGAGCGCCATCCTTCTAAACGAAGCGCAGCGTAGACGAAGAGCCTGCACTTCGTATCCAGGAGGGGACGGGTGGATGCCACAACACTGGATCCGTTCCGGTCAACCACTGCGTCCGGCGAGTTTCCCACAGAAGCCGCTGCTTTCCACAGCCCCGCCGGTCTTGAATCTATCCTCTTGAAATTGATAGACTTCGTCCTGTTGCAAGCGGACGAATGTGGCTCC
>JBEKNY010000003.1:0-212906 GCA_049522315.1 Occallatibacter sp.
CCATCCTTCAACAGCAGTTCTCCACGCACCACGCGCCGGCGAGCCTCATCCGGAAGCTCGGGGGGCGTCGGCATCCGGCTGGAGGCCGCAAACATCGCGGCGCGCAGCGTGGAAGCCTCTTGCTCGTTGGCGGCGTAGCTCAGCGCCTGTGCGTATTCCGGTAAGCTCTCGGCGTACTTTCCCTGGGCTTCCAATTGCCTGGCCATTGCCAGGTGGGTATTCACCGTGGGCTGGACCAGCGCCAAAAACGCATCCTTTTCTTTCACCGCGGGCAGGCAGCGGGAATCGATGTGGCTGTCAGCGGAAAAATAGATCTCTTGAGCCTTGGCCATATCGCCCTTCCGGGCATAGAGAACGGCGCGATGAATCTGCCGCAGGGCCTGGTGAAGGGCCTCCGTCATCGGTATGGCGGAGCTGACCGTAGGAGTCTCCAGCGCTTTCAAGGCTTCGTCCGGGCGATTGCTGTCTTCGAGGACGAGGCCATAGGAAAGTTCAGCCCAAAAGCTGTCGGGATCGAGAGCGACCGCTTTCTGGGCCATGGTGAGGGCCTGCTCCCGATCTCCATTCGCGTTAAGCGTGAGGGCCAAGAGGGCAAAATCGTTCGCGGCATCCTTCGTCAACGGCACAGCCTGGCGGACGATCTTCAGTTTGCGCGGCATCGTGCCGGACATCAGACCAAACAGCATATGTGCGGGCACCTGAATAGAAATCTCCGCAACCGAGCCCACCGGCCCCTTAAGAAGGTGGTTGAAAGCGTAATCACCTTGAGGCCAAGAGGACACATCGTGGCCATCAATGCTATCAATCGCATGGCCGGCCAAATCAGTGCACTGTTCTTTTGTCCCTGGAATAAGCTCAGGATTGACGCACACACTCCCCAGATCGTGCAGAGCAACCAGTTGCCGGGCGCTCTCCAGAGCTTGAGAATATTGGCCCGCATAGTATTGGCTAACAACCGCATCATGGCCTAATGCGAGATCAATATCTTTGGGCATATACCCCCATGTAAAGAAGGCCATTGGATTGCTGGTGTGGGTCAAGGAAACAAAGGCCGGCAACAACACTTCGCTGGCGCGAGAGAACTGCCCGCTCGCGAGCAGCACGGCTCCCTTTGCATCGCTCAAGTAAGGGCTCCCAAGGTACTGGCTGGGTCCGGGATCCACCTGTGAAAGAGCGTTGGCAAAATCGCCTTTCTCGGCGTAGGCGATCGCCAACGCGTAATAGCCAGCAGAACGGTAGTCTGCGCCTCCAAAAATGTGTGTGTCATCAAGAAAGAAATCTCGCCCTGCCGTGTAATCCATTGCCAATGCATGACTGGCGGCGGCGATGGCCTCATCCGGGTGGTTCACATTGATCTCATCGAGCGCCAGCAGTATGTATAGCCAGGGGTAATCTGGATTTTTGGCGATCTTGGCCTGCATGGCGCTGATTTCGGGGGAAGGAGCCGCAGACGGAGGAGCCGCAGCCGGAGGCGCCGCGGACGAAGGCGCCTGGGCGAAGCCGCCCCACGGTAGAAAGAGAAGCATTCCCGCCAGAAGAATAAGACTGCGAATACAAAACCTTGTCATAACTCCTCCCCTTTGAAAGATGAATCTGGTCGATAGGAAGAGCCCGCGTTGGCTCTTTGAAGCGCCGGGCGGTACTATCGTCTCCATCCCCGCGAGTTGACGCGGGAGCAAGCAAAAACATCCGTCCTTACCGCTTGCCCTCCATCTCTTGTTGCAGCTCCCACTTGGTGATCTGATCCTGGGCGGCGCGCGCGTCGGGAGCCTCAGGCGCAGCCTGCAGGTAGAGGTGCATCTGGCGAATGGCCGGGTCATATTGCTTCAGTTGGCCATAGACCAGCGCCGTGTTGTAGTAGAGCTTGGGCACGTAGGGGGCGATGCGCAGCGCTTCGTTGAACTCCGTCAAAGCGCGATCCAGCATGCCATCCTTCAACAGCAGTTCTCCGCGCACCACGCGCCGGCGAGCCTCATCCGGAAGCTCGGGGGGCGTCGGCATCCGGCTGGAGGCCGCAAACATCGCGGCGCGCAGCGTGGAAGCCTCCTGCTCGTTGGCGGCGTAGCCTAACGCCTGCGCGTATTCCGGCAAGCTCTCGGCATACTTTCCCTGGGCGTCCAACTGCTTGGCCTTTGTCAGGTGAGCATTCACCATGGGTTGGACCAGCGCCAGGAACGCGTCTTTCTCCTTCGCTACAGGCAGGCAGTTGGGGTCGATCTGGTTGGCAGCGGCGAGATAGAGTTCTTGAGCCTTGGCCATATCGCCCTTCCGGGCATAGAGAACGGCGAGATGAATGTGCAAAAGGCTCTTGCGAGAGTATTCGGGGGGATCCGTGGTGGGAGTCTCCAGCGCTTTCAAGGCTTCGTCCGGGCGATTGCTGTCTTCGAGGACAAGCCCATAGGAAAGTTCAGCCCAGAAGTTGCCGGGATCAAGAGCGATCGCTTTCTGGGCCATGGCGAGGGCCTGCTCACGATCTCCGTTCGCGTTGAGCGTGAGGGCCAGGAGGCCAAAATCGTTCGCATCGTCCTTCGTCAACGGCACAGCCTGGCGGACGATCTTCAGTTTACGTGCTTTAATAAGGATCCCCCAAGTAGATATCTCCGCAACCGAGCCCACAGGCCCCTTGAGAAAGTGTAGGAGTGCATAATCCCCTTTATGAAAAGAGATATCGTGATCATCAATCCTATTAATATACCGATCCTCTACCCCCAGGTCAGTGCATTGTTTTTTTGTCTCCGGAAGCTCTGGATTGACGCACACACTCCCCAGATCGTGCAGAGCAACCAGTTGCCGGGCGCTCTCCAGAGCTTGAGAATATTGGCCCGCATAGTACTGGCTAACAACCGCATCATGGCCTAATGCGAAATCAATATCTTCGGGCATATACCCCCATGCAGTGAAGACCTTTGGATCGCTGGTGTGCGTCGCGGAAACAAAGGCCGGCAACAACACTTCGCTGGCGCGCGAGTATTGCCCGTTCGCGATCAGCACCCTTCCCTTAGCATTGCTCAAGTAAGGGCTCCCATGGTACCGGCTGAGTCCGGCATCCACCTGTGAAAGAGCGTTGGCAAGGTCGCCTTTTTGGAGATAAGCCATCGCCAACGCGTAATAGCCCTGTGGACGGTAATCTAAGCCGGATGTGTAATCCATTGCCAATGCATGACTGGCGGCGGCGATGGCCTCATCCGGTTGGTTCGCATCGATCTCAGCGAGCGCCAGCTGTATGTATAGCCAGGGGGAATCTGGATGTTGGGCAATCTGAGCCTGAATGGCGCTGATTTCGGGGGAAGGCGCCGCAGACGGAGGAGCCGCGGTCGAAGGGGCCGCGGACGGAGGCGCCTGGGCGAAGCCGCCCCACGGTAGAAAGAGGAGCATTCCTCCCAGAAGAATCAGGCTGCGAATACAGAACCTTGTCATAACTCCTCCCCTTTGAAAGATGAATCTGGTGGATAGGAAGAGCCAGCGTTGGCTCTTTCAAGCGCCGGAGCTAGTGTGGCGAGCTCGCCTCGCCGCTCCCGTTCTGCTGCTGAATCTGCAGGAGTTCCTGGTGGATCGCCTCTTTTTGCTGGGAGAGTTCCTGCCCCTGATCGGACAAAGCCTTCAGCTTCTGGTTGGCGTCGTCGAGCTGGGCCTGAGCTTCAGCCTGGCGGCGCATGATCTCAGCCATCAGGGCCGCATCCTCGGGATTGGCGCTGGCCTTATCCGCTTCCGCCTGTTGAAGGGCCGCTTCGGCCTGCTGGAGCTTCTCCTGTGCGGCGGATTTGTCGGACTGTATCTTCTGTGCCTTGGTTTCTATGCCCTGAAGTTTCTTGAGGTCCAATTGCACCGTCTGGATGTTCTTCTCTGTTTGCTGCATCTGGAGGCTGGAAACCGGCGGCTCGGGAACCGCGGGCATGGGCGGAAAACTGCACGCCACCTCGACGGCTTCGCCGGCAGAGACATTGTCCGCCTGCTCATTGAAGAAGCGGGCCTGCTCGGGGTCGGAACTCTGAACAGATAGAGCTTTTTTCGAGAAGTCTGCCGCGCAGAGAAGCCGCTGCCAGGATTTCAAACCGGAGGTGTCATAGCGTCCGACACTCAGCGAGGCGGACTCCACCTTCACACCTGCCGGCGAGTCCCATTTGAAACCTTCGATCTCCCTCGTTCCACCAAGCGAAACGACAGAAGGGGAGCTATCCTCAGAAGGGGAGCTCTCCACGCCGTGCATCTCATTGAGCAAAGTGTTCCCCACCTCCTGGTCTTTCTGTTGCTCTTGCTGGCGGCTGATTGCGGCCTTGTTCTGTTGCTCCTGCCACTCAGCGCGAAGCATATCCTGCTCCTGTTTCAGTCTGGCCTGTTCTTCGGCGATTTGTTGCTCGCTCTCAGCCGTGTCAGGCTCGTTGGTGGAAAAAGCCGAAGCGAAGAGCTGATTGAGGAAACTGCCGAGCAACTGGGTCGCCATCATCTGCGACGGCGTGCCGCCTGTGACCTGTGGCACGGCCGATGGAGCACTGGAACCTTGCGGACAACTTGGATGACAGGTGGGGCACAGGCAATTGCAGTTCTTATACTGGGCAGGGATGCGGGGATCAATGTTCCAGGCATTGACGGTGTCCTGACAAGAATAATAAGAGGCGGTCTGCGCTCGCGCGGCAACCGCGCCCAAGGCTACGGCCAAACCAAGAATGGCAGATGCAAGACGGCTTATTCTTCCCACCATTTGTTCATCTCCTGCAAGTTAGCTTTCGTTGGTTCCGCGGGCGTTCCGTCAGGCAAAAGATAAGATTGCTGACCGGCTCCCACAAGAACGGTTTTGGCGCCCTTGATGTCGCTGAAGGCGACGGTTCCGTCGATGACGACAACCGCGGCGGGCTTGCCGGGCGCCTCGCGCAGCACGAACTTGGTGCCCCGCACCGCAACAACAACATCCTGAGTGCGAATCTCAAACTTCCGCCGCACCAGGCAGTAAAACTCGCCAACAAGAGCCTCATAGCCCCCCTCGGTAAGAGTCAGGGCTGATCCGGAATCCAGGCTGAGCAGCCCTCCCTCGTCCAGCAGAATGTCGGCACGGCCGTCCTTGCCCGTGCGCAGCGTATCGCCCGGTCCCAGAACCGGCGGCGTGTCGCCGGTGACGGGGCGTGCCGCTCCGCCGCTGGCGGATTGAATCTCCACGGTTCCTTCAACGCGAGGCAAAAAACCGGCAACTCCCGTCGAGGAGTTTTCCTCCTGGCGCAGCCTTTCCACCCATGAGATGGCTTTCAAGGCGCGCTGTTCGCGAAGCTGGTTCTTGCGCAAACCCTCTTCGGCGGTGTCCACGGCCCGCTGGGCAGCGGCAACCGCCGTATCGTTGCGGGCATTCCGTGCTTTATCCAAAAGCGCGAGGCAAGCATCCAGTGTGTTCTGGTTGACGGCTTGCGCCTTTCGCGCGTCGGCCACCTCAGCTTGCAGCCATTGATTAACCATGGCCCAATACGGCGGCAGAAAGCGCAAATCGGCCCTGTCCGGTTGTGCGAGTGCTGTAGTGGAGAGGATCAGCGCCAGGAAAAACGCCGCTACTTGCAAGCCGCGATACTGCTGCTTGCGTTGATGACTCGATGGGACCTGGGGAAAAGCGTTATCCACCTCGCGCCTCCTTGCATTGCGCGGTGCGATAACCCTGGAGGCGGGGCAGCCACAGGCTTGCGGAGACGCCAGAAGAGCAGACCACTAATCATACACCTAAGTATGCGGAGTGAGCGGAGTGAACCGCCTCTTATTCGGCGGGCCAAAAGGGGCTTTGGATGGGGGCGACGGACTGGGCGAGGGGTTCGTTGCCCCGCGGGAGATTCAAGAGGAGTTGCGAGACGGTGCTGCCGGAGCGGGGATCGCGGGCATGGGGAGCGATTTCGTTCAGCGGGACGAGGACGAAGGCGCGCTGGGCGAGGCGCGGGTGAGGGATTTCCAGGCCGGGCTCGCTGACGATCAGATCGCCGTAGAGGAGAATGTCGAGGTCGAGGGTACGGGGGCCGTTGGGGATTTGAGCGGCGCGGTCGCGGCCAAAGTCGCGCTCGATCGCGAGGAGAGCGGCGAGGAGATCGCGAGGGGCAAGATCCGTTTCGAGGGCGACGATGGCGTTGAGGAAGCGGGGCTGATCAACAAGGCCTGGGGGGAGACCGACCGGGGCGGTGGAGTAGAGCGAGGAGCGCGCGGCGATGCGGCCGAGGGAGGCGAGGCGCTGGGCGGCGGCGGCGAGCGTGGCTTCGGGAGAGCCGGCGGGGCTGGGCAGGTTGGCGCCGAGGGCGATGTAGGCAAGCGTCATCGAAACAAGGATAGCGGAGCGAGCCTGGTTGGCGGGGTTAGCGAGTCAGCGGGGCGGCGAGTCAGCAAGCCGGCGTGGTAGCATCGGTTTTTCGGAGAAGTTGCTTATGGAGAATTTGACCAACGCGGGGCTGGGGGCGCGGAGCAAGGAAGACGTCGCGCTCGATTTGATGAAGTTTGTGGCGGGGACGGTGGGCGTGGGACGGCCGGCGGCGCCCTCGACGGGGTTCAGCGGGACGGGCACGGCCAAGCCTGAGGAGCATGTGAAAGAGTTGCTGGCGCTTTACAGCCGCTGCCTGAAGGCCGTGGAAGGAAGCGGGCAACCGAAAGAGGCGGCACGATAAGCAGCGAAAGACAGTTACGAGTGGCCGTGGCCGGTGCCGGGGCGTTCGGGCGCAACCACTTGCGCGTGGTGCGCGAGCTGGAGGCGGCGGGCCAAGGCGTGGTGCTGACAGCGGCGGTGGAACCGGATGCGGCGCGGGCCGAAGAGGCGGCGAAGCAGTACGGGATCAAGGTTTTCGCCAGCATCGACGAGCTGCTGAAGGCGGATTTGAATCTGGATGCGGTGTGCGTGGCGGCGCCGACGGTGAAACATCACGAGGTGGCCGCGGCGCTGCTGGAAGCGGGGCTGGACCTGCTGGTGGAGAAGCCGCTGGCGGCAAATCTTGCCGAGGCCGACGACCTGATTGAGCGCGCGGAGCGGCGCGGGCGGATTGTGCAGCCGGGACACCTGGAACGGTTCAACCCGGCGGTTCTGGCCGTGGAACCGCGGCTGAAGCGCCCGATGTTCTTCGAGGCGCACCGGCTGAGCGTATTTACGCCGCGGGCGCTGGACGTGGACGTGGTGCTGGACCTGATGATCCACGACTTGGACATTGTGCTGACGTTTGCCAGGTCGGCGGTGCGCGAGGTGCGCGCGGTGGGGCTGCCGATCGTGTCGCCCAAGGTGGACATTGCCAATGTGCGCGTGGAGTTCGAGACGGGCTGCGTGGCGAACTTTACGGCGTCGCGGGTTTCGACGGAGCGGGTGAGGAAGCTGAGATTTTTCGAGCCGCGGGAGTACGTGTCGATCGACTACGCGCGGCGGGACGTGCTGGCGATCCGGATGGATGACAAAGAGGCCTCGGGCTCTTCATCTCAACTGGCTCAGGCGGCGGCCGAGTTCCTGGCTACGGGAAAGCTCGATCGGGCGGTGATTGAGAAGTTGATGGAGTCGGGACAGATTCCCGCGACAGTGGCGATGCGGATCGCTGCCGCAAAGAACGATCCGGAGAAGCTGAGGGCGATGGCGAAAAGCCTGACCGAGGCCCACGATGGACCTGCTCCAGGCCTCCGCTTCGTGAAGCCGGAGGTGACGCCGGGAGAGCCGCTGCGGTTGGAGATTCTTTCGTTTCTCGAATCGGTGCGCACGCGGAAAACGCCGAAGGTGACGGCGCGTCAGGGACGCGCGGCGCTGGAGTTGGCGCTCGCAATTCAGGCGGCGATGGCGGCCCATGCGGAGCGGGCGGGGCTGGGGGATTTCTTTAAAAGCTAGTGGCCGGTGATCAGCGATCAGCGATTCGCTCACGGCGATGCGGGCGGGACTGAAAGATCCCTGAACGCGCGTCGCGAGGAGCCGTGCCCCTGCTTATGCGATTCCGAGGATGCGGTTGAGGAAGCCGACGATGTACTTCCAGACGAGGTAGTAGACGACGACGGCAGCCAGGAAGACAACCGCGATCAGGGCATACGGCACCACGCACAACTGGAAATAGGTGACGCCGTGGCCGCCAATCTGCAATATGCCAAGTTGATGGGCGATCAACGCTCCAATGGGCGCGCCGAGAAAGGGCAGAATTGCTCCATGCACGCCAATTGAGAGATGGCTGCGCTGGTGGAACCAGAGGTAGAGCATGTTCCACAGCCCAAAGAGCGATGGCACAACTGCCATGGGAAAGACGATGAAGCGCTCGAAGGGAACCGGCACGGCCAGCACCAGCCGCAAGACGATGAAGTTCGCCAGTATGAGCGGCAGCACGAGCGTGGGAACGAAGATTCCTGCCAGATAGGCGCGCAGGTAAGGGTGGGTGTTCATGGGAGATCTCCTTTCGGACAGAGTGAGTGATCCGTTCGCAGTTTGCAGTTGCGATCGCCATCGGAAGCCGTGAACTGTGAGCTGCCTTTCATAAGTAGTAAAGAAAGACCGGGATTGTGTACGGGAACGACACGGAGAAGACGATGAGGCCGGCGAGAAGCGCCCAGTCGAACCAATTCTGGCGGAGCGGGCCGGGCGCCGCGGCGGCAGACTGAGCGTCGAGGCGGCGGAGGACGGCGCGCCACAGGTCGCGAGCGGGTTCGGCCGCGGGATCGGCCGGCGGCAGAGCCTGTCGGAGCAGTTGCTTGATGCGATCTTCGTCGTGTGCATTCATGGCGTGATTCCCTGACTTTCCAGATCCTTTCGTAACAATCGAAGAGCGCGAAAGACGCGCAGTTTGACGGCCGAGACCGAGATGCCGAGGGCCGCGGCAATGTCTTTGCGCGGCTGCTCTTCGACGACCGCAAGGACAGCCGCGATGCGCAGGCGGGGCGGCAGCCGGACGAAGGCCTGCGCGGTTTTCAAGCGAATCTCGGCGGCAACGCCGGGATCAGCCGTGGGCGGAGCGGGAGGATCGGCGACGACTTGCCCGGACAACTCGACTTCGGGCCGTTTAACGCGGAGCCAGTCGAGAGCGGCGCGCGTAGCGATGCGGCGCGCCCATGGCTCGAAGGGGCGCGAGGGCTGGAATCGCATGTGCGCGCGATGGATGCGCCAGAAGGTTTCGACCGTGAGGTCTTCAGCGGCTGAGGGATCGCGGACGATACGCAGAATCCAGCGGTAAACGGCACGCTGATGCTCACGGAAGAGAGATTCGAAGGCGTCGAGATCGCCCTGCCGGAACCGATCTAATACGTTGTCCGATCGCTCCGGCATCGGTCTTCCCTTTCTGATCCTGCTTACGAGGGTGACGGCAGAAAGGTTACACGAAACTGCCGCCGGTTGCGGTGCTGACGAATGGCAGCGCGCCGGCTGGGAACGGGTCGAAAGGGCACGGGAACGCGGGTGGAAACTGGGTGCTTCCGCGTGAAGGGCACTGACGCTGCTTGAGTCCATTGCCGCAAAGCAGCGAGATGGGCGCTTTCAAGCGTTGCAGGCGAAGGGCCACGGCGCGGATGTGTCAAGAGCCTGCCCACGGACTGGCCCAAAAAAGAGGAGGGGGCGATTCGCATGCTCGTAAGTGATTGTTGTGATTTGAGATATGACAGGCGCCGAGCGGCCGGGAACGGCCTGGTTGGGGAGAGAACAGCCTATATCTTCCACATTCGACGCGACCCGCAGGTGTAGACTTAAATGTAGCCCGGTTACGATTCCCTCACGGCCGGGTAGACAATCGTGGGCATTGCGGTTGTTGAGGTTTTATGCAAGCCATTTTCTCCGGTTCGTCTTTCTCCCGCCAAAATCCATCTTCATTTCCGTTGAAAAGTTACCCCGTTCCAGAGCTTTCCAGCAGGAGGCCCAGGCAGTGCCGGAATTTGTCCGGCCGCTCTGGTGATTTCTGATGGCCGATCTTGCGACGGTAGTTCCAGTTGTTCCAGCAAGTCCCTCTCTGCTTGAACGCGGACTCAAGAAAAAGTCGAGCCGCGCCGGCGCGTGGATCTTCGCATTGGCGGTCGTCGCCGGCCTCGGCTATATCAGCGTGCATGTCGCCAAAGACCTAGATCATGTGACCGTTACCAGCATCTGGCCCTATTTCCTGCTTGGCCTGGCGCTGGCGATTGCGCTCGGATTTGAGTTTGTGAATGGATTCCACGACACGGCGAATGCCGTGGCGACCGTGATTTATACAAACTCGCTGGCGCCGAACACGGCAGTGGTCTGGTCGGGGCTGTGCAACCTTACCGGTGTCCTGCTTTCGTCGGGAACGGTGGCTTTTGCAGTCATCACGCTGCTGCCGGTGGAGCTGATTCTGAAAGTGAGTTCGGGGGCCGGGTTCGCCATGGTCTTCGCGCTGCTGATCGCGGCAATTCTGTGGAACCTTAGCACCTGGTGGTTTGGTTTGCCTGCTTCGAGCTCGCACACCATGGTGGGATCGATCATCGGTGTGGGGTTGGCCAGCCAACTGATGAATATGCGAGGCGGCGTTTCAGGGCTGGATTGGAGCCAAGTGGTGAAGGTTCTCGAAGCCTTGCTGATTTCGCCGCTGATCGGGTTTGCGCTGGCCGGCATTTTGATCCTGTTTTCAAAGCGGCTGCTGAAGTATCCCTCGCTCTATGAAGCGCCAAAGGGCAACCAACCACCGCCCTGGCCTATCCGCGCGCTGATGGTGCTGACCTGCACGGGCGTCAGCTTCTTCCACGGATCCAACGACGGGCAGAAGGGCATGGGCCTGATCATGCTGATTCTGATCGGCACGGTGCCCACGGCCTACGCGCTGAATCACGCGGTGAGTCCCGCGGAAGTACAGAGCTTCATCGCCGCCTCAGAGCAGGCAGGGCAGATCCTCGAACGGCACGTGGATCCGGGCGCTGTTCTCGATCCGGATGCGCGCGCCGAGGTGACAAAGTACGTTCAGACGAGAGAATTGCAGCCGGACACCTTGCTGGCGTTGAGCCAACTGGTGGGCGAACTGAACCGCGAAGTGGCGGGGCACATGACGTTCCAATCGGTTCCGGCCCAGCAACAGGCTAACGTCCGCAACGATATGTATTTGACGGACGCGGCGATCCGGCTGATGCAGCAGTCGCACAACCCGGCGTTTACCGCCGGGGAAAGCGCGGCGCTAAAGGTTTACCAAGGCAAGCTGGATAAGAGCACAAAGTTCATTCCCAACTGGGTAAAGGTGGCTGTCGCACTGGCGCTGGGGCTGGGAACCATGGTCGGCTGGAAGCGGATCGTGGTGACGGTGGGCGAAAAGATCGGCAAAGAGCACATGACGTATGCGCAGGGCGCAAGCGCCGGGCTGGTGACGATGGCGACGATCTTCGCGGCGGATACGTGGGGCCTGCCGGTTTCGACCACGCACATCCTGAGCTCGGGGGTGGCGGGCACCATGGCCGCGAACGGCAGCGGATTGCGTTGGTCGACGGTGCGCAACATCGCGGCCGGCTGGGTGTTCACGCTGCCCGCGGCGGCGCTGCTCTCGGGGATACTTTACTGCCTGTTCCATACATTCTTCTAAGTCTTGATTGATTGCAAAAGGGCGTCCGGCACGGCGGGGCGCCCTTTTTACGTGTTCAAAGAGAGGCGGCGGCGGGGAACGGGCGAAGGCAGAGGCGCATCCGGTACCATACAGAATGGTGCTTCAAGAAGAATGAGCCTGAAAGCAAAGCTGGAAGCTGTGATTTATGCTGCCGAGGAGCCGGTGACGCTGGCGCAATTGGCCGCGCTGTTCACCGAGGAAGCGCTCGAGTGGAAGGCCGAGCAGGAAGCCGCGGCCGCCGCGAAGGCCGAAGAACCTGCGGCTACGGAGGATGCGGGTTTGCCGGAGCTGAACGCGGCGTTTCCTTATCTGGAACTGGAGCCGGTTGCTGTGGGCGAAGCGGCGGCTGAGGAAGTGGAGACGGGCGCAGAAGCCGACGAGGGCAGTGCGGGCGTGGACGCCCGCACGACAGTCGGCCAGGAGGCCGGCGGTACTGAACCAGCAGCGGCAGAAGAGTCCGTGGCGGGCGACGAGGCCGAGGCGAAGCGCGCGATGCGGCTGCACGAGCGCGAGGCGCGCAACGCGATCGAGCAACTGCTGGATGAGCTGACCGCAGAGTACGCAGACGATGAGCGCGGGATCGAGATCCGCGAGATTGCGGGCGGATACCGCATGGCGACCAAGCCGCAGTGCCACGACGCGGTGCGCGCGTTTGTGAAGAGATTGAAACCGCCGCTCAAGCTGTCGCTGCCGGCGCTGGAGACTCTGGCGGTGATTGCGTACAAGCAGCCGGTGACCGCGCCGGAGGTGAACGAGATTCGCGGCGTGGATTCGTCGGGAGTGTTCGGGTCGCTGCTGGCGCGGAAGCTGATCGTGACGGCGGGGCGCAAGCCGGTAGTCGGGCGGCCCATCCTCTACAAGACCACGCGGGAGTTCCTGCTGCGTTTTGGACTGAAGGATGTGACGGAGCTGCCATCGATGGAAGAGTTCGAGAAGATGGCGGCGAGCGAGCTGGACGAGGCTGCGCTCGAGGCCGGAGATGACACGGCTCAAGAAGCGGCGGAGTTCAACGCGGATATGAGCGTGGAGACGGACGAGGCGGCGAGTGAAGAGCCGGCGGAAACGAAAGAAAACACTCCAGAGGCCGCGCCAAGCGGCAACGAGTAAGCGGAAACAGAGGCTTTCCCCCATGAAAAAAGAGTTGAAATCGAAGGCGAAATCGCCGCCGGCCAAGCGCGCTCCAAAAAGCGCGCCAGGAAACGCGGCGGGGAGCACAAAAGCGACGGTGAAGAGCAAAGCAGTGGGCGCGAGCAAAGGTGCGGTCGCGAAGGCCAAGGCGGCAAGGGTGAAGGCGACGACTCCGGCGGCAAAGACCAAAGCGGCGAAGGTTAAGCCGGCGGAGAAACGCGGAGCTAAAGCGGAGAAGGCGAACGCCGCGGCCACGAAGGCTCGGAAGATAAAGGCCAAGGGTGCGGCGGGCTATAAGATTGGCGAGCCGGTGCTGGACCCGATTGGGGACGTGAGCAGCGGAGAGGCGCGAACGTATCTGGGCGAGGTCGAGACGCCGGGCCAGGCGGAGATGGAGGCCTACCGGGCGGAGACGGAGACGGCTGCGCTGGTTGGGACTCTTGAGGCCGAGGAGGAGATGACGGCTGCGACTGAGGCGGCGAGCGAGGCTGGCGTGGCGGTTGGCGTGGAGGAAGAAGAGGTGGGCGCAGCGCAGCCTCCGACGAAGCTCGAGCGGCTGCAGAAGATCCTGTCGCAGGCGGGGATTGCGAGCAGACGGCACGCCGAAGAGATGATCGTCGCCGGGCGCGTGATGGTGAACGGTCAGGTGATGACGCAACTGGGCAGCAAGGCCGATCCCAAGCGCGACCATATCCGCGTGGACGGCAAGCTGCTGCAGGGCGCCGAGCGGTACCGGTACTTTGTGCTGAACAAGCCGAAGGGCTACGTAACGACGGTGAGCGATCCCGAGGGACGGCCGACGGTGATGCGGTTTTTTGCAAAGATGCATGAGCGGCTGTATCCGGTGGGGCGGCTCGACTACCAGAGCGAAGGCCTGCTGCTGATGACAAACGACGGCGAGCTGGCAAACCTGCTGACGAAAGCCGGGTCGGGCGTGGAGAAGATTTATCTGGTGAAGGTGGCCGGACAGCCGAGCGAAGAGGAGTTGGAGCGGCTGCGCGGCGGCGTGGCCATCGAAAAGGGCGAGGCGGGATCGGAGCGCGTGCGGTCGGCGCCGGCTCGGATCCGGCAGGTGCGGGTAGGAGAGAATCCGTGGTACGAGGTCGTGCTGACGGAGGGACGAAATCGCGAACTGAGAAAGATGTTCGCGGGCGTAGGGCACTTTGCAGAGAAAATTCGGCGCGTGGGGTACGGGCCGCTGGTGCTCGACGTGGAACCGGGAAAGCTTCGCGAGCTGACGGCGGACGAGGTGAACGCGTTGCGGCTGACAGCCGAGGGCAAAATGAAGCCGCGGCGCGTGAAGGTGGATCGCGTGCTGCCGAAGGAAGCGGGAAGAGGTTCGGAGAAGCGCGGCGAAAGGCCGGCGCAACCGTGGCGAAACAGGCCCGCTGGAAAGAGATTTGAAAAGATGCCTGGGCAGGGCGGAAAGCCGTTCCGGCAGCAGGAAGAGCGTGGGCAGAGGACAGAGTGGAAGCCGCGCGAGCAGGAGTTTGGCGGCAGTAGGCGCGGGAGCAGCGCTGCGCGGAGCGGAGTGCGGAAGGAATGGGGACCGCGCGAGCGGGAGTTTGGCGGGCGCAGTGAAGGCAAGCCGTTTCTGCGCAAGGAGAAGACTGGCTTCGCCGGGCGGGGAGGCAAGCCGCCGAAAGCGAGTTCGGATTTCGGCAAGCGGCAGGGCAGGCCGTCTGGAGCGAGGCCGGGGTTTGGCGGCGGTAGGCGCGAGAGTGGCGGGGGTAGATTTGAGAATGCCCCGCGCACGCCGTTTCGCGCGCAAGGCGAGCGGCAGTTTTTCAAACAGGGCGATCGTCCTAAGAAGCGGTTCGAGGGCGCGCGGCCACCTTTCAAGCGGGACGACGAGGGGAAGAGGCGAGACGAAATCACGAAACGAGCCGGGGGCGAAAGCGGCAAGGATTTTGGCAAGGGCGCGAAGTTTGGCGCGCAGCCGGGAGGGTTTGGTAAGTCCCGCGGCGACGGTGAACGCGGCAGTAAGAGCGGTTTTTCGAGGCCGGGTGCGCAACGCGGCGGATGGAAGCGCCGCGGATAATCAGTTAAGACTGCTGCGCCAATCATCCAAAGACAGAAATCCCGCTAAGAACGGTGTTTTTATTGCGCCATAACTCCTGAAACACCGATCGGATGCCTCCTAAAGGTTCCTTGGCTCTGTTGACATCCTCTGGGCAGCGGGTCAACAGGCGGGCAATCGGAAGCGATAGAGATTGTAGGCCAAGCCGAGCAACAGAGCCTGACGGGATTCGGTAGGGATGGTTCTTCCGGGGGCGCGGCAAGAGAGTTTGCGTTTTACCGCCGAGAAGACACTTTCGATCAAGGAGCGTTTTCCATACGGTTCGGTGGGGAAGTGCTCCCTCATTTGCGGGCGTACTCCAGTTGCCCTGCAACCGGAGCGGCGCTTGGCGGGAATGATGCGGTCGGCCCTCAGTTGCCGGCGAAAAAAGTATGGTTGCGTTCAGAATCAAATTCGGCGTCGGCCAGCACACAGCCGACGGGCGTGCGCGGAGATGGGCAGGGTGTCCAATCCGGGCTGCCGACGCGCCACAGCGCACGGGCCTTTGAGTATAAGTGGATCATGCAACGATTGTGCGCCAAAAGGTGGAAATTGCCTGCAAATGGAAGCCATGGGGATGCAGGGATTTAGGGATTTAGGGTGTTGACACCGAACAGGCGGCGGAGCGCCCCTGGGGTTCGGCGGTAATTTCAGTCCTCGCCGGGGAGCAGTGGAAGGATGAGGTTTTCAGCGGGAGCGGGACGGCTGCGCGGGGCTTTCTTGAAGGTTGCGTCGCGGCGGTGGGCGGGGTAATCGGGCTGCTTGCCATCAAGGATCTGCTGGATGGTGAGGATTTGCAGGCGCGGGTACGTGCTGCCGTCGGAGGATTTGTAGAGGCCGGCTTCTGCGGCTTCGCGCAGCATCGGTTTGGTAGGTTCGTCAAAGGTCAAAAAGACGCCGATCTCAGCCTTCTCGCGCTCCAGCACGCCGCGCAGGTCGCGGACCTGGGAGACGGTGACGCCGCCGGCCTTGACGGAAAAGACGATCTGCTTCGATTTGCCGGATTCGTCGTCGTGGAAGTAGAGGCGGCCATCGATGCCGCGGTCGGCGCCCTTCTTGATAGGCTCCGTGGGCCGCGCATAAACCTGACCCAACGCCCATGATTGAAATTGGTATTTGTCTTTCTGCTCCGCCAGCGCTGCAGCACCGGCAAAGTCGGTTGGTTCGCCGACCACCTCATAGGTCGTGTCGATCGGCGGATCGCTGTGTTCAAAAGCCGTACGGAGCCTGTTCTTAATTAGGTTAATTGCGAGGTGAGTGATATCGATGCCGATCCAACGACGGTTGAGACTTTGAGCTACTTGCACAGCGGTGCCGCATCCGCAGAAGGGGTCGAGGACGAGATCGCCTTCGTTGGAGCTGACGGAAAGGATTCTCGATAGGAGGGTTTCGGGCTTCTGTGTTGGATATCCGAGCCGTTCCTTTGCCATCATGTTGATTGGTGAAATATCGGTCCAGATGTTTTGCAGAGGAACGCCGGGCATTTCATCCAAATATCTTTTGAACTGCGGAACATTGCCCGGCTTGTTTTGAACAACGCGGCCCTTCTTGATCAACTCGTCCATCTTCTCTTTGCTGTATCTCCAATAGCGCGACACCCCCATCACTTCATAGAAAGGATTTCCTTTGCTCGCGCCGCCAGGCCCCGTTAGGTTATCGAGCCAGTATCTCCTCCCATCTGGATCACGGTAGCGGTAGTACTTGTTGACGTATTCCGCGTCGTAGGGCACGTAGACGGTGTTGAAGGTATATGTCGCGCCCTTGCTGTAGAAAAGAAGCACGTCGCTGATGTTGCCATACGCCTTTCGCCCTTGCTTTGAGTCGCTATGAGCGTGGGTTCTCTTCCACGTGATCTCGTTCCGAAAAAACTGCGGTCCGAACACAGCGTCCATCAGAATCTTGAGGTAATGGCTGGCGGTGGGATCGCAGTGGAGATAGATCGAGCCGGTTTCTTTGAGGACGCGGCGCAGCTCGACGAGGCGCGGGGCCATCATGGCGAGATAGGCCATCATGTCGGTACCGTGGAGGAAGGTCCAGAAAGCGCACATGGTTTCGGCGACGCGGCCGCCCTGCTCGACGATCTCCTCATAGGCGCGCATGGCGTCGGGATTCCACTCCCACGTATCCTCGAAGGCGCGAATTTGGGAGCTGGACTGGGAGCCGTCTTTTTCGGCGAAGAGGACGTTGTAGTCCTGGCGGGAGTTGAAGGGCGGGTCGAGGTAGACGAGGTCCACGGACTCGTCCTTGACGTACCTGCGGAGGACTTCGAGATTGTCGCCGTAGTAGAGCTTGTTTTTTTCGGTGCTCACGGTTTGGGATGAGAGTAGCACAGCGGAGACGGGCGGCGAACGGGCGAACCTTGAGGGTCACGGGGCCGTGGCGGCCGGAAGGTGCTGTGCCTTTGGAGTGTGTGCCTCCGGTGGCGTGACGAATGTTCCCGGGAGCACCAGTTGTGTTTCTTTTGGGAGGCCCCTCACCGCTTTAGCGTGGGCCCTAACCATCAGTGCCGGGGCATCGGCGTGGTCGGAGGCGTGGATCATGTAATACATGATCCTGTTGCTCCCGTCGTGCTCGAAGATCGGAAATGCAGCTGCGAACTTATAACCCAGCTCCTGGATAAATCTGGTCCGCATCAGTTCCGCAATTTGCCAGCAACTCATCCTGTGGAGGGAGTTATAGTCGTCTCGCCCCCACCACTTCCTGGCCGTTTCCTTCCGCTTCAGCCCGGAAAAAGCTCGGTGCAGCCATCCCACTCCGAGAAAGTACAGCAGTTCGATTTTGTTGTTCGGCGGCTGCTTGTATGCGGCAAGCTTGGCCAATGTTGCCCAGCCACATTCGAACGTTCGTTGATCAAGTAGGCAGAATGCGGCTTCGCTTTGTGCAATTTCACCGGAGCTCAGAATGCCATCGACCGACTCGTTGAAATCGCCCGGGATCACCTTGATGCTGCGGGGAAGTTTTCGACCAGATTTGCTGCGTGCTTGCGGCTGCTCCGTGACCAGCTTTTTGAGGCTGCGAATGCTCTGCTTTGCCAGTTCGCAGAGGTAGAAGCGCCGGAGCCATTTTGGCTCGCTCGCGAGCACGAGGGCGGCTGTCCACGACTCGGGCCTGTCTCTGTACTGGGGGCCGGCGAAGCCGTCAATATAGACCCCATGCTTGGTGATCTGGACGAAGTACTTGAGGTATGCCTGAATGAAATGGGCTTTGTTATCGGTCCAGATCGGCTGGACAATTCGCTTGTAGCGACGGACCTTTTGTACCTCAGATTTGGGTAAATCGGGGAAAAGGGCGTAGCTCTCTGCAACTCGATCCTTAGATTGCAATCTGGCAGAGGTCATGTTCGGTGAGCATCTCCTGCAATGCCGCTAGAATCCGCTGACGTTCAGCAGGCGGAGGAACGGGCGTTTTTGTGGTAACTGGGAATTGATCATAAGTCCTCCCGAGGAGTTTTCTCCCATTTTTCTTTTTGTTTACTCCTCCCCATTGCTTAAAGAAGAACGGGACGCGGTGGTCTCGGCAGGTCCTGAGGATATTGAGGACCCATTCTTTTTTTAGGGGGCGGGCGCCTGGGCCGCTTTCTCCGCCGACAATTACCCAGTTAATGTTAGTTAGGTCGATTTTCCCTAAATCTTCTAGCAGAGGCTCGACGGATAGGAACCTTATCGACGCAGGTGCGTTGCGCAGGCGCTCAATTCGGGGCTTTCCATGTTTTGCATTCTCGACACTGACTCCCCACCAGATATGGGGGGACTGGCTTGCGAACTTTAGAGGACCAGACAGCATCGTTTCGAGTCTTTCGGCTCTTTTTGTGAGCACCTGGTAGGTGTGCCAGTTCGTCTTCATCATCACGGAGGCTACTTTAACGATGAATGAGTCGGGGATCTCTGAGTGGAAGAGGTCGCTCATCGAATTAACAAAGACTAGGTTCGGCGTGCCCCAAGTGAGCGGTTCGAGCAGCTTCTCTGGAACGATCCGGAGATCGAAGCCGAGCTCATATGGATGCCCAGGCACGCCCCTGAAGCGTTCCGCGAAAGTGGACGCGTAACAGTGCTTGCATCCCGGGCTAACCTTGGTGCAGCCGCGGACGGGGTTCCAAGTGGTGTCGGTCCATTCGATTTTGGATTTCGTCGCCATGTCCAATCTTCTCGCCGTTGGGCGCATCTGGTCTGCTTGTTCCTATAATTTCGCCAAATCTTCGCTTTGCACAAGGGAAATCTTGGGATCGCCAAAGAAAGGGTACCAAGTTTCCCCCGGGCAATGGGTGGGGCGCTGCGGTTGGGTTGTGTGTTTGAAGCGGTGAGTCGCCTTGTGGGAAGCGGTTCTTGCTCGATGTTGGCCGGTGGCTGGAACGATCAAGTTCTGAGGTGGGTTTTATCGCGGCTTCGCCGCGTACTTTATTTCTCGATAAATGGGTGTGGCGAGGTCCCCAGGCTTGCGCCTGGGGCTATTCTCTTTGGCCCGCTACGCGGGCTGGGGTTAAGCGCGGCTTCGCCGCGGGGATTGTTTTTCGAAATTGGGGTGGACGATTTTCGGCATGAGTGAACTCATGTCCTGATAGGGGACGAAAAGCAACCGCAGGTCCCCATTCGACTCCGATCACTTCGCGATCTCGGCTCAGAGCGGGCTTTGAACGTGTGCCCTGGCGCGGGACGAAAAGCAACCGCAGATCCCCATTCGACTCGTTCGCTGCGGCGAACTCGCTCAGGGCAGGCTTTCGACTCCGTCCGCCTCACACCACCCCAACAGGCAAAGACCGCCCGCCGGGGGCCCCGGTCCCGCGGCGGACTCCGCTCAGGATGACAACCGGATTTACGATGCGAACTTTGGAGACAGGACGCTCGTGTTTCCCGTCACCTGCAGCGCACTTCCGAACCAATTAAACTGGAAGGAGAGTTTGGTTTGCCCGCGAGCCGCGAATCGCCGCATGCCGGCGAATGCAACAACGAAAGATCGGGAATCTTCGCTGAATCTATGGATTTTCGTGTTTCCAGAGGGCTACGTTTGCCTTTGGTGCTGGCCGTTTTGTGCTTGGGTCATGCACTGCGGGCCGCGCCTGCGCTGCGGTCCCCCGATGCGCCCCTTCCGGCTGCTTCCGCCGCCGATCCCGCGGCGCCGGAGGGCGGAGTCGGGCTCCACGGCGGGCACGTCTTCATTCCGCGGCTCGACGCGGCGCCGAAGCTCGTGGATTTTCTGGGAACGGCGCTGGCCGGCGGCGCGAAGCAGATGCTGCGCGTCAACACCTTTGTGCAGCGTTATCCCGTAGACGGCAAGCCGCCGAATGAGCCGACCACCGCCTTCCTCGGCTATACGCACGAGTACCTCTTCATTGCCTTCGTTTGCAACGACCGGCGCCCGGGGCTGATCCGCGCGCACATGCTGGCGCGCGACTCGTTCTCCGACGACGACGGCGTGCAGGTGATGCTGGATACGTTCCACGACGAGCGCCGCGCGTTTGTCTTCGCCAGCAATCCGCTGGGCATCCAGGCCGACGCCATGTACAGCGAGCAGAGCGGGTACGACTTCTCGTTCGATACGGTTTGGGACACGTGGGGGAAGCGTACGCGCTCCGGCTACGTGGTGCTGATGCGGATTCCCTTCGCCAGCCTCTACTTTGCCAAGGCCGCACCCGGCGAGATGCGCACCTGGGGCATCATCCTCCAGCGCAACGTGTCGCACACCAACGAGACCGACTTCTGGCCGCGCAGCAATCACAACATTGCCGGCTGGCTGACGCAGGATATGGAGATCGAGGGCTTCCGCGACGTGGAGCGGGAGCAGAACGTGCAACTTGAGCCATACGCGATTGCGCGGAGCCTGCGCCAACTGAACACCATCAATCCCATCGATCCGTACTTTGAGAACAAGCACTTGCAGGGCTACGCGGGGCTGGACGCGAAGTTCATCCTGCACAACAGCCTGGTGCTGGATACGACGTTCAATCCGGACTTCAGCCAGGTAGGGATTGACAACCCCGCGGTCCCCAACCAGCGTTTTCCACCGTATTTCGCCGAAGTGCGGCCTTTCTTCATCGAGAACAGCAGCTACTTCATGACTCCGATCAACCTCTACTACACGGACAACATCGTCAAGCCGCAGTACGGCGCGCGGCTCACGGGCAAGCTGGGGCGCTGGGCCATGGGGCTGCTGGGCGTGGACGACCGCAGTCCTGGCGAGGCGGTGGTCCCGGGCGACCCAGAATTCGGCACGCGCGCGCAGTTCTGGGTGGGTCGCCTAAACCGCGATTTGGGTTCGCTCTCGAACGCCGGGCTGATCTACGCGGACCGCGAATATCAGGACTCGTTCAATCGCGCCGGCGGCTTCGATTACCGCTTGCGCCTGCGCAATCGCTGGACGGTCACCGGACAGGGAATCACGTCGCAGACGCGCAACATGAGCGACTCCACCGCCGGCGAGCAGGGGTGCGAAAATTACGCGCTGAGCTGCAGCGGCCAGTCGTGGACGCAGCAGGTAAATTACAGCGACCTGCACTGGAATTGGTGGACGGCGTACGGCGATACTTCAGCAGGTTTTGTTACGGATACGGGCTTCTTCCAGCGGCCCGACGTGCGCGAGCCCAACGGCGACCTGGGATACACGTTCCGGCCGGCGAGCGGGCCCATCCTCTCGCACGGGCCCAACGTCTACATGGAGCGCATCTGGGACCACACGGGCCTGCCGCTCGATTATTACCTCAGCCCGTCCTACTCCATCAACTTTCACGGCAGCACCGGCGTCTGGGCTTACGTCAGCCTCGGCCAGGACCGCCTGCGGCCGATCGACTACTCCGCGCTGCCGGGGAACGTGGAGTGGCACAGCCATACGGAGGGGATCGGCTTCAACTCGGCGCCCAAGCCGTACCTGGCCGTGAGCGGCGGCTACAACCAGGGCACGGTGGTGAATTACTCGCCTCCGGCGAACGATGGTCCCGCGCCCGTCAACATGTCGTCGCCGAGCC
This sequence comes from Occallatibacter sp., assembly GCA_049522315.1. Taxonomy (GTDB): domain Bacteria; phylum Acidobacteriota; class Terriglobia; order Terriglobales; family Acidobacteriaceae; genus Telmatobacter. The sequence goes on from JBEKNY010000003.1 coordinate 21,635, forward strand.
TGAACCTGGAACTGAAGCCTGCCGCCGGCCTCGACCTCCAGAACAGCTACGTCTATACGCACTTCACCCAGCTTCAAGGCGGCGAGGATGTCTACGACAATCACGAGTTCATATCGCGCTGGAACTACCAGCTCACCAAGGCTGCTTCGTTCAACCTGATCGGCCAATACATCTCCACGCTGCCGCACGAGGAGTCGACGGATCTTACGAACTCGAAGACGCTTTTTGCCGATGCCCTGTTCACCTACATGCCTCATCCGGGCACCGCGCTGTACGTGGGCTACATCGGGAACTTCGCCAACATCGATCGGTCGCTGTGTACGCGCGAGGTGAACGGCGCTTGCAACCCGCTGGACCCGATCCTCCCGCCGGAGTATTCGTCGCTGATGAACGACGGCAAGACCATTTACGTCAAGGTGAGTTACCTGCTGCGCTTCTGATGTGTATCCCTTCCGGGCGAAAGATTCCTCCAATGGCGGGGAGGGGGTGCTGGCTGCGCTGGCCGGTTAAACCGGGCGGCGCAGCGGCATCCCAACCAGACGGCAGCCGAGCTGGAGCAAGCCGAGCTGGAGCTGCGCCAGGCGCACACGGGCTGGGGTCCGCGCAAGCTGAAGCGGATTCTGGAGCGCGACCAGCCGCGGCGACCGGAGTCGAAGGACCTGCATTTACGGCGGTTCTCCTGCAACTATGAGCCATTTCGAACAAAATTCAAGGTGGCTTTTTCTTGATGAAAAAGCCACTGAGCGATTGTGCCTTGGTCTACACCTGCAGGAGACCCGCTATAGGATGCACGATTATGCGACAAACTTTAGAGACACCACACTAAACCTTAACCGCGGGGTGCTCGGCGTAGTGCAGCAGCACGGCAACTGCACAGCTTGTAAGGCGCGTTTCGGCAGAGTCGGCGCGGCTGGTGAGGATGGTGGGCACGCGCGCGCCGAGCACAATGCCGGCCAGTTGCGCGCCGCCCAGATACTCGAGCTGTTTGGCGAGCATGTTACCGCTCTCGAGATCGGGGACTACCAGAATGTCGGCCTGCCCGGTGACGGGTGAAACCAGCTTCTTGATGGACGCGGCCTTCTGGCTGACAGCCGTGTCGAAGGCCAGCGGGCCATCGAGAATGCCGCCCGTGATCTGGCCGCGATCAGCCATCTTGCACAGCGCGGCGGCGTCGAGCGTGGACTGGATCTTGGGGTTGACGGTTTCAATCGCCGAGAGCAGCGCCACCTTGGGTTCGGGGATGCCCAGCGCGTGCGCCAGGTCGATGGCGTTCTGCACAATGTGAATCTTGTCTTCGAGATCCGGCGTGATGTTGATAGCCGCGTCGGTGATGAGCAGAGTGCGCGCGTAGGCCGGCGTATCCATGATGAAGACGTGGGAGATGCGCCGCGCGGTGCGCAGGCCGCTATCGCGCAGCATGGCGGGCTTCAACAGCTCGTCGGTGTGCAGGCTGCCTTTCATGAGAGCCTGGGCGTTGCCGGAGCGGCAAATGACGACAGCGGCCTCTGCGGCCTGGGCCTCGGTTTCGGCCTGGACAATTGGGAAAGGGCTGATGTCGACGCCGATCTTTGCGGCCAGTGCCTTCATCGCCGCTTCAGGACCGATGAGCGTGGGCTCGATGAGGTGGGCGGCGGCGGCTTCGACGGCGCCGCGCAGGGCCACGTCGCTAAGCGGCCAAACCACCGCAGTAGTGATAGACGGAAGATCCTTGCAGCGCGCGATGAACTTGTGGAAGACGTGGTAGTCGGCGGGGTGGCCGACAAGTGGGTCGACTGCAACAGCTTCAGCCAGAGTGGCAAGGTCGCTCATGAATCGCTTCTCCCGGACGGCGCAGCAAAGGGCTCGCCGAACCTTACTCATTATTGTGACGCGGCGGCGGAGATGCGCATGTGCCATGGGTCACAATTCGAACTCGTATTCCATAATATGGGCTCTATGAATGCATTTCGCGGATCTTCCGGCGCTTTGACGGCGCGTCTCGTTTCCCTGGCTCACGGGCGCATCCCCACTCGGATCGCGGTGTTCTGCGCCGGGAGCCACCGTTGACTCTACGCGAAATTCCGGCCTATACTCGGTCAATACCGGGCCTTCCCCTCCCCAGCCAGCAACGGTCAGCGGTGTGATCGACACGACATCCAAAAAAGGAGAAAGGAGAGTCTTATGCCAAGACCTCTCGCAATCGCCCTTTGCGTACTGCTCCTCTGCGGAGTTTCAGTACCACAATCCTCAGCTCAAGCATCCCCGCTTAGCGGCGTCCTTACAGGGAAGCAGAAGAAGGGACAGGAGGGGCCGATAGACCTGAGCAACGTCGATAAGGACAAGATCGCCCGGATCGAGCAGATGCCGGAGGTTCAGGACGCCATTCAGCAGGAATGGGATGCGCTGCGACGTAACGACATGCAGTTGGCCTATGGCATCAACCTGACTGAAAACATGGGGTTGTCCCAGGATAGTCTTACCGGCGACTCGTTTGACCGCCAGCGTCTATACAGCAATCCGGTGGTGCAAAGCTACATCAATCACATTGGGCAGCGGCTGGTGCCCAAAAGCTCAACCAACGTGTATACCTTCCGGGTTCTGTACGATCCCATCCCCAAGGCGCTCACCCTCTCCACGGGAACCATCTACCTCTCCACGGGTTTGCTTTCCATGCTCAGCAACGAAGCGGAGTTGGCCTATGTCGAGGCGCATGAAATTGCCCACGTCGAGCTCCGCCAGGCCTACCTCCGTATTCGCGATAAGAACGTGGAAGTCGAACTGGCCAAGGAGAAGGCCGAGAAGGAGAAGATGATCACCGACGTGGGCTCGTTGGTTATGGGAGCTGGATTGGGCGGCGCCATGATTCCGCTCCGGCTCGGATCGTTGATGGGCGGCAGCGCTGGCCTGGCAACCGGAATGGAAGTGGGCCACTACTTTATCCATCCGCAAATCGAGCCGGTCGAATGGGCCACCAGGGAGGAAGACGACTCCGACGATATGGCGATCAATTTAATGATCGAACAGGGCTACGACCCCCGCGATGTCAATCACCTCTTCGCTTCGCTGAATCAGGTTGTCACGGCGGACTCGCGCATGGGACTCGGTTTTATGGGCAGCGCGCCGCGTATCAAGGAGCGGCAAGCCCATCTGGACTCGCTCTTCAACGGAAACCTGAAGGCGGAGATCGAGATGCGGAGCAAGGGCAAGGGCTTCAATCCCAGCAGTCCCGATTTCGGCCCCATGATCTCCTCCGTCAAGCGCGACAACGGGATTCTGTCCATGGACTACGATCTCTTCGCCGTGGCCAAGAGGAACCTCCAGGGCGCTGTCGAGGAGCGGCCCGACGACCCATACGCCCAGTTCTATTTGGCCAAGCTGGAACGGCTCACGGCGCGCACGCCAGAGGAACGGCAGGATGCTCTCAATCATCTGACCGCGGCTCTGCGTCTGGATGCGGAACGCGGCGCCATCCCGTCGGCTCACCTGGAGTATGCGGTCGCCCTGATGGAGGCGGAAGACCCGTCGAATCGCGATCAGATTTCGAGCGAACTCAAGGCGTATGTCGCCCTCTCTGAGCGCGATCACACCGGGTTGCCGTCGAATATGCCCCTGATCTACGACTATTTGACTTCGTCCGGCGATTCCAAGTGGTATCTGCCTCCGCAGTGGTACGCGGCGCAGTTAACCAACAATCCCGGCTTTACCACCACCGCGCCGGATGCAGTGATTCGCAAGGCCACCATGCTGGAGGGACCGCCACAGGCAGCGCCAGCAGCGCCAGCAGCCGCACCCTCTTCCCGCGGCAAGGTGAAGACCACAGCGCAGAACAAGCCTGCGGCAAAGCCAAGCGCGCCGGCAGCGAACTAGAAAGACAGTGCGCCGGCAGCGCGGAGCTTCTCTTCGGGTCTGGTCCATCCGCTTGCGTTACCCTGAGTTCTGATGGGCCAGATCCGCATCCTTCCCGATCAGGTTGCCAACCAGATCGCCGCCGGCGAGGTGGTCGACCGGCCTGCGTCCGTCGTCAAGGAGTTGCTTGAAAACGCGCTCGACGCCGGAGCTGCGCGCATTCGCGTCGAGGTGGAAGGCGGCGGGCGCAAGCTGATCCGCGTCTCCGACGACGGCCAGGGGATGAATCGCGACGATGCGCTGCTGGCCTTCGAGCGTCATGCGACCTCGAAACTGCGCACGGTGGCCGATCTGCTCTCGATCGCCACGCTGGGCTTCCGCGGCGAGGCGCTGCCGTCGATCGCGTCGGTGGCGCGCGTCACGCTGGAGACGGCGGCGGGCGAAGAAGCCGCGGGTACCCGCATGGAGATTGCGGGCGGCAAGATTCTTCGCGTGGAAGACGCTGCGCTGCCCCGCGGCGCCACGCTCGCCGTCAGAGACCTGTTCTTCAACGTTCCCGCACGGCGCAAATTCCTGCGCGCCGAATCCACCGAACTGGCTCACGTGACGGCGTTGGTTACCCATTACGCCCTGGCCCATCCCGATATGCAGTTCGAGCTGGTTTCGGCCAGCCACACGATACTCTCCGCTCCGCCTGTCACTTGCACCGCGGAACGCATTTATCAGGTCTTCGGTAAGGAGACACTGGGCCAACTGCTGCCTGTGGCCGCCGAGACGCAGTTGGAGCACGCAGGCTTGCCGGAGCCTCCGCCGTGGAGGAGAGATCCTGACCAGCCTCCGCGCAAGCCCGGCTCTTTGCGGCTCAGCGGCTTCTACTCCAAGCCCGAACTGCAAAAGCTGAATCGCAATTCCATCTACATCTTCGTGAATAAACGGCTCATCCGCGACCGGCTGCTGCTGCACGCCATCACGGAGGCTTATCGCAACGTGATTCCGCCTACCAGCTTCCCCGTAGTGCTTTTGTTCCTGGAGATGCCGCCCGAGGAGGTGGACGTGAACGTGCACCCGGCCAAGACCGAGGTGCGCTTTCGCCAGCAGAGCCTGATCCATGACTTTGTCCGCGATAGCCTGCGGACGGCGCTCATCAAGGCGCGGCCGGCTGCGGGTTTTCTCCAGGCGCTTGACTCGCAGCCTTCGGCCAGCCCGTCGCTCATCCCGCCCGCCGCCTCACCGCTCCCAGGTCCGCCCGATGGCAGGCCGGCTTCGCTGCTGCCAGGCGGTGTCCCACTCCCCGACTCCGATCCGGATGCATTCGCCGCCGTCCGGACCGATGCAGAGCCTTTCCAGTTGACCTCGAGGGCGCCGTCGCCGGTTCCAGGCAAGCTGCCCTTCGATGGCCGCAACATCGCGGAAGGCCAGAGCCACGAGGCCCAAAACTTCGACCCCCGCCGTTTCGATCTTGATGCGTGGGGCGAAGCCGCCAAGGCGCTCTTCACGCCGGCGGCCGTTCCAGGCGCCGAGCAATGCGGATCAAGTCGTTATGGTTCAATAGATTACGAAAATAACACGGCGGCAGCAACGGCTCTGGTGGAAGCCGAGCAGGCAGCCACCAGCCTGAGCCGTCTGGGCTCATTGAAACCGCTTGGGCAGTTGCGGGAGTCGTTCATTCTGGCCGCCGGGGACGATGGCTTGTGGATCATCGATCAGCATGTTGCACACGAACGGGTGCTTTTTGAAAAGATCCTGCGGGATCGCCAGGTGGAGCAGGTGCAGCGCCAGCGCCTGTTGATGCCTTTGCTGGTAGAGCTGAAGCCTGAAGAGATGGTGGTCTTTGCCCGCATCTCCAGGGAGCTCGAAAACAACGGATTCGAGGTGGAACCCTTTGGTCCTCATACGCTTGCGGTAAAGGCCGCCCCCGTGGGGCTGGAAGGCGCGGAACTGGAGCGCACCCTGGGCGAGGTGATCGAGCAATCCGCCTCAGACTCGGACGAATCCGTTCAAAATGAGGAACTTACAAAGCTTCGCACGCGCATTGCCGCCTCCATCGCCTGCCATGCGGCGATCAAGGTGAATACCACTCTTGATCCAATCCGTATACAATGGTTATTGTTAGAGCTTGCGAAGACCAGCCACCCAACCAGCTGCCCGCATGGACGTCCAATCGCTTTGCTGTATTCCTGGAAGGAGATCCAGCGGGCCTTCCACCGGATTTAGGACCTTTCGAGCTGGGATCCCTGGAAGGTGGCCGCCGCGCTCTCAGGAGCGCGGGTTGCGGGGTGTGACTGGCGACCTGGAAGCGAGGTTTTTTCTTTGACATCGGAACAAATGGAAGCATCGCGCGCCGAAAGGATGCGCCAGAACGGACTTGGGGCACTCACACTCGACGATGCCCGTACATGGTTGGAGGAGACGGGTTTGTGCCTCTTCTTGCCGCGGCGCCAATTCTCTTCCTACATTGCCCCTTCCTTCGTTGAAGCTGTAGCCGGTGAGCGGAACTCATACCCCGGCGCCAAGATTGTCGCCTTGGCGGAGGATCTGCTGATTCGCCTCGAATCGGATGGCGTGGCAGTTCGCCTGAATCTGCTCGGACAGCCGGGAGAGCAGCCCGACTTTGTTGTAGCGAGTTGGGTTTTGCCCTATGTCTACGCCCTTCGCGGTGACCGCGACTGGCGCCGCAGCCCGCAATTGACCGGATCGCGCCAGGTTTCTCCGCTGGCCATTCAAACCTACAAGCTGCTTGAGGCGGGCGACGCCACCATCCCGCAGTTGAAGCATGCGTTGGGCCGCGAGGTAAGCGAATCCGCTGTCCTGCGCGCTATCACCGAACTCTGGCAGCAACTGCGCATCATTCCCGTCGTCTCCGCTCCCGGCAAGACGGCGCAATGGCAACTGCTGAAGCTGCGCTTCCAGAAGGCCATCGCCGAAGGCGCGTCCACATCCCAGGTTACGGCCATTTCCGTGCTCGCCTCTATTTACCTGCAAGCCGTGATCGCCGCCGGCATGGAAGAGGTGGAGCTGTTCCTGGCGCCGCTGACTGCGCGCAGCAAGGTGCGTGAGGTGCTCCGCGGCCTGGTGGCTACCCGGCAGGTGCACACGATTTCCCTGGGACACGCCCCGCAATACTACGTCGCCGGAACGCTGCCGGACTTTACGGCGCCTCCCACGATCTATGCCAGTTCGTCCATGCCGGCTTCATCGCGCTTCCTGCATTCCTTTGAGCACGAGGAAGAGGTGCGCGAAGCGAAGACGTCAACGTCTGTTCCCGCAACATCTTTCACTCTGGCTGAACTCCGGAGACCGGCGGAGATCCCGGCGCCCCGGATCGCGGTCGAGGCTCCGTCACCATCCGGGGAAAAGAGACCCGAGGCGAAGCCGCATTTCAGCCGCCAGCTTGTCCGCTCCCGCGACCGCAAGCCGGCGAAAGGCCGCGCCAGCCGGGAAGTGCGCAGTGCGGCAGCGGGAACCGGCAGAGAGCGCGCCAATGGCGGCTCACGCCATGGTCATGCAGCGCGCTGGGCGCGAGGAGCGGCGAAGAACGGTCACGGCAAGCACAATGCGAGGCAGGCGGACAAAGGTTCCTCCAACGGGAGCCGATTCCATGCCAACGGTAACGCCGGGACAGGCCGCTCGGCGAATGGCGCCTCGGCCTTGCGCACGACAGCGCCTTCCGCGGCCAAGAGTATGCGTAACGGCCGCACCGCCGCCGGCAAATCCGCCGCGAAGACTGTGGCAAGGCGCGCCACTGCGGCGCGGAAGGATGCGCGCAAAGATGTACGCGCCACTCGCGGCAGCCGCAAGCCGGCCTTGGCGGCCTCGGCGAAAGCGGGCAACCGGGCGCGGTACGGCTTTACCGCATCCTCCAGGCAGCGATCGAAGAAACGCGCATGAGCGCGGAAGAAAACGGCATCGCGGCTCCCGGCACGCGCCGGAAGATGGTCGTCGCCATCGACGGGCCCGCGGGAGCAGGAAAAAGCACCGTCGCCCGCCATCTGGCGCGGCACTTTGGCCTGCTGAATCTTGAGACCGGCGCCATGTATCGGGCCTTTGCCCTGAAGGCCCTTCGCAAAGAGATCCCTTTGGATGACGGCAAGGCGCTCGAGCAACTCGCCCGCGAGACTTCCATCCGCCTTGAGCCCGGCGAAGAAGAGAACCGCGTTCTGCTCGACGGCGAGGACGTGAGCGGCTTCATCCGCAACCCGGCTGTGACTGACGCTGCATCGCGCGTGAGCGTCTTCCCGGCAGTGCGCGCATGGATGGTCCGGCTGCAACAGCAGGTGGGCGTGCAGGGCGGAGTCGTCATGGAAGGCCGCGACATCGGCACCGTCGTTTTTCCCCACGCCGAGGTCAAGATATTTCTCGATGCGGCTCCTGAAGTCCGCGGGCAACGCCGCTACGAGCAGATAGGCCAGCAAGCTTCCTCGCCCGCGCTGCCGCCTGAAGAGATCGTCCGCGACCTGCGGGCACGGGATGAGCGGGACCGCAATCGGGCGGATTCGCCCCTGAAGCCGGCGCCCGACGCGGTCATTCTGGATTCCACCCGCATGACGCTGGAACAGGTTCTCGCCGAGGCCGAAGCCATCGTCGTCGAGAAGCTGGGTCCGGCCAAGCAGGTTTGCTGAACCGCCGCCGGTTCTCTCGATCCCACTCTGACATCGAATGCGATAGGCTCTTAAGTATGGAGTTGACCTGCAGCCGTTGCCGCCAGACTGTGCAGGCCGGGGATTGTTACTGCCCGGTTTGCGGTCTGCCGCAACTTGTTTACACGGCGGACAGCTCCGCTGCAGCGGGCCAGCCCGAACGCTTGGGCGAGGCGGTGCGGGATGCAGGCACAGTCGAGTGGAAACCGGCCTTGCGGTCGGCCATCGCGCTGGCTGTGCCGGCAGGGATGCTTTGTGCTTTTCTTACCCGCATCGGCCTGGTGGGGCCGCTATTGATGCCCATCGCCGCGGCCTGGGCGGTTGCGCTCTACATGCGCAATCGGCGGCCGGCGTGGATCACGATTGGAGCGGGCGCTCGCATCGGCCTGGTCACAGGCATTCTGGGCGGTTGGGTGGCCGCTTTCACCACGGGGGTCACGCTGTTTGCGACGCGCTTCTGGCTGCACCAGGGCAAAGCCTTCGATGATATGTGGCAGAACCAGATCAACCAGGTGACCCAGCAGCTCGCGTCCATGGGGTTCGACGCCCAGACCATCGCGGCCAACCGGGCGCTGATGCTGTCGCCGGAAGGGCGCGCGGGTTCCATGCTTTTCGATGCCGGTTTGCTGGCCATGGTCCTTCTTGCCTTTGCCGTTGCCGGCGGCGCTCTGGGCGCGCGTTTCCTGGGCCGTCCGCGCCGGCCGCAGCAGTAGGGTCTGTCTTGAGTTGACCTTGCTCTGAATCTCGGGAATTGTAAAAGCTATGAGTTTGCTGCTCGTAAAGTCGGTGTGTCAGGCGTGTTGTTGCACGTCGCACCGGCCTTGTTGTTGAGCGGATTCAGACTCAGCCGATTCACCTCCAGGCCGCGTGACAGCAGAGTTTGCTGGCGCGGCTTTCGTGTATAGGCCGGTGAATTCAATTCCAAGCTAAAACCCATTTCAACCATTTTGACGGAACCATGAGATTTCTTCCCATGTGCGGCTGCGTGCGCCTGCCTCCCGGCGGGCCGGCTGTTGCTATTGTTGTAGCCGTTAACCCCCTTCCCCCATTTTCCATTTGAAGCGCGCTTAGACCCTGCGTGGGCATCTCCCCGGTGCGCGCTCTTATCCCAGGGCCTGCGGAAGCTGGCCCGGCAAATTCTCAGGAGGTCCAGATGACACTTAAGAAAAAGCTGTACCGGATTCTTCTTTTCTTCGTCGCAATGGCAGCGGGCAGCGCGGCCGCGGCCAATGCGCAGATTGTGGGCGGCACCATCCGGGGGACGGTCCGCGACTCCACCGGGGCCGCCTTGAGTGGCGCCACCGTCACCGTCCGCCAGACCGACACTGGCGCTACGCGCACACTGCCGACCAGCTCGGACGGCAGCTATGCCGCGCCGCTCTTCAATCTGTGGCCGGTCCAGAACGGTCCCGAGCTGCTCTCGAACGGCAACCCCAGCGGCATTGCCGAAGCCTTCAGCCATCCGCCGCAGCACATCAACGAGGACTTCGGCACCACTCGTTTCGATGACAATCTTGGCAGCAAAGATCTGCTGTTCGCGGTCTACACCGTTGATGCGAGCGCTGCAACTTCGCCCTCCGCCAATCCCCTGAGCTACGTCAGCGAGAGCCTGCACGAGCAGGTGGCGAGCATTCAGGAACAGCACGTCATTTCGCCTTCGCTGCTCAACACCGCCCGCTTCGGCTACTCGCGCGACAGCTATTTCTTCACGTCTCCCAGCCGCGCCACGCTGAACTGCGCTCCAGCGAACAGAATCAACCCCGAAATATACGCCCAGAAGAGCAGCCCTACCGAGACATAAAACGGCCCGTAAAGAGACTGCAGATCCAGGTGCGGCAGCACGGCTACAAAAATGAATCTCGAGATGAGCCAGACGATTCCGGTGACGACGGCGGTGCGTAGCACCGGACGCCAGGGTACCCGCCGGTTCGGCAGGATGTAGTACACCGAAAAGAAGAACAGAATCGACGCCACGCCCGTGGAGATCGCCAGCCAGATGTAGCTGACTCCCCCGGAAACGAATTTGAACACAACATTGTCTGTGTGGTGAAAGAAGGCCACCGGCAGCGCGTCGTCCACGGCCACGTTGGCAACCATGCTGGCCACCGCCAGCCCCACCATCAGCAGCGCCAGCCCAAAGGCGATAGCCTGGTTGAAAAGATAATTGCGGCTCTTCTTCACGCCCCACGCCTGGTTCAGGGCTACCTCCAAAGGCAGGAAGATGCCCGTGCACGAAATCAGAATCACGACCAGCGAGAGAGCCTGCACGCCGTGCCGTGTCGAGAGCGCGGCTACGGTCTCGATGCTGTTGGCCAGCCAATTCGGCGTCCGGGTCACGGAAGGCAAAAAGTAGTTCACCATGGCGTCCACAACATCCACCATGGATTGCGAGTGAAAGACCCTCAGGGCCAGAGTGTAGAGCAGCATCACGAACGGAATGAAGGAGAGAATCGCGTTGGCCGCCACGCTGAAGGCGAACGTGTGCACCTCGCTATCGAGCAAATACGCGATGAGCGCCGTGCCGTCTTTGCGCCAGCGGTACCACTTGGAGTGCGTGACTGGCTGTGATGGTCCCTTTGCGGCCTCGGCCAGAGCCGCCCCTGCACTCTCAATGTCAACGGCGATATCGGATGCGGCGTCGGACGCGGATTTCAGAGCATCAGCCACGTGTCAATCCTTCTTTCGATCGAGAGTTCTCCGCGGTTCCAGCGCAGGTTGCGGATGCAGGAAGGTGCTCCTTCAAGGATAGCCCTTTGCGGGACCCGTATGATGCGCACGATCGGCGCGGCGTCCCGTTCATGGCCGTTGGACGCGCGAACCATTCCGATGCAGCTTCTTGAGCGCCCACCGCGCGGCTGCGCGCAAACCCTCGTCGGCTGCCGCCGCCCACGCTTCCAGCCAGGGCGCAAACCGTGCCTGTCCGCTGTTGCCCATCGCGATGGCCACGTTGCGCTTGAGGCCCATGAATCCCGCCCTGCGTACCGGCGATCCGTTGAATCGCCGCTCGAATTCCACCTCGTCCATTTCCGCCAGCCACTCCAGCGCGGGGTTGATGAGTTCCTTGCGCGGCTCCAGCTCCGCGTCCACTGCCACCTGCCCGTTTCGCAGCGCCTTTCCATTCCACGGGCACACATCCTGGCAGATGTCGCAGCCAAAGACCTGCCGCCCCATGCCCTCCATAAGTTCTTCGGCAATCGGCCCCTTGTGCTCGATAGTCAAGTACGAGATGCAGCGCGCCGCATCCATCTGGTAGGGCGTCATCAACGCATTCGTCGGACAGGCCTCGATGCACCGCGTGCAACTCCCGCAACGATCAGGAACGAGCTCCGCTTTCTTACCTTCTGGACTCACTTCCAGCGAAGTCAGCAGCACCGCCAGAAATCCGAACGACCCCAGCTTCGGATGGATCAAACAAGTGTTCTTCCCCGTCCAACCCACGCCGGCCGCCGCCGCAAGCGCGCGCTCGGCCACGGGCCCCGTGTCCACGTACGCCCGCGATTCGAACTCGCCAAGCTGCGCGTGTAGCTCCGCCTCAACTTTGCGCATCCGCTTCAGCAGCACCTTGTGATAGTCGCTCGGCCGCAGCTCGCCGCTCACGCCGGTCCGGCTGGGCGGCAAACGGCTTGTCCACGCGTAGCGCGCTATCCACGCGCTCCCGCGCTCTTGTGTCTTGGTTGAGAGTGGCGCGCCGGAGTAGATGTAATTCGCAAAGCACACCAGCGCCGAGCGCGCCCAAGGGAAGGGAACTGCGACGCGTTCCCTCGCCAACTGTCCATCCTCCGCTTTTCGTTCCAGGTAGCGCATCGTTCCCGCGCGGCCCGCGCCCACCCACTCGCGAAAACGGCTCGCGTCGCGAGCTTCTGCCGCGTAGGGCAGCGCCGCCAGGCCTGCCTCGGCAAATCCCGCCCCAAGCGCCAGCTCCCGCGCCTGTTCCTGCGTCAGGTAGGGTGCCGGGCTGGTTCGGGAATTCACCATGGAACTTTGCCGCGCTTCTTTGCGTATGGACGAATGACTGCTTAACTCCCGCGTAAATACAGGATATTTCCCAGGCGGTCGAATGTGGGTGCGTCGTACGAAGTTTCGTTGTGCAGCGCGGCAGGGAGGTTCCATGGTCGACACAAATCTTCACAAAGGTGCAACACGCACGGTAGTGTGCGGGTTTGCGGAACTGGTGCGGGGCAACGACGACTTGCTGCTCAAAGAACTTATGCCGGTGGTCCGCTGCCACCACGTCGAGCTCGACATCGGGTCCGTCAAGCGCATTGACGCCGGAGGGCTTTCTGCATTGATTGCTTTGTACTGCGAGGCGCGCAAAGCGGGGAACAGCCTTACTGTTTCGCGCCCTGGCCGCCATGTGCAGGAGATTCTGCGAGTGGTAGGGCTGGACGAGATTCTGTTGGCGCAGCACGAAGACGAGAGACCGATGCGGCAGGCTCAGTTGATTAAAAGCGCGGCTTAGAGTCTGTCATGAACTTTCCCGCGTGCGATAGAATCAGGCTGAATCTCCGCACATTCCAAATTAGAGCGGCGATGTAAGGGGAAGCAATGTCGCAGGGTTTCGTGTATCGCACGCGGCTGATTTTCTATTACAAGAGACTTTCGGCGGGTCCCGATTTTTTGATGTGGAGGCTGAAAGGTTCGCCGCCTAGGCGGATCCCGCATCTGGTCAAGCGAGCAGTGGTGCGGGAGTATGCCGAGCGGTTCCACCTTCCGGTGCTGATCGAGACGGGTACGCAATATGGGCAGATGATTAACGCCGTGCGGAAGCAGTTTCGCGAGGTTTATACGATCGAGCTGGATGACACGAACTACAGCCAGGCGGTAAAGAACTTCGCCGGTCACAAGAATGTTCACGTCATTCACGGAGACAGCGCGGTGGAGTTGCCCAGGCTGCTCAAATCCATCGCGGATCCCTGCCTGTTCTGGCTGGACGGCCACTCCGGCAAAACGCCGATCATGGATGAGTTGCGGGCGATCTTCAGCCATAAGCCGCACAAGCACGTGCCTCTGATCGACGATGCGCACTGCTTCGGTACGAGCCGGTACTACCCCACGCTCGATGCGGTCAAAGAGTTGACCCAGCAGATGAATCCCGGCGCGACGGTTGAAGTGCGCGACAACATCATCCGAATCCACAATGAAAACTCTGCTCAGCAGGACCGATTCCGCCTTGGATGCGATTCCGGCGCGATCCGGCCGCAACGCTTGACGAAAGAGGTATTTACGGCTGACCGGAGCGCAGTGCGTACACCGCATGGCGTTTCGGAATACGGTACTGCTTCTCCCGAATCAGGAGTGGCGGCTCATCTTTCTCCACCCGTGTGACCCATAGCACAGGCAATCCTAACCCTCAGACGATATTCGTAGATACGACCGATCAACGCCGCGAAAAGCCGTCGCAGATCCGGGTAACTTTCAAGTTCAGCCTCTGTTAAGGACGCCATTGGCGTGCTGGGCCCCCGTTCCGTTACCCTTTCATGTGGACAAGCATTGCGGAATCCCAAGATGGAGGCTTTACCCATGACGCAGGGCGTTCTGGAGCAGGCGTCTGCCGAAAAGGCGGGCTCGACTTCAACCAAGTATGTCTATTTCTTCGGCGGCGGCAAAGCCGATGGCAACGGCAAAATGAAGGACGTGCTGGGCGGCAAAGGCGCCGGCTTGGCTGAGATGACCAATGCCGGTCTGCCGGTTCCTCCCGGATTCACCATTCAGACCGAGGCCTGCCGCGAGTACATGCGCGGAAAGCTGAACCCGCAGATCGATACCGATATGCACTCCGCTCTGGAACGGCTCGAAAAGCTGCAGGGCCAGAAGCTCGGCGCGGGCGAAAATCCGCTGCTGGTTTCGGTCCGTTCCGGCGCCAAGTTCTCCATGCCCGGCATGATGGACACCATCCTCAACCTCGGCCTCAACGACCAGGCCGTCGAAGCGCTCGCCAGGCGCAGCAACAATCCCCGCTTTGCTTACGACTCCTATCGCCGCCTCATCCAGATGTTCGGCGACGTGGTCCTCGATATCCCCAAGAAGAAGTTCGAGCACATTTTCGATGGCGTCAAGCACGCCGTAAAGGTCAAGTTCGACTACGAGCTCCAGCCCGGCGCGCTCCAGAAAATCATCGCCGAGTATAAAAAGCTTGTGAAAAAGGAGACCGGCAAGGACTTCCCGCAGAACCCGCTCGATCAACTCGTCGCCGCCCGCGACGCCGTCTTCCGCAGTTGGGAAAACGACCGCGCCAAGACCTATCGGCGCATCAATCACATCGACGATTGGCTCGGCACCGCGGTGAACGTGCAGGCCATGGTCTTCGGCAACCTGGGCGAGAACTCCGGCACCGGCGTCGGCTTCACGCGCAATCCCGCCACCGGCGAGCATATGTTCTTCGGCGAGTACCTGATGAACGCGCAGGGCGAGGACGTGGTCAGCGGCGTGCGCACTCCGCTTTCCATCAGCGAGCTCCAAAAGGCGATGCCCAAGGTCTACGACCAGCTCAAGGACATCACCCGCCGCATGGAAAAGCACTACCGCGACATGCAGGACTTCGAGTTCACCATCCAGGATGGCAAGCTCTACATGCTGCAGACGCGCAACGGCAAGCGTACCGGCCTGGCGGCTGTGCGCGTGGCTATCGACATGGTTCGCGAGGGCCTCATCACGCAGGAGGAAGCCATCTTCCGCGTCGAGCCCAACCAGCTCTACGACTTCCTGGTTCCGCGGCTCGTCGAGAAGGGCGAGAAGGTTGAAGTGCTCGCCACCGGCCTGCCCGCCTCGCCCGGAGCCGCCGTCGGCCAGATCGTCTTCACCGCCGAGGAAGCCGTGAAGCAGCACCAGAAAGGCTGGAAGTCCGTGATCCTGGTCCGCGGCGAGACCACCCCTGAGGACATCGCCGGCATGGAAGTGGCAACCGGCATCCTGACCTCGCGCGGCGGCATGACCTCACACGCCGCCGTCGTCACCCGCGGCATGGGCAAGTGCTGCGTGGCCGGCGCGGGCGACTGCGTAGTCGACGAAGCCAAGAAGGAGCTGCGCGTCAAGGGCCGCACATTCAAGCACGGCGACTACATCTCGCTCGACGGCACTACGGGCCGCGTCATCGCCGGCCAGCTCAAGACGCTCGACGCCCAGCCCGACGATCCCGATCTCGTCAAGTTCATGAGCTGGGTCGATCCGGTGCGCAGGCTCCAGGTCTGGGCCAATGCCGATATTCCGCGCGACGCCAGGCAGGCCCGCGCATTTGGAGCCCAGGGCATCGGCCTCTGCCGCACCGAGCACATGTTCTTTGCCGAAGACCGCATTCCTCACATGCGCGCCATGATCCTGGCCGACAACGAGAAGGACCGCCGCGCGGCTTTGAAAAAACTGTTGCCCATGCAGCGTTCCGATTTCGCCGGCCTCTTCAAGGCCATGGAGTCGCTGCCCGTGGTCATCCGTACCATCGACCCGCCGTTGCACGAGTTCCTGCCCAAGCGCGAGGATCTGCTGGTTGAAATCCAGCACCTGGTAGACACCAAGCCTCGCTCCCCCAAGCTCAAGGAGCTGCGTACGCTTCTGGCGCGTGTTGAAGAGCTGCATGAAATGAACCCCATGCTCGGCCTCCGCGGATGCCGCCTCGGCATCACCTTCCCTGAGATCACCGAGATGCAGGCTCGCGCCATCATCGAGGCCGCGGTCAGCGTCAAGGCCAAGGGAGGCAATCCGCATCCCGAGATCATGATTCCGCTCGTCGGGTCGATCGAGGAGATGCGCAACCAGGCAGCCATCGTTCGCCGCGTGGCTGAAGAAGTCTTCAAGGAGAAGGGCGCGACGGTCGACTATAAGGTCGGCACGATGATTGAGATTCCTCGCGCCGCTTTGACCGCCGATCAGATCGCCGAGGAGGCCGAGTTCTTCTCGTTCGGCACCAACGACCTGACCCAGACCACCTTCGGCATCTCGCGCGACGACATCAACAACTTCCTGCCCGCGTATCTCAAGCTCGGAATCTTCAAGCAGGATCCCTTCGCCACCCTCGATCAGACGGGCGTCGGCCAGTTGGTGAAGATGGCCGTGGCCAAGGGACGCAATACGCGGCCCAATCTCAAGGTCGGCATCTGCGGCGAACATGGCGGCGATCCGGAGTCCGTCAAGTTCTGCCACAGGATCGATCTCAACTACGTCTCCTGCTCACCCTTCCGCCTGCTCACGGCGCGCCTCGCCGCCGCGCAGGCCGCGCTCGAAGAAAAGCTCGGCGCACAGGGCGGCAGCAAGTAACCGCAGTTCAACCCGAAACAACGGGGGCGTCCGCAGTTGCGGGCGCCCTTGCTGTTTCTGGGTGATCCTGTGCGTGTTTTTCCAGTTCTGAAAATCGATGGGTGCCCGGTGCCCGGCTAATCTTCAACCTTCGTCGTGCCGCCCAAAATCACGCCTACAAGCCTTAGAAAACTCCCTTGAATTCAGAAGGTCACAAAGGTCTTTGACCTTGTCCAAAATATCTTTGACTTCCGCTGCCCCTCCGTCACGGGGAATGTTCGACAAACAGGTTCTAACACGGCCAACGCCATTTCTCAGGCCATCATAGAGCACTGGAGAGATTGCTCCTCTATTGCGCCTCAAATTCTGCAGGCTATTGTCGATGTCCTTGATGCAATCTCTCATGACCGGCGCGACACTGGTTAAAGCAACAGTTCCTTGCTTTCCGATCTGAACCGCGAGCCCCTCCGCAACAGCCAGACTCAATGCAGCAGCTTGTGTCTGACTCACCGACCTACGATGCTCATCAATCAGGCCTTGTGCTGCGTTAAGCTTGGCAACCGCGTCCTTGTAAAGAAAGCCGCTGACCAAGACCACTGCAAACATTGTCAATGTGTAAAGAAATGATGCTGTGCCCGAATCCTGGCTATCTTTTTGAATCGCCGCCAAATCTGCGAGGTATCTCTGAGATGCATCCGGAAGACTTGGCTTTTCGCTGCCCGATCGAGGATGTAAGATTTCTTCAACGTCTTTCTGAATCAAAACGCTACTTTGAAACCTTTTCACGCAGTTGACCGTTTCCACGGCAACAAGCACAAGCATGGCCGCTGAAATCACCAACAGAATCGCAATCAAAACAACCCCTTCTGCCCTTCTCATGCTTGCTCCTCATAGGGCAGGCCTTCATTCTTCGTCCTTGCACAAATCGCGTGAACGCATTTCAAGAGCTTCTCTACGGGGCTATACGCTGCGCTCTTTGGTATGGTGATCACTCCCACGTATTCACTTTCAGTAATGTTAGTCCGAAAGACGTTGAGATACTCACTAAAGATCACCGTTTTCGCCTTCATTTGTGGCTGTTCCTTGAAAACATGTTCTTGCAGCCAGATCCAGCCCGTTAGCAGACCACCTTTTGTCAGCTTCTGCTCATCGACACTGAGGCCGTCGGCGGGCATGTTCAAGTCGATGATCAGACAATCGATCGGCACTTTTCCCCTGGCCTCCCATACGCTCTGAGCATCGTTGATGTTATAGGCGGATAGGACGTCGTATCCCTTCTGTTCCAGCATTTCGGTTATGGACACGGAGACAGAGCCTCTGTCTTCAAGAAAAAGAATTGTCATTTGGTGGTCCCCCTTTTGGGCGCTCGTGGAATCGTGACGTGTATCCTGACGCGATACGTGGGCTGAGAAATATTATTCAAGACTTCGTAAACAAAAGGGTTATATCGATTGTCACTCGACCCGGATGTCAAAACAGCATCGCATTCCCCGCTTGACCTGAGCCGGTCGAGTTCCTCTTGAACCTGATCGCGAATTACGGGGTCTGTATAACTGGTGAATTGCCTCAGATACGGCTCCATCAGCGGGAGATTAAACCGGGAGACGAGTGTTGAGGTATGCCGGATGCTTCCCCCGTGAGCAAGGGCGATCTTTTTTGCCAGCCATAATCCAACCCCGAGACCGTCATCTGGAGCATCGGTTCCTCTTTGAAATAATTCGTAAACATATTCTTCCATTGGCATATGTACGCCATAATTTGTCACCGTGAGCAAATGCGGCATTGACCGGTCACCCTGGTCGATTGCGCAATCGAGATGGATTCTGGTCCCGCGATGGCAATACTTGACGGCATTGTTAACCAGATTGTAGACTAGCTGTTCAATCAGGTATTGGTCGCCATAAACGTGTGGACGTTCCGGGTCGTCTTTGACAATCTCAGGCAAGTAGAATTCAAGGCATTTCATCTTGGCTTCAAGGCGGTAAATATCTTTCCACTTGAAGAGTAACTCGCGAAATGCAAGAAAATGATCCGGGCTGATCTTCGGAAGTTCGTCGATAGAGTATTTCACACTTTCGAAGATCAAATAAATGAGTCTACGAAAGGCGTCGAGATCGCGGCTAAGATCGCTGGCCTTCTTATCCGTTAGACCACGAACAGCTTCTGGATTATTCATATAAATGACGCGAAGTGCGTCTATGCCGGTAGTTAACTGGCCAACCTCATGGCGCAGTATCCTCAAACGTTTGTCTATGTCTTGCTCTGACGTGGCGGCCAGAATCGCCGAGAGCGATGAGACAACCAGCGTATAGAAGGACTGCAGAGTTCGATCCAGGTCCTCGTGCGGCCAGTTTTCCTTCGCTGAGCAAGGGTTGGTGTCCGTGCAGCCAACGAGAATCGCGATGGAGCTCAGAGGGTGCAGGGGCACGCCGACGGAAACAAGAAAGAAGTTGCCGAGCGCATCAAGAGCGACCCCGCCAAGGGACTTCTGAAGTTCAGCATAGTGATCAGTGGACGTGTAGATAAAACCATGGTTCTTCCCGTCCGGGAGTGCGCCTATATCCAGATAAGCATTCTTGTCCCCCGGGTCAGCGAAAGGTTCGGGCAAATCATCAGTCCGCGCCACAATCTGCAATCGGGAAGCCGGCTCGGTAGTCGGGTTGGGAATACTAAAAACGGCCATATATCTGAAGGAGAAGTCCGTTGCCAGACCGGAGAGCACATCCTCCACATCCCGCCAAAGTGTGTCCAACGCCTCTCGCCCGCTCACCTGCTTCTGTGGCAGCTTATTTCGAAACTGCTCGATGTGAACCCCGACGTGTTCGTTGATGTATTGCCGGCGCTGGTGCGTCAGTTCCTCTTCTAAGCGGTCTTCGAGTCTTGTGATTTCCTGGCAGATCTTTTTCAGGTGAGCCTTATACACATCCTCTGTCATTACCCGCTTTTGGTTTTCCTTCATCCATTGGTCATGAGCTGCCAATATCTCGTTGACCCGGGTCTGCGGTGAAGTTTCGGAGTGCTGCTGATCGGGGTGCTGCTTGAAATAATCTGGAATGGTTTCAACAAGACTGTGAATGCGGCCTTGAATGAAGTCCACCTTTTCCCGAAGAACGATCTGCCCATCGAACAGTACTCCCACGACACGATCCTCGACATAGATGGGAAATAGGCACTCGCGCATGCCCAGCCAAGGGCAGTCATAAGTAAGGAATGTCCGATTGTCGATGGTGAGACGCTCAAAACTGCAGGTGGGCTTACTTTCGTAGATTTTGAAGAAGGGATCTTGAATGTCATTTACGGCGGAAGGAAGATGCTCATCGATTTGCGCTCGAGTTTGGCCATAAAAGAGGCGGGCGTGGTGAGCGTCGGAGTCGATGCATGGGCCGCACCCATCATTGAGCGCTCCCAAGGATAAATCACATGAATTGAATTTGCGAAAAAGGAGACATGCTGGATGAAAGTTGTACCTCAGGAGCGGTGAATCGGTTCGGATTGGTTCGCCCGATGGCGTGAATTCAATGAGAGTCGTCGGCCGGTCGATGCTGTTGGATATTTCCGATTGAAATGCCGCTAGATAGTAATTTGAGATAATACCTGGTCCTGTCAGTCCCTCCAGGTGGAGCCGGTCGCGGCTGTCCTCACCGTCATTAGTCATGTGCAGCGGGCGAAATGGCCATTGGGTGCATCTCAAAACAGCACCTCCGGTTCGGAATCAGGGGCATTGACCTGTGGAATGGAATAGTGCACAGCGTACCACAGGTTACCGTCAGTTTAGAAATGGGACTCTTGTCCAACGCAAGATGAGCGCGGCGGCTATCATGAAATCTGGAGCCTGAATCTCCCACCGCGCGCGCCCGTCGCGGAAAGAAAAGCCATGCCCACCTTTGCCCACGAGATGTTGCGCGAGATCTACGAGCAGCCCCAGGCTTTGCGGCGTACGATCAACCTCTATCTCGCCGGACGCGCCCTAAAGCCGGACGTTGCCGCAGCTCTCGCAAGCTGGCCCAACATAGCCGGAGAAATTCTCATCGCCGCCAGCGGCTCCAGCCGCCACAGCGGCCTCTACGGCGAAATTCTCCTCGAAGATCTTTGCGGCCTGGCCGTCGACGTGGAGTACGCCAGCGAGTACAGTTGCCGCGGCGGCCCTGATTACATCGACCTCCGCCATCCCAGCGTTCTCGTCCTCTCGCAGTCGGGCGAAACCAGCGACACGCTGGCCGCGCTCGCCGAGGCGCGCCGCCAGGACCACAAGACGCTCGCGATCACCAACGCCGCTGCGTCCACCATGGCCACCGAGGCCGATGTCTCCATGCCCTTGGCCGCAGGCGTTGAAAAAGCCATCCCAGCCACCAAGAGCTTCTCCTGCCAGTTGGCCATGCTCTACCTGCTGGCGCTCTACGAGGGCGCGCGCCTCGGCCGCATGGACTCGGCTACGCTCGCCGCGCACATCGACGAATTACTCGCCCTGCCCGCCCTGCTCGAAGCGCAACTCGACTCGTGGCGCGACCAGACCGCTGCCCTCGCGCGCAAATACTCATCCGCTGCTACCTTCCTCTATCTCGGCTGCGGCATCCACTACGCCATCGCACGCGAAGGCGCGTTGAAATTGAAAGAAGCCTCGTACGTTCACGCTGAAGGGTATCCGGCGGGCGAGCTCAAGCACGGTCCCAACGCGCTGGTCAGCGACCGCGTGCCTCTCGTTGTGCTGGCCACCGTCGATCGCGCGCTCGAGGCCTCCGTCCTGCGCTACGAAAAAACGCTGCAACTGCTTGCCGACATGAAAGCCCAGGGCGCGCGTGTCATCGCCCTCGCCAACGCCGGCGACGCGCAGGTTCCCGCTCTCGTCAGCGACTGCATCTCCGCCCCGGCGGTCTCCGAGTATCTTCTCCCCATCCTCGAAGTCGTTCCGCTGCAACTCTTCGCCTACTTCATGGCGCTTGAGCACGGCGTCGACGTCGACCGTCCGCGCAACCTCTCGAAAGCTGTGGTGGAGTCTACAATGGTCGCATCGCATACTGGAACTCGATGATATCGAGCCGAAGGCGGTAGTAGATGCAGAGTTTCTCTCGATTGACTTCATTCTCTCTGCCGCGCGTGGCCCTCGCTGCGATTATTGCCGGTTCCGCTCTGGGAGCCGCGCAGACGAAGCCTGCTCTGCTTCCCGCGCCGCGCGAGGCGCATTTTGGGCAAGCCGCCGGCCTGCCCGCCAGAATTCTCGTCACCGTCCCCGGCCATGAAGCGGAAGACGAATTTGCCGCGCGCGATTTGGAGGAGGCGCTCAAGCGCATCCCGCCGGCCGGCGATGAATCCCACGCCGCGCAACCGCCTTATCGCGTCACGCTTCTCCGCACCGGTTCCGCCGCCGCGAAATCCATCCTGGCGCGAAACAAACTCTCCTTCGATCCGGTCATGGAATCGGAAGGATACGTGCTGGTCGTCGAGCCGCGCGAGGCAACCATCGTGGGCACAACCGGCTCGGGCATCTTTTACGGCGTGCAGACCTTCAAACAGTTACTGCCGCTGCCCGGAGCGCCGCGCGTGCTTCCCACCGGCACGGTGCGCGACTGGCCGGCCATGCGCTTCCGCGGCATCCACGACGATCTCTCCCGCGGCCCGTTCCCCACGCTCGACTTTCAGAAGCGCCAGATTCGCGTCTTCGCCTCTTTCAAAATCAACATCTACTCTCCCTACTTCGAGCACACACTTCTCTATCCCGATCATCCGCTGGCAGCGCCTCCCGGCGGCTCGCTCACTCCGGCGCAGGCCGCGGAGCTGGTCGCGTACGCCCGCCAGTATCACGTCACCATCGTGCCCGAGCAGGAGGCCTTCGGCCATCTGCACGGTGTGCTCAAGTGGGAGCTCTACCAGGATGAGGCGGAAACTCCGCACGGCTACGTGCTCGCGCCCGGTCAACCCGGTACGCTGCCGCTCATCAAGGATTGGTTCACGCAGATTGCCGCGGAGTTCCCGTCGCCCTTCATCCACATCGGCGCCGACGAAACCTGGGACCTGGGCCTGGGCCGAACGCACGATGCAGTCGCGCAGCAAGGTTACGGGCCGGTCTACGTTGCCTTCCTCAACCAGATTCACGACACGCTGGCGCCGCTCAATCGCCGCCTGCTCTTCTGGGGCGACATCGGCGACGCCAACCCCGGCGCGGTCGCCGGTCTGCCCAAGGACATGATTGCCGTGCCCTGGGACTATTCGGACCAGACGAGCTTCGACAAGCTCATCGAGCCCTTCGCAAAAAACGGCATTGAAACGTGGGTCGCACCCGGCGACTCCAACTGGAATGAGGTCTTTCCCGTTGCCCGGACCGCGCTTTGGAACATTCAGGGCTTCATTCGCGACGGCCAGCGGCTGGGATCCACCGGCGCGCTCACCACCGTTTGGAACGACGATGGCGAGGGCCTCTTCAACATGGATTGGTACGGCGTGCTCTTTGGCGCGGTAGCCGCGTGGCAGCCCGGCCCGAGCTCCATCGCCGATTACCAGGACGCCTACGGCCAGGTCTTTCATCTCGACCCGAGCGGCAAGGTCAATTCAGCCGAAAAGGAGCTGATGGCCGCGCAGGAAGCCATCGCCAACGCCAATACCGGCATGACCAGCGATGCGCTGTTCTGGCTCGATCCCTGGACCGCGCAGGGCCAGAGCGTATCGGCAAAGCTGCTGCCTCAGGTGCGGGATTTGCGTCTCCACGCGGAACAGGCCATCGTGTTGCTTGACCAGGCGCGCCGCGACAATCCAAACCTTGCCGAGCCCGATGCGCTCGCCGCCATGGACCTGGGCGCGCGCCGTCTCGATCTCATCGGCCTCAAATTTGAGCTTGCCCAGGAGATCGCCGCGGCATACGCGCTCGCTGTGACCCGGCAGCACGACAAGACGCAAACCTCGGCACAAAACAATCTGATGAACGAGATCAGCGGCGGCAACGGCCGCTGCCAGGACCTGCGCGACGCCTATTCGGCCGTGAAGAGCGAATATAGCCAGGTGTGGCTCGCCGAGAATCGCCCCTATTGGCTCAACAACGTCACCGTCCGCTACGACTTGGAGATCGAACGGTGGCAGCGGCGCGGTTTCCAGTTTCAGGAGGCGTTCCGCAGATGGCAGAATGGCCAGGATCTGCCTTCTCCCGCGGCCTTGGAGTTGCCCGCTCCCGCTGACGGCGCGCACTAACGGGTCTCATTTGCGGTTCGGCTTTTTTATTCAACCCACCCCAAGGGTCGCCATTTTTTGGGGGAACCTTGCTGTCCGCGTCCGAACCATGCGGATAACTGCCCCTCACGAAATTCTTGCTCCTCCATGGCGCCGGAGATGCACACTAGACCTATGTTCGACCGCTCCGCACAACGCAAGCTGCCCGTCGTTTTGCTCATTGACGACGACTTGGTCAGCCGCGAGGTCACAGCCACGATTCTCACCATGAGCGGTTATACCGTCCACACCGCCGTCAGCGGAGCCGGATCGCTGGAAATGCTTGGCGCCACCCCAACCTTCCGGCCGGGCGTGATCCTCATGGACGCGCAGATGCCCGGCCTGAGCGGCGTTGAATTGATCGCGGAGCTCCGCGCCCGCGCCAAGGCCCTCATCTATGTCGTCAGCGGCAGCGAACCTCCGCCTGAAATAGCCGCTGCGGCGGATGGTTTCCTGCTCAAGCCTTTCGATGTCGATGCGCTCCACAGGCTGCTGCGCGAGCACAAAACCGGAGCCCCTTCCCCCTTGCTCGATCCCAATGCGCCCGTCGTCAGCGCTGAGGTCCTCGCCCAGTTGCGCAAGGTCATGCCCGAGTCCGCGGTGCGGCAAATCTATTCCGCAGTCATCGTCGATCTTGCCCGGCGCATGGATGCCCTCGACGCCGCAATCGCCAAAGGCGACGCCGCTGAAATTCGCCGCATCGGCCACGCCATCAAGGGCGCCTGCGGCATGGCCGGCGCCCTCCAGACCGCGCGTCTCGGCGCGCTGCTCGAGTCGGAGGATAACCATTTGGATAACAGCGCCGCCCTCCTCCGCGATTTGCGTGCCGCTGTCCGCGGATTGGAGCGTATGCTGGATGCTGAATTGCCTGCCTGAACCATCGCGTCTCCTGCGCATGGGCCGGGCCTCGCGGAGGCGAGTAGCAAACATGGAACGACCCATACGAATTGTGCTCGCGGATGACCACCCCGTCGTCCGCATCGGCGTACGCAACATGCTTACGGAAAATGATGGCTTTGAAGTGGTCGGCGATGCCGCCGACGGGGACGAAGCCATCACTCAGACCCTCGAACTCCAACCCGACGTTCTGCTCCTTGACGTGTCCATGCCGCGCCTGCCCGGCCTTGAGGCCATGCGCGCCATCATGAGCGGCCCATCCACCGCCAAGATCCTGCTCCTTACCTCAACCATCACCACGCAACAGATCATCGAGGCCCTGCAGATCGGCGCTCGCGGCATCGTCCACAAAGACGCCCTCGCCAGCCACCTGCAAACTGCTATCCGCACCGTCTATACCGGCGACTACTGGATCGGCGGCAAGCGCGTCGTCAATCTCGTCTCCGCTCTTCACGAGCTCATGCAGCAGGCCGCCGTGCCCCAGCGCAAGACCTACGGCCTTACGCCGCGCGAGCTTGAGGTGGTGGGCTGCATCGTCGAGGGTTGCAGCAACCGCGACATTGCCAAGCAATTCACGCTCAGTGAAGAGACCGTCAAGCGCCATCTCTCCAACATCTTCGACAAAACCGGCGTCTCCACGCGCCTCGAACTGGCTCTCTTCGCCATCGCGCATCACCTCATCACGCCGCAGTAGCTTGAATCGCCGCCTCAAACGTGCAAGAACCGATCCAAAATCCAGGTTTTGGGGAGCTATTGAGAGATGCTTCGTGGGAACAAAGCCCGCGTAGCGGGCGTGAGAGGGTAGTCCCAGGCGTGAGCCTGGGGAAAGCAATCAAGCCCCGCGCCGACAGCCCGCTTGAGCGGGCGTAAGATTTCCATCTATTCTGTTGCTTCGATTTAGGATGGGGTATATTACCGACCCCGGAAAGGCGCAGGGCTAGCTCCGCGAACGCCTCCAACTCCGCTAGCTCCGCTCGTTTCCCATCAGGCAGGTGCGCGCATGGGTGAATTAAGCAGAATCGGCATTGCCCTCGATTCCGAGCTGTTGAAGCGGTTCGACCATTCCATCGAGAAGAGCGGATATACCAACCGCTCCGAAGCCTTTCGCGACCTCATCCGCGACCGGCTGGTGCGCGAGCAGACCGCCGCGCCCGATGCGACCGTCGTCGGCACCGTCACCCTCATTTACAACCATCACGCCTTCGGGATCACCGAAAAGCTGACCGAGGCGCAGCACGAGCACCACGACCTGGTTGTCTCTACGAGTCACGCGCATCTGGACCATGATTCCTGCCTCGAAGTGTTGATCGTCCACGGCAAGGCCGCCCGCGTCCAGCACTTTGCCGACCTTCTCATCGGCCTCAAGGGTGTGCAGCATGGCCGCCTGGTGATGACCGTGCCCTCGCTCGACGCCGAGCACGACCACTCGCACTAACATCCGCACGAGCACAACCGCTAGTGGCCTGTCTCTGAAGCTCGCAATGCAAACACCGCTGTCATCCTGAGCGAGTTTTGGTGCGCTTCTTGCACCAAAACGAGTCGAAGGACCTGCGGTTGCTTTTTCGATGCGAAATGGGCACGCCGCTTCTGGAATTGCACTCAATCAACCGAAATCGCATCGGCGCGCGTGCGCTTCGGCCACACCTACCGCTCCGCCTTCACCCCGAAGCGATACGTCCCGTTCACGCTCGCGTACGAGGGAATCCTCACGCCCACAACTTCGCTGACGGGATTCGCAGGAACCAATCCATTACTTCCCAGACCCACGAGCCCCGGCCCAAAGACGCCCGCAGCCGCGAAGTTCTCCACGGTCTGCCCCGTCCAGCCGCTCGCAATCATCGTGTTCACGCCCACGTTGATCTTTCCATCCAGAAACGGCCGCGCCGCCGCTACGGATGACTCTGCGATCCGGCAGCGACCTCCAGCCCATGGCGCAGCAGCGCCAGTATCGTCGCCAGGCTCTCTTCGGCGCCGCGTTGGCTGCCCGGCAGATTCACCACCAGCGTGGCGCCCCGCAGTCCCGCCACGCCGCGCGAAAGCCATGCATAGGGATTGCGCTCCGCGCCCTGAGCGCGCATCGCCTCCGCCAGCCCCGGTGCTTCGCGGTCGATCGCCCGCCGCGTGGCCTCTGGCGTTCGGTCGCGCGGACCCAGCCCCGTGCCGCCCACGGTCAGCACAAGCGCCGCGCCCTGCCGGGCGAGTTCCTCAAGCACCGCCGCAATCGCATCCTCATCGTCCCTCAGCAGCGCCGTGCGGATTTCAGCCTGAGGCCACTCGCGCCGGAGCATGGCGGCAACCGCCGGTCCTGCAGTATCGGTCTGCAGGCCTTCAGAACAGCGGTCGGAGATGGTCAGCACGGCAAGCACCATGCCCTGATTCTATTGCTTCGCAGTCTCGCGGGCGGCTACGCAAATGGTTACCCCGCAGTGATCTAAATCACATTCCGTGGTGCTGCTTAGCACATCTTCGGCCTCCGGTCGGTGACACGCTTTCCGGTATGAGGTGTTCGCCATGCGGGATTCCGATATCGGCCGCTGGACGCATCCAGCCATCGTCCTCGTCGCCACGGACTTGAGCGACCTCGGCCACCTCATGCCGTTCGCCTTGGAACAGGCGGGTGAAACCGGGGCTCGGCTCATCCTCCTGCATGTCCTCTCTTCCGTCGCAGCCATCAGTGCCGACGCCTCCGGAATGCCGTACTATGACACTGTGGGCGCTTTGGAGACCGCCGAACAGATGCTGCGGCCATGGTGTGAAGTGGCCGTCCGGCGCGGCATCCCGTGCGACGCGCTGGTGCGCGAGGGCCACCCCACATATCAAATTGCAGCCGTCGTCCGCCAATTTCACGTGGACCGCGTGCTGCTCGGGACACGAAGCCGGAGCAAGCTGGGCAAGCTGCTCATTGGCTCCGTGGCAGAACAAGTGCTGCGCTCGGTCAACCTCCCGGTCATTACCGTGGGACCCGAGGCTCATCTCCCGGTGGATAAGGGCGAGGAACGCGTCGTCCTCCATGCCACCACACTTCGAGAGACCTCTCGCCCGAGCGCGGCGCTTGCCTGCCAGGTCGCCGCCACCCAAAATGCAAAGCTGATTCTGCTCCACGTGCTTCCACCCATTGACGTGATGGAGCGCAAAGGCATGCCTACCGGGCAGGACTCGGCTGCCATGGTTGAGCTGCGCATCCTGGCCGCGCAAACCGGCGCTCGCTGCTGCTCCGCCGTCGAGCCGGTCATCGCGCACGGCAATCCGTCCATCGAGATCCTGGCTCTGGCGTCGGAGCGCCATGCCGGCCTGATCGTACTTGGCGCAACGCAGCGCTCGGCCTTTGAGAACCTCACGCGCGACCGCACCGTCTACCGCGTGCTCGCTCATGCGCGCTGCCCCGTGCTCACGCTGCGCGAACCGCAGCCCATGCCGGAAGAGGCCCACGCCGATACTGCGGCCGTCCATCGTTAATGCGCAACCAAAGCGCGTACGGATACAGCCGCCTCGCGCATCCATCTTCAACCACCTCGCCCGGAGCGCGCCTGCACATAGAGCTATAGCGGGCCTCCTGCAGGTGTAGACCAGGGCACAATCGCTAAGTGGCTTTTTCATCAAGAAAAAGCCACCTTGAATTCTGTCTGAAATGGCTCATCGTTACAGGGGAACCGCCGTGGTGCGGCCCGGCCTCGTGAAACAGCATCTTTTTTCTGCGGGCAGAAAAATCAGGCAAAGATCCTCAGGCGCTTCAGGCACTTGTCCTGCAGGTAGTGGAGCTGGCGCAATTGGAGCAATCTCTGTGTGCTCCCGCCATCCCTGTGCGACCGGAAAATCTCCGCCGCCAACACATGGAGGCGCTGATGGAGTGTTTCAATGGCCTGAATCGGCGCGAGCATACCGTGCGCGGAATTCTTTTCGCCCTCCAGCCACGCGCCAACCCGGCATTGGCTGGCATCGAGTGGCGGCGGCGTAGCGCGCTTGCCCTGGAGGCAGGCCTCAAAGGCTCCCAGCCAGGCATGATGTTCCACGGTGGCGTAGAGCACGGACTGGTTATCCGGGCGCAGCACAGGCACATCGGCCCAGCGCGGATCGGGCCGCCACGCGGCTGTCCAGGCGCGCAATTCGCGCGCCGGCATCGCCGCGGCGATGCCATAACCCTGGGCAAAGTCGCAGCCCATTTGCAGCAGCATCAATCCGTGTTCCGTGGTTTCCACCCCCTCCGCGATCACCTGCCTGCGGAAGGCGGCGGCCAGCCCCAACACTCCCTCAAGGATGGTCAGGTTCTCCGGCTCCTCCAGCATGTCGAGCACGAAGCTCTGGTCAATCTTCAGTACATTTGCGGGCAAGCGCTTCAGATAGATCAGCGACGAATAGCCGGTGCCGAAATCGTCCAGGCTGATCGATACCCCGATCTCGCGGCAGGCTGTGAGCACCTGCGAGGCTCGCACCACATCCTGCATCGCGCTGGTTTCCAGCACCTCCAGTTCCAGGCTCGAGGGTTTCACATGCGGATGCGCCGCGAGCCGGGCGCGCAGGCGATCGGCAAAATCCGGCTGCTGCAGATCGATCGCGCTCACATTCACGCTCACCGGCAGTTCAAAACCCTCCGCCTGCCACGATTCCATCTGCGTCAGTGCGCTCTCGATCACCCAATCGCCCAGCTCGACGGCCAGAGGGTGGTCTTCAATGACGGGAAGAAACATGCCCGGCGGCAGCAGTCCGCGTTCCGGATGTTGCCAGCGGATCAGCGCTTCGGCCCCCACCACCTTGCCGCTGCGCATATTCACTTTGGGCTGGTAGTAAAGCACAAACTGCCCCGCTGTCAACGCCCGGCGGATGTGCTCGATGTTCTCGTTGCGGTCGCGGACCAACAGATCCTGGCTGGGATCGTAGACGCTGAAGCAGCTGCGTCCCTCCAGTTTGGCTTGGTACATTGCCTGACCGGCTTGGCGCAGCAGCACATCCGCGTCCACATCCGCAGCCTGCGGATAGAAGGCAACGCCCGCGCTGGCCGACACCCGCAGCATCACTTCACCAATCTGGGCCTCTTCGGCTGCCGCCGCCAGCAGGCGGTTCAATGTCGGCACACATGCCTCGATGTTGTCCAGATCCAGGATCACGGCGGCAAACTCGTCTCCGCCCAGCCGGGCCAACGTATCGCCTTCCCGCAAGGCGCGCTTCATCCGCAAAGCCAGTGCCGCCAGCAGCGCGTCGCCGGTTGAGTGGCCGTAACCATCGTTTATTGACTTGAATCCATCGATGTCAAAGTAGGCCACGGCCAGCAAGCGCTTGCTCCGGTGCGCATGGGCCATGGCTTGGCGCAGCCGGTCCGCGAGCAGCGTCCGGTTCGGAAGGCCGCTCAGCGCATCGTAATGCGTAATACGCTCAAGTTTCTGCTCTTGCTCCTTGATCTCCGTGATGTCCGTGAACATCCCCACATACTGCTCCACCTTGCCGTTGGCATCGCGGATGGCGTTGATGTGGAGGACTTCAGCGTAGATGTCCCCGCTCTTGGTCCGGTTCCAGATCTCACCCGACCAATGACCGCTCCGGAGGAGAGAGTCCCACATGTTCCGGTAGAACTCCTTGCTCTGCAGCCCGGATTGCAGCAGGCGCGGATTGCGCCCCAGCACCTCGTCATGTGTGTAGCCGGTAATGCGCGCAAAGGCTTCATTCACCTCCAGAATCGTCCCCGAACGATCGGTGATCGTGATGCCTTCGCGCGCGCCGGTGAAGACCGTGGCGGCCAGGCGCAGCCGCTCTTCCGTCTGCTTCCGTTGTGTAATATCCTCGACCAGCACCACGATTCCGCCGATCGAGCCATCGCTAGCCCGCCAGGGAAGAATCTCCCTGTGTAGCCAGTCCACCTTGCCGTCAGCATGCTCGATCCGGTCCTCGTCGACCCGTATCGTTTCGCCCGCCAGCGCACGGCGATGCTCAAGTTTCCACGTTTCCGGGATACTGGTTATTACGTCGTAATGCGATCGCCCCAGAACCTCCTGGCCCACAAGGTTCAGGTTCTTCAGCCATTGCTTGCTCACGGCCACGTAGCGCATTTCGCGGTCGAACATGGCCAGAGCGACGGGCGCGTGCTCGACAAACAGTTGCAGCAGTTCCTTGTTCTCGCGAAGAGCTGCTTCCGACTTCTTGCGTTCGGTGATGTCCTCGGAGAAGATGATGATCCCTCCGATTTGACCATCGCCGGCAACCCAGGGGCGAATCTCCCTGCGTAGCCACTGGAGGCCCCCGTCTGGTTTTTGAAGGGTGGCTTCCCCGGCCGTTATCACCTCACCGGCCAAGGCACGGCAATGTTGCTCCTTCCAGCTCTCCGGGACGGTAGGAAAAATCTCATAATGAGAGTGCCCGATCAACTCGCGGCCGTTGAGATCGTGAATCTCCAGCCATTGCCGGCTCACCGCCACATAACGCATTTCGCGATCGAGCATGGCCAGGGAAACAGGCGCGTGTTCGATGAACAGTTGCAGCAGTTCCTTGCTCTCGCGCAGCCCTGCCTCGGCCAGTTTCCGTTCCGTAATGTCCTGAATGGTGCCATGCATCGTCGCCGGCCGCCCGTCGGCGCCGAAGGTCAGCCGGCCGATGCCATGCACCCATCGCTCCACTCCGTCGCTGCGGCGAAGGATGCGGTATTCCTTGTCGAAAAGCCTGCCCTGGCCCAAAACCTCATGTCGGAAATAGTCGCTCATGGCCTGGCGATCGTCGGGATGGAGCAGGGCGACCCATCCCTCGACGGTGTGCTCATATTCCTTATCGATTCCAAATATCTGGTCCAGGACATCCGAACTGGTCCACTGTCCAGCGTCGACATTTAACCGATAGCTGCCCAGGCCGGCGATCCGTTGCGCCTCCCGCAAGGTCTCCTCGCTCTCGCGTAATGCCGCCTCGGTCAGTTTCCGTTCCGTAATGTCCTGAACGGTGCCGCGGAGCTCCAGCGCCTTTCCCTGGCTGTCTACCTTCAGCCGTCCGAAGGTATGCACCCAGCGCATCGCGCCGTCTGTGTGGCGAAGGATCCGGTATTCGCTGTCGAAGTGAGTGCGCTCGCCCGTAAAGTAGCCCTTGAAATGTTCAGCCATTTCCGCGTGATCGTCCGGATGGATCAGCGGCCATATCTTTTCAAGTTCACGCCCGTATGCAGCATCGATCCCCAGCAGTTGCTCGAGCTCAGGTGAGATGTGCCAGATTTTGTTCGGAATATCGAGGGCGTAGTTGCTCAGTCCCGCGATCTCCTGCGCGTCGCGCAGCCATTCATCGGTCTCGCGCAACCGGACCTCCGCCTCGACGTGCTCTGTGACGTCGGGCGCCACGCCGAAGATGCCGATGATCTCGCCGTCCGGCCCGTTGATCGGGTATTTCCGGTTATCGATCCAGCACTTCGACCCGCCCTGCGCCACCAGTTGCTGGATCTCATTCACGCGCTGGCCCTCGACGATGGCCTCAGCCTCCAGCCGATAAGCGATGTCGGCAATTTCCTCCGGGTGAATGTCGTAATCGGTCTTACCCACCAGTTCGGAAGGATCCTTTGCCGTATCGGTCAGGTTCGGCACGGCACGGCTCGCG
Organism: Occallatibacter sp.; assembly: GCA_049522315.1. Taxonomy (GTDB): domain Bacteria; phylum Acidobacteriota; class Terriglobia; order Terriglobales; family Acidobacteriaceae; genus Telmatobacter. The sequence goes on from JBEKNY010000003.1 coordinate 53,971, forward strand.
GCCAGGAACACATGGTTGCGGTTCTTAATGTAGACATAGTCCCCGGTTTGCTCGATGAGCGTCTTGAAATTTCTTACCAAAAGACCGTCGCCGGGTTCTCGCACCTTCCGCGCATCCTCCAGAATCAGGTCAAGAAGCACTTCGTCCGCGGCGCGGCCCGGCTTCTTGGTGTACTGGCCTTTGACGCAGCGGATACGCCCGTCGGCGTGGCGCACGCGGATGTTAAAGACGCCGCTTCGATCCTTAAGATCGGCTGAAAAGAGGGATTCGGCAACGCCCGCGTCTTCCCGGTGGATGAGATCCTTCAGATGTACCTTCGAGGCGAGGAACGCCCCGCGAATGAAGCCGAGCACACCTTCCACATCGCCGCCGACCGACACCAGCCGGGGCGAATGGCCCAAGGCGAAGCAGAAGGTTGGATCCCGCACGGGGACGGGTGCCTCTACGTCGCTGCACACACTTGACGACAAGCCTGGCATATGCGAGTTTCCAGGAGCTATGAAAATCGTAGGACATAGCTGCAACCTGAATCATCGCCCCGGCGGCGCATCTATATACAACTTTCCGGTAGTGGCGCAACCCCATGATGGCCAACCATTTCTGCGCGCGCCACCCTCGGCGGCAGGCTCTCGCCTTCCGCCTGCCCCGGCTCTCTCCCTGCCTTTGCCGTGAAATCCACGCCTCAAAGTGCCGCTCCTCGGCAATCCCTCTCGGCTTAAGCCGCGCGAACCAAATCAGACACTCGTTATCCACGAGTTTTTTGTTGCGGCGTCGTTTCCGCCCCGTTTATCCACGCTGACTCTTGGCATAATCGCTGCAAGAGCGATTCCTCCGTAACGGTTCTGAGCGCAGGGGCCAGGGTATCGGCCGGGAATTTAGGTTGATCCGCTGGAATGCGGAACTTGGGTTCACATATCGGCAGCGTGCGGTTTCACCGGGAGAGCATCCAAGCGTGACCAGTTATCGCCGTCAGGACGTTTTGCGGATCCTTCAGATCGGTTCCCGTCAGTTGCAAGCCTGGGAACGGGCCGGCCTGGTCCCTCAACAGGAGATCTATAGCTTTCAGGATCTCGGGCAGCTGCGCACCTTGCGCTCGCTGCGCGAGGACGACGTGCCCGCGGCATCCATCCGTGAATCCATCTTGGCCATGAAAGCAGTCGCCGGCATGTCGAATCCGCTGCTTGAGGCGCGCGTCGTGCGCACCGGAACGCGCCTCGCCTTCCGCCACAGCGGCGCCATGGTCGATCCCATTCGCCGCCAGTTGCTCTTCGACTTCGAGCGCTCAGCCGGTCCGTATCTCGCTTCCGCCGCCGCGCGGTTGGCTCCGCTGCGCCTTCCCGGCGCGCACGGCCTCCGCGGCCTTCAGGAGCGCTTCCATGCTGCTGTCCAGGCCGAAGAGGCCGGCGAAAAGCAGCGCGCCATCGCGCTCTACGAAGAGATTCTCTCCATCGACCCGCAGTACGCTGCCGCTTGCATCAACCTGGGCACCATCTATTTCCATCTGCGCCGGTTTGACCGCGCCGAGGAGCTCTACCGCCGCGCCACCGAGGCCGATCCCGGCTACGTCCTGGCCTATTTCGACCTGGGCAACGTTCTCGACGAGCTCGAGCGGCTCGACGAATCCATTGCCGCCTACGTCAAGGCCGTCACGCTCTCCCCGCGCTACGCCGACGCCCATTACAATCTGGCCCTGGCCTACGAGCGCACCGGCCAGAACCGCCACGCCCTGCGCCACTGGCGAGCTTATGTCAAGCTCGACAACCGCGGCCCATGGGCCGACCATGCCCGCGGCCAGATCCGCAAGCTCCTCAGCCGCGAAAAGCTGGCCATCGCCTCCCGCGCCGGCCGCTTCATTCCGCCCCGCAAAGGCAAAGCCGCGCTGGTTCTCGTCTAACGCTCTTCGTCGCGCGGGATTCCTTAGTGTGCCATCGTTGCAGTCGAAGAACCCGCATTTCGTTGTCTCCGGCGCAAGAGCGGGCAAACATAGATCTCAACCAGCGGCCATCTCTCCGGCCGCCTCCGCCACCGCGCGAATATGCGCCGGCCGCGTCCGGCAACAGCCGCCCACCATCTGCGCTCCCGCTTTGAACCATTCCGCCGCGTGCGCTCCAAAGTCTTCCGGATCGGTTGCCCCCGTCCAGCACCGCCGCGCTGAGTCCCATCCTTCGCCCGAATTCGGATAGACGAGGATCGGCTTGTCGGAAGCAGCGCGCAACTCCGCAATCAGCGATGGAATCCACTTGGGCGGTACGCAGTTCACGCCGATGGCCACCGTCTGCGGGAATGAGGCAACAAGCGAGGCGCAATCGGCCACTTTTTCGCCGTGCGACACGTGTTTTTCGTCGCGACAGGAGAAGCTGAACCAGGCTCGCAGCTCCGGCCAGGGAGAAAGCGCCTCGCCCACCGCGCGCGCCTCTTCGAGCGAAGGGAACGTTTCGAACGCGAGCAAATCCGGTCTCTGGTTGTCCGTGGCTGCGGCGAAAACCGCGATCCGCTCGCGGTGAAACCGGACCAGATCGCCGTAGGAGCAGTCGTAGTTGCCGTGGTACTCGCCGCCGTTGTGCAGCGCCGCCCCATAGGGCCCGAGCGAGCCGGCGACGAGAACGCGCCGTCCCGGAAACTCCGCAACCACCCGCCGAGCCAGTTCGACGGACCGCAGCAGCGCCGCGTCGGCGCGCTCGGGCGGCAGCCCTGCCTCGGCGTAGCCCAAACGCGAAACCTGGTAGCTGCACGTCGCGATGCACTGCGCACCCGCTTCAATGTATGCGCGATGCACAGCAAGCAGTTTTTCCGGTTCGTCCTCGAGCACATGCGCCGACCACAGCGGGCCGTTAATGTTCGCGCCCTGATATTCGAGCTCCGTAGCCAGCCCGCCGTCGATGACGTGGACGCCGCGCAGAATAGCGTTCCGGTCGCCACCGTTCTCTGCCATAAAGCGATGGTAACGCCCGGCAAGGGGAATTCGAACTGCCTCGCCTGGGCAGTGCTCCTTATTAGCTGGCGGCGTCTTTCTGGCGGGTGGCCTTCACGGCCGACAGAAGCCCAATGCCGATCATCACGACCGCGCCCACAAGAATCCAGTGCGAGGGCATATGCACCAGGTGCGCGGCATACACCAGTCCAACGATTACGATTGCGTAGCCAGCGGCATAAAGTTTGAACGACATGCGATCTCCTTAGCCAGGTACTGTGCGGTTGCGCGGAATCTTGCACGCTAGTCCAGCCTCGCACGTCAATCGGCGAGAGTCTGAGCAGTTCAGACCAGCTTTTGCGTTTCTCATGCAAGCGCATTGCGGCCGAGACAGGATCGAAGGATTGCGGTGCCTGGCAGTCTTCAGAATGCCCTTTGGTGGGAGTTTGAACGATCGTTGAACAAGCTAAGAGCTACTGGCTATTGGCTACTGGCTGCTTCTACACCTTCTGCGCCCGCTGCACATTGTGCACGCCTTCCACGCGGCGCAGGCCCAGGACCATCCGGTTCAGGTGGCGCACATCCTCGGCTTCCACCACAAACTCGATCACCGCTCCGCCTTCTTCGTCGCGGCTCAGTTCCACGCCGCGAATGTCGGTGTTCTCGTCGGAAATCACGGCGGTCAATTCCTTCAACATGCCGGTGCGGTCGTCGCAGTAGACGGTAATCTTTACCGGATAACGCTGCGCTTGCCCCGCGGCCCCGGCCGGCGTGCGCGACCATTCCACGTTGATGCGCCGGTCGCTCTCATAGAGCAGGTTCTGCACATTGGGGCAACTGCGCGCATGAACCGCCACGCCCTTGCCGCGCGTCACGTAGCCCACAATCTCCTCGCCGCGAATGGGGTTGCAACATCGCGCGCGATAGACCAGCAGATCGTTCTGCCCCTCCACCTGCAGCGAATCCGAACCCGCCAGGTGCAGCTTGCGCACCGCGTCCGTCATGCCCGCTTCGCCCGGTTTGCCCGCCTCGGCTTCAGGCTGGGCGGAGAAGCCCGGAGCCAGCTTGCTCAACACCTGGTGCGCGGTGTGCTTGCCCTGGCCCAGCGTCGCCAGCAGGTCTGCGGCCGTGGCCACGCCGAATTCGTTCGCGATGCGCCCCAGATCCTGGTCGTCGATCTGCGCCATCGGCACCTTGAACTTGCGCGCCTCGCGATCCAGCAGCTTACGGCCAATCTCCACCGCGCGCCGCCGCTGGTCCTCGTTCAGCCAGTGCTTGATCTTGTTGCGCGCGCGCGGGCTCTTGACGAACGTGAGCCAGTCGCGGCTGGGCTTGTGGTCCTTCTGCGTGACGATCTCGACGATGTCGCCCGTGCGCAGTTTGGTGCGCAGCGGCGCCATGCGCCCGTTGATCTTGGCTCCCACGCAGGTGTGGCCCACTTCGGTGTGAATGGTGTAGGCAAAATCGACGGGCGTCGCCCCCGCCGGAACCACCACCACCTTCCCTTTCGGCGTGAAGGTGTACACCTCGTCGGGATAGAGGTCCATCTTCAGGCTGGAAAGGAACTCGTTGGGATCCGTCATCTCCTTTTGCCACTCCACAAGCTGGCGAATCCAGTTCAACCGTTCCTCGTCGCGCGCCGTCACAACCCCGCCGCCCGCCTTGTACTTCCAGTGCGCCGCAATGCCCTCCTCGGCAATGCGGTGCATCTCTTCCGTGCGAATCTGCACTTCGAACTGGTGCCCGGCCGCGCTCATCACCGTCGTGTGCAGCGACTGGTAGCGGTTGGCCCGCGGCATGGCGATAAAATCCTTGATCCGCCCCGGCACCGGCCGCCACAGCGTGTGAATCAGCCCGAAGACCGCGTAACACGAGGCCACATCCTGCGTGATCGCGCGGATGGCCAGTAGATCGTATACCTGGTCGAACGTAACCTTGGTCCGCTCGATCTTCTGGTAGATGGAATACAGCCGCTTGATGCGCCACTCCACACGCGCCTGGATTCCGTTCTCCCGCAGTTGTTCCACCAGCGTGTCTTCCACGCTGCGCAGGAACTGCTCGCCCTCCACGCGCCGCGCCTCCACCGCCGCCGCCACCTGCTCGTAGCTCACCGGATCGGTGTAGCGGAAGGCCAGGTCCTCCAACTCGCCGCGCACCTTGCCCATGCCCAGCCGGTGCGCCAGCGGAGCGTAGATGTCCAGCGTCTCGCGCGCAATCGCTTCCTGCCGGTCGGGCTTCAGGGGCTCCAGCGTGCGCATGTTGTGCAGCCGGTCGGCCAGCTTGATCAGCACCACCCTCACATCGGAAACCATGGCCAGCAGCATCTTGCGCACGTTCTCGGCCTGGCGGTCCTCGCGGTTGGCAAATTGGATCTTGTCGATCTTGGTTACGCCCTCGACAATGTGCGCCACCTGGTCGCCGAATTTGTCCGCGATCTCTTCGCTGGTGGCCTTGGTGTCTTCCACGGCATCGTGCAAGAGCGCCGCCGCAATGGCCGTCCCGTCCAGCTTCATCTCCACCAGCACTTCGGCCACTTCAAGCGGGTGCACAATGTAGGGATCGCCGCTGAGGCGCGTCTGTCCCTTGTGGTGCGCGACGCAGAACTCCCACGCCTTGCGAATCAACGAGATATCTTCATTGGGCCGGTTGGCCTGCACCTGGCGAAGCAGCGCCTCGAACCGCTCGCCGATGGAGCGATCCGCGCTGGGGCCGGCCTGCGTCCCCGGGGCGGCAACTTCTGCCTCCTGCGCGGGGGAAACGGGCGCGCCTGAACCCTCTGCCGGAATGGTCTGCCGGACAGTCGCCATGCTTCATTATAGGCCGCTTGCGTTTTCGGCGGTGAATACATAGGCCGTAAGCAGTGATCGAACAAGCGGCGGTGGAATCTCAGGTCTCAACAAACGAGACCTGAGGCACCTTGTTTATTAGGTGGGGTCACCCGATTTTCAAGCGCAGTGAGCGGAACCCGTGTCAGGGCTGCGTGACCGCGCTCGGTTGCTTACGCGCCAACTCCAGCGTTTTCAGAAAATTGATGCGCCCGTAGCCGGTCTCTTCGTGGAAGCCGGAACCGCCGATGGGGTCGGCGCCCTGCTCGATCAGGTGGATAACAGCGGTCGCGGTCAGATCGGGGCGAAGGCTGCGCACCAACGCTGCAAGAGCCGCCACCTGTGGAGCGGCGGACGATGTGGCGCCCCACGGCAAAACGGTGTAGGAACCTTCAAACGACTCGTTCTGTGCGCCCATGGGTGTATCTTTCCAGGAGTAGTAGGCTTCTTCGTGCGGGCTAGCGGCCACAATGTTTTCTACTGGCGCAAGCACACTCAGACGGGGTCCGTAGCAGCTTCCTTGCGCGATCTTGGAGCCGTACATATCGACCTTCATGCTCCAGCGTTGATCGGCCAGCGTCGACGCGCCGGCAATCATCACGAAATCCGCATCTCCCGGATATTCGGTGATGCGGTTATCGCTGTTTCCCGAGCCAAGCACAATCAGCACATCCTTCTGCTTCGCGTAGGCGAAGGCGGCATCCACGCGGGCCTTCAATTCAGGCTTGTCGGCCAAGACGGAGGTGGTTAAAAATTCGCTCATGTTGATAACGCGCACGTTGTGATCGGCCATATAGCGGATCGCCTCGGAGACGGTGCCGAAGACATATTCGAGCCAGTCATCGCCCCACGCCTTGAATTCAGCTTCATGCGCGGCTTGCTCCTTCTTGTAGCCGTCCATGGTCGCGTCTTTCCTGGAAAAGTACTCTTTGTAGAAGCCGAATATCTTGTGCAACGGTATGCCTTGCGCGGCGGTCAACACCGTGCAGTCGGGAGCCAGACCCTGCATCCCGTCCTGCCCTTCGACGCGACGGGCGGCAATAATGCTCGCGACCAGTGTGCCGTGCGCGTCCATGCTGAAGAAATCGGTATGATAGACTCCCGGAGCGAACCAGCCGGGTTTCAGATTGGCCTGAAGCGCGGGATGGAAGTAATCGAAGCCGGAGTCGATCACTCCGACGACACAGCCCGGCCCGCCGCGGGTAATCTTCCAACCTTCTTCCACTTGCATGAGTTTGAAGATAGGCTGTTGGCGCTCCGCGAAGGTGGGCGTGGGAGCAGGTTTGTCTTCTGCGAAGGCGACTGACGCGAACATCAATACAAAGAGAGCAAACGAACGGCGGAACATGAGTTCTCCTTCCGAATTCGAGGGTTCTGAAACATCGAGTTTTACCGGAACTGCGAATAAAGGACCATAGCCAGGATTCCGCCAAACCAGAAGACAAACCAGATTTGATAGTGCCGGTTTCCCCACAACCCATAGGTTCCACTCACTCCGATCCACGGCGCTCTGCGAAAGGGCGTTGACCAACTGCCGGACGGGAGCAGATCGCGGCCCAGCGTCGTCGCCAGCCTCTTTCCACGGAATATCTGAACCATGAGATAGACCCAAACCACCAGAGGGACGCTCAGGAAGAGCCATCGCAATCCGGGGACCGTTCGGGCCGGAGTCCATGTGTCTCGCAGTGCAATCCCAACAAGAACGATCACGAAGAACCAGGCGATGCTGTTCCACATGCGAACTGAGTTTCGCCTCATGGCGTCCTGGTATCTGTAGTGCTCTTCGGTGCGATCAACTGGAAGTGGATCGCTGGAACGAACCAGCAGTATCTTGCCGGGCAACAAGCCCAGAGCAAGCCAGGTCGTCGTGAGCATGTTCAGCCATTCCTTGTGCGATGCAAGGTGGAGTTCCAGCCACCAGCAGAGGGCAATCACCACAACCATGAGCACTTCCATCGGCCAGGAGATGTAATCGCCGAGGCGGCGGGTTTCAAGCGCCACCGCTATCGGGCGAACCGGCGGATTACGACCGAGTTTGTGGCGCGTCCAGGCTGCAAAGCCCATCGTGGTCGGCACATAAAGGAGCGCCGTGCCCACAGCCCAGACGGGCGTCAAATCCCAGCGCTTGAACGCAACGATCACCGCCAGGGCCACAGCCAGGACAAGGTGCAACGCGACCAGAGTGGCGTGGTAGCCCTTTAGCCAGGCTCTTCCCGGTCCTTCATAGAAGCCCGCCGGAACCTCGACGCCGAAGAAGAAACCCGGACCGTTCTGGAGCGGCCACTTCCAGAGGTACTTCACCAGGACATAAACACTGGCCAGAACGATCAGTGCAGTGCTAAAGACCATCAATTCAAATTGCGTAGGCGCACTCATCGGGCGTCTCCTTTCTGTTGCAAGAGCGCGAGTTCCTGACGAACCGTCTCTTCGATCTCACGGCCAGAGAGTCCGCTGAGGACCAACTGCGTAAGCGCCGTGCGCAATGGTTGGTAGAGTTCGGCCCCATCAACGGGTCGGGAAGTTCGCGACGCGATCACTGCTCCCGCCCCGTGACGCACAGTAACAAAGCCTTCATCCTGCAACTGGCGATAGGCTGCGGCGACGGTGTTCAGATTGACGCCCAGGTCGCCTGCCACCTGCCGCACCGAAGGCAGCGCCACGCCCTCACGCAGGTTGCCGCCAGCGATCAAGGCCTTGATTCCATTCGTGATCTGCTGGTAGAGCGGGCGTTTGTCGTTGGCTTGAAGAGTAAGAAACATGGTCATCCTCGACTGTCTAGTGTATGTATACTTCATACACTTGTACTTGTCAAGGGATGATCCAACTTTTATCGGGTTCAATGCAAATAAAATAAAATAAGCAACTTATGACGCTCTTAAGGACCTTCAGGCCCGTTTCCTCAACCCGGACATTGCGGCTATCCACCATCTCAGCCGGACCGTCGGCCGCCGCAACAGCGCCTTTCGACGGGCTAAACTCCCGTGGATGAGAAGATGGTAGGATGAGCCGGAATCGGATGGACCACAGTGCGCCCGAAGTTCAAGCGCCGGGAGCCATGGTCACCCGCCGCGCTGCCGACCGCCTTCGCGCCGGCCACCTTTGGGTTTACGCATCCGACGTTCTCGCAATCGTTCCTCCAAAACCAGAAGAAACGCTTTTGCCTCTGGCCGACAACCGCGGCCTTTTCCTTGGTACGGCGCTCTACAGCCCGTCGTCACAGATTGCGCTGCGCCTCATCTCGCGCGAGTCCCTCGATCAAGCCGCGTGGATCGAGCTGCTCGCCACGCGTCTTCGTGCGGCCATCGCGCGCCGCAAGCCCATGCTCGACGACGCCAACGATGCCTGCCGCCTCTGCTTCAGCGAGGCCGATGAGCTGCCCGGCCTCATCGCCGACAAGTACGGCGCGCTGGTAGTTTTGCAACTGCTGACCAAAGGTCTGCTCCACGCAGTGGTGCGCGAAACCTGCGTGCGCGTCCTGCGCGAGGAACTCGCTCCTGCGGCCATTATTGAGCGTCCCGATCCGCGCATCCGCGAGTTGGAAGGCCTGCCTGCGCCCAGTCTCGATCCGCTTTGGCTTGCCGACTCGGCGCGGCCCGCGGCCAGCACGCAGTTCCACCTCAACGGCCTCGCGTTTCACTACGACGCCAACGCCGGCCAAAAGACCGGCGCATTTCTCGATCAGCGCGCCAACTACGCCGCCGCGCGCGATTGGGCGCAGCGACAGGGCCGGCCAGGGTCCGAATCAGGCAGCCGCGCGCTCGATGTCTGCTGTTACCAGGGCGGCTTTGCCCTGCATCTCGCTCAGGTCTGCTGCAAGGTCACGGGCATCGACGTCTCGCGGGCCTCGCTCGAAGTGGCCGAACAGAATCTCGAAACCAACCGTTCGCGGCTTTCCGCCGAAGTCGACTGGATCGAGGCCGACGCCTTCGAGATTCTGCGTGACTGGTCGCAGGCCCCCAAAAACTCCGACGCCGGCTTCGACGTCATCGTTCTCGATCCGCCGGCCTTCGCCAAAACCAAGCGCGCAGTGGAGGGCGCGCTGCGCGGTTACAAGGAGCTGAACCTGCGCGCGTTGAAGATGCTCCGCCCCGGCGGCCTGCTCGTCACCTGTTCCTGCTCGCATCATGTCGCCTGGGCCGATCTCGAAGGCGCGGTCGCCTCGGCCGCGGCCGATGCCTCGCGCCGCGTACGCCTGCTCGAGCGCCGCGGCGCCGCTCCCGACCATCCGGTCGTGCTCAACCTTCCCGAAACCGAATACCTCAAGTGTCTGGTGCTCGAAGTGGAGTGAAGCAGGGAACAAGCCATTCCAGCGGGTACAAACCGCCTGCCCCCGCTGCGCGGCCCGGCAGGGAACAAGGGAATCGGCAACTGCACGGATTCAGCTTGCCGGCAAGCGAAATGGGATCGTCAAGAGGATTTACCGGAGGCCAGGCCAATGCAAAGGTTGCCAATGTGAACCAGGACCCGGGCAAGCCGCATTCCCTGGTTTCCTTTTTGCTTCAGCCCCTTGTTCCCTTGTTCTCTCAGTCCCTCGGTCACTTGCACTCCGGCCGCCCGCAAATCGGCCAGCGCCGCCTTCACCTCAGCCCGCAGCGCCTCGGCCTCAAAGGTGCACGAACGCAGATACGCCGAAACCGTCACTCCCGCTTCGGCAGCGCGCTCGTGCAGCCGCGCGCACTCCGCCTGGCTCAAGCGAATGGTCACACTCGCCCGCCGAAGGTCAGCCGCCTGCTGCATCAGCGCGCCCGCCGGCGTCGTCTTGGCTGTGCCGCCAACTTCGCCGGGCGGTGATTCTTCCCGTTCATCGCCCGTCTCCGGCCTCGCCGCGTGCGCCGTCTCCCACTCCCCGCTCTCCGCCGGTTTGTATCGGGCGTGCGCGCGCAGGGCGCGTTCGTAGCTCAACGTCGCCACATCCTCGCCCAGATCGTCGCTGCTCCATAACGAAGTACGTTCCTCCTCGTCTCGCGAAGGCAAGGCAAGCGCCGCCAGCAACCCGGCAAAGCTGGATGAGGTGGGGGAGGGCTGTGTCTTGGCTGAGGGCTGCATGGGATGGAGCATACCGCAGCGCACACATGCGGGCGTGAGAGGATTCCAATGAAAAAGATCGCGCTCCTCCCGAATCAGGAGAAAGCTCGGGTCATTCCCAATTCGGCGCCTTGGCCCGGCTCCGGTTATGAAGTGGCTCCGGCAGGCGACGCTTCGCAGACCTCCAGCGAGGGCAGGATGCGCCCAGGCAGGTGCAGCATCTCGCGGATGGTCTCGGCCGGCACGGGAGGGGAGAAGAGGAAGCCCTGGCCGAAACGGCAGCCCAACTGCCGCAGCAGGCTGTACTGCTCGATGGTTTCGATGCCTTCGGCCACCACGTCCATCCCCAGCACGCGCGCCAGCTCCACGATGGTGCGCACAATCTGCAGCGGCTGGTCGCCTCCTGTCATGCGCATGACAAACGAGCGGTCGATTTTGAGCACGTCGAAGGGCAGCGAGTGCAGATGGTTCAGAGAGCTGTAGCCGGTGCCGAAATCGTCCATGCGGAGCGAAACCCCGAGCCGGCGCAGGCTGCCCAGAACCTCCAGCGCCGTGCCATGGTCGGAGATTAGGCTGGACTCCGTCATCTCCAGGCCGAGCAGCCGGCTCGAGACGCCGGACTGGCGCAGCAGCGCCTCTACGTGATCGGCCAGCCCCTCCCGCGCAAATTGGCTCGCCGAAAGGTTCACGCATACGCGCGGCGCCGCGCAATCGAGATTCTCGCGGCTCCACCGCCGAATCTGGCTGCAGGCCTCGGAGAGTCCCCAGTCGCCGATGGGCAGGATCAGCCCGGTTTCCTCGGCGGCAGGAATAAAGTCCATGGGCGGAATCAGCCCTCGTTCGGGATGCCGCCAGCGGATCAGCGCCTCCAGGCCAACGATCCTGCGCGTGGAAAGCTCGACCTCCGGCTGGTAATACAGCACAAACTGCCGTTTGTCCAGTGCGCGCCGCAAGTCCGACTTGCTTGGCCACATTCCGGCTGCCGTCTCGGCGAGGTGCGTGTGCCGTGTGCAGTAGGTGAGAAACGTCTTCCGCATCCTGCGTAGCTCCAACTGGCTTGTGACGATTTCGGCCAGGCTTTCCAGCATACGCAGTTCTTCCACGGCCATGCCGCGCCGTGGCTGGCACCCAAGCACGGTCAGCGTTCCCAAAATGCTGCCCTCGCCGGAACGGACTGGTGCGCTCGCGAACGACGCCACCTCTAGCCGGCGGATCGTCAGCCGGTCGCCTGCAATATCGGGATGCTTCGAGACGTCGGGCACCACCACCGGCCCGTCTTCCGCCAGCACCATTTCAAAGACGCTCTGCTTCCGCGGCAACTCGCGCACCGGTTCGCCCCAGTAGGACTTGATCCACACGCGGCTCTCATCGGCAAAGTCGAGCAGCACCGTGTCGGCTTTGAAATATTCGGCAGTCAGGCGCGTAATGGCGTCGAAGCTGGGCTCCGGCGCCGAATCCAGAATCCCTGTCGCTGCCAGGGCCGTCAACCGCGCATCCTCACCCTGCCAATCCATCTTGCCGATCTGCAGTTCTGCTTGCGGCATGTTGACTCCGGGCCCCCGCTGCGCCGCCGGCAACTTCTTTGCGGGCCTGCGGCAGCCTGCATGTTCTTTGCGTCCGCCTTGTTCATACCGCCTGCGGCAACCCGTTCGCGCGCCGCGGGCGCTTTCCGGGACCGGTACCCTGCGGGCGCACTCCGGACATGCTTTATGCTTTCGTACACTACTTATCGGAAAAACTCCTCGCAGCATGAGGTTACGCGCGGTCATGTCCTGTTTGAGTGCACGTGCCTTGTCTGCCGTGGTGGAGAAGTTACTTTTCCGCGCGAGTCTGTCCCGTTTCCGTCCACAGAAAGGTCAGTTGGCCGGTAGCGTCCTGGATCTCCTGATCCACACTCACCCCTGCGGAATGCCCGCCGGATACGCTGTAGTGCAGCAACACCGGCCGCCCGCTGGATGAGTCCGCCTGCAAAAGCGCCGTCATCTTGCGCGCGTTCATCGGATCCACACGCGTGTCGTTCGCCCCCGTAAAGAAAAGCACCGCCGGGTACGCCGTGCCCTTCTTCGCGTTCTGGTACGGCGAGTATTTGAGCAGATACTTAAACTGCTGTTCGTTGTCCGCCGACCCATATTCGGTGGTCCAGTGCGCGCCCTGCTCGAATTTCTGGTAGCGCAGCATGTCCAGCAGCGGATAGCCGCATTCCACGGCCGAGAACAGGTCGGGTCTCTGCGTGATCGCCGCGCCCATCAGCAGCCCTCCGTTCGACCTGCCCATAATGGCGAAATGCTCGGGCGAGGTGTACTTGTTGGCGATCAAATACTCGGCCGCGGCATAGAAATCGTCGAACACATTCTGTTTCTTCTCAAACATCCCCGCTTCGTGCCAGCGCTCGCCGTATTCGCCTCCGCCGCGCAGATTGGGCAGTGCGAACCAGCCGCCCTTCTGCAGCCACCAGGCAGATGCGGGCTTCCATTCCGGCGCCATGCCGATGTTGAATCCGCCGTAGCCGGTCATCAGCAACCGCTCCGTGCCGTCCTGTTTCAGTCCCTTCTTGCCGGCGATGAACATGGGCGCCCTTGTGCCGTCCTTCGACGTGTAGAACACTTGCTTCAATTCATATTGGCTGGAATCGAACGGGACTTTCGTTTGCGCAAAGACCGCTCGCTTGCCCGTCACCGTGTCAAGCCGGTAGACGGTGGGCGGGACGATGAACGATTCGAAGCTATAGAAGCCGTACCGGTCCGTCGAGCGGCCCGCAACCATGGTCGCTGACCCGATGCCGTCGTATTCAATGCTGCCGGCCGGTTTGCCGTCCAGCGTGTAGACGGCCGTTTCCGTCTTCACGTCGCGCAGGCGATTGACGTAGATCTTGTCGCCCACGATGTTGAAGCTTTGGATTGCATCCGTGGTTTCAGGCACGATCGTCGTCCACTCATCGGGCATGATGCCGGGATCGGCCTTCAGAATTCTCCAGTTGGGCGACTTGTAGTCCGTGCTCACGTACCACGCGCCCTTCACGTAATCGGCCGAAAACCGCGAATCCACGCCCCAGATCAGGATCTCGAAGTACGAGCCGGGTTTCGTCAGGTCGCGGTAAACAATGTCCACGCGCTTCGCCGGCACGCCGCGGTCGATCTCCACCACCAGATAGCGATAGTCGTCCGACAAGGTGGCTTCGATCAAGTCGTTCGGGCCCAGCGCCTCGCCGCGGAACTCCTGCCCGAAGATCAGCGCGTCGTGCGCGATCCTCGTTCCCAGCTCGTGCTCGTAAACCAGCGTTCCTTTCTGGTCCATGCGCGAGTAATAGAGCCCTTTCCCATCCGGCGTGAACGCCACGCTCAGGTAGATTCCGCTGGGCAGCTCATCGAAGAGCGTCTTGCCCGTCTTCACATCGAAGACACGCACCGTGGTTTCGTCCGCGCCGCCCTCGCGCACGCCATACGCCACCAGCGATCCGTCGCGCGACACATCCTCGAGTTCCACTGACGTATTCGGATCGCGGCTGAACTGCGCCGGATCGATTAGACGCTTATCCTTCCCCGTCCAGCCGTGGCGCACGTAAATCGACGGCTGGTCCTCGCCCGCCAGAAGTTTCGTAAAGAAGAGATCGTTGCCGCGCTGGATGGGCACGGTCCAGGTGGTCACTTGCTCCAGCGCGCTCAGCTCGTCGCTGATCTCGGGGCGAATGCGCGCCTGCTCCATGTAGCGCGCGGTGTACGCGTTCTCGGCGTCGATAAACGCCTTCGTCGCCGGGCTGTCGGCGTCCTCCAGCCAGCGGTAATTGTCCACAATCTTGGTCCCGAAATAATCGTCCGTGACCGGAACAACCTGCGCTTCGGGCGGTGGTGGAAGCGTAATTCCGCCGCGCCCATGAATGGCCTGGCCGGCCGCAAGGGAAAGTCCGATCGATAAAACCAGTCCAAAACCAGAAAAAAACCGCGCGCAGTGACTCATGGGAAACAGCATACGCGCTTCTTCGCAATGGGCGCCTCCTTCCCGTCGAGTCGCGCCGTAAAATCAAACCCAGTGGCAAGTTCGTCCTCAACCGAGCCATCGAAGCCTTCGCGCTGGTCGCGGGTGCTGGGAGTGCTGCGTCCCTCCCACGCGCACACGATCTTTTCCGCCACCGTCGTGCTCATGGTCTCCACGTTTCTCTCGCGCATCATCGGGCTGGTGCGGGTTAAATATATTGCCTGGCTCTTCGGCAGAGGCATGCAGGCCGACGCGCTCAACGCCGCATTCTAC
The DNA here is from genome assembly GCA_049522315.1 of Occallatibacter sp. GTDB lineage: Bacteria > Acidobacteriota > Terriglobia > Terriglobales > Acidobacteriaceae > Telmatobacter. Next base: position 68,977 of record JBEKNY010000003.1, read on the forward strand.
CTGCCCGACATGATCTCGTACTTCCTGGTTGGCGGCATCGCCTCCATCACCTTCGTCACCATCCTCACGCAATATCGCGAGTCGGGTCGCGAGGCCGAGGGTGAGCGCGCTCTCTCCGTGATTCTCTCCACCATGCTCGTGGTCCTCGGAGCAGCCATCATCTTTGCGGAGATCCTCGCTCCGTGGTACGTGCACCTGATGCTTCACGGCTTCGACCCGGACAAGGCCGCGCTCTGCACCACGCTCACGCGCATCCTGCTGCCTGCGCAGTTGTGCTTCCTCGCAGGCGGTGTCTTTGGCGCGGTGCTGCTGGTGCGCAAACAATTTAACGTGCAGGCCGTCGCGCCGCTCATCTACGGACTCGGCACCATCGTCGGCGGGCTGCTCCTGGTCAAGCGCATCGGCGTTTCGTCGCTGGCTTGGGGCACTGTCGCGGGCGCGCTCTGTGGCCCATTCCTGCTCAACTGGTTCTTCGCCCACCGCGCCGGAGTGCGTTACCGCTGGATACTCGATTGGCGCAACGAAGGCCTGCGTGCGTGGGTGCGGCTCTCGCTCCCGCTCATGGCTGGAGTTACGCTGGTTACCGCCGACAACTGGATCATCGGCTACTTCGCCTCAGGCTCCAGCGGCGCAGTCTCGCTAATGAGTTATGCAAAGCAGTTGTTTTCGGCGCCCGTGGCAATGCTGGCGCAGGCGGCCGGCGTCGCTTCTCTTCCGTTCTTCGCTGATCTCTGGTCGCGCGACCGCCGCTTTGAGTTCGCCACCGGCGTGGCCGACTCCGTTTCGCGCGTGACGTGCCTGGGACTGCTCGCAGCCTCCGGCATGATCGTGCTGGGCCGGCCTGCGATCGATCTTGTCCTTACAGGCGGTCGCTTCTCATCGGCCGATGCGCGTCAGTGCGCCTTCTACTTCGCTGTCTTCTCTGTCACCATGTCGCTTTGGTCGGCGCAGGCCATCTACTCCCGCGCCTTCTTTGCTGCCGGCAACACGCTTACGCCTATGGTGGCGGGCACGATCGTGACCGCGGTCTCGATCCCTGTCTACGCCGTGTTTTACCATATATACGGCGCAATGGGCCTTGCGCTCGCCTCCGACATCGGCATCGCGCTGCAAACCCTCACCATCGCCGTGCTCCTGCACAAGCGCCGCATGGTCTCCCTCGCCAGCCTCGACTTCGCTGAGATGGGCCGTTGCCTGCTGGCCGCCTGCGCGGGCGGTGCAGCCGCATGGCTCGTCGCGTGGGGCCTGCGCGGCCTCTCGCATCATTTGCCAGCTATGGTCCGGCTGCCTTACGCGCGCTACTGGCTCGACACGGCGATTCTGATCGCTGGCATCGTGGTCTGGACCGCGCTAGCCAGGTGGGTTCTCGAAAAATCCGGCTCAGCCTTGCCCAAAGTGGCGATGAAGAGGCTGGGGCTGGCATAAGGGCAATCTCAGGGCAGGAACTTGAAGGTCTTGCCTTTGGGCATCGCTTTCATTCGCCGCAGGAACTCGCCTTCGTCGATCTCTTGCGGCCAGTCAATATTGATCGAGAACAATAAATCAGACAGATATGGAGATTCCGCATGATGCCGGATCGCCTTCAACTCAACTAGTTGAGAAAGATCGCGCAGGAGCGCGGGGATAGGCGTCTTCATCGAGGCATAGAATACTTCGGTACGTTCAGACAAACTCATGAAGGAGACTCGTTGCTCCTCGAGCAGGATCTTCAGGATTTCGACCTGCCGCTCTCCGATCACGCGCTTGCGCTTGGTCTTCAGCCGGTTGAACAAGCTGTACATGGTGTCGCGGAAGAGCGCGCGCTGCATGTGCCTGCGGATCTCTACCGTCAGTCGCTCGCACTGAATGCGAACGCCGCGCAAAGCGAAATTAAGGAATGGCGTAAGATCGTACTCGCCCCGCCTGACCTCGCTGAGAGTGCGCAAATACGCCGGCTTTTCGTCGTAATAGTAGTTCGACATGGCGACAAAGGCCCGGTCGGTTAGCCCGGCTCGGCGCAGCATCAGCGCTTCCATGGCGCGTGCCGTTCTCCCATTGCCATCAAGGAAAGGATGCATGGCGGCGAGATGGTAGTGCAGAGCCAGTGCCTGAACCAGCGGGTCATGATCGCGGAATTCGCTTTGAACCGATTCGAGCAACGCCGCGAAAGCCTCTTCGCAGGGCGGTCCGCCTCCCACTCCTCGATGCTGCGGAATGCCGAATGTGACATTGTAGTCGCGCCCGCGAAGGATACCCGGTGGGCAATGATCCTCATCGCAGCCTGTCACGATGCGGCGATGGACCTCCCTTACCAGGTCGTCAGAGATCGGCTTGTCGATCGGAACCGTTTCGATCCAGCGATAAGTCTGCATCGCGGCTCGCGCCTGCCGCTGCGATCTGGTACGCAGCTCCGCTGGAGTAGCACTAGGCCGAATCGCTTCTTCAAGCTCCCGCTCCGTGAACTCTGCGCCCTCAATCCGGCTGGTGCCGGCAACCTCGCGCTTCAGTTGTAATTCCTGCAGTGCCTCAACCCAGCTTTTTTGATACGGCAGAGATGTGAGCGCCTGCACCGCCGATTTGGCCTCGACAAGGGCCGCCATGATCGCGTTGCCATCGTAGAGAATCCAGCGTTTTGGCAGCTCATAGCGAATCATATGATTTCTTGACTTAATTCAGATTCATTTCCAATTCGTATTTTGCCATCTTATTGATTATCAGTCAATTATTTGATTTTGTTGGCGGATAATATCATAGTCATTTCTAATTCATTTCGTTCTTTGTTCCGAGTCTCACCCGACCAAGGCGCCACTTGTTCCAATGCCGTTTGTTGCCTTGGCCCGAAGAGACACAAGCGCCCCTGCCGAGGCAGAGGCGCTCGTTCTCATATGAATTTGTACTGTGCCGCAGGCGCCCGGTCGTCCGGGCAATCGTTACGCCTGCACCGGGTTGCGCGTCTCATGCACCGCCGGGGCAGGCGCCGCGACCGGGCCCGCCGCGCCAGGCGCCGGCTTCGCGTCGGGCTTGCGAATATCGATCCCGCCCTTGAAGAACGCGCCGTCTTCAATGCTGATCCGCGCCGCCGCCACATCGCCGTGCAGCGATCCTTCCGCGCGAATGTCCACGCGGTCTGAAGCGGAGATGTTACCGCGCACCTTGCCCAGCACCACCACCTCGCGCGCGGTGATGTTGGCGCCGACCTGGCCGTTGCGGCCGATGGTCACGCGGTTGCCAGGCAGGTTGATCGCTCCCTCCACCTTGCCGTCGATGTACAGCGACTCGGAGCCCGCGATCTCGCCTTTGATAAACAGTCCCTTGCCGATAGTGGCCTGCTCCGTGTTGTTTGCCTGCATGCGCGCCGGCGTTTCAGGCACAAATGCCGGTGGCGCAGCGTGCTGCGGCTCCGGCGTGGGATTGGGGATCGAAGATCCGGTCTGACTTGGTTTCCACATAGCGCTCAAGGGTTTCTTCCTTTTCTGTCCGCCTCGGGACTGGGGGATGCCAAGGCAAGGCCAATGGCTCGAACCCAAATGGATAAGTGCGTTCGCCGCCCTTGCTCTTCTCTGCGGCGATCTCCTGCGCGGCCGGGAATCGGACGAATCGCTCTTCCGGCTCTGCCAGGATCGTGCGTCCCCCTCATTCTACGGCAAAGCTCGAATTCCTGTAGAGCCGCCATCACGTCTCCCCGGCGCATCGTCCTGAAATTAAAATCTGTTGCGCATGCAGCCTCGCTCTATCCCAATCCGGGAATTTCATCATGCAGAAACATTTCAGCGGAACCTCTGGCCGTGGCAAGAATCAGCGTGGCCGCCATCCGATAATCGGGTTGCGGCTGCGGAGGTGCCGTAATCTTGGCATATGACGGATCGCGAACTGCTCGCCCGGATCGCCGCCTCCCCCGGTCAGAAGACCGGCTACAAGCCGTTGGTTCGCGAGCTTTCGCTCGCCGGCGGGCGCGAGCGCCGCTTGCTGCTCGAGCAACTGGCGCGCCTCACTGCGAGCGGCCGGCTCGTGCAACTCGACCGCGAACACTGGAGCATTCCCCAGGCTGCTTCCCGCCCAACGGCTGCATCTCGCCAGAATCTTGTCGCCGGCCGCCTCGATCTGCACCGTGACGGCTTCGGCTTTGTCCGCCCCAACCGTCGCCCCGCGGCTACTGGCTCAAAAACTCCTTCTGCAGCGCAGGACATCTTCATTCCCCCCAATGAGATCAACGCCGCCATGCAGGGCGATCAGGTTCTGGTTGAGGTCGAGCCGCCCAAAGCCGATGGCCGCCAGCAGGGCCGCATCGTGCGCATCCTCGAGCGCCGCAATCCCACTGTCGTCGGGACATTTCACTATGCTGCCCGCGACCAGCGTAACAACGTGGTCGTCCCCTTCGACGACCGCATGACGCAGCCCATCGTGATTCCTCCCGGCGCGGAAATCCTTCCCGCCGCTGCTCCAACGCCGCATCGCGTTTTGGGCCGTGAAGCGAAAGCCGGTCCAAAACACGAGCACGCGGAACACTTGGAAGGCCTCGTGGTCGATGTCGAAATCACCAGTTGGCCCACGCCCACGCGTCCACCCATCGGCCGCATCATCGCGGTCCTCGGCTCGCCTGACGACTTCGGCGTCGACGTGGAAATGATGATCCGCAAGCACCAGTTGCCGTGCATCTTTCCCGAGCCCGTCCTCGCCGAAGCGCGCAGGGTCGCACACTTCGACCAAAACACCGCCGCCCGCAGGGCCGACTTCCGCTCGCTTCCTATCGTCACCATCGACGGCGAGACCGCGCGCGATTTCGACGACGCCGTGCTCGTCCGCGAGCGCGCCCACGGCGGTTACGAGCTTCAGGTTCACATCGCCGATGTGGCCGAGTACGTCCGCCCCGGCTCCGCCCTCGATCTCGAAGCCCGCCTCCGCGGCACCAGCGTCTACTTTCCCGATCGCGCCATCCCCATGCTGCCCCAGGAGCTTTCCACGGACATCTGCAGCCTGCGCCCCGACGAAGACCGCCTCGTGCTCAGTTGCATCATGCAACTCGATGCCGCCGGCAACATCGAAAGCTTCGAGATTCTCGAAGGCGTCATTTGCTCCGCCGCGCGCATGACCTACACCCAGGTATCGGCGATCCTTGACCAAACCGGCACACTCGTCCAAGACCTGGAGGCGCGGGAGCGCTTCGAGCGCATGAAAATACTCGCCGTCCTCATGAACCAGCGCCGCGAAGAGCGCGGCTCCATCGATTTCGATCTGCCCGAGCCGGTCATCGAATTCGACGAGCACGGCCAGATGCGCGGCGTCACCCGGGCCGAGCGCACCTGGGCCAACCGCCTCATCGAGGAGTTCATGCTCGCCGCCAACGAGTGCGTGGCCGTCTGGCTTGAGGACCTCGGCGTTCCTTCGCTCTACCGCATCCATGAGAAGCCCGAGCCGCGCCGCGTCGTCCAGTTTGAAGAACTCGCCGCCGGCTTCGGTTTTTCTCTTGGTCTTGGACCACTACCTGTGAAGCGCGTAGTCACCCGCGCCGAGCGCCGCGAATCGCAAGGACGCGGCCGCAATCCCCGCCGGCACGAGGTGCCCGAAGACATCGCCGTCACGCCCCGCATGTATCAGAAGCTCGCCGCGCGTATCGAGGGCAAACCGGAGGAGCGCATCCTCAGCTACCTCATGCTGCGCTCGCTCTCGCAGGCGCGCTACTCCGAAATCAACGAAGGCCACTTCGCCCTGGCCGCGCCCACCTACACCCACTTCACCTCGCCCATCCGCCGCTATCCCGACCTCATCGTCCATCGCATCGCGAAGGCGCTGCTCCGCTCCGGCGTCTCCGGCCATCGCACCATCGACCCAAATCGTCTCGGCTCGCCCTGGTCGCACCCGCACGACGCCCAAACATCAACCCGGTCGGGGGTGCCCCAGGTCCGGGGTCCCCAGGGACAGGTCTTCGTCCCTGGGGTGGAGATCCCTCGCACTTGGGGACCTGGGAAGGGAAGTTCTTCCTTCATTGATCCCCCCATCCCCGAGCCCGAACTCGCCCAGATCGCCGAGGAATCCAGCCTCGCCGAGCGCCGCGCCGCTGAGGCCGAGCGCGAGCTGGTCGAGTGGAAGAAGGTTCGCTTCATGCAGGACCGCGTGGGCGACGAGTTCGCCGCCCTCGTTCTCAACCCCGCCAAATACGGCCTCTTCGTCGAGTTGACCGACATGTTTGTCGAGGGCCTCGTCCCCATCGACACCCTGCGCGCCGACCGCTACACCTGGCGCGAAAACACGCACGAAATCGTCGGCGAGCGCACTGGCCGCCGCTTCCGCGCCGGCGACCGCATCCAGGTCATCCTCGACCGCGTCCTCGCCCAGGAGCGCAAGCTCCAGTTTGCTCTCGTGGAGGAAGAATTGCCGCTCACCGGCAAAAAGGTCGGGCCAGCACCGTCAAAGTCGAAAAAGTACAGGAAAAACGCACACAAAAACACATCGCCGCCGCCTTCCCATGCGGGCAAGCGGCGAGTCAAAAAGGGCCGCAGGCGCTGAGATCGGCAACGCGCCTGCCTGCTTCCTTGTTTGAGCTTGGTCTGCCTATGCTCCGGCTTGCTTTTCGGCAAAGGGACCGATCACGGGGAGCACCAGCTTCTGTCCTTGAGAGGCCTTGATGATGAGAAAAATGACCAGCACCAGAACCCCGAGGCCAAAGAACGGAAGGATGATCCAGCCCACGATCGGGATCATTCCAAGAATGATTTCGACCGCTATGCAGGCAATGAACAAAAAGATGCACTGCCAGGCATGGAAGCGAACAAATTGCTTCTTGTTGTACGGTTCCACAAGCAGAAAGATAATCGCCGGGATGATCGTCACATAGGCGAGTGCCCCGGCGGCATTGTCCGACAGTCCTGAGTTGGCTGCTGCGGTGTTTGGTTCATCGGCCATAGCAACTCCTTTCGGGAAAACACTGACTCGGGGGAGTGCTGCTTCACTGCTGCGCACGGCCCGGGAAACGGGGAAGTCAGCTTTTGCGGTCGTGGACCGTGAAGCGGGGTGAAGATAGGACAACCCGCCACCCGATCGCTTGTCAAGAGAATTTCCGCTTCACCGCACCGGCCGCCCCATTTTCCTGAAGCCCCGTAAGGATGGCGTGAAATCGCTGCTGTTGCCCGCTCTGCGATGTTTCTGCTGGCGTTTCGGTGAGCCCCGCGATCTTCTCGCGCTTGCTTTCTGCGGGTCAGGCCCCCCATTCGCGTTGAATCTGCTCGAGGGTTTTACCTCGCGTCTCTGGAACCATTTTCCATATAAACACGAGACTTACCACGCAGAGTGCCGTGTAGATCGCAAAAGTTCCCGATACGCCCAGCGCGTGTACTAAGGAAAGGAAGGTGAAAGTGACGACCAGGGTGCTTGTCCACAGTGTCGAAGTAGCGATGGAGGCGGCGCGGCCGCGGATCTTGTTGGGAAAGATCTCTGAAATCACAATCCACGAAATGGGACCCATCGCAAAAGCGTAGAACCCGGTGTAGCTCATAATGCACGCGAGGATGAGCAGCGGCGAGATGCCGGGGATGCGATACGCGATCACGAAGAGAGCCAACGAGATGGCCATACCTGCGGTGCCGGTCAGCAGCATCGTGCGCCTGCCCCAGCGATCGAGGCAGCGAAGCGCGATCAAGGTACAGACAAAGTTGCATGAGCCGATGATGACGTTGGCCATCAGCGCCGCGCTTAAGCTGGCTCCCTTGAAGTGTTCGCTGATCAGAATCGATCCGTAATAGAGCACGGTATTGATCCCGGTGACCTGGCAGAGAACCGCGATGGCCAGCCCAACGATCAGCGGCCGCCGCATGGGGCGGGCGAAGACTTCGCTCCATGTGCCCTGCTCGCTGGCGGCGGCTTCTTCCACGGCCTTCACCTGGAGATCGGCTTGTTCGACGCCGTAGATGCGTGAGAGGACGCGTCTTCCTTTTTCTTGCTGCCGATTGCTGATCAGCCAGCGCGGGCTTTCGGGAATCGCCAGGAGCCCGAGAAAGAAGGCCAGTGCCGGGATGGCGGCCACGCCCAGCATCCAGCGCCAACTGTTGTCGCCGAGTCTGGCCAGGCCCCACCCCACCACATAAGCGGCAAGGATGCCTACGACGATCGCGAGCTGATTCATTGAGACCAGTCGCCCGCGCGAGCGCGCCGGCGACACTTCGGCGATGTAGACCGGGGTGGTTACCGAGGCGAGGCCAATGGCGAGCCCACCCACCAGGCGCCCGATGGAAAACATCGTTACCGAGTTCGCCAGGGCTGCGCCAACTGTCGATATAGCGAAGAGAATCGCGGCCAGCAGAAGCGATTTGCGGCGGCCAACCCGGTCGCTGATCAGGCTGGCGCCCGCCGCACCAAGCAGGCAGCCCAGCAGAAGAGCGCTCGCGGCAACTTCGGTTTCGATGTTGGAGAGAGATAACTGACGCCGGAGAAAGAGAAGGACACCGTTGATGACGGCGGTATCAAAGCCGAAAAGAAAGCCGGAGATGGCGGCAACGACGGCAAGGAAGAGAACATAAAGGGGAGATTTGGCCTCTGCTTCGCCCAGCGATGGGCCGCCTATTGCGGAAACGTGCATGGTTTGAACCTCTTCAGCAAATTGTGAACCTTTCGTTCTTATACGAAAGCAAGCAGGCTGCGAAGCTTAGTCAATCAAGCATACGCTTCCGCCGGCAAATTGACGGCAAGCTGCTCGAGAAGGATGCCATTGGCGCAGGGACTCGACTTGCAGGGAAACCCGTGCGCGCATCGAAAGCCACCTTATAGCCAGAACGATCATAGTTTACATTCGTCATCGTTGGAAACATGAACTCTGCTCATGTCCGTCCTGTCATGCAATCCTCCCCGCAAAACGCCAAAGGCGGACTCCAGACCGGGAGTCCGGAAATCGCCGATGTCACACTGGAGTAGTCCAGCGGCGCGATGAAAGGGCTCCCCGTTCACATGGATCGGCATCATGCGATCTCATGCGTTCAAGAGACCGCCAGCTTATTTTGCAACTCCTCGAGCGTCAGTCCCTTGGTCTCGGGATAACAGAAAAAGACCACAACGAACTGCAGCACAACCATGAAGGTGAAAAAGACAAAGGGATAGGCCCCGGAGCGGGCTGCAAGCAGTGGAAATATGCCCGAGATCGCGGCGTTCATCACCCAATGGGTCGAGCTGCCCAGCGCCTGGCCCTTAGCGCGTACGCGGTTGGGGAATACCTCCCCGATGAAGACCCAGATGACCGCTCCCTGGGATACGGCGAAGAACCCGATGTAGCCAACGAGCAACACCACCAGCCAGCGCTGGTATGCATGAAGTAGAAAGATGAGCGAGACCCCGGCGAGGCAAACCGCCAGCCCAACTGATCCGATCAGCAGAAGCATCCGCCGCCCGATGCGGTCGATGAGGGCCATCGCCACGAACGTGGCCAATAGGTTCATCGCTCCGATGGCTACCGCCTGCAGGTCGCTTGAAACCTTGCCAAAGCCGGCCATAGCGAAGATGTCGTTGAGGTAGTAAAGTATCGCGTTCACTCCGGCCAGTTGGTTGAACATGGCGATGCTTACGGCGAGAAAGATCGGCCGTCGATACTTCGCCTGGAACAGAGATTCGGAACCGGCGAGCTTCTCGGGATGAATGGAGTCCGTAATCTCCCTGAGCTCGCCAAACGCGGATCCCGATCGCAGTTGTTGCAGCACCTCTCCGGCCTCCTTGATGCGATTCTTTGTTACCAGCCACCGCGGACTCTGCGGAATACCGAAGAGCATGGCCAGGAACAGTATGGCCGGAAGGCCGGCAATGCCCAGTTTCCACCGCCATTCGTACGCGCCGAAACCGGCCAGCCCGATCAGGTAGTTCGAGAGGTAAGCGGCCAGGATGCCCACCACAATGTTGATCTGGAAGCAGCCGACCAGCCGCCCGCGCCAGCGGGCCGGTGCGATCTCGGCAATGTACACCGGCCCCAGCACTGACGATCCCCCGATACCCAGTCCCCCGATGAAACGGAAGAGAATCAGTGCCGGCCAGTTGAAGGCGAAGGCGCACCCAAGTGCGGATACGATGTAGCAGGCAGCAAGAATGCGCAAGCTGTCTCGTCCCCCAAGACGATCGCCGAGCATGCCGGCAAGCATTGCCCCGAGGACGGTTCCCCATAGGGCGCTGGAGACCGTGAACCCCAGCTCGCCCGGCGAGAGCTGGTAGAGCGCGGTCAAGGCGTGCGTGGTGCCGGCGATGACTGCCGTATCGAATCCGAACAACAGCCCGCCCAGGGCCCCGACGGCAATACAGCGCACAAGAAATGAGTTCAGTCCGCTTGCCAAGTGGGCTACCTTCCAGGGCTGGTGGTTCCGCTTAGATTTCAAGTAGAGAGGCGTTATTTGTCAGGGCGCCTACCAGGCATCGGCGCCAGTTCGGAACCTGGGACCGACATTGGTCATGTCGATTTGATGAAACCCCTTCGCAATTGCCGGCGATTTCGGTTGCAATCGAAAATCGAAGTTTCCGGAGTTGACGAAGAGCGGGTCGGCGATGATCGAGCCCTGATCGTGGCCTGAAGCCTTCCAATCGGAAAAAGACTTGCCGGCAAACCAAATATCCGGCCCGCGCCGGTCGAAGTAGATGTTGTTCCGCAGAATAAAGCCTTCGCCCGACCAGTTGCTCCCAAGCAGACCGCCTTGGTCGAAGTACACGATGTTTCTTTCCATCGTGAATGAAATGTGAGGCTCGGCCCGTGTGCGCATGAGTTGGAACTCGCGATTGAAGGCGAAGATGTTGTTGCGCACCAGATTCTCGCGGCCATAATGCTGATGAAAACCCGCGCTCTTGCAGTTGTAGACGATGTTGTCTTCGATCAAAACGTAGCTGGAGCCTTCATCCGGGTAGATCCCCCAGCCTCCGTAAGTGAAGGACGAAATTTCGTGAATCAGGTTGTTGCGGATGATTGTGCCATTCTGGACCCCAAGCGTGTAAATGCCGCCCATATCGCTGAGCATGTCCTTCCCAATCGAGTGGACATGGTTGAAAGCAATGATGTTGTGGCTGCACTGATTCGGCTCATATCCCCAGGTCCATCCCACGGAGATGGCTGTGCAGTAGAGATCGTGGATATGGTTGTGGACGATCTGGTTGCGTGAGCTCTGCAACACCCAGATGCCGTTAGCCGACGCGTAGACGAGGCAGAGATCGTGCATTTCGTTGTCGGCGATCAGATTGTCGTAGTTCTGGCCCGCCTCGCTGGGGCTCGGTGTTTCTTCGCCAATTCTTATTCCACCACCACCCAGATCGTAGAAGTGGGAGGCCAGCACCTGGTTATGTTTCGATCCCCGCCCGAGAAAAAGACCATATCCCCCTGAGTGGGCGACGGTACAATTTTCGACGCGAAGGTTAACGGCCCCAACGGCCTGAATGGCATAGGGAGCGCGATAGCCGGCCTGCCCGTCAACGTAGCCCTCCGGGCCCATCGTCCACTCCGCATGTGCGAAGGTCAGGCCGCGAAATACGATGTTGCGCACCAGTTGCCCAGAGTCGGGATCTCCTTCAAGGAAGACCAGACGTTCCAGGGTTGGAGCGATCACCTCGGCGTGTTCCATGTTCTCGTCAGGAAAGGGGATGTAAGTTACTTCCTGAGCAGCTCTGTCGAAGTGCCATTCCCCCGGCATGTCCAGCGCATCGGGTGCATTCTCCACAAAATAGCGCGCATCCGGCTCTTTCGCATACGGGTCCGGAGCGGATCCCAGAGTGGCCAGATGCGCAGCCGGATCCACTTTTACGATGGGCATCCGGAAATCGCTCCACGCAAGATAGGCGACAACCTCTACGTCGTCCCTGTTTGCCCACTCTTCTTTAATAACGTTGCCGCGGTACCGAAGCTGGAAGGGCTTATCCTGGGGGCTCTCTCCGTCGATGCGGAAGAAGCCGTACTTCGGGCTCCGCGCACGGGCAGCACGCCGTCCGTTGACAAAGAGCTGGCGGAAGTATGGTCCTGCGGCATGTGCTGTCCAGGCGCTGCCCGCAGCATTTTTTGTCCAGCCGGAGATGAGCCGGCCGCCGCTTATGATGGGATGCTCGCCATGGGGCGCCTCCCAGATGGTGTCGCTATCTTCAGAACCAAGAATGAGAGTATCCGGGAGGAAATACCTCCCTGCGCGAATCGTGATCGTGATGGGTCCGGCTTTGCCCGACCTGCGCTGAGCGCGAGCGGCATCGCGGGCTTCCAGGAGAGTCTTGACGGGACCGTCAGGAGAGACGACGATCTTCTGGACTGAACCTGTGCCGGTAGTCTCTGACCATGCACGGGAAACCGATCCAGGAACAACCCTGGAAATTCCGGCAACTCCCGAGACAATGGCCGCGTCTTTCAGAAATCTGCGTCTTGAATTCATGTTTGTTCCCCATTAGGACGACCTGGTCGGTTCGCGCCGTCTAAACACAACCACGACGCCTCTTTGCCGCGAATTCCACCTCGGTGCCGCTTAGATCATAAGTTTCAATCCATCTTCGTTTTTTGGGTTTGTTGATTTTGCTCATACCGTTGTTCCTTTGCATAATCGCGAATCGTTCCGCCGCGAAATATGTTTCGCCACCATGGACTCCACGTTGAGAGGATGGCCAGCACTCCAATGGAACAGTTGGATCGCTGCCCGATCAAGTCAAGAAAGCTTAATCACTGACTCTCCTGGCATCAACAGGCGCGTCTCGCCGTTTACGCGGATGGAGGTGAGGGCCTCTTTCAACTTCGGGATATGAAATCTAACCTCTTCCGGGGCAGGATACCCAGCCTCAGGCGCAAGCTTGTAATCCAGTGCCAAGACGGACCCAGAGCGTTGGAGGCTGAATTCACACCAGCCGAATTTGGTCAGGGCACGCTTGGCCGAAAGCTTTGCGCCGTCATGCAACCACTCAGGTTGAACTCCCCAGCAAAGCTCCAATTTTCCTTCATTCTCATACACCATGGAATTCCGGTGAATCGTCACATACTCGGCGGCTGCCCAGCAGTGCGGCATATCGCCGGTTCCGATTCGCCCCTTAAGTTCGAGCCCTTCCACCCAGGCATTCGTGGGCGAAACGTGAGATACAAACCCATTGTATAGCGCGTGGAACATTGGCAACTCGTCGCGAAGCAGGTGACACATCGCTCCTTCGACGGTGATATAAGTCCAGAGCGTACCTTTTTCATAGGAGTAGGTATCTTCTTCCCGCTCGCCGTCCAGAATTTCCAACGTGCCGGTAATCACCGGATCGTGCGGGTCGAGGAAACGAGAAGGATAGAGAGCCGCCATCGAGCCCCAAATCGGCAGGTTGGGGTCGAACGGTGTCGCGGGAATAAACTTGTTGTTCGCCACGCGCTGGCAGGCAAGCTTGACCGAGGCGCGGAGGTTGGAACTGAATTCTTCGTAGAGTGGTTTCATCCACTTCAAATCATCTTGTTCCTGGAGCGCTTCCGCGGCCAAGACTGCCAACCGAATCCCCAAAACCGCCCAGAAGCAAAAATAGTAGACGTAGTCATGCGCAATGCCCTCTCCTTCCCCAATCGGCAGCAGGCCATAGTAGATCGGCCTTTCACCACCTTCTTTGAGAAACTGGGTTTGTTCTGTGACGCTCTTTATCCAAGAAGCGCCTCTTCGGATGCTCTCATAAACGGTGCGAAGCCATTCCTTGTCGCGAGTGAATTCATAGTGACTGACCAGCGCCCAGAGCGATTCGCCTTGTGCGTCCCATTCGAGAATTGGCGACGCCCACTCGCCTGTCACTTGTTGCCCCCACGCAGCAAGCGTTCCACGAAGATTGGGTTGCCAGAAGAGCCGCAAAGACTTCTCGGCCTCGTCAGGGAGACCTGCCAGATTGAAGCTTCTCGTGATATAAGAACCGTCGCGAGACCAGAAAGTATCGTACTCGTCGGGGCCGGGCTTAACCACATAGATGTCCTGGCCGTCAACGCCTCTCCCGGAGTACTTCGTGCGCATGAGGAGAAGATTAATCAGCGACGTCTTGTAGATATTGTCGAGGTGCGAAACGCCTGTGGTAAATTCAGCGCCCTTCGCCAAGAGAGAGTCCCAGCGCTCTTTTGCAGCTGCACGCGCCGAGTCGGGGGAAATGGCGGACGCCTTTGACGTATCACCCGAATTCAAATCATAGGGCAGTTGAACCCAGCGGCTCTCACCGCTGGTTTGCGGTTCGTAATCGAGGTTGACACAACACCCAATGTCCTTGACGGGCTCCTTCCCACATTGAACGTAATAAAGGGCCTGCCGGTCGAGCACGCCTTTTTTTACCTCTTGGCCCTCCACGGGTTCATCGAAGATCCAGATGCCGTTGAGTTTACAGAGACAAAAACTGCTGGTGGATGAAGGGTCATTTGCAGACCGCACGCGCAATTCATTCCCGTTTGGAGTGACTTTGTACTCGCGAAGGACCGGGCCGGGACCTTCCAGGCCAAAGTCCATCATTTGGCTCTGCTCGTTGACGGAGAGTTGTATGGTGTTTTCTCCAAGAGCCCGTTTTAACGAGAGAACGCCCAGAAAAACATAATAGGTTTTGCCGGGCGTCACGGGAAAACGATACTCGACCCAGCGGTGCTGTTGTACGTGGCGGTTGTTGGCGAACGCGGAGTCCACACCGGGAGGCAAAGGCGTCTCTTCCTCCCCGCTATGCGCTTCTGGCGTCACCATATTGTATTTTGCCTGACTCACGGTCATTTTCTCAGTCGGCGGAAAGAGGGCGAGACACTTGCCGTTGCTGACCACTGAGTCTCGTTTCGTGTTGATGGAGGTCGTGTAGGGGAAGAGCAGGGTAAGGCGGTACGGATTGTCCGCTTCCTTGATCTCGATGTAGTCGGCCTTCACATCTTGGTAATCGGAGGAGAACACGGCCCAACGGAGTTTGGCGTTTGACGCCTTGAGTTGCGTCTCAACAACAGGGAGATTGCCATCCAGAAGGGATTGAGACCATTCTGCGTTCTCAGCAGGCTGGAGTGGCGCGCCCAGTTCGAGCCGCGTGGTTGCATTGCGTGACCGCAGCAATTGTCCGAACTTGTCCACAATTCCCGGCAGCTCGTCACCCAGGCCGATTGCAGTGCGCAAGTTGGTGTTGTAAAGAGGAGTGGATTTCCAGTTGGGATCAGACCCGGCCGCTTGCTCGGCAGCAACAAGAGGGACCGCCAGCGCATCCACTAACGAGTTGACACCTGGGGTCATTGCCGCCAGCCCGAGCGCTGTGCTCGATTTGGCAAGAAACTGACGACGGTTGATTTCCTTCATCATAGACTCCTCATTTTGACTTTTCGCGCCGGGCTGCATACCACTCCGCCAGTTCTTGCCGCAGCGGGGTTGTGGGAAGAGCGGCCTCTCCTTGCGCGCGCAACTCCAAATAGACTACCTCTCCGGGAAGCAGCCGGAAATCGTGAGTCACCTGGCCGTTACCTGCGTCCGGATAAAACACTTGCGCCTCCGGAGCAGCATGAACTTCCAGCAAGTGGTGCTCGATCGGCGAAAGATTTTGCGGGCTGCCCAACGACTGCCAGGTCTCATAGCAACTGCCCGCGCCCGCCGCGATCCTCTCCTGCACCAGCACGGGCTTTGCCGATTCCGCCCAGGGCAATTCCAGCGTTCCGGTCCATGGTTGCTGCGTCCCCACTCCATAGACCGAGAGATCGCGGTACCAAAGCAAGACTTGCAGGCTCCCATCTCCGGCCGTGGCCACCAAGCCGCAACCGGCCGCCAGAGGCTCGTGCTTGAGTTCCAGCCGCCCGCCGCGCAGGCGGTTGAGAAAGCGGAAGGCGTTGAACGTCGCCTTGGGGATACCATTGAGCGTCAGCAACCCGTAGCTGCCGGAAAACTCGCTCTGCAGTGTGCCTCCTAAGCCAATGACATCGCTGGCCAACAACCAGCAAAAAGTATCGCAGTCTCCATCCACCGCCGTAGCCAGATCGCAAACGGTTGCCGCGGCGGACATCTCATCCAAACTCGGATTATCAACCCAATCAATCCTCCCATCGGGCAAGGGAACCATGCTGTCCCACTCCGTCCAGTGGATTTCGAGGCCGGGCATTGCTGACTGGCGGACTGTCTGGCGCACGGCTCGCACTACATCCGGAACATATTGGCCGGGCTTGTGCGGGCTGCCCCTGAGCCCCGGATATAACATCCATTCATCCTGCGGGTAGCTATGAGTGCTGATGAAATCCAGAGGTGCACCCTCCGTGGAACAGTGTGCAATCAACTCCGCGATCCAGGAAGCCTGGGCCGAGACGGGCCCGCCAACACGCAGGCGCGGACTGACTGCCTTGAGCGCCTTCGCCGAGACGTCGTAGAGTTTCCAGTAGTCTTTTTGCGAACCCGCCCAAAAATCGGGGCCGTTGGGCTCATTCCAAGCCTCGAAATACCACTGCGCGATTTCATCCAGGCCATAGCGGTCAACACAATGACGGGCGAAGGCCCCCACCAACTGGCCCCATTCGGCGTAGTCGCGAGGCGGCGTGACGTTCAACTTCAAATCAAAGACGGTTTTTGTTCCAGAAGCCAGCGCAACCGGCATTGGGAATAGGCTGATAAAAGGGCGTAAGCGGAGCCGCTGCAACGCATCGAGAGCCTTGTCCACCTGCGCCCATCGGAACGCCAGGCTTCCGTCCTTCCGGCGCGCGGCAATGGCCATCTCGTCTTGGAGGAACCCAAAGGTTCGGCAGTAACGATAGCCGATCTCGCGCTGCAAAATTGCCAGATAGCTCTGAAGGTCCTCCCGCAAGAGCATGAGAGGTACGTCCACGGCAATGGCGTTTTTCCACGATTTTCGTAACGGTGCGGAAGGTTCTGCACTGCTCACTGTGATGATGGATGGATGTTCTGCTATTGATTCAGGCGTCGCGGCGGCGCTTTCCCCCATCGCGGCCATTCCAACCGTGGTAGCCGCAACGGAAGTCGCGAGACTTGTTTTGAGGAATTCGCGCCGGGTGGTATTACTTTGACCCGGGGATTCAGGATCGGCCATCTTTGAAACGGATTCCATTTCTCCCCCTGACATCCGCTTCGTGCGGAAAGGTCTGGATGGTATGGGCAGGAACCAACGAATCTAGCCGGATTTTCATTTTGTTTTCCCGGCCACAAGAGAATATACTCCCGGCTGCCCGGCTCGCCATCTCTTTCGCATTTCGTCCGAGGCCGGAGCCGGAGCGTGCCCGGCATGTCCGTTACCGGAACCCGGAAGCCGTCATTTGCCCCATTTCGAAGCGATTTCTCCCACGCTTCTTCCTCGGCCTCCTCCGTTGTCCAGATTGGTTTCGCCTGCTTGATGAGAGATTCATCGGGATCGGAGCACTGGGGAGCTTTCTCGAACTCCTAACTTCCCAGCTCAAAAGGGAGAATTTCGAGAAGTGACAATCGTTTTCGTGCCGGTATAACCTAATCCCTGTTCAGTGAAACGT
Organism: Occallatibacter sp.; assembly: GCA_049522315.1. Classification (GTDB taxonomy): domain Bacteria; phylum Acidobacteriota; class Terriglobia; order Terriglobales; family Acidobacteriaceae; genus Telmatobacter. The sequence goes on from JBEKNY010000003.1 coordinate 86,348, forward strand.
TCATCGATGATCGATGCGCTTTCATGTGCCCGCACTGCATGAAAACATCTCCAGGAGATTGGTCGTGCGTTACCCAGGAGGCCTCTCGAAAGCGGAGGATGGGGGGTGTGTAAGCCGAGGCGCGTGTCGCCGTCAATCAAAGAAGAGGAGAATGAGCGATGGGTGGTAGTCGCAGTATCTTGATCGGGCTCGCTGCGATCTCATTGGGATTGATGGGTCCGGCGTTCACGTCTCTTGGCGCGGCTTCAGCGCAGGTTGCAGCTTCGGCCGCGGTACAGCCGCCTACGCCGGATTGGGCAAAGGGCTTGGTGATTTATGAGATTGCGGCAAAGGCCTTTACTTCTCCAAACGGACCTGAGAGCGGTACATTTCAGAGCCTTAAGGCTCGATTGCCGTATTTGCAGAAGCTTGGAATCACCGCAATCTGGCTAACTGGGTATTCCCTGTCCGATCCTCATCACTTTTACAACATTTGGACGCAGTACGCGGTCATTGAGCCCGACAAGATTGACCCTTCGCTAGGCACGCCGCGGCAATTCAGGGCCTTGATCGATGAGGCGCATCGCCGCAATATCAAGGTATTTCTCGACGTAATTACACATGGACTGATGCCGGACAGTTCGCTGGTAAAGCAGCATCCTGACTGGTTCCGTGGTGGCAGTTGGGGAATGATCGACTACGACTGGTATGGCGGCCACACAGACCTCGATAATTGGTGGGTAAGGGTCTGGACAGGCTATGTTTCAAACTATGGCATCGATGGCTTTCGGCTGGACGTTGATATTTATCGTCCGGATTTGTGGTCTCGTATTCGCCAGAACGCCGCTGCATTGGGTCACCCCATTGTTATTTTCATTGAAGGTGCGCCGGTCATCCCCGGCGTAACCGACTTTACCCAGTCTGAAAACCGAATCAGCAACACAGGGACAGGCAAACTGGATGCTCAGTACATCGACGACATTCCAGAACTCTTCCGCGAAAAGTACTCAGAAAAGGAGGACTTTTCTGTCGCCATCGAATATTCCGATGGTCGGCGCGCGGAAGGCAGCACCAACGGCAACGGGCCCATTCATGTAAAAGTGGACGGGTTCACGACAGACCGGATTTCCTACCAGCCCACCTTGCCGGCGGGGCGCTCCGAGCGAAAACTGACCATCGGCGGTCTGGCCGATTCGCCGATCAAAAGCATCGTCGTGACCGCGATCGGCGAAAATGGGCCTCCAAAACCCAGGCGGTGGGCCTACGGCGTTCACGGCGGAGCTGAATTGTCAATCGAGGGCAAGGCGCCTGTAGTCGATCTCTTTCTGTCGTCGTTCTTTGCCTATAGCCCGTCGTTGCAGCTTAGCTGCCATGACAATGGCTGGGAGGGTTTTCCCTCGGATAAGAACCCCTACGCAGCCGAGGGGAGCCGCGCCACGTTTGGCTACAGTTTTCTCTTTACGCCAATGATTCCCATCTTCATGTCGGGCGAAGAGTTCGATGCGGGCTTTCATGCCCTGCCCGGCCTTTCTCCGGATCTGTATGGCGGCAGAGATCCCGGCAAGGGCCGCTGGCTCTACGGCTCCCAACTTGATTGGGCCGAACTCGATCAACCAAATCACCGTGCCATGCTTGCCGATGTCTCGAAGATGCTCGCCATCCGCAAGCGGGAGAGTTCCGTGCTGGATGCGGAGATGCGGGGAGAGGTCGAGCCGCGGTTGATGGGCGTAAAGTTTCAATCCGACATCGACGTTCCTGCGCCGTATATGCGGTGGAATCACGGTACCGCCATCATTGTTATGGCGAATCGCAACACGGAAAAGGATGCGCACCTGAAGTTGCAAGTCCCGCTGGAGCCGCTGGGAAACGCGAATGACGGGAAATATGCGGTCACCGATCTTTGGAGAGGTGGTAACCCCGTGGTTCTGTCTGCGGCAGACTTGTCCAATCTTACTTACACCGTGCAACAAGACAAAAGTCCCGGCGGCGGCATCGGGCTGCTGAAAATTCAACCGCTCCGCTAACGCATTTCTCCCCATGGTGTATAGGAATTCAAGACCGCAAAGTTGACGCGAACCCCAGTGAACTGCAACCTTCCTAGTGGCGCGCCCCTCCTGCGGCTTGCACCACCAATACCCAGTCTCCTACTCCTTCGTGATTCTTTCCCGGCGGCGTGAATTTCTTCTCCCCGGCATTCCGGAAAGGCCCCCCGGGAACGGAATGATACGTGCCGTCCGTAGGGTCAAACCACCTCGCGCGCGCTGGCCCGCTCAGGCTGTCCATGCTCACCGTGACGGTTCTTGGTGTCGGCAAATAGACGACCACTGTCGATCCGTTGCCGGTTCTGGCAGCCGTCGCGTAGTCGCTCTCGCTCACGCGGGTCTTCATGGTGACGCCGAGGTCATGCTCATCGAACACCAGCTCCGTGTCGCCGAATGTTCCTAGTCCTTCGGTCACAACCGTGTGTTTCTGATCCGGAACCAGGTCCTGCCACGGCAGCGAAGTAAAGAAATTCTTCCACATCGCGAGTTGTTTGACCCCCAGAGTATCTATGTAGGAATCCCACCCCGGAGTAAAGCTCCACGTATACATGTTCCCATAAAACTGGCCTATCCCTCCACTCAGCATCGTCCAATATTCTTGCCGGCGCAGTACTTCGGAAGTGCCATAGTCTATCGGGTTTCCAACCTGTTCCAGTTCGTAGTGCGCTTCAACCAGGTAGGCCGGCATCACTGGAGTTTGATTGTAACTATGAAGCATCTGAATATAGGTCGCCGCATACATGTAAGTGCCGTTCAGCGAAATGATGGACGCCCATTTCGGATCGTCCAATGACGAACTCGCATTGTAGTTGAGTTCGACGGTTTGCAACTGGTTCGGAGACTCCGCCTTGATTCCCTTCGCGACAGCGAGCACCAGTCCGTCGTCTGACGGTATCCGCCACTTATTGAAATCGTTCCCGCTCAACCATGCAACGTTTGCGTATTTCCTGTATCGCTTGCCCAGATATTGCCCATAAGCAAAGGCCGCGTCAAGACCGTTGTTGCGAAGCGTTGGCAGCCATCCGATCGTCTCTATCGGATCGATGAACACCAGAATGCCATGCCTCGCTGCCGACTCCACTGCGTAGTCAAGCCTTGCAAAGTATGCCTCATTGGGCTTCGAGAGGTCATAGTGCGCGTAGTCGTTGCCTCCCGCAACATATCCTGTAAACGGCAAAATGCCATCTACCGTGCTGCCCGTCTTGTTGTCTGGATAATCCTGTCCGGCACAGGCAACATCGACCCACCCTACAGTATTGAATCCATGAGCCTCGCGGTCGGCGAAGTACTCGTCCATTTGTTTTTCGGTCAGTTGCCCCATAAGCCCCTGGGGAGTATCGCCAACCATCAAAAAAGGCTTGTTGTTCCGGCCGACAAGGTAGCGGTGGTTTGCGCTGAGCTTCAACGGGAAAGCCGGCTTCTCCGGGCCCGATGGATTCTTTTTCGCTGCGGCCCGTCCGGCTGGCGCCAGGTTTGCGGCTAGCAGCAAAATCCCGATGCCGTAAAGAATCCTCTTGATCTGGAAGAATCCGAAGACACGTATCATAATCGCTTTGACCTCCTCACCCGCTTTAGTCGCTTGGCATTGCAAAACGGTTCCGCGCGGAACTGAAATCGGTCGAGTACTCATCGTGACCGATTCGATTCCGGTAAAAGCTGAAGGTGCTTCTTAAGGAGTTGGAAAGCCCCCACACCGTGAATTTCGTGCGGACCATGAAAGAATTCGATCTCCATCATGCCACAATCCCCATTTTGGCGCAAAACTCACGAACCCCGGCATACTCCCGGCAAACCCATGGGTCCACTCCGGCGTGGTCATCCTGTGCACTTTCGGCCATAAGGTTTCAGGCCTTAGTTCTGGTAAGCTGCCCCCTTCGTTTAGTCAGTATAAGTGAGAGCCTTGCCGTTTGAGTTCAGCGGCGTATTCAGCCCGCAGCCGCACAGGGCTGGCTCTGCCCACACCGCACAAACCGCCGGAGGAGCTCTATGCCGTCACGATTTCGCTGAAGTCCGCGATACCGGAGAAGTTCCTGAGCACTTCGTCGATCAGCCCGAGATGCGCGCCGCGAAGTTTTTCGTCGGGATCGAGCACCATCACCTTGTCAAAGAAGCCATCCACCGTCGGCCGCAGCGTGGCAATCAGCCCCAGCGCCTCACCGTAATTGCGCTGCTCGCGCAACCTCGCCACCTGCGGCGCAAGCTTCGCCGCCGAGTCCGCCAGCCGTTGCGCCTCCTCCGCCAATTTCACACTTTTGGCGGAGCCAATCGCGAAGCCCTTCTCCTCGGCCTGCCGCAGAATGTTCTTGATGCGCTTGAACGCCGCCGACACGGCAACAAAATCCCCCGACCCGCGCGCTGCCGTCAGCGCCTCGGCGCGAGCAATTGCATCACGTACATCCTCGATGGTGTAGGAGAACCCGGCCCCTGCAACTGGCGCCAACGTGACCGCATTCACTACGTCATAGGCAAAACCGCGAACGTCTTTTAAATAAAACTGCAGCCGCTCGCGCAGAAAAGCGCGAACTGCCTCTGTCGTCTTGCTGTCGAGAGAGGCAGTCGCCTCGACGACATCGCTGAGATACAACGGGATCTCAGACTCAGCCAGAATCTTCACGATCGCGTTTGCTGCGCGCCGCAGCGCAAACGGATCCTTCGATCCAGTCGGCGCATTGCCAATCTGGAACATGGCAACAATCGTCTGGATGCGATCGGCAAGCCCAAGCAACTGCCCCTCAACCGTCGACGGGATCGGGTCCTCGACCGACGCCGGCGTGTACTGGTCGTAGATCGCCTTCGCCACCGTCTCGCCCAAGCCCTGTGCCCGCGCGTACAGTCCACCAATGATGCCCTGTAGCTCGGTGAATTCTTTGACAAGCTCGGTGGTGAGATCGGTTTTAGCCAATTCCGTCGCGCGCCTTAACGCCGCCTGGTCGAGCCGAAGCGCACTGCCGGCCTTCGCTTCAACATGCAGACCCAGTCTGAGGGCGACCAAATGGTTCTGCTTGCTCTTCCAGGCGTAGCTGCCCAGCTCCTTCTGGAAGGTCACATGCTTCAGGCTCTCCACGCGCTCCGCAAGCGGCGTCTTCTGGTCCACGTCCCAGAAGAACCGCGCGTCCTTGAACCGCGCCCTCAGCACGCGCGCATTGCCGTGGCGGATAATCGCCGCGCCCTCTTCGTCCGCCTGCGTGTTCAGCACCGCCAGAAAGTGCGGCGCGAGCTTGCCGCTCGAGTCTTCCACCGCAAAGTACTTCTGGTGGTCGCGCATCACCGTAACCAGAACCTCTTCCGGCAGCTCGAGATACTCTGGCTCGAAGCCGCCCAGGATCACCGTCGGCCATTCGGTAAGGTGCACTACGGTCTCCAAAAGCCCCTCGTCCTCGCGCCAGCGCGCGCCGGCAACCGTCCTCGTCGCCGCGTCCAACGCCTTACGGATGATCTGTCTCCGCTCCGCCACATCCACAACGGCGTATGCCTTGCGCAGCGCCTCTTTATACTCCTTGACCGCATCGATCACGACAGGCGCTTCCCCGTGCAGCACGCGATGCCCGCGGCTCGCGTTGCCGGCCGCGATCCCGGCAATCTCCAGCGGAACGACGCTCGAATCGAGCATCGCCACAACCCAGCGCACCGGCCGCACAAACCGCTCCGGTTTGCCCGCGCGCACGGGGTCCCCGCCGGACAATTTCTGTCCGGTGGGGCTTTGCCAGTACATGTTCTTGGCCCAGTAAATTGCCAGCACTTCCTTCGGCAATTCCGCTGCCAGGATCTCCGCCGCCGTCCTCCCCGCGCGCTTCACCGTCGCGCCCAGATACTCGCCCTTCGGCGTCTCCACTTTCCTCAGGTCCGCAACGGCCACGCCGGCCTTCTTCGCAAACGCTTCGGCCGCCGCCGTCGGCGCGCCGTCCTTGAACGCCACCTTCCACGACGGGCCGGTCAACTGCTCCTCGGTATCGGCCTGCCTGGCGAGCACGCCCTCGGCCAGCACCGCCAGCCGCCGCGGCGTGGAATACGTGGCGACCTTGCCCTCGGCGCCCACCAGCCGCTCGCGCCTGAGCAGATCGCCCACGCGCTTGCCCAGCTCTGCCTCCGCCCCGGCAATCATCCGCGCCGGAACCTCTTCGAGCCCGATCTCTAACAAAAATTCAGCCATACAGTCGTTACTTTCAAGCTCCTAGCCTCTAGCTTCTAGCTGCTAGCTTTTTCGTGCGACATTCCACCTAATCCATCCCCGCCCGAGAATTGCGCTTGGTCGAAATCCCCAGTCCAGCAAAGAAAAGCCAGAGGCTAGAAGCTAGTAGCTAGAAGCTGTTTCTTGCTGTTCCGCCCACGCCTTCGCCACGCCCACCGCCAGCGCGCGAATCCGCCCGATCACGCCCACGCGTTCGGTCACGCTGATCGCCCCGCGCGCGTCCAGCAGGTTAAACAGGTTCGAGCACTTCAGCGCCAGTTCATACGTCGCCAGCAGCGGAAATCTTTTCTTTGCCTTTGGGCTGGCGTTTTCGTCACTAAGGACGGCGCCCGCCTTTTCGAGAAGCGCCTGCGCCTCGGCTTCATACGAATTGAAGTGCTCCCACAGCCTCGGCACGTCGGCCATCTCGAAGTTGTACACGGAAAATTGCAGCTCTTCGGCCAGCCGCACGTCGCCGTAGGTCACCGCCGCGCCCGTCCCAGATCCGTCTGTGTGGGGGTCGCGCGCCCACACAATGTCGTAAATCGAGTCCGCGTCCTGCAGGAACGCCGCGATGCGCTCCATGCCGTACGTCAGCTCCGCGCAAATGGGGTCCAGATCCACCCCCCCGCACTGCTGGAAGTAAGTGAACTGCGTGATCTCCAGGCCGTCCAGCATCACCTGCCAGCCCACGCCCCACGCGCCGCCCGCGGGCCACTCCCAGTTGTCCTCCTCGAACTTCAGGTCGTGGTGCTTCAGGTCGATCCCCATCGCCTCCAGCGATTCCAGATACAGCTCCTGCACGTTCTTGGGAGGCGGCTTCAGGATCAGTTGGAACTGTGTGTGCTTGAACAGCCGGTTGGGATTCTCGCCGTAGCGCCCGTCGGCCGGCCGCCGCGAAGGCTGCGCATAGCCCACCTTGTAGGGCTTCGGCCCCAGCACGCGCAGAAAGGTCTCCGGGCACATGGTCCCCGCGCCCACTTCCAAGTCGTAGGGCTGTTGGATCACGCATCCGCGCTCCGCCCAGAACGCCTGCAGGCGGAACAACAACTCCTGAAAGGTGAGGGAACTCGGCTTCACGCGCGCTTCGGGCTGGGCAGCAGACACAGGCTCTTCTCTCTCATCGGGACTAAGAATCGATTTTATCAGCCGGGACAAGTGCTGGATTGGGAGCAAAATAACAGATTAGGAGGGCAAGGCCATTGAGCGAAGCAAGGAATGCAGTCAACTTCAAGGAGTTCCCCAGGCCCTGCTATGTCATATTGCACATCGGGAGGGGACCCACGCAAGCGCAAGACGCAGGCGGCTTCCAATTAATTGTCCCTGATGACACGCGCTTTCAGCTACGTGAGGACATTTGGATTGAGAGGCTCGACGAATCGACTGCCAAAAATGTCCAGCAGGCGTGCGAACCGGCACATTACAAGATCAATAGGGAAATATGGGACAGGCACCTGTACGCGTTCGTCATGCAGGTTCCTGATCGACAACAAACGCGATACGACGGGTTGGACACGCTCCACGCTGTGGTCTCGCTGTCCCGCTTGGTAAATCCAACAAGTACCGGTGGCCGGTATTGCGCGCAAATAATGCACTTCGGACTGAAGGATTCGGCGATCCTTGCAATCGAGTATAGGGGAGCTAGTCTCGATGTGACCCTCGGACCCCATGATCGGGACTGGCTGTCGCGCGAAGACGGCGAGACGCTTCTGAAACTGATGCCATGGACCGCAAAGGGCAAAACGATGCACCCCCGCGTTCACCGCGCCTATTGGAATCACGAATACGCAATGCGCACAAACTATATAGACCTCCGATGGACGATTGTTGTCGCTGGACTCGAGGCGCTGCTGAATGTTGGTGACACGGATAGTGGGGGCCAATTTCGCGGGCGAACGCAGAAACTCGCTGAGTATTTCAAGATTCCATTGACTCCAGAAGAGCTAAAGAATGCTTGGAAAATGCGATCAAAACTCGTTCATGCGGAAAGCTTCCTTTTCGGACTGGATGCGATTTTACCGAGAGCTGAACATAGTCCTCTCTACGAGAGACTTGAACTTCTATTGCGGAGCTCGGTCCGGACATCGCTACTTGATGAGAATTTCGGAAACTCCTTCAAAGACGATGCTTCAGTTTGTGCCAACTGGGATACTTAGTCTCATGCGTCCCCTCACCCGCCCATCCTCGCAATCGCCTCCGCGCACTTCAGCTTCCGCTCCAAATGCCGTTCGAGCGTTTGTAAGGTAAACCGCCGCAGATCCTGACCGCGACTTTGCGTCACCAGCCAACCGGTTTCGCGAATGTCCCCTTTCGATCCGTTAAAGTTCGCGGGAATTGGCTGGCGGCCAGATCTGCCTGCCGGATGCGCTTGATGAACGTCGCGTATTGCCGAAGCTCTCTGCTATGGAACTGATGCGGGTTCAGAATTCCGATGGGCAAGCCAACCTCTCGAACAACAATGCGAACGGGTTCGGCAAGATCGGAATCGTTCGTGACGAGTACGGCCAGTTCGAAGCGCTTTCCGTAAGCATCCCTCAGCAAGTGCGAAGCGAGGTTGACGTCCGAACCTTTCTCTTCCGTTTTGTCCACCCAAACCTTTTGAGCAGGAACGACGCCGGTCAGGTACATAGGGACCGAGTGGGTTAGAAAGTGCCCATATTGGATATGCAGATTGGGGATCGTCTTGAGCGCCCGGACGTACAGGCTCTGATCGTGTGCGGAGGTGAGATTGTACGGCCTTGCGCTCACTCTGGCAGTGAAATAATGAATCTCCTGAATGGTATCGGAGGGCAGCATCGTCTGTGCCAGTTTGCTTAAATCGAGCCATTTGTACGGAGTCCGTTTCAGGGCGCCGTAATACAGGTTGAAACCGTCGATGTAAATATTCGCAATTGCCACACGCCACTCCACACGCCTCACGTTGACCGGTCAGGAAATAGTGTTGACTGGTATTGACGAAGGTGTAGAATTACCAAAGATATTACCCCTGCTCCTTGGTGAGCAGGAAGCGAAGCCAGCTCGAAAGGGCTGGCTTCAGTGTTTTCGCGTAGAGGAACTGGCTTCCGTTGGCGTTCACCCTCACCCGCCCATCCTCGCAATCGCCTCCGCGCACTTCAGCTTCCGCTCCAAATGCCGCTCCAGCGTCTGCAGCGTGAACCGCCGCAGGTCCTGACCGCGCCGCCGCGGCCACGCCTCGCCCGCAAAAGTCGACGCGGGTGTCCGCAGCATCCGTTGCGCCATTTGCCACGAGTCGGCCGAGAGCGCGCTCCCCGTTCCGTTCGCGTGCAGCCCGCAGAACAGCCCGTCCGCATACGCGTTGAAGCGCACTTCGCCCGCGCCCAGCGTGTCTCCGCACACCATGCAACGGCCAATGTCCGGCAGCAACCCCATCAGCCGCGTCATCCAGAGCGAGAAATAAGTCAGCGCCATCCACGGCTGGACAATCTCCGATTGGGCCGCCGTGGTCTGCTCCAGCACGCTCACCAGCAGCCGGAACACCGTCTCCTGCGGATCGCGCTCGGGCAGCGCCTCGTCGATCACTTCGGCATAGAAGCTCAACACCGCCATGCGCGTCTGATCCACCGGCGCGGAGAGCGGCGAGCGCAGAATCTCCAGTTGATCCAGCCGCACCAGCTCCTGCCGCGGCCGCTCCGCAAACCAGGCGCGCGCCAGGGTCATCGGCTCCAGCGCTCCGCCGAACCGCTTGCGGCTCTTGAGCGCCGCCTTGGCCACGCCCCGCACGCGCCCGTAATCGCGGGTGAAGAAGCTGACGATCAGGTCGGCCTCATGCACCGGCCAGGTACGCAGAACCACCGCCTCCGACGTAAGCACGGGCATGGCGCTATTATCCTCTCTTCCCGTCATATTCGTCGTTCCCGCTGAAATGGAAGGGGTTAGATAGGCGTTTTATGAAGCAAGGAAATTTCTAAATATGTAAGGCGAGATTTTAAATGTAAGGTATAATAAAATTTGTAAGGAGTTCCAATGCCAACTGCTACCATCACGTCGAAGGGTCAAGTCACCATTCCTGTCGAGGTGAGAGAGGCTCTGAACTTGAAGCCAGGAGACCGGATCGATTTCTTTCAGGACAGGGACCACAGATTTGTTCTATCGCCTCGAACAGGCTCTATTCGAGATCTGGAAGGTTGTGTTCCTAAGCTGGATTATGTCCCGACGATCGAAGAACTCAACGAGGCGGTTGCCGCCGCCGCCGCGGAGAGTTATCTGGGAAGTGTGGCTCGCCCCACAGTTTCTGAGAGCGGTGAGTCGAAGGACGAGGCTGCGTGATCGGAATCGATACAAACGTCCTCGTCCGCTTTTTCGTTAAGGACGATCCAACTCAGGCTCCAGCAGCGGTTCGAATGATTCATGGACTTTCACCCGAAGAGCCGGGATGGATAAGCATTCTGGTTTTGACGGAGCTAGCTTGGACACTGAGGCGAGTTTACAAGCTAGACCGGACGTCCATCGCCGGAGTTCTCGAAAGACTGCTTAGCAGCAAAGACACGGTGCTCGAGCAGCGCGATGTTGTGCGTCGGGCCCTCCTTGCATACCAGAGCAGCAAAGCGGACTTCGCGGACTGCGTAATTGCCGTGACAGCGAATCTTGCCGGCTGCAGTCGTATGGTCACCTTCGATGAGATCGCAGCGCGTGACTTGGGGATGGAATTGCTTGCGTAGAGCCGTGCGAGGGCGCTTCACCATCCGGATTCACGCGCATCCAACTAAAACGCAAACGCGCGTCCCGCCCTTCGGCAAGACACGCGTGTGGGGGAACTCCGTTGTATTGGGTCGAGCCGCTATCGCTTAGCGGCCGTAGTGCTTGGCGTTCTTCTCGGTAAAGTGCGCCCACTTCTCCGGCAGGTCGTCCTGCGCGAAGATGGCCGACACCGGGCACACGGGCACGCATGCGCCGCAGTCGATGCACTCGACCGGGTCGATGAACAACTGATCCGCCTCGCCGTGACCGGCTTCGTCCTTCTTGGGGTGGATGCAATCGACGGGACAGGCGTCTACGCAGGCGGTGTCCTTGGTGCCGATACAGGGTTCTGCAATAACGTATGCCATCTCTACTCTCTCCGGGGAATTCCGGCGGCCTCGCAAACGCTCGCCGCTCTGAACTTCACGACGCTGATAGTAGCACAAGGCACCGCGGGCTGACTCCCGGCGCGTCAACGGTAGTGTCCTAATTTCCCAGAGGCGCTTATGCGAACAGTCTTGGCGATTGGATTGGCTAAAGCAGTTCCTCCGGACTCCAGATAGGCCCCGTCATGCCTACCGCGACGTCAAGCTGCCAACGAAGTTGTATACGTTGCGGCCAGCGGCAAAGTTTCTGCCGGCTGAGGCGCTTCGCAATTATCAGTTCACATCTGTTGCAGCGTTACCATGAGCAGAACGATTACTGAACCGAATGCAAGAGGAATCAGCGTGAGCTTCGCCCAGAAGCAGACATATACGGCCTTATACATGAAGCTTCTTGTGGGATACGGCTTGCTTTCAAGCTTTTCCCTCTCCATTTCAAGCTTGAGCTTGTCGGATACGATGAAGCTAAAAACGAAATGCATCAAATCGATAAATAAAGCGGCGGCAGCCCCTATTGAAGTCAAAACAATCCATCTCGGATGGCCCTTGTACACGGCCTGGGCAAGGCCCTTGTCGGCCGTCAGCAACCCCCAGCAAAATAAAAGTATGCCTGCCCCGCAGCTCCGCAAATAGTCCGAAAGACGCTGACTTACATCGTTTCTCCACTTGACTACATCCGCATAGCCTGCGTGGGTAGAAACCAGAACGCCGGAGGATTTCCTCACTGGATTCTTTGAGGGAACATTTTGACCCGCGTCACCCACGAAGATAACGGTTTAGCCTTGTGGGGCGCGGCAGAGGCTGGGGGGGCGGCATTGGGTATTGCGGCTGGGGCGGGGGACCGCCCTTTGAAAGAAGGGTCAGGATCATGACCATACCTCAAATCACTTAGTACGACCTATTTTCCGGGATTGGTTGCTGCGTGTCAATGGAAAATGGGGAAATCATTTCTTTAGAAATTAGGACATTACCCGATCGACCGCGTTTTGCCATGCGAGAAAGGGGGAAAAGCAGGGAATAGGGAGCGTGAAATAGGGAATCGTCCCTATTGCCGATTCTTCCGCGCCCGGGCGAACTCCTCGGGCGTGGGGATGGGCGAGAGGCCGCGCCCGGCGAACATATCGCCGAAGAACCCAATCAGCTCCTCGTGGATCGATCCGTTCGAGGCCAGAACTTCATCGCTTTTAAGCCGAACGTGCGCGCCCGCGAAGTCTGTCACGCGCCCGCCGGCCTCCTCCACCAGCAAAATCCCGGCAGCCGTATCCCAGGGATTCAGGTTGAACTCCCAGAAGCTGTCCAGGCGGCCGCAGGCCACGTAAGCCAGGTCGAGCGCGGCCGAGCCCGCCCGGCGCACCCCGTGCGAGCGCAGCGTGAACTCCTGGTAGAAGTGGATGTTGGGGTTCGCCTGACGCTTGTGGCAGGGAAAGCCGGTCGCAAGCAGCGCCTCAGCCAACTGCCGGGTCCGGGAAACTCTTGCCGGCTTCCCGTTCAATCGGGTCCCGCACCCACGCTCGGCCGTAAAGAGCTCGTCCCGCATGGGATCGTAGATCACCGCGGCCGTCAGCGTTCCATCTTCGCCGGGCTTTGCGCCCGCGGGCCGGCGCTCCAGCCCCATCGACACGCAGAACTGCGGAAAGCCGTGGGCGAAGTTCGTCGTCCCGTCCAGCGGGTCCACGTACCAGCGAAACTCGCCCTCCAGCCGCTCGCGCGTGCCCTCCTCGCCGTAAATTCCGTGTTCCGGGAAGGCCTCGCTCAAACGGGCGCGAATGAGTTTTTCCGACGTGCGGTCGGCCACCGTCACCAGGTCCACGTCGCCCTTGTACTCGGTTTCCACGCCCTGGGCGAAGAACTCGCGCAGGCGCGCTCCAGCCTCGCGCGCGATCTCCGCGGCCTTGGGAACGTAAACCAAATCTTGCGGAATCGCCGCCTCTGCCGCGCCGCTCACTGGCCCGCCTCGCCGGGGCCCGGACCCTCCGCCGTCTCGTAGCGCGGCGTCCGCCGCCGCCCCGCCTCGCTGATGGTGCGAATCTGATTCTTGTAGATGAACAGATTGGGCTGGCCCTCGCGCGTCAGGCGCAGCATGGAGTCGTCGAAGTACTCAATCCAGCCGCGCACCGTTTCGCCGTCGCGCAGCTTGATGTTCACAATCACCTGGCGCTCGCTGAGGGAGCGCAGGTAGAGCCCTTCCTGGCCGGTTTCGCCCGGCGGAGGCGTCTTGGAGCGGCGGTGCGACGATATGGGAGATGTCATATTGCCATTCTAGATGCAAGCTGACAAGGCCGGTGCTGCGGCCGTGAAAATGCGCGGGGACCAATGCCTTAGTCGCCGTAGTAGCCGGCTTTGTTGCGGATATTGAACTCCTCCGGAGCGGCGCGGGGAATCGTCACCGTCACGCGATGAAAATCCGTGCCCGGAACCTGGTGCCGAGGATAATACCCGATCAAATACTGCGTGCGCAGGTCGTCGCTCACCTGGGCAAACGCTTTGTCGAGGCCGCCCTCCTCAACGTAGAAATGCTTTCCTCCCGTCTCTTCCGAAAGGGTAATCAGCGCGTGTTCGCCGCCGGTGTCGCGGCCGGCGCTGGCTTCAATGGGCACGTCGATGAGCGAATAAATCATCACCTCGTTGCGCAGAGCGGCTTCGAGGGCCTGTGCGTAGGTGGAGGATTTGGCCGTGTCGTCGCCGTCGGAGATTACCACCAGCACCTTGCGGCCTTCTCTTTTGCCCAGGCGCTCCGAGCCCAGGCAGATGGCGTCGTAGAGCGCGGTCGCCCAATCGCCGCGCAACTCGCCGAGCCCATGGTCGATCACGGGCAACTTGTTGGTGAAGGGCGTAAGCTGGCGCACCGTCGTGGCAAACTGCAGCACGCTCATCTGGTCCTGCGGGCGCAGGATGGCGTGCGCGAACCGGCGCGCCGCGGCCGCTTCTTCGCTCATGTCCTTCTGCACGCTGCCGCTGGTGTCGATGGCCAGGGTCAAATTCAGCGGCGCCTCCGACTGCCGCTCGAAGATTGCGATCTGTTGCGGGCGCCCGTCCTCGAAGACGGCAAAATCGTCGCGCGTCAGTCCGCCCACAATGGCGCCGTTCTGGTCCGTCACGTTCACGAAGATGTTTACCAGCTTCACTTCCACGTGGAGCGTGGTCTCTTGCGCAGCTAACGCCGAAGGCGCCGCCGCCAGCACCGCGCAGAGGCCCGCGGCGGCCCACAGGCCGGAAACACCACTGCACCTAGCCTTCATGCGGAGCCTCCGCAGTGGGTGCCCCAGAGCCTGCCCTGAGCTTGCCGAAGGGTCTCGCTTCTGAGACCTGGGATTGCACTGTCTCCCGGTCCACTACCAATCCCTCCGGGAACGGCTCGCCCGGCGCCCACACCTGGCCGTCGGCAAAGGTCTCCTTCTTCCAGATGGGCACGGTCTGTTTGAGGGTGTCAATGAGCCAGCGGCAAGCCTCGAACGCCGCCGTGCGGTGTGCTGAGGCCACCACGATGAGCACGCTGGTCTCGCCGATCTCCAGGCGGCCCAGACGATGAACCATCGTCACCTGGCGCACGCCGAAGCGTTCGCGCGCCTTCTCGCCCAGCGTCCGCATCTGCCGGATCGCCATCTCTTCATAAGCCTCGTAGTCCAGGTGATGGGTCCGGCGCCCACGCGAATGATTGCGCACGATCCCGTCAAAGACCACCACCGCGCCGTCTTCGGGGCGCTTGGCCGCGGCAACAATTTGGTCCGCATCGACCGCCTCGCGCGTCAGCGCGGCAACGACATTTGACTCACCACTGCTCTCGTCCAAGAGATTCGCCGGACGCGCAGTCCCCGTGCGCGCAGCACCCGCACGCGCAGTGCTTGCTCGCGCAGTCCCGCCCGAAACCGGCGGCAGCAGCCCCACCTCGTCTCCGTCGTGGAGGACCCGGCCTGCCTGGGCATACTCCGCGTTCACGCTCACCGCGATGCCGCGCAGCATTTGCTCCGGTGCGCTTGTTGGCAACGTCGTGCGCAGCCGCTCCAGTAGCATGGCGACCGTCGCGCCATCCGGCAGCTCGACCGTCCCAGCCGGCGAGCCCAGCCAGTCCTTCAATACTCCAAACGGGATCACTTGCACTCGCATCACACGAAAAAGGATACCGCCTGCCGGTTAGACGCAACAGATCCCGATTCTTCATCAAGTCGTCAATAGGAGAGAGCATCGTCTCTGGCTAGTTCTTGGAGCTGTGCCCGATTGTGGATCGCAAAATAGTCGAAGGCTCCGCATGGGGCGACCTTGTAACCATTCGTGCGAAGAAGGTCGAGCATCGCCGTCTTTTCCACGCCCGACAGGTGCTTGTGTTCAACCAGAATTGCCCACGGTGCGTCATTGGCCAAGTCAAGTGTCTGTATGATTTCGTAGTCGTATCCCTCCGTGTCGATTTGAAGGAAATGGAGGTGCTCTATATTGTGCTTCTGCAAGATATCGCCTAATGCGCGGACCGCGACGGTGCATTCAGCAATATGTCGTTCGAGCGCGCCGCCCAAATGTCTGAGGATGTGCGCCCGGTCGAACGAGCCAACCTGATCGAACCAAAAAGGACGGTTGTTCATGTCGTCTGTAGCATCCTGGTCCACATAGTAGAAACTTGAGCTCCCTGATGGTTTACCAATGGCCACCTGCTCGAGAGCAAACCTTTGAGAATCTTGAAAGGTGGCGGCAAGACGCTGGAAGCAGAACGGCACCGGCTCGATGAGCAGGCCTTTCCACCTTGTGTCAGCGAGGAAGATGTCGGAAACCGGGTCCTCTGTAATCCCATCGTTGGCGCCGACTATGACAAAAGTCGGCTGCTGCACTCTGTTCGGCAAGAGTGAACAGTATCTCCTAAGCCGCCTGAATCCGCTTCTTTGCTGGAGCGGTCCGAACACCCGCCGCAGTACGGATAAGAGAATTGGCATTCTCGCCAAAGCGGTCTTGGCCTTACGCATGAGCATTGGCTTCTCTCACGTCCCCATTAAACCGACGGGCTACCTGGATCTACCGCATACCGCACCCGGATTTGTTTGGTTGCATCGCTTCAAGAGTGCTTTTCCTCCCGGCACAGCTTCACTTAGCCAACAAGCGAGATTGGAAGAGTATCACTGTCGCTGTCATTGACGAACACGGCGTCCGCCCACAGAGCTTCTCCTTCGGAACCAGTGTATGGCTGCGAAAGAGACCATAATGAGAAACCATACTCCGCCATTCGGTTCCACAGCTCCGGGAACATATGGTCGTCTATGTAATGCGATCGTAGAAGGACTTCAAGCAATACCGCGCGCGTTTTCCGAAGTGTCCGCTGCGCCCCGAAAAGAACCGCACATTCAAATCCCTGCACATCGACTTTCAATATGTCCACAACTCTTGACTCCGGAACAAGGCTATCGAGCGTGGCAATTTGAATCCGTTTGCTCAGAACCACGTCAGCGGCTTCTGCGCAATAGTGTTTCTTTAGAAAATCGACTCTCGGCTGCAATAGCGACGCGAAGGGCGAGGACGCTGTTACGTGCAATTCCGCATGGCCGTCTGTCTCGCCGAGAGCAAGATCGAAGTACTTAACTTCGGGGCGCGGACCGATTCTCTCTCGGCAGATCTTCATCGCTTCCGGGTTGGGTTCGAAAATCCAGACCTCAGGAATGGGAAGAAGTTCCATCAACGAGCCGATCCACTGGCCCTCGTTGGCTCCGACGTCGATAACAAACAATGGTGCGCGCAGCTTCGGTGGGAGAATTGAAAGACGTGATTCTTCCAGAGCAAGACGCTTCGCTGCAGAACAGGCATCCATCCACGATGACCGGCCCAACACGCAAGCAAGGCCTTTCTTGGCGCGGACAATCTCCATGAGAGGAGCCGGTGTGAGCGCCGCAAAGACGCGTTTTAGTGGAGCCATCAATTACTCATCCGAGAATGCAGTCGTGAAACGCGACAATCGCGAAGCGGGAGAGCGATACACCAATAGAATGGTAGCATCTATCAGGTACTGAGCCGCATCGTCTGATGAGGTCGGAAACAGTTACTGAACGCCTAGAACCCGATGGACCATCCGTCCCAACTCGGCTATGTCGACGAAGTGGTCATCGGTATCGCACGGCTCACCCGGTGCAGGGTGGACTTCACTGGCAATCGCTCGGTAATCGAGCCCCACGAAACCCGCCACCTTCTCGAAGCAATCAACGGATCTTCCCTTCGGCAAAATCTCGATTAAGACCGCACCGGGCTGGCAGAAGACCACATTGGAGAATCCGGCGCCGTGAGGTCCTATCACGGCTCGCGCTTGCGAGAAGAGTTCAACCTGTTTGGCAAAAGACATCCCGGCAAGCGTCAGTACATCGAAGCCCAAGGGCAGGATCATGTCAAGGACTTCTGGTTCGTTGATGAGTCGCCGTGTCTTTGCATCGCTTCGCGATAAATAGAGGAAGCGGTGCGGGGCCTTCTTGTCGCCTGGCGTGAGGAATGAAGACCGAAGAAACTCACATGGTTGTGCTTGCATTGTCGATCCAAAGATCGGACCCGGTAGTGATGGCACAATCAGGTTGTCGGCCTGAATATGACTGTGCGTCGTAGGATTTACGATCTTTGTTGAAGGAATATTCAGTAAGCTAAGACTCTCCCGCTGAAACGATGCATCCGTATTGACTATATAGTAGTCGGGAGTTAGGCCGCTCCTGCGAAGAATACCGAATCTAGGTAGAATGTCGAACATCCAATGGTAATAGTTATCAGGTTGAACCGAAGCTAAAACGGCTGCGCTTCCTCGAATATGGTGGACCTTTGGTAGATATAGTTTTCGCATGGCGAAATGATAGAGCGGGTTCGGCTTGTTGGGGTAGAGAGCGAAATTCTGCCATGAGACGTCGGCGAGTAACTTATGATCCGGCGCAACGATGGCGCCGCAGCTATAGAGTGAACGCCCCTTGGGAATCTCTGCCACGAATAGTTTAGGGTCGGCTTCATCGAAGTGCACAAATGGAAGCGCGGCAGAATACGGGGCCGGTTCAGTACGAGGCTCATTGCTATAGCAAAGAAGATCCTGTGTCCTCTCATGGTAGCCGCGTAATGCCGCGCGCTCGCCGAGGATAGGAACCGTAGCATAGCTGATGAGGCGCGGAATGCAGTATCGGGCGACGGCATAAGCTCGCCTAAGATGCCGCCATTGACGAGCAGCGATTCGAACTTTTTTCAAGCGGTACCGTACTCGCGGTGGCAACTGCACACGGATCTCGTTCCTTTGCGCTGGTTCGCCCAAATCTTAGCACGATTGGAATGCATGGAAATACGATAGCTGGTGGTGGGTGGGAAGGATTCTGGCCGACAGCAGCAAAAGGGCCGGCAGTTGCGCCGGCCCTCATTTCATGTTCAATGCCGCTTACGCCGCCGCGCTCGCTGTAACTTCCACCGGAGAAGGCCGCAGTTGCGGCCGTGCCGCCAGTTGCGGCAAGGCCACGGCCAGCACGTCCTCGATCTCGCCGGCGTAGTGCACGGTCACGCCCTCCATCATCTCCGGAGTCAGGTCCTCCTCCACGTTCTGCAGGTTTTCGGCGGGCAGGATGATGTGTTCCACCCCGGCCCGGCGCGCGGCCAGAAATTTTTCCTTGATGCCGCCCACCGGCAGCACGTTGCCGCTCAGCGTGATCTCTCCGGTCATCGCGGTCAGCGGGCGCACCGGCGTATCCGTCAGCAGCGATGCCAGCACCGTTGCCATGGTCACGCCGGCCGAGGGTCCGTCCTTGGGAATGGCGCCGGCCGGCACGTGGATGTGCAGGTCCATCTCCTTGGTGAAGTCCTCTGCCAGCCCCAGCCGCGTGGCGTTGGAGCGCACCCACGTCAGCGCGGCCTGCATCGACTCCTGCATCACCTCGCCGATCTGCCCCGTCATCGTGAAGCCGCCCTTGCCCTTCATCTTGTTGGCCTCGATGAAGAGGATGTCGCCGCCCGCCGGCGTCCAGGCCAGGCCCACGGCCACGCCCGGCCGCTTCACCCGCTCGGCCACCTCGGTCTCCACGCGCACCTGGATGCCGCCGAGGAATTCTTTGAGGGTATCGCGCGTCACCACCAGCTTTTCCGTGTGCCCCTCCACGACGCGCCGCGCCTGCTTGCGGCACACCGTCCCGATCGTCTGCTCCAACTTGCGCACTCCCGCCTCGCGCGTGTAATGGCGAATGATGTAGCGCACCGCATCCTCGGGGAACTCGATCTGCTCTGCCGTGATCCCGTTTTCCTTGATCTGGCGCGGGATCAGGTACTGGTTGGCGATGTGCACCTTCTCCTCTTCGCTGTAACCCTGCAACGGAATGATCTCCATACGGTCAATCAGCGGCGGAGGCACCGTGTCCAGCATGTTCGCCGTGCAGATGAACAGCACCTTCGACAGATCGAACGGCACGTCAAGGTAATTGTCGCGGAAGGTGTTGTTCTGCTCCGGGTCCAGCGTCTCCAGCAGCGCAGCGGACGGATCGCCGCGGAAGTCCCGGCCCAGCTTGTCCACCTCGTCGAGCATCATCACCGGGTCGTTGGTCTCCGCCCGGCGGATGCTTTGGATGATCTGTCCGGGTAACGCGCCAATGTACGTTCTCCGATGCCCGCGAATCTCCGCCTCGTCGTGCATGCCGCCCAGCGAGATGCGCTGGAACTTGCGCCCCAGCGCGCGCGCAATCGACCGCCCCAGGCTGGTTTTGCCCACGCCCGGCGGCCCCACAAAGCACAGAATCGGCCCCTTCATGTTCGGCTTCAATTCCAGAACGCTTAAGTAGTCGAGGATCCGGTCCTTCACCTTTCTTAGTTCGTAGTGATCCTCGTCCAGAATCTGCTTGGCCACGTTGATGTCGATCTTCGAGCCCGAGCTTTTGGCCCAGGGCAGGACAGCCAGCCATTCGATGTAATTCCGGGTCAGCGAGTAGTCCGCGGCCATGGGCGACATGCGCTGCAGGCGCGTCAGTTCCTTCAGGGCTTCCTTCTTCACCTCTTCGGGCATGCCCGCAGCTTCAATTTTCTGGCGCAGGTCTTCCACGTCGCGCTGCCCCTCGTCCTGCTCGCCCAGTTCCTTCTGGATGGCCTTGAGCTGCTCGCGTAGATAGTAGTCGCGCTGCGATTGCTGCACCTGGTCCTGCACCTCGGTCTGGATCTTGGCGCGCAACTGCTGCACCTCGATCTCCTTGGCCAAAAGCTTGTTCAACTGCTCCAGCCGTTCCGCGATGTTGCGCGTCTCGAGCAACTGCTGCTTGTCGTCGGTGGTCAGGAAAGGCAGAGACGACGCCACAAAATCCACCAGCCGGGCCGGCTCCTCGATGTTCTCGGCGATCGTCCGCAGTTCGTCGGAGAGCGTAGGCGACTCGGAGACGATCTGCTGGAACTGCGCGATTACGTTGCGCACCAGGGCTTCAAAGCTCGCAGAGGACGCCGGCTCCGCGTCCTCCAGCGTCTCGATCTCGGCCACCATGAACGGCTCGGACTGGACGAACCTCACCAGCCGCACCCGGCTCACTCCCTCGGTAAAGACGAACCGGCTCTGGTTGGGCATCCGCACTACCTTGTGTACGGTAGCTAGAGTTCCCACCGAGTGCAGGTCGCCCGGCTTGGGAGTATCCAGGCGGGGATCCAGTTGCGCCGCCACCACAATCGCGCGCTCCTCCCCCAGCGATTCGATCAACTGGATGGAGCTTTCCCGTCCCACCGTCAACGGAAGCACGGCGTGAGGAAACAGGACCGTGTCGCGCACCGGCAACACTGGAATCATGCGCAGGACCAGGGTGTTCGTCGGAGTCAGGTCGTGGGGTGGTACGGCTGGCTTGTTTGACATTGAGTGTCCCCGTATCAATTTTCCTTCAATTAGATAGCTCAGAAATACAAAAGTTGCAAGATTGTCTTTTCCCTACGGCTCCTTGGCAGGCAGTGCTTCTGGCTACGTGCTTGATTCCGAAATGGTTCCTTGGGTCTCTGTATCCGGTAGCGCACCGGCCTGAGTCAAGCAGGGAAACGCACAGGATAACAGTCGCCTGCCCAATCTTGCCCGAAATCGTCGTGCGCGGCCCCTCTGGACGGCACACTGGCGTCCGTGGGGTCTATCGGCGGAAATGGCCGGAAGGTGAGAGCGGTCAGCCGGCTCTCCCATACGTCGAATCGGCGGCAAACAGACTCATTCCAGGCGCCGATCCGGCTTCTCTTCAATCCGGCCGGAAGGTTCATCCCTGCCCGATCATGGCCGATGGGGCGTCAGTCCCGGCTCGATCCCGTCTGCTTGTTCCCGCTTGATGGCCGAGTCGATGTGCTCCCACACCTCATCCGGCGGCTCCACGCCGGGAAATAACTCTCGGGCCGCCTCGGCGATGGTTTCCAGGTCGGCCAGCAGTGCCCGGCAAAGCTCGCAGCTTTGGACATGGGGGTGGGTGGCGGCGTCTTTTCCCAAGCCGATCAGTTCTGGCATTTGGGCCTGGAATTCGGCGCAGCTCAACTTGCTGGGGTCGCCGGTCATGACCGCTCCTCCCGTCTCTTTTGCGTACGCAAGGCATCGCGCAGTTTCAGCCGCGCCTTGTGCAATTGCGACTTGCTGTTGCCAATCGAGCAGTCCAGCATGGAAGCAATCTCATTATGCTCAAAACCCTCCACATCGTGAAGGATAAAGATAAGCCGGTAGCCGGCGGGCAGTTCCGCCACGGCGCGTTCCAGGGCCAGCCGGTCGATCGCGCCAGTCAGAACAAGGTCGGGGGAGCCGAAACTACGGCCCGGACCCTCCTCCGGCGTCGGTTCCATGGCTTCGTCGAGCGAGACCAGCGTCAAGCCTTTCTTGCGCAGTTGCATCAGCACTACATTCACGGTCAGCCGGTGCAGCCAGGTGGAAAAAGCTGAGTCGCCGCGAAAGGTGGCGACCTTGCGATGCAGTTGCAAAAATGCCTCCTGCGTCAAATCTTCGGCCTCCGCGACATTGCCCAGCATGCGCAGGCAGAGCGAGTAGATGCGCCGCTTATGCAGCGAGTAAAGATGGGCAAAAGCCTGATGATCGCCGGCCTGGGCGCGAGCCAACACGTCGGCTTCCCCAGGATTGAGCGAACCCGAAGGGGCATTGTTTGTGGATTGGCCCATGGCGGCCGCGGGAGGAGTGTCCGCGCTGCGGTTTGATGGGATGCGGCTGGGCGCTTGCGTCGGGGATGGAGAATTGGGCATGCGGCCCCTTTTGAGATTGCTCTCGAACCGATCTTGACTTGCGATTGCGAAACCTGAGATGGCCTGTTCCGAATCCGCGCCCTCTATTTCAAAGTCGAGGCTGGCGCGCCCGCACCAACCGGAGAGCCCAGAACCTGTACCGCTCATCACAGCTCCCGGTCCGCTGCAATGCGACCGGCCGCAACCCGGATGGGAGCCAGTGCTTCTCTCGTTTTGCCGTAGCTTCCTTCCTCGTTAGTATAAGGGTAAGCAGCTAAAGTTGGCTGAGCTCGAAGGAATAGCGTTGAAGGCCCATGCGCTTCGAGAGGGTAGGATGAGCCGTTCCCGCTGTGCATGGGGGATACGCTTCCTCCGCACTTAAAATATGGTCTTGCGAACAAAGCCGGTAGAAAGATGCGGCGCTCCCCCGGGCCCCCGGCGGCAGGTTCACTTCAGAGGTCTTGGTGGCCCGGGCGCCAGGCGGCAGAGTTCCCCGAACCATCCTCGCGGTTCCCTGCAAGAGCAAGATCGCCGGCGATCCGATACGGCGCGGCGAGGAACTTGGTTGGGGTGGATTCTTCTTTGCGCGGCGGGCGCGGCGCTTACGGGCTGGTCCCAGGGGCCGGCCGTAGCTCGTGGAGCCGGCCTGACTGCATCTGTCAAAACGGAGTTGCCGGAATCCCCGAGTCCGGATGCGGCGCGAGATTCCTATCGGGAGTGGGAGAGTTTGCCCGTGCGGCGCATCTCCTTCGAAGGCGTCCCGCCCGATCGTCTCACCCCGCTTCCCGGTCATCTCGCCCAGGCCGAAGGAGCGCCGCTCACCGCCGAAAATCTGCAAAAGAGCCTCCGCCAACTCTATGCCTCCGGTCTTTATGACACCCTCGAGGTCGAGGCATCGCGCGTGGCGGACGGCGTGGCGTTGGTTTTTCTCGGGAACCCGCGGACATTTATCGGGACGGTGAGCGTATACGGAGCAACCGGTGCAACCATGAACAACCAGCTCCTGCGCGCCTGCCAGCTCACGGCCGGAACCCGCCTGACGAAGGCCAAAATGCTTCGCGCGGTCGAGCAGATGCGCGTCACGCTCGAACAGAATGGCTATTACGAATCGGCGATCGCGCAGGCTGTCACCCCCCATCCCGGGCAACAGCTTGCCGACATCGCTTTTCGCGTCGTCTCGGGACCGCGGGCGCGCGTCGGCACGGTTACGGTCGCCGGCGGCTCCGGGATGACCCTGGAGGCATTTCGCCGCCATGCCCATCTGCGCACCGGCGCTTACGTGGACCACGATACCGCCAATCGCGCCCTGGACGGCGTGCTCAAGGAGTACCAGAATCAGGATCGCCTCGAGGCCGAGGTCAAGCTCGAATCCGCCGCGTACGATTCGGCCGCGAAGGCCGTGAACTACCGTTTCTCCGCCAATCGCGGGCCGGTGGTCAGGGTTGAGGTCCAGGGCGCCGGCATCGATCCGGAGCGCGTCAAGCGTCTGGTTCCGATCTTTGAAGAAGGCAGCGTCGACGAGGATCTGCTCAACGAGGGCAACCGCCGCCTGCGCGACTACTATCAGCGCCTGGGCTACTTCGATGCCAAGGTCGATCACGAGCGGCAATCGCCAAACAGCGATGAAGTGAACATCCTCTACACGGTAAGGCTGGGACCGCGACGCCGCGTCGAAAAGGTTTCCATCGCCGGAAACCATTACTTCGACAAGGCGACGCTCATGGATCTGCTCAGCGTCCGCGCAGCCGATGTTCTCGACCGCCATGGCGTTTACAGCCAGGCGCTGGTTTCGGCTGACGGTAGCGCGCTTGAAGCCGTGTATCGGAATAACGGCTTCGCGGACGTGAAGGTCACTCCGGAAACCAGCACACCGGAGACTGTCGCGGCCGACAACCCGCCGCCCGCCGGTCCGCAGATTGCCGCCTCGCGAATCGCACCGCTCGAGGTGACCTACCACATCGTGGAAGGCCAGCAACAGCGCGTGGGCATGCTAAGCATCGAAGGCAACGGGCACATACCCGCCGCGACGCTCACCGCCCTGATGAACACCGCGCAGGGCCAGATGCTCTCCCCCCGCAACCTGGCCGGGGACCATGACGCGATCCTGACCGAGTATTACAGCCGCGGCTTTGACCAGGCCGCGGTCAGCGTCACGCAGCAGCCTGACCCCTCCGATTCCGGCAAAGTCGACGTCGTATTCCACATCGACGAAGGCGAGCAGATCTTCGTCCGCAACGTGCTATTGACGGGCCTCGAATTCACCCGTCCGCAGACGGTGGCCCGGGCCATTGTCATACACCCCGGCGATCCCCTCAACCAAACCGCGCTCTCCGATACGCAGCGCAATCTCTACGATTTCGCCCTCTTCAACGAAGTGAATGCGGCGGTAGAGAATCCCATCGGCGACGCTCCCCAAAAGACAGTTCTTCTACAGATGGCGGAGGCGAGGCGCTGGACTTTAACCTACGGTTTCGGCTTCGAGGCGCAAACCGGCCAGCCGCAAAACAACTGCGCCGGCGCCACCGCCGCAGGCGTGGCATGCAGCCCCAACGGCAAGACCGGAGTCAGCCCCCGCGTGCTCGCCGACGTCACCCGCAACGATCTCTTCGGCCGCGAGCAATCGGCCTCGCTGCGAGCCACTTATGGATTGCTCGAGCAAAGCATCGGCCTTTCTTACCAGGTCCCGCACTTCGAAGGCAACCCAAACTTCGGCCTCACCTTTTCCGGCGGCTACGCCAACAGCGAAGACGTCTCCACTTACGTGGCTTCGCGCCTGGAGGGCGCCTTCCGCTGGACCGAAAACTTCAATCATCCCGGGTCGTGGCTTTCCCGCGCCAACACCTTCATCTATGAGCTCGATTTCCGAAGAGTCAAAGTCGCCGCCAGCAGTCTGCAGGTTTATCCCGGCGAGATTTCCGAACTCTCGACGGCCACGCGCGTGGGAGGCCCGGCTTTCACATGGATTCGCGACACGCGCGACGTGCCCATGGATGCGCGCCGGGGCACCTACACGAGCTTTCAGGAGTTTCTCTCCGGCCGGCTCATTGGCGCCCAGGCCGAGTTCAACCGCATCGACACGTCGAATTCGAGCTATTACAGCTTTGATAAAGGCCGCTTCGTTGTGGCCCGGAATACGCGCTACGGCCAGGTGCGCGCCTTCGGCGGCGGATCGAACGAGTTGATCCCGCTTCCTGAGCGGCTTTACGCCGGCGGCGCTGTTTCGCTGCGCGGGTTTTCTCAGAATGCCGCCGGCCCGCGCGATCCTGAGACCGGCTACCAGATCGGCGGCGCGGGGGCGCTTACCAACAGCACGGAGTTGCGCCTGCCTTCGCCCACCCTGCCCTGGCTGGGCAATACGGTGAGTTTTGTCGTCTTTCACGATATGGGTAACGTTTTTACGAACGCGGGGGATGCGTGGGCCAGCGCCCTGCGCGTTCGCCAGCCGGACAGCAGCGCGTGTAGAAAACTGGCTACAGTCGGCGATTCCTCGACCTACGTGCCAAATGGCGCCACGACTTCGACCGGTGTACAGGGTCAGTGCAGTTTCAACGATTTTTCTCATGCGCTGGGAATGGGCTTGCGCTATCACACACCGGTAGGGCCAATCCGTTTCGATTTCAGCTACAACCTGAATCCGCCCATCTACCCGGTCAACATCAACTACTCGATCCCCATTTCGTCCACCACTCCGCTCGGTCCCTATCAGGCGCCGTACGTGGGCCAATCCCCGCATATCAACTTTTTCTTTAGCCTGGGGCAGGCCTTCTGATGCGAAGCCTCACTCCAATTCGAGCAGGAATGACACACAGAACCTGTCGAACCGGCATCGATCGCGCTCGCCATTTAGCCGTCATCCTGAGCGGAGCCTGGCGAGTCTTCGCGCTAGGCGGAGATGAAGGATCTGCGGTTGTTTTTTCCGGGAGCAGCGCAGTGGGGAACCTGCTTCTTCTGCTCGTTCTGGCCGTACCCGCGGTTGCTTTGGCTCAGCTGGCGAACCCTTCATCCCCCGTGGTTCTTGACCGTGTGGTAGCGGTGGTGAACAAGCACGCCATCCTGGACGGCGATCTCCAAGACGAGATCCGCCTCTCTGTTCTCGATCCCAACAGGGTAGGCCAGGGGCAGCTCACGCCGCAGCGGGCGCTGGAGCAGTTGATTAGCCGCACCCTGATCGAGCAGCAAATCCGCCAGGAAGACATACCGGCCATCGAGCCTTCACAGGCGGAAGTGAATGCCAGACTGGGCGATCTTCGCAAGCAGCTTCCTGCCTGCGTGCATCGGGACTGTGCTTCCGATGCTGGATGGGAGGCATTTCTGGCGTCGCACGGACTCACGCCGGAGCGCGTCGCGGCTTATCTCCGCTACCGGCTGGAGATTCTGAGCTTCATCGAACAGCGATTCCGGCAGGGTATTCAAATCTCCCAGGAGCAGATCGAAACCTACTATCGCGGCACGCTCGTGCCGCAGTTCGCGCCCGGCGAAGCCGTTCCAACCCTCGACCAGGTGGCTCCGCGCATTCAGGAGATTCTGCTCGAGCAGCAAGTGAATGTGCTCTTCGACAACTGGCTCACGAATCTGCGCCAGCAGGGCGATGTCGAGGTGCTTGACCCCAAACTGGAATCCGCTGCATCTCGGCAAGGCGTGGGAAGAGGAGATCCATGAGCGAATTCGAGACCGCGCCCATCTCTCCGGAACCTTCCCTCCCGCCGGAACCTTCTCCGCGCGGTGCGCGCGCCCGTCTGCGCCGGTTCTTCCTGCGGCATGTTCCGCTCACTGCGGCTGCCGCGGCCCTTTTGCTTGCGCTCGCCGCCGTCGTTCTCTATTTCGCCGCCAGTTCTGCCGCATTTGAAAATGTTGTCCGCAAGCGGCTCATCGCTCAGATCGAAACGTTGACCGGAGGACGCGCTCAGATTGCGGCCTTTCATTGGCGCCTGCTTCATCTCGAGGCGGAAGCCGACGGCATTGTGATTCACGGCACGGAAGACCCCGGCGAGACGCCTTACGCGCAAATCGGTCGCCTGCGCGTGCAGGTGAGTGTATTGGGTTTCTTCAGTCCCCGCATTCTGCTGCGCGGCCTCGAGATTGCCCAGCCCAGACTGCACCTCATCGTCTATCCCGACGGATCGACCAATCAGCCGCGCCCGCGCAGGCCCGGAAGATCCCGAAAGCCCGCGCTGGAGACGCTGTTCCATCTGCAAGCCGGCCATGTCGCGGTCGAGCAGGGAATGTTGGATTTGGACGATCGCGCCGCCGCTTTCGACAACCGGCATCGCTACCTGCCGCTGGATTTCAAGGCCGACGACGTGTCCCTGGTCATGAACTACGTGCCTGCCGCATTCGACGCGCCCGAGCGCTATCGCATCGAAGGCGCCGCCACTGACCTGACGCTGGTCCGCGATCTGCCGCGAAAGAAAATCCCGCCTGTGCACGGGACTCTGCGGATGGCGCTCGACCTCGAACGCAATCGCGTCTCCTTGCGCGGCCTTCAGCTCACGGCCAACAGTCGCGGAGCCGAAGATCGCACGCTCCAGGTTTCCGGAGCGTTGGACGATTTCACCCACCCGCGCTGGCAGGCCAAACTTGCAGGAGATCTGGATATGCGGCTCCTCGATCCCGTCACGGGCTATCCCGACGCGCCCGAAGGAATCGCTCATCTCGATCTCGCCGCCAACGGCATCGTGCCCGCTTTTCACATCGCTGGCAGCGTGCACGTCGATGGAGGCTCCTACCTCGGCGCCGGTATCCACGCCACGGACGTCAACCTCGATGCGCGTATCGATGCCGATTCCGGAAAACTGCTCATCACGCAGATCGTCGCCCGTCTGCGCCAGGGCGGCCAAGTCGAAGGCACGGTCGCGCTTGAGCCCTGGCTTCCCGGCGCCAGAGTTGTGCCCGCGCAAGTCACTGCTCCCATCACCGCTCCTGGTTCTGAGGAATCGCGAGCCGCCCGCAACGTGCTCGTGCGGGCCGCGGTCGGCACTATCCCGATGAACGGCAAAGTCACAGCCAATTTCAAAAGTGTTTCTCTCGACACGATTCTCGATATAGTCTGCGCGCCCGAATGCCGTCGCCTCGGTTTCGACGCCCGCATGAATGGCCCGGCAACAGCAACCTGGTCGGAAGGCGATAACCGCACCGTCTCTGTCACTGCCGCTCTTGATCTCAGTCCCTCCGCGCAAACTCCCGCTGGCGAAGTGCCGGCCAGCGGCGTCATCGATGCCACCTACACGCAGCGCAACGGCAGCGTGGACCTGCGCAAACTGGAGTTCCACCTGCCCGCCAGCGATTTCGAAGCGCAAGGCGAGCTGGGCGCTTACCCGGTCAGCAGCGTAACGGCGCTCACCATCGATTTTCATTCCCATGACTTGTCGGAGTTCGACGCCGTGCTGCGCAGCCTGGGCCTACATCGCAACGGCCGGGTTGGAACTGCGGCCCTGCCCGTGGCCCTGGCGGGGCAGGCCGATTTTCTTGGGATCTGGACCGGCTCATTGGTAAAACCGCATCTGAAAGGCACTCTCAAGGCGACACAGCTCGCCTTTGAGCTGCCTTCGCCGGCCGGCAATCCTGGCCAGCCGCAGTATGTGCGTATGGACTCCGTCGAGGTGGTGGGCAGCTACTCCCCATCCCAGATCGCCATCGAACACGCGCAGCTCGTCCGCGGCAACTCCAGGATCGCGATGAGTGGAACGCTGGACGCCTCGCTTGGCCCCGGACCCCCAATGGCTGCTGGCTCAAAGAGCCGGGGTCGCCGGGGTGGTGGTCCGCAACCGGCATTCGACGGCAACTCCGTTCTGCACGCGCGCGGAAACGCTGTCAACATCGACGTCGCGGATGTGCGGCCGTTTCTTGTTGCGAACGGCCGGCGCCTGCCGGTGACAGGCGAGTTCAACGCGCAAATCCAGGCTGACGGGCCGCTCCATGTGCTGTCGGCCTCCGGCTCGCTGGAGATGGATCGCGGCGTCATCTATGGAGAACCCGTTACGCAGGTCAGGATTCAGGGCGCGCTCGCCAATCGCGTGCTGAAGGTGTCTTCGGTCCGGCTCAGCGAAGCCGGGGGCACAGTCTCCGTGTCTGGCAGGTACGACTTTGAAGCCGGCGTCTTTAACGTCGATGCCAATGGCGCTGGAATCGACGTCTCCCGGATCGCCTGGGTGAGCCGCCGGAATTTGGAGATGGCGGGCAGGCTGGGTGTCTCCATCGCCGGCTCAGGCTCGCTCGACGATCCGCGCCTGAAGGCCCACGCGACTTTTGACGCTCTCACGTTGGGCGGACAGCGATTCGGCGCCTTCGAAGTTTCCGCGAACACCGCCAATCGCACCCTCGCTTACAACGCAACCACGCAGTTGGACGGAGCCGAGCTGCGCCTGCAAGGCCAGACGGCTTTGAGTAGCGGCTATGAAACTCGGGCCCGGCTCGATTTTTCCCGGTTCAACGTTGGCGCCCTGCTTCGCATGGCGCGCGTAGAGGCCTTCAGCGCCGGCTCCGCGCTCGCCGGTACGGTCACGCTCGAGGGTCCGCTCGCCCATCCCGATCGGCTTCGTGGCGAAGCGCGGCTCAGTCAGTTGGCGGTCGACATCGCCGGTGTCAATCTGCAAAGCGAGGGCGGCGCGCACGCCATGTTGGCCAATGGCGCGATCCGTCTCGATCCCCTGCACGTGACCGGCGAAGATACCGACCTGCGCGCGCAAGGCAGCGTCTCGCTCCAGGGCGCGCGGCAACTGGATCTTGCCGCCAGCGGCTCCATCAATCTCAAGCTGGCTGAAACGCTCGATCCCGATCTGACCGCGAGCGGCCTCGCCGCCTTCCAGGTGGAAGCGCACGGGCCCCTGCAACATCCCGGTCTGCAGGGCCGCATCGACTTCCAGAACGGCTCCCTCTCGCTCGAAGATCTGCCCAACGGCCTGAGTCAATTGCACGGCACGCTGGAATTCAACCAGAACCGGCTTGAAGTGAAGTCGCTGACCGCCATGAGCGGCGGCGGATTACTCAGCCTGGGCGGCTACCTCGCCTATCAGCACGGCATCTTCGCCGACCTCACGGTCACTGCGAAGGGGGCCCACATCCGCTACCCCGAGGGCGTCAGCTCTCTGGCCGACGCCAAGCTGCACCTTCAGGGGCCCCAGAATGATCTCCTCCTCAGCGGCGATGTACTCATCACCCGTTTTGCCGTCAGCCCCGATCTCGATCTCGCGTCGCTCGCCGCTCAGGCCGGTTCCTACGTGCAAACCATCGCCCCGCCCAACGCTCCGTCAAATCACGTGCGTCTCGACGTGCACATCGTCTCATCGCCGCAGCTCAACTTCCAGAATGCCTTCGCCAAGCTGGCTGGCGATGTGGATCTGCGCCTGCGCGGCACCCTGGCCTCGCCTTCGCTTCTGGGCAGTGTCTCCATCACCGAGGGCAGCGCCCTGATTGCCGGAACGCGCTACGATCTCGAGCGCGGCGACATCGCCTTCACCAACCCGGTCCGCATCGAACCGGTCATCGACCTCAGCGCCACGGCGCGCGTTGAGGACTACGACATCTCTCTCGAGCTGCACGGCTCGCCGCAAAAGCTGTCCGTGTCCTATCGCAGCGATCCCCCGCTCCCCGAGGCCGACGTTGTGTCTTTGCTGGCCCTCGGCCACACCGCCAGCCAGCAGCGCCTTTACACACGGCAGCAGGAACAGGCCATTGCCAACCCCACCACCGACGCTTTGCTTGGCGGCGCGCTCAACGCCACGGTCTCGAGCCGCATCCAAAAGCTCTTCGGCGCCGGCTCCGTCAAGGTGGACCCCAACTATCTTGGCGCCTTCGGCAACTCCACCTCCCGCATCACCGTTGAGGAGCAGTTGGGCCGCACCGTCACCCTCACCTATGCCACCGACGTCAACACCACCAGCCAGCAGTTGCTCCAGGCTGAAGTGGCCATCAACCGGCACGTCTCCCTGGTGTTGGCTCGCGACGAATCCGGTGTCTTCTCCATGGTCATCAAGGCCACGCGGCGCTACCGCTAACGCATTTCTCCCAGTGGCGTATAGGGATTCAAGACCGCAAGGTTGACTCGAACCCCAGTGAGCGGCGACCTTCTAGAGAGTTGGGCGCTCTTGAGGATTGGGAGAAATGCCGTTAACGTCGGAATCGCCCCTTTTTCGCGCCGGGCGAACGCGACTTTTCCTGAAAAAAGGCATCAAAGAGGTGTGGGAACGAGTCGGTTCGGGAGAAGTCTCCAACCAACCCGCTCAATCGCTTACGGCAACATCCAGGAGGAATGCACATGACGAAGACGATGCGCGGAACCGGGACTTGGGTCCTGGGTGCGGCGCTTGCCGGAGTCCTCCTGAGCGTGCCCCAAATGTCTTGGGGGGCAGCCCGGAGTTCCGGCGCGGTCGCACAGTCCCAACAGAACAACACCCTGGCGAGCGAAGCTGCGGCGCGGCTCGACAAGAAGCAATTCCACGACGTAAAGGTCACCGTCGACAACGGCATTGCAACGTTGACCGGCACGGTCGGCCTCTATGAGTACAAGAGCGATGCAGGGACGCGCGTGCTTCACGCCAAAGGCGTCACTGCGGTGCGAAACGAGATCCAGGTCACAGGTCCCAGCGTGTCCGACAGCCAGTTGCGGAATGAGCTATCGAAAAAGCTGACCTATGACCGCGTGGGTTACGGCAACGTGTTCGACGCCATCACCGTCGAAGTGGAGAACGGAGTCGTAACGCTCGGCGGTCATGCCCACGACTACCCGAACCGCAATTCCGCCTTGGCTGTAGTAGCAACCACGCCCGGCGTCAAGGATCTGATCGACAACGTCGAAGTCGATCCCGTTTCACCGATGGACTGGCAAATTCGCGTTGCCGTGGCGCGCGCCGTTTATGGCTACCCGGCGCTGAACAGGTACGCTATCGATCCCGCCATGCCCATCCGCATCTCGGTGCAGAACGGCAACGTGGCGCTCTATGGCGAAGTGGACTCGCAAGCCGACAAAGAGGCGGCTTTTCTTCGCGCCAACGGCGTCTCCGGCGTTTTCAGCGTAAAGAACTACCTGCAGGTGGCCGGCCAGCCCGCGGAGAAGCAAAGTAAGGCTGTGCCATAGCGCCCTTCCTCCCGGTCCCGGTTGCTTGTTCGCGGCCGGGACCGTTCCGTCTTTTTGAAAGCTTTCCCTTCAACCCACCGCCCTCCGTCAACGGGCCGGAAAGTCACGCCGTCTGCGGAGGGACCGCGCTTCAGGAACTCAGTAGACTCTTCTTCCGTAACAAGATAAAGCCCTAGTACAATTCAGCAACCGGATCTTCTTGCGTACGAAGGAGCCTCAATGGAGCCGGAGTCGCCCCACTCTCTCGATGTGGCGCAGTCAAAAGAAGAGAGCCTGCCCGCTCCTCCAACCGAAACGTGCGTTGCGCCACAGGCCGGGTTGCCGCCCGCCTCCGTTCCTTCTCCCGGGTCAGACCACGGCTTGCTCTGGATCTTCGTTGGCGCCAAGGGACTGCGCGCCGGCTGGTCGGTACTGTTCTTTCTCGTGCTGGGGTCGATGTTCTCGGCGGCCGCATTCTTTGCTTTCTTTCATCTCCACCTCTTAGGCACAGAACACCGCTTCACTCCCTCGGAGTCGATCTTCAGCGAACTCGCCATGGTCCTGGGAATCGTGGGGGCGGCGGCGATCGTCGCTCTCATCGAGCGCAGGCGAATCCTCGACTACAACCTGAGAGGACCGCACAGCCCCCGGCACTTTCTTTCCGGTCTTGTCGCTGGCTTCGTTGCTCTTTCCGCGCTGGTTGGCGCGCTGGCGGCGGGCGGCTGGATCGGCTTCGGACCGGTCGCGCTCTCTGGCGCGGCGATTCTTCGTTCCGGCTTCGTGTGGGCCGTCGCCTTCGTACTGGTGGGTTTGTTTGAGGAAGGGACCTTCCGCTGCTACCTGCAATTCACCTTCACCCGCGGCATGAACTACTGGTGGGCGTTCGGCGTCGTCGCGCTCCTCTGCGTTCTCCAGGCCGCCAAGCACAGCGGCAACGGCGCATGGGGCGTCTACGCCTTTGCCGCGCTGGGCTTCTTCCCTTGTCTCATACTCCACCGAAGGGCTGCCGCGCGCAGCGCATTCTGGCAGGCCGCTTGGGCTACGTCCACACTCTTCGGCTTCGTTCACACCGGCAATGGCGGCGAGAATTGGGTCGGCATCTTTGCCGCCGGGTTCATCGGTTTTGTGTTCTGTGTGAGTATTTGGGTGACCGGCTCGGCCTGGTGGGCCATCGGCTGCCACGCCGGCTGGGATTGGGCCGAAACCTTCTTCTACGGCACGGCCGATAGCGGGATGCGCGGACAAGGCCACTACCTGACCGCGAACCCCGCGGGCAATCCGCTCTGGAGCGGCGGCGCCGACGGCCCCGAGGGCAGTTTGCTGGTCCTGGGCGCTATCCTGCTGCTGCTCCTGGTTCTGCTTGGCCTCTACGGCCGAAGGAACCGGGCAGTGCCCGACAAGCCCTCTTCGCCGAGGAAGAGATCGTGATGCACGCCAAGCCGGAATGGCTTCCCAGGGAGTACAAGGACTGGAATGCTTTGCTCACCGCCGCCGTGCGCAAAGCCATGCACGACGGTCACGCCCCCGCCGACGTTGCCGCGTGGACCTACGGAAGCTGGTACGTGGTCGACATCGAACACCCGCTTGCCGGCTTTCTGCCCATTTTCGGCCGCATTGCCGGAACCGGCCCGCAGCCGCAGAGCGGCGATGGAACCACCGTCAAGCAGGTCGGCCGCAACCTTGGCCCCTCGCAGCGTTTCACCATGGATTGGAGCAACATCGACGGCTCAACGGAGAACATCGTGCTGGGCGAGAGCGGAAACCCTCTCAGTCCCTACTTCCGCGACCAGTGGAACGACTGGTACAACGGAACCACCTTTGCGCTGCCTTTCACGCCGTCTGCGGTCGCGGCGCAGACCAAACACACGTTACGCCTGCTGCCATGAACAAACCGGGGCCTCACGAAATCGATCAGAGGGTGCCCCCGGTCCCTCGCATTTGGGGACCGGGGAACCTCCTCGGCCCCGCCCTCATCCTCCTCGCCGCGTTCGTCGCCGTTGTCCCGCAGCTCCTTCGCGGCAACTCCTGCGGCCACGACTTCGACGTGCACCTCGTCTCCTGGCTCGACTGCCTGAATGCCTGGCGCCACGGCATCCCTTATCCGCACTGGGCGCCCAGCCCCAACTACGGTGCCGGCGAGCCTCGTTTCGTCTTTTACCCGCCGCTCACGTGGATGCTGGGCGCGGCGTTGGGAGCCATTCTTCCCTGGCATTTCGTGCCCATCGCGCTCACCTTTCTCATCCTGGCCGGAACCGGATGGGCCACTCGCGCGCTGGCGCTTGAAGCGCTCGACGATCTCCCCGCCACGCTGGCCGGCTGCGTCGCCATCTTTTCCGGCTTCGCGCTGTTCACCGCCTACGAGCGCTCCGCATTCCCCGAATTCACAGGCGGATTCTGGCTCCCGCTCCTCATTCTCTTCACTCTGCGCGATCGCCCGACATCTGGTTGCCCCATCCTTTCGCGTTTTATGCGAAAGGGTGGGAAACCGCAATCGCAACGGGTGCCCCATGTCCCTCGCATTTGGGGACATGGGAGCGATCCCGAATTACCAACCGAACCCTCGCAATCTCTCTCCCGCCGCGCCTTCTCGGGTTCCACCGCGCCGCTCGCCCTTGTCCTCGCCGGCACGTGGCTCTCCAACCTTCCGCTCGGCGTCATGTCCGGCTATCTGCTCGTTGGTGTCGCGTTCCTCTGGGCCATCGTCAACAGGTCCTGGGCGCCGCTGCTTCGTGCCGCGCTCGCGGCGGCGCTGGGTTTGGGCCTGGCTGCCGTCTATTGGCTCCCCGCGGCGCTCGAAAGGCATTGGGTTGCCATCGCCCAGGCGACCGCGGAGCCAGGCTTCAACTTTGAGAACAATTGGCTCTTTGCGCGCAACGCCGACCCGATGTTCGCTTTGCACGACGTGGTCCTGCGCCAGGCCTCCTGGATTGCTGTCACGATGATTGCCGTGGCCCTTGCCGGTGCACTCGTCTGCTGGCGGCGCGACACCCTCCCCATCGCCAAACTCAGCGGCTCCCGCTGGTGGATTCCCTTGGCCGCCATCCCCATCGTGGTTCTCTTTTTTCTTTTTCCCGTCTCGCGTCCGGTTTGGCATCTGCTCCCTGAGATGCCGTTCCTGCAGTTTCCCTGGCGCTGGCTCGAGGCCGTCGAAGCGCCCATGGCGATCTTGTTCGTCGCCGCCGTCTGGCCCTCCCGTCGCGATGCCCGCCGCGGCCGCGGCGCTGTTCTCGCTGCCTGCGCCGCGCTCTTTCTCGCGGCTACAGCGTTCGCCGGAACCAGATTCTTCCAGGTCTGCTACCCGGAAGACACGGTCCCGTCCGTGCTGGCAGACTACAGTGCCGGCACAGGCTTTGAAGGCATGGACGAATACGAGCCCCCCGATGCCGATGGCTCTCTAATCGCCACCGGACTTCCCGATGCCTGCCTGGTCAGCGATCGCTGGGCCGCCCTCGGCAAGCCGGACCCCGACGACCCGGACAGCAACCCCGTCTGGAGCACCGATCAAGGCAGTTGCCTTGCCACATTCACGTGGACCGGCGGCGCTCAGATTAATCCCGAACACCGCACCCTCCTCGCCACGATGCCCCAATCCGGCATTCTGGTGTTACGCCTCCTCAACTTTCCGGCCTGGGAGGTTCGGGTCAACGGCCGCCTCGACAGCACTTGGCCACATCGCGCTGACGGCCTCATGGCTGTGCCCGTTCCCCAGGGTCCGGTGCTCCTCACTGTCGACTGGACCACCGGATACGGCGATCTGGCCGGGCGCTTGCTGAGCGCCCTGAGCGCGTTTTTGCTGGCCGCTCTTTGGCGATGTGAACGTTCCCGTGCCCGTTCTCGTCTAACATGATTGCAATGCCTGCGGACGTCAAATCGTTAATTCAGGAAGGCGCCGAGCTCACCGACCAGGCGCTCGAATCGCTGATCCCCTCCACGGACACCGTTCCCGCCTCGATCCACGGCGCCATGCGCCACTCCGTCTTTGCCGGCGGCAAGCGGCTCAGGCCGGTGCTCGCCATGCAGGCAGGCGTCACCATCGCTGGCCATCTGCCCAGAGGGATCGAACGTCTCGGCGCGGCCATCGAGATGCTTCACACCTACTCGCTCATTCACGACGACCTGCCCGCCCTCGACAATGACGACCTGCGCCGCGGCAAGCCCACCTGCCACGTGGCCTTCGGCGAAGCCATCGCGATCCTGGCCGGCGACGCTCTGCAGACCCGCGCCTTTGAGGTGCTGTCCGGCCTCTCCTGCCCGCCTGCCGCAACCGTGCAGATCGTCGGCCTCATCGCCAACGCCGTCGGCACCGTCGATGGCATGATCGGCGGCCAGGTGCTCGACCTCGAGAGCGAACACCTGAAGCCGACGCCGGAGCTCGTCGAGGCCATCCATCGCGCCAAGACCGGCGCTCTCATCCGCGTCAGCGTGGTCGCGGGCGGCGTCTATGCCGGCGCCGCGGCGGAAGACGTCGCGCGCCTCAACCGCTTCGGTCGCAAAGCCGGGCTCGCCTTCCAGATCGCCGACGACGTGCTCGACATGACCGCCGACTCGGCGACCTTGGGCAAGACCCCGGGCAAGGACCAGGCCACCGAAAAAGCCACCTGGCCCGCCGTCTATGGCGTCGAGCAGAGCCTGCGCGACGCCGCGCGGCTCATCGATGAGGCCTTCGCCGCTCTCGCGCCCTACGGCAGCCGCGCCGATGGCCTCAAAGCCGTCGCCCGCTACCTGGTCGAGCGCAAGAACTAGAGCCGTATCGCAATTTTGTTGGGGCCGGACCGCGCGCGGCCACGCCGATCAACCTCCTGCTTCACGCGTCAATTAAGCTGGAGGAATAGAGCACGCCTGCTGGGGGAGTTTGCTACAGTGATGCTTCGTAAGCTATTGAAGTCCAAGATTCACCGCGCCACGGTTACCCGCTCCGACTTGAATTACGAAGGGAGCATTGCCGTTGACGCTGCGCTGCTCGAAGCCGCCGGCATCCATCCCTTTGAAGCCGTTCAGGTTTGGAACATTAACAACGGCATCCGCCTGGAAACCTATGCCCTGCCTGCCGCGCACGGCAGCGGCGAAATTTGTCTGAACGGCGCAGCTGCGCGCCATGCGCAGGTCGGAGACCTCGTGATCGTCGCCAGTTTTGCCTGGCTCGACGAAAAAGAAGCCGCCTCAGCCCAGCCCAGGTTGGTCTTGGTGGATTCCTTGAACCATATCGTCGAAAAGCCCGCGTGACGCAACCGGAGCGTGCTGGCCGAGCCGCCGCCTGAGCCCGCATCGCGAATATCGATAAAAAAGGAACGGGAAAATCCCGGCGGACCGAACGCCTTCAGCGTCCCAGCGCCTTGCGCAGCTTCTGGCTTTGTGTCGAGAGATCTTCCACCGCGGTCTGTGCCCGGCTGAGCAGTCCCTGGAGTTCTTCGAGGAACCCGGGAAGTGCGTCCCACCAGGCGCAAACGGTTTCCTGCTGATCGAGCATCGCCAGCGCCGCCCCGGAAGCAGCCGCTATCAGGCCGGCGCGCCGATTGCCGGTAATCAGCAGCGCACCGCTGGCGGCAAGGGTGCCCGCCGCGGCAAAGCGGATCCAGTTCGCGCAATGTGCGCCTTCGTTGGGCGGCGCGCCACCCGATTCGTTCACTCCCTGAGATAGCGGCACTACCACCATGACCCCTCCTTGCATTCCCGGCCGCAGGCCGGCGCGGCAACTGAATTGCCTGGAACGTGTTTCAAAAATACGTTTCGTAACAAGGGCACGGCTTTAGCCGGGCCGAAGAATGCAGGAAAATACGGGGGCTTTAGCCCCTGAGCAATGACAACTGAAACCTACGCAACCATTTTTGAAACACGCTGTACCAAGTATCGCTCGAAAACTGCTCCTGCGGCGGCTTTTCTTGGGCGCAGGCGCGCAAACGTGCGCCGCGCCGCTGCCGCTCTCAAATCAATCCAGGTCGATCTCGCGCAGTGGCTTGCCCTCCGGAGCGTCCTTCGCCTTGCGCATCGCCTCGGCAAATTTCTTCTCCAGCAAATCGGCCTTGTTCTTTTCCGCGTCCACGCTCTGCCGGAAGATCGACTCCGTCCGCTCCCCGTGCTCGCGCATGGCCTGGGCCGCGGTCTCCAAATCCTCAAACATCCGTTTGCGCGGCGCTGAAGTGTGGCTCACCAGCACGCCGGTCGTCGCGTCGATCTTCAGCATGGCCCCGCAATCCGGGCACGCCACCTCGAACGTCTTGTCCTTGTTCTTCGCCATTCCACATCTGCCCTGACACTTATGCTCGCAGCATAAATCTACTTGTCATCCTGAGCGCAGCAGGCCGCGTTTCTTGCGGCTTGCGGAGTCGAAGGATCTGCGGTTGCTTGTTGTCATTTAAGCCGCAAACACACTAGCCTCGCACTAGCATTTTAAGCTGTTTACCGGCGGCCCTGCAGGACAATTCTGCGCTAGTCCGTGCCCCGCCGCCGCCCCATCACTCGATCGTCACATGCAAACTGAATTGCTCCTCGTTCGGATCGGGCGGCTCCCACGAACGCACATAATGCAGCAGCAACACCCCTGTTCCCTTGCCGGCTGTCGCAAACCTGAAGATTTGCACGATCGGCCGCCCCTCGCCTGGCGCGGCATCCGTCTGCGACTTGCCGCTCGGCTTCAACAACGGCGTCGATTGCTTATGTACGTACCACTCGTATCCGGTTGTGGGATTCGAGTTGAGCCGAACCTCAAGAACGTCTCCCATTTTAAGGACCACGGTCGAGCCCTTGTCCGCATCCGTCACCACCTTGGTCGCCGCGGACGCCATCGTGGAACCACAAACCGTCAGAAAGAAAGCAACAGGAAGAAGCCAGGACCCGGCATAAAGCCGCCGGCACGCACTTCGAGTTTGCATCGGAGATTCCTTTCGTGCGGTCAGACCAAAGAAACCCGTTCTGCCGCGCAACCCGAAGATAACGCGCTTGTCTCCCGTGCGCAAGGCAGAGGATCTCCCTTCACGGCTGGAGCGTTCCCATTTCGGCATTCCCTTTCGCCATTCCTTGACACGTCCGCGCCATCCGGCGAAAGATGAATGCGCGGGATGCTCCAAGCTGGACAGCGCGCACGCGCGCGCCGGCTGAGCGCCTCCGATAGCTCGAATCTCCCTTCAGGAAAAAACGCATGAACTGGACGAAGCCGCTGCGCCTGCCGGGTCTCACGGTGCTGGCATTTTCTTGTGTCTTCCTTGCCGGCAGGGAAAACGCCGCCGGACTCGATCCGTCACAGCCCGCCGCGGCAGGTCTCCCAAGCTCGACGCCGCTCCAGACCGCGCTCAAAGTCGACCGCCTCGATCCCTCCATCCGCCGCATCGTCCCCTCCGGCGCTCAACTCGAGCGCATCGCCACGGGATTCACCTGGGTCGAAGGCCCGGTGTGGGTTCACGCCAGCCTCTTCTTCGCCGACATCCCCTCCAACTCCATCCGCCGCTGGACGCCCGGCAGCGGCGTCAGCATCTTCCTTCAACCCAGCGGCTACAAAGGCGCCGCTCCCTATGGCGGGCAAAGTCCCGGCTCCAACGGCATGACGCTCGACGCGCTCGGCCGCCTGACGGTCGCCGGCAACGCGCAGCGCGATGTCTACCGCTTCGAGTCGCTCAACCCCGAAAGCCGGGTGACCATCCTCGCGGATACTTACGGGGGCAAGCGCCTCAACAGCCCCAACGATCTCGTCTACCGCTCCGACGGCTCGCTCTACTTCACCGATCCGCCCTACGGCCTGCCCAAGCAGAGCGACTCCGGCCCCGAAAAGCAGCTCCAGGTCAACGGCGTCTACCGCATTCCGCGCGCGCTTCAGCACCAGCCCGGCGCGCCGCCCATCCGCGAAGGCCTGCAACTCCTCATCGCCGATCTGCCGCGCCCCAACGGCATCGCTTTCTCGCCCGGCGAGAAGTACCTCTACGTCGACTCGACCGCACCCAGGAAAATCTGGATGCGCTATCGCGTTCGCGCCGACGGCACGCTGACCGATCCCAGGCTCCTCTATGACGCAACCGCCGACCTGCGTCCCGGCGCCCCCGACGGCATGAAAGTCGACGTCGAAGGCAACATCTACAGCGCAGGCCCCGGCGGTGTCTGGATCTTTTCACCGGAAGGCAAGCCGCTGGGCACAATCGTCATGCCCGAGCGCGTCGCCAATCTTGCCTGGGGCGGACCCGATCGCAAGACCCTCTACATCGCCGCCAGCACCAGCGTCTATCGCGTCCATCTCAACATCCCCGGCGAGCCCATCGTGCAAAGCAAGTGATTGCGGGGCGAACGTAGCTAGCCGCGGATCGCACAAAAGCCTGGCTGCTCGTTCGCGAATACTTATATTGGAACGTAGCGATGCTGGGCGGGTTCCTCCCATGCCGGGGAGGGGGCTACTGGCTGCGCTCGTCTTCCGCCGCAACCCATGGGTACGTTTTGTCGGGACTGTTGTTTTCAGCGGCTTACGATTCCGAAATGCGATAGCCTTTGGGGCCGCACGGCACGGAATCTTCGGCGTTCCGAAAAGACGGGGCCTCGGCAATTTGGGAGAAGCCCTTTCGCAACGCCGGTATGGGCTGCGGAGCGCGCGCCGGTTATCCATCCGGCCCGGTAGTAGGTCAGTTTGGATGTGTTTTGAAAGGGCACGTCTTAACAGGCTGCGGAAAAACTCGTCGAGAGAGGAGTTTTGTAAAAGGGCATGACTTCAGTCAGGCCAATATGATTACCGCCTAAAAAGGAGGACGGGGCTTCAGCCCCTGCGCCTTTGCTCTTGCCTTCAGGAGCGGGAAGCCAAACGGAGGGGCAGGGGAGTTTTGTAACAAGGGCACGAGTTTACTCGGGCCGCAACCCGCAAAATCTACGAGGGCTTCAGCCCCTGCGCCTTTGCTCTTGCCTTCAGGGGCGGGAAGCCAAACGGAGGGGGGCGACAGGTCTCCGTCGCTGGGGTGGCTTGAGTCGTGCCGCCAAAGGCTTCATTTCTCTGAGTGAGCTAAGAACTAGAAACTGCTCTTCGTTCCCCCTCTCCCGGAGGGAGAGCAGAAAATAGCCCAGGGCGTCAGCCCTGGGAACCGCGCCGTTCTTACCGAAAAACAAAGAACGCGGCGAAGCCGCGATGAATTCTCATCGCCCCGCGCCATACAACGGCAATCTATGCTTGTACGACTGCTGCAACTCCGTTTCTGGAAACGAATCTGCGGAGAAATGCGGAACCTGCGCTCAATGAGCGCATCGACCTGCACGCAACAGTTGACATCCCGAACTGGCACGGATTACTGGACACTGGCCGACTTCGCGTTACTAATCAGAGCACCGGCGAACGCATCCACGACTAGGCATTAACTGACTGCGTTTTGATGAGCAGTTTCCGATTTGCCGGCCGATGCCCAGACCTTTGATTGTCATGCCCTCCTCTTGAATTTCCAAGTGGTGCAACACTACGGCCCAATTTCCCGCGCTCCCTGAGTCCCCCGCAGGCATTAAGCTTGGTTGACCAAACAAACACCCTGGTGAGCGCTCTGAAGCCTATTAGCTTTGCTTTTTGTTCGCCTTGGAGGATACACTATGGATCAGAGTTTCTTCGATGAATCTCGTGAGCAGTCCATCATTAAGGCCCGGATTATCGCGAAGTATTTTTGGGCCTGGGCTAAGGTCATCATTCCGACAGCGAAGCAGCACGACAAGCGGATTGCCTATATCGACCTCTTCGCTGGACCCGGAAGGTACAAAGATGGGACTATTTCGACGCCACTTAAGATTCTCGAGCAAGCAATAGCTGATCCAGACATGAGCCAAATGCTCGTCACGCTTTTCAACGACAAAGATGCAGAAAACGCCAGAGACCTTGAGAGAGCGGTCGGTGAACTACCCGGGATTGAGGGGATGAAGTACAAACCTCAGATTGCAAACCAAGAGGTGGGAACCGAAATAGTTCAACTGTTCAAAAGTATGCGGATGGTTCCTACATTCTTT
The DNA here is from genome assembly GCA_049522315.1 of Occallatibacter sp. Taxonomy (GTDB): domain Bacteria; phylum Acidobacteriota; class Terriglobia; order Terriglobales; family Acidobacteriaceae; genus Telmatobacter. Next base: position 128,753 of record JBEKNY010000003.1, read on the forward strand.
TTCGTTGATCCGTGGGGCTACAAAGGCTTATCTCTCGGCTTGATCAACTCCGTCCTCAAAAACTGGGGGTGTGATTGCATCTTCTTCTTCAACTACAACCGGGTGAATATGGGCCTGCCCAATGAAGCGGTAAGAGATCATATAAATGTGCTCTTTGGAGAAGAGAGGGCCGATCAAGTACGCGAGAAGTTGAAGGGGTTGAACCCCGAGGAGAGAGAAATTCTCATTGTCGAGGAACTTTCCGAAGCTCTAAAGGAGATGGGAGGGAAGTTCGTACTACCGTTCACGTTCAGGAACGAGAGAGGGTCACGAACTACCCACCATTTGATCTATGTAAGCAAAGCCTTCAGAGGGTACGAAATCATGAAGGGGATCATGGCACTGGAGAGTTCTGAGGCAGACCAAGGGGTTCCCTCTTTCCAGTATTGTCCGGCATCCGAAAGGTTTCCGCTGCTTTTTAACCTGACCACTCCCCTGGAGGATTTGGAGAAAGAACTGTTACACAAATTTGCGGGCAAGACAGTAGCGATGCATGACATCTATCTGCAACACAATGTGGGGCGTCCGTTCATCAGTCGCAACTACAAGCGTGCACTGAGTAACCTAGAAAGCGCTGGCAAGGTGAGGGCGGACCCTCCAGCAGGTAAGCGACGCATGCAAAAGGGCGAGCGGACTTTTCCAGATCATGTGAACGTGACTTTCCCAAAGGAGGTCCACGGTGAGTGCTAATTCGACAATTGAATGGACAGATGCGACATGGAACCCCATTCGCGGGTGCACAAAGGTTAGTCCTGGTTGTAAACACTGCTATGCCCAGACTTTTGCTGAGCGATTCCGAGGGGTTCCCGGCCATCCGTATGAACAAGGTTTTGACCTAAGGCTCGCACCGGAAAAATTACTTGATCCATTCAAGTGGAAGTCGCCAAAGAAGGTTTTCGTCAATTCCATGAGTGACCTCTTCCAGACTCGTGTCAGCGCAGGCTACATTCGGGAAGTGGTGAGTGTAATGGTTGAGGCAGACTGGCATGTCTATCAAGTGCTCACCAAACGATCGGAACGTATGCGAGCGATGCTCGCTGATGATCTTCAGTTTGCCGGTGCAAAGGAAAACATCTGGTGGGGTGTCAGTGTCGAGGATAAAAAGCACGGGCTATCTCGAATCGAGGACCTGCGATCAAGCTCGGCAAAGGTGAAGTTTCTTTCTATTGAACCACTATTGGAAGATCTCGGAGAGATCGATCTTTCAGGGATTCACTGGGTAATTGTTGGCGGAGAGAGCGGGCCGGGAGCCCGCGCGTTAGATCCTTCGTGGGTAAAACGGATACTGCGTCAGTGCCGCCGGTACAATGTTCCGTTCTTTTTCAAACAATGGGGAGGGGTAAATAAGGGCAAGGCCGGACGTCTCCTCAGTGGTCGGACATATGACGAGTATCCAACCATGCCCATGACCTATCGGAGACGAAATTCGTACCGTAGGACGAATCGTGATGAGAAACTTGTTCAAATCGCGATGTAGGAAATTACCCGATTGAACGTCCGGGCAACTATCTCCTCGCATCACGGTAGCCCGGGCCACGCCGCGCCCTACCCGGCGGGTGCCCCATCCTCGCGGCGTTCTTGTTCTTGCCGCTAGGGTGGGGGATCTCCTAGCTTCGCAAACCCCGCAAGCACCTCCATGTAGGACCGAAAAACCCTTCGCAACAACACAAATGCGACGATTTCACACAAAACCATCGACCCGCAGGTCACAATTTCCCGCGATTGCTCCACCTGCAGGTGCACTTTTCCGCGAGCTCGGGATGCGACGATTTTTTTCCCGCCGCCGCATTGCGGTTTCGACGACCTCCAGGTCGTCGATTTTTCTGCGCTGGAAGGTCGCCACAAATGCTGCCTTCGCGCGATGCGCTGAAACCTGATCCCTGATCCCTGATCACTGATCCCTGACCCCTGTCACCTTCCCCCCATCAGCCGCTCGACTTCCTCGTGCAGCCGCGCGGTGATGGCGGCCTCGCTCTCCCCGGGGCCGAACCGTATCGCCTCGCCCACGTGCACTTCGAGGATGCCGGAGCGGAACCAGCGCCGCTGGCCGGTTTTCATCTCGCCCAGTCCTCTGATGCCTACTGGGACCACGGGCGCGCCGCATTGCTTTGCCAGCAGGCCAATGCCCGGCCGGAAGCGCGCCAACTGTCCCTCGGCCGAGCGCGTGCCCTCGGGAAAGACCATCACGTTGTAGCCGTGGTCCATAGCTTTGCCGGCGTGGGCAAAGCTAGCTTGGAAATCGCGCTGGCGCGGCAGCGGAAACACGTTGAAGAGCGCCGTCACCAGCCAGTAAGCCGGCGGCCCCAGGACATAGAAGCCCTTGTGTCCCGGCGGCCATTCGGGATTACGCCAGTGCCGGTAGTCGTCGAGCATCTCGCCCATCATGGCCGCAGCCACGCGCCGCCGCAGCGGCCCGGCCAGCGCGTATTGGATCAGCGGCCCGTCGTACGCGGTCACGTGGTTGCCCACGATGAGCAGCGGACCCTCCGGCAGCGGCTTGTTCGGCCCCACCACGCGCGGCGCGGCCAGCAGCCATGTCAGCGGCCGCATCACGGCCTCAATGAAGGCCACACGGATCCAGTGGAACGGCTTCCACCACGGCCACTGGGGATAAACAAACTTCCTTCGCTCCGCTTCAGACGGCGTCCTGCCAGCCTCGATCTCCGCTCCCTGCCCCCTGATCCCTGTTTTTTGACCCCTGACCCCTGATCCCTGACCCCTGTTTTTTGATCCCTGATCCCTGTTCCCTGTTTTTTGATCCCTGATCCCTGATCCCTGATCCCTGTTTTTTGATCCCTGATCCCTGATCCCTGATCCCTGTTTTTTGATCCCTGATCCCTGACCCCTGACCCCTGTTTCCGCCTCTCCGCCTCCGGCCACGAGCCTGCGCAACTCTCCCAGCGTTTGCGCCTCTTCCAGCAATCCGCTGCTGGAGACGATTCCCAGCCGCTCCTCGATCTCTGCGGCCAGTTGGACGCGCCCCAGGCTGTCCAGGTGGAGATCCTCGGTAAGGTGCAGATCGTCTCCCACCCCTGGATTGGCCTCGCCGGTGATCTGCGCGATGAGCGCCAGCAGCCAGTCCGCGGAGGGCCCGAAGGCGGCGCCGGCTGCCGTGCCGGGAGCGCCGGTGTGGGCCGTGGAGGCCGCGGCCTGAATCCGCGCCAGCCACGCCGCGACAGGCTTGCGCCTCACCTTGCCGGTGGAGGTGCGGGGCAGGTCCGGCTCCGGCCACAGCACCCAGCGGCTCAGGCGCTGGAACTCGGGCAGTAGGGTATTGGCGCGTTCGATGGCGGCGAGGGCGCAGTCGCCCGATCCGCGGCAGGCCAGCACCGCGCAAGGTTCCGGCCCGGCGGGAGTCTCCATGGCGACGACCGCGCAGGCTGCAACCTCGGGCTGTTCCTCGATGGCCGCTTCTATGTCCTCCGGATGAACGTTGAGTCCTGAGGCGGTGACAATGATTTCACTTTTGCGGCCAAGAAAGCGTAGCTCTCCGGAGTCCAGCCGCTCGGCCAGATCCCCCGTAGCCAGCCACTCGCCATGGCGGGGCCGCACAGCGCCGCCCTGCCATGTAGCGCCGGAGATCACCGCGCCGCGCACCAGCACCTCGCCGTCCGGGCCCAGCTTGACCTCGCGGCCGGGCATCGGCTTGCCGATGGTCCCTTTGGCCACGTGGAAGGGATGGTTAAGCGTAATGAGCGCGGTGGTCTCGGTCATGCCATACCCCTGAATCAGCACGAACCCCAGAGCGTTCCAGAACTGCTCGATGGGGCCGGGCAGCGCGCCGCCGCCGGAGACGAAGGCCCAGAACTTGAGCCCCAACTCGCGGTGCACGGCGCGAAAGCGCCACCAGCGCCTCCAGGGACCCATCGTTTGCGAGCTGGCAATCTGTTCCACTAGACCTGCATGTCTCATCTCCAGATGAGTCTTCAGCAGCGCCAGCACCCTTGGCACGGCGGCCAGCACGGAAATGCGCTCGCTGCGGATGATCTCGATGAGGCGCGGCGCTGCCAGGCGGCTTTCGAAATGCAGCTCGGCCGTGAAGATGGGTGGGACCCACAGGCCCATGGCCTGGCCAAAGACGTGGCTCAAAGGCAGCGTGTGCAGAATGCGCAGCGGATGGATGAGCCGCTCGTAGCGCATATACGGTTTGGCGCCGTCTTCGATGGGCCCCACGCTGGCCAGCACATTGCCGTGCGTAATGACGATGCCCTTGGGATCGCCGGTGGTGCCGGAGGTGAAGAGGATTTGCAGCGGGGTTTGATGCGAAAGGCCGGAGATCGCGCCCATCTCCGTGGCGGGCAGCTCGGCAAGCCAATCCTCGAAGGCAAGCGTGGGAATGGCTGGCGCGCCGGGCGCTACGGTCAGCTTGCCGAGCAGAAGCGCATCGCCGACGGCCAGTTTGGGGCTCACGTCGGCGGCCACGCGCGCGGCAAAGTCCGCTGCCCCGTTTGCGTCCAGAGGAACGGCCAGCACTCCGCGCAGCAGGCAGCCGTGAAAGGCGGCAATCCACTCGGCGCTGTTCTCGGCCCACAGCAGGACGCGGTCGCCCTGCGCTATACCTCGGGCGGCAAGCAGCGCCGCAAAACGGCCGGCCAGCCGCGCCAGTTCGCCATAGCTCGTGATCCGCCGCCGGCTGCCCTGATAGCGCACCACGGCAATCTCGCAGTCCAGGCGCTGAAAATCATCGATGAGTGTGGCTAGATGATCGCGCATATTTCTTGCGGCAAGTTCATGGTAGCAGCGCGAGGCGAAGGGGGCGCGTCCGGGATTTCCTACCCCTTAACCTAAAAAAAGGCGAAAGGAAGGGCACGAAGCAGGCTGGCTTTCTGACGCGGCGTAAGTTTCGCCTGCGCGCGACTGCAGAGCCGGCCCCCTGTACACTGGAGAGGTCAGGATTTCCCCATGAAAAAACTCGCCATCGGGCTCTACATTTTACTTACCGTTGTATTGCTGGGCTGGGCCTACTACCAGGCCATTTATGTAGCTCCCAACGACGCCATGCAGGGCGAAATCTTCCGCATTATTTATTACCACGTACCCTCGGCCTCGGTTGCGTTCGTCTTCTTTGCCATGAACCTGGCGGGTTCGGTCGGGTACCTCGCTTCACGGCGTGATCATGGCGAGCGCGCGCAGGTCTTCGACGCCTGGGCGCTGTCAGCGGCTGAGGTCGGCGTGGTCTTTTGCACCGTAGTGCTGACCACGGGCCCCATTTGGGGCCGAAGGGCCTGGGGCATCTGGTGGACGTGGGACTGGCGCCTGACGACCACGCTGGTGTTGTGGCTGATCTACGTGAGCTACCTTCTGTTGCGGCGCTTTGCCGCCGGGTCTCAGGTGCAGACGCTGGCCGCCGTGCTGGGCATCTTCGGAGCGCTCGACGTGCCCATCGTGTACATGTCGAACCGCTGGTGGCGCACTCAACACCCGGCGCCTGTCTTCGGCGGCGCTCCAGGCTCCGGCATGGCCCCATCCATGGTGGGCGCGCTGCTCTGGAACATGCTGGCCTGGTTTGCCTGGGGCATTCTCATTCTGGCCTTCCGCTACCACATCGAACGCCGGAAACAGAAGATCGCGGCGGCAGAGGCCGAAGCCGCGATCAACGCTTGATTGCGCAAGAAACCATTCCAAAACGAGGGGAAAATGGATCAGGCAGCGATTCTCGACCACCAATTCCGGATTGCCGCGTACGTCGTCACCTGGGTCATCCAGCTCGGCTATCTGGCCTGGCTGGGCCTCCAATGGCGGTCGTTAAAGCGGAGATCGATGCGATAACGGCCGTCTCAGGCCGAATCGATCAAGAGCATTGTGCGCGCCATCACCAACATAAGATCTTCGCTCGTGGCGTGAAGTCTCATGCCCTTCGTTACTCTCCAAAGTGACAGGCGAACTAACACTCCCGCATCCCCTGTACACGTTTCGTGGTATTTCAAGATTCCTCTCATCTTGTCGATGATGCATTGGTAGATCGGCTGCAGAACGGTTCTCCGGCTTCGGTTTGAGCCTTGGGCTCTCGCGTAGCGGTGTCTCTTCCTCATCGGGAGGCAAGAGCGACGCCGAGGCTTTCGCCGGGCGCGGCTGAAGAACCGCTCTGTGCCGAATGGGGACCTATATCATGCACGATTTCTTGATCGCTCTTGCCTTTATCGGTATGGTGATTGCTCCTGCCATTGTTGCTGCCCGTTGCACTACCGAAGTCACAACAGACGAATCCAAGTCGAAATAAGAGGCGCGTTCTCTACTCCGAGAGGCGCCCTCCCAGGTCTGCATTGTTACAGCACTCGATAATCCCTCGGACCAAGCGGGCCTTCCAGCCGGCTTTACCTTCATCGCCCCGCGGAAATTGCCCTCCGCTCTCCCAGCCGTTAGACTGGGGGATCGGGGGCACCCATGTTGGTCGTCATGAAAGCGCAGGCTACGCCGGAGGAGATTCGGGCGGTCTGTGACCACATTGAGCAGTTAGGATTCCGTGCCCATCCTCTTCCCGGGGCACAGCGCACCGCCATCGGCATCACCGGCAATCAGGGCGAAGTCAACCGCGGAAACCTGGAATCGCTCTCCGGCGTTGCGGAAGTGATTCGCGTCTCCAAAGCCTACAAACTCGCCAGCCGCGACGCGAAAGAAGAGAACACTGTGATCCGTTTTGCGGGCTGCAGCGCTGCGATCGGAGGCCACGACCTGGCGGTAATCGCCGGCCCCTGCTCCATCGAGAGCCGCGAGCAGGCCTTTGCCATCGCCTCGCAGGTGGCTGCAGGCGGGGCGCGGTTTTTCCGCGGCGGCGCTTACAAGCCGCGCACTTCCCCTTATGCTTTCCAGGGCTTAGGGCTTGAAGCGCTGCGCATCATGGCGGAGATCCGGAAACAATTCGGCCTGCGCATCGTGACCGAAGCGCTCGACACCGAAACTCTTGACCTTGTGGCTGAATGGGCCGACGTGATTCAGATCGGCGCGCGCAACATGCAGAACTTCTCGCTGCTGAAAAAGGCGGGACGGTTACGAAAGCCGGTGTTGATCAAGCGCGGCATGAGCGCCACGCTGGAGGAGCTCCTGATGGCCGCAGAATATGTCATGAGCGAGGGCAACTACGAGGTGATTCTCTGCGAGCGCGGCGTGCGCACCTTTGCCGACCACGCCCGCAATACGCTCGACCTCAGCATCGTTCCCGCGCTGCAGCACGTGAGTCACCTGCCGATCCTCGTCGATCCCAGCCACGGAACCGGCCGCCGCGACAGCGTGCTGCCCATGGCCAGGGCGGCCGTGGCCGCAGGCGCCGACGGAGTGATGGTCGAAGTTCACGATCACCCCGAGAACGCGCTCTCCGATGGCCCTCAGTCGATATATCCCGCGCAGTTCGCAACCATGATGGACGAGATCGAAAAGATCGCGCCCGTCGTCGGACGCCATCTCGTGCGCGGCGTCTCCGTTCCCGCTGCCGCGGATGCAAAATGAACGCGCGGCTCAGGCGCAGTGCACGGCGAGCCGTGAACCGTGGAAAGTGGTCAGCGATGAGCACGCGTGGTTCGAGGATGGTCGTCCTGGCCTGGCTTACTGCCGGCCTGCTTGCGCTGTGCCTCGCCGGATGCCGTCCCAACGACTTTCCCCAGTATCCGCCGAACTACCGCGAGTACGTCTACGTGACCAACGGTGACAGCGGCACGGTCACGGTGTTGGACGTAGTGGATGTTCGCGTGGACCGCGAACTGCCCGTGGGAAGCGATCCGGTTGCCGTCGCCGCCAGCCTCACGCGCAATGAAGTCTATGTTGTAAACTCCGGTGCGCCCGGCGCCAACGGCTCGCTGTCGGTAATCGATGCGGAACACAACGCCGTCGTGGCCACCATTCCCCTTCACCGCCAGCCCGTGTCGATCGATGTCAACGCCGCTGGTTCGCTCGCGTATGTAGCCAACTCCGGCTCAAACTCGGTTTCCATCGTCGATCTCCAGGCCCGCCGCGAAATCGCGCAGTTCGCTGCGGGTGATGGCCCTGTTGCCGCGCGCCTTGCCCCTGATGGCAAGAGTCTCGTCGTGGCCGACCGCCATGGAGACTCGGCGACCATCCTCGATCCGGCCAGCGGCAAGGTGCGCGCCGTGTTCGCCGGATGCCCCGGAGCGGCGGCGGTGGTCATTCTTCCCGACTCTTCAAAGGCGTTTGTGCCGTGCTCGGCCGGTCACCAGGTGATGGTCGTTGGGTTGGCGCAGCCCGGCGCGCATCCCCCTCTACCCGATCGCCTGGAAGCGCTGATGGATGTAGGCCGCGCGCCCGTCGACTTGGCGCTGAAGCCCGACGGCGGCGAGATCTTTGCCTCCAATTCGCTTTCCGACTCCGTCTCCGAGATCTACGACACCACCGACGAGGTCGGCGACACGTACATGATCGGCGATGAACCTGTCCGCGGCCTCGTGTCCCGCGACAATTCCCTCCTCTACGTGGCCAATCAGCATTCACAGGAGGTGACCGTGTACTCGATCGACGACGGCAAGCGCACCGGCGCGATTCACGTTGGCGACGGGCCGTCGGCGCTCGCGTTCTCGGCCGCCGGACACCTGCTGTTTGTGGTTGATAACCGCTCCGGCGACGTGGCCGTGGTGCGTACTTCAACGAATTCGCTCTTCACGCTGCTGCCTGCCGGCCGCGCCCCCAACGCCATCGTCGACAAGGCGTTCAAGCTGCAGTGAAAGCCCTCGGCGCTCCACCGGTCGCCGGTCCATTCCCCAAAGAGTGAAGATTACTGCTGGGCGCTCATGCCGCCCGCGGGGGCAGTTTGGGCCGTCGGCGCCGCTACGGCGGTTCTCCTGCAACTATGAGCCATTTCGGACGGAATTCAAGGTGGCTTTTTCTTGATGAAAAAGCCACTTAGCGATTGTGCCTTGGTCTACACCTGCAGGAGACCCGCTATAGCGGTCCCACGAGCACGCCATCGTCGAGCGAAGCGGCCACCAGGCGATCGCCTGCCCCCCGGACCAGAACGATCCGGTAGCCGGTCTGCCACCAGTCCCACTTCATGGTTTTGGGGTCAATGGAGTAGACCTGATCGCTGGAGCGCGAGCTGACCAGGATTCTTTTCAAAGCCGCGTCGTAGCTCAAATCGTCGACATCGCGGAACGGCAGGCGCTGAATCCACAACCAGCTCTTGCCCAGATCGCGAGTGTAGTAAACACCTTCGCGCGCGCCCAGCCAGAGCGTACCGTCGGGGGAGAAGGCTACGCGGTGGATACGCGTGAGCATCGTCGGGATCCCCATCGGCCACCAGCTCTGCCCTGCGTCCTTCGACAGAACCACGCCGTCGGCGCGAGCCGCGGCCATGGTGTCGCCGTGAACCGTTACGGAAAGGTAGTCGCCCTCGCCCATCACCGGCCCGCCCTGCCAACTGGCGCCCTGGTCGCGGCTGGTGAGCAGCCCGTAGCTTGTGGCTGCCACCCACACGTCCCCCGAAACGTCGAGCGCGTACACGGGACTCTGCAACTCGATCACCGGGGCCTGCACCTGCTTCTCCATGTTGACGCGCGTGCCACGGTGCGTCTCGCTGATCGTTTTCACCACGGTGTTCACAATATCGTTCCGCGCCTGCCAGGTCTGGCCCGGTTGCAGTGCGGCAGCCGATCCATCCGGCGGAGCCGGCGCCGGATCGCCGCCGGTCGCGGCATGCAAAACAAAGATGCCGTGGCCGGTTCCCGCCACCACCGCTCCGTCCTTTGTCTGCGCCAGTGCGAAGACGTCGCGGCCGTCCAGTCCCGAGTCGAGCTGTTCCCAATGCGCGCCGCCGTCGTTGGAGCGGAAGACGCCGCCGTAGTTCTTGTCGTTGACCACGCCCGCGTACAGGCGCTCGGGATCGTCGCGATCGACCAGCAGAGCCGCCACCTTGCGCTCGGAGATCCCCTGGTTCGACGGCGTAAATGTCACGCCCGCGTCCTGGCTCGCCAGCACGCCCCCCCGATCGGTGGCCAGCAGCACGCGGCTGGAATCCTCGGGATCCACATAGACGCCGTTGACCACGACGTCAGCGTCCGTCATGCGCTCAAAGCTTTTGCCTCCATTCACGGTCTTGTAGAGGCCCTCCGTGGTTCCGGCGTACACCACTTCGCGGTTCTCCGGATCCTGCATCAGGCTCCGCGTCCTTCTTGCTTCCGAGGGGATGCCCTGAATCTTGTGGAAGAGGATGCCCGCATTCTCGCTCTTGTAGATTCCGCTGCACGCGCTCAGATAAACGATGTGCGTGTGCTCGGGATCGACAATGATGGAAAACACATCCGAGTCGACAATCAGTCCCTGCTTGATGTTGTGCCAGGTCTTGCCGCCGTCAGTGGTCTTCCATGGCAGGTGCCAGGTTCCGGCGTACACAGTGTCCGAACGATCGGGGTCCACCGCCAGCGACTCGATCTCATGAATCTCGTGGCTGTCGGGCGGGCTGATCTGGGTCCATGTCGCGCCGCCGTCGCTCGACCGGAAGACTCCTGCCAGTGTTCCGGCGTACAGGATGCGCGGATCGGAAGGCGCCTGCGCCAGCGCGTGAACCGGCTGCCCCTTGAATGGCGCGGGCTCGATCCAGGTCCGGCCACGGTCGTGGCTGATCCACAATCCGCCGCCGTCGCTGTCCTTCCATGCGCCCACGTAGATCGTGGAGGAGTCGACGGAGTCGACCACAATGCTGTCCAGAACGAAGCCATCGGCGCTGCCCAGCTTCGCCAGCCGATGCCAGCTTGCGCCCTCGTCCACCGATTCGTACAGCCAGCTATTGGTCGTGCCCAGCAGCAGATGCTTCGGCTGCCCCGGAAACGATGCAAATGCCCGTGCATCGCCGCCTGCGGGGCCCACAACGGTCCACGCGGTCTGCGCCTGTAGTTTCGGGACACAGAGGAAAAACGCAAGAAAGAAAAGGATCTGGGCCGGAACCCCAGCCCGATGCGATTTCTTAAGAAAACACCGCAAACGGCTCATTCAGACGGAAAACTCCCTTACATCTCTATTAAGAATAGACAAAATGGGGCCCAAAAAGCGAAGAGGCTGTCCGGTTGGCTCACCGGGCAGCCTCAAATTTCCTGCAGGAAGATTCAGGCTTTGCGAGCCCTCCCCTCCTCAGGAAGGGCTCGCCGTTTCGTGATACGAAGAGAACCCGCCGCGCGGCTTACTGCGCCGCGGCAGCCTTCTTCTTCGGGTGGCGCTCCGGCAGCGGCTTGCGCATCTCCGGCTTCACTGACGTCTCGACCACTGGCGTCGTTCCCGGCACATCGGTAGCAAACGTCGCTCCCGCGGGTACCAGGTAATCTTCCGCCGTCTGTCCTGCGGTTGTGCCTGTGGCCACGCTGATGCGCGAAGCATCAATCCCTTGCTCCGTCACCAGGTAGTCCTTGGCGTTTACGGCGCGCTGGGCGGCAAATTCCTCAACCTTGAAGCGCCGATGCGTGGCTCCGTACTTCTCCTGTTTGGCGGTCTTGGCGGCTTCGTCCGCCGAGGCTTCACCCACGACCACCGCCTGGGCATCAGCCTGCTGCTTCAGATCCAGCGCCACCTGGTCCAGGCACGCCTTGGCTTCGTTGTCCACGCGCGTCGGGCGCTTCGGGTCATTGGCAAAGCTGATCGAGCACAACGCCTGCGTCTTCGGCGCCGGAGGCGGTGGCGGAGGCGGAGCCAGAATGGTCAGCTGCGTGTTGGCGGACACCGTATGGTCCTTGTCGTCGGAGACGTTACACGTGATCCCCACAGCTCCTGTCGGCGCACCCGCCGAGGAGTACTCCGCCGTGGTCCCGGTGCCTGTCACCGTGCCCGCCGTGGCCGTGTAGCTATAAGTCAAAGGACGGTTCTGCGGGCTCACGCCCACTGAAGTGACGGTCGCCGTGTCGCCCGGCTTGATGGTGTCGGGGCTGGCCGAGCAACTGATGGTCGGCGGCTCGAACGCCTTCACCGTGTAGCCGGCTGAGCATTCGGCGGTTTGTCCGGGTTTCTGGCCTTCCTTGCCCTTCTTACCTTCCTTCACGTCAGCCTTGGCAGTATAGGAACCGGGAGCCAGAGAAGCCGTATTCACGGTGGCTGAAGTGCCATTACCGGATACGCCGTCTCCGCTCCAACTGTAAATTACGTTGTTGTTCTTCTTCGTGCTCACCGACCCGGCGGTAGCCGTAACGGACAACGGATCGCCCGGGAAGACGGCCGGAGCGCTGGCGTTGCACGATAACGTGATTGGCGGTTGCTTCTTACACCCCATTGGCAACAGGGCAAAACCCGCCACGCCCAGGACCAACAAAACGGACTTCAAAGTTCGTGAATACATGCTCTTACGCTCCATGATTACGCTGATGTAGGGTTGGAAAAACGGTTTGAAAAGGGAATTCACGTTCCCCCCTTTCTGCTCCGCACAGCGTGCGCAGCTCCCAATCTTCGATTCACCGTCACAAACCTAGCACAGAAAGACCCTGCTGGCGATATTCTATCTTTCTTTCCACAAGCCGCTTTCCACAAGCCGCTTATTGAAACTTGAAAGCTCAAACGGGCTCGACGCCATGAGCGGCTCCCACAGGAACTTCTCCAGCAATTCTGGTCTCCGATGGGGGCTCACTCTGCGTTCAGGGTCTTTAGCAGACTGCGCGGTTCACGCTGTATCTTCTCTTGTAGAAGCGAAATCGCGTAGATAAGTTGCTCGGGGCGCGGCGGACACCCGGGAACATACACATCGACCGGCACGACCTGGTTGACGCCTTGAACCAGGGCGTAGTTGTTAAACACACCGCCCGAGGTGGCGCACGCGCCCATTGAGATAACCCACTTGGGCTCAGGCATCTGATCGTAGAGGCGGCGAAGCACGGGAGCCATCTTCTGCGACACCCGTCCAGCCACGATCATCAGGTCGGACTGACGCGGGGAGGGCCGGAAGACCTCCGCGCCGAAGCGGGCGATATCAAAGCGCGCTGCGCCAGTCGACATCATTTCGATGGCGCAGCAGGCCAGCCCGAAGGTCATGGGCCACACGGAGTTTTTGCGCACCCAATTGACCGCAAAATCCAGCGAAGTGAGCAAGATGCCCTCCGGCGCTTCGTAGCCGTAGTTGACTTCACTCACCTTGATGCGGTTTTTTGCGCTGCTATCAAGCGCGCCAAAGAGATAATGGTCGCGCTCCATCGAAGCCGCCATAGCTCCACTATACGCCCGTGGGCAGTGGACAATGAACTGTGGACAGTTGTTGGCGCGCAGTCTTCAACCTTCGCGCGGACGCGATTGTTTCCGATGCGGTGCGAGGGTCAACTCGCGGCCGTTTGCCGTTCTTTTTTGAGCGTATTACTCCGCCGCGCCGGACCGGATCATTTTGCGCATCGCGAATGAGGAACAACAAAAAAGTATTCACAGGACTTGCATTCTCTTCGAGTCTTGCGGAGAATGGCTTAAAAGCGTAATCCAACTCAACTGCCGAACCGGCACGGAGCGTTCTGCGTTCGCGGGATGCCTGCAAGCTGCCAAACCGGCGAGGCGACTCAGAGACCGAGCCGTGCAGCGGCCAAGCCGCTCCATGGCAGGTCATGGATTACGTGGATTTTGGAGTTGAAGCTTATGCGTATTCTCCGTCTTCGTTCATTGATCCCGGCCATCGTTCTGGGCTTTCCTGCACTGGCGCTGGCTGTGGCCCCGGCGATCAAATCCATCCCAACTGCACAGGCCCCGGCTACGCAGGCTCAAATCGCCGCCCTGCAACAGGCCGTCCAGAATGCTCAATCCGCCGGCGACAATGCCTGGATGCTGGTCTCGGCGGCGCTGGTTTTGCTGATGACCGGGCCCGGGCTGACGCTCTTCTATGGCGGGCTGGTCCGGCGCAAGAACATTCTGGGCACCATGATGCAGAGCTTCGCCATGATGGGCCTGATCACGGTCCTTTGGGCGGTTGCGGGCTACTCGTTGGCCTTCGGCCACGGCAACGCATTCATCGGAGGCTTTGACCATCTCTTCCTGCGCGGGGTTTCCCTTTCGCCCAATCCGAATTACGCCCCTACCATTCCCGAACAGACGTTCATGGTCTACCAGCTCATGTTCGCCATCATTACGCCCGCGCTGATCACGGGCGCATTCGCCGAGCGCGTAAAGTTCAGTTCTATGGCCGTCTTTCTGTCGCTCTGGTCTTTGCTGGTCTATTGCCCCATGGCGCACATGATCTGGGGCGTGGGCGGTCTGCTGAACTTCAACACCAGCGGAGTGCGCTGGCCCGTCTTCGACTTCGCCGGCGGGACGGTGGTACACATCACCAGCGGCGTTTCGGCGCTGATTTGCGCCCTGTATCTGGGCAAGCGCATCGGCTACCCGAACACGGACATGCCGCCGCACTCCATGGTGCTGAGCTTTATCGGGGCCTGCTTATTGTGGGTGGGGTGGTTCGGGTTCAATGCCGGCAGCGCTTTGTCGGCCGGTCCGCTGGCTACCAGCGCCTTCATCAACACGCAGTTTGCCGCCGCCGCCGCGGCTCTCACCTGGACCTTGGCCGAGTGGATTCACAACGGCAAGCCGACGGCGCTGGGCGCGATTTCCGGCGCTGTGGCTGGTCTGGCTACGATTACCCAGGCCTCCGGATTCGTGCAGCCGATGTCGGCGTTGGCGATCGGCGCCGTCGCCGGGCTGGTTTGCTCGTTCATGGTCCTGAAGATCAAGAAGTTATTCAGCTACGACGATTCGCTCGACGTATTTGGCGTGCACGGGATAGGCGGCACGGTGGGCGCGTTACTGACCGGCGTTTTCGCCGCGGGCACAATTAACGCGGTGTTCGGCATGGGCGCGAGCGGGCAACCTCGGCCGACCGGCGCCATTGACGGAAACTGGCATCAGATTCTCAACCAGGGCATCGGCGCAGGCATCGGTTGGCTGATTTCGATTGTCGGCACGCTGATCCTGCTTTTTGTGGTCGACAAGGTGATGGGACTGAGGCTTTCCCCGGCCGACGAAACCTCCGGCATGGACCTCTCGCAGCATGGCGAGGAGGGGTACGAGTTCAACGCTTGATTCCAATCGGGCCACGACGGGCTCTGGCTGTGTAACCTGAAGAACGAGGAATGCACCTATGCTCAAGATTGAAGCTGTGATTCAACCCGCCAAGCTGGACGCGGTCAAGGAAGCTCTCATCGAGGCCGGCATTGAAGGCATCACGATCTTGGAAGCCCGCGGGCACGGCCGCCAGAAGGGGCACACCGAGTTCTACCGCGGGCGCGAGTACACCATCGATTTGATTCCCAAGATCAAGCTGGAGATCGTCATCCCTGACGTGTTAAAGGAGAAGGTGGTCGCTGCGATTCTGGGCGCCGCTCGCACCGGCCACATCGGCGATGGCAAGATCTTCATCAGCCGCGTCGACGAAGCCATCCGCATTCGCAATGACGAGCGCGGAGAAGCGGCTCTCTGAGGCTCGGCCATTTGCTCGCGCCGGGCTCCCGGCGCGCGCCGCCGCCACGTAAATCACGGGGTGGATGGGAAAGCGCTCCTCATCGTTTCGTCTGGTGTGACGCCTGCGGTACATCGGAGCGGCGACGCCGAAGAAAGCCCGCGGCATGAACTCGGGCTTCGTCTCATGCCGGATCACGGCTAACCGGCGTTCACTACAAAATCTATAAGGTTTCCATAGTGGTTTCCCATTTCTTCATGGAATCCTTATGCGCCGCGTGGAATATTAGGGCCAATCGCACCCTTTAGAAGGGGGCAGGCGCAAGCTGTTCCTGGCTGTTTTCACCGCAGTTCGTGCTCTGGCGCCGGTCCTCGTCGGTTCAGTCTCGTAGCGCCGGCGCAATCTCCAGCATTTCATCCGGAACGGCGGCTGGCATTCCGCCTTTGCGCATGGCGAATTCGCCTGCCCATACATATCGGGAGTTAAAAACCTCATGTTCTGCCGCACGATCAAACTGCTGTCTCTCTTCGTCGTACTGGGGATCCCTGCCCTGGCTCTCGCTCAAACCCCGGCGCCTGCCGCCGACACGCAGGCGCGGATTGCCGCGCTGGAGCAGGCTGTGCGCAGTGCGCAGACTGCCAGCGCCAACGCTCAATCCGCGGGAGACAACGCGTGGATGCTGACGTCGGCGGCGCTCGTGCTGCTGATGACCGGCCCCGGCCTGGCGCTTTTCTACGGCGGATTGGTGCGCAGGAAGAACATTCTCGGCACCATGATGCAGAGCTTCGCCATGATGGGCCTGGTGACGATTCTCTGGGCCATCGTTGGTTACTCGCTGGCATTCGGCCACGGCAACGTCTTTATGGGCGGATTCGAGCACCTGTTCTTGCGCGGAGTTTCACTCAATCCGAATCCCGACTACGCCGCGACGATTCCCGAACAAACCTACATGATCTATCAGCTCATGTTTGCCATCATCACTCCGGCGCTCATCGCCGGCGCGTTTGCCGAGCGCATGAAGTTCAGCAGCATGGCCGTCTTTCTCTCCCTTTGGTCGCTCTTTGTGTATTGCCCCATGGCGCACATGGTTTGGGGCGTCGGCGGACTGCTCAACGCCACCGGAAACCACATTCCCAGCCTCGACTTCGCCGGCGGAACCGTCGTTCACATCACCAGCGGCGTTTCGGCGCTGATTTGCGCGCTCTATCTGGGCAAGCGCATCGGTTATCCGCGCACGCCCATGCCGCCGCACTCCATGGTGCTTAGCTTCATCGGCGCCTGCCTGCTGTGGGTGGGCTGGTTTGGATTCAATGCCGGCAGCGCCCTGGCGGCAAGCCCGCTGGCCACCAGCGCATTCGTCAACACGCACTTCGCCACTGCGGCCGCGGCCCTCGGCTGGACCATCTTCGAGTGGTTTCACAACGGCAAGCCCACGGCGCTGGGCGCGATCTCCGGCGCGGTCGCCGGCTTGGTCGCCATCACTCCGGCCTCCGGCTTTGTCCAGCCCATGTCCGCGCTGTTCATCGGCCTAGCCGCCGGCTTTGTCTGCTCCTTCATGGTCTTCCAAGTGAAGGCCCGCTTCGGTTACGACGATTCTCTCGATGCCTTTGGCGTTCATGGGGCTGGGGGAACGCTGGGCGCGCTGCTGACCGGCGTCTTCGCCGCCAGCGTCATCAATCCGATTTACGGAAAGGGCGTGCCGACGGGTGGCTTCGACGGGCATTGGAGCCAGGTGCTGAATCAACTCGCCGGTGTAGGCATGGCCTGGGGAATTTCCATCGTCGGCACATTGATCCTGCTCTTCGTTGTGGATAAGATCATGGGACTGCGCCTGGCTCCCGAGCAAGAGATGGCCGGGCTCGATCTCTCGCAGCACGGCGAGGAAGGATACGACTTCGAGACCACTTAGCTGCCGGCTTCTGGCCGCCGGCCACGCGCTCGCTCGGCGAAGAGGCGCCGCTTGCAAGATGGGGCTGAACCGCGTGAGGCTAAAATCGGATCCACCTGCTTCCGGAGTTTCCGGAGCGTGAAAATCTTCCCTGGGCAACGGCCAACAAGCCGCTCCGCCTGATACGCTATCGAACGAGGAATCTTTGTTTATGTTGAAGATTGAAGTTGTTCTCCAACCGTCGAAACTGGATGCCGTGAAGGATGCGCTGCTGGAAGCAGGCATCGAAGGCATGACCATTCTCGAAGCCCGGGGCCACGGCCGCCAGAAGGGCCACACGGAGTTCTACCGTGGCCGCGAATACACTGTCGATCTTTTGCCCAAGGTGAAGATCGAGATGGTTATCCACGACGATCTCAAGGAGAAGGCGATTCAGGCCATTATTGGTGCGGCCCGCACGGGCCGCATTGGCGACGGCAAGATCTTCATCAGCCGCATCGACGAGGCCATCCGCATCCGCAACGACGAACGCGGCGAAAACGCGCTTTAGGTTCCGTCTTCGGGGTGGGGAATATCCCTGTTTTCGCTGGTTAAGTATCTTCCACTCAGTGAACACCGAGCGCATCGCCGGTCTTCCGCATCGTCGCGGCTAACGCTTTGCTGACCGCGCGAAGGGCTTTTGCGAGACCGCTGCCGGTGTTGCTGGAGGCGCTGTCGAGCGCCTTTCCCGCCTTGGCGTCCGCCAGATCCAGGGCCGTGTCGGTGGCGCGGCCGCCTGTCGCTATTCCGTTGCGCGTGTTGTTTCCGCTACGAATCGCAGCCTTCAAAGGCCGCTTCTCCGGGTTTGCCCATGCGACGCTCGTCGCAGAAAGCTGGTCCACGCGGGCCGTGCGAGCGGCGGTAAAGTCGCTGTGGCTCATTTTGGCTGCCAGTGGCCATTCGGGAGAATTGATCCAGGTGGCTCCGTTCATCGGAGCGGTCAACTCGCCGAGGTTGATGACTTTTGCCACGGCCAGAGGCGCCATCTCACGGCAGTTGTCTCCTCCGCAGCCATGCGCGCAAATTGCGTCGCTCAGAAAAGAAGCATGCTTCCCGCGCGAAATCCAAACCCGCGGTCCATGCAGTTCGGCATCAACGGTGGCTGCACGCGTTATTTGGCTCGCATCGCAGACCGTGTCTTCGTGTGCTGCAGCGTACCAGTACAGCGCTTTCCACTTCGACGTCTGGTCACGGACCAACAGGGCAGATACGTGTTCCGTATCGAGGTTGTGGCCCATTTCTCCGCAGTCCGTGCGCCAGAGGTGATAGTAGTGTACTTCCACCTGATCGGCATGGCCCGCGCGCGGAAACACCTGGCCATAAATGGCGCCGTTCTCCGCCTGCACAACGGGCGTTTCTTCAAACGGAACGAACACCGCGGGCCGGCCTGAGCAGTCATCGGCGCTCACCATGAACTGGGGCGTGAATTGTGCCAGTAGCGCATCTTCAAGGGCGTCGCTCAGGCCGTCGTGGTCGCTGTCTTCAGTCGCGTTGGGGGCAATGTCCTGGGCCGATCCGATCGACAGAGCAAAGAGAAGCACCCCTGCGGAGAGCAGAATGCGCATGGCTCATCGTACTCCCTACGACCACACCCACCGCATCGCGGCCACGCTCGACGGCGCGCAGATTACCGACGATGCGAAATACACCTACGAGGTGAATCACGCCGACCTGACGCTCGGTCCCGGCGCAACCGATCTCGATCTGCCCAAGGGGGACGATTCCACCATCACGGGTGCGCCCGCCGAAGGCAACCCTGCCTCCTGCGCCGGCAAGTTCGTGCCCTTCCCGCAGTAGAAGCGGGTATATCAAACTCGGCTCCCGACCCGCGCCTTTTCCCTCACTGCGGAACCAAAAATCCCCCCTTCCGGCGAATATCGCTTATTCTTGTAGCAATTCCTCCTTGCTTCGGCAGGCCACGCAGACAATCTCATGAATCCAGTCGTTTTCGCGGTTGACGATCTTCGGGAGCAGTATCTCAGGGAGATGGCGCTTGTGCGCCAGACCTGCGAGCGCACCGGCGATGGTACGGCCGCCATCCGGCGGCGTTCGGCCGTCGTGGACCGCATCCTGATTGAGATGTGGCGCCGGGCCTTTGCCGGACTGCCCGCGCAGAACGTCGCCCTGCTGGCGCTGGGCGGCTATGGCCGCAAGGATCTCTTCCCCTACTCCGACATCGATGTCCTCTTCGCCTTCGCCGATGAGAAAACCGAAGAGCAAAACCGTGAAGCGGTCCGGACGATCATCCAGGGCATGTGGGACATCGGCCTTCGCGCCAGCCCCAACTCCCGAACCGTAAAAGAAGCCGGACGCTTCGACCCCGACAACCTGGAATTCACGCTCGCCACTCTCGATCGCCGCTTCCTCGCCGGCCAGTTTCCCCTCTATCAGCAGCTTCACCAGGTCACCTTTCCCGGCCTCGTCCTGAGCGAGTGGACTTCCATTACGCAAAAGTTGAGCGAGATCGCCCGTGCGCGGCATGCCAAATTCGGCAACACGATTTTTCATCTCGAGCCCAACCTGAAGGATTGCCCCGGCGGCCTGCGCGACTACTCGCTTGCCGTCTGGTTCGCGGTGCTGTTTCATTTGAAGGAGACGAAGGAGTGGCCGCGCCAACGCGGCGGCGTCTTCCAGAGCGCGCGCGGCGACGCCGAAGCCGCCTTCGACTTTCTCGCCGCCGCCCGCTGCTTCCTCCACTTTCGTCACGGCCGCGATGACAATATCCTCGACTGGCAGTCGCAGGACGAGGCCGCGGCCCGCTCCATCGGGCTCGAAACCCGCGGCACCGCCGACCCCAGCTACTGGATGCGCACTTATTACCGGCACGCCCGCGTCATCTATCGCCGCGCCGCGCTGCTCATGGAACACCTGCCTGCGCCGGTCAGCTTCTACCGCCAGTTCCGGCGGCGGCGCGCGCCCATCGCCGGCACCGACTTCCTGCTCGACCAGGGCCGCATCGACATTCAGCCCGGCGCGCAATTCAACGACACCGCGGCCATCCTGCGCGTTTTTTCGCTCATGGCCACGCACGGCTACACTCTGTCGCAAGCCGCCGAGGACCGCATCACCGACGCCCTGCCGGTTTTGGCCATTTCGATTCCCGAGGGACCGTATCTGTGGAACGCGCTGCGCGAGGTGCTGCTCGGTCCCCACGCCGCTCATGCTCTGCGCACCATGCACGCCCTGGGCGTGTTGGAAATGCTCATCCCCGAGTTCCACGGCATCGACGCGCTCGTCATCCGCGACAGCTATCACCGCTACACCGTGGACGAGCACACCTTCCTGGTCATCGACAACGTCCACGGCCTTCGCCAGCCTGCCAACGAGCACGAGCAGAGGCTGGCGCAACTGCTGCCGGAGATCGACCGGCTCGATTTGTTTATGTTGGCGCTGCTATTGCACGACACAGGAAAGGCGCGCCGCACCGGCGAACACGCCGTTCAGAGCGTTGAACTGGCCGACAGCTTTTTGGCGCGGCTGGAATTCGACGCCGAGGAGCGCGAATCGATCCTCAAGCTGATCCGTTTGCATCTGGAGATGTCGGCGGCCATGCGGCGCGACATCTTCGATCTTGAGAATGTGCGCGGCTTTGCCGACAAGATCGGCGATCCGCAACTGCTGAAGATGCTCACCCTCATGACCTTCGCCGACATCAAAGCCGTCAACCCCGACGCCCTGACCCCGTGGAAGGCCGAGAATCTCTGGCAATTCTACATGTCCACCTCCAACTTCATGGACCGCTCGGTGGACGAGGCGCGCTATCACGCCGCCATCGATCCCACCTTGCTCAACCGCATCCGTTCCATGGTTCCTGCCACGCACCACGATGAGCTGAAGCAGTTCCTCGAAGGGCTGCCGCAGCGCTATCTTCAGACGCGACTGCCCGAACAGATCCGCAATCATTTTCAAATGGCGCTCAACCTCGATGACGATCCGGTGCAGCTCGATCTGCGCCCCATCCGTCAACTCTTCGATTTGACCGTCATCACGCGCGACCGTGTACGTCTCTTTGCCGACGTGGCCGGGGTGCTGGCGGCGTGGGGCATGAACATCGTGCGCGCCGGCGCCTACTCGAACGACGCCGGCGTCATCGTGGATAGCTTCCACTTCTCCGATGTCTTCCGCACCATCGAACTGAATCCCAGCGAGAAAGACCGGTTTCTGGCGAATGTGCGCGATGTGGTGGCGCAAAAAGTTCCGGTGCAGCAACTCCTCGACGCCCGGAGCCATCTGTATCACCCAGGCAACTTCAAAGTCGACGTTCCCACCAAGCTTGAGATCGACTCCGAGTCGTCCACGCACGCCACGCTGTTGCAGGTCGTCGCCCAGGATATGCCCGGCCTGCTTCGCCAGATCGCCCTCACTCTCAGCTCGCACCAGTGCAACATCAAGGTGGCGCTCATCGATACCGAGGGCGAAACCGCCATCGACGTCTTCTACCTCACCAGCCACGGCGAAAAGCTCGCTCCCGGGGCGGAGGAAGCGCTCAAAAAAGACCTCACGCAAGCCATCGAATCCATGCGGGCGTTCGCGGGTTAGCTGGCGGAAGTCTCGACAGGCGCTGAGAAAAGCCGGCCGCACCCTGATATCAGGCGTTACTTCACCAGCCCGGCGCGGTGAATCCGCTCCACCTGCTTGCTATACCGTCCCAGCAGCGCATTCCAGCGGACGATGGCGATGTCTTGAAGCATTCGCA
This sequence comes from Occallatibacter sp., assembly GCA_049522315.1. GTDB lineage: Bacteria > Acidobacteriota > Terriglobia > Terriglobales > Acidobacteriaceae > Telmatobacter. The sequence goes on from JBEKNY010000003.1 coordinate 150,755, forward strand.
TCCCGTCTTTCAGGTAGCTCATGCGCGTGCGCTCGTCGTGGGCCCAGCTCACGGGGACCTCGGCGACGCGGTAGCCGCGTTTGCGCGCGATGAAGAGGATCTCCGGATCGAAACCCCATCGTTCGATGGTCTGAAGCTGGAAGACGGTTTGCGCCGCGGCCCGCGTAAAGGCCTTGAAGCCGCATTGCGTGTCGGCATACGGCAATCGCATCACCGCGCGGGTCACTACGTTGAAACAGCGGCCGAAGAACTGGCGGTAGAGGGGCTGGCGGATGGTCTGGCGGGTACGCTCCAGCCAGCGCGAGCCGATGGCGATGTCGGCCCCGGCGGCAATCGCGGCAAACAGCCCCTCCGCCTCCTCGATGGGCGCCGACAGATCGGCGTCGGTGAACATCACCACTTCGCCGAAGGAGTGGAGCAGGCCATTGCGGACGCTGTAGCCTTTGCCGCGATTGGCCGGATTCTGAAGCAACCGCACTTCCGGTGCGTTGGCGGCGAAGGCGCGGACCAGTTCGGCGGTCCGGTCTCGCGAGCCATCATCGACCACCACGACCTCCGCCGACCAGCCGCGCCGGCGGATGCAGCCGACAACCGCCTCGAGCGCACGGGAAATCCTGGCGGCCTCATTCAAGGCGGGAATCACGATGCTGTATTGCGGATAGCTCATTTGGCCCGGGAGATTCAAGGATTACTCTATCTCAGGCCGTCGGCCCGGCACGAACGTCCTCGCCCTTCCGGCGGGGCTCACTGCGCCAAATCCGGCGCCGAGGCTTCGGCCCTGGCTGCCAGGCCAGGCATCCGCGAACGGCCAACCTGCTGATGTGCAAAGGCTAATTTCCCACAAAGAGCTTGCATTTTCGTGCTTGCATGGGCACAATCCGTTTTATGCTGGAAGCGGAGGTTTGTGCGACATGACTAAGGCGGATCTGGTTGAGAAGGTGACTGGCTTGGGCGACTTGACCCGGCGCGACGGAGAAGTGATCGTTGAAACCATCTTCAGCTCTGTGATTGGCGCCCTCCAAAGCGGAGACAAGATTGAGATTCGCGGCTTCGGCTCGTTTCGCATCCGCCAGCGCAAACCCCGCATCGGCCGCAATCCCAAGACCGGCGCGCGCGTCGATGTGCCTGCCAAGAAGGTGCCCTACTTCAAACCGTCGAAGGAACTGCGCGATCTGGTCAACCCGGGCGAAGCGGTCAAGGTCTCGTAGGGAAAACTCCGAGCCGAAATCCAACTTCCTTGCTCAGGGCCGGGAGCGGCTCTTCCGCGCTTCGCGAATGCCGATGACTGCCATCATGCGCCCAGTGTGACCGTGCGAGGCGCGGTGCGAGAAGAACAGCTCCGGGTGGCATTGCGTGCAACCGTTCACCACTTGAATCGCGCCGGGCTTGAGCCCCGCGGCAAGTAACTGCCGGCGATTGGCTTCGATCAGGTCCACATGCAGGCTGGGGCCAATGGGTGAGTGGCCGGGCGCGCGTTGGGTGAGAAAGAGCATGGGATACTTCCTGCGCACGGGGTCCGAGTCGTATACCTCGCGAAACAACTCTCGCGCGTAAGAAAACTGCGCTTCAAAGGTAGACAGAACCTCTTCGCCGACGGCGTAACAGCAGGGGCCGATGCCGGGGCCGATCGCGGCGACGAGATCCTCGGGGCGGGAACCGAAGGCCAGGCGCATGCGGCCGATACCGGATTCCACGATGCGCTTCACCGTTCCGCGCCAGCCGGCATGAAACGCCGCCACCGCGCGCCGTCTTGGGTCGGCCACCAGCACCGGGATGCAGTCGGCGGTCAGAATGGCCAGCAGCAGGCCCGGCTCATCGGTCATTTGCCCGTCGGCTTTGTGCGGCAGCTTGCGGGAGGCGTCGGCGCGGCTGGCAGGAACGACGCGGTTGGAATGGAATTGACGCAGGGTGACGATAGGAGTTCCGGCATCGCCCGTGATCGCCTCGGCCAGCAGGCGCTGGTTGGCGAGAACGGTTTCCCGGTCGTCGGCAGCTGTAAAGCCAAGGTTCAGCGTGCCGTGCGCGTCTTCGACGCAATAGGCCCGGCTCAATCCTCCCCTGCGCGTGCTGAAACCCGACCAAAGCCAGGAGAAATTCCACCCCGGTACCGGCAGCCACTCCACGCCATTTGCGGCGCGGCGGGGTATGGGGTCAGGTGAGGCAAGTTCTTCCGGCGTCGCGCGTTCCAGGTGGACTGCTCGAGAGTGTTGCGCCGATTGGCCGCGTTGGCTCCTCACAAGGCCTGCCTTGGAAAAGCGGGCATCGATTGCCTTGATTGCCGAAGCAGAAAAGGATTTCGTGCCGGGAGAAGACCGCATCGCACCCTCGATTTTAACCGTCGCGCCGTTTGCAATGCGCGGTCTCGACGAGAGAGCGTATGGGCCTACCTTCCGGTAGGCCCGCTAGAGAGGCAATTAAAGGAGGGTAACCAGAGGGGAATTTGGGAAGAGGTTCCGAAGAACCCTCAAGAGAGAGTTGTTTCCTTTCTTTGGCGGGACATATTGGGGAAGCCTCTGCTAATTACTTACATAGATGCACAAATCAGGGGAAGGTTGCAAGTTTTATTCAAAAAAGAGGCGTAACCGAGCTGTGGAAAATCTTTCGCAAGGGTGTTTTTTACCTGTCTGGCACCCTTTGCAGTCCAAAATGGGCAATCTCCTTGCAACAGCAGGCCCAAATTGGGCACTCTTTAAGTTGTGAAAAGGCCGCTACTTTTCGTCCTTATCGTCCTTGGAATCGCGGCGATCGGGTATTTCTTTTATGCGTATCGCGCCGACCTGACACTGACCGGCTTCCACGCCAGCCAGCAAAACTCCAACGCGGAACAGGTGAACCCCGGCCTGCGCCCGGCGCAGATCGTTTGGCAGACCGTCGACCGGACTTCGGACGGTTTCAAAGTTCAGATGCCGGCTGGCGCGAACGAGGCTCAGATCCCGTCTTATACCGGGCAGGGAGTCGCCGAGCAGGTGAACATGATCCAGGCCTCCGTGGATCCCGAGGCCACTTACGCCGTGGCTTGGGCCGACAACCCTCCGGTAGAGCGGGCTGCGAACGAAGATATTGAAAAGACGCTGGATATGGCCAGGAACGGCGCTTTGGGGCGTACCCAGACGACTCTCCTCAGCGAGTCCCGGAGCAACCGCGACGGCTACCCCGCGCACGACTTTTCCGGGCGTAACGCGGGCGGCGGCATCCTGGATGCGCGCCTTATTCTGGCCGGAACCCGCTTGTACATGCTGATTGCGGCCTTCCCTGCCGCCAGCGCCCGCCGCGACGAGGACGTGAACCGTTTCTTCGACTCGTTCAGCTTGACCGCGCCCCCACGCACCGACTGAGCGCCCGGGTGAGCCCGCGCGCAAACCGGGAAGAAACGAAAAGCCGGCACTCAGGCTGGCTTTGTCGATGATTGCGCACCCTTTCCTGTTCACTGCTTTGGCCGCGCGCCCTTCTCAACAAAGTGAGTGATGAGGCTGACCGGCAGAAAGCGGACCAGAAATGCCGTAAGCTTGCCGCTTCGCTTGGGAACGATGGTGCGCTGCCCGCGCGCCATCGCGGCGATGGCAAGGCGCGCGACTTCAGACGCCGCTTGCAGGTTGCGGCTCCGAAAAGCGCCGGCGTGGGCCACCTCGAAGAACTCGCTCTCCGTGGTTCCAGGGCAGAGTGCCGTTACTTTCACGCCGAATCGCGCCACCTCCGCGGCCAGCCCCAGCGCAAAGAATCGATCGAAGGCCTTGGTGGCCGCATACGTGGAAAGATACGGAACCGGCTGAAAGCTGGCCGTCGAGGCCAGGACAAGAACCCATCCCCGCCGCCGCTCCACCATGCGCGGCACGAACAGCCGCGACAGCCCGACAACAGCTTCGCAGTTGACGCGCACCTGGCTCAGCTCCTGCTCGGCGTCATTGGTGCGGAAGGCGCCGTACTGGCCCAGGCCGGCGTTGTTGATGAGGATGTCAACCGTCAGCCCCGCGCCCTCTGTGGCTTCGTAGATCTGCTGTGGAGCGGCGGGGTCGTTCAGGTCTGCCGCCACAATCCGCGTCTCGGTCCCTTTGGCGCCGAGTTCGCCGGCGAGCGCCTCCAGCCGCTCAAGCCGCCGCGCGGTCAGGATCAGCTTGGCGCCGCGGCTTGCCAGCTCGCGAGCCAGCGCTGCGCCAATCCCGGAACTGGCCCCGGTGACCAGCGCCCATTTGCCGTGAAAATCTTCGAGAGTCGGCATCGCGCAACCATCTTAGCGGGTTCGATAGGACGGCGGCGAAAAGTTCGCTCGGCGGCGCGCACACGCGGATTCTTGAGCATCTGCGGGAGTTTCAGAATGATTTGCCGGTGCTTTCCATCCGCAAGAGCTCTCACCTCTGGCTGCAATCGCGGCTGTCGGGCGCGTTTCACGTCATCGCCAACGCGCCCTGTCCGGTGATGACGATTACCGGTTAAGGTAGCATTTGGCTGCCCAAATGCGCTTCGCGTCTTTAGAGCCTACTTCGCTGGAGCTGCCGGCGCCGGCGGTTGCGAATTGGAGAATTTGCGAATGTAGATGACAAGGTTCCAGACCTCGGTGTCGTTGGCGCGGCCCTCGGTCTCGGAAGGCATCTTATCTTTGCCGTTGCGGATGACGTTAAACAGCGCCCAATCCTCCTTGTTGGCCAGAGTCTTGGGGTCGGTCCAATCGTCAAGCGTAAGCTCCATACCGCTGGCCAGATCGGTCTTGCCGTTTCCGTTGTCTCCATGGCACATGGCGCAGTCCATTTGATACAGGCTCTTGGCCTTTGCCTGCGATCCGGCGGTGGGCTTCACGGGATTCTTCACCGGCGCGGCCTGTGCGGGCTCGACGGCCGGCGCGGGAGCCAAAGCGGGCGCCGGCGCAGCTGTCTGCGAACCGCGGCCTTGCAGGGGCAACCACGCGATGGCGAGCAGAACAGCTGCCAAAAAGATCAGAACCGACTTCAACATCACAGCCTCCTGGAGCAGATGTCAGTAAGCGGGCATCTTGTGCCGATTGAAATTCTGCGAGGAATTATAGGCCGAATTGGAGGAAGGCGGTATGTGATTCGTCACAAAGCCGGAGCGCGTTGCAACGACTGGCCTCCGAAGCGCGGAGCCGCGAAAGCGGTGACTGGATGGGGTTGGCCGAAGGTTCGAGGGCTTAGGTTGTATCGACATATAGGGGTGTGCGGCCCCAGCCCTGCGGGTTGCGGCGAAAACCCGCTCATACTTCGTTGTCGTCCTAGGCGGTGGACCCGCCACAGCCGTCGTCCTCCGCCTCGCCTGAGCGGGTTTTCGCAACGCAACGCCACATATCCCTATATGTCGATACAACCTACAGCATGCCATCCCCGCCGGCGCCTTCGCCGGGACGGTTCTTACTCAACATGAAAGAGAGGGCGATGAGAACGATCGAGGCCCAGCAGAGTTCCATGTAGACATCCTGGTAACCCTGCGTGCGCGCCTGATCCTTCATTTGGCTGTAAATCCGGGCCAGAGCCATGGCGGCGCCGTTCGTGTCGCCGAAGTGGCTCGAGAAAAATCCCGCAAGCGCCTGCCGATGCTGGTCGAAGGCGATGTTGCCGGACTGCATGGCCTGCTGCAGGTGTTGCTCGTGCCACATAGCGCGGCTTGTGACCTGGGCGTTGGTAACGGCAATGAGGATGGAGCCGCCGATGTTGCGTACGAAGTTGATGAGGCCGGCCACCTGGTTGCTCTGCTCCTTCGGCATTCCCACATAAGCCGCGGTAGTGATGGAGATGAAGCAGAACGGCAGAGGAAGCATCTGCACGACGCGCAACCACGACGCCTCGGCAAAGCTCATCTGCAAGTTTGTGACATCGGCCGCGTAGCGGAAGGTAATCACCATTATGGTGAAGCCGAAGGCGGCGAGCCAGCGCGCGGCGATCTTCCCGGTGGCAATGCCGGCCAGCGGCATCATGATGACCAGCGCTACGCCACCCGCCGTGAGCGCGAGTCCGGCGGTGGTGGCGTTGTAGCCAAGCAATTGCTGCGTGAACTCCGGCTGCAGGACGGTGTTGGCATTCAGCACTCCGCCGACAAGCATCATGAGGAAGCAGCAGATGGCGAAGTTTCGGTAGCCGAAGAGGTGCAGGTTAATGAGCGGATTCTTCTTGCGCCACTCCCAAAGGAAAAGGCCGGCGATGCCAACAACGAACATGGTTGCGAAGAAGCAGATGAAGGACGACGAGAACCAATCGTTTTCCTCGCCTTTGTCGAGCATGATCTGCATTCCGCCCATGGCCAAAGTGAGGAAAGCGAGGCCGAGGTAGTCCATATTGCGCAAGAGCGAACGGTCGGCCTTGATCCAGGGCGGATCTTCAACCAGGCGCGTGACCAGGATGATGGCCGCAATGCCGACGGGAATATTGATGTAGAAGATCCAGCGCCAGGAGAAGTTATCGGTGATCCAGCCGCCAAGGGTGGGGCCGATGGAGGGCGCGAGGACGGCGACCAGTCCATAAAGAGCGAAGGCCTGGCCGCGCTTGTGCGGCTCGAACGAGTCGGCCATGATGGCCTGCGCCATGGGCTGCATGCCGCCTCCGCCCGCTCCCTGAAGCACCCGGCAAATCAGGAGAATGGGCAGCGACGGAGCGGCGCCGCAAAGGAAACTGGCGATGGTGAACACCGCGATGCACAAGACGAAGAAGTTGCGGCGGCCCATGAGCGATGAGGCCCAGCCGCCCAGCGGCAGAACGATGGCATTGGAGACCAGATAGCTGGTGAGCACCCATGTGGCCTCATCCGTGCTGGCTCCGAGGCTGCCGCCAATGTGTTGCAGGGCCACGTTGGCAATCGAGGTGTCCAGCACCTCCATAAACGCGGCCAGCGCCACCGTCATTGCGATCAGCCACGGGTTCACCCGAGGTTTCCAGTGCGTGGGCAGAGCAAGATCGGGGTTTTCCATTTGCGCCGGCCGGGACTCGGCGCCCGCTCCGTTGCGTTTGCCCGCGGCAGCGGGACCGGATGGCAGAGCAGGCAATGTGCTGTCGATCGCGGACAACGGCCTACTCCTCTGTTTTTCCGAGCGTTTTTTGTGCGATGGCCGGGGAAGTGCGGCGTACATCAAATCGTGAGTACTTTTATCTAGATTCGCATAGGTGCGCCCAGGGTGCAGGGGTTCGATCCCGGGGAAGTGAAACGCCTTCTCAGAGACAGGCCAGAGACGGGCGGCGGCTTGCGCCCATGTACATTGGAAGGAAGGATTTTGCCATGCGCCGCCGCACATTCATTCAGACGCTTCCTCTGGCTGCCGCGGGGTCAGCCGCCAGCGTGCAGAGCAAAGCAGCCGGTTTGGGCCAGCGCGGGCCGGCCCAAACAACCGATCAGCCGAAATTCCAACCCACAGGCGCGGAGCGGTTCATTCGCCCCGACGTTCACACCGGCGACCGGCCTTCCGGCGCCAGCTTTGCCACACGGTCGCCCGCATTGGGCTTGAACGGAGCCGCAGGAACAGCACATCCGCTGGCGACGCAGACTGCCATCGCGATGTTGAAGCGCGGAGGCTCCGCGGTGGATGCTGCCGTGGCCGCCAATGCCGTGCTCGGATTCGTCGAACCGGTGAGCAGCGGACTAGGCGGCGACTGCTTCGCGTTTGTATGGGATCCGAAGGCGGCGAAGCTGATGGGCATGGCCAGCTCCGGCCGGTCGCCCAGGTCGCTTTCGCTGGCCACCGTGCGTTCACGCGCCGTGAACGGCCACATTCCCGCATTTGGCGCCATCAGCGTTTCCACGCCCGGCGCGCTGGATGGATGGTGGACGCTGCACCAGCGGTACGGCAAGCTCAAGTGGGCCGAGCTGTTCGAGCCCGCGATAGCCGCATGCGAGGCGGGCGATCCCTTGCCGCAAATCATCGGCTACTACCAGAAGCGCGACCTGCAGGCGTTTCATCGCTACAGCGAGACGATTGAAGAGACCGCGAACGCGTTCAAGACCTACGCGCCCGGCGGCGTGATGCCGAACGAATACGACGTGCGGCGGAATCCCGATCTGGCGCGCACCTACCGCACGATCGCCGAGGGAGGCCGCGATGTGTTTTACGACGGCCCTATTGCCCGGACGATCGACGCTTATTTCAAGCGCATCGGCGGATGGCTCTCCGCGGGGGACTTGCGCGAGCAACATGCGGAGTGGGTTGAGCCCCTGGTGACGAAGTATCGCGGCGCGGATGTGTATGGCATGCCCGCCAACACGCAAGGGCTGGCGACGCTGCAAATGCTGAATATGCTGGAGAACTTCGATCTGCGGGAGTTCGGGTTCCAGTCGCCGCATTCGTTGCACGTGCAGGTGGAGGCCAAACGGCTTGCCTTCGAGGACCGCGCACGTTATTACGCCGATCCGCACTTCGCGAAGATTCCCATCGAGTGGCTCAACTCAAAGGAGTACGCGAAGGAGCGCGCCAAACTGATTCGCCTCGATCGGATTCGAGAGCACGTTTATCCCGGCGAGGCGCCGAACCATGGCGACACAACGTACTTCACCACGGCCGACAAAGACGGCATGATGGTGTCGATGATTCAATCGAATTTCCGCGGCATGGGTTCAGGGCTGGTGGCCGATGGGCTCGGCTTCATGTTCCAGGACCGTGGGCAGCTTTTCTCTCTCAAGGATGGGCACCCGAACATCTATGCGCCGGGCAAACGCCCGTTCCAGACCATTATTCCGGGCTTTGCGTCGAAGAATGGCGTACCGTGGATCGCGTTCGGCGTGTTGGGCGGCGACATGCAGCCGCAGGGACAGACACAGATCGTCGTGAACCGCGTGGATTACGGGCTGGACGTGCAGGCTGCGGCCGACAGCCCGCGCTGGCACCATGAGGGCTCGTCGCAGACGATGGGCGAGGACCGGCCAGGCCTTGGGCCGCGTGGACTGCTACACCTGGAGGCCGGCGTTCCCGCCGAAACGCAGAAGGCGCTCGCCGACCTGGGTTGGCCGATGGGCGAGAGCGACGGAGGCTTCGGGCGGTACGAGTGCATCGAGTTGCGCAAGCAAGGCGCGAACAGCGTTTACGCGGCAGGCAGCGAGATGCGCGCGGACGCGGTGGCGCTGGCGTACTGAGCGCGCGGTGCGGCCGGGATTATTCCACGCCGGGGTGCACGTACACCTGTTGCGGCGCGTCCACCTTCGCATGCACGTTCAGCTTCAGCCTCAGGTTCGCCATCTTCGGCTTGGCGCCTGTTGGAGTCATGAAATCCAGCTCGTATTGGTTGTGGATGCGCCGGGCAATATCGTCTAAGTACGGCACAATGGTGACCGGGTTTCCGTACCCCTCCCAATAGCTCTTGCCTCCTGTCGCCTGTGTGACTTGACCCAGCAGGCTCTGGCCTGAATTGGCGGCGTAGTCCGTGTTATCGAAGCGGTCCTGCTCGTTCCAATAGATCGCGTACACGATCAGGTGCGCGCGCGCCGAATCGTCGATCGCGTTCTGCACGTGCGGATCCTGGGGGTCGTAATGCATCTCGTAGTAGTCCACGCCGTCGGTCACCATCACGACTTCGCGCCTGGCGTGGGCTTCTGTGGAAGGCCAATTCCTGGCTAGATCGGAGAGGCAAAAGTACGAGCTGGCGTTTATGCCCGCCATCTTGCGCATAGGCAGGTGCAACTCGCGAACGGCAGCGGCGTGATCCGTGGTCAACGGACCACCCAATGCGGCGTGCCCATACATCATGTACGCGACCGCGACCCTCGCATCCGGCGGCAGCCCCTGGATGAACTTCGCAATGTCTTTCAATTGCAATCCCAGGCTTTCGCGCGCCCCATCATCGATCAGAATCACCACCTCGATTTTGCTCACGGGGCTGCGCAGAGGCGTCCAGCCCGTGACCGTCGAGTCCTTTCCGTCCACCTTCAGGTGTACCGCGTCCTGGGGGATACCGCCGGGAATCTCATTTCCGTTCAGGATAGTAATCACCGCTTGTCCCTGCCCCTCCGGGTTCCTATCCTCTGCCAGTGCAGGACAGGCCGCGAGCAACGCTCCGGCCGCCACCAAAGCTGCGAACTGAAGTTTGTCAATGTGCATCGACGTAGCTCCTTCCCGCCATCGTCAGCAGGATGGCTTCCCTTGATTCGATCCGCTCTGCTGGTTTAGACGCAGTTCCGGAGGAATCCGACTCAAATCCGGAAAAGGGACAGGGAAGAACGATAGCGAAGAACAAGTTGCAGATTCACCGGTTTGCGAGAATACGAAACCCGCAGCGCGGTAATGCGCGGCTTTCCTCGATCGCGGAGGACCGCGCAACTGCGCAGCCGAACCGGCCACAGGAGTCCTGCCGATGTCCGGCAACGAATCGTTAATAGAAAAGGTACTTTCTCCAGCGGTCGTCGCTGCGGCCCAGCATGCGCATGATCTGGCGGCTGGTGTGCAGCGAGAAAGGCCGCGGCTCGCGCAGCAGAATCATGTCGTCGATTTCGCTGAGCAGGCGGTTGCCTTTGTGGCGATTGCACTCGTGGCAGCAGGCGACGAGGTTTTCCCATGTCGAGTTGCCGCCGCGCGAGCGCGGCACCACGTGATCGAGCGTGAGTTCGCTGGGCGGGTAAGCCTCGCCGCAATACTGGCAGGTGTTGCGGTCGCGCAGCAGGATGTTCTTGCGCGAAAGAGCGCGCGTCTGGTGGGGTATGCGGCGGTATTCGAGCAGGCGGATCACGGAGGGCATGGCAATGATGGTGCGCTGCGCGTGCAGCGTGAGGCCGTGCTCTTCCTCGGTGCGCGCGATGCCCTTGAGCACCAGCACCAGCGCGCGGCGCGCGCCGCAGATGTTGATCGGCTCATACGAGGCGTTCAGCACCAGGACCGGCATCTGCAGAATGTGTGCGTGGGCGTACTGCGCGGGTCCGTGGTCGGCGGCCAGCACCACGGCCCTGGCAATCGCTTTCTGCTTGCGCGCGTGAATCATGGCTTTTCCCAACGACATCTCTTTTCCCCCGCTCAAAAAGATGGCTGCCCTCGCAAAGAAGATGTATCCAAACTGAAACCCGCGTCATGCATTGCCGTGCCCAGCTGCGTGCCGGTCAGCGGCTCGCCTTCTTCCGCGCCGGCGTCGTCGAAGCTCCGCCAAAGTCCCACAGCGCTCTGCGCCCGCGCCAGCGTGGCCACCCAGACTGAAGCGGCTCCGGCTCGCAGCAGCGCCTGAGAGGCCGCGCGCGCCGTGGCCCCGGTGGTGAGAATGTCATCCACCAGCAAAACGTGCCGCTCCTTCACCTGGGCCGCATCGGAAACCGAGAATGCGCCTCGCACATTCAAGCGGCGCCGGTGCGAAGTCAAGCCGGCCTGGCTTTTGGTGGCGCGCAGCCGCATGAGCGTGCTCGGGGCCAGCGTGAGCCGCCACTGCGGATGGCTCTTGCGCAGGAGTCGAAGCGCCTCGACGGCGAGCGAACGGGCCTGATTGAATCCGCGCTGCGCCAATTTCAAGCGATGGAGCGGGACCGGAATCACCAGCATCTGGGCCGGAGCCTCGCCAGCCAGTTGCGCAATCGCCCGGGCGAGCATCCGGCCCAATTCGCGCGCGGCTGGGTGCATGCGGTCATACTTGAACGCGTGAATGGCCTCCCTCATGCGGCCCTGGTACAGACCGTAGGAAACCGCCTTCTCGAACGGAGGCGGCTCCAGACGGCATTCCTTGCAGTACGGGGAATAGGACGGGCCGGCCGGCACATGCAGCGCGCCGCCGCAGCGCGCGCACACAGGACCACTCTGGACCGGGAATTCCGTCCAGCAGACAGGGCAAATTGGCACGAAAGAAAGCCGCGGCAGAGGGGAGCCGCAAAGAGCGCAGGAAGCGGGAAGTATGGCGCAACTTAAACTATCGATTGGACTTCGGAGCACGCGAACCACTGCGCGCCATCGCGTTGTCTGCGATGGTGGAATGTCGGTCGTCCATAAGCCGGAGTCCCTGTGGAAGACGCACCTCGCTTTGGGGCGGGACCATTGCATGCCGCCCTTTTCGCCAAGTATACCGCATTGTTCAGCAAGGATCCGCTCATGCCCGGGGAAGACGGCGGCCGAGGCCGGCTACCCTAGCGAGGCATGGGTTTACCGCTCTACGGGCACAGAATTCCTCTCAACCGGTTGCCATTGCTGGAAGAGCCCTAAAAGACGCCTGCCATGTAGGCTTCCGCCGGGCGCAGTTTCACCGGCTTCGAACCGCACTCGGCCAGCACCACCGGCGACAACGTAATGACCGGGCAATGCGCATGGGCCAGCGTTTTGTAGACCACGCCGTGCCGGGTGATGGCGGCAAAAGCCGAAGCGCCATGCGCTCCGAGAACGATGAGGTCCACCAGTTGTGCGCGACTCTGATAGAGCAACTCTTCGGTCGGGTCGCCCGGCACCACGATGGTCTGGATCGCGATCTGTCCCTGCAGTTTCCTGGGAATCAGCGCAAACATGCTCGCTTCCACCTCGTCCAGCGAACGTCCGGCCAGGAACTCTTCACGCTCCTGGGGCCGGATGACATGCTGCAGAATCAAACGCGCCCCATGCTGCGCGGCCAGTTCCGCGGCAAACGAGGCCACCACTGTGCTGGCCTCGCTCAGGCTTGTGGCGCAGAGAATGGTGCGCATGGCAAAGTTGCGGTAGCTGCCGTCCACTACTTCGGGGCCAACGATATAAACCGGCGACGTGGCAGTGCGCAACACTGCCTCAGCCACCGAACCCACCAGCAATTTGCCGATGGGGCCCGGAGAGTGTGTGCCCATCACGATGCGGTCGATCTCGCGTTCGTGCGTGTAGGCCAGAATCTCGTCGGCGGGCAGCCCTGGCCGCACCACGACCTCGCAGTTGAGCCCCGCTTCGCGGACGCGCAGCGCGAGTGGCTCCAGGTAGTTCTTTTCCGAGCGCGCGGCGGCGGCATAGTCGTAATAGCGGATGCCCGAGGCCTCCGACGCGGCCACCACGAGCGTGTCATAGGCGTGAAAGAGGATGAGATCGGAACCGAATTCCCTGGCTTGCGCAAGCGCGAACGAGAAGGCTTTTTCGTTCGCGGGTATCTCGGTGGCGAAGAGGATGGTGGAGGGTTTGCTCCAGCCTGGCTTCAATACGGATGCCATGGGAACCTCCTTCGACTGCGCTCAAATCGTTGAGGATTCAGCGCCGTTATTGCGGTGTTTCATCGCGCATAACAAAGTGATCCTGCTCACTTTATCTCGCTTTGCCAGCACCGCTCGCCGGTCGCGGTCTGCCGCAAAGTCACTTTATCGAAGCGTGGCCCAGCAGGCCGACTGGCACGTGACAAAATTGTGGTCCCGTTTCCCGGATTTGTCTAGCGGGGAGCGCCGCTGCCCAGATCGGAACACATGAAGTGATCTCAATCACAGCCTAACCCTCCTGGATACTGTTTTTCTGGATGGGAATCGTGGCCCTCGGGAACGGTTTTCATGCTCTGGCGCCTTCGGCAGGCTGAAGCGCAGGCACGGTGTTTCGATCAGGGGGCCGTTCCATCCCCGGGCGTCTGGCAGGTAGGCGCGCCAGACCGCCGCAGTTCACTCGGGAGGCCTCATGCAGCCGATGCATACCATTCCCGCGCGCGGCGGGATCGACTACGACGAATCCCCTTTCCTTGCCATCTGGGAAGTCACGCAGTCCTGTGACTTGGCCTGCAAGCATTGCCGCGCCGCGGCGCAGCCCATTGCGCATCCCGACGAATTGACGCACGCCGAAGGCAAGGCGCTTATCGACCAGATCGCCGGGATGCACGTCCCCATCTTCGTTTTCACCGGGGGCGACCCGCTCAAGCGCAAGGATGTCTTCGAGTTGATCTGCTACGCCTCGAGCAAAGGCGTGCAGGTCGCGGTCACTCCCAGCGCCACGCCTCTGCTCACCCGCGAGGCGATTTTCAAGCTGAAAGAGGCCGGCCTCGTCCGGCTCGGCATCTCGCTCGACGGCTCGACCCCCGAAATTCACGACGCCTTTCGCGGCCTGCCCGGCGCATGGGCGCGCACCATCCAGGCCATCGAGTGGGCCAATGAAGCCGGCATTCCCATCCAGGTACACACCACTGTCAGCCGTCACAACGTCAACGACCTCGACAACCTCTGCAACTTGTTCGAAAAGCTCGCCATCGTGATGTGGAACGTCTTCTTCCTGGTTCCCGTGGGCCGCGGCCAGCTCGACGACCTGTTGAGCGGCGAGGATTTCGAGAAAGTGTTCGGCAAGATTTACGAGCTCTCGCGCCGCGCGAACTTCCAGATCAAGACCACCGAGGCGATGCACTATCGCCGCTACCTGCTGCAGCACAATCTGGAAGAGAGGAAGATGGGACACGGGCACGGCCATCCGCACGAGGCCGCGTACGAGCCCGGCGCGCCCACGGCCGACGCGAAAACGCGCAACATGGGATGGGCCACGCGCCGCGTCAACGACGGCAAAGGCTTCGTGTTCATTTCCCACGTGGGCAACGTCTATCCCAGCGGTTTTCTGCCCATTCACGCCGGCAACGTCCGCGAGACGCCGTTGGCCGAGATCTACCGCAACGCGCCCATCTTCAAGGCCCTGCGCAACACCAGCCGGCTTGAAGGCAAGTGCGGCGCCTGCGAGTACAAGGAGATTTGCGGCGGTTCGCGCGCCCGCGCCTACGCTCTCACCGGCGATCCGCTGGCCCAGGAACCCTGCTGCATCTACCAGCCCAGGAACTGGGATCCGCTGCTGGAGAACGAAGCCGAAGCCTATCGGCAAGCCGCGCCTTCCGGAACGTTGGTTTCGCCCTAAGTTCCGCCATTCTCATGGCGTGGGCCGCGCGGGCGCAGAGCACGCGAGGATTGCAATTTCCCAGACAAACATGTGAACATCTCCGCTTTCGTTTGCTGTAGCTGTCCGGAACAGGCTGACGGCTCACTTTGCCTTGGCCTGGCGCAAGCCGCCTGGTGCTGTAAACATGGAAGCAGGGTCAAAGCATGCGGATTGCGATCATCGGCGGCGGCATCGCGGGTTTAGCGGCAGCTTACGAGTTGGATAAGGCGCGCGCAGCGGGCGCGGCCGTCGAGTACGCGCTCTATGAAGAGCGGCCGCGTCTGGGCGGATCGCTTGCCTCGGAGACAGTAAACGGCGCGGTGCTGGAGCGCGGACCCGATTCGTTCCTCACGGAGAAACCCGCCGCGGCCGAGCTTTGCCGCGAGCTGGGTCTGGGCGGCGATCTGCTGCCCTCGAACGACGCCGCACGCAAGACATATATCGTGGTGCGCAACCGGCTGGTGGCGCTGCCCGACGGACTGATGTTCCTGGTGCCCACCAGGCTGGTTCCCACCGCCCTCACGCGGCTTTTTGGATTGCGCACCAAGTTGCGCATGGCTCTCGATCTGCTGCATCCCCCCACGGCCAATGGGCACGACGAGTCCGTTGCCGCCCTGGTGGAGCGGCATTTCGGCCAGGAGGCTGTCGACCGGCTGGCCGATCCGCTGCTGAGCGGGATCTATGGCGGCGACGCCGCGCAGTTGAGCGCGCAAACTGTGCTGCCCCGGCTGGTGGAGATGGAGACAAAGTACGGCTCGCTCACCCGAGGCATGTTGGCCGCGCACCGGCAAATGCGCGCCATGGCGAAGAATCCATCCAAAACTTCAAACCGCGGAGCGGCCACATTTACCGCGCTGCGCGGCGGCATGCAGCAGTTGGTAAACGCTCTCGTTGCGCGTCTCGATCCTGCATGCCTGCGCAAGGCAACGCCGGTGAGCGCCGTCCGGAAGACGGCAGACGGCTGGAGCGTCGAGGCCGGGGGGACGGCGGAGACTTTTGATGCGCTCATCATGGCCGCATCCGCGTGGGCTGCCGGGTCTCTGCTCGCTCCGGTCGATCCTGTGCTCGGCAGCGAGCTCGGCGCGATCCCCTACTCCTCGTCGATGACCGTGAATCTGATTTACGACGAGGCCGCAATCGGACAGCTTCCCGATGGATTCGGCTTCCTGGTTCCTGCCGTCGAGGGCCGATCGTTGTTGGCCTGCACGTTTTCGCACCGCAAGTTCCTGGGCCGCACGCCGCCGGGCAAGGCCGTCTTTCGGGCCTTTCTGGGCGGGATGAAACGCGAGGCGATGCTGGATGAGAGCGACGACTTTCTGATTGCGACCGTTCGCCGCGAGATGGCTGCGATTCTGGGAGCGAAGGCATTCAGCGCAGAGGTCGAGCCGGAGCACGCGCAGGTTTCGCGCTGGCGCCGCGCCATGGCGCAGTATGCCGTTGGTCACCGCGAGCGCATGGAGCGCATCTCCGCATGTGTCGCCGAGCTGCCCGGCCTCCGTCTCGCCGGCAACGCCTACGACGGCATCGGCGTTCCCGACTGCATTCGGCTGGGAAGGAAGGCGGCGCGGGAGCTGGTGGCGGCGGGGGCAAAAGCACCTGCGGCATCGCTCTGATTCGAACCGCGCTGCGGCGGCGCGGTACGGTGGCCCGCCCGTATACTCGACTTGAGAGCATGACGACCCGCGCGGACACATTTCTTGCGACGATTCTGGCTTCGACTCGCGCCACGCTGGCTGCGGCCAAGGCCGATGTGCCCGTAGCCGAGTTGGAACGCCGCGCCGCCGGGCATCGCCCGCGCGGATGGGCCGCCGCCCTGCGCCGCCAGGCCGCAAAAGGCCCTGCTGTGATCGCAGAGATCAAGAAGGCCTCGCCGTCGAAGGGACTGATCCGCGCCAGCTTCGACCCCGCATGGCTTGCCCGGCGTTACCGTGCCGGCGGCGCCGCGGCGCTGTCGGTGCTCACCGACGAGCCCTACTTCCAGGGCAGCCTGCGCAACCTGGAGCTGGCCTCGGCCGCCGTGCCTTTGCCCTGCCTGCGCAAGGACTTCATCGTCGACGAGTACCAGATCGTCGAGGCCCGCGCCCACCGTGCCGACGCCATCCTGCTCATCGCCGCCGCGCTAACAGACGGCGAACTGAAGTGCTTCGCCCAGACCGCGCATTCGCTTTCGCTCGACGTGCTGGTGGAGGTGCACACTGCCGAGGAGCTGGCCAGTGTACTCGACGCGCTGGGCGAAACCGGCGCCGGCGCCATCGGCGTGAACAACCGCGACCTGAAGAGCTTCGAGGTGTCGCAGGAAACCTCGCTCGCGCTGGTGGAGCGCATTCCGGCGAGCGTGGTACGCGTGACGGAGAGCGGGATCGCGACACACGAAGACATCGTTCGCCTGCGCAAGGCAGGATTCGATGCGTTCCTGATCGGCGAAAGCCTGATGCGCCAACCCGATCCCGGCGAGGCGCTGGCCGCGCTGCTGAAGGGCGCTGCGAGCAAGCCATGAACCTCTGGATCAAGATATGCGCCAACACCTCGCTCACTGACGCGCAACTGGCCGCTCAGGCCGGAGCCGATGCGGTTGGATTCGTCTTCGCGCCCAGCCCGCGGCAGGTGACGCCCGCGCAGGTGGCCGCCATCGTGCCTCATCTGCCGGCTGGGCCCGAAAAGATCGGCGTGTTTGTGGATGCGGCGTTTGAAGAGATCTCAGCGACGGTCGAAGCGGCCGGACTCACCGGCGTGCAACTGCATTGGGACGCTCCGCCCGAGCTGCCTGCTCAACTTCGTGCGCGATTCGGGCCGAAGCTACGAATTCTGGGCGTGGCGCACTTCGACGCAACGACCGCAGACAAAGACCCGGTCCCGAGTTTTGATTCGAATGTCGATGCGGTTCTCGTCGACTCGCGCACTGCATCCTCCGTGGGCGGCACGGGACAGACTTACGATTGGGACGCGGCGCGCCGGTCGCTCTTCGGCGCATCGGAAGGAACGAAGTACGTTGCCGCCGGCGGCCTGACCCCAGCCAACGTCGCCGAGGCCATCGCCACGTTGCACCCCTGGGGCGTAGATGTCGTCAGCGGCGTAGAAGCCGCGCCCGGCCGCAAAGATCCCGCCAAGGTCCGCGCGTTTATTGACAACGCGCGTGCCACAGAACTAAAGCGCTCAACCCGCGATCTGCGTTCCTAGTACACTTAGAAGTTCCCTCTTTTTCGGACGCAGGCGCAGGAGTTCCACATGGCATCCGTCATTCATCCGGCAAATCCCTCCGAGTCGCGACCAGGGCGCTTCGGCGTCTACGGCGGGCGCTACGTGCCGGAGACGCTGGTGGCCGCTCTCGACGAACTGGAGCACGCCTACGAAGAGGCCAAGGCCGACGCGGCTTTTCAGGCCGAGTTGAACGCGCTGCTTGCCGACTATGCCGGACGCCCCACGCCGCTCTACTTCTGTAAGCGGCTCACCGAGCAACTGGGCGGCGCGAAGATCTACCTCAAGCGCGAAGACCTGCTGCACACCGGCGCGCACAAGATCAACAACGCGCTCGGCCAGGGATTGCTAGCCAAACGCATGGGCAAGAAGCGGGTGATCGCCGAGACCGGCGCGGGACAGCACGGCGTGGCGACAGCCACCGTCTGCGCGCTGCTGGGCCTCGAATGCGTCGTCTACATGGGCGACGTGGACATGGAGCGCCAGGAGCTGAACGTGTTGCGCATGCGGCTGCTGGGCGCGGAGGTGCGCGGCGTAAGCTCCGGCTCGAAGACGCTGAAAGACGCCATCAGCGAGGCCATGCGCGACTGGGTCACGAACGTCCGCACCACCTATTACTTGCTCGGCAGCGCCCTGGGCGCGCATCCCTACCCGACGATGGTGCGCGACTTCCAGCGCGTGATCGGCAAGGAACTGAAGCAGCAGATCCTCGAAAAGGAGGGCCGCCTGCCCACGGCGATCGTCGCCTGTGTCGGCGGGGGCTCGAATGCCATCGGCGCGTTTTACGAGTTCATTCCCGACCGCCAGGTACGGCTGATCGGTGTCGAAGCTGGCGGGCGCGGCATGGCGCTGGGCGAGCACGCGGCCCGTTTCCAGGGTGGCGCGCCGGGCGTGCTGCAAGGCACGTATTCTTACGTCCTCCAGGACGAGGACGGCCAGATCGCGCTCACGCACTCCGTCTCCGCGGGACTCGATTACGCCTCCATCGGCCCCGAGCATGCTGCGCTGCACGATTCCGGCCGCGCCGAGTATGTTGCGCAGGACGATGCCGCCGCGCTCGATGCAGTTGTCAAGCTCGCGCGGACCGAAGGCATCCTGCCCGCGCTCGAAAGCGCCCACGCCATGGCTGAGGCCATCCGCCTTGCTCCTACGCTGGCCCCAGGTGACATACTGGTGGTGAACCTCTCTGGACGCGGCGATAAGGATATGGGCATTCTGGCCCGCGAGCTGAAGCTGTAGCGCGAGGTTCTTGATTTTCCCGGGTCTCAAAATCGAGACCCGGGGCACCCAATGGTTTCAAATGCTGATCCGTTTCGATCATAAGCCGGGGCTTGTCGTCTATCTGACGGCCGGTGACCCGAGTCTTGACGCGACGCGCGAAATCGCGATTGCGGCCGTCGACGCCGGCGCGGATGTGATCGAACTGGGCGTGCCCTTCAGCGACCCGCTTGCCGATGGTCCCGTCATCCAGCGCGCCAGCGAGCGCGCCCTTGCCCGCGGCACGCGGCTCAAAGATGTTCTCGCCCTCGCGCGCGAGATTCGCGCCGCACGGCCCGCCGCCGGACTGGTGATCTTCAGCTATCTCAATCCGATCCTCCGCTACGGCCTGGCGCGCTTTGCCGGCGAGGTAGCCGATGCCGGCGCCGACGGCGTTCTGGTCACCGACCTGATTGTCGAAGAGGCCGCCCTCTACCTGGTCGAAATGGAGCGCTCGGGCCTTGCGCCGATCTTTCTGGCCGCGCCCACCAGTCCCGACGCGCGGCTTGAGGCCATCGCGAAGTACTCCAAGGGTTTTGTGTACGCCATCTCGCGCGTGGGCGTGACCGGCACGCAGCAGAGCGTGGCCGCCGATGCCGCCGCGCTGGTGGCGCGCATCCGGCGATACACGCGATTGCCGGTGGCTGTGGGGTTCGGCATCAGCAACGCGGAGCACGTCGCGCAGGTGGCGGAGTTCGCGGATGCCGCAGTAATCGGGAGTGCCATTGTCGAGCTGGTGGAGCACTCGACTGCTGAGTCGGCCCCCGGCGCGGTGGCTCGATTTATCAAGGGCCTGCGCTTGCCTTACGCGGCGCTGGCCCGGTGAAAGAAGCAGCTTCTAGCCTTTAGCTCCTAGCTTGTCCAGTGGCGAACTGGGCCACGAGAGCCTGCGCCAGCGAGATGGGGCTAGAGGCTAGAAGCTAGCAGCTAACAGCTAGCTTTTCAGAGGATGCAATGACCATCGAAGAGATACGACTCCGAATCGATGTCCTGGATTGCCAACTCGTGGAACTTCTCAGCGAGCGGGCGCGCGCCGCGCAGACGATCGGCCACCTCAAGGCCGCAACTTCGCTTCCGGTCTATGAACCGGAACGAGAAAAGATTATCTACGCCAATGTGCGCGCGGCCAATAAGGGCCCGTTGCCCGACATCGAGCTGACGCATATTTACGAGCGCATCATCGACGTGATGCGGGCGTTGCAGCGGAACGAACTGGCCAGCTTGAGAAACGCCCAGGACGCCCCTTCCGAGGACGGGCTTCCGGGCCACGCCGCGGGCGCACCGGAACCCCAGCGACCCCGGCTCTACGAGCCACCCGTCGCCGGGGGCCCCGGATCGGCGCCCGAGACAGGAAAGAAACAATGATTGTCGCCATGCAGGAGAAAGCCAGCGAAGAACAGATCGATGCCGTGATCAGCGCCATGGAAGAAGCCGGCGTGGACGTGCATCGCACCACGGGTGAGTACCAGACCATACTGGCCGGTGTTGGCCCCACCGCCAACCTCGACCTCACCAAATTCGAAATGCTGCCGGGCGTGCTTCACGTGCACCGCATCAGCGCGCCGTACAAGCTGGCCGGCCGCGCCTTTCGCCCCGAAGGCACGGTCATCGCATTTCCCAACGGCGCGACCATCGGCGGACAACAGGTCGCGGTGATCGCCGGGCCCTGCGCTATTGAGAACCGCGAGCAGATCTTCGCCATCGCGGCCTGCGTGAAAGCTGCCGGCGGGGGCTTTCTGCGCGGTGGCGCCTACAAGCCGCGCAGTTCGCCATATTCGTTTCAAGGGCTCGGCATCCCCGGCCTCGAACTGATGCGCGAAGCTGCAACCACCAACGGCCTGGCTGTCGTCAGCGAAGTCATGGAGATTGCGCAGATCGAGCCCATGCTGCCTTACGTGGACTGCTTCCAGGTGGGGGCGCGCAACATGCAGAACTTCAACCTGCTGCGCGAGCTGGGCCGGGTGCCGAAGCCCATCCTGCTCAAGCGCGGCATCGCGGCCACCGTCGAGGAGCTGCTGCTTTCGAGCGAGTACATCCTCTCCGGCGGCAATTACGAAGTGCTATTGTGCGAGCGCGGCATCCGGACCTATGAAACTTCAACGCGCAACACCATGGACATCGCGGCCATCCCGGTGCTCAAGAAGCTCTCGCACCTGCCCGTGGTGGCCGACCCTTCGCACGGCACCGGCCGCCGCGACATGGTTCCCGCCATGGCCAAGGCCGCCGTGGCTGCGGGTGCCGATGCGCTGCTCATAGAAATTCACCCCAACGCCGACAAAGCTGTCTCCGACGCCGTGCAGACCCTATACCTCGACCAGTTTGAAAAGCTGGTGGGCGAGCTGCGGGGATTGGCGGCGGCCGTCGGCAGGACGTTGTAAGCTAACGGAGCAACGAGACTCCGCATGATCGAGCGCATCTCCATTCTGGGCACGGGCCTGCTGGGAACATCGGTGGGCCTCGCCCTGCGTGCCGCGGGCTTCAAAGGCGCCATCGCCGGCTGGAATCGCGGCGCGGAGCAGGGGCAGGTTGCGCTCAGGATGGGCGCGATTGATGCGCTTGCTGCCGACCCGATGGAGGCCGCGCGTGCAAGCCAGGTTACCGTGCTAGCCGTGCCCATTTTTGCCTCACTCGATTTCATGGGGAAGCTCGCCGCAGTGCTCGGCCCGGAGCATTTGATCACCGATGTGGGCAGCACCAAGCGCGTCATCTGCGAGACTGCCGCGCGGCTCTACAACACGCCCGGGCGCGCGGCGTTTCTTCCCGGCCATCCCATGGCGGGCAAAGAGCGTGGCGGCGCGGCCCTCGCCGACGCGAATCTGTTCCGCGGAGCGGTGTGGCTGTTTACCGACGACCCGGAAGCGCAGCGCTCGCCTCACTCGACCGCATTGGTGAAAGGCTGGCGCGAGTGGGTCGCCGCCATGGGTTCAAAGACCCTCGACCTGGACCCGGTGCGCCACGATGACCTGGTCGCGTGGGTCAGCCATCTGCCGCAGTTCACGGCCACGGCGCTCAGCGCTTTGCTTGAACAGGAAGTGGGCGGCGCGCCCGAGCTGAAAGACGTGGGTGGCCGCGCGCTGCGCGAGATGACGCGGCTGGGCTCGAGCCCGTTTTCCATGTGGCGCGACATCGCGCATACCAACACGGAAGCCGTCGAGCGCGCGCTCGCGGCCCTCGAGCAGCGCCTCGCCCTCCTGCGCGAGAATCTGCGCACCCCCGAGCTGCGCAACCAGTTTGAGCAGGCGAACAAGTTCCGGCGGGAGTAGTATCGGCCGGGGCGCAGCAACAGATCACTGCGATCACACGCCTCATTCCTTCGTTCTCGCGCATTCAGCGCGGAAGCCATCTGCTATCCTCAAAAGGTTGCGGACCTCACGCCGCATGGATTCGAGGCTCCGCCGTGCTCTGAGGAGTCTCTCCTTCATGTCCGATCCCTCGCGCCGCCCATCCGCCTCCGAAGCTGCAACTCCGGAATCGATGGGGTTCTTTCATCCAGCCAGGCGTCCCTACCGCTTCACCATCCTAATGTTCATCAGCCTGTTGGTCCTGGGAAGCTATTTCGCCTACGACAGCATCGGCGCTCTTGAGTCCACGCTCATCGAGGCTCTGCATCTGAACCGCAACACCATCGGCAATCTCTATTTGGCTTACTCCGCGGCCGCCATCCTCATTGTCTTCTTCGGTGGCATGCTCTACGACAAGCTAGGTCCCCGCCGGGCGAGCCTCCTGTTCTGCACGCTCGTCCTGGTAGGCGCCACCATCGTAGCCCTCGCCCAAGCGCGGTGGGAGCTTTTCGCCGGGCGGTTTATCTTCGGCGCCGGCTCGGAATCGCTGATCGTGGTGCAGAGCGCTATCATCAGCCGCTGGTTCAAGGGTCGTGAGATGGCCCTTGCCTTCGGCATCGCTCTTACCGTCAGCCGCGTCGGGACCCTCTTCAGCTTCAACACCGAAGAACTCATCGCCCGCTACTTCGGCAGCTACCGCACCGCGCTTTGGGCGGCGGCGGGCTTCTGCCTGTTCTCCGTGCTCTGCAACCTGGTCTACAACGCCATGGACCTGCATGGCGAGAAGGTACTCGCGCTGCCGAAGCCCGAGGGCGGCGACAAGATTGTCTTCTCCGATATCCGGAAGTTCAACTCTTCCTACTGGTACGTTGTCCTGCTCTGCGTCACTTTCTATAGCGCCATCTTTCCCTTCACGGCGCTGGCGACCGACATGTTCCACGACAAGTGGGGCATCCCGAAGGTCAGCACGTCCACAGGCAGCTTCCTGGCCCAGGCCTTTGTCAACTTCCGGCACATGTTCTCGACGGCGCCGGGAATGACCAGCATCATCATCTTCGCGTCCATGGTCTTCGCGCCGTTCGCGGGCGACTTGATTGACCGCATCGGCAAGCGGGCCACGCTGATGGTGGTGGGCTCGTTGATGCTGATTCCCGCCCACCTCATCATGGGCATCACCCGCTGGAATCCAATCCCCAGCATGGTCGTGCTGGGCGCAGCCTTCGTCCTGGTTCCCGCGGCCATGTGGCCATCGGTTCCGCTCGTGGTGGAGGAGAAGCGCGTGGGCACGGCCTTCGGCCTGATGACGGCCATCCAGAACGTGGGCCTCGGGTTATTCCCGCCCCTGAACGGTTGGCTCCGCGACGTCACCGGAACCTACACCGCGACCCAGATCATGTTCGCGTGCCTCGGCGTGGCCGGGCTCATCTTCGCCTTCCTCCTGTTGCAGTCGGATCGGCGTCATGGCGGCAAGCTGGAGCAGGGAAAGAACAAAGAGACGGAATTGCCCAAAACCGAAGAGGCATTGGAACAACGCTAGGTTTCCGAGTCCGTTTTGAGCGCGGCTTCTGGCGCGGGCAGTTTCGTGGGATCGATGGCATCGAGCCCCTCGGCCCGGGCGGCCTCGAGCAGCGGCGCTGAGGCCGAGACGAAGGTGATCCCGGCGCCGGGAAACATGTCGCGGGCAAGCAGCGCCGATCCCAGTTGCAGGGCGTCGGGCCAGTGCAGCGCCGTGCGGTCCAGCAGTTGCCGGGCCGCTTCCAGCACTCCGGGGCTCAGCGGCTGCTGCACCATGCGCGCGGACTCGATGCGCAGCAGTTCAAGTGCGGCGGCCGCGGCCTCCGGTACGATCTGGCCTGCCCGTTCGCGCCGCCGGATGGCCGCATAGACTTCCAGCGGCGTCACAGCCGAGATCAGCTTGCGGTTGTCCTCCACCGGCTCCATCAGCCGGATCAGCGCATCGGTGCCGGGCTCGCGCACAAACAGCTTGGCGAACGCCGTAGCCTCAAGAAAGTAAAAGCTCACTCGTTCCCCCGTTCCTCTTCAATGGCCGCCGCAACCGGCTCGCCTTGCACCTCAACCGGATGGAAGCGCTGCGCCTCTTCGGGAATGCCGGCCTCGGCGCGGTTGAGCCGAATGGTGGTCGTGGGGTATGCGGGGGTCTTGGGGTTGGCAATTTTGCTGGTGAGCACTACGCCGCGCTGAATGGCCTCGGCCAGCACCACCTGGCGCGTGTCCGGATGCTGGTTCCAACGGAAGGCTTTGCGCGGCAGGAAGGAATCGCGGAACCATTTGAGGGCAATAAAGGCATGGCCGCCGCGCTCGGCCTCAGCCAGCGCCGCGCACAGCTCTTTCACGCGTGTGTCCATATCGGCGGGCAGCACTCCTGCTTCTTCTTCGTCTTCTCCCATGGCGTGACTGGCGGCTGCGCGTGGCGCGCGGCTGAGGCGCGGCGCCGGTTCCTCGCCTTCGATGCGCTCAAAATAGATGCGCACCTCGTCGTCCTCCGGCGACCAGGTGTCGGCCAACGCGTTGCGGCGCTTGCTGCGACCGTTTTCGCTGCACAACTCCACGATGGCTTGATATCCCGGAGGCGCTAGAAATCGCAGAGCCCGCGCCATACCGGGATCTTGCGAATATGCCAGCTCGTTCAACGCTTCTTCAATAATCTCTTCGGCTGCGGGAATGGTCAGGTTGCCGTTCTCAGCGCTGTTCAGCGCAGCTCTTATTGTTCTCATTTCTTTCTCCCATACTGCCGCCCACGTCCACGGAGCCAGCAACTTCACCGGCCGGTTTGGTCATACGGCTCGGAGCTGTGCCGCGTCAGGTAGCAGCCTTCGCATTGTGAAATTCCTCAGAAGCCCTTTGGAATGAGGAAGAAGAGCTTCAATTCCTCTATTCTGAGTAATAGAAATCCGATATCAGCGTTATGCCGTCTGGTTCTATACGCATACACCCAACCACCCGGCAGGTAAAAGGAACCCCAGTAAAGCTACAGTTAATGAACCATCATATGCATCGGCAACCGGCCTGACAACAAATATTTGCCGCCGGTTTTGAGAAGAGAATCCTGCCTTCCACCAACCGCGCCAGCGCCCGCCGGCGCAGGGGCTCTCAATCGGGAGGAAAGCTTCCCCAGCACCCGCCACGGCCGCGCTTCGCTCACGGCTGACGCCGAACTTCGTAAAATAGAAACCATGCGCCGTTGTATGCAGTTGTTATTGTCTTTCTGCCTTGCATCTTGCCAACTGCACGCCTCCGACATGCCGTTCGATCTCTCCGGTCCGAAAATCGACGTGCACGTCAAGCGGGGAAACGTCACCCTCCCCATCTCCGAGGTGTCTAACCTGCTGCCTGGAGACCGGCTGTGGGTCCATCCCGACCTGCCCGAAAACCAAGCCACCCACTTTATGCTGGTGGTCGCTTTCCTGCGCGGGTCCACCAATCCGCCGCCTCCGGAGTGGTTTACGCGTGTGGAAACCTGGACGCGGGAAGCGCGCGACGAGGGCGTCTTCGTAAACGTCCCTCCCGGGGCGCAGCAGGCGCTGCTCTTTCTTGCGCCGGAGACGGGCGGCGACTTCAATACCTTGCGCAGCACAGTGCGCGGCCGGCCCGGTTCGTTTGTGCGCGCAGCCCAGGATCTGCAAGCGGCCAGTTGGGAGCGGATGCGGCTCGAAGCCTATCTCTCCGATGTGAAGGTCAGCAGTCAGTTCGACCCCGTGGCGCTGAAAGCGCGCACTGAGATGGCGGCCCGCAGCCTGGGAATCAAGATCAACGAGAGCTGCTTCGACAAACCAGCCGACGAGCAGGCCTCCTGCCTCTCGCAGAACTCCGAGGGCATGGTTCTCGACGACTCCAATGCGCAATCGCTCGTGAATCAGCTGGCGAGCGGATCCGCCCTGGACCTGATGAACCAGCTCAGCTACTCGACCATGGCTGGCGGAGGGGCCTATAGCCCCTACATCGGCGCCATCGTCGATACGGTCAAAATCCTGGATTCGCTCCACACCGCGCATTTCCAGTACATTCCGGCGCTGGCCCTGCCTAAAATCGATTCCCTCAACGTGCGGCTCAACATGCCGCCCTCTTTCCGCAATCCCAAGTCGGTCTTCGTGGTGGCGATGCCGCCGGTCGGCCCCGCCGCGCCGGAACCTCTCCATCCGGTCAACCCCGAGGAGAGCTACTGCGCGCTCAAACCGGATTTAGAGCTGCCCGCCGGCGGAGCGCCGCTGGTCTTCGCCACGCACTTGGCTCACGACCTCGTGTTGCACGTGGAAACCGGTGGCGATGGAAACGGCCACGCGGTCGACGTTCCGGTGATTGCCGACTCGGGCCGGGGCGGGCTTGTTCCCACGCAACCCATTCCCCCGCTGCCAGACGGCAAGCTGACCGCCGTAGTGCGCGGCAAATGGGGCTTTGACGATTGGGAAGGCCCGCGCTATAAGCTCGTTTCCGCGCAGTCCGACAAGTGGAGCCTGAATGCAGACGACCAATCGGCCTTGGTCGTTGGCCGCGACGACTCCGTCCGTCTTGAGGGTCAGGACTCCGGCTGCGTGGAAAAGGTGGCGGCGGAAATCGTTGGAAACCCCGCGATCCCTGTGGCATGGAAGCCGCTCAAGCCCGGCACGCTGAAGGTAACCATCCCGCTCGAAGATACCGGGCCGGGACCGGTGAGCGTCGAAGTCTACCAGTTTGGAATCCCCAAGCCGGATCGTCTGGCGATGGTGGCTTATGAGGCCGCTGCGTCGCTGGATGGATTGACTCTGAGTGCTGGAGACAAGACGGCTCTGCTCAAGGGCACACGGCTCGATGAGGTGGCAAAGGCTCAGGTTGGCGGCGTCGCCTTCACACCTTCCGCCCTGAACCACGTCGAGAATCTCGACCAGTTGCTGATGACGGCAGCGGGCTCCACGTTTGACCTGGAACCCGGCAAGCCGTACGTGGCTCACGTGGAATTAAAGGACGGCCGTACGCTCAAGGCGCCCGTCACGGTCGATCCGCCGCGACCGCAAATCGCGCTTCTCAGCAAGGGGGTTCAGCAGGATGCCGCCACGCCTCTGCCTGTGCAGTTCGGCAGCCCGGACGACCTGCCCATCGAGGGCCGGCTGGTCTTCTTTCTCCAGTCGAAGGTGCCGCCGAACTTTCCTCGCGACGAGAAAGTGGAGTTGGCCGCGGCCGACTCGAGCTTCCACACCCTGCTTACTTTAAGCGACGGCAGCCTGATGCTGGAGGATGCATCCACGGCGGTGGCAAGCGTGGATCCGCTCGCCCGTTTCGGCTCCTCGGCCTTCGGGCCGGTGCGCTTGCGCCCAATCTCCGCTGAAGGTGCGGCCGGCGATTGGGCGCCGCTGGGCATGCTGGTGCGCATCCCGGGGTTCAACGACCTGCGCTGCCCGCGCTCCGTAGCCAGACCTTGCATCCTGAGCGGAACCGATCTGTTTCTGGCCGCATCCTTTGCCGCTACGGCGTCGTTCGACAACCCTACCGACGTGCCGGCGCAGTTTACAGGAACACAGTTCGTCGTTCCCCACCCCACGAACGGCGTCCTCTATCTCAAACTGCGCGACGATCCCGCCACGGTGCAGACGCTGACGCTTCCTGTGACGCCGATCCCGGCGCCCACGTCCGAGCGGCAGGAAGTGAAACCGTTACCGGCAGTCCCCGCAACCGCTCCGGTTCCGGCCACGGCACCGGCTCCAACGAAGGCACCGGCTCCAGCACAGAATCCGGCCAACCAGCCGGATCGAGGCGCGGCCGCTCCGGATACGGTTCCCGCTTCGCCGCAAGCGCCGCCGGCCGCGCTGCCGGCGCCGGGATCGCCCGCCCCGGGCGCGCAAACCCAACCACCCGCGCCGAACTCAAACTAGCGTTCCGATTTGCAAGCTGCGAGGAGTCCCGGTTGGCTGCGAAAACTGACCGGTCTAATTGAAATATGCCCGGTTCTTCTCGGCAAACTCCGCCTTATCCGCGGGCAGCTCATCCTGCGGGAAGATCGCGCTCTGCGCGCAGATTGACGCGCAGTTGCCGCAGTCGATGCATTCATCGGGATTGATATAGACCTGGGAAACGGTTCCGGCCGCGGGATCGCCCTGGGCGGGCGCAATGGCGGCAGTGGCGCACTCCGCAACGCAAACAAAATCCTTCGTGCAGGCATCGGTTACGACATAAGCCATGGGAATCTGCTCCTCGAACGCGGGCTCGCTCTCTGTCGCGCCCGCTACTTTGAGGCTAACGGCGGCGTCCGGCCCGCGACCGTGATCCGAATCACGATTCAATCGCCGCCGGGAAAGGAATCTCCCTGATTACGGTACGCGGGCGATCTCAACCCTTTTGTAACCCTGCCTTGACGCGGCGTTCGTACGGGCTTGTCACCATGGATTCATGCCCTCCCCCCAGCCGTTCACCCTTTCTCGCGCAAGTGTTCTCCTGCTGGAACTGGAAGTGCGCCCTGCTCAGTGCAACCGCCCGCACCGGCGTTTACCTTGCAGCGCTGGCGCGCTCCGCCCCTCACGGGCGCCTCTCCATCGTTTTGGTTGAAATCGCCTATGTCACGCTCACTGCCGGCCTGTATGCCGGAATGCAGCAGCGAGCCCTCCGGCTTCGTTCCCGCCTGCTCGGCAATGCGATCGTGGCCTTCGGCGTCCCAGCGCTAGCCCAGCTCCTCGATTGGTTCTCTCATCGCGCCGTGGGAGCCGCTGTCCCCCCGCGAGCCATGCTGGCCGTCAGCCTCTTTACCGCGGTCTCGGCTCTCTTTCACCTTTTCGTGATGCGGCGCGGCGTCTTCCTCACCGGTTGTGGCCGCTCGCTCCTCGACGACTTCCGAGCCATACCGCGGCTCATCGCAGCCTTCGTGGTCGCGCCTTTTGCGTGGATCTCCTCGTTTGCTGTCCGTTCCCAGCAGGCCGCCGAGTCAGAGGCCGCGCTCTAAGGCCCGGGCTGGCAGACGCGGATCGATGGCGCGCTGCGACAGGCGATCAGGAAGAGGGCGTAGCAATTGATGAGTACGAGACGGCTTAGCGCAGGTTGAGGAATTCATCCACAGTCAACCCGGCGGTCCGGATGAGTCCTCGAAGGGTGCCGGGGGAAAGTTCCGCGTGTTGGGGTATGGTGAGGTTCGCTCGGACGCCCGGCTTCGTCAACACCAGATGGCTACCGACTTGACCACGCACCTGCCAGCCGGCCTTCTGGAAGGCTTTCGCAGCGTCCTTGCCCGAGATGTTCGCGAGCCTGCCCACAAAACAACCTCACACATTTAATCGTATGCATAGATTCAGGTGCAGTATTTCGTGGGAAAAGTTCGCGGAATGTGGAAAAGAGGGAAGAAAGAAGAATACTTACACAGCAACTACAAGCGGGGCTTCGTCCTCCGGAAGAGCCATGGCAGCCTTCTGGTCCTCGGCCCAGAGCCACGCGGTGATAGCCTCTTTGATGTTGGTCAAAGCTTCCTGTTCCGTTTTTCCCTGGGAAAAACAACCGGGCAGAGCGGGGCACTCCGCTACGATCCAGCCATCCTCGTCTTTCTTCAGGACCACGTGGAACATCATTGACGCACTCCTGCGCGGCAGCCGCGCATACACATTTATAACTCAACTGAAGCCGAAAAGCTTGGCAAAATCGCTGCGTCGCTGTAGCTCTGAATCTCTCTACTTGGATCGGCCCGCCCGAGACCGCATTTAGACTAGAAGGGTTATGGCCACTCTGAAAGCCGTGCGCGGCACCCGCGATCTTCTGCCGCCCGAGGCAGCCCTCTGGAACCGCATCGAGGCGGCGGCGCGTGCAGTGTTCGCCCGCTACAACTTCGGCGAGATTCGCACCCCCATCTTCGAGGACACCTCGCTTTTCGCGCGCAGCGTGGGCGAGGAAACCGACATCGTCTCGAAAGAAATGTACACGTGGTCCGATGGAGAACGATTCGATGAGAAGAAAATGATCGCGGAATGGATTGAAAACAACCAGTCCCGCGAGCCACAGCGGGTCCAGCCTGACCGCATCAATGTCCAAGGTAATCCGCCATTCCTTGTGAAGTTGAATGCGCTTGGTGTACAGCGACAGGTATATCGCGGCCTAATGCAGGGTCAGCATCTGACCGGAGTCACTGAGCTTGTTTCCTTTCGGCCGGTTCTATCATCGGAAGCCATTTCTTCCCTTTTGAAAGCTCGAGATCTTGCGAGATCGGATCCATCGAGCCAGCTCCAACAACATCGAATCAAGCTGCGGCTTGTTGTTCCGACATCATCTCCGTTGAATCCGTGGGTAGATCGCAGCGAAGTGGTTGTTGAGCAGTTCGAGGGGCAGTTCTTTGCGTCTTCGCAATCCCTCACCCTGCGCCCCGAAAATACCGCCGGCGTGGTGCGCGCGTACATCGAGCACGGGCTGGGCGAAAGCGGCCAGTTGCAGAAGCTCTACTACATCGGCCCGCAGTTCCGCCGCGAGCGCCCGCAGAAGGGCCGCTACCGGCAGTTCTGGCAGATCGGCGCGGAGGTCATTGGCCCTCCCTCGGCGGGTAGCGAATCGCCGTTGCGCGACGCCGAAGTCCTTGAGATGCTCGCCACCCTCCTCGACGAGCTGGGCATCACCGGCTGGACGCTCGAACTCAACTCCGTCGGCTCCGCCGCGGACCGCGAACGGTACAACCAGGCTCTGCGCGAAGCGCTCGTCCCGCTTGCTCCAAAAATGTGCGCGGATTGCCAGCGCCGCGCCGTCACCAATCCCCTGCGCGTGCTCGACTGCAAGGTGCCCGAGGACCAGCCCATCATCGCCACGCTGCCGGTCATCGCCGATTCGCTCGACGAAGACTCGCGCGCCCACTTCGCCCAGGTCACTGCGGCCCTCGACGCGGCCGGCGTGCCCTACAAGCTGAATCACCGCCTTGTGCGCGGCCTCGACTACTACACACGGACGACCTTCGAGTTCACGCATGGAGGTCTCGGCGCGCAGAACGCTCTGCTCGGCGGCGGCCGCTACGACGGACTCTCGGAATCCATCGGCGGTCCCAAAGCTCCCGGCATCGGCTTCGCCATCGGCCTCGACCGGCTCGTGCTCACGCTCCAGGCGCAGGAGTCCACACAGACTGCCGCAGCTCAGGCGGTGAAGGCGGATGCGTATGTTGCGCCGATCGGCGAGAGCCTCAACGCCGCCGCTCTCGTTCTGGCGCGCGAGCTGCGCCGCGCCGGCCTCCGCGTCGAGCTTGGTGACGGCAGCTTCCGCCTGAAAAAGTCCTTCGAGACCGCCGACAAGATTGCCCGCCGCATCGTCATCCTCGGCGAAGACGAGCTGCAATCCGGTATCCTGACAGTGAAGGACTTCGCCTCAGGCACACAAACAAAGGTTCCTCGCGCGGAGCTGGCCAAGTTTCTGAATGGATGAGCCTACCGCTGGTTCCAACCTATTGTTCATCCGCCCGGAACGCTCGGAACGAGAACGGCAAGAAGTGTCTCGCCCGGCCCGCAAGCGAGTAGAAGGATACTGGAAGTGCTCGACTTTTTAGGCAATCTGGAACGGACGCATCTTTGCGGCGAGCTGCGCGCCGCCGACGCCGGCCAGCAAGTGGTTCTGATGGGCTGGGTGAACCGCCGCCGCGACCACGGCAACCTCATCTTCCTCGACCTGAGAGACCGCAGCGGCATCTGTCAGATTGTTTTGGATAAAGAGCTCACGCCCGACGGCCACGCCAAGGGCGAGCAGGTGCGCCCCGAGTACGTGGTCGCCGCCGTGGGCAAGGTGCGCTTGCGCTCGAAGGATACCGTCAATCCCAAAATGGAAACCGGCGAGATCGAGATCGAAGCCACGCAGTTGCTCGTCCTGAACGACACGCGCCTGGCGCCGTTTTCGCCCGCCGAAGAAGCCATCCAGAACGAGGAAGTCCGCCTCAAATACCGCTACGTCGATCTGCGCCGTCTCGAGATGCAGCACAACTTCCGCCTGCGCCACGATATTACGTTGGCCATCCGCGAAAGCCTGAGCCGGCAGGGCTTTCTTGAGATCGAAACGCCGATCCTGACCAAATCCACGCCCGAGGGCGCGCGCGATTTTCTCGTTCCCAGCCGCGTGCATCCCGGCGAGTTCTACGCGCTGCCCCAGTCGCCGCAAATCTTCAAGCAGATCCTCATGATCTCCGGCTTCGACCGCTATTTTCAGATCGCCCGCTGCTTCCGCGACGAGGACCTCCGCGCCGACCGCCAGCTCGAGTTCACGCAGGTCGATCTGGAGATGAGCTTCCCGCAACAGGAGACGGTCTTCGGCGTCGTCGAGCAGTTCATGAAGGCGGGCTTTGCCGCGGCCGGCGTCGATCTGCCGATTCCCTTTCCGCGCATCTCCTACGACGAATCCATGCGCCAGTATGGCACCGACAAGCCCGACCTGCGCTTGCCCGGACTGACCGATGTGCGCCCGGCGTTTACCGACGCGGCTTTGGCCACGCTGCAGATCGATCCCGCTCTGCCGGTCGTGGCACTGCGCGTTCCCAACGTCAGCGAGCTCAGCCGCAAGGAGCGCGAAGAAAACCATCCCCTCTTCGACCAGAAGAAGGGCGCGAAGTTTATCGACGACTTCAAGCGGCTGGCCAAGAGCTTCCCTGAGTCGGCCGCGAAGGTGCGCGAGCTCGCGGGCGCAGCCGAGGCCGACTTCGTCATCATCGTGGCCGGCGATCCAACGCATCACATCAAGGCTAGCGACACCAAGTTCCCCGGCCGCCTATCCGAGCGCGAGATCAATGTTTACGCCGCCGCGGGCAACTTCCGCGCCGAGTTGGCAAAAAAGTACGCCGGCCGCCACGGGGCATTCCGTATTACCGATGAGGTCGTCCAGAGCACGGCAGCGCGCAGCGAGGCGAGTGAACTGATCGACGGCAGGCAGGCCTTCCATCCCATGTGGCTCACGGATTTCCCGATGTTCGAGTACGACCTGGCTTCAGGCAAGTGGGTACCGGCGCACCATCCCTTCACCGCGCCCATTGAAGCCGACATGGCCAATCTGGTCAGCGATCCGGCCAGCGTTCGCGCCAATTGCTACGACCTGGCGATGAACGGCCTCGAGCTCGGCTCCGGCTCCATCCGCATTCACCGCAAGGACGTGCAGCAGCAGATTTTCTCCTCGCTTGGGATTAGCGAGGAGGAAGCAAAAGCAAGATTCGGCTTCTTCCTCGACGCGCTCGAATACGGCACTCCGCCGCACGGCGGCATTGCGCTGGGCCTCGATCGCATCGTGATGTTGCTGGCAGGCGCCTCCAATCTTCGTGAGGTGATCGCCTTCCCAAAAACGGCGAAGGCTATCGACCTGATGGCCGAAGCTCCGACCGCCGTCACCGAGCAGCAACTGAAGGAGCTGCACATTCGCGTGGCGCGATAAGCGGGCCTGTGCGCTCGCCGGATCCGCAATGGGCGGCTCAAGGGGACGCCACGCGAAGCCCGTTTCACTCGACGCGCTTTGCGGTTAGTATTGAATGTTAAATCCATTTTGAAAGTTCTTCGCACCGTCTGGCCGGGAAGGGCGCCGGGTCTTCCCGCGCCACGGCCCACGGATGCGACGGCGGAAGGAGCGCAGGGCAATGAGCGAATCCAGAGCAGTGCAAGCCTCAACGGCCAGCCGCGAACGGCTTTTGAAATCTATCCGCCACGAGCAGCCCGATCGTATTCCCATAGACTTTGGCGGCACGGGCGTGACCGGCGTGCACGCCAGTTGCGTTGCCGCGCTGCGCGACTACTACGGCCTCGAAAAGCGCCCCGTGCGCGTGCACGAACCCTACCAGATGCTCGCACTCATCGAGGAGGACCTGCGCGCCGCGATGGGCGTTGACGTGGTAGGCGTCTTCTCGCGCAATACCATGTTCGGTTTTCCCGCGGAGCGCTGGAAAAGCTATATCTTCAATGGCCTTGAAGTGCTGGTGCCGGGAGACTTCAATACCATGATCGACTCGAGGGGTGACACGCTGATCTTTCCCGAGGGCGACACGGCGGCGCCGCCAAGCGGCCGCATGCCGCGGGGCGGCTACTTCTTCGACACCATCGTTCGCCAAGAGCCGGTTGACGAAGAGAAGCTGAACCCGGAAGACAATCTGGAGGAGTTCCAGCCCATCGGCGAGCAGGACCTGGACCATCTGGCGCGTGCGGCGCGGGGTGCTGCGGCCACGGGCGCCGGAGTGATCGCCAGCTTCGGCGGCACGGCCTTCGGCGACATTGCGCTGGTTCCCGGGCCATTCCTCAAGCATCCCAAGGGCATTCGCGACGTGACGGAGTGGTACGTTTCGACAAGCAGCCGCCGGGACTACATCCACAAGGTCTTCGAGCGCCAGTGCGAGATCGCGCTTCAAAACCTGGAGCGCATCTATGCCGCGGTTGGCGGCAACGTGCAAGTGGCTTTCATCTGCGGCACGGACTTCGGAACGCAGACCTCCGCCTTCTGCTCGGTGAACACCCTGCGCGATCTGTATTTCCCCTACTACAAGCAGGTAAACGACTGGATCCACGCGCACACGCCGTGGAAGACCTTCAAGCACAGTTGCGGCGCCGTCTCAAAGTTCATCCCCTCGTTCATTGAGGCGGGATTCGACATTCTCAATCCCGTGCAATGCTCGGCCACGGGCATGGAACCCGAAAAGCTCAAAGCAGAGTTCGGCGAGCGCATCGTCTTCTGGGGCGGAGGCGTGGATACGCAGAAGGTGCTGCCCTTCGGCACGCCCGCCGAGGTGCGGGAACAGGTCCTGCGCCGCTGCGAAATCTTCGCGACCGGCGGCGGATTCGTCTTCGACTCGATCCACAACGTGCAGGCCGCCACGCCGGTGGAAAACATCGTCGCCATGCTCGATGCGGTGCACGAGTTCAACGGCCGCGAATAGCCGCCCGGGAACTCCAGCACGCGGTCTCCCGGAGAATGACAACGACTGCCTGTCATCCTGAGCGGAGTTTGGCGTTTTTTGCCAAACTGAGTCGAAGGATCTGCGGTTGTTTTTTGCCACTCCTTACCTGGCGCAGCACCGCCGGGTAGTGGGTCAGATGATTTCCACAGGAGATGAACTAGAAGCAAACAGTGAATGAATTTGTCGATCCTGTATAAATAAAAACACAACGACTGAGAATGTCTCGGCCAATAAGGGCATGTATACCTTGCTTCAGAAATAGTTCGCAAGCGGATACGCGTAAATTTGATATTGCCAGGGGTGTGTCTTCAGCGCTTGCGTATATTTTGAAATCCACGTCGTAGGTATCTGCCGTATGTGTGCCGGTCCCTGTACTCGGCGTAACAATTTCAATGGTTCCTGTAGGAGTGAGGTTGAGCGCAGCCAACACCGTTGGGTCAATAGATGTATGGGATGCGCCCGTATCTATTAGGGCTCTTACTATTTGTTGTGTAGGAACCGGCTGCTGCGCCGCTTCAAGTGCCTGACGCCTTCCATCTGATACTGCAACTACTGCATTTACAACAGGCCCAGGAGCATCGAGCGTAAGGGTAAAGTGCGGCATTATGCAGTTTTCCGAACGGGCGTGATGGGCCTTGTGAAGTAGTAGATGGGCTCTACTGCGTGAATCTGCTTCACGAGGAATGGTGTCAAGCCAAATTGCTTATATCCCTCTTTCAGGGCATCGTCATATGACGCAAAAAGGTCGATGACCGCTTCGCCCTGAATTAAGACATATTTCCCCTCATGCTGCTTGAGTTCAGCCAACTTCGCATTGTACGTGGCGATTTCTTTTTCGAGTGCCATGGGGTCTCCAACAGTATAGCGGGATTATCCCGCTGTCAATTGGGACTTTCTGATGCAATTATGTCACCATTCGGTGGCTGGAATAGCCAAGAATTCGTTAAGACGCCATGCAGAGACAGTCGAGGATCGACCTGCCGTCCAGAAGTTTCACCATTTCTTCGATAGTCCACACATGGTTTGCGATCCCCGCTTCCATCGCAGGCGTGACGCGCAACGTCTGATGCACGCGGCAGAAGTTGTAGTACATAAAATAGATTGCCAGCATGTGCGCGTGGTTCTCCGCCTTCTTTGAAAAGGCATTTGTCAGCCGAGTAAACCGTCTCATACTCATGCGCATGGTGAGGTTCTGGCGCTCTACATAGGACGTGCTGATGTGTTTCGGATCGGGTTGTCCGATTACTTGAACCGATTCCGTGCCGATGCACACGCCCGGACTGTATCGGGTATCGGGCCGCGCAGGAGAACCGTACAGCTTTATCAGCATCGCGTAGTCCACGTCCATACCGAACGCACCTTCGACGGCTTCCACATAGGCCCTGTGCCCGTCCGTGGTGATCTGTACACGCGTGGTCAAGCGCGATGCCACATCCTGCATGAAGTCCATTGCATAGTCCGCATCCCTGCCGCCGCACAAATAAGAAACGATGAGCTTGGAATCCGCGTCTAGCGCAGTCCAGGTCCACAAGCTGCCCGCCCCCTTCGCCCGCTGTTCTTTGGAAACGTTCTTTTCCTTGCCATAGCAGAACGACCAGACTTCGTCGCACTGGATGCGTTTCGAGGCCACGTGGCGCACGTTCTCATCGTGGTAGGCCGCGCAGACCTCACCGAGATCGGCCAGCAGGGAAAGAACCGTTCCTTTAGCGACGCCGGTCATACGGCACGTGGAACGAATGCTGTTCCCTTCCACCAAGGCCGATACGACTTGAACTCGTTGCGAAGTACTCAAGCGACTCATGATGCTCTCATTATGCTTGAGCGGTAATGCATTGTCAAGCATCATTTTTGTGTCGATGTGCATCAAATTTAACAATTGTATCTCAAATATCTAATTCAGAATGATATATTTACAGAGTTTTCAACATTTCCACACTCTGATGGTCACAGCGCCTTGAACTATTTGAGATTTAATAGTTGTATAATGAGATTCATCGGAAGGGGGTTGAGTCAATGACAAACGGCTTTACCGAAACCATTGAGAAGATCATGGCCGAGATTGAGACTCATGTTTCGTCTCTAAAGAGCAACCCAGAATGGACCCAGATCGAAAAGCTATACCGCGCTCTGAGCACCATCGAGGGTTTGGCGGAAGTTCCTCAAACCACGCTAGCGGAAATCTTCGGGTTTTCTGATGCGGGTTCCAGAGTTTCTGTCCGAGCAGGGGAATTCATTGGGATGGATGCCCTCGATGCGGCAAAAGCCTATCTCGAAAAGAAGCAAGATTCTGCGGCGTCACTGGACGAGATCGTAGACGCATTACAAACGGGAGGCGCAAATCTCGTGGCGCGCGACTCCCTCAGAACCTCGCTGGCACGGAGCACGTGGGATGTTGTGAAGGCTCCCGGACAAGAACTGTATCAGCTCGTCAAGTACGCACCGCACGTAAAGCGCGGAAAGAAGAAAGCATCGACGCCCGCTTCGGCGTCAACACAGATTCCGCAGGGCGAACCCCCCGAATCAGAACCGGAAGAAGGGGATGTAGAACCGGCAGCCGGCGGTGAAGATTCTGCATAACGCAGAAACGCCCGGCTGCGCTAACAGCCGGGCGAATCCTACAGGAAGGAGAGAACCGGGATGATCCAAATCAGCCATTCTCACCATAGGTACGTGGTCACGATCCGCTTACGCGGCGTAGTAATCACGATTGACATACCACCATAGGGCGCAAGCCCTAGTCAACTAAAATCGGGCGGGTAAGGAGCGGGTGCTCCCCCGCCTGGTTACATTATATCAACCCGCCCGATTCCAGCGTGTCGCGGCTGCTTTCCTAGCTATGGCGGAACGCCTCTTGCTGGACAGAGATTCCGCTCGCGCCTTGCCTCCCCTTAGTCCTCCTAACCGTCCAAGCGCAACGGCTGCCGGGTTCTTTTCCTGGTTCGGCTTGAGAGGTCCACCTATTGCCTGCTCAACTACGCGCAAGGCATTCTGTGCTAAATCAGGTTTACGTTTTGCCATGCCCTTATGATGCTTGACCGCTAAAGCGGACGCAAGCCCTTGTGCAAAACACTTGACCCACTACCCACCGCCGCCGCGCCTTGGGAAGCACCCCGCCTCTGTGGTATATTTTTCAAGGTGCGGGAGAGATTTTCTCCTCCGCTCGAGGTCGCGCAAGATGGTCTCTCGCGCGGCTTTATGGACCCCTCCGGACGCGTAGCTCAACTGGCAGAGCATTCGGCTCTTAACCGACAGGTTGAAGGTTCGATTCCTTCCGCGTCCACCATGCCCTCGACAATCTGAAGAATTCTCCGAGGCGGCTTATTCCGGCTTACGCATTCACGCCCCTCTGCCTGAAGCGGCCGCACATGGCCACAATGGGCAGCGGGGCGTGTTCCACATCACAGCAACTGCGCGTGAGCAACGCTCACCATAATGGACGGCGGTGTGTTCCTGGTCGCCGAGAATCCGCCTGGGGGCTAACTAACGTAGTTTGAGCAGTTTCACCCGAACCGCCCAAGCCGCTCAACCCTCTGGGCCCATCCTCGCGGCAGGTCCGCGCGCGGGAGCTTCCCTATGACGGACCTTCGCGGCCCAACGCGGCGGAACTTTCTCACGCAGTGCCTCACGGGGGCTGTCGCCCTCGGGGCCGGCCCCATTCTCCGCGCGCCGGCAGAGCAGCCCGCGCTCGCAGCCAAATCCCGCGTGGTCGTTGCCCGCGATCCCCAGCTCCGCGGCACGGGAACGGACATCGATCCACGCCGCCTTGAAGCCCTGCTCGACCGCGCCATACAGGCGCTCTTTAACCGCGACCACGCCGCGCCCGAAAACGCCATCGCCGCGTGGCGCCGCATCGCGGGACCCGGTGACACGGTCAGCCTGAAGGTAAACACGCTCGGCGGCCGCGGCATCTCCACGAATGTCGATCTTGTTTCCGCCATCTGCGAGCGCCTGCAGCAGGCCGGCGTCAAAGCCTCCAACATCGTCGTCTGGGACCGCGGCAGCGAGGAAATGGAGCGAGCCGGCTTCCGCATCGCCGTCGGCGGCGACCGCGTGCAGTGCTACGGCACCGACCGCGTCGATTACGAGGATGATCTCTCCGCCTGGGGCAGCGTGGGCAGCCGTTTGTCCAAAATCCTCACCCGCTCCTCCAGCGTGCTCATCAATCTCCCTGTGCTCAAGGACCACGACGGCGCTGGCGTCACCATCGCTCTCAAGAACATGTACGGCGTTATTCACAATCCCAACAAGTACCACCCCAACGGCTGCGATCCCTACATCGCCGACCTGAACATGCTGCCTGAGATTCGCTCGCGCATGAAGCTCGTCGTCTGCGACGCCATCACTGCCATGTACGAAGGCGGACCCGGATTCAAGCCCGAACACAGTTGGAAGGCAAACAGCTTGCTTGTCTCTCAAGATCCCGTCGCTCTCGACTCGACCGGCTGGCAGATGATCGAGCGCAAGCGTGCGGAGATGGGACTGAAGACCCTCGAAGCCGATAAGCGCGCGCCGCACTACATTGCCACCGCGGCCGACTCCGAGCATCGCCTGGGCCACTGCGACCCCAGCCGCATCGCGGTCGTCGAAGCGTAGGCTCGTCGCCTGGAGGTGCATCATGAAATCCAAATCCGTAGCTGCAGAAAATCTGGCGGACACGCCCTTCGACCGCCGCTCGTTCCTTAAGTGCGCCCTGGCCTCAGGAGCGGCGCTCGGCTCCGGCAAGCTGGCTGCGCCTGCCGCTGCTGTCCCCATTGCATCCAGCGCCGCGACGCAGAGCGATGCGCAATTCACCTTTGAGGCGCGCTTCTATGAGAAGCTGCCCGGCCGCAAGATTCGCTGCAAGCTCTGCCCGCGCGAGTGCATCGTGGGCGACAAGGAGCGCGGCTACTGCGGCGTGCGCGAAAATCGCGGCGGAACGTATTTCACGCTCGTCCACTCCCGCGTGTGCGCCGCCCACATCGATCCTATTGAGAAGAAGCCGCTCTTCCACTACCTGCCCGGCACCACGGCCTTTTCCATCGCCACCGCCGGCTGCAACGTCAACTGCAAGTTCTGCCAGAACTGGGACATCTCGCAGTCGCGGCCCGAGGAGATTCCCGCCGAATACATTTCTCCGCATCAGGCAGCGGCCGTCGCCCAGCAATACAACTGCCCCACCATCGCCTACACCTACAGCGAGCCGGTGGTCTTTGCCGAGTATCTGATGGACACGGCCGATGCCGGTCACGCAGCCGGCGTGCGCAGCATCGTGGTCTCGAACGGCTACATGCAGCACGACTCGCTCGTGGAGGCCTACGGCAAGATGGACGCGGTCAAGATCGACCTCAAGGCCTTCACCGAGTCCTACTATGCCAAGGTCGTCACCGGCCAGTTGAAGCCTGTCCTCGAAACGCTCGTCACTTTGCGCAAGATGGGCAAGTGGAACGAGATCGTCTACCTTGTGATTCCCACACTCAACGACGATGAAACAGAGTTCCGCGGCCTGGCCGCATGGATCAAGGCCAATCTCGGCCCCGATGTCCCCCTTCACTTCACGCAGTTTCATCCCGAGTATCTGCTCAAGAATCTGCCCATCACGCCCGTGCCTACGCTGGAGCGCGCCAAGGCCATTGCGGACGCCGAAGGCTTGCATTACGTCTACATCGGCAACGTGCCCGGACATCCCGCCCAGAACACCTACTGCCCGCAGTGCCGCAAGATGCTCGTCGAGCGCGTCGGCTTCACGGCCAGCCAGATGCTCATCCGCAAGGACTCGACCTGCCCGTTCTGCCGGCACAAAATCCCGGGAATCTGGCACGCTTGACCGTATTCGGGAGGTCCTGCCCCATGAAATTCGCAAGGAGTTCCACCATGGCTTGGTTGATGACACAATGCATCGCACTCCTGGTCACCGTGCCCATCCTGCACGTTCGCGCAGCGGGAGACGCATCCGGACCGCAAAAAGTCAGGCCGCCTGCCGTCGCCGGCGCATTCTATCCCGCCGATCCCCAAGCACTTTCGCAAATGATCGACGATATGCTGGCCAAGGCCATGCCTCCGCCCGTCGATGGCGAGATCCTCGCCGCGGTCGCGCCTCATGCGGGCTATCCCTACTCCGGCCCCGTCGCTGCGTGGACCTACGCCGCGCTCAAAGGCCATAAGTACTCGCGCGTCGTCGTCATCGCGCCCTCGCACTACGTCGCCTTTGACTTCACCTCGGTGTACGACGGCGACGCTTACACCACGCCCCTCGGCCAGGTTCCCGTCGACAAGGAGTTCGCGCGCCGGCTGGTGAAGATGAGCTCCACCATCCAGCTCTCCGACAAGGGTCACCAGGCAACCCAGGACGCTCCCGAGCACTCGGTCGAGGTCGAACTGCCCTGGCTGCAAAAGATCCTCGGCAATTTCGAGCTTGTCCCCATCGTGATGGGCGATCAGAGCTACGAGAGCAGCCGCGCACTGGGCGTCGCCCTGGCCAAGATGCTCCGCGACGATCACGACACGCTCGTGCTCGCCAGCTCCGATCTCTCCCATTACCACACCTACGGCGAAGCCGAGACCATCGACCACAAGACCCTGAACGCGCT
This sequence comes from Occallatibacter sp., assembly GCA_049522315.1. Lineage (GTDB taxonomy): Bacteria > Acidobacteriota > Terriglobia > Terriglobales > Acidobacteriaceae > Telmatobacter. Next base: position 192,626 of record JBEKNY010000003.1, read on the forward strand.
CGAGGCCTACGACTACCTCAGCATGTCGCGCAACTTCGAGTCGCGTGTGTGGGAGGCGTGCGGCGGCGCGCCCATTGTGGCCGCCATGATCTACGCCGAGCGCATGGGCGCCAACAAGGCCGAAGTGCTCCGCTACGCCAACTCCGGCGACGTCACCGGCGACCGCTCGCGCGTCGTGGGCTACAGCGCCGATCTCTTCATCAAGTCCACGCACAAGGCCGGCGCGGTCCCGCCGTTCTCGCTCACCGATCAAGAGAAAGCCGAACTCCTCGCACTGGCCCGCAAGTCCGTCGAGTACATGATCCAGAAGAATGAGCCCTACGCGCCGCTCCCCAGCGCGAGCGAAACCCTCAACCGCGAGTATGGCGCCTTCGTCACTCTCACTGAAAATGGCTCGCTGCGCGGCTGCATCGGCTACACCGCGCCCATCAAGCCGCTCTACATGACGGTGCGCGACACTGCCACGCTGGCCGCTCTGCGCGACCCGCGTTTCTCGCCCGTCAGGGCCTCCGAACTCCCCAAGCTCGCCTACGAAGTCTCCGTGCTCTCGCCGCTGCGCCGCGTCACCGATATCGAACAGATCAAGGTGGGCCGCGACGGCCTGCTGATGAAGAACGGAGACTCCGAGGGCCTGCTGCTCCCTCAGGTTCCCGTCGAGCAGAAGTGGGACCTGCCGACCTTCCTCGAACAGACCTGCGCCAAAGCCGGCATGGACCCAAACTGCTGGAAGGACGAGAACACAGACATCTTCAGCTTTACGGCGGTGGTCTTCAACGAGCACAAACCGTAGGAAAGGCAGGGATCAGGGATCAGAGGTCAGGGAGTAGGACCATTCCTGTTCATTTTGCGGCGTGGAATATCGGGAAAATCGGGAGCAACGCCTCCTAGATCCGCCAGTCTTCTTGCGGCTTTCTGGCCGATCAGTTCCGCCCGCACCGCCGGCAGCAACGCCGCCGCATTGATCGCTACGCCCAGCCACGCCGTCTTCCAGAAGCCAAACACAGGAATCAGAAAGGTGCTCAGCGCCAGCGCGCCGGCGCATCCGCCCAGCAGGTCGATGGCATACAGCACGCCCAGCGCCGAGCGTTGGCCGCGATCGCGCAAAAAGATCCCCGCCGCGACGACGAATTGATACCCGCCCATCACCCCCGCCAGAGCCGCCAGCGCGGGGAAGATCACCTGTGCAGCAATCCACTCGCCCGCCGTCGAGGAAAAATTCCCGAGCAAGCTGACCACAAGCAGCAGCATCGGACCGGCAGCAGCGAGCAGGAGCTGCACCCGCACCATCCGCCAGCCTTTCGCTGCGCCGCCGTGCCCCATCGCCAGCCAACTGCCCAGCGCAATGCCCGCCATCAGCAGTCCGGTCAGGATCGCCAGCCCGGTGTACACGTACCCGAACACCGCTTGAAAGCCGAGCAGCAGAAAAATCTCGAGCGCCATCAGCGTGAATCCCGTCGCCGCCACGCACGAGCCTGCAGCCGCTCGCTCGCGCCGCTCGCGCCCCGGCAGAAACACCAGCAGCCCTGCACCCACAAGCAGCGCAATCGCCAACCAGTCCGCAACCTTGCCGAACTCCACGTGCTCCGCCGCGCGAAACCACCCGGCGTACCCCGACCGGAACTGCGCGCTCCACAGCACCACGTCGAACGCATAGGCGATCGGCGTGAAGTCCCGGTTCACCGGCGTTGAAGCCGACGGCGCCAGCTCGGTTTCCGCCTGCTCCATGCGGTCGGGCATCATGCGATAGGGGATGAAGTACTCGCGTACGTACTGCGTGTTCAGCTTTCGCTCGCGCAGCCGCGCGACGAGCACTTGCGGGTCAGTTGTCAGAACGGCGGGCTGCATGGCGCCGAAAAAGTGAATCGTCTCGCCCGGGATCGCCGCCTGATACGGAAACACCTCGCCGAGCGTGCGCCGGATCGACTGCAAAAATGCCGCCAGATCCGGGCTGATCGTCTCCTCCGACGAGCGTAGTTGAATAGCGAGCAACCCACCCGGCTCCAGGTGCGCGCGCGCCAGGCGGAAGAACTCCGCGGTGTAGAAACGGTTCAACTGCGCCGTCTGCGGGTCCGGCACATCCACGACGATCGCGTCGAATTTCTCCCCGGTTTCGGCCAGGTATCGCCGGCCATCGAGAAAATGCAGATGCACGCGCGGATCGGAATCGAAATCCGCCGTCTGCGCGGGGAAATATTGCCGCGCCATGCCGATCAGCGCCGGGTCCAGTTCCACGTAGTCGAGACGCTCGACCGTCGGATGTTTCAACGCCTCGGCCACGCCGCCGTTCACGCCTCCGCCGATGAGCAGCACCCGCCTGGGCGCCGCGTGCTCCAGCAGCGCGTAGTCGACCGCCTCCTCGGCCGCGGCCGGATCGGGCGCGTTGGCCAGGATCGCGCCGTTCTCGTAGAGGCTGCGGATTGCGCCTCCTTCGCCCTCGCCGGTTTCCGTCACCGTCAAATTGCCGTAGATCGTTTCGCGCGCGCCCACTACGTTGAAGCCGCGCCACAGCCGTGCCCGCGCCGCCGCATCCCACTGCGGCGCAACCCAGGCCAGCAGCGGAACCGCGGCCAGCGCCGCCGCACCCGCCAGCACGGCAACCTGGATGCGGCGCATTCGCAGCATAAGCGCCGCAGCCACCGGGAGATTCAGCAATCCCACGAGGACCGCGATCTGAAAGCCGTCGAGGTAGCGCACCAGCAGCACGCTGGCCACGATTCCGCCCAGCCCCGAGCCCGCCGCTTCCAGCAGATAGGCCGTGCCGGCGGCCGCGCGCGCCGAAAGCCCGCACTCCGCCTCGGCCATGCGCGCCGCCGCCACAAAAAGCGCGCCCGACGCCGCGCAAAACACGCTCAGGCACACCAGCGAGGTGAGCAGCATGGGAACCGGACCGACCAGTTCGCCCGGCACGGTTTGGAAAAGCGCCTTCGCGCCGCGCAGCGCCCAGACCGCCGCTGGCAAGCTTGCGGCCAGCAGGCACTCGAGTACGGCAACGGCAAGTCGCGACCTGCTGCGCCCCAGGCCGGTCGCGGCGGTCAATACACTCCACACGCCGCTCCCCGCCGCCGTCCACAGCAGCCACGTCGCCAGCAGGATTCCCAGCGCGATCTCGTTTCCGTTGAAGACCTGGATCAGCTCGCGCATCAGCACGATCTGGCCCACGACGGCGCTGAAGCCGCAAAGCGCAAGCGCCGCCCGAGCGCCAAGCGCGGACGCGCCCTTCGCTTCAGACATCAATGGCCGGTTCGCTGCTTTCACTGCTACGGAATTAAAGGAGCGCAGCCAGGGAATTGCAAGGATGGCCAGCACAGTGAACAGTGGTCAGTGATCAGTGGTCAGTTCACAATTCGGGGCTTCAGGTTCGCTGCGGCTCATAGCGCAAATGGGCAAAAAGGGCTGATTCGCTTATAAAAAAGCCCGTTTTGCTGACACTTGGCGACGTTTGGCGACGAAAATCGCCGCGGTTTTGGGCCATTTCTGGAATACGTTTGTTGATTCTGAAAGACTTATGCAGAGAAATTAGCCGTTTTGATACCAGGAGGGGGTATAGGGGGGTAGGGGTAAGTGAAAAAGTGGTCAGTGGTCGGTGGTCAGTGACCCGTGGACAGCGCACAGGGCCCGGAAGGCGGTTGGGGAGCGGTTCTGGTCTGGTCGTCGATCATGGAACCATTGTGCGCGAAACGGCGGTAATTCCCTGCAAAGTTCGGGAGAGAAATTTTTGGCCATCCGGCAATGGGGTTGAGTCCGTATGTGCTTCGAAGGAATGGAGAAGCGAGGCGGCGGGAGGCGAGGTTCAGGGCCGGGAAGGAAGGAGCAGCGAGGCTGGAGGGCTTGACACTGGAAGCGCACAGGCGCGGCAGCGGGTAATGGCGCGGAAGTGTTAGCGCATGGAGCTAAAGAGTCATTGAGCCGGCAATGGTAACGAGTTTGAATGTTACATGCGTACCCCTGGCGAAGACGCCGGGGCGGACGCGGTTTCTGACCGTTACTGAATCGGCATCCCGCTTCATTCGCTGAACAGTAAACCTCGACTACCAAGGAGTACCGAAATGAACAGCCTGTTTCTGCAGCTTTACGCGAAATTCCAGGGCCTGAAGAACGGAGAGGAAGGTCAGGATCTGGTCGAGTATGCCCTACTGGTTAGCCTGATTGCTCTCGTTTGCATCTCTGGCGTCAGCCATGTGGCTACGGCCGTAAACACGGTGTTCACCAACATCAGCAACTCGCTGTCGTAAATCCGGCAAGGCGCTGCCAGCAAGCGCGGAACCGAACGCCGTCGACCGACAAGGCGTCACTTCCCTCTGAGTTCACACGAAGCCTCTCGGAAGCGAGGGGCTTCGGTGCGTTTGGCCTATCGAGGGCGGAGCTGAAACTGCGCCAATTTCCCACCAATCGAGTGGAGAAGTAGGGCGCCAGTGATCGGAGTTTAGGTGCAAGTGGGAAGGAACGGCGGGGGCGGAGGGCTTGACATCCGCGGGGCGGGGAAGGGGAAATGGTGCGCCCGGAGAGATTCGAACTCCCGACCTAATGCTCCGGAGGCATTCGCTCTATCCAGCTGAGCTACGGGCGCGCTTCAACAGGATACCGCAACTCGAACCGGCTTGGGACCGCGTCGGTGGGCCGCCCGCCCTTCACGATTGGCAGAGTTGTTGAAACACATTGTGGATGAAGGTGACATTGTCGCATTGCAGATAACGCATTGCGCCGCCCATGCGGGAAAAGCTTTTGCAAAACCGCAGGTAATAAGCGGCGTTGGTCTTCGGCGGTTCGCCTTTGGTCCAATCCCAATTTCCGCCATCCTGCAAATCGACGACATAAATGGAGTGGCCTGTGACCACGCCGCGGCCCGCCTGGAGGCGAAGATTATTCACGCAACTGAGGCTCTTCTCAAAAACCTGCGGCCCCATGATTGCGGAACCGACGGACATCACAACGCCGTTTTCCAGTCCAGCCACCGATCCGCCAAACAGCTTGAAATCGCTTCCAGCCGCCCGCCCGATCACCGCTCCATTGAAAATCGGATGGTTGGTAATGATGTCATAGCCAATCCCCGGATGCACCGTAAGCGGAACTCCGCGCCGCCACGCGGAAGCGAGGATCGAGGCCTGTTTCCAGCGATGGACGACCTCCGTACGGCCAGGCGAGACGTGGCCGGCCAGCATCGCGCGCAGCAGGTCGCAACGAGCCGAAGCAAGCGGATGTCCCGGTTCGGCGCTGATTGCGTCCTCCAACTCCTTTATTGACGGAAGCGTCGCCCCGTCCTCGCAAATGAAACGCCCGAGAGCAGCCCCGTAACCCAGTCCATCCAAAGCTCCGGCCATGATGGCAAGATGAATATTCGTCGCAGTCTCGTCCCAGGCGCCAAAGGTGCCGCTGGCCACGTTCATTTCCACGCTTTCCGTACTGGCTCCAAACCATGCATATTCCCAGTCGTGGATTGTGCCCGCGCCGTTCGTGGCCAGGTGTGTCAGCCATCCGTTCTCCATCATGCGATCGAGAATCAAGGCGGCTCCATTGCGCAGAAGGTGAGCGCCGTAAATCAACATCACGCTGGCGCCACGCTCGCGGGCCTGGCGGATGTCGCTTACGCAACGCTCAACAACCGGGACCAGATCGGGCTTCAATGGCTTCGCGTTGCCGGATGGATCGACGAGAATGTCGTCGGCCCGCGTCAGGCTTTTTCTTTGTTCCAGCGGGAAAACCCGCAGCTTGCTCAAGTCCAGTGGGGCGACTGGCGGAATCGTGGCGTTGGTTTTGCTCATTCCGTCATTTTATATAAATCGCCTTGTGTGTTTCAGCAGGCCTCGCCAGGATTCCATCCCAGGGCAACAACGAGTCCGGCGCAGGAACTCGATGTACCGTGAATCCGGACATCGGGCCTGGCGGTAGTCGTCTTTCGTCTTCTTCCCGTGACATGGGCAGCAGCGCTCCGTATCGAATTTTCGCCGGAGCGGAACCAAAGCGCATTGCTTGCCACAATGGGAGCGCAGGCCCTGGGACTCCGAATCAGGGCAATCCCAAGGCGGGGTCTTTCGTTGACTTGGGGCTGATTTTTCAGTATTCTAGAATCCTTGCGCGGTGTTGCGCCTGGGGTCTGAGTGTGTTCACCCGGACTCATCTGGCGGCGGCCCAGGCCGGGTTCCGGCGGGCACTGCCGGGCCAGGCCACCGGATGCGGGACCAGGGAGTTCGTGGTCCGGCGCAGCCAGGGTTCCGATGAGAACGAACTCCCGCAGCTTCTCACCCGAACAGATTTGTTTGGCAGTGGGTAGATTTTGAAGGCCCGTGCGCGTGCATCGGGGCCCCCGCGGACGGGTTTGTGGTCCGTGGGGTGAATTTGGCGCGGGCGATGGCGGCTTGCGGGGGTTTGATTCCCCCACCCTAAACGCAAAGTCCGCGTTTAGGATGGGCGCCCAGCCGATAGCCGGTAGCCGGTCCCGGTGGTCGCTGAGCAGGTTTTATCGAGGGCAGGAGAGAGATGTCGACCTTTGTTCCGAGCGGCAAGGACATAAGCCGCAAATGGTATGTGATGGACGCCAGCGGGCAGACCCTGGGGCGCCTGGCGACCAAGGCCGCCAGCGTGCTGAGCGGCAAGCTGAATCCGCAGTATGTGCCCTACATCGACATGGGCGATCACGTGATCGTGATCAACGCCGAGAAGGTGCGCCTGACGGGGTTGAAGGACCAGACGAAGATGTACCGGCGCTACACGGGCTTTCCCGGCGGGCTGCGCGAGGAGTCGTTCACGCGGCTGGTGAACCGCAAGCCCGAGAAGATCCTCGAGGAAGCCATCAAGGGCATGCTGCCCAAGACCAAGATGGGCCGGGCCATGGGATCGAAGTTGAAGGTGTATCGCGGCGACAAGCACCCCCACACGGCGCAGAAGCCGGTGGAATTGTAAAGCAGCTATCAGCCATCAGCTTTCAGCTCTCAGTTTTTCGTACGGGAGCCGGTAGCCGTGGTGAGCAGGGAAATTTGAGTTTGGCACAAAGGAGCTGAAGGCTGACAGCTGAGAGCTAAGAGCTAAGAGCTAAGAGGATACGAATGGCAGAGGATCTGGTTCAGTATTACGGGACGGGGCGGCGCAAATCGGCGATCGCTCGCGTATTTCTGCGTCCCGGCACGGGCGAGTGGAAGGTGAACGGCAAAAAGCTCGAGGAGCACTTCGTCACCGAGCAGCAGCGCGTAGCCGCCAAGCGCACCTTTGTGGTGGCCGAGCTGACCGCGAGCTTCGACGTCGTGACCACGGTGAGCGGCGGCGGAGTTTCCGCGCAGGCCGACGCGGTGAAGATGGGCGTGGCCCGCGCTTTGATCGAGTTCAACCCGGAGCTGCGCAAGCTGCTCAAGGCCGAAGGACTGATGACTCGCGACGCGCGCCAGAAGGAACGCAAGAAGTACGGCCAGAAGGGCGCCCGCAAGCGGTTCCAGTTCAGCAAGCGCTAAAGCGCTTGCTAGCTACTAGCTTCTAGCTCCTAGCTTCTAGCTTTTTCGTGCTTGAAGAAGCAGTATCGGGGCTTTCGAAGAAGTGAGTTCCGGCACGGAAAAGCTAGCGGCTAGAAGCTAACGGCTAGAAGCTGGTTTCACAAATCTCCCCGCAAGGGGCATAAATTCCGGCCGAGCCGGAATGCAGTCCACGAAGGAGGACCATTGGCCACCATCACCATGAAGGAACTGCTCGAAGCGGGTGTTCACTTCGGGCATCAGACCAAGCGCTGGAATCCCAAGATGAAGGAACACATCTTCGGCGAGCGCAACGGAATCTACATCATCGACCTGCAAAAGACGCTCAAGCTGTTCAAGGAAGCGTCGAAATTCGTGACCGAGCTGTGCTCGCAGGGCAAGACGATCCTGTTTGTGGGCACCAAGCGCCAGGCCCAGGATGCCATTGCCGAGGAAGCCACGCGCGCGGGCATGCCCTACATCAACCAGCGCTGGCTGGGCGGGCTGCTCACCAACTGGGTGACGGTGCAGAAGTCGGTGAAGCGCCTTCAGGAACTGGATGAGATGGCCGCGGACGGCCGCTACGACCTGCTGACCAAGAAGGAAGTCATTCGCCTGGAGCGCGAGCGCAAGCACCTGCAGGCCAATCTGGCCGGCATCAAGAACATGAAGCGCCTGCCCGACGCGCTCTTCGTGGTGGACTCGAACAACGAGACGATTGCGGTGAAGGAAGCGCGCAAGTTGGGCATTCCCGTGGTTGCCGTGGTGGACACCAACTGCGATCCCACGGTGGTGGACTACGTGATCCCGGGCAACGACGATGCGCTGCGCGCCATTCGCCTCTTCACCTCGAAGATTGCCGACGCCGCCGCCGAGGGCGTGAACCTGCTGGGCGACAAGGCCTTCCAGGAAGAGGCTGCCGAGACCGTAGCCGCGGAGGAAGGCGTCGAGATCTCCGCCGAGTCCGCGGCGGGCGAAGACGTCGATATGGAAGCGGCGCTGGGCGGCGGCATTCGCAAGGCGCCCGCCGCGGTTGCGGCCCTGATGGAAGAGGACGAAGTAGCGGAAGGCGGTCAGTAATCCGCGCCGCGCGGAACCATGCGCAGGTTCGGGAACAGCGTGGCCGCTCCATCCTGCCGCCACGCTTTTCTTGTGCCGGAAATTCACCGGCGCGCAACAGGATTGTGAATTCTTAACTGTTATGGATGAGAGATGACGACTGTGACTGAGAAAATTGACGCCAAGCTGGTGAAAGAACTCCGCGAGAAATCCGGCGCGCCCATGGGCGATTGCCTGAAGGCTCTGCAGGAGACCAAGGGAAACATCGAGGAAGCCTTCGTGGTGCTGCGCAAGCGGGGCATGGCCTCGGCGCAAAAGAAGGCCGCGCGCGCGACCAACGAAGGCGCGGTCGGCAGCTACATTCACGCCGGCGCCAAGATCGCCGTGCTGGTGGAGCTGAACTGCGAGAGCGATTTCGTGGCCCGCACCGACGACTTTCAGGAGCTGCTGAAGGACGTGGCCATGCACATCGCCGCCAGCGATCCGCGCTACGTGAAGCCGGAGGACGTGACCGCCGAAGATCTGGAGCGCGAGAAGGAGATCTGCCGCGCGCAGGCCGCCGCCACGGGCAAGCCCGCCGCCGTCATCGAGAAGATCGTAGAGGGCAAGATGGCCAAGTTCTACGAGGAGGTTTGCCTGCTGGAGCAGCCCTTCATCAAGGACCAGGCCATCAGCGTGAAGGAGCTGATCGCGCAGAAGGTGGCCAAGCTGGGCGAGAACATCACGGTGCGGCGCTTTGCGCGGTTCAAGGTGGGCGCGCCCGACTGGACCGTGGCGCAGACCAAGCCGGTGGAAGCGGCGGAATAAGCGCGACCCGCGTTCAAATGAGAAGGGGCAGTCCATTGTGGACTGCCCCTTTTGCTTTGGGCCGAGATAGTTGGCTTACGGCAGGTAGTAGCGGAACGAGGTCCAGAACATGTTGTCGATGCCCTTGGCTCCGATTCCGGATCCGCCCGACCAGCCTTCGCGCACTGCATAGCTGTACTGGATGCTCTGGCGGAAGCGGCCATGGTCGCCCTTATAGAAGTCGTACCAGTAGCCGGCCGTGTACTCTTGTATGTCGCGGTTTTGCGCGCCGCAGGAGCCGCCGGGATAGTAGCCCGTGGAGCTGCCGTTGTAGCCGGGCGCGGCGTTGCTGGTGCAAGCCGAGTTGCTCAAGAGACGCGATCCGTAGCCGACAGCGGCCGCGGAAGGCGCGCCCCAGTGAGCGCCCCACTTTGCGCCGTCGGCAGCCAGCGCGGCAGTGGTACTGGTTGAGCATGTGACGACGCCGCTGATAGTAGCGCAGAAGTCGGCACTTGGCGCACTCAGCGTCGTCGCTGTTGCGGTGGCAAAGTCGGTGCGGGCGGCGTAATCGATGCCGCCGTTGAAATAGATCAGCAAACGCGGAGTCGCATTGATTTCCAGGGTCCCCAAACCGGATCCATTATGAATTGGGGCAAGGTTGCCTGAGGCATCGGCAGTCACATCGGCCAGCGTGGAGTTGCCGTAGCGGCCCACACCGGGTCCGTAAAGACCCTTGGCGCCGAAGCTGACCATTTTACCGAACGGAACGCGGAAGCTGGCCGCAAAGCCGCCCAGCTTAATGCTGTTCCCGTATGCGCCAGCGGTGGTGAGAGCCGGAGTCACAGCCGCTCCGGTCGCGATGTCGGTGAGCCCTCCATACAGGTTGCCGTTCGTGGTTTCGCCGGGATACACAGTTTCGTGGGCGAAGCCGCCGATGCCGATAATCTCATAGTGGCCCCAGCCGGGATCGAGCGCCAGCTTGACGATCACATCGGGCGCATAGTTGAAGGAGACGTTGGTGATATTGGCGCAGGAGTTGACGGTCTTGTAGACCGGAATCGCGACGTTGACGGTGTTTCCGGCCGAATCGGTTTCCGCCTGGTTGGTGTAGTTCACAATCGAGGTCGAGGGCGAGCAGGCGCTGATGGCGGCGTTGTAGTTGCCGCCGTTGGTGCCCTGGCTGCCGAGCACGGCGTAAGGCGTGTTGCCAGCCAGCGAGGCGGTATAAATCAGCTGCGGATTCTCGGCCGCGACGCCGATTGCCGCATGATTCCAGGTCTTGGTGACGCGGAAGCCATACTGGCGCGTCCAGACGAAGCCCACGTTATAGTTCGGGTCTATGGTCTGCGGCGTCATGATGTCGCCGGAGATATTGGAGATGCCCTTCTTGTCTTCGGTAGCCAGCGACCAAAGCTGACCGCCGGTGAACGCCAAATGGCTGTTGGTTTCAGCCTGCGCCCAAAGTACGCGTTGGCGGAAGACGTAGCTGTTGGATTGGTTGTTGTTTGACGTAATGCCGGTGCCCAACCAATCACCCTCGAAGTAGCCTCTCACCGTTCCCCAGGGCACCTTACCCTCTGCCATCAACGCCATGCGCGACTGGCGGGCTGAGCCGAAGAATTCGCTGAGCGTGTAGTTGTCGCCGTGTTCGTAAGGAAGCGAGGTGAACGGGGTGGGAATGTCGCCGCCGGTGGCATGAGCGCGCCACACAGTTTCAGCCGCCGCGTAGCCCCCTGGCGTCAGGGTGATGCCTTTGTAGTGCAGCGTAGTTGGGTTGGCGATCGCCTTTTTCAGATTCGTGGTCTCGTCGGAGACCGTGGTGGCCAGCGAGACCTGATTGGTTTTCAGGTCGCTGACCGTGCTTTGCAGGGTCGAAACCGCAGCCGCGTTTTCAGTGAACGCCTGCTGCTGCGCCGTGGCATCGGCCTCCGCCTTGGCCGCTGCCGCTTGCGCGTCGGACGCCGTCTGCTGCGCCTGCTTCAATTGCTCATCCTTGGCGGCAAGATCGCTCTTCAGGCTGTCGATCTGCCCCTGCATTTCGGTGCGAAGGGCTTGAATCTGCTCCTCCACCGTGGGACCTGCCGGCGCCGCCGTCTTCTTGGCTGCCGTGTGCTTCTTCGCCGGCGAAGCCGAGCCGCTGGTCTGTGCGTGAGAAACAATAAGACTGGCTGCCAGAATCGCCGCGGCAGCCGCATTCGCTGTGAATTTCATTCGGGCCTCTCTTCTTCTTTGGAATCGGGTTGGAATCATGACCGCGCCCGCGTGCGCAATGAGCGCAGCCGTTCCACGCAACCCGGACGCATAAGTAGGAACAATTGCTAAACCCCATGAGCACGCGCATCGGGCGCATGCGGGCGGATGAGTTTCGCGCCGGCGAAAAACCTCTTCTCCGTTCCGCCTCCAAGACTCGCAGAGCAAGATTAAGATTTGACGAATTCACATAGATTTCACATTTCTGCTTCTGCGTGAACTCTTGGCGTGAGACCCGCCCGGATCTCCCATTTACGCTCCACCGGACATGGTGGACTGGAAAAAGGACTTGCAAAGTTGTAGAGCGGGAAGAAAATCCCGAAAAGGTCTGCGTAAGTTGTGGGCAAACAATTTAAAGCGGGAAATTCAAATGGGAAGCCAATGGGGCGGCGGATGTGACAATAGAGTCAAGGTAAACATGACCTCAAGAGAACGAGTGCTTGCGGCACTGCGGCATGAGCAACCAGACCGGACCCCGCGCGATTTTTGGGCGGAGCCGCCGACGATGCAGCGGCTGTTTGCGCACATCGGCCACTCCGACAAAGACAATCTGCTCGACTCGCTCGGTGTGGATGTGCGGCATCTGGAAACGACGGAACCGCCGGAGCGGGAGGTGGGCGGCGGTTTGTTCCAGAATTTTTGGGGCGAACGATATGTCTATAGCCAGACTCCGTGGGGACCGATGCGCCAGGACGGCAAAGGCGCACTGGCGGGCGTGAGCAGCTTCCCGGAACTGGAGTCGTTCCCGTGGCCGTCGCCGGATTGTCTGGACCGTTCGCAGCTTAAGGCCCAGTGCGCGCGCTACGAGCAGCACGCGCTGCTTTACGGGTTTGCCGACATCTGGCAGCGGCCAGCGCTGGTGCGCGGCTGGGAGGACATGTTCGTAGACATGGCGGAGCGGCCGGAGTGGGTCCACTTTCTATCGCGCAAGTTCACGGACTTCTATCTGGAGGATTACACGCGCGCGGCGGAAATCACCGGCGGACGGATTGATCTCTATCTGGTCATCAGCGACCTGGGCACGCAACGCGGGCCGCTCATCTCCATGGCCATGTTTCGCGAGTTCGTTGCGCCCTACTTGAAAGAGATGACCAGCCGGATTCACTCGCTCGGCGGACGCGCGCTTTACCATAGTTGCGGCACGATCTGGCGGTTTATTCCCGATCTGGTCGAATGCGGCGTGGACGTGCTCGATCCGATTCAACCGACGTGCCCGGAGATGCAGCCGGAAAGCCTCAAACAGAAATTCGGCGGCCGGTTGAGTTTCCACGGCGGCATTGACATGCAGAAGCTGCTGCTGATGGGAACGCCATCCGAGGTCGAAGCCGAGGCACGGCGCTACTGCGAGGTGTTGGGCGCCGGCGGCGGTTACATCCTTGCGCCTGCGCATCTGTTTCAACCCGACGTGCCGCCGGAGAACATTCTGGCGGTTTATCGAGGCGCAAGGTGAAATTGTGACAGCTCGCGTGAATCTATGTTGAGTTATCACGATGATCGCTTTCAGCTCTCGATGGAGTTATACAATCCCCGCCAATCGCATACATGCTGTGTCGCCGCCCCGCCGTTTGCGCCGGGGCAGGCGGAAGGGCCAAAGGCGGTCGCTGCCTTGCCGATGACCGGACAGAATTTTCGCAAGGTTATGGGCTACAGGGACCTGGAGACGCTCGAATCGGCCTTGGATCGGAAGGGGGTGTCCCTGCAAGGGGAGGTGGCGTAGAATGAGTCGGATCGCCGTTCACCTCCAACGATTCCTGTGACACCTTCCCGAGAAGACAAAAATACGTGCAGCAAAGGAGACCGGGTATGAGCAAAATTAACCGGCGGGAGTTTCTTGATGGGTCGGCTAAAGCCACATTGGCGATTGGCTTTCCGATGAAAAATCTTCTCGCCGCAGTTCCGCAAAGTGACGCTGGGCAGACGCCTGCCGCAACTACGTCGCCAGCCGTGCTGCCGGGGACGGCGCCCCTGACGATGGAAGGCGATCTGGCGACCCAAATGGTGGATGGGATCCATCGGTTCCTGCTGAAGCGGACGGCAGAGGCGCCGAAAGAACGGGCGGGACTTTGGCATTGGGATTCGAGCTCGGCGCGAGCCTACGATCGATCGATCTCAGTCAATCGCGAGCGTTTCCGGCAAATCATTGGGGCGGTAGACGCGCGCGTGCCCGCCCAAGCCCCGGAGCCTGTGCGAGCCGTCCTCGATCCCCCCGAAGTTGGCCAGGGGAGCGGTTATAAGGTCTACGCCGTGCGCTGGCCGGTTTTAGCGCCCGTGATTGCAAACTATGGCGGCCTGGATGCCGAAGGTTTATTACTTCAGCCCGAGGGACGCCCCGTGGCGCGAATCGTCGCGGTACCGGACGCGGACTGGACGCCGGAGATGAGCGTGGGGATGTCCTCGGGAGTTCCGGCTGAGGCGCAGTTTGCGCGGCGCCTCGCGGAGAACGGGTGTCAAGTGCTGATCCCGGCCATCATCAACCGGGACGATACTTTTTCCGGGATTCCGGGGATCGGCTATACGAACCAACCGCACCGCGAGTGGATCTATCGAATGGCTTTTGAAGTGGGTCGCCACCCCATCGGGTTTGAGGTGCAAAAGATATTGGCGGCTGTGGATTGGTTTGAGAGCGAAAACCAGAAGGAGGCCGTTCCCATCGGGGTGATGGGGTATGGAGAGGGAGGGTTGCTGGCGTTTTATAGCGGAGTTCTGGATGGAAGGATCCAGGCCACCGCCGTAAGCGGATATTTCCAGGAGCGGGAAGGTCTTTGGACGGAGCCGATCTATCGGGATCTCTGGGGATTGGTGCGGGAGTTTGGCGACGCGGAACTGGCGAGTTTGATTGCCCCGCGGAGCCTGGTGGTGGAAGCCTGCCGAGGCCCCAAGGTCGAGGGACCGCCCCCCGTGACGAACGTTCATCAGGAAGCCGCTTGTCCGAACGGAAAGCTCGGTACTCCGCCGCTGGATTCGGTGCAAAAGGAAGTGGAGCGGGCACGAGGATTTTATGCGGCCTTGAACGCGGAGGACAAACTGCACCTGGTGGTGAGCGGTCAGGGGCAAGGGGAGCCGGGTTCGGAAGAGGCCCTGCGCGTGTTTTTAAGTTCGTTGAAGGTGGGCGCAGGTCTTCAAGCGAACGGGACGCCCCCACGGGACCAGCGCGAGAAATACGATCCCCAGGCCCGGTTGCAGCGGCAGTTCAACCAGACGGTCGGTTTCACCCAGGCGCTGATTCGCAAGTCGCCCGACCGGCGCAGGGAGTTCTGGGCGAAAGCCAACTCGACCTGGCCGACTCAGCAAGAGGGGGAAAACCGAAGCGACACTCCGCCCTGGCAGTGTCTCCAGTCGCAGTGGTCGAATTCCGCGGAACAGTGGAATGCAGCGACGAAATGGTACAAGAACTACATCTGGGAAGAGGTGATTGGGCGGTTGCCTGCCGCCAGCCTGCCCGCCAATCCCCGCACGCGCCTGGTTAATGACGCGCCCAAATTCAAGAGCTACGAGGTGATGCTGGACGTTTGGCCGGATGTATATGCCTATGGGGTTCTATCTGTTCCCAAAGACATTCAGCCCGGAGAGCGCCGCCCGGTGGTGGTGGTCCAGCATGGGTTGGAGGGCCGTGCCCTGCCTTTGGCACATCCGAGGGCGGTAGCGAGCGGCCGTTTCGACGTTCGTGAGAGCCTGGCGAACGAAGGGTTCGTCGTCTACGCTCCCCAGAATCCCTACATCGGAAACGATCATTTCCGGATGATTCAGCGCATGGGCCATCCCCTCAAGCTGGCTCTGTTCTCCTTCATTATCGGTCAGCATGAGCGGACCTTGGATTGGCTGGCGGAGCAGAGCTTTGTTGATCCGGAGCGGATAGGTTTCTATGGGCTTTCCTACGGTGGGAAAACCGCGGTTCGAGTTCCGCCGTTTCTTGACCGGTATGCCCTGTCGATCTGTTCGGGTGACTTTAATGAATGGGTTTGGAAAACAACCACCGTCGAAGCCTGGTACAGTTACCTTCTGTTGGGCGAGTACGACATGTACGAATTCAACCTTGCCAATGTCGCGAACTACTCGGAAATAGCCAATCTCATGGCCCCTCGGCCCTTTATGGTGGAGCGGGGGCACTTTGACCAGGTGAGCGAGGACCAAAGCGTAGCTTATGAATATTCAAAGGTGCGGTGGTTTTATGCTTACATGGGAATCCCGGAAAAGACGCAAATCGAGTTTTTGAGCGGACCTCATATG
Source organism: Occallatibacter sp. (assembly GCA_049522315.1). Taxonomy (GTDB): domain Bacteria; phylum Acidobacteriota; class Terriglobia; order Terriglobales; family Acidobacteriaceae; genus Telmatobacter. The sequence goes on from JBEKNY010000003.1 coordinate 208,384, forward strand.
ATGTACGGGCGAGGGACATTTGATTTTCTTCGAGAGCACTTAGACTGGAAACCGGGACGGTGGGGTCCGCTGACAGGCTGATCTCAGTTCAGTTTGGACGGCCTATTAAGTTAGAGCGTGCTTCAATAAAAGCTTTGTAACAAGGGCACGGCTTATCGGGGTCCCCAGCGACAGGTCTTCGTCGCTGGGGTGACTTTAGCCGGGCCGAAAAATGCGGGAGAATACGGGGGCTTTAGCCCCTGAGGGATAACAACGGAAATCTACCTCGCCATTTTTGAAACACGCTGTAAGCAAAGTTTAGGCGCCGGTGTCTCAACAACCCCGGCAATAGGCTATCGTTCGCTTTCCGGCCGTAATTCCTCGAGAACTCTTGACTTGGACTTATGGGTGAGCCGCCTGCGAACCGCTTGACTCACCCGAGCCTTCCTTGCCGGCGCTCAGTAAGTTGGCCAGCAGCCGGTAAGCTCCCGGCACTAACTCAGGGAACTGACGGTACAAAGCGTACGCAACATAGATATAGGTTCCCTTGCCGCGATGGGCGGCGAGCAATCCGCCGCGCTGCGCATCCTGCCCTGGATCGGCGGTTTCGGTGAGCGCCGTGTATGCCGGGTCCCAGTGCTCGAGGAAGCCGTGGCCGCGCTCCTCGAACCATCCTTCGAAATCGGCCGAAGTAATTTGGTTGGGCCAGGCAAGCAGCGGATTGGCGGGATCGAGCAGCTTCACCGGCGCCTGCTCATCCACAACGCGCTCGGCAGAGCGGCCCATCGAAAGCGGCAGCGGCGCGGGAAACGTGCCGTTCTGGTACTGCACCACGAGCGTTCCCCCACGCTCGACGAATTGTTCGAGGCGCGGTTCGGCTGCGGCGAGCTCCGGCCTCGCCGAGTACGCGCGAATGCCAATCACCAGCACGTTCCACTGCGACAGGTCGGCAGCGGCAAGCTCGTCGCCGGTGAGGAGATGCGGCGTGATGCCCAGCGCCTCGATGGCCTCGGGGACAAGGTCGCCGGTGCCCATGACGTAACCCACGCGCAGACCCGGCGCCACCTTCACATCCACCTTGCGCGTGCGCAGCTCTGCCGGCCTGTACTGGTTGTAGGGCCGCAGCCCGGAGTAGCCGATGCTCTGCCAGCCGGTCGAGTAGCTCTTTCCGCCCGCGTGCGCCACGGCTTCAATTGCGTACGCGCGTGTCTTCACGCCGCCGGCCGGCATCACCGAAAACAACAGCGGCTCGGTGTCGCCCGCACTCTTCAAATGGAACTCCCGCTGCGCGGGCTCGACGCGCCAACCCTCGGGCAGCTTCAGATCGACGGTTCCGTCGGCCGCGTGCTCGGCATGAACGGTTACGCTTACCGGCAGGGGCGAGCCATCGAGGGTGAGAATGCGCGCCTCCGGCTCCACGCGCACGCCAATCGCCGGCGTCACCACCAGCGGCTCATACACGCCACCCACTCCGGCGACGCGCGCCATGGTTTGCACCACCTGTCCCATCCGTATGGGCGCGCCGTCGAACGTGAACTCTGCCCACACAGCCAACGGATACGGCGCGAACGAGCGCTCGCGCCAGGCCGGATTCGAAACGTCGTAATCGGGCTGCTCGGTTGTGGGCCGCGTGAAGTACGGCTCAGTAGGCAGCGCGTCGCTTGCGGCCAGCACGTGAAAGATCAGGTCGCTCACCGGCTCGGTGACTGCTTGCGCGCCTCTGGCTCCGCCGGCGTCCTCAATCTTCCACGGCGAGCCGTCGTCGCTCTCGAGCCAAACCCGGTTCAACCGCGCGCCGCCCAACGCCTTCGCCAGATGCACGCGCACGCCGAAGTCCTCGCCCGGCCACACGCTGCGCGCCGTCTCGCCGGCTGAGCCGCCGCGTCCTCCTCCGCCCTGCCCGCCGTCTCCGGCCACGAACGCAACCAGATCCAGGCCGAGGAGATCTTTCAGCGCCGTCTGGAATTGCGCAATTTTGTCTCCCAGCTCAAGCTCCAGGCCGGCCTTGGCTTCCGCGCTGAGATCGCTTGCCTTCACGCGCGCGTCGAGATCGAGCGTTTCGCGGTAGATGGGGACGAGCTTGTGCGCGGCGGCGACGCCGGAGTCATTCTTGCAGTCGCTGGTGAACGCATTGAGGCCGGATTGGATGTTGCCCAGCGCATTCGTGAGCCACACGGGAGGCGCACTCCCGGCCAGACGCGCCAGGCCTTCGATGCTTGTATCGATGTTGACCTTTGCATTCCGGAAAAGGCTCGCGTCCCCCGCGCCGCTGTTCGCGCTCGCTGCCGAAGGCGCCACGGCCCACAGATGATAGCTCGAAGAATCCGGCCCGCTCAGCGCCGGATTGGCGCCGCCATTCTGCGATTTCTGTTCGCCCCACCCTTCGCGCGCGATCTGCACATAGGTGCGTCCCAGCACCGGGTCCCACATGCCCACCGGAATCGTAACGTCGGCCGGCAGCGAGCCTTCGATCCACTCGCCCGTCACGTAATTATGGAACCGCGCCGGCGCCCACTTGCCCGTCGCGTAGTCGAACATCCTCCCGCCCGTAACCGGCGCGAACGGCGCGCGCGAATACACCGCCAACGGCTGCCATGGCTCGAGGCCGTTCTTCAACTGATCGGGAAAGACCTTCGGATCGCCCGCGGCCTTGAACGCTTCCTGCGCGATCTCGCCGGCTACCTGGTGCTGGCCGTGGCCGTCGCTCACTCCGCCGACAAAGGTGGACACGATGACCTGCGGCCGCACCATGCGCACCGCCAGAACCGCGTCGTAGAGCACGCGCTCGTGGCCCCACTTGGCAAACGATTCCTCCTGCGTTTTGGAGAAGCCGAAGTCGGCCTCAGTGCCCCACAGTTGCCGCGCGCCATAATATTGGCCGGCCTTGAGCAGCTCGTTGGTTCGGATGAGTCCCAGCGCATCGTAGCTCTCGGCCGACATCGCGTTCTGCCCGCCCTCGCCGCGCGTGAGCGTAAGCAGCGTGGCGCGCGCGCCCAGCCCGCGCGTCAGATAGGTGAGCAGCGCGCCGTCTTCATCGTCGGGATGAGGCACGATCATCAGCACGCTGGCCGTAGTGCCCAGCCGCTTCATCGTCTGCTCAAGGTCGGCGGCTCCACGGTCCTCGGGCAAGGGAAGCGCGTTCGCCGGCAGCTCGGGCAGCGGAACCTGCGCAAGCTCGGCCTCCGGCGAGAACTGGGGCGCTTGTTGCGCGCTGAGAGACACTGCGCAGCCGGCGCTCGACAACAGCGCAGCCAGGGCCGCGCAGAGAGTGATGCGATGCGGTTTTCGGGGAGTGGAATGCATCACGGTCAGTGTACAAGGCGCCGCGGAAAAATGGCCTTCGTAGCCCTTGAGAACTGGGATGCGGGGCTGGCGCCGAAGAGCTTGGGGGATGAGAGTACGCGCGATCCATCGTGAAATCAACCGGCAGGCGACGTTTGCTCGCGGTTTTGTCCGACGGCTATACTACGGCACGTGTGAGTTTACGCCAATGCATGACGTAACGTGCGTCCTGCTTGATGGCAGCGCCATCGGCCAATCGGAAGATCGGCTTGCCGGCGATCCTCAATGGGAAAATGGAATCATGAACATACTTGCAATTGACATTGGCGGGACAAAGTTCTCTATGGCTTTGTTTGAAAACGGTCAAATGATCCGCCATGAGACTCACGCCACACAGCGCGAAGGCGGCCGCGAATGGATGGTGGAGCAAATTCTTTCCATTGCGAGACTCTGGCGCGGAAGCAACCGCTTCGAGCGCTGTGGCATAGGATTCGGCGGGCCGGTGGATTTTGCCTCGCAGAAAGTTGCGCTATCGACGCACGTCGACACCTGGCAGAATTTTCCGCTTGCCTCCTGCATCCAGGACGAACTGGGCGTGCCTGCGGTCATCGACAACGACGCCAATGTAGGCGGCCTTGGAGAGGCGCGATACGGCGCGGGCGCCGGTTACGACCCTCTTTTCTACATGACCCTCTCCACCGGCATCGGCGGCGGGCTGATCGCAGGCGGCAATATCTATCGAGGGGCGGATTCCTACGCCGGCGAGATCGGCCATACTACCGTCCGGCCCGGCGGCCCGCTCTGCCTCTGCGGCGCTTCCGGCTGCCTCGAACGAATGTGCGCGGGGATCTGGATGGAGCGCGACTACGGGAAATCCGCAAAGGAGTTGATGACCGATCCCGCTTTCGTCTTGCGCTATGTGGTTGACCTGGCCATCGGCCTGAAGTCCGTAATCATGCTGCTGAATCCGGCGCGAATTGTGATCGGCGGCGGCATCGGCAAGGCCGGCGATCGCCTCTTCGTGCCGTTGCGGGCCGAACTGCGAAGGCAGATCACTTCGTGGTCCCGCGCTCGTATCGACGTGGTCCCCGCCGCGCTTGGCGACGACAGCGTACTCTGGGGCGCGCTGGCCCTGGCGCAATCCTAGCAGCCCGTGGTGTAAGTAGCTAATCTCCGGCATAGGCTGATGGCAGCCGGGATTGCGGATTTTGTAGAAGATGCCGCGTGCAAGCTGAGATTTGCCTTCTGCAAGGCCGATATTG